>CAJTCV010000015.1 GCA_910574805.1 Lachnospiraceae bacterium | reverse complement strand
TTAACAATACCGTATTGCGGAAGATTTTTCCACTGCTTTTATTTAGAGGAACGTAAAAACTGCGCCACAGCCCTGGCAGGCCATCGCGCAGCGATTTTGTTCAAACGGGATTTATCAGCGAACTGCTGAATGCCTGCGGGAGTGTGAATCTTTTTACCAGACCGCGTCGGTTCGGCAAGAGTCTGAATCTGGACATGCTCAAATGTTTCTTTGAGATTGGGACAGACGCGGCGCTTTTTGACGGACTGAACATCAGCAAAGACATAAAGCTGTGCGAACAGCATCTTGGAAAATATCCGGTGCTCTCCATCAGCCTGAAAGATGTACAGGGAGCCGACTATAAAAATGCGTATGATCTTCTGGGCATTACGGTCAGCGAGGAGGCGGAGCGGCTGGATTATCTGCTGGAAAGTGAGCGGCTGACCCAGATGGATAAGGAGAAGCTTGTCCGGATGATCCGGGGGGATTTTGAACAGCCGGCCTTTCTGCAGAACAGTCTGAAGCTTCTGAGCCGTCTTTTGCAGAAACATTATGGAACGAAAGTGATCCTGCTGATCGACGAGTATGATGTGCCTTTGGATAAGGCATATCAGAAGGGGTATTATCAGGAGATGGTGGAGATGATCCGCCTGCTGTTCAGCCGGGGACTGAAGACCAATCAAAGTCTGGAGTTCGCAGTGATTACAGGGTGCCTTCGGATTGCGAAGGAGAGTATTTTTACGGGGCTGAATAATTTTAAGGTGCGGACGCTTCTGGATACAGACTATGCAGAATATTTTGGATTTACAGATCAGGAAGTCCGGGAAATGTTGGAATATTATGAGATAGAAGGAACATATGACCTGATGAAAGAATGGTATGATGGTTATCATTTGGGTGCTGTGGAGGTGTACTGTCCCTGGGATGTGATCAATCAGTGTGACAAACTCAGAGTGGCATCAGACGCGCCCATGGAAGCTCACTGGGAAAACAGCAGCAGTAATGCGATCATACAGAAGATGCTGGAGACTTCCACAAAGACGACCCGGGACCAGATCGAAGCGCTGATCTCCGGAGAGTGTGTGGAAAAGGCTTTGATTCCGGAACTGACCTATACGGATCTGGACGATGAGGATGAGGACATCCGGCAGACTTATTTGTGGAGTGTTCTATTCTCCACCGGTTATTTGACCCGGGCGGGAGTGTCAGAGAACGGTCTTCACAGGCTGATGATTCCCAACCGGGAAGTACAGGGGATCTATGAGAAAAAGATCCGTTCCTGGTTCAAAGTCAAGGTGACAGGCAGTACAGAGCGCTGGAAAAGCGATGAGTCATAGCTTCTGCGGAAATAAAAGATTTTACAACAGGAGGCAGGAATATATGTGGTTTTTCTTTGCAGCGCTGTCTGCACTTTTTGCGGCGTTTACTTCCATACTGGCCAAGATCGGAATCGAAGGTGTGGATTCTCATCTTGCCACGGCGATACGGACGGTGGTGGTCGTGCTCCTGTCGTGGGGCATGGTATTTTTAACCAATACCCAGAGCGGGATCGCCGGGATCAGCAGAAAAAGCTGGATTTTCCTGATTCTCTCCGGACTGGCCACCGGCGCTTCCTGGCTCTGTTATTACCGGGCCCTGCAGCTGGGAGATGCGTCCAGAGTCGTGCCGGTGGATAAGCTGAGCGTTGTGCTTACCCTTGTACTGGCTTTTCTGATCCTTCATGAACCGTTTACAGTAAAGGCGCTGGTCGGCTGTGTGCTGATCGGGGCGGGGACTCTGATTATGGTGATATAATGGAGCAGTGGTGGAAACAATTGAAACCTTTTCGTCTTGCACCGAACTGGACGATTAAGTGGAACAAATTAGCGGATATCGAACCAGATGATGTGGAACAGGATGATGACGCATGGCTGTTTACATTTGTACAGGATATGACCTGTATGGAATCAGAATATACTTATAAAGAGAATCAGAAAACCGTAAGACATACACTGGTTGTTGACTTGGGATGGTATCCTGAAGGGGACATGGAAGGCTGTTATGAGCTGACAGCGATTTTGGACAATGACTGGAATGCGCCGATTCTTGAGATGAAGACACGAAGTACACAGGAAGTTGCAGATACGATAGAACTATGGACGTTTGAAATGCTCAAAAGCTGGCATATTCTGCCGAAAATGCGGAATAGATCAGAGAACAAAGCGAGGAATATATAAGTGGACACAGAAGGATTATATCAGAGATTGAGGAGAATACAGGCGCGGGATGAGATTGGAAATGCCTATGGCGGCTGCGGCACGGTTGAGGAAGAAAGTAATGTGCTGGTTGATTTTTTTGAATGGATTATGGAGAAATATAAAGATTCCATGCCGTTCTGGGCGGAAGCCTTCATTCAGATCTTCGGCTGGCAGTTTCAGACATTTCATGAAGGTGCGGAATCTTATTATTCGAATTTCTATGGAAATTCTGAATATGCAGCAATCATCCGGACTGCAGACTATCTGAACGAAAATGGGTATGATGAGATTTGGAAACCTTATATTTCGGCTGCAGTTGACTGCGAACGTTATAAATATCCGAAAGAAAAGGCACATCTCCTTCCGGATGACTGGATGAATGAGAATGAGAAAACGGTATGGAATTTTTATGTAAATATACTGGAAAAACATGCAGACGAACTGACCATGAAGGAAGTGGATGTAAAAAAAGCATTCTTGAAGTGAGGGAGCGAAGTCTTTAAACATCTTTGCAGCCAGGAAACCTGTTTTCCGGCTGAAGGAGGAACCGTGATGTTTACTTACGATCTGTCAGAAAGCAGTTCTGTCACTTCCTCTTCGGTCATATAGCCGACACCTGTGATCTGGTTTTTCTCGTCACGGATGATTTTGATATTGATGGTTCCCGTCGGGTTCATATCATTTTTAACCTCATACCGGCTTCCGCGGAACGATTTTTACATCTGTTCCATTGTTGAAAAATACGGGGAGTTAAGCCCGCTCTGGTTGATGATCGACAGCCCGAGGACGATGGAGGATGTAGCGGAACGGATGGAAACCTTACAGGAAATCAGGGAATTCTGCGAACTGCCGGAGGACTGTTTCCGAAATCTGATTCCCATCGGCGACTGGGGAGCCGGATGGGGGCCTCTCTGCATTGATCTGTCCAGACCGGAGGAGCAGATAGATGAGAACCGGAAAGAAACATGGTCCCTGGTCTGGTTCGACCATGAGGAGTTCGAGTGGGATGAATATTATCAGGGAGAAGACGGACTGCTTCACGGGCGTGAGGCCCTGCCGGATCTGAAGACACTGTTTCAGTGGTATTTTTATGGAAGTCTGGAGGAAAGGTTTGAACAGGAGGAAGGGGTAAAGCCGGCGTATCAGTGGTATCAGGACCTTTTGAAACGATAAGCAGAAGGAAGATCTGATGCCTGGAGCCGAAGACAGGAAGGAGGAAGATATTATGGGATTATCCGGTAAAAAAAGAAACGATCAACCAGAGGAAAAGCAGCAGGAAATGAAGGTATACATTCAGGGAGCCGGGGGCACCATCGTCAGCAAATCCATTCTGAACGGTACTTCCCGGCTGAAGTGGCTGTTTCGGCAGGAGGGCGGACACGGAAACGGCTGGATTGCATTCGGGGATACGGACACGCAGGAGTATGTCAATGATGTAAAGAATATGGAGATCGTGGATTTTAATATCCTGGCTAACATTGAACCGGCTGTGGCGGACGTGTTCTATATGCCCATGGGCAGCGATCTGGAATTTCGTTCCGACAAAACCGGAACTTATTTTGTGGATACGAGAACAGGTAAGGAAATCCAGGAGCCGGTGAAGCATCCGGCCCAGATTGCCTTTGAGAAAAATCTGAAATTTTTAAACAAGGACATCTATCCGGCTGATTTCTTCCGGATGCTTTTTACAGAAAACCAGAAGATCAAGGTGGTCCGGGCGGGAGAGGCGGATTTTCCAACCGGGGAAGTGGTGCTGGCAGATCCGATCGCCTACCTGGGAACCCGGTATGAGACGGTGCTTCAGAAGAAGATTCCGGCCGGAAGCTATCCGGTGGAGCTGTCGGTCTGTCTTTCCCACATTGCCGGCCTTCGAGTCGCCGCCGCAAGGCTCTTGATCAGGGAAAATCCGGCAGTCTCTTATGAGATCGCCATGCCCAAGGGTAAAGAAAGAGAGGATCTTGGAATGCCGGGCGTCTTTACCTTCTTCGGGGTGGATGCGGGACTGGCCTGCTTTGCGGACAGCAGGCTTTCGGAGGAAAACCGGACATTTTTTGAACAGTGGGAGAAGGAAAATCCGGGAAAGAACAAATACCTGGATTATTTCGCCGCTCTTTTTCAGGAAAGCTGCGAAGCACACCCGGAGTTTCAGAACCAGGGCACAGGCTTTCTGGAGTGGAAGTTGCCAAAAAGCGGCAAACGGGCAGTCCTGTTTACCAGCGGAATGGGGGACGGCGTCTACAGCGGCTACTGGGGAATAGATGCAGAAGGAGAGATTGTCAGCCTGACGGTGATCTTTATGAATCCGGAGTATTTTTGATGAGGAGGAGAGGTTTTTTATGACAACAGCCAGGAAGTACCTGAACATATTAAAGGAGCGTGAACCGCAGCGATGGAAAGAGCCTTTGGCGGAATCTGCACTTACAGAGCAGGATCTGTCCGTGATTGAGGACGGGCTTGGGTATACGCTGCCTGTGCCATACCGTGAATTTCTGTTGAGTTATCAGATGCCGGAGGACCTGACGGTGCTGGTGTCCTTCTGCGGAGACTCCTATGCCAATTCGTGGGAAGACACGTTCTCCCGTGAGGAAAATGATTACGTTCCCCTGACGGAGGACGAGATCGGACCGACGGTGGAGTTCGAGTGGCACAATATCAAGGGCAGCAGCGGGCAGGAGTTTCTGGAAAATCTAAAGAAAGAGCAAAGCGCGCCGGACGGGTGCCCCTGCTTTCTGGAGGCAGGTTTTATCCAGCTTGGAAATGTATATGGATATCTGACCTATCTTGACCTGGTAAACGGCGGCATTGTCACGATCCACGAGGAGGGCGTCTATGATATGATGATCGCGGATGGAGTGGATGGAAGCGATAAGTCGGAAGTGAGGAATTATATGGAACAGAGGCGGCTCTATATTTGTGAAAATTTTAACGATTTCCTCCGGTTTACGTGCACCGGCGATTATCTCGATGAAAATGAAGCGAAATTCCCCACACAGGAAGAGCTGGAACGGGATTATTGTTATTAAGGGGAAAGGTTATGGTAAGAGGTTTTGCAGGAACAGTGACTGCCGCGGCTTCCATTGTGGTTATCGCTGTGCTTGCTCTTTTCCTGACGGCGCCAATGGTAAATGATCGTATTGCAGAGCAGACAGCAGACAAGCTTGCGGATTTGCCGCTTCCAGATCATACGGAAATGCTCGAATCCGTATATAAGGCGGGAAAATTAACCGGGAACGGCAACGGGATGCAGTATTTTGGAGCCATACTGATTCAAAGCGGATGTTCTCTCGAAGAATTAAAAACGTACTATGCGGGCCTGGCTGAAGATACATGGAATTGTACCGTTGAGCGGCAGGTGGGTGAAACTATAGATGTTATTGAACATGGAGAATTGGCATTTATGACCAATATATCGGGAGAGAATTATTTTATCGTGTATTCCTGGGGCGATAATGATACGATTTTTCATGAATTTGATCTGCGGGGGCACTGAATTCCGGCCGCCTTTGTTCTGCCGGTTATCCTGTCCAAAGAAGAAACTGGATTATATATGCAACTGAAAATAGTTGCTTTTCTCGGCAGGGTGGTATATGATATGTAAAAGGAAAAATAGTATGAGTAAGAAAGATAAATTGATAGATCGCTTGTTAAAGAAACCAAAAGACTTCACTTTTGATGAAATGAAATTATTGCTGTCATATTTTGAATATGAATTAAAACAAGGCGGAACTGGTTCAGGAGTGAAGTTTATCAAAGCTGGAAGTAACGAAGTAATAAACTTTCATAAACCACATCCAAATGGAGTATTAAAGAGGTATGTGCTGAATCAGGTTATAGAAAAATTAAGAAAGGATGGTTTGTTATGAGCAATCTGTTATCATACAAGAATTATAACGGCACAGTGGAGTATTCGAAAGAAGACAACTGCCTTTTTGGGAAAGTAGTTGGTATAAGGTCCCTGCTTTCATATGAAGGAGCTTCTGTACAGGAATTAGAACAGGATTTTCAGGATGCGGTTGATGAATATTTATCAGACTGCAAAGAACGTGATGTGAAACCGGAACAGCCCTACAAAGGAACCTTTAATGTCAGGATCAGTCCGGAGCTCCATCGGAATATTGCTGTGTATGCGATGGAGCATGGGAAGAGTCTGAACGCGGCTGTTGAGGAAGCGATTGGAAATATGGTTGGGGTACAGACAAAAATCGGGTAATGCGATATTGGAATGTCGATCTGCCGGAGGGAGGAATGAGCATGAAGGGTATTCCGGTTCGGTGGAAGCTCATCGTCTGTATGGGACTTCTTCTGTCAGGAATTTTATACGCATTTGGAGGCCGTGTCTTTGCCGCGGACAGCAGGGAGGAAGGAGAACGTTCCGAGAGGCCGCTTCATGAGATCTATGGAGAGGACGACCGGTTCCGCCTGGTCAGCCAGGAGAGTTTCGCGTATGAAAAGGAGCAGCCCATTCGTCCGAACAGCCTTGGCAGTCAGTATCTCTGGGTCAACCAGAGCTATGAGGCGGAAGAGATCGCAAAATCCTGCCATGCAACGTTTGACGGCCAGAACCGTCTGCTCTATGCTCTGGGATATACGGCAAATATTCTCGGAGACAGCAGCAGTTACTGCGAAGAGCGTATCTATGAGCGGGACGATACAGGGCATGCACGCAGGTACCTGTATTATAAATCCAACAGCATCCCGTATGAGGACGGTTATTATATCGGATTCCGGTATTTGTTCGAGGACAGTGAGTTTCAATATGATGAGGAGGGCAGACTTCTCCGGTGTCTGACCTACCGGAGAAATGTGGGGTCGGACCCCAATGGCTACAGCGAGGAGCTTTTCTTTGACCGCGGTTATCAGGCGGAGTATGAGGACGGCCGACTGACGGCGGAGCTGCAGTATTATGACTACTGGGGGACGAATGAAACCGGTTCGTGGGAGTACCGGATCTACCAGTATGATGAGCAGGGAGACTGCGTCCTCTGGGTGGCGGTGACGGAGGACGAGATCCTGCTCTGCTGCCTGGAATATCAGGAGGAGACCGGACAGCTGGAACAATATACCTATCAGGTGCTGGAGGAATGGGAGCTTTCCTGTGAGGACGGGAGCACGTATGAGCTTCGTCCCCAGTACGGCAAACCGGCAGTCAGGAAAGCGGCGGCTAATGGGACCGTGGAGAGAGAACTTTTCTATGGAAAGGGAATGGACCTGGGGCAGCAACATTATCAGATGCCGGAAGAGATCGAGGCGACTCTGGAGGACCATTATTATGTGGTGGCTCCGGGCGACTGTCTCTGGAACATTTCCGGGCGATGCTATGGGCAGGGCAGGCGCTGTGACCTGATCTGGCGGATGAATCGAAGCGTCATCGGCTCGGATCCGGACCTGCTTATGCCGGGCACGCGGCTGTATCTGCCGGAGGCGGGAAATGCACAGGATACGAGAGTGGGAGATTAAAAAAAGATGCGGGGATCTCCTTACCCGCCCAGGGTGACGTCCTGCTTCTGATACCACTTAAGGGCTTCTGCAAACTGTGATTCCTGAAAATCCGGCCACAGTTCTTTGACGATATAGAAATCAGAATAGACCGTCTGGAGGGGCAGAAAGCCGGACAGCCGACACATTCCGCCCCAGCGGATCACCAGATCGATCCGGGGGATCTCTTTGGAGGCCCAGCCGTTTTTCATATCCCATTCCCAACCATAGTTTACAAGAAAATTGACTCTCAGGGCGTCTTTCTGGCGGCTTTGTTCCGGACGTCCTTTGGTATAGGGAAGGAGTCCGGCAGGAAAGCAGGGGGAGCCGGTATTGCCGATCACATGCAGTTCTGCCGCCTCCTGTTTCAGCAGTTTGACCGCTGAGACGCAGGCGTCGGAAAAGGCAGCGACCTGTTCCTTCGGACGCTTGCAGTTGTCCACGGTAAATCCATAATAGGTCAGTTCCTGAATCCCGTAAGCCCGCGCCGCCTGAAGCAGTTTCAGCCCGGGCTCCAGTCCGTATGCGTAGCCCTCTTCTTTTTTCAGTCCGTTCTGCCTGGCCCAGCGCCGGTTGCCGTCCGGGATGATGCCGATGTGTCTGGGAATGCGTTTCATATATGCCTCCTGGGTATTTCGGGATGTTTTGGCGGGGCACGCACCTGCCCGGCAGAATCCGGGATGGTGCAGCGTGTGCTTATAATCAATATGGACAGATTCTGGAAATTTATACAATCTGCTTCTGATTGGAAGAGAGGGGAGCAGATGCTTACTTGTAAACAGGGAAAATTATGATATAATGAGCGCAGGCGAGAAGAATGAGCCTGCTCATTCGACGAGCGGCGAATGCTGATCATGAATCGAAAATTCATGATATACTGAAAGAGGCAGCAAATCAAACCGGAAGGAGAAGTCGGATATGAAGATCTCGAAAAACGTTTCAGAAGGGGAATTTATTTTAAAGGATATTCTTTATCATGTTACATACCCCTCTTTATGTGCGCATTATCAGGATATGGAGCTTGTTTTGTTTCCTGAAGTGGAAGCAGAAACAAAAGATGAAAAAGTGGAATATGAAATGAGTTCTGTCCGCCTGTATCATAACAACGGTTTTCATACGCATACTTCTGATTTTAAGAGCCTGCAGGGGAAAAAATTTGTATGGAAAAATGAATATAACAGGGATGAGGAAGAGGCAGGAACACTTTACGTACAGGAGCATGAAGCCGTAAGAGAGGGAACGATTGAAATACAAAAGGTAGAAAATGGACAGATGACGATCAAATGGAGCGGCAGGGCTGATGTCGGATGGAGCAGAAAATACGGGAGCAAGGTTCCCTTTGAAACCGTTTTTACGGCAAAAATCCCGGCTTCTGTACCATATATCCTGGATGCATCTAAATCGGTCAGGATGACGATTGATGATAAAACAGCGCTTGAAATCCTGAATCTGGAAGAGTTTAATGAGGAAGTCATGAGAGTATCTGAAAGCCGGGTCTGGGACAGTTTTCATACAGTTTTAAAATTTCGGCTGATCCATGCAAAGGAAGAATATCCGGGAGAAGTATTGTTTACAAATGGAAAAAATAATTTTGAATTGAAGATGGAAAAAGCGTGTCCTAAAAAGGTAGAGTTTAAAGGGGTTGACTATAATTTAAGAGTAAATTATGAAGTGTTTCGCTTTGAAATTTCATAACCATCAGGAGGAGAGAAAGCATGATTGAAAAAAGAGAGAAAGCACCATCCATGGACCAGTGGCTTGAGGAGGCAAAGGAAGACCCGCAGGCGGCCGCCTGCGGCATGTATCTGTTTCATAACGGGGTGGTGAGACAGTCGGCCAGGGCCAGCGTGCGTCAGGGAGAGAAGGGACTGCCGCCGGTTGCCGGGCTTATATTATCCTGTGATGAGCAGAAGGTCCGGGAAGCGGTCAGAAAGGCAAAGGAGATGCCGGGCATCTACTATGCAAGGGTATGGCTGAATGAGGGCGAGCTGAAAGTGGGAGACGATATGATGCGTGTCCTTGTGGGCGGCGATATCCGTCCCCGGGTGATCGACGCGCTGCAGGCGCTGGTGGAAGAGATCAAGAGAAACTGCGTGAAAGAGACCGAGCTTTTTTGACAGAAGCAGTTAAAACGGAATCTGTCCGAAAGCAGCTCCTGCCGCGTGATGCACAGGATCACGGAGGAGGACCGGCGGAGCTGTAGCTTTTTCCCATAAAAAGCAGCAAAGGTAAACGGGAGACAAATCATGCTGGAATTGTATTATGTAGAGGACGATCCGGATATCGCCTCAGCGGTAAAAGAGTATCTGGGGCAAAAGGGTTGCCGGGTGACCATCGGTGGTACGCTTGCACAGGCGCGGCAGGATTTGGAGGCACAGACGCCGGCCTGTGTTCTGCTGGACTGGAATATGCCGGACGGCCGGGGAGACCGTCTGTGCCGGTGGATCCGGAGCAGATGGCGGGAGCTGCCGGTTATCTTTCTTACGGTCCGGGGGGACGCTGCGGATATTGTCTCCGGATTTCAAAACGGTGCGGATGATTATGTGGTGAAGCCCTTTGCGCTGGAGGTGCTGCATTCGCGGATTCAGGCGCTGCTTCGCAGGGCGGGAAATGCACAGCAGCAGTATCTGTCCTGCGGCGGGATCCGGATGGACCTTTTCCGAAGAGCGGTATACTGTGGGCCGGGAGCGAAGGGCAGCGGTCCTGCATCCATACCGGAGGGCAGCCGGGAAGAGATACATCTGAGCGCGGCGGAATATGAGCTCCTGCTGTATCTGATGGAGAATAAGGGCCGGACAGTCACCAGAGAGAAGATTCTGGAGCGGGTGTGGGATGTAAACGGCAGCTATGTGAATGACAATACCCTGACCGTCACCATGAAACGGCTGCGGGATAAGCTGCACCAGCCGGCCTGCCTGAAAACGGTCCGGAGTGTGGGGTATCGGATGGAGGATGCATGGTGAACGGACGAAAAGAAATATTGGTGATAGTGGGATTTGCACTTTCTATAAGCCTTCTGGCCTCTGCATGTACTGCCTTCCTGGTCTCCCGTCGCGACAGCCGGCGTTCCTGTGAGCTTCTGAACGCCGTCTGCGGGGAGGTACTGGAACAGGCGCCGGAAACAGAACGCATGATTTCTGCCGCTCTTAAAGAATCCATCAGCGGAAACGAAGAAAGCATGGAAAACAGCGATGTATTGTCAGAGCTTGGATACCGGCGGCAGGATTTTACCGCGCGGTTTTACAGGCAGAATGCATTCTGTATTCTGGTCGGTTTTCTGGCGGGGAGCGTATTGCTCGCCGCCACACTTTTATACCGGAACCGGAAGGAAGCCGGGCGCATCCGGGCTCTGGCCGGGTATCTGGAGCAGGTGAATCTGGGGAAGGCCGTGATTCTTTCCGCCTCGGGCGAGGGCGATTTTGCCAGACTGGAGGACGAGATCTATAAGACCATGACCTGCCTTTATCAGACCAGGGATATGGCGGTGCAGGCTAAAAATGATTTTGCGGATAACCTGTCCAACATCGCGCACCAGGTCAAAACGCCGCTGACCGCCCTCTCTTTGTCGGTGCAGATGATGGAGCAGGCCCCGGAGGGCGAACGTCAGAGCCATCATCTCAGACGGATGCATAAGCAGCTTGCGCGGCTGTCCCGTCTGGAAGAAGCGCTGCTTCTGCTGTCCAGACTGGACTCCGGGACGCTGGTTTTTCAAAAGGAAGAGGTGGACGTCTTTACCCTGCTTTCCCTGGCTGCTGACAATCTGAGCGAGCTTTTCGTCGATTATGGCACCTCCGTCGAGATTCCGGAACAGGGGGAGCTGGCGGTCACGGCAGATCTGGACTGGACCATGGAAGCGGTCATGAACCTGATGAAAAACTGTATGGAGCATGCCGCGGGAGGAACCGTTCACGGTTCTTATGCCCGGAATCCGCTGTATACGGAGATACGGATATGGGACGAAGGGGAGGGTTTTGCAAAAGAAGACCTTCCGCATCTGTTTGAGCGGTTCTACCGGGGGCGGCGGGCAGGAGAGGGCGGGATCGGCATCGGACTGGCACTGGCCAAAGAGATCATCGAGAGGCAGAACGGGACCATATGGGCAGGAAACAGGCCGGAGGGCGGCGCCTGCTTTGAGATCCGGTTTTACAGCCGTTAAAAAGATCTGTCACCAAACTGTCATTTTCGTCTGCTATTATAGAATACAGAAGAACTGCAGACGAAAGGAGACAGACAAATGGAGATATTAAGATGTGAAGGAGTTCGGAAGGTGTACGGCTCGGGCGGCAGTCAGGTAACGGCCCTTGACGGGATCGACCTGTCCGTGGAGAGAGGAGAGTTCGTGGCCATCGTCGGAGCGTCCGGCTCCGGAAAATCCACGCTTTTGCACATTCTGGGCAGTGTGGACCGGCCCACGGACGGGACGGTGACCATAGACGGAACGGATCTGTCCGGACTGAATCAGACTCGGGCGGCGATCTTCCGGCGCAGAAAGGTGGGGCTGGTGTATCAGTTTTACAACCTGATTCCCACCCTTACGGTGCAAAAAAATATTCTGATGCCTCTGGCACTGGACCGGAAAAAGCCCAATCCGGAATATTTTGAGAGGATTGTTCGTTCCCTTGGCATCGCGGACCGGCTGGAGGCGCTGCCGAATCAGTTGTCCGGCGGACAGCAGCAGCGGGCAGCCATCGCCCGGGCGCTCATCTGCCGTCCGGCTCTGCTTCTGGCGGACGAGCCCACCGGAAATCTGGACCAGAAAAATACCAGAGAGGTTCTGGACATGCTGAAGTTGATGAACCGCAATCTGGACCAGACGATTCTGATGATCACCCACGACGAGAAGGCGGCTCTGGAGGCGGAGCGCATCATCACCCTGGAAGACGGGCGCATCGTCGGCGACGAGTGGCGGAGGTGACGGGTATGTGGAAAGATTATCTGTCCGGCTATCTGAAATACAATCGTTCCTCTGGCCTGTCCATCCGGATTGCGGCGCTGATTGCGGCGTTGCTTTTGTCTCTTCTGTGCAGTCTGTTCTATAACTTGTGGAAATATGAGCTGGAACGGATTCAACTGGAAGAGGGCGGCTGGCAGAGCCGGATCACCGGGGAACTGGATGCGGAAGATCTGGAAACGATCCGGAATTTTCCCAATGTGAAAGAAGTGGTGATCAATGAGGGGGAGACATCGGCCGATCTTTATTTTTACCATGTGAAAACCGTACTGGAAGATACGGCCCGGATCGCCGGGCGGCTGGAACTTCCCTCCGATGCGGTCACTTATCATCACGAACTTCTGGCTTTGTATCTGGTCCGGGATCCGGAAGATCCGGCGCCGAGGCTTTTATTTCCCATGTTCCTGCTGATCATGGGGCTGGCGTCTGTTTCCCTCATCATGGTCATACACAATTCCTTTGCCGTGTCCATGCATGCGAGAATCCATCAGTTTGGCATCTTTTCCAGCATCGGGGCCACGCCCAGGCAGATCCGGATCTGCCTTCTGCAGGAGGCGGCCGTGCTCTGCGCCCTGCCGATGGCAGCGGGAAATCTGCTGGGGATTCTGTCCAGTATGGGAGAGCTTCACCTGTCCAACGTCCTGCTGGGAAATGATTTCCCCGGGCGGCATCCGGCGGTCTTTGGCTATCATCCGCTGGTCTTTGGGATGACTCTGCTTGTCACGATTGCCACCGTCTGGATCTCCGCCTGGCTGCCGGCCCGGGCTTTGAGCCGGCTGACTCCTCTGGAAGCGATCAAAAATACGGGGGAACTGCAGCTGAAGCGCAAAAGGACCTCCCCGGTACTCACCTTTTTCTTCGGTGTGGAGGGGGAGCTGGCCGGAAATGCGCTGAAGGCTCAACGAAAGGCGCTGCGGACCGCCTCGCTGTCTCTGCTTAGTTCTTTTCTTGCTTTTACGGTGATGCAGAGCTTTTTTGTTCTGTCGGAAATCAGCACAAGGGAGACGTATTTTGAGCGGCATCAGGAGGCGTGGGACCTGATGGTCACAGTAAAAGACGCCGGGATCGATTCCTTTTCGGAGACGGAAGAGGTTCAGAACCTTTCCGGAGTGAGAAGCGCTGTGGTGTATCAGAAGGCGTCCGCAAAATGTCTCGTTACAGAGGAAGAGATGAGCGAGGAACTGAAGGCCCTGGGCGGATTTTCCCCTGCCTCTGAAGAGGAAGCCATGGAGACCGGCAGCGGCTGGCTGGTGAGTGCGCCCCTTATCATCATGGACGACGAAAGCTTTCTGGCTTACTGCAGGCAGATCGGCATCGCGCCCCGGCTGACCGGAGCAGTTCTCCGCAACCGGATCAGCGATGTGACGGATCCGGATTTCCGGCATCGCCGGGACCTTCCCTATGTAAAAGGGACGGCATCTGTCAGCGTGCTGCGCCCCTGCGGCGGGGAAGGGCAGGACACAGAAGTTCCGGTGCTGGGTTACACAGAAGAAGTTCCGGCTCTGCGGGAAGAATACGCAACCCTGGATCGGTATGAACTGGTACATTTTCTTCCGGTGTCCCTTTGGAAGGAGATCGAAAGTCAGATCGGGGGAGCCAAGGAGGATCTGTATATCCGTATCCTCGGCGCGGAGGATATCGCGCCGGAGGAACTGGAAGACCTGCAGCGCAGGGTAGATGAGATTGTAGCAGAGAACCGGACCGCAGAGAGTGAGAACCGGATCCGGGAGCGGGAGATCAACGACCGGCAGATTCACGGGATGAAAGTGATCTTCGGCGGCTTCTGCGTCCTTTTAGCCGTGATCGGGATCGGTAATGTGTTTTCCAATACCCTGGGCTTCGTGCGCCAGCGGAAACGGGAATTTGCCCGGTATCTGTCTGTGGGGCTGACGCCGGAGGGAATCCGGAAGATGTTCTGCATCGAAGCGCTGGTCCTGGCGGGCCGCCCGGCGCTCATCACCCTGCCGCTGGCGGTTCTTTCGGTGGGATATATGCTGAAGCTTTCCTATCTTGACGCGGGAGAATTTCTGGCCGAGGCGCCGCTGCTTCCCATCGCCGCCTTCTGGCTTATGATTCTGGGATCCGTGGCACTGGCTTATGTCCTTGGCTGGCGGACAGTCAGAAAGCTCAGTCTGACGGAGCTGCTTTGGGACGACACGGTGATGTAGAGAAGCTTTTGATATTCAGGATAAATTTTTCCGTATGGAAAAAAGAAAGAAGTCATGCTATACTGCAAAGTAACGTGTGCCAAAGGAGGGTAAAAAATGATCCATGGGGTAATCTTTGATATGGATGGGATTTTAATTGATACAGAGAGGCATCTGTACCGGTGCTGGAAACAGGCGGCGCAGGAAATGGGCTATGAGCTGACGCATGAACAGCTTCTGCGTTTCCGGAGCTTTTCCAAAGAATATGCAGAGCCGTATTTTAAAGGACTGCTGGGAGAGGATTTTGATTTCCTGGCTGTGAGGGCGCGCAGGATGGAGCTGATGCGCGCATATCTGGAAGCCCATGGGGTCGAGAAAAAGCCGGGTGTGGATGAACTTCTGGACTGGCTGACGGCCAATGGCTACAAGAAAGCAGTGTCTACGGCCACGGACGAGGAACGGACGAAAAAATATCTGACACAGATAGGGATCTACGACCGGTTTGACCGGATCTCCTGTGCGCCGTCCCTTCCCCATGGGAAGCCCATGCCGGATGTATATCTGTACGCGTGTGATCAGCTGGGAGAGCGGCCGGAACACTGTCTGGCGCTGGAGGATTCCGACAACGGCGCTTTGTCTGCGCACCGGGCCGGATGCCGGGTGGTGATGGTGAAGGACCTGGCAGGACCGCTTCCGGAGACGGAATGTTTTCTTGCGGGGACCGCAGACAGCCTGATGGATGTGATTCCGATTCTGCAGCGTATGACAAAGGCTCCGGAGACGAAAAAGGGGCAGTAAAAAAGCTACGGTTCCAGCCTTGTTAGAATGTCTTCTTTATGGTAAGATATACAGAAACCATGAAAGGAGACAGACTGTTTGTTATGAAACTGAAAATAAAATTCCTGCTGGGCTTCCTTGCGGTACTGGCAGCGGGCGTCTATTATTATGTAACGATTCCGGCCGTCAATATCCATTCCAGCGGCTTCTGGCTGTTTATTATCTCACTGGTAGTGGTGCTGACGCTGCTCTGCAGTGCCAGAGGGATCCGGGACGGAATCCCGGCCACTGATATCCGGCCGCTGAAGATCGGAGCTGCCGCAGCGGTCGTCCTGTTTGTCATCTACGGGATCGGAAGTCTTCTGTCTTCTCCCATCATCAATGCGGAGAAGTATCATCAGCTTCTGTCTGTTCAGGAGGGGACCTTTACAGAGGATATCGCAGAGGTGAACTATACGGAGATCCCGCTGCTGGACAAGAGCTCCGCATCGCTTCTGGGCAACCGGAAGATGGGCTCTCTGATCGATATGGTGTCCCAGTTTGAGGTCAGTTCTCTGTATACGCAGATCAATTATCAGAATAAACCTGTGCGGGTGACGCCCCTTGTCTATGCCAGCCCCATCAAATGGCTGACCAACATGAGCGAGGGAGTTCCGGCCTATATCATGATCGATATGACCACTCAGGACACGGAATGTGTGCGTCTTCCGGAGGGCAGCTATATCCGATATTCCCAGGCAGAGTATTTCAACCGGAATATTTACCGGCATCTCCGGTTCCGCTATCCCACTTATATTTTCGATCAGCTCAGCTTTGAGATTGACGAAGAGGGGACGCCGTACTGGATCTGTCCGGTGAAAAAATTCAATGTCGGCCTGTTCGGCGGTCAGACCATTGGAAAAGTGGTGCTCTGCAACGCCGTCACCGGTGAGACCGTGTGCTATGATGTGGGAGACTGTCCCCAGTGGGTGGACTCGGTTTATTCCGCGCCGCTTCTGATTCAGCTCTATGATTACTATGGGCTGTACATGAACGGTTTTTTTAACAGTGTGCTCAGTCAGAAAGGATGTCTTCGTACCACGGACGGTTATAATTATCTGGCCATGGAGGATGACGTGTGGGTCTACACCGGCATCACATCCGTCAGCGGGGACGAGTCCAATGTGGGATTTGTTCTCATGAACCAGAGGACCATGGAAGCAAAATATTACTCCTGTCCGGGAGCAGAGGAATATTCGGCCATGAACTCCGCCGAAGGACAGGTTCAGAACCTTGGGTATCATTCCACTTTCCCGCTTCTGCTGAATGTGGCCGGAGAGCCTACGTATTTCATGGCGCTGAAGGATGATGCGGGGCTGGTGAAAAAATATGCCATGGTCAATATTACAAAGTATCAGAATGTTGCTATCGGTGACACGGTGGCCGAGTGCGAAAAGTCCTACATCGGCCTGCTGAAAACCAGCGGGATCTCCAGCGGCCCGGTGTCTGCCGGAGAGACAGTGACCGGGACCATCGAGACCCTGGCGTCTGTCGTTCTGGAGGGCAATTCTCACTATTATGTGGTGCTTGCCGAAAAAGATGCCATCTATGATGTACTGGTCAGTGAATTTCCGCAGATCGTTCGTTATAAAGAGGGCGGACAGATCACGCTGGAATATATCTCGGGAGAAGGACTGCAGACTGTGACCGGTATCCAGTGACCAGATGTGCAGGGAAGAGCAGTGCAGACCGGAGAAAAGGTTACAGATGTCCCGCAGGCAGAATGTGTATTCTGTCCGCGGGTTCTTCGGGAAAGGATAAGTTATGCGAACGTTAATGTTGTCAGATGAGATCCTCATGTCCGTGGAGAAGCCGGCCCGCTATATCGGCGGTGAGGTGAATGCGGTCATGAAAGACAAAGAACAGGTGGACATCCGGTTTGCCATGTGTTTTCCGGATGTGTACGAGATCGGCATGTCCCATCTGGGAATCCAGATCCTGTATGACATGTTCAACCGGAGGGAGGATATCTGGTGCGAACGTGTCTATTCTCCGTGGGCAGATATGGATCAGGTACTGAGGGAACAGAAGATTCCGCTTTTTGCGCTGGAATCACAGGATCCTCTGAAGGATTTTGATTTTCTTGGCATTACAATACAATATGAGATGTGCTATACAAATATTCTGCAGATTCTGGATCTTTCGCAGATCCCGCTGGAAGCGGAACAGCGTACCAGGGAACATCCTTTTGTCATCGGCGGCGGTCCCTGTGCCTACAATCCGGAACCGCTGGCAGAATTTTTTGACCTGTTTTATATCGGAGAAGGAGAGACGCAGTATTTTACGCTCATGGATCTGTATAAGAAATGGAAAAAGAGTGGTGCTGCAAGAGCGGATTTCCTCAAACAGGCGGCACAGGTGCCCGGAATCTACGTACCATCTCTTTATGATGTGACCTATCAGGAGGACGGCAGGATCGCGGCCATGCATCCCAACTGTCCGGAGGCGCCGGCGAAAGTGATCAAGCAGGTGGTATCGGATCTGGCGGATACGTTTTATCCGGAGAAGCCGGTGGTGCCTTATCTGAAAGCGACGCAGGACCGGGTGGTGCTGGAGATCCAGCGGGGCTGTATCCGGGGCTGCCGTTTCTGTCAGGCGGGCATGCTGTATCGTCCCACCAGAGAGCGGGATCTGGGGATGCTGAAGGATTATGCCCGCAGGATGTTGGACAATACCGGATATGAAGAGATCTCCCTGAGTTCCCTGAGCTCCAGTGATTACTCAAAGCTGGGGGAGCTGGTGACTTTTCTGATGGAAGAGTGCGGCCCGAAGAAGATCAATATTTCCCTGCCTTCCCTGCGGATCGACGCTTTTTCCCTGGAGGTCATGAGCAGGGTGCAGGACGTGAAGAAGAGCAGTCTGACCTTCGCGCCGGAAGCGGGATCCCAGAGGCTGCGGGACGTGATCAACAAGGGGTTGACCGAGGAAGTGATCTTAAACGGTGCGGGCCAGGCTTTCGAGGGCGGATGGAGCCGGGTGAAGCTGTACTTTATGCTGGGCCTTCCCACGGAAGAGGAAGAGGATATGAAGGATATCGCACGGCTGGCAGAGACGATTGCAGAGCGGTATTACGAGGTTCCGAAGGAACAGCGGCGGGGAAAGTGCCAGATCGTTGTCAGCACCTCCTTTTTCGTACCCAAGCCGTTCACGCCGTTCCAGTGGGCGAGGATGTGCACCAGAGAAGAATTTCTCCACAGAGCCTATGTGGTCAACCATGAGATCAAGGAGCAGAAAAACAGAAAGAGCATCAAATATAACTGGCATGAAGCGGATGTGACGGTGCTGGAAGGGATCCTTGCAAGAGGAGACCGGCGGATCGGTCCGGCGATCCGGAGCGCTTATGAGAAGGGATGCCTTTTTGACTCCTGGAGCGAGTGCTTTAAAAATGAGCTCTGGATGGAAGCTTTTTCGGAATGCGGTGTGGATGTGGATTTTTACACCACAAGGGAACGGGCTCTGGATGAGACGTTTCCGTGGGATTTTATCGATATTGGTGTCAGCCGCCGTTTTCTGGAGCGGGAGTGGGCGCGTGCCGCGGAAGGCGTGGTGACAAAGAACTGCCGGCAGGAGTGCTCCGGCTGCGGGGCATCGGTATTCGGAGGAGGTGTCTGCCATGAACGTCAGGATTAAATTTCAGAAAACAGGACCGCTCCGGTTCATCAGCCATCTGGATGTAATGCGGTATTTCCAGAAGGTCATACGAAGAGCCGGGATCGATATCTGCTTTTCAGAGGGCTTCAGTCCGCATATGATCATGTCCTTTGCGTCGCCTCTGGGCCTTGGTCTGACCAGTGAGGGCGAATATGTGGATATCCGTGTGGGAAGTGCGCCTTCCTCCGCAGAGGCTCTGGAGCGTCTCAATGAAGTGATGGCAGAGGGCATGAAAGTCTTAAGCTTCCGCCGCCTGCCGGACAGCAGCAAAAATGCCATGTCCATCGTGGCGGCGGCAGATTACCAGGTCCGGTTCCGGGAGGGCAGGGAGCCTGCGGAGGACTGGGAGGAAAGGCTTGCGGATTTTTCTGGGCAGCCTGAGATCCGGATTCTGAAGGAGACGAAAAAAGGGCGGCAGGAGGTGGATATCCGTCCATGGATCTACGACTGCCGGGTCCTGGACGGCGTGATCCATATGCAGGTATCCGCAGGGAGCGTACACAATCTCAAGCCGGAGCTTCTGATGCAGTCTTTCGGCGCCTGGGCAGGGATTCAGATCCCGGCGTCCGCGCTTCAGATCCATCGGTTGGAACTCTACGCGGATCAGGGTACGGAGGAGGAACACAGGCTGATCCCTCTGGAGGAACTGGGGGAAGACATTGGAGAGTAGGCGAATCATCACCTGTGTGCGGGAGGGAGTGCTGGCGGATGCGCTTCTGGAAGATGGGCATCTGGCAGAGCTGTCTCTGATCCCGAAGAAGCATGCCTCCATTCTCGGGAACATTTATACAGGAAGAGTCAAAAACATTGTAAAAAATATCCAGGCGGCTTTTGTGGAGATCGAGCCGGGTCTGCTCTGCTATCTGCCGCTGGAGGAAGTGAGATCTCCCATCTACACCAGACCGAAAAAGCAGGAACGGCTGGCGGAAGGGGATGAGCTTCTGGTACAGGTGTGCCGGGAGGCGGTAAAGACGAAAGCGCCGTCGGTAACCACGAACCTGAATCTGACCGGAAAATATCTGGTACTGACCACCGGGAACCAGGTGACAGGCTATTCTTCCAGGCTGAAGGGAGAGGAAAAAGCAAGGCTGAAAGGGATCCTGGAGGAATGGGGGCGACTGCCTGCCGGACTGATCGTGCGGACCAACGCAGGGCAGGCAAAGGAGACAGAGCTGTGGAAGGAATGTGAGCGGCTCTGTGAGACTTATCGTTATCTGACGGAGCATGCCGTTCACCGAACGGCATGTTCCTGCGTACTGGAGAGCAGGCCGCCGTATCTGACCTCCATACTGGGGAGCAGAAGCGAGAGCCTGAAGGAGATCCTGACGGATGATCCGAAGCTGTACGGCCAGATCCGGAAATTTCTTATGGAAGAGATGCCGGAGGATACGGAAAAGCTTCGGTTTTATGAGGACACGGGGCTTTCGCTGAAGGCACTGTACCGGCTGGAAAAGGGGCTGAACGATGCGTTGGCGGCAAGAGTCTGGCTGAAGTCCGGCGCCTATCTGGTCATCGAACCTACGGAGGCTCTGACGGTGATCGATGTGAACACCGGCAAATATACCGGCGGCAGGGACAAGCAGGAGACCATAAGAAAGATTAATCTGGAGGCGGCCAGAGAGATCGCCGGACAGCTGAGACTGCGCAATCTGTCCGGTATCATTCTGGTGGACTTTGTGGACCTTGATAAAAAAGAAGCGCAGGAAGAGCTCCTTCTGTACATGCGGGAGCTTTTGAAAAGGGATTCCATGAAGGCTGCGGCGGTGGATATGACGGCACTGGGGCTTATGGAGATCACCCGTAAAAAACAGAAGAAGACGCTGGCTGAACAGGCGAAGGAGTGTGGAATATGATCCGGGTACGGACGGTAAAGGAGCAGGGAATTTATAAAAGCTTTTCCATAGACGGACATGCGGGATATGCGCAGACCGGAGAAGACATCATATGTGCTGCCGTGTCTGTTCTGGTAATCAATACAATCAATTCCATTGAGCAGTTCACAGACGATGCATTCACCTGCGACTGCAGGGACGGGATGATCAAAGGGTGGGAATTTACGTCTGATGTCTCAAAGGAGACGGCGCTTCTGATGGATGCGCTGATGCTGGGGCTTTCCGGCGTACGGCAGTCTTACGGAAAGAGATATCTTGAGATCGACGGATAAATCCGGACTATATCATAAAAGAGCCGGAGGAAGGCTCTGAGATCAGGAGGAAAGAGTATGCAGAAGATTCTGGTAGTGGTGGACATGCAGAATGATTTTATTGACGGAGCGCTGGGAACGAAGGAAGCTGTGGCCATCGTGCCGAAGGTGGAACAGAAGATCCGGGAGCATCAGGGGCCGATATTATTTACCCGGGATACCCACGGCGCGGATTATATGAACACACAGGAAGGGCGGAAGCTCCCGGTGCCTCACTGCATCAAAGGAACAGCGGGATGGGAGATCAGTCCCAGGATCACGCCGCTCTGTCAGGGGGCTCCCATTGACAAGGTGACGTTCGGATCTTCAGAGCTTGGAGCCGTATTAAAAGAAGCAGATGAGAAGGACCCGGTGGAACAGGTCACATTCATTGGGCTTTGTATCGATATCTGCGTGATCTCCAACGCGCTCCTGGCAAAAGCCTTTGTCCCGGAGGCGGAGATCGTGGTGGACGCTGCCTGCTGCGCCGGAGTCACCCCCGGGAGCCATAAAAATGCACTGGAGGCCATGAAAATGTGCCAGATCAGGGTGGAGAATGAATGATTTGGACAGGAAAAAGGTGTTGCTTGTTTTTATGGTTGTCTGTCATAAAAAAACTGCCAAATACTTGAAATCATTGTACAAAAGTGCTAATATAAAAAACAGCTATGGGTGTTATATGAATTGAAATACAAAAGAGGTTGACAAATTATGAGGGATTATCTTGGTTCTGGTGCGGTCAGCAGAGGAAAACAAGGGGGGAATCTGACCTACATTCTGGAAGACGAGGGACAGTTCAGTCAGCTTGGATATAAGTTTCTGCTGTCACAGGAGGGGAAAGGGTTGCTGCCCTGTGCAAAGATCAGATATAACGGTCAGTTGAAATTTATCTATTTCGCAGAGGAATTTCAAAGTATTTCTACAGTTTTTTCCCAAAGCAATTTCGAAGGTGTATGTACAATTTTATACAGATTTGTCAAAGAACTCATCAACGTCAGGGACAATGGGTTTTTGCAGTATGAGAACATTGACATTATGCCGGATGCAGTGATGGTGGACAGCAGAACGCTGGAGGTAAAACTGGCCTATCTGCCTCTGGCGGCAGGAGATGGAGAGCGGGTTGATTTTGAATCTCTGCTGCGGGAACAGATGATTTCCTGGGTGAAGAAATATGCAGGAAAGCTGTCGCCGGAGAAGACAGATGAGCTGTCAGATCTGCTGACGGATCGGCAGTCTGGTCTGGAGGGGCTTTTAAAGGCATTGATGAAGAAGATTGATATCCCAGGAGGACCGGGAAATCAGAGAAAACTTCTGCTGAAAAGCCGAGATCAGAGATTCCCGGTTCGATTTCTTGTGGAGAAGGAAAGCTTCTGGCTTGGACGCAGGGAAGACAATGATGGTGTTGTCAACATGTCGAAAAAGATCGGGCGAAGGCATTGCAGACTGGTCAGGGAACAGAATCATTTTTATGTTGTTGATGAAGGAAGCGCCAATGGGACTTATGTAAACGGAAGAAAAGTGGGCAGTGAAAAAGTAGAATTGCATGACAGAGATGTGCTGCGGCTGCCGGATATTGAGTTTTCCGTAAATATCAAATAAGAACAGGTGGGACGTTATGGAAAAATCCGTGATAGTGGCAGTAGAACCGGATAAAGATTATCTGAACCGTCTGGAAATGGGACTTGTAAAAATGTTCTGGAAAACAGCAGATCTGGAGCTGATCTCGGAACCGGAATTTTTTGATGAATACTTTGCCCTTCCAAAGAAGATTGATCTTCTGATCATTGACGAATCTATGTATACGGACAGGCTCCGTATGCATGATATAGAGAAAACTTTTATTCTTACAGAGGATCCTGAGCCTGAAGACGGACCGGAGCAGCAGGAGGTGGTCCGCCTGTATAAGTTCTGCAATCTGGGGGCGCTGCTTGGACGGATTGCATCTGTGGAGAGGACAAATTCCGTAACGGAGGAGAGAAAGACCAGAGTGGTGACGGTGATCTCGCCGTCAGGCGGAGCGGGAAGCACAACGGTTGCCATGGGTATCTGCGCATCCATGAGGGAGAACCTGAAGTCCGCATTTTATATTAATCCGCAGATGTATCAGGATTTTCACTATTATCTTCAGTCCAGGGAGACACTGCAGACAGAGGTCTGTATGAAGATGCAGGAGCCGGGGATGGAACTGGACCAGAAGGTCAGGGCCAGTTTTCTAAAAGAAGGGTTTACCTATTTTCCGCCTCTTGGATCCTCCAGGGAATCGCTTGGAATCACAGAGACGGCGTATCTGAGGCTGACAGAGCATATTGTAAGGTCAAAGGAATATGATTTTGTGGTTATTGATCTGGGGAATGAACTGTCCGGGGACAGCGTGAAATTTCTGGATATGGCGGACCGGGTTCTGACCGTGACGCGTCAGGATGCATATGCGGCATTCAGGCTGCGGATTTTGAAGAAAAGCATGAATTTCAGCGATGCGAATAAATACATTTTTATCTGCAACCATTTTGACAGAGAGAAGGAAAATGCGCTGGCTGATCCGGGCTCAGGATATTCTGCGGTGATACATGAGTATATAGAAGCAGATGAAAAAGCAGTTGCCGGAGGACTGGAAGGATTGAAGAACCTGGATGGTATGCAGCGGGCAGCGTATATGCTCATATAGGATGGAGAATGGATATGTTAAAGCTGAAGCGTGTGATGGGAAATGCAGTCAGATGCAGGATAGACGCGGAATACATGGTTTCCCGGTATGAGATCGGCGTGCTCCAGATCCATCCTGTGAAGGGACTCTTGAAGGTGCAGTTTGATAAGACAGGGGATCTGATCTGGTTCGGGAAGGGAAAACGTACTCTGACACAGCGTCTGCTGCAGAAAATGGGGCAGCAGCAGCTGACAGTTGTTATGAGGTCTGCTTTGGAAACCGTCTGTGAGATTCGACAGCTGGGGCTTGATGAGCATCGTCTGCTTCTGCATCCGGACTGGATTTTTACGGACGAGGACGGGAAAGCTTATTTTATCTACTTTCCGGTCAACGGTATCGGAAGGGGTTATGATTTTTCTCTGTTCTGCAGGGATATTATTCTGAGTGCCGAGCTTACAGAAAGTGAGCGGAGGTTATGGAAGAGATGGACGGACGAATTGTCCAGGGAGGGTGTTCATGGCAGGAGCATGGAGCGTTTTCTGTCTCTCTTTCAGGTACCTCATGCAGACGGAAGATGGAATGATGCTCAGACGATCATGGATGAAGAGGGGGCCTCTTCCCGGGATGATCTGGAGCGGACCGTTTATGACACCGCGGAGGAAAGAGATGTGGACTGTGAGGCCACAGAGGATGCTGTCTGGGATGATGATGGAGATACCTTGGTGGACGATGATGATCTGGACGGAACCTTGATGGATTCTTATGGTTCTGATACGGTACAGCTGCATCTGCCTGTACTCCGGCGACTTTCCACCGGAGAGGAACGAACGATATCCGGAGACAGTTTTAAGATCGGACGAAGTGCGGGCCGTGCGGACTTCTGTATTACGGGGAACCACTGTATCAGTAATGTGCATGCGATTATTGTCTGCATCGGGGATGCGTATTATATTAAAGACAATTATTCTACCAACGGAACCAGTGTGGATGGCGTGCAGGTTCAGGCAGGAGGGGAGCCGAGACTCCTGACAGATGGCTGCAGGATCCGAATGTGGGACGAAGATTTTGAATTCCGCTTATGAGAGGACAGCTATGAGATATTCTGCAGGGGCATATACGGATATTGGAACGGCCAGAGAGAAGAATCAGGATTCTTTCTGTGTGCTCAGAGCCGGGAGTACGGTCCGGGGGAATGTGCTTATGGCTGTGGTGTGCGACGGCATGGGCGGTCTTGCCAGAGGAGAGGTGGCCAGCGGTACCGTAGTAACCGCTTTTTCCGACTGGTTTATGAATGATCTGCCTGTGAGGATACAGGAATGTTCTCTGAGACAGGTGGGGGACATCTGGACAGAGATGCTCTATGGATTGAATGAACGCCTGAAAGATTATGGAAGAGCAGAGAATGTCAGGGTGGGAACGACGTTTTCCGGACTCTTTCTAATGGGAAAGGAGTATCTGTGGGTCCACGTGGGGGACAGCAGAATCTACTTGTTCAGAGAAGGGAAGATGAATCAGCTGACGTCGGACCATACGGTAGCTAACCGGGACAGGGGAAGAGAATCGGCAGATGCCAGGAGAGGAAATATGCTGACTCAGTGCATCGGCGCTTCCCGGGGGCTGGCGCCGAACAGAGGAATCGGCAGACTGAAACAGATGGATCGTTTTCTGCTCTGCAGCGATGGGTTTTATCATCGGTGCCGGCCCGTTGATTTTTGGGAGCGAATAGAGGAAAAGATGGAATCTGGAACGGATATGACAAAGATCTGCCGGGACCTTTCCCGGCTGATGATGGAGCGGGGCGAGAGGGATAATGTAACGGCAGTTCTCGTGGGAGCGGACGAAGGCCGGAAGTATGGATCCGAAATCTGGCACAGAAAACTGGAAAAATTCTGTCACAGAAAAAGTTTTTATGTAAATCAGAAACTGTTCAGGACGTACAGCAAAGAAATTTTACTTTAAGACAGGATACAGATTAGAGGGGGATAAGATGGACAGAACGAAAGCTATCATTACCGTCAGAATACTGAAGAAGAAGATCGAAGAGGATCTGGAAGTGCCGCTTGGCATTACGGTAAATGAACTGGCAGCGGCGTTAAATGAGGCTTATGAACTGGGCCTTGACACGGATGATATGGTGAACTGTTATCTGAAGGCCGAAAATCCGATTGTTCTTATGAAAGGAAATCATACACTGGAAGAATTCGGGATCCGCAACGGGTCGTTGATTATTCTAAATGACTGAAAAAAGGGGGAGTGTGTCCAATGAAGACCCGATTTAAGATTATTCTTTCCAGAAAGAAATTTTACAGGGAAATCGAGCTGCCGGAGGATCTCCATAAGCTTGTCATCGGAACGGATCCAGGCTGTGACGTGCGCCTGAGAAAGGGGCTTTTTTTCGAAGGCTTTGAACTGTCGCTCTTCTGCGAGAATGATGAGTGGAAAATCGTATGTTCAGACAATGTGTATATGACCGGCGGGAATGTGCAGAAGCTGATCATCAAGAAACTGGAGCATGGAGACGAACTCTGCCTGAGGTATCAGAAGACAGACAGTGAAGTATTCCGGTTGTCTTTTATGATTGATTTTGAATCCGAGAGAGGAGATTACAGCAGAAGGATTGAACTGCCCCAGGGGCAGGAGATTTTAATCGGCGGAGACGCCAGATGCCAGGTTCGTGTGGAAAGTTCTTATGTGGGAACGGATTATGTTTCCATTGTAAAAGATAACAGAAACAGATGGATTCTCAAGGAGAGATCATCGGCATATGGAATCTATGTCAATGGCCGCAGGCGAAGCGGAGAGATCCGGCTGAACGGAAATGATTTTATCTCTCTGGCAGACGCCGGTTTTTATCTGAAAGGGAACAGTTTGTATGTCTCGAAAAATCTCCGTATCTCGGCAAAAGATCTGAAAATCTATGATATGTCGGAGAGCAGGACGGTTCAGGATTATCCTCATTTTAACCGTTCAACCAGAATGCGGGCGGTGATCCCGGAGGATGTCATTCCGGTACTGGATCCTCCGGACGCACCGGAGAAGCCCGGAGGGAACCTGATTCTTCAGCTTCTTCCCGCAGTCATTATGCTGGGGGTGACGATTCTTTTCCGGGTAGTATTAAGTTCTTCGGGAAGCTCTTACATATGGATCAGTCTGATCTCCATGACGCTTGGTATCTGCACTTCTGTGGCAGGCATCGTGAGCGAGCGGAAAAAATACAAAAAGAATACCGAAGAACGCAGAACGGTCTATACCGCCTATGTTGAGAAAAAAAGAGCAGAGATTGAGGAAAGCAGGAAGCTGGAAAAGGAACTTCTGGAGGACTGTTATTATGCTCCGTCAAAAGAGATACAGATCATTAATGATTTTTCTTCCGATCTCTTCAACCGTGACAGGATGGACAAAGATTTTCTGGAAATCTATCTGGGTACCGGAAAACGCCCTGCGCTTCGTAAGATAGAATATAAAAAACAGGAAAAATTCGGCGGGACAGATGACCTCACAGAGATACCGGAAAGTCTGTCCAGAGAATACATGAATCTGAACGGGGCTCCGATCACTGTGGATTTGAAGCAGGCGAATGCCGTTGGTTTTGTAGGGCTTCGGATGTTTCTCTACGGGATGCTGAAAAATATAACGGTTGATCTGAGTACCCGCCAGTATTTTCAGGATGTAAGACTTTTCTATATTCTGGATGCAGAATACCAGAAGGAGTTTGAATGGCTCCGCTGCCTTCCTCATGTACAGAATGAGGATCTGGCTCAGCGAAATATTGTATGCGACAGCGACAGCAAAAATATTTTATTTGAGTATCTCTATAAAGAACTGAACAGAAGGAGTACGGAGGGAGAAGAATTCCATACGATTCTGGTAGTCTTTGTATACAATGATCAGGGCCTGAAGAGACATCCCATTTCCAGATTCATCGACCAGGCAGCTGAGCTTGGGGTCTGTTTCCTGTTCTTTGAAGAATATGCAGATTTCCTGCCGAATAACTGTGATACGGTGATCGAGCTCCGGGACGGTCAGAACGGAAAGGTGATTCAGGCGAGAGATGCGCTGAAGGAATGTGAATTCTATTATAATGAGATTGAGAATAAGACAGCCAGGCGGCTTGCACAGAAGCTGGCGCCGGTTTACTGTGATGAAGTAAGTCTGGAAGGAACGCTGACAAAGAATATTACGTTGTTCGAGCTTCTGAATATTCTGAGCACGGAGGATATTGATCTGGAGAAGAACTGGAGATCTTCTCAGGTTTATAACAGCATGGGAGCACCTCTGGGCGTGCGTGCCAAGAATCAGATCGTCAGCCTGGACCTGAATGAGAAGCATCATGGTCCTCACGGGCTGGTGGCGGGTACTACCGGATCTGGTAAATCGGAGATTCTGCAAAGTTATATTCTGTCCATGGCAGTGCTGTTTCACCCGTATGAAGTCGGATTTGTCATTATTGACTTTAAAGGCGGCGGCATGGTGAATCAGTTCAAAGATCTTCCTCATCTGGTGGGAGCGATCACCAATATTGACGGCAGAGAGATCAACCGTTCTCTGCTTTCCATCAAGGCGGAGCTGAGAAAGAGACAGGAGTTGTTTGCAGAATACGGGGTCAATCATATTGACTCCTATATCCGGCTTTATAAAAAGGGTGAGGCGAGGATTCCGCTTCCTCATCTGATTCTTATTGTGGATGAGTTTGCAGAGCTGAAGATGGATCAGCCGGAATTTATGAAAGAACTGATCAGCGCTGCGCGCATCGGCCGAAGCCTTGGAATTCATCTGATCCTGGCCACCCAGAAGCCCAGCGGCGTTGTGGATGCGCAGATCTGGTCGAACTCCAGATTCAGGCTCTGTCTGAAGGTTCAAAACAAAGAAGACAGTAATGAGGTACTGAAGACACCTCTGGCGGCAGAGATTGTGGAACCGGGACGGGCGTATCTGCAGGTGGGGAACAATGAGATCTTTGAATTGTTCCAGTCTGCGTACAGCGGGGCACCTGCTTCTGCAGATGACGGCACTTCCGGGCGGCCGTTTCAGATCTGTCGGCTGGATCTGTCCGGCAGGCGGACGGTGATCTATGAGAAAAAGATCGAGAAGAAGGAAGAACGTCAGGATACCCAGCTGGAAGCGATTGTAAAGCATGTATCTGCCTTCTGCGAGGAGCAGAAGATTCAGAGACTTCCGGGGATCTGTCTGCCGCCTCTTGGAGAAAGTTATTCTTATGAAAGTGCGAAGCCGGTGCATGGAGAGAGCGGCATCTGTATTCCTGTCGGTATCTTTGATGATCCGGATCATCAGAGACAGGAGCAGATCGTACTGAACATGAGCGAGAACAATACCTTCATACTTGGTTCTTCACAATTTGGGAAGACCTGTATGCTGCAGACTTTTATTCGGGGGCTTGCGCAGGCCTATACGCCGAAAGAGGTCAATATCTATATCATTGACTATGCTTCCATGGCATTGAAAGTATTTGACGAGTTGAAGCATGTGGGCGGCGTCATGCTTCCGGGAGAGGATGAGAAGCTGAAGCTGTTCTTCCGGATGATCGGCAAGGAGATGAAGCAGCGGAAAGAAAAGTTTTCTCAGATGGGCATCACATCTTATCAGTCCTATCGGGAAGCCGGTTTTGAGGATCTTCCGCAGATTGTGATTCTGCTTGACAATATGACGGCTTTCAGAGAATTGTGCGGAGAATACGATGACGGGCTTCTGAATCTGGTACGAGAAGGAAGTGCCATCGGTATCTCTGTCAACGTAACTTCCCAGCAGATCTCCGGGATCGGTTATAAATATCTGGCGGCCTTCAGCAACAAATACGGGCTTACCTGCAATGACAAGTCTGAATACTCCAGTCTCTTTGACCGGTGCCGGATGGAACCGAGAGCAGTCCCCGGGCGCGGGCTTGCCTCTGTGGACAAGGTACTGTATGAATTCCAGACGTATCTGGGCTTTGAAGGTGAGAAGGAGATCCAGAGGGTAGAGGCGATCAAGACCTTTATTCAGGAAAGGAATACTGCATGTACAGGCGCCGGTGCAAAACGGATACCGGAGGTGCCGGCGGTACTGAAGCAGGAATATCTGGAAAGTGCTTTCGGGCCCGCCGCGAAGGACAGCTGGTATATGGGAATTGATTTTGATACGGTAGAGCCGGTACTTCTGAACAGCCTCAAAGACGGTTACCTGGTTATCTCCGGAAAGGAAAATTCCGGGCGAAGCAATTATGTCCGCTATCTGTTCCGCTGCATGGAGAGACGGATCTTTGACGAGCCGGTGGAAGCTTATGTGATTGATGGTTTTGATCAGAAACTTGGGCTTTTGAAAGATTACGGATTCGTCGAGCAGTATACGACGGATGCCAGCGAGTTTGAGATGATTGTGGACCGGATCGAGAGCACTTGTGAAGACCGTGCAGACCGATATCAGACGGAGGGACCGGAATTCCTGGAAGAGGAACCGCTTCTGCTGGTGGTGGTGAATCATTCGGCAGTCTATGACGCTTCCAAAACCACGAAAGAAGTATGTACTCAGTGGAAGAACATCATGAAAAGCTATAAGAACATGAAGGTCCTGTTCATTTTATCAGGAATTGAGAATGCGGCTGTCGGCTACGGGGCAAATGAACTGATGAAACAGATCAAGGAAGGAAAGAATATCCTGTTCTTTGATGACCTGGCAGGCATCAAGCTTACGGACGTTCCGGCGGGTATTCAGAGACAGTTCAAAAAACCGGTGGAAGCAGGGGATGCGTATTACATCACCACTGGAGGTGTAAGAAAGCTTCGGACTCCGCTGTGTGAGGAGGAATAAGGATATGGCTTTACAGCATGTAGATACAGATGCCATGAGCAGCGCGCGGGCAGCATATGATAATGCACTGTCCGCATACAGAGGCCGGAAAGACGATTTCAAGCATATTATTGAGGAACTTCTGGACCACTGGGAAGGGGACGGGAAAAAGGCTTTTGAGAAAGATTACAAACTTCTGTACCGTCAGCTGGAAGATCTGCAGGATGTGCTGATGGATCTCCGCAAAGGACTGATTGACGCGCAGGAGACCTTTATTCAGACGGATGCGGAGGTGTCGAAGAGCATCGGATCGGCGCGGTAAATTTTCAGATTCAGATAAAACAGCATCCGTCCCGGCCAGGGACGGGGCGGATGCAAAACTATAACAGGAGGACAGACAGATGTCAGAGCTGGTATTAAAATACAGTGATCTGAGCAGTATGGCAAAATATGCCAGGAAAACTGCGTCAGACTGCGATTCATATGTTGATGAACTGAACCGGAAACTGACGAATAAATGGGGCAGTGTACCGCCGTCGCCTATGAGCGACGGGAACGGGCGGATTAACACGGCGTCATATTATGTAAAGCAGAAGATTATCAAGTTGAATACAAAGAGTATTGCATTCCGGACATTTGCATCAAAAGCAGAAACCTTTCAGGAGAATGCGAAGAGTGCGGACAGCAGGGTTGCAAAGACAGTAAATGGTTCAAGAGAGAGTTTTTTGAAAGCTCATGAGAACTTAAGGCCCCATGGCTTTCTGGCTGCCATTATGAACGTTCCGGGACTGGGCTGGCTGGCGGACGGTATCAGCAAGATCAAGGAAATCTGGACAGATTTGAAAGGGAATATCCGTTACTGGTATGAGTGCTGCGGTGGGAAGAAGATTCTGGATACAGCGCTGGCGATTACCGGGTTTGTACTGGCAGCAGTAGGAGCGATTGTAGCGGTGATCACCATAGGGCCGTTTACATCGGTGTTTGCTGCTGTTGCAGCGATAGCAGGCGTGGTGGCAGCAGTCATTGGAGTGGTGAATGCCGGATTCAATCTCTATAACCAACTGCGGGCGAATGGAGAAGAGGATCCTGCCTGGGCGCAGTATTATGGGAATATAGACAGCTTTTCCGATACGCTGCGGCAGACAACGTTTCAATCCGGATTCTGGAACCGGTTTTCTTCCGGTTTTGCGGACGCGTGGGATATTACGGATACGGTCTGTTCCGTCATTGACTTTGTAGATTCCGCACATGAAATTTATACAAATTCTGGTTTAAATAAACTTTTTGGGAAAAAGAAACGTGTGAAAATTAACAGTAATGGGAAATACAAGTATATCTATAAATTTAATTTTGCAAAATTTAAGAGCACTGTTACATCAAAAACCGGTCGGGAACTGATCGGAAAAACACTGAAGAAAAACTGGAAAACGGTGCTGTTCGGAAAGGAAGGCGGATTTAAAAACTGGAAAAAAACGTTTAAGGATACCTACATCAATCCGGACGCAAAGGGATGGAATAGAACAGTAAATACATTATCGACTTTTAAATCAGATTTTAAGAAAATAGATAGTATGTTAAAGAATCTGAATTCATTAATCAAAGGCACTGGTGGTATGAAGGCAAAAGACTGGTACTCCATTATAAAGAACAGTTACTCTATTGGCGGATATGAAGGAGTTTTCGAAGCAGGTATGGATGGTTGTGATATCATAATTGATATTCGGGATAAAATCAAGGAACGCAAAGCATATTTGAAACGGATGACGCCCAGGGATTCCGGAGATACAGCCAAAGCCAGTGGATGAGGCTCCTGGTAATTGAGAGGAACAGAGCGGCCGGTCTGCAAAGACAGGAGAGATGGTAAGTTGCGCTACAAAGTTGATCAGAATGCGGTGTACAGCTTTCGAAGCGGCAAAAAGATGATAAAAAAGACAGGCTCTTGCAGCTCTGTGGGAACAAAGGAGGATGGACCGTGTCAAGTTTGAGTGAGATGTACAGACGCTTAAGATCACTGGAACGGAGCCTGAAAGACTGGGAGAACCGGAAGAAGACGGCGACGGAGAACAGAGATAAGGCCCGGAAGAGGCAGAATAAGGTAAAAGATCTGAAAAAAGATCTGGAGAAAGATTTTGACGACAATGCCAGAAGTGTCAATAAAAATTCGGATAAAATGGTGGACAGGGCCTATAAAGGGATGACGGGAAACCGTATGCCGGGGAATCTGGACGGAAAGGCGTCGGCAAATAAAGAGAGAGAACCGGAGAGTGACGGTCATCTGGGGCAGGCTATCGGAGAGCTGTCAACGGAGGTCAGCCGTCTGCAGGATTATTACGATGATCGTGTGCGGGAGATCGAGGAATGCAGGAGAGAGATCAGTCGGATTAAACGGGAGATCTCAGATCTGAAGCGGGCAATTGCCAGAAAAGAACGGGAAAAGGATTAAAATTTAGATAAGCAAAGGAGAGTTGTATATGGATCAGGAAAATTATCAGGAGTATATGACACGCGGAGAGACACTGCTTTCGGCAGGAAAGATGGAAAAAGCGCTGGAGTATTTCCAGAAAGCGGAGAAAGAAGATCCGCATCATGTGGAACTGTATATTAATATGGGCATGATTTATGCCAATCAGGATCAGCTGGATACGGCGGAGAAAATTTTTAAGAAAGCGCTTCTTGTGGACAAAAAATGCGGCGAAGCATATTTCCATCTGGGCTGTGTAGCCGGGCTGAAGGGGGATCTCATTCAGGGAATCCGGTATCTGGATACCGCGCAGGCGGACGGATATGAGAATTCTCAGCTTTATTTTACCCTGGGGATGATGTATGAAGAGCAGGGAAACACCAGTATGGCTCTTCGGAATTATAACAAGGCGCTGGGACTGGATCCGGCAAGAGCGGATGTGCATCTGCAGAAGGGAAATCTTCTGATTCGGGAGGAACGCAGGGAAGAGGCAGTAGAGGCGTTCGGAGTTATGGTACAGAACTGTCCGGACTATTTTGAAGGTTATCATTTCCAGTGCCGTCTGCTCAGCGAGCTGGGACGTTTTGGAGACGCGGAGGATGTTCTTAAGAAAGGAATGGAACTGTTTCCCGAAGAGACCGGTTTTCAGGTGGATCAGGCCCGTATTCTGATTGTGGAAGAGAAGCTTCAGGAAGCGGCGGCCCTTCTGAAGAAACTGGAAGAAAAGAACGATGAGGAATGGAAGCGGGAGATCCTTCTGGAAGAGGTCCGGATTGCCGGGATCCAGGACAATTACGATGGTGCTTCCGGCCTTCTGGAGCGGGCATACCGGGAATGCCGGGTGGATGATCAGCCGGATGAAGAGGTCTGTTATCTGCTTATGAGCGTCTATATGACGGGGAAACAGTATGAGAAAGCGCTTTCCATTGCCAAAGAACTGATGGGGCTGTCCGGAAACAGCACTTATATCAATATCGCGCAGTTTTATTATGGAGAAGCATTGAAGAATCTCGGAAAGACAGAGGAAGCCAAAGCTGCTTTTGAGACAACTGTGAAAAGATGCCGTGCGGCGGTACTGGAGGATCCGTCGGCTATGGAGGCCAATATGATCCGGGCGCTGGCACTGAACCGTCTGGGTGAAAACGAAAAGGCGTTGGAACTGGTTGACTATGTACTGGAGTTTGCGCCGGATGCGCCGGAGCTTCACAGTGTGAAAGCAGTCATTCTAAAAGATATGGGTCGTCTGGATGAGCTGGAAGAAGAGAAAAAGAGAGTGAATGAGGCAGGCGGTTACATGAGCGATATCATGGCTGTCTTGTAAGGAGTGAATGAGAATGGCAAGTAAACTGATCATTAATCTGGAAGCCATGGAAGCAGCCGAGACAAAGCTTCGGTCGGCGGTGGATGATCTGACGGAGATTCAGAAGGCACTGCAGCAGGCGATGGAAGAGATGCTCCGGGAATCCGGCTGGAAAGGAAGCGGAAGCGAAGGTTTCAAAAAGCAGTATGATACTACTTGGGTAGAGGGAATCGAAGACCGCAAGGCAGTGATGCTTCGGATGTGCGAGCATCTGAGCAATGCCCGCAGAATCTATGAACCCATCGTCCGTGAGGCAGAGAACCTGAAACTGAACCTGTAAATCACATCTGATTCAAATGGGAATACATGCCCGTTGAATAATACATATTTTAAAGGAGGAAAAAGACATGGCTGGAAGAATAGCTATGACACCGGAAGAGCTGCGCGACGCGGCTACATTTCTGGACAACAGCCGGGAGGAGATTAACGAGAAGATCAACAGTGTGGAAAGTAAAGTGAACGAAGTGGCAGACAACTGGGAAGGTGCGGCGCAAAGTACATTCATTGACGGATTTACCAATGATATGCTTCCGCTTCTGAAGAGCGATTTTCCGAGTATTCTGGAAGGAATTGCGGCTCAGCTGCGCGGTGCGGCGGACGCTCTGGAGAGTGCAGACGAAGAGATTGCCAATGCGTTCAAAGGTTAGGAAGTGAAAGGGGGCGCCGCAGTGTGCGGCCCCCTCTTTGAATCATCGGATAAGGGTGGCAGGATTGAAGATTGAATTCAGCAGTAAAGTATATACAGGAAGGAAAAGCAGCAGTCTTTTGTTTCGTTCTCTGTTTCTTCTGGCAGGTGCAGTGATTCTTTTGACTGTGATCATTAAGATGCTTGCAGGTGATCTGCACGTGGCAGATTACGGCGGAATCTTATTTTCCGTTTTTCTGATATGGAGAGCAAACAGAAGCTGGAGAGGAGCTCCGCAGTATGTTTATACAAATGGGGAGATTGTATTTGAGGAAGACCGTCTGACGATTCGTTATGGGAATACAGGGGCGGGAAAGGGCGATGGGAATACAAAAGTAATCTGGTACAGAGAAATTAAAAGTATTGAATATGGAGAGGCCCTTCATTGCTATCGTTTTATAACAGAGGGCGGGGCAGAGACCTTTATGTACGTTCTGAACGGGGACGAAGAACAGGAGATCCGGAAGAGCATCCGCAGATATACCGGATTTCTTGTGCGTGTGATGGAGGACAGTATAGATTAATTATGGAGAATGAAATACAGGAAATTGAATTTTCCAGATTTCTGGAGAATTATGAGATATATGAGGATGAAATATATATATTGCTGTCTGATCTGGGAGGCCCGGAGGATGGCTGTGCACCGGAGGATTTTAAAATATCCCTGGGCGGGGAGATTCTGCAGATTACAGGGATCTCTGATGTGGAAAAAGAGCAGATTCCTGCAACCGTCTACTGTCTGGTGGATGTATCCGGTTCCATGAAGGAAGAACAGATGAATCAGGTGAAAGAGACGCTTTTGGCAATCCGTTCTTCCATGACGGCGGAAGACAACATGGTGATCTGCACCATGGGAAATGAGACAAGGAGCAGTGGTTTCCTGCAGGCGGGAGAAGAGCTGGATCAGGTGATTCAAAGCCTGGAGGCCGGCAATGAAGATACCAATCTGTACAAAGGGATTGTGGACAGTATCCGGCTCCTTCAGACAGATCAGAAGGTGCATGCGAAAAGGTGTCTGCTGATTCTCTCAGACGGAGATGATGAGCAGGTAAGCGGAATCACGGAGCAGGAAGCAAAGCAGGCAGTTATGGATTCAAAAATTCCCGTGTATACGGTGGCCACACTGCGTCAGTCACAGAATGAAGAACAGCTGGAATATGCGAAGCTTCTGGGCAGCTTCTCCCGCCTGTCCGTGGGAGGAAGACATTATGCACCGATGATTGACGGCAGGTCAGCTGAAGAAACAGGAGCTTCCATGATGCAATCTCTGAAAGCCGGGGTTGTTGTGTCCGCCGGGCTTCCTGCGGACGGGACGGCTGCCGGGAAAGACGTACTGCTTTTAAGAGTTGTCTATGAGGCCGGAAACGACAGGGTTCTGGAAGATACCGTGGATGTGTATACAGAGGAGCTCCCTGTCAGCGAACTGGAGGAGGAACCGTCAGAGGAAGCAGCGGAAGAACCGGTAGAACCGAAGGAAGAAGTTCTGGTGACGGAGAGTTCCCATAACGGTGTGACGTTGCTGTTCCCGGCTGTCGGTGCAGCAGTCCTTCTGGTGTGTGCGGTCCTTTTGATTCTCAGGTCCAGACGCAGAAACCGGAAGGGGTACTGGAATGCAGCATCGTCCGGGGAAGAAGCGAAAGGGAAGAGATCGGGAGGAGCGCCGAAAGAGCAGGGAACCGAAGAGGAAGAACAGACAGTTATAGAAGGCGGACTTCGGATAGAACTGAAAGCGATGGGCGGGTCCGGCAGTGTATATCCGCTGGTGCTGGCAGAGGGTCAGGAGATGATCTTCGGGAGGAACCAGTACGCGGATCTTGTTCTGGATCCGGATGACTTGACCATATCCGGGACACATTGTAGGATCTGCAATGTAAAGGGCAGGGTCATGCTGAAGGATCTGCAGTCCAAAAACGGTACGCTTGTAAATGGAACGCCGGTTCGGGAACAGGGAACCGTGGAACTGCAGGATGGAGATGTCCTGAAAATCGGACATACCAGATATGAGTTTCGCATAACAGAAGATCATTGACAGGAGAGGGAATTGTGATGTCTGAAATAAGAGAATTATGGCCCGGCTGGGAGACAATCCGGGTAGTCGGGAAAGGCGGCTTCGGCAAAGTATATGAGGTTCGCAAGATGGATGAGAATGCAGTGGGAGATTACCGGTCCGCGCTGAAGGTAATCTCGATTCCGCCGTCAGAAGATGATTATCTGTCTTATAAAGACGATGGATATGATGATGAGAGTATCACGTCGATCTTCCGAAATCAGATGAGTGATATAGAAAAAGAATTTTCCCTTATGGCGCAGTTCAAGGGAACTTCTCATATTGTCAGTTATGAGGAGCATAAGATCATTCCCAACGAGAGAACCCATGGCTGGGATATTCTGATCCGTATGGAGCTTCTGACCTCTCTGCCTAATTATTATAACCAGAAGAACGGGCTTGAGGAAACAGAAGTAATCAGGCTGGGAATGGATATCTGCAAGGCGCTGGAGTTGTGCGGGAGGAAAGGAATCGTACACAGAGATATTAAGCCGCAGAACATCTTCATCAATGAATTCGGCGATTACAAGCTTGGAGATTTCGGTATTGCACGGTCTATGGAACATACGACCGGCGCGACGAAGACAGGGACCTATGCTTACATGGCGCCGGAAGTCTATCAGGGAAAGCCGTACAATGCCTCTGTGGATATGTATTCGCTGGGGCTTGTGCTGTACTGGCTTCTGAATGAGCGCCGTCTGCCCTTCCTGCCTCTGCCGCCGGCAGTGCCCTCCGTCAGCCAGAACGACGAGGCCCAGCGGCGCAGATTAAGCGGAGAGACACTGCCGCCCCCGAAATATGGTTCCGATGCACTGCATGCAGTGATCCTTCAGGCCTGTGCCTGTGATCCGAAACAAAGATTCCGCAGTATAAAAGATATGGAGAAAGCTCTGGGGAATCTGCATACGGAACTGGATGAGGAAGAGGATTTCTTCTGGGACGACGAGGAACCGGAGACAGGCGTACTGATCAGCGGAGCAGAACAGAGTTCCGGCGAACTGGAAAATATTCCTGCATCTGAGGAAGAGTCAAAGACAGCTGCAGCGGAAGATATAAATGAAAGAAAAAGCGCGTCCGGATTTGTTGTGGAAGAAGAAACCAGGACCGTATTGGCAGAAGAGGAAAGGGATTCGGCGTCCGAGTCTGCCGAGGATTTGACGTCTGTATTTGATGAAGAAGACCAGGGGACAATACTGGAAAGTGGCGCGGATAAGGGAGAAGAAACATCTGCAGTTGAGGAAGAAAGGCAGGAAGATGTATCTGAGCCCTGTAAAGGCGGAAAGAACAGGAGGCGCAGAACGTTGCTTCGGGATACTGCTGACGACAGGAAAGAAACGGCGGATCAGACAGACGAAAAAATACAGACGGACGGCGACAGCCGGCCAGGTCCCGGTTTTCGGGCGCTGGGAAGCCGTGCGGTATCCATGTATGCAGGACTTGTATTTTTGTCCATGTGGTATGCGACGCAACGTGTATTCGGGACTTATCTGACACAGAGCGGTATGATTCCGAACGGTCTGCTGTATTTCAGGATATACAGTCTGCTCCCGATCATACTCAGTATTGGATGTACGGCTGGCCTTATGGTGAATGCGCAGAAAAACGGCAGGGAAGAACTGCATAATACCATACATACAGCAGTATTTTGTTCGATTCTTGTGGGAGCAGTATTTACATGCGCCGGATGTATCGGGTGCCTTCCGTGCGGGTTGATTTTTGCAAGCCTGATTCCGCTGGCAGTATGTGGATGCCTCTTCACCCTGTTATGGCTGCGTGGCAGAACGGGGATTCCGCTGTTGATTCTTCTGGCTGTCCATGGGGGGAACTATCTGCTTTGCAGCAGGTTTTTGATTCTTCAGAGACTGCATGCACCGGGTGCGGTAGCAGTCTGGACCGGCGTATCGTCGCTCTGTCTGGAGACTCTGGGGGCGGCGCTGCTTCTGGCTGTGTGGAACCGCGAAGGCGGAGTTGACAGGCTGCAAATCAGGAAGCTGAGACTTTATGGAACAGAGTCGGCTGTATATGGGAAAAAGGCGTTGCCGTTCGGTATCTTAGGTGCGGCAGGTATCCTTTCCTGTGTGGCCGTCTTCTGTACGGGGGATTACGGGTATTACAATACGTTTTCCGGTATTCTGAATCTGTATACCTTTTCTTTAAACGGAACGACAGCCTTTTTCGGTATTCTGAGCCTTTTTCTCTCCATGACTGCTCTGGCATCGGAGAACGGCAGCAGAAGGAAAGGATTCTGGATGCATACATTGATGGGGACTGGATTTATTCTGGCTCTCTGGCTGTTTGGCATGGCGGTTGGGACAAATGAGATGAATTATGCGCTCTTTGGAATGGATGTTGCCGCATATGCGACGCTGATTTCGATTGGATATTTGTTCATGGCGGTCTTTTATGCGGCGGCAGCCAAGCTTCAGGGACAGGGAAAAACAGGAATGACAATCCTGTTGTGCTGTGCGGGTATGGCGGCAGGCTGTCTGCTGATCGGCAGAGACTGGGCGCCGGAGGACTCCTGCATTTTAAAGTATACGGCAGGCTGGATGATTTCCATGATTCTTGTGCTGATCGGGACAGCTGTGATTAACCGGAAGAAGAAAAAGACATCTGAATCATAAAGGAGAGACTGTTATGGACAGGAAAAAGCTTGGAATTGCAGGAGGTCTGATCCTGCTGGTCTGCATCGGCATCTGTGCGGGCATATTTTTCCGGAAAAAGAATATCGAGCGCATAGTGGCAGAGAATCTGGAACTTGGAGAGCAGTATCTGCTGGAAGAGGATTATGAGGCGGCAGTTGTTGCGTTTATGAAGGTCATCGAGACGGATCCCAGATGTGCGGATGCCTATCTCAAAGTGGCGGACGCCTATGTGGGACTGGATGATTACGACAGCGCCATCGATCAGCTGGAAGCCGGATATGGGATCACGGGTGACGAACGCCTTAAGACCAGACGGGACGAGCTGGGCCCGAAAGGAAGTACGGAGGTCGTATGGACGGATCCTGTGCTGGAGCAGATGGTTCGGACAGCGCTTGGGATTCCGGAAGGAACGACCGTGTATGTGCGGGACCTGGATGAGGTTGAATGGATGTGCATATATGGAAACCAGTATATTTTTATCAATGAAGATCCAAATATGTCATTCAGATATGCATCTGGTTCTGATGAAAGCGCAGATATATTAGAAGCCTACTATGGAACATCTGGTACTTCGCTGGAAGAGGCAGTTACGGAACGGGGGAATATCCAAAATGTGGAAGCACTCCGCTGCTTCCGGAGGCTTTACAGTGTGGATGTGATGGCGAATCATGTGACGGACGTCTCGGTATTAAATGAAATGCAAAAGTTAAACAGTGCGTGCTTCTGGGCAAATGACATCTCGGATCTGTCTCCGCTGGAGCGGTTTGACGAACCGCTGAATGCGGAGCAGTTTGTGGAAATCGGCGACATACTGGCAGCTGGGACGGAATAAGCACCAAAGGAGAGACCGGATATGGAAAGAGGGAAAAAACTGAATGGTACCTACACTTTGATCGATGAGATCGGTTCCGGCGGAGGCGGTGTCGTGTACCGGGCGTACCACGAACGGTTGAAAACCTATGTGGTGGTCAAAAAGATCAAAGAGAACGTAAAAGGGATTCTGGACGGCAGAGCCGAGGCGGATATCCTGAAAAAGATCAAGCATACCTACCTTCCGAGAGTATATGATTTTCTGGAGATCGACGGTGAGATCTATACAGTCATGGATTACATTCCCGGAAAAAGTCTGGATAAAGCGCTTGCAGAAGAAGGAAGGTTCCCGCAAAAGCAGGTCCTTGCCTGGGCAGAGGAGCTTGCAGAGGCGCTGGAATATCTTCACAACCAGAATCCGCCGGTGGTTCACAGCGATATTAAGCCGGCCAATATTATGCTGACTCCGGAGGGAAAAATCTGTCTGATTGATTTCAACATTTCTCTGGCGTTTGACAGCGGCATGAAGACCTCCACGGGAATCAGCGGAGGGTATTCTCCGCCGGAGCAGTACCCCAATCTGGCACGGTACCGGCAGTTTGCGGAAGAGAGAAAGAAGCCGTCATTCCAGGATGAGACACGGACGATGACTTCCGGCAGGGGAGCAGCCACAGTCACTGCAGACGCTGGATTTGCTGACCCCGGAGAAACCGCCACTGTGACAGCCACAGCCGACAGCCGGACGGAAGCCGGAAGGACGGAGACAGCCACAGACCGGATGGAAGCCGGAAGAACGGAGACGGTTGAAGCCGACGGCCGGACGGAGGCCGGAAGAACAGAGACTGCTGAGACGGAGACTGAGGCGGACCGGACGATCAGGGGAACTATAGGGCGCGGCGTGGACGAGCGCTCGGATATCTACAGCCTTGGGGCGACACTGTATCATCTGGTGACCGGCATAAAGCCGGGCAGAGATTTCGAGCAGATCGTTCCCATTGACCAGTGCGGCACAGAGCTGAGCGAAGGCTTTGTTCACATTTTGCAAAAGATGATGGAACTTCGCCCGGAAGACCGGTATCAGAACGGCGGGGAGCTGCTGCATGCATTCCGTCATATCTATGAGCTGGACACAGAATATCAGAACTATCGGAAAAGACGCCGGAACAGAAAACTGCTGACCGGAGTTCTGTATCTGGCCGGCGCCGCTCTTCTGGGAAGCGGCTGGGCAGTCCGTCAGAGAGAGAAGGATACCGCGTATAATCGGGGAATGGAACAGGCAGAGGCGTGTATGGCAGAGGGAAGCTTTGACGAGGCCTTTGCAGTTCTGTCCTCAGCCATGGAGATCCGTCCGGAACGGATCGAGGCTTACGGAAGCGAGACGCTTCGGCTGTACCAGACCGGCAGTTATGACGACTGCATCCGTTATGCTGTGGATATTCTGCTGAATCCTGTCTATCGAGTGGAAGATGAGAAGGACCGGAGTGTACTTGGAGACATTTACTATGTGCTTGGAAACTGTTATATGGAGAAGGAAGATTATTCCAACGCAGAACTGAATCTGAAGAACGCCATAGATCAGTACAGTCAGAACAGTCTTTATTACAGGGACTATGCCATCACGCTGGCAAAGCAGGGCAGAGTACAGGAGGCAGAGTCTGTTCTTGAACAGGCGACGGCGCTTCATCTGGGAGAAGATTCGATCTATATGGTACAGGGCGAGATCGCATTTGCCAAAGGAGATCAGAAAGCAGCACAGGAATATCTGCTTCGGGCGGTGTCTGCTGCAGAGGATGATCAGCTGAGAAAAAGGGCGGTTCTTCTGTGTGACCGGATCTATCGGGAGCTGGGGACGGCGTATATTGATCAGGAGATCGGACTTCTGGAGCAGGAGGAAAACCGTTTCGGCGGCGCCGCGTCAGCAATGAATCTCAGTGAGCGGCTGGCGGACGCCTATGCGCGGAAGGCAGAAGCAGATGAATCAGTCCGTCAGGAATATTACGAAAAGGCGCTGGAACGTTTTGAATATCTGTATGAAAACGGATATTCCACCAGGCAGATGATGGAAAATATTGCCATTCTCTATGAACAGATGGACCAGTACAACGAGGCGGAAGATATGCTGATGCAGATGCTGGAGAAATATCCGGACAGCTATGCAGTTTATAAGAGGCTTGCGTATCTGGAAGCAGATCAGCAGCAGAATAAGGAAAATGCCGACCGGGATTACCGGCAGATGAAAGAATATGCGGACAGGGCAATGGAACTCTACGATGATCAGGGTCAGGATCAGGAGATGCAGATGCTGAAACAGATGCTTGTTGATCTGGCGGACGGCGGCTGGCTGTAGGCTGGCGGGAAGGGAGAGAACATGACAGTTGGAATGATAACCCTCTGCGCTGGAGCAGCGCTTCTGGGAGCAGCACTGCTGGCGACCATTGTGACAGCAGTGACCGGACCTGCAGAGAAGAAGAAAATGGAACAGCGGATGAGGGAGAAATATTGAGTCTGAAAATAGAAGGCCTGGCAGTCACTCATGCAGGCAAAGTACGCAGGAACAATGAAGATAACTATTACCTGTTCGGATCCTGGCGGGAAGATGTGCATGTGAAAGAGCAGTCTGTCCGGAAGGCTGTTACAGCCGGACAACTGCTGGCGGCAGTCTATGACGGTATGGGCGGAGAAGAGGCGGGAGAGGTCGCCTCCCTGCTTGCCGCGGAGACGTTCCGGTCCTGTCCGATTGCGCAGATAGATCAGGAAGCGGACCGCCAGATGCAGGACGCCAATGCCCGGATCTGTGCGGAGGCAGACAGGCGCGGTGTCGGGCGGATGGGAACCACCATGGCAGCCCTTTATATGGATCAAAATACAGCGGTAAGCTGTAATGTGGGTGACAGCAGATGTTATTTCTTCAGGAACGGGAATCTCAGGCAGCTTTCTGTGGATCACAGCGAGGCCCAGAGGATGATGGATATGGGTCTCCTGAATCCAGAGGAAGCCCGGAAGAACCGGGCATGGCATATACTGACGCAGCATCTTGGCATCAGTCCGGAGGAACTGCGGATCGAGCCGCATCTTGGCGAACCTGTACATATGGAGCCGGGAGATTTGTTTTTACTCTGCAGCGACGGGCTGACAGACCTGGTGATGGATGAAGAAATTGCAGGAATACTGCAGGATAAGAAGGCTCTGGACAGAAAAGCAGAGGAACTGCTGCAGACAGCTCTTGAACGGGGTGGCAGAGACAATATCACTCTGATCCTGCTGCAGGCAGAAGAAGAGGAATCCGTATCGGAACCAGATCCGGCCGGACATGGGAAACAAAACGCAGATTCCCTGAACGGCGCCGGAAGTACGGCTGCAGGGAGAGCGGGAGAGCAGAAAATGAGACGAAGCTCCATGCTTTATGCAGCGGCAGCGGTATTTCTGCTGGCCATGGCAATTCTGGCGGGTGTTTTCCATGCCGGCCGCGGCAGTGCTTCCGGTCGGCTGAGAGAACAGCTGAATCTGGGAGAAAAGTATCTCACGGAAGAAGATTATGAGCGGGCAGTGGTGGCTTTTACGGAGGCCATATCGCTGGATGAGAAAAATGTGGAAGCGTATCTGGGTCTGGCAGAGGCATATCTGGGTCTTGGGGACGAAGATGCAGCTCTGACCGCATTACGGGACGGTTATGCAGCGACACAGAATACACAGATTCTGGAACGTATGGAAGAACTGGAAAGTGTGTCTGTACAGGGGGATACAGAAAACTCCGGAGCGGAAGACGGGACACAGGCCGGAACAGAGGAGGAACTGCGGGAGGTCCTGTTACAGGAAATTCAATAAGGGAGAAAGAGAATGAAAAAGTGGATAGTTGTCTGTATGGCGGTATTTCTGATGCTGGTGGCAGGGGCCTGCCAAAAGAGTGTTGCGGCACAGGTGGCTGAACAGCTGGAGCTGGGTCAGCAGTACCTGCTGGAACAGGAATACGAGCAGGCTGTGGTGGCATTCCAGAAAGCCATTGAGCTGGAAACCAACACCAAAGAAGCTTACTATGGTCTGGGACAGTCTTATGAGGGGCTGGCAGGAATATCTGGAGAGGACCAGAAGGAAGAACAGACCGCTTATTTTGCACAGGCGGAAGAGGCGTATCTGCAGGTCCTCCAGATGGATGCTCTGGACAGTGACGCCTGTACAAGGCTGATTGCAGTCTATGAGAATACAGGAGAGCTGGAGAAGCTGGCGGCTCTGGGTTCTTATTATCATGGAGAGACCGCAGATGCAGAACTGCTTCGCCGGATTGAAGAGGCGGGAACCTGTCTGGGTGTCGTGCAGCAGATAGCCGAATTATGCGAGGCCGGAAATGTGGAAGAAGTTTTTACGCTTCTTCAGAGCGGGGATTATCAGAAGCTGAAAGAACTGTCTTCCAGATTGCAGAGCCCTGTTTTTCTGGTAAGGAACGGCGTCGGAATCGGATTATACAGGGTGAATACGGAGAGATATGGAGTGAATCAGTTTGTCTATTACGGCGGGTTTGCGGACAGCCTGCGTCAGGGGCATGGTCTGTGGTTCGGGTATGACAACGGCAACAATTATTACGCGTCCGGCGAGTGGTCCGGTGATCTGCCCAACGGAGAGCAGGAGGTCAGAGAATGGGGCAGCCTGCTGGACGAAACAAATTTCACAAGAGTGATTGAACAAGGCGTTGTGGTGAATGGTCTGTGGAACGGGCCGGCACGGTGGATCTATGAAGAAAAGGACGGAACCGCATATGATTATCCGGTATCTTTTACCAATGGAAAATGGAATATACTGAACGTTTATCAACATGAGGGAAGAACCGTATACTCTGTGCATGAAAGTATGGATATAGAGAATCCGGATGAGATTGTAGGAATTTTAGGATTTCTGGACAACGACAGTGACAGAAGTGAAGAAATTCTGGAAACCCTGCCGGAAGATATTGGTACAGTCAGTACTGAAGAAGAAAACACAGGAGAGGATGCACAGGAATCCTGGGAATATACGCTGGATGAGCTGACGCAGATGGTCGTCGATTACAGGGAGAGACATGGGCTCTATCGGACACAGTATGTCCGTGTGGATCACGAAGACGGAGAGATGGTAACTTTTCAATGCTATGATGTAATTACAGATGAAGAGACAGGAGACAGTCATACGGCTACATCGGACTGGTACACGATAAGCAGATATACGGCGGCAGGGTATGATCTTAACTTTGATGATGTGGATCTGACAGAGTAAGGAACGGAGAGAGATAAGTGAAGAAGACGGTTTTATTTTTATTGTTACTGTGTCTGCTGATGGGATGCGGACAGAGCGGAACTTCAGAATCCGGCTGGAGGGAGCAGTATGATCTCGGCCTGCGGTATCTGGAGGAAGAGGAGTATGAGCAGGCAATCGTTGCGTTTACGGAAGCGATCGGGATGGATCCGAAGCAGCCGGAAGTCTATGCAGCACGCGGGCGTGCATATATACTGAGCGGCGAGACAGAAGAGCATCTGGCGCTGGCGCAGACAGACTACGAGACGGTGCTCGGCCTGGATGAAACGTATGCGGAAGCATATCTGGGACTGGCAGATATCTGGATCCGGCGGGGCGAGTATGAAGAAGCGCTTAAGATTCTAAAGGAAGGTCTGGAGAAGACAGGCGGCAATGAAGAGATTGCAGATAAAATTGCCGAAATCGAGAGCGGGAATATTACAGATTCTGAGAACCGGACAAGGAGAATGTCGGGCTATGACGGAGCGGGCGCTTTGATCTGGTATCATGACTATTTTTATGATGCGGACGGGCGTGAGTGCAGGGCTGTGTCTTATGATGCTTCTGGTGTCCAGACTGGAACTGGAGATGTGCTTTATGATGAAAAAGGACATTGTATCCAAACCTATATCGTGGGTGCCACCACGGGAGAAATATATGGGAAATTAATTTATGAGTATGATGCAGAAGGAAACAGGATAAAACTCGAAAATTATTACTATGATGGGATACTGGATTCGTATGAGACTTATGAACATGATTCAAATGGAAAAATAATAAGAACAAACGTATATGGACATGATGGAATTTTATGGAGCTACAACATAAACGAGTATGATGAAAATGGACATGTTGTAAAAACAGAGTATTATGACAAAGACAATATACTGGATCATTATAATACATGGGAATACGATACGGACGGACATAGAATAAAATGGAGCCGCTATAGTTCGGATGGAGTATTGACAATGTATAATATATACGAATACGATGCAGAAGGCAACCAAGTCCGTATGCAGGAATTTAATACGGAAGATCCCATGACGGAAGAAGGGCCGGAAAACCACATGGAGGAAACAAACTGAGCGTATAAATTGTTTCCATGATGACTTTATGAAAGGAACAAAAGAAGATGGAACAAAAGCGGCTAAACATACCGAAACCTCCGGGCAAAGCGTTCCTCCTGAGTTTCGCCTGTATTCTGGCGGCGGCCGGGCTCATTACTTATCTGTGTTTTTCCCGCACCAGTGCGGCGCGTCTTGCAGAATACATTGATCTGGGAGAACGGTATCTGGAAGAACTGAATTATGAAGAGGCGGCAGTGGCGTTTCAGAAAGCAGTGGGAATTGATCCCCGGAATAAAGAGGCTTCCGCAGGCCTTGCCCGTGCTTATGAGGGGGCGGAACAGTACGAACAGGCGGAGGCGGTCTATCTGGACATGACAGAGCGTTTTCCGTCGGATGGATCGTTTTATCAGGATCTGGCGGAGCTGTATGTCCGTCTGGAACGTCTGGAGGACGCAAAAAAACTGCTGGAAGAGGCGGTTGCCAGAACAGAGGATACATCTGTACAGGAGATGTATGAGAGGACCAGGCCGAAACCGCCGGTATTTTCTCTGGCAGCCGGAACTTATGACACCTGGCAGGCAGTGGAAATATCGGCAGAACACGGAGAGGAAGTGATCTTTTATTCTCTGGACGGAAGTGAACCGGATGAGAACAGTCTGATTTATCAAAATCCGCTGATTCTGCCCTCAGGCACAACGGCGCTTCGGGCGAAGGTGATCAATTCCATGGGTTACGTCAGCGAGACTGCGTCTGCAGAATACCAGATCAGCCGGAGACGGGAAGAGATCGAGTTTGTCGATCCGGTCATGGAATCGCTGGTGCGGCAGAAGCTTGGGATATGGAACGGGCCTCTGTATAATGAAGACGTCGCCGCGGTTACATCTCTTCGGGCCGTGGGAAGAGAGGGAGAAAACGAAGAAGGAAATCAGCTTGGAGGCACGACGTTTACAGAGACCGGTTATCAGATCTACGGCTATGCTTCTGCGGAGGCCGGAGAGCTTGCCACGCTGGAGGATCTGATCCATATGCCTTTTTTGACAGAGCTGGAAGTGGCCTATCAGAATCATCTGTCTCTGAACGGGATCGAGTCCTGCAGCCGTCTGACTGCGTTGTCTCTGCTGCATGATGATCTGGATTCCATAGAACCGCTGCGGGGGCTTGCTTCTCTGAAACAGCTGAGCGTCGGCTGGAATCAGATCAGCGATCTGACGCCGGTATCCGGCCTTACGAACCTCACTTCCCTGAGCTTCTGGGGAAATCAGGTGAGCAGTCTGGAGCCGCTGTCCGGACTGACCGGGCTCCGGTATCTGGATCTCTCCGGCAATGCAGTCAGTGACCTTGGTCCGCTGGCAGGCCTTGCAGAACTGGAAGAGCTCTGGATGTATGAAAACCGTGTGACGGATCTTGCGCCGCTTAACGGACTTATGAATCTGCGGGTACTGATGATGAGAGGAAACGCCCTGAATGACCTGTCCATATTTCAGGCAATCTTTCCGAGACTCACGAGAACAGATGTTCTGCCCGAAAAAGGAGGCGAAGGATGAAGAAAATAAGCAAAAAGAAAATGGCAGTATTCTTCCTGCTCCTGCTCCTGATCGCGGCAGCCGGGATATCCGGATACCGGTTTTACAGAAAGAAAGGCATCGTACAGGATGAAAATTATGCTGCCAGCTGCTTTCTGGAGCGGGGATTCTATGCCAGAGGCAGAAATATGGCGTCTCAGGCGCTGGAGGTTTCTTCCAATGATACTTCCATACAGCTGATTCTTCTGAGCTTCTGTTATGAAGAGGATTTTCTGAATGCAGAGGCATATGGGAACGCCTGGCTGAAGAAAAGCGACAACAGTCTGACTGCGGAAATCTGTGAGTATGCCAGGAAAGGAAGCGCTTCCGGTGGGGATATGGTTGCGCTGCTTCGGCTTCATAATCAGGTGAAGGAGCAGATCAGGGTTTCGGAGAGCGGCAGGGAGCGGCTGGAGGCCGCTCTGGAGATTCTGAGCATGGAGCAGACATATGATTCCGGGTGGGATCCGGCGGCGCTGGAAGAGGGAATGCAGAAGCTTGAGAATGCAAAAGATGTAGTATCTCTGAAAGCAAAAGCGTATGGAAGCATGCTGCAGGGAGATACCAGGCAGGCAGCCCTGTATGCGCAGCAGATCGTGAAAAAGGACGATTCCCTGCCGAACCGGATGGCAGCCGCCAATGCAGTGTCGGAATATTATCTGAACAGTATTTCCCGGGAAGAAGATTCGGAACTGTCCGCCCTGGAGGAACGTATTTCAAAGATAACGGAAGAGATCAATGAGCTGCAGCAGGAACTGGAGCAGGCTCTGGCAGAAGGCAGAAACAGTTCCGGCATCGAGAAAAGGCTGGACAAAAAACAGGATGAGGCGAAGGAACTTTACAGCAGAAGAGAAAAGATTCCATATCAGAGGGCTGTGAATTATATGAAATCCCGGAAACCCCAGGGAGAACATGCGGGATATGAATTTCAGATGGCGTACCTGTATTACCGGATGGGAGAGCGGGAGACCGCCGGTGAGATTGTGAACCGGCTTCTTTCCGAGAGCGTCAGGGAAGAACGGACGGAATATCTGGGACCGGAACTTCGGAAGCTTCTGGAGGCTTATAATCAGACTGCTTCCGGGGAAGTGCCGGAGAACAGATGGGATACAGCCTCAAAGCTGGACCATGCGGCGGATGCGGCGGTCTATGGTCTTACACAGGGACTGTCCCTTGAAAATTCATATTCTGCTTACTTCTATGAACCAGAGTATCAGAACTTTTGTGATTTTATGATACAGTCGGTCCGGGAATACCGGGAGATGCTTCTGATCCGTTATGTGGACACCCGAAAGTTTCCGCAGATCGATATCCATCTGACCACGGCGCTGCCGGAGGACATCTCTCTGGAAAAAGAGGATCTGTCCGTATACGAACTTGGAGAGGCGATTCCGGATTTTGAATTTTTAAAAGCAGGTGAGGGCGGGGAAGAGCAGGAATTATCCCTGTGTTTTGTCCTGGACGTGAGCGGCAGTATGGAGGGAGAAGCTCTGGAGCATGCGAAGAGCGCAGCGGGAAATCTGCTGAATATGCTGACCGGAAGACAGGTTCAGGCAGGACTTGTGAAATTTGAGAATTCTGCAGAGATCGTCTCGGAGCTTACGGAGTCTTCCGGCGTTCTGTCAAGAGGCATCGACAGTCTGACCGCAGACGGGGGGACGAATATATCGGACGGACTCCGTGCAGGTATGGAGGTACTGCAGGGCGGAACGGGAAGCCAGGCGATCATACTTCTGTCAGACGGGGAGGACTCGGATACTTCACAGATTGAAACTATTAAAAATCAGCTGGCGGGCAGAGGAATCAAAGTATATTCCGTAGGAGTCGGATATGCGGACAGCGAATATCTGAGAGGGATCTCGGAGGCGACAGGCGGCGTCTACATGCAGGCCGTGGACACTTCAGGCCTTGGAGCCATCTACCGGCAGATCGGTCAGTATATGTTTCAGGATTATGTAATCCGGCTGACCGTTGGAAAAGACGTGAAGATCTATGACCGGAGCGCGAAAGTGCAGTGGAAAGACGAGGCGTATGACGAGTCCGAATACACGGTGGGTGTACCGGATGAGGATATCCTGTGGGAGGAACAGATGGAAAAGCGTATGGATTTCTATCGGGAGATCGGAGGCTCAGGAAGGGAAGTGACGGGAAATGATTAGGATCTTACTGTTTGTATGCAGCGCGCTTCTGTTCCTGACCGGCGGATGGATCCGAATCCGAACATGGGGAAGCAGACTCCTGTTCGCCCATTCTTTCTTCGGAAGGTTTTACTGGTTCTATCTTATTTTATGGGCGCTGGCGCTGGTTTTTCTGGCCGGCGGTATCTATATGGGGAAGAAAAAGGTGAAAAAGGAGGATCTGAAAGAAGAAGTTCAGGAAAAAGTAACCACAGAGACAAAGACAGAGATCCTCTGTCCGAACTGCGGGACCCGGTTGAAGCCGGAAGCGGTATTCTGCAAAAACTGCGGATGCCGCGTCAAAGAACAGGAGCAAAAGGAAAGCGGAACTCCGGGCAGCGGGAATCTGTGAGTACGGTACAGACGGCCGATCTGGAAATGACAGAAATTTAACGATCATAAGGAGGAACACAAGAATGGCATTTTTTGACACATTGGGAAAGACCATATCTGAAAAGGGAAAAGAAGCGACTCAGAAAGCAAAGGTGCTGGCAGAAACCATGCAGCTGAAAGGGCAGATCAGCACGGAGGAAAATAATATTCAGCTTGCTTACCAGGAGATCGGAAAGCTGGCATATGACAGTCAGCTTCAGGCAGAGGCAGAAGCATATTCTGAATGGTTTGACAAGGTCCGGGAAGCAAAGAAGCGGATTCGGGAACTGGAAGAGAAGATCAATGAGGTGGAAGGAATCCGGATCTGCCGGAACTGCGGAGCGAAGATCCCGAGAGATGCCGCGTTCTGCAATCAGTGCGGTACAAAATCGGAACAGAGTGTGCCGGAGCCGGTGGAAGGCGGTGAATCGGAAGTGTCTGCCGTCAGACTGCCGGAAGAGAAAAAGTGTCCTGCCTGTGGAGAACCCATAGAGGAAGATTCCAGGTTCTGCACCGCCTGTGGAGCAGAAATTGCAGAGGAAGACTGATCCGGACAGGAAAAACTGGAAAATTCAGAAATTTAACGCTTGACAGGCTGCCGGAAACCGTGTAAGATATAACAGATGCCGCATGGCGGGGTTATAAGTCTGCATTTTTTGCAGCACCGAAGCCAGCGAGTAAAGTATTAGGAGGTGCCATATGTACGCGATTATTGCAACAGGTGGTAAACAGTATAAAGTATCCGAGGGCGATGTGATCAAGGTTGAGAAGCTGGGTGCAGAAGCCGGCTCCAGTTATGTGTTCGATCAGGTTCTGGCCGTATGCGACGATGCTCTTACCGTGGGTACTCCGGTAGTGGAGGGCGCTACCGTAGAAGCATCTGTGATCGGTGACGGAAAAGCGAAGAAGGTCATCGTTTACAAGTACAAGAGAAAAACCGGTTATCATAAGAAAAACGGCCACAGACAGCAGTACACCGCTGTGAAGATCGAGAAGATCAACAAATAAGCTTGACTGTAATTTCACTACTTATACACGTAATCAGGGAGGTGTAGACCTATGTTAAATATGAACCTTCAGATGTTCGCACATAAGAAAGGTGTCGGTTCTACCAAGAACGGCAGAGATTCCGAGTCCAAGAGACTGGGAGCCAAGAGAGCGGACGGTCAGTTTGTAAAAGCCGGAAATATCCTTTACAGACAGCGCGGAACCAGGATCCATCCGGGTGTCAATGTGGGACGCGGCGGTGATGATACACTGTTCGCAATGGCAGACGGCGTTGTTCGTTTTGAGAGAAAGGGCAGAGACAAAAAGCAGGTTTCTGTCGTTCCAGTAGAGGCAAAATAAGAACATCCTGTGTGAAAAAGGGCTTCAAGTCGGGGAGATTTGGAGCCCTTTATTGCTTCATCGGCTGATGACACAGGTATTACCAGCACAGAGGAGAGTGACACATGTTTGCAGACAGAGCGAAGATCTATATTCGTTCCGGTAAAGGCGGCGACGGTCATGTGAGCTTCCGCAGAGAGCTGTATGTGCCGGACGGCGGTCCGGACGGCGGCGACGGAGGGAACGGTGGCGACGTTATCTTTGAAGTGGACGAAGGACTGAATACACTGACCGATTACCGGCACAGACGCAAATATGCGGCGCAGGACGGTCAGGAAGGCGGCAAGCGGAAATGCCATGGAAAGAGCGGAAGTGACATTGTATTGAAGGTTCCGGAAGGGACTGTGATCAAGGACGCCGAGAGCGGAAAGGTGATTGCGGACATGTCTGCCGGCAACCGCCGGCAGGTGGTCCTGAAGGGCGGCAGAGGCGGCATCGGAAATCAACATTTTGCCACCTCCACCATGCAGGTTCCCAAATACGCCAAGCCGGGACAGCCGGCGCAGGAGCTGGAGGTGCTGCTGGAACTGAAGGTAATCGCGGATGTGGGGCTGGTGGGCTTTCCCAATGTGGGCAAATCCACGCTTTTGTCCCGGGTGACCAATGCGCAGCCCAAAATCGCCAACTACCATTTTACCACTCTGTCGCCCAACCTGGGCGTGGTGGATCTGGACGGAGACGGATTCGTCATCGCGGATATTCCCGGGCTGATTGAGGGCGCATCAGAAGGTGTGGGTCTGGGCCTGGATTTTCTGCGCCATATCGAGCGGACGAAGGTGATCATCCATATGGTGGATGCTGCTTCCGTGGAGGGCCGGGATCCCATCGCGGATATTCATGCCATCAACAAAGAGCTGGCCGCCTACAGTCCGGAAGTGGCAGCCAGGCCTCAGGTGATCGCCGCCAACAAGGTGGATGCCATCTGGGATACGGAGCATGACCCGGTGGAAGAGATCCGCCGGGAGTTTGAGCCCGGGGGGATCCGGGTATTTCCCATTTCGGCGGTCAGCGGACAGGGGCTGAAAGAGCTGATGTACCATGTGAAAGGAATCCTGGATACCATGGACGATACACCGGTGGTATTTGAACAGGAATTCTTCCCGGAAGATCTGTTCATGCAGGAAAATCTTCCGTATACCGTGGAAAAATCCGCAGAGGAGCCGGATACCTATATTGTGGAAGGGCCGCGCATTGAGAAGATGCTGGGCTATACCAATCTGGATTCTGAAAAAGGCTTTGCCTTCTTCCAGCGTTTTCTCAAAGATACCGGCATCCTGGAAGATCTGGAAAAAGCCGGGATCCAGGAGGGCGATACCGTCCGCATGTATGGCCTGACCTTTGAATATTTTCATTAAGCCATGAGCGGTGCAACGAATATTTATATTTTGGATTTTATAGAGGAAAAGCAATGACAAGCAAACAAAGAGCATATCTGAAAAGTCTCGCCATGAACATGGCCCCCATTTTTCAGATCGGTAAAAACAGTCTGACACCGGAGCTCACGGCTGCGATAAAGGAGGCTCTGGATGCCAGAGAGCTGATCAAAGTCAGCGTGCTCCAGAACTGTCTGGACGACCCGAGGGAGCTTGCGGGCCTGGTATCCGAGAGAACTCATTCTCAGGTGGTGCAGGTGATCGGCAAGAAAATCGTATTATATAAAGAAGGAAAGGATGACAGAAAGAAGATCGTCCTTCCGAAGTAAAGGTGGAACACATGGCAGATACAGGGAGAGCAGTCGGCATCATGGGCGGGACCTTTGATCCGGTCCACAATGCACATCTTGCGCTGGCAAGGCAGGCATATGAGCAGTTTTCGCTGGATGAGATCTGGATGCTGCCCAACGGGAGACCGCCTCACAAGCGGGACAGCCGTCAGGCAGATGTGGAATGCCGCATGGAGATGCTGCGGCTGGCGATTCGGGACATTCCATATGTGAAGCTCTGTGATGTGGAAGGATCCGTACAGGAATATCATTATACGTATGAGACTCTTGGATACCTGAACAGACAATATCCGGGCACCCTGTTTTATTTTATCATGGGAGCGGATTCCCTCTTTGAATTCGACAGCTGGAAGGAGCCGGGGATCATCAGCCGGGAATGTATCCTGCTGGCGGCAGTGAGGGACCATCACCAGAGAGCAGAGATCCGGCTTCGGATCCGGGAACTGGAAGAGCGTTACGGCGCTCGGATTCATATGCTGGATACTCCGCACATGGATATCGCCTCGGAAGATATCCGCAGGCTGCTGGCTGAGGGGAAAGATGTGTCGCATCTGGTGCCTGCTGCCGTGGCAGAATACATGAACCGTCAGAAACTGTATCGTCCGTGCGGAAGCACGGTGTAATACAGCTGTCGGTTTCTTTTGCATGCACAGATAATTAAAGCAAACTTTCATCAGGAGGATCAGGGATGGACGCGATCTGTATCAAGGATTTGAAAAAAGATCTGAAAAAGGAAATGGATGACAGCCGGTTTGAGCATACGCTGGGTGTGATGTATACCTGCGGAGCGCTGGCCATGCGCTATGGCTGTGATCTGGACAAAGCCATGCTTGCCGGGTTGATGCATGACTGTGCCAAATGCATGCCCAATGCAAAAAAACTGAAGATGGCAGAGAAGCATCATCTGGAGATCACGGAGCTGGAGCGGAAGAATCCCTTTATGCTCCACGCAAAGCTGGGGGCGTTTCTCGCCAGGAAGAAATATGACATTGAAGACGAAGAGATCCTGAATGCCATCCGCTGGCATACGACCGGACGGCCGGAGATGACGCTTCTGGACAAGATCGTCTATATTGCGGATTATATTGAGCCAAAAAGGGACAAGGCGCCTCATCTGCCCATGATTCGTCAGAAGGCTTTTGTGGATCTGGACGAAGCGCTGGTTATGATCCTCAGGGATACGCTGGGATATCTGGGAGATTCTCCGGAACATGTTGACTCCATGACCAAAAAGACGTATGATTATTATATACAGAAATGCAGCGTGTCTGCGGAAGAATAAATGTGGCATGTTTATTTAAGAAGCAAAGGAGGGTATCTATGGTAGAAAAAAGCTCAAAGGAAATGGCGAAGATCGCAGTCAGTGCCCTGGAAGAGAAAAAGGCGAAGGATCTGAAGCTTCTGGACATCTCGGATGTCTCTGTTCTGGCGGACTATTTCATTATTGCGTCCGGCAGCAACCGCAATCAGGTGCAGGCCATGGCGGATGAAGTAGAAGAGAGGCTTGGCAAAGCGGGCCATACTCCGAAGCAGGTGGAGGGCTACCAGACCGCCAACTGGATTCTGATGGATTATCAGGATATCATCATCCATATTTTTGACGAAGAAAACCGTCTGTTCTACGATCTGGAGCGGATCTGGAGAGACGGCAACCTGGTGGAAAAAGTAGATCTGGAGGCGTAAAAATGGGCAATCATATTCTTTCCATCGAAAAGACAACGGACAATCGTTTCCTGAATATGTATGACCTGCATTATGAGAACAAGCTGGGCGAGAAAAAGCTGTATCACGTGGCATCCAGGGGGAAGGACGCGGAGCATCTGAAGATGAAGACCCGAATCAACAAACCGGACGGTGTGATCATCTACAGTATCTATGGAGAAAAACGTGACCGAATGGTGCTGGTCCGCCAGTACCGCCTTTCCATCGACGACTATATCTATGAGCTGCCGGCAGGACTGGTGGACGAGGGAGAGACGTATGCCCAAGCAGGCGCAAGGGAGTTAAAGGAGGAGACCGGACTTGATTTTGAGCCTCTGCAGGTGGACGAGATGTATCACAAGCCGTTTTTCACCACCATCGGTATGACGGATGAATCCTGTGCGACTGTCTATGGCTATGCTGCAGGTACGGTCTCGGCAGAAGGACTGGAGGCAAATGAACAGCTGGAGGTGGTCCTTGCGGACCGGGAAGAGATCCGGAGGATCCTGAAGGAAGAGAACGTGTCCATGAACTGTGGTTATCTGATGATGCATTTTCTGCATCACACAGAAGAGGATCCGTTTTATTTTGTCAGACCGGAGTGACCCTTAAGATGACGGCAAATTTTATCATCGCAGCGGAAGCGGTGCTTCCCATTTTTCTGCTGATTCTGCTGGGGATGGGAGCGCGCCGGCTGAAGCTTTTGACTGACCTGGAACGGAAGCATGTGAACAATGCGGTCTTCCAGGTCATGTTTCCGTTTATGATGTTTTACAATATCTATACGGCTGACTTTTCCGGCGTGCTGATCCCGTCCTATTTTGGATTCTGCGTGGGGATGCTTTTTCTGGTCTATGCACTGGGGACCGTCTATGCCCTTTTGACCGTCAGGGACAATCCCAGCCGCGGAGCGCTGATTCAGGCGTGCTATCGGGGCAATCTGGTGCTGATGGGACTGCCGGTTATGGAAAATCTCATGGGTGAAGAAGCCCTGGGACTGACTACGATCATGCTGGCGGTTATCGTGCCGCTTTACAATATACTGGCAGTTGCTACGCTGGAGGTATTCCGGGGCGGAAGGATGCAGCCGGGACATATTCTGAAAAAGATTCTGACCAACCCTCTGATTCTGGGAGCGGCGGCGGGGATCTGTGCGGTGGCTTTTCGCCTGGAGCTTCCCGAAGTCCTTCTGCAGCCGGTGGGACAGGTGGCTTCGGCGGCAACACCGGCAGCTCTTCTGGTCATGGGAGCTTCCTTTTATTTCCAAAGTGTACACAAGAATCTGAGAAATATCGTATCCGGTGTCCTGGGAAAGCTGATCATCGGTCCCGGTATGGCGCTGGCTGCGGGGTATGCGCTGGGATACCGGGGGATCCCGTTGGCACTGCTGATCGTGATCTTCGGCGCGCCCTGCGCGGTCTCCAGCTATACCATGGCCCAGCAGATGGACAGCAATGCGGAGCTGGCGGCGGGATGTCTGATCTTTTCGTCTCTCTTTTCCTGCGTGACGATCTGCGGGTGGATTTTCCTGCTAAAGCAAACAGGAGCAATCTGATATGCTGTATGTATTATTTTGAATAAGAGAGGTGATGGATGTGGCAATCATCGGGATTGATCTTGGAACGACCAACAGTCTTGTATGTGTATGTCAGGATGGCCGGGTCAGACTGGTACCCGGCCCGCTGGGGGATGTTCTGACCCCAAGCGTGGTCAGTGTGGAAGAAAATGGAGAGATCTGTATTGGTGCTGTGGCGAAGGAGCGGCTGATTACGCATCCTTCAGATACGGCAGCTTCTTTTAAGCGGTACATGGGAACAGAGAAGGTCTTTACCCTGGCAGGACGTTCTTTTACCCCGCAGGAGCTGTCTTCTTTTGTGCTGCGTCAGCTGAAAGAGGATGCCGAACGTTTTCTGGGGGAAGCAGTGACAGAAGCTGTGATCAGTGTGCCTGCATATTTCAATGACGATCAAAGATACGCCACCCGGGAAGCGGGAAGGCTGGCCGGGATATATGTTGAGCGCCTGATCAACGAGCCTTCCGCTGCTGCACTTGCCGCCAGCAGGATCAGCGGGCAGGAGGAAGGCAGTTATCTTGTATTTGATCTGGGGGGCGGGACGCTGGATGTATCCGTGGTGGACTATTTTGAAAATGTAATCGAGATCGTTGCAGTGAGCGGAGATACACATCTGGGCGGAAATGATTTTGATGAGGTGATTGCACGCAGCTGCTGTAAGGCCGGCGGTCTGAACTATGAGGACTTGGAGGAAGATCAGAAAGCCTCCCTTCTCCGGCTGTCGGAGAAATGCAAAAAAGAGCTGACCGTTCAGAAAGAGGCTGTGATCACCTTCGGTCCGGACGAACAGCCCTTTACGCTCACGAATATGCTTCTGGCGGAATCCTGCCAGACGCTCTTTGACCGGATCGGCCAGGTTCTTAAAAATGTACTGAGGGACAGCAGCCGGACGATTCATGAGATTGATGAGATCGTTCTGGTGGGCGGTTCCTCCAGAATGCCGGTGATCTTCCTGTTTCTGCAGACATTTCTTGGAAAGACTCCCTGCATGATCGGTTCTCCGGATGAGATCGTTGCCGCAGGCGTCGGCACTTATGCCGGAATCAAGGAACGGAAACAGGAGATTCGGGATCTGGTACTGACGGATATCTGTCCTTTTACGCTGGGAACGAGCATTGTCAATTATTCAGATGTGACCAGACCGGTCATGTCTCCGATCATTGAACGGAACAGTATCCTTCCCAGTTCCAAAACGGGATATTATACCAATGCCCGTGACGGTCAGTCTCATATTTCCATCGGCATCTACCAGGGAGAAGCCTATTACTGTGAAGATAATGTAGAGCTTGGAACTGTGGAAATGGATATTCTTCCGGTACGAAAGGGCGAGGCAAGGATCGAGATCCGTTTTACCTACGACATTAACGGGATTCTGGAGGTGGAGGTGACCGACCATGTTCAGAAGAGAACAGAGCGGGCTGTGATCGCCGGCAGACATTTCCGGCTGTCCGAGCAGGAGCTTGACAGGCGCCTGAAGGAATTGAATGCATATAAGCTTTCGCCCCCGGGCGGGATCCGTACCAGGCTTGTACTGGCCAGAGGCGAACGTATGTTTGCTGAGCTTGTGGGAGAAGAACGAAAAGAGGTTGCCTGCGTACTGCAAAGACTTCAGGAAGCTCTGGAAGGGCAGAATGATCAGAAGATATCCAACTGCCTGCGGGAGTCGGAAGCTGTCTTCGACCGCCTTGACGGGACAGAGCCGTAGGGAGAGAGGAAGATGGAGAGACAGATACCTGCAGACATATGGGACGTCCTGCAGATCGAACCGACAACTGACAGGAAGAAGATCCGCCGGGCATACGCCGCCGGGTCCCGCATGGTTCATCCGGAGGAAAAGCCGGACGAATTTCGCGTGCTTTATGATGCATATCAGGCGGCGCTGAAATATGCGGCAGAGTGTGAGGAGTCCGCCTGTCCTTCAGAAGAAACCGAAGCGCCGGAAAAAGAGGAAACCGGTGAGTCAAAAACTCCGGATGCAGAGCAGGACGTATTGACCGCTTTTTTCCAGGACAGGGTGAAAAAGCAGGAACAGCGGGCGGATTTTTTCCAGGAACAGTGGGAAAAGCTTCAGGACAGCTATCGTACGAAACCCGTCCTGAAATGGTGGGGGGAATACCTGCGATCCGAGGACTTTCAGGAAATCAAATGGCATCCTCTTGTTCTGGCGGCTTTTGCAGGCGCGCGCAGCGGGGATCTGAAATATGAAGAGTTTCTTTTGCCCCTGTGGGATATTTACGGCTTTCAGGAAGAGGAAACCGGATACGGAGATGATGCAGAAAAGCTGCTTCGATTTTTACGGTCGGAACATGATGCATGGCTCCTGAGAAAACAGAAACAAAAGCAGGAGGAAGAAGAGGCAGCCGGCAGAAATCAGATGCTTGTGGCGCTTGCCCTTCTTTTCTGCGTGCTCGTCCCGATGATGCTGTACAGTTACCTGACGCGGGATCAGAGACAGGAGCGCTCTTACCAGACCGGCCGGGAGCTGGAGGAGGATCTCAATACGAGAAAGCTTTTCCGGTCCTGTGCAAAGCAGTATGGGCTTTTATATGATATACAGACAGTGGCAAATTCCAGGGTATACCTTCTGTATTATCCGGATTATGAACAGATTGACGCGTTCTGCGGTACGGTGGCGGAAATGTTCCGGGAGCATGAAGAGCTTGCTGCGGTTGGACGGGTGAGCATCTGTGCAGATGGGATTGCATTTCCTGAGATCATGATGGATGGAGGGGATATGTATTCCGATCTGACAGAGAAGCAGGTCTATTCTGTGGAGGAGCTTCTGGACGGGGATGAGCTGGCCGCCAGAGTGCGGGAGTCTTACATGGTATACATGTTCAACTATGAGGCATGGAACCTGACGGAAGAGCAGTACCGGGAGCTGGGGCCTTTATATGAAAAGCTGTGTATGGAATGGGAGGACAGGGAGGGAATCTGGAGCAGTCTGTATATTGGTGAAGAAAAAATATGCAGAGTGTTCATGGCGACTTATACAGACGGTGCGACGGAGAGGTCCGACGGTCATGTCCAGCGGGCGGAATCGTCCTGGATCACGGTGGGCAATATCTGGCATCTGCTCTGCAGTTCGGGAGCAGATGTCCAGGTGCTGGAGGACGGGAGCGGATTTCAGGTGAGTCGCGGGGAAGAGAGCAGATTCTTTGGAGCATGGCAGGGGACTGCGGAAGAGCTGTCCGAAGTAGAAGCGTGGTATTAAAAAACAGTTTAGAAAGCAGGAGACTGGCGCAAAATGTGTTCCTGTCTGTCCGGTGCTGCCGGGCAGACAGGAACACGTCTTGAGACCGTCTTCTTTTTTTAATTTTACTGGAGAAGACACCGCATCTGACATACCTCCCGCTTCTGGGACCGGATGATCCGGTCCAGAATGGGGATCAGCTCCGGACAGATACAGTACCGCAGAGTATTTTCCGACATGGCAATGGCGGCGCAGTGATGGGGGATCATCTCCCGGATAAAATTGCAGTTGACACAGTTGGAGGCGCAGGCGTGTTTCATTTCACAGGACATGGTCCGTATTATTTTTTTCGTACGGGTCTGATAACAGCACAGATCCTCTTTGGAATTGTGGACGGCGTCGCAGGAGCACAGGATGGCCCGCATATGAGAGATGCTCCTGGTCTGCTCCGTGATGATCCGAAGCGCCAGATTCTCCAGCGGGATGTGCGTGGTGTATCTTAGAAGATTCCGGGACATCTCGATGGCTCCCTGATGATGGGGGATCATCTGTGTGATAAAATTGTGAGAGATACTGTCTGACAAATCTGCATGGGTCATCTCATCGATCATATCACACAGGATACCATCATAGAATGCCAGATAATCGTTGGTGACATTGCTGAAATTACATGATCTGTTCATAGTTACCAATATTTTGTTCTTTTTATCAGTATATGGATGGCAGGATATTTTTGACACAGGGAAGGGCCTGTGTATCTGTTTCGTCTGCATCCTGTCCGGTCAGCAGATTTATTCCTGTGAGCGACGATCCAGATGGCTTCCCTGAAAGTCTTTCTTTTTAAATGATATTGACAAAAAGAAATTATAGTGATATTATTTTAATATCATAAAGATGGAGGAAATTACAAATGAAAGAAATCGTACTGAATAACCGGAAAAATGGAATGGCAGTGCTCCTGTCCGTTCTCGTCCTGTACATTCTGGCGGTGACCGGAACGATCATCGGCGGTATGGAGCTTGGCAGGAGCGGGAACCCTGTACTGATGATCGTGTGCATTGTTGCGCTGTGTATCGGATGGATTCCGCTGTGCGGTCTGACGGTTCTGAAGCCTCAGGAAGCGGTGGTGCTCACACTGTTTGGAAAATATGTGGGAACTCTGAAGGACAGCGGATTTTATTTTGTCAATCCATTCTGTACCAGTGTGAATCCGGCTGCCAGGACCAGACTCAGTCAGAGCGGGGATGTAAAGCATGCTTCTGCGTCCGGTTCGGATGCGGCAGCAGCGGCCGCCGCCGCTGCTCTTGACGGCACCGGGAAAAAGCTCTCTCTGAAAATCATGACCCTCAGCAACAACCGGCAGAAGATCAACGACTGTCTGGGCAATCCCATCGAGATCGGCATTGCGGTCACCTGGCGGATCGTGGATACGGCGAAGGCAGTGTTCAACGTGGACAATTACAAGGAATTTCTTTCCCTTCAGTGCGACAGCGCTCTTCGGAACATCGTCCGCCTGTATCCTTATGATGTGGCTCCGGGCGTGGATACCACCGGCGACGGGATCGCAGATGAGGGAAGTCTCCGGGGATCCAGCGAGATCGTGGCACTGCGGATCCGGGATGAGATTCAGAAGCGGGTCAATGAGGCGGGGATCGAGATTGTAGAGGCGCGGATCACTTATCTGGCGTATGCGCCGGAGATCGCAGCAGTCATGCTCCAGCGTCAGCAGGCGTCCGCTGTCATCGATGCGAGAAAGATGATCGTGGACGGCGCTGTGGGTATGGTGGAGATGGCGCTGGAGCGCCTGAATGAAAATGAAGTGGTTACGCTGGATGAAGAGCGGAAGGCAGCCATGGTCTCCAATCTTCTGGTGGTTCTCTGCGGAAACCACGACGCTCAGCCCATCGTAAACACAGGAACGCTGTACTGATATGGCGGACAACCGGAAAAAACAGGTGCCGCTGCGATTGTCACCGAAGCTGTACGATGCCATCGCAGCATGGGCAGAGGAGGATTTCCGCTCAGTAAACGGACAGATTGAATACCTGCTGACCGAATGTGTAAGACAGCGGAAGAAGAACGGGAAATATGTGCCGGAGGAACTGGATGTTCCTCCGAAGCTGGATCTGGAGTGAGACGGGACTGCCCGGTCTGCAGAGTGACGGTTCACATAGCGGGCGGTCAGGTGTCTTATTCCAGCGGAAAGGTCACTTTCCAGCACCCTTTCGTCTTCTGACCGGAGATGACAAAGCGGCCATGGAGCGAGGCATCTGTCAGCTGCTCTGGCGAGATATCGAACACCTGTTCGTAATATGTGACAGAATGACCGTCTTTTGTCTCTTCCAGAAAACTGACCGTATAGACGGATTCACAGGTTTTGCTGTCAGTTTCCAGCCACAGATAACCGTGATTATCATTTTCCGGTGTATCTTCCAGGGCGGTCTGGATGTGGAGCATCCCGTCCACATAACCGATCCCGGTCAGAGTGACTCCGTCATCAGGAAGGACCGGAACGGAAGTATCGGGAATCAGGACACGGGCAGTCTCATCAATTCCGTAGGCTTCAAAGTCTCCGCCGCATCCGCGCAGATCAGCTTCTTTTGTCCGGGGCTCCTCCGGGAGATCGCTCAGGTCCAGAGGGATGGAGAGATCCTCACAGGTGAATTTGCGGCTTAAAAATTCCTTCACGGAAAAGGTGATCTTTTCCCCCTGAATGGAATGTTCCTCCCATTCTCCGGAACGCTCCTTCAGTGTGATCAGGAAGGAAACCTTGCCGGAAGCGGCGTCATAGCCGGCGCGCTCGCAGGTGCCCACTGCATCGAAGGGGCGATGAATGGAATAACTGTCATAAAGGTCGGTCGTCTCATCAATCCGGTCTCCGGTCAGGTCTTCCATGGTGATGTAGATGCAGGCGGTATCTCCGTGGACGCTGGCAGAGACCACCTCCATACGGATGCCCTGATCCTCTGCGGACATCTGTACCGGCATGAGATACTGGGCAGCTCTGGGCGACAGCAGATACAGGAACCGGTGAACCGGATCCAGGCGGGCGGCAAGCACCGGCATGGAGATAAAGAGTCCCGCGCAGAGACAGAATATGGCGGCGGCTGCACCGTATCCGATACGTAACGTTCTGACCGGGCGATGTCTCCGGGACTGTTTCCCTGCTCTTTTGAGCAGCTCGTCGGTCAGTCTCCGGTCCGGAAGGACTGCGTCGTTCAGGCGTCTGTAGGTGTCCTTAAAATTCATCATATTCCTCCTTTAAATATTTTTTCAGGATTGCCCTTGCGCGGGTAAGCTGAGTCCGCACGGTGGATGTCCTCCGGTGCAGGATCTGGCCGATCTCTCTGGTGGACAGTTCTTCATAATAAAAGAGATGAATGACCTCCCGGTAGGCCGGGGGCAGCTTCCCAAGTGCATGGGACAGATCGATCTCTTCCGGAGTCTCCAGCAAAAGATCCTCCGGAAGCGGTTCTGTGTGCCATTTCCGTGCCGAGCGCCACAGACTGTTGGCGCAGTTTGCAGTTACTTTGAGAAACCAGGCTTTTTCATGTGTTTCATTTTGGAATGCCGGCTGTTTCCGGATATAACGGAGAAAGACCTCCTGATAGATCTCATCCGCATCCTGCCGGTTTCCCGCCCGTGCACAGGCCAGCCGATAGACCATGGGAGAATATTGTCGTATCGTTTTTTCCAGACGATCCTGCATGCTTCATACCTCTTATAAAAAAATGAAAAGTTCCGTAGTTCATGGATGCTTTCACTAAGAATACGCTGCAGATGCGCAGGAAGCTACCATTTTTTTATTTTTTTCAAATTTTTTTGATCATTTTGAAGTAATTCCGATTTCCCGCTCGTTATAATAAGTGAAGAGTCCAGAAAAGGAGGCGGGAACGATCGGAACAGAAGAACAGTTTACAGCGCTGCTTACCAAATATGAGAAGCTGGTCTACACCCTGTGTTTCCGGATGACAGGCAATCTGTTTGACGCACAGGATCTGACCCAGGAGACGTTCCTGTCCGCCTACCAGAGACTGCCTGGCTTTGACGGGGAACACGAGCGGGCATGGATCTGCCGGATTGCCGTCAACAAATGTCTGGATCATCAGAAAAGCGCGGCGCGCAGGATCCAGCCGGCAGAAGAACAGGTATTTCTGGAGCTTCCAGATCAGAAATCGGATCCGGAAGTCCTCTGCCTGATGGACGAATCGAAAAAAGAGATGCTGGAACTGTGCAGACAGCTCCCGCCGCCCTACGGAGAGATTGCGGAAGCACATTTCTGTGAGGAAAAATCCATAAAGGAAATTGCAGAAGAAAAAGGGCGGAATCTTCGGACCGTGCAGACCCAGGTCTACCGTGCCAGAGGATTTTTGAAAAAAAGACTGAAAGGAGGACGCGCATGATGACAGAACGAACAAAACATCTGACAACTGAGGAACTGGCCGCATGGACATCCGGTACACTTCCGGCAGCAGAAGAAGCGGAGCTGTTCGCTCATGCGGGAGTGTGTGACTACTGTGCAGAGCTTCTGTCAGCTTATGTGGAGCAGGAACTTCTGGAACCGCCGGCTTATCTGCGGGAAGAGATTCTGGAGAAGAGCAGGCGTCCGGACATCCAGGCAGCCAGAACCATTCGCCGGACCTCCAGACAGACGCGTCTGTTTCTCTACAGTCTGAAAGTGGGGTTTGCGCTGGCGGTTTCGCTGCTGATGCTGTTTGTCCTTCCCGGAGCAGGCAGCAGGAGTCCGGATCCGGAGCTGTATTTTCTGGAGGACACTCACAGATCCATCACGGAAAAACTGAAGGAAGGCAGTGACAAGGTGGATCTTCTGCTGGATCATCTGGCTGGCTGGTCCGTATTTATGGAGTATGAGGAGGAATAAAATGATCAAGAAAAAGAGTGGATTTATCACATTTATCTGTTCCCTTATCCCGGGAGCCGGGGAGATGTATCTGGGATTTATGAAGGAAGGGCTCAGTATCATGTGTCTTGCCTACGGTATATTTCTCACAGGTATATGGATCGACGCGTCCTGGCTTGTGATCAGCGTCATGATTCTGTGGTTTTACAGTCTGTTTAACGTGCACAATAAGGTAAGCCTTCCGGATGAAGAGTTTTATATGCTGGAGGACGACTATCTGTTTCATCTGGATCAGATCCTCCCGGACGGTAAGCTGAACGGAAAACAGACGAAGATCTTTGGCTGGCTTCTGGTTCTGTTCGGTGTTGCCGCCATCTGGAATCCCTCGATCCGGAATCTGCTGGCTTTGCTCAGAACGTATGTTTCTGTGGATTTTGCCAAAGTGGTGGGCAATTATCTGTACAGCATCCCGAGATTTGTGATCGCCGCGGTTCTGATCATCAGCGGCGTCCGGCTGATTTTGAAGAAAAAAAACGAGCTTTATACGGAACCGGAGGATATCAGCCGGCTGGAAGATACGGAGGATAAGAAAAAAATCTGATTTTTTTCGGAATATGAAACTTTTTGGATACAAAAAGCGTCTAATATAATAGAAAAAGACAAGAGGAAAGGAATGAGGTACGATGATTCATGCTTTATTGGATGCCCTTCGCAGGCAGCAGATGGAACAATACGAAGAACAGACGGTCTACGAGCTGGATTACCGCGATCCGGCTGTCAGGGACTCGGATGTGCTGCTCATTAACCTTGCTGCAGAGTATCTGGGACTGCAGAAGACGATCGATCTGGCGCTGGCGTGCCACGCCAAGGTGGTGTCGCTGATTCTGTGGGACCCGGAGAATTTTAATTCCATTCCCGTGGACGGACGCTGGCCCGGGTCCTGCCGGGCGATCTCTCTGGAGCAGGCAGTGGTGGAATTTCAGGCGCGGGACATGGATCTGGTCTATATGCGGGATCCGCAGGACGAGGACGGAAACCGTCTGATCCGGCTGGATTTTCAGAATATGTGCGCGTGATGGGAACAGGAACGGATTTGAATGATAACTCCCCGGCAGGAGCTGACTGCCGGGGAATTTTTCTGTCTCCTGACACAGAAGAGGTCCATGCATCATCGCTGCAGATACAGGAACGGATTCTAAAAAACAGTAGTCCGCCAGAGTGGGATATGATAAAATATAATACAGTATTCTGCCTGAAACAACATTGCCGGATTTATGCCGGGCGGATACACTTCAGGAAAAGGAGCAGGAAGGAGTAAAAGGTCATGATGGAATCAAAAGATACATGGAAACAGGATGCAGGTGAGGCAGAGGCAGGAAAGTCGGCAAAAGGCGCGGCGGGTATGCCGGAGTCCGGCTTCTGGCAGAAGCGTCCGGACGGAAATCCATATTGGGGCAGCGATGGTATCTGCAGATTTCAGGAGCTGTATACCGGGAAGCGCCGGAAGGACCGGACGGCATGGTCGGATTATTTTCTGTCCTGGACTTTCCTGAAAGGCTGGCGGGAAGAAGCCTTTACCAGACTGATGTGGGAGACCGTGCGGGATCATCAGGAGGACTGTCCGCCTGGCAGAGAATTTTTAACAGAACTGTATATTGCCTACGGCATCCGGAAAATAAGCGGCGAATTTCGGGCGGAAGACAACGCGCTCTTTCCGGGACTCGAATATATTGCAGAGATCGCAAAGCTGGGTCCGGTGATCAGTCAGTTTAAAAAGAATGATCCCGCCATGCAGATGGGCTTCCGGGATTACCGGGAACTTCTGATGATGGCCCGGACCGACAGCTGGGACGACGGGATGTACCTGTACCTGGGCAAGATCGTCGACCGGTATACGCTGGCGAATATATCGGACAGGCCGATCCTGAATGCGCAGCAGTACGAGCTGTCACAGCGCCATCCCAGATCGGTCAGGCTGATCACCTGTTTTTTCCAGCATGCGGATCTGCCGGAACAGGCATACCGGATCCTCTGGAATCATCTGTATCTGGACAATGCCACCAACGGCCGGGAGAAGCTTCTGTATGGTGAACTGAGAGAAACCGCCCTGATACACCTGCCGGAGCTGGGAGAGAAGCCGAGAGTCAGCTACCGGGAGCTCTTGAGGGAATTTCATCAGTACGATACCGGGTCTTCCTATTTCTTCAATGAAGGACGTACGGAGGAAGAACGAGAGAGCATGGATCAGTTCTTCGCAAAGGATGACGTACAGTATGCTCTGGCAGACAGCAGTTTCGTGGAAGAGCAGATTCTTCACTACTGGATCACCCGGGGGAGCGGAGCCTATCTCCTCGAAAAGCTGAAGATATATTACGAGACGCATCCGCAAGCGCCCTATGCAGGCAGGGTCCTGGCCCGGATTCAGGAAGTGCAGGAAGAGCGGCAGGAGAAGGAAAGGGTGCAGCAGGAGCTTATGGAAGATGAACAGTCCGGATACATGTGGGGGCGTTTTGACTTCCAGAGAAGGGCCTATGTACGGTATTATCTGAATACTGCATTTCATCTGGCGCGGGGGCTGAAGGATCAGATCTGTCTCACGGAGCATCTGGCAGGCTGCATGCCGTATTCTCCGGAATGGAGCCGGGGACTTGCAGCGCCTGGGAAGAGCGGACTTTCTGCCGGGCAGCCGGTGGAGATCCGGTTTGGAAAAAATGTGCTTCATATTTCTTTCCATATGCGTTATCTGGAGTACCGGTGGAATGACAGTCCCAGGGTGCCGTATTTTCCGGGAGAAGATCTTGAGAAGATCGAGGACGACACACAGTTCTGGCTGCTGGCACCCATTGCTGTGGCTCCTTTTGCCGCACATCTGTCTGTTTTTGCAGAGCTGAAGAAACGGCTTTCGAGGCTTCCCGTGCCGAAAGAGGACATACCGGTCATTGCCGACTGTATCACAGGGCGGATCTGCCGGGAAGAAGATGATGAGCTTCCGGTCCTGAGCCTCTATGCGGAAAAGGGCGATCAGCTTTTCGGCTGTGATATCTGCAGGAATGACACGCTTGTGCTTTATGAAGAGACGCTCTGTGAGAGAAATCCTGTGCCGAACGGAATCTACCGGGTCGGAGACATGGACATGGCGGTCCGGATGGGGACGAGGCTTCTGGGCGAGCTGACCAGACAGAAGGACGCCGGCGTGTATCTGAAACAGCTGCCTGTCACAGTGCTTGTGAGAATTCCGTATCAGCCGGAGAAGGTTTACAGGGAAGAGCAGGTGACGGAAGCTCTCGTTCAGGAACTGCTCCGAGAATATCTGGATGAAAAAATAAACAGACTGGAGCTTGTCTTCGGCGGGCATTCACTTTTGTTTCTTGGAGACGGGAAACGGCATCAGTATGCATGCTTCTGCTTTCTGCACGGGAAGCAGGACTGGTATGCGCTTGTGAGCCTGCCGGAGGTATATGCGACGGTGGAGAGTGATGCGGTTGTCCATGTTCCCTTCGGACTGGGCCGGCTGTGTGACTATCAGGTGCATCAGAATACGAATATGATCCGGGATCTGCTGGATGAGATCCTCTCTCAGACCGCCTGCAGTGATCCGGATCCGAGAATGATGATGTGGTCCCCGCAGATCTACCGTTTTGAGACAAGGCAGCGGTACCGGCTTGCCAAAAGACTGTACGGAGGATACCCGGCTGCTCAGGCCTGCAACCAGATCCTGGACCGCTTCTATCTGCCGCATCTCCCGGTCCGGATATCTTATACAGAGTCTGACGGGACATCATCCGGACCTGTGGAGGTCAAAAAGGACAAAGCCGGCGTGCAGTATCAGCTTTCCCGGTATATGCAGGGAGCTCTCGGGCGGCTGACGCTCACCTGGCGGTATGAGGAAGGATATACAGATCAGGAACGCCATCTGATTCTGATTCAGGACGAGGGGCGCCATCAGTTGATTTATATGGATGACGGACCTGGACAGATCCACCGTCTGGTGGCGGATGTGAAGGAATATATGGACGCAGAGGGGAACCGGTACCGGAAGGAGATATTCCTTGGGCAGACAGTCCCGGGATACCTCATTCATGAAGATCTCCGGAGGATCCGGGACTGTCTGGACCTGCTGTTTTCAGAAATCATGGATCCCTCCGCGATTCTTGATCAGTTCGGGGAATTTTCTTATGACGGAAAGAGCAATTATGAAAAGATGAGAGAACAATATCTGCAGGTAACCGATTGATATTTTGATAATCAAAATATCTTGACATCTCCGAAGATCTGGTATATACTTTGATAATCAAAGTAATAAAGACGGCAACAAAATTACCAGATGTAAGAGGTGTATCATTTATGTGGAAAGACAGTATCAGCGCCCTTGACCGGAAGAGGAACCGGATTCTTCAGGCAGGCGGAAGAGACAAGATCGAGAAACAGCACAAGAGCGGAAAACTGACTGCCCGTGAGCGGATCGACATGCTTTTTGACCCGGGTACTTTTGTGGAGGTAGATAATTTTATTGAATCCAGGATTGATGATTTCGGTCTGGATAAAAAGCGGGTGCCGGGGGACGGAGTTGTCACCGGCTACGGCGAGATCGACGGGCGGACGGTATTCGTGTCGTCGGAGGATTTTACGGTCATCGGAGGATCTCTTGGAGAATATCATTCCATGAAGATTGCCAGGATCCAGGATATGGCGTATGATATGAAAGCTCCCATCATTATGATCAATGACAGCGGCGGAGCGAGAATCGAAGAGGGGATCGACTCCCTCAGCGGGTATGCGAATATCTTTCTGCGCAATACCAGAGCTTCCGGCGTGATTCCTCAGATTGCGGTGATCGTGGGCCCCTGTTCCGGCGGAGCATGCTATTCCCCGGCCATCTGCGATTATATTTTCATGGTAAACGGCATCGGCAAGATGTTCATTACGGGACCGCAGGTGGTGAAGACCGTGGTGAATGAGGAATGTACAGTGGATGAGCTGGGCGGGGCATCGGTTCATGCATCCAAAAGCGGCGTGACGCATTTCACATATAAAGAAGAGCGGACCTGCTTCGAGGGCGTGAGAAAGCTTCTGTCCTATCTGCCCGGAAGCTATCTGGAAAAGGCGCCGGTTATTAAGAAGAAAGAGGAATCCACCGGAAAGAAATCGCTTTTGTATTCTCTGAACAGTCTGGTGAACCGCCGGAACCGGCAGGAAGTATCAGACCGCTGCCATGAGCTGACAGAGATCGTGCCGGACAATTCCAGAAAAGCCTACAATGTGCTGGAGGTCATCACCCGGATCTGCGACGCGGACAGTTTTTTTGAGGTCCAGAAGGATTTTGCAAAAAATGTGGTGGTAGGTTACGGCAGGATTGACGGGCAGAGCGTCGGCATCGTGGCGAATCAGCCCATGGTCCTGGCGGGAAGTCTGGATTACGATGCATCGGACAAGGCGGCGCGTTTTATCCGGACCTGCGACTGCTACAACGTTCCGCTGATCGTGCTGGTGGATGTGCCCGCATTTATGCCGGGTACGGCACAGGAGCACAAAGGAATCATCCGCCATGGGGCCAAGATGCTCTACGCATTTTCAGAGGCAACCGTGCCGAAGATCTCCGTCATCATGCGGAAGGCCTACGGCGGCGCCTATATCGCCATGAACAGTAAAAATATGGGGGCGGATATGGTCTATGCATGGCCCGGAGCCGAGATCGCGGTTATGGGTGCCGAGGGTGCGGTGAATATCGCTTTCAAGCGTGCAATTAATGAATCGGAGAATAAAGAAGAGACGAGAGACCACCTGGTGCAGGAATATAAGGAGAAATTCATGAATCCTTATGTGGCGGCATCCAGAGGCTTTGTTACAGAGGTCATCAAGCCGGATGAGACGAGAAAACGGCTGACCGCAGCGCTGCGGATGCTGAAGAACAAGCAGGTGGCGCCGGTACCGAAGAAGCATGGTAATATCCCGTTGTAGGCGAAGACTGCACAGGGATCATCTGTCTGAAAAGTACGGGGGAGGCATTATGCTTTCTCCGTTATTTTTGTATCCGGTCATCTGTCCGCCTGACACGGACATTTTCGGATATTTCTCTTAAAAGCAGTTCTTTCAGAAATATTTTTATTGTTCTTTGCAGCGGGAGACGTTATAATGAATGACAGAGAAGGGAGTGTACGGGATGGAGTGCAGACATCAGGCATGGATTCTCTTTTTCTGCTTTTTCCTGATCTCGGGCTGCGGGAGTATGCGGACAGATGAGATACCTGACGGGACGGAGTCTGCTGAACCGGTTTCCTCTGCAGCAGATCTGCAGGGGAAGATCAGGGATCAGTGCTTTCAGGTGGAACTGGAAGGGCAGGGAGAGGTGACTTTCGTCTCCTGTGCGCCGGATCAGAGCGCAAAGGAGACGGAAGACGCGGTGTTCTGGCTGGAAAGAGACGGAGAGATCCAGTATCAGTTCCCGTATGTAATGGAAGGCAATTGCCGTCCGCAGCAGAGCTTTGTACAGGTGAGAGAAGTCTGTTTTCAGGATTATGATGAGGATGAAAATAAGGATGTGATGATCGTTGTGGAATACAGGCCGTTGACTGGTACGGAAGATCAGGAAAATATTACAGAGGTCCGACTCTACCGGAACCGGCCGGACCGGAGGGAATTCGCGCTGGATACGGATCGGATGGATATGCTGAACCGGAACCAGTGGAATCATTCTGTGGATGAGGTAATGGAGCACATGGGAGAGGCAGAGCAGAGGCTGCTGCTGGAATATCTGACAGACCTGACAGAGGAAGCAGGAGGACAATATGATTTTTAAAAACATGCCGGAAGAGGAGACGTTTACTCTCCGGAACCAGGAAAATGAATTGACGGAATTCGGACCGGAAGAGATCAAGGAATATCTGGAGGATCTTTTCGTCACCCCGGATCAGTTTGTCGTGCTGTCTGCGCCGAAGGTGCAGGGGCAGAAAATCCGCTATGTACAGGCATGTGTACAGAAGGACGGCGGCATTGAGACCGAGCTTGGAATCGAACAGGAAGAAGGAACCACCCTGCTTTATAAGGTATGTCAGGACGAAGAGTGCATTCAGATCTTCCTGGATTTTTTTGCAGGCAGGCTGCAGGTGAATATGGACGAGTACGAACCGGTTTCCTTTTGACAGGGATGAGGGAGGACATTATGAATCTGACGAAGACGAGCAAATATTTGAGTCTGATTCTGCGCCATCATCCGGAGGCTGCGGGGATTACGCTGGATGAGCATGGCTGGGCTGACGTGGAGGATCTGATCGCGGGGGTCCAGAAGACGCAGAAGTTCCATATGGAGATGCTGGAGGAAATCGTCCGGACAGACAGCAAACAGCGGTATTCCTTTAATGAAGACCGGACGCTGATCCGCGCAAATCAGGGGCATTCCATTCCCGTGGATGTGGAGCTTCCGGTGACGGAGCCGCCAAAGATTCTCTGGCACGGGACCGGTCAGAAATATGTGGAGTCCATTGACCGCCTGGGACTGTTGCCAAAGGGCAGGCTGTACGTACACCTGTCGGGAGACTGCGATACGGCTGTGACGGTGGGGAGCCGGCATGGAAAGCCGGTGGTCTATCAGGTGGACAGCCAGAAGATGGCGGAAGACGGTTATGTGTTCTACCGTTCGGTCAACGGCGTGTGGCTGACCGGCCAGGTGCCGGTAAAATATCTGAAGAAGCAGAAGATGGACTGACTGCCGTCCCGGTGCGCCCGGGGCGGCAGTTTAAGCTCAGCTTTATACTGATTACAGGATGGATAAAGGAGAAAGCCAGGAGAAATGTATAGCGAAATTAATTTGGATAAAATAGATACAGCTTCAGCACTACCTGCAGAAGAGCCTGCCCGCCAGTATTATTTCATGGCAAAATGCAGAGAATGGGTAAGGGATTTTGAGCAGAAAAACGGCCACCTGCCCAGGGCCTGCGTGGTAAATATGGGGTGTCAGATGAATGCCCGGGACTCCGAGAAGCTCCGGGGGATACTTCGGAAAATCGGCTATGCGGAGACAGACAGCGAAGAGGCGGATTTTGTGATCTACAATACCTGTACGGTCCGGGAAAACGCCAATCTGAAAGTCTATGGGCGCCTGGGTGTCCTGCACGGCTACAAGAAAAAGAATCCGCATATGAAGATCGCCCTGTGCGGCTGCATGATGCAGGAGCCTTCCGTGGTGGAGAAGCTGAAAAAAAGCTACCGGTTTGTGGATCTGATTTTCGGGACCCATAATATCTTCCGGTTTGCAGAGCTTCTGTTCACGGCGTTTTTGTCGGACCGGATAGTCATCGATATCTGGAAAGAAACGGATCAGATTGTGGAGGATCTGCCTGTTGAACGGAAATATCCGTTCAAATCCGGCGTCAATATTATGTTCGGCTGCAATAATTTCTGCAGCTACTGCATCGTTCCCTATGTGAGAGGGCGGGAGCGCAGCCGGGAAGCAAAGGATATTCTCCAGGAAATCGAAAGGTTGGTGAAAGACGGCGTGTCCGAGATCATGCTTCTGGGGCAGAATGTAAATTCCTATGGAAAAAATTTATCAGATCCCATGACTTTTGCTCAGCTTTTACAGGAGGTGGAAAAGATCGAAGGGCTTGAGCGTATCCGCTTTATGACCTCTCATCCCAAAGACCTGTCGGAGGAGCTGATTCAGGTCATGGCAGGATCCCGGAAGATCTGCAGGCATCTGCATCTGCCGCTGCAGTCCGGAAGTACCGGGATCCTGAAGGCCATGAACCGAAGATATACGAAGGAACAGTATGTGGAACTGGCAGGAAAGATAAAAAAAGCGATCCCGGACATTGCGCTGACTACGGATATCATTGTTGGCTTCCCGGGAGAGACAGAGGAAGATTTTCAGGAGACACTGGATGTGGTCCGGACGGTCCGCTACGACAGCGCGTTCACCTTTATCTACAGCAGACGGACCGGCACGCCGGCGGCCGCCATGGAGGATCAGGTCCCGGAGGATGTGGTGAAGAACCGTTTTGACCGGCTCTTAAAAGAGGTTCAGGATATTTCCAGAGAAATGGCGGAGCGCTTCACGGGCACCCAACAGACGGTACTGGTAGAGGAACCCAACCGTCAGATGGACGGCTACGTGACGGGACGTTTGAGCAACAACCATGTGGTGCATCTTCCGGGCGATGCGTCTCTGATCGGAAAGTTCGTCAACATCCGACTGGAGGAATGCAGGGGATTTTATTATATGGGACGGCCGGTTTAAACGTGTATCTGTTCCGAAATCCGGGAAGCAGGGATAAAGTTGCATATTTTTTCGGATACTGAAAAAGGAAGGACACGATACAGAGTCAGAAAACAAGGAGCATAATATGAAAAAGCTATGGATTCGGGCAGTGAGAGACAGTATCATCATCGCAGCGGCAGCATTGATCTATGCGGCAGGCATCAGCCTGTTTCTGGACCCTAACAACCTGGCACCGGGCGGAGTGACCGGCATTGCGGTGATCCTGAACCGGCTCTGCGGGATCGAGACAGGAACGCTGTATTTTCTTCTGAATGTGCCCATTGTCCTGCTGGGTATCTGGAAATTCGGGTGGCGCTTTATCACAAAGACGGCATACGCCATTGTAATGACCTCTGCTTTTACCAATCTGCTGTCTCCGTATGATGCGCTGACCACAGACCCGCTGCTGGCAGCTCTTGCGGGTGGTGTGCTGATTGCCTGTGGGATCGGCATGATCTTCAGGACAGGGGCTACCACAGGAGGAATGGATATTATCGTCAAGATTCTCCGGCAGAAATACCGGCACCTGAAGACCGGTTTCCTGTTCCAGTGTTTTGATATTGTGATCGTGTCCATATCCGGCTTTCTCTTCCGGGATCTGAATATTGCGCTGTATGCGCTGCTTGCTGTGCTGATCTGCGGCAGGGCGCTGGATTATGTGCTCTATGGAAGTGACGAAGCCCGGATGATCTATATCATTACCGGAAAACCGCAGGAGGTGGGCAGGAAGCTGCTCATGGATACTGACGTGGGGGTGACCTATTTCCAGGGCAGGGGCGGCTGGACCGGAGAAGAGAAGCAGGTGATCTTCTGTGTCGTGAGAAAGCAGCTGGCTCCGCAGGTGGAGGAGATCGCCAAGGAGGAGGATCCGGCCTCCTTCATGATCATCACCAGCGCCAGCGAGATCTACGGGGAGGGCTATAAAGATTTCTTCGCAGAGAGGCTCTGAACAGACTGCCAGACAGATTCCTGTAAAATGTTCTTGCATATTCGCTCCGTTAGTGATACTATATTTAGCGCAGAGAAAAACAAAAAATACCAGATATAGTTGGACCGCACGAAGATACGGTATGGGAAGATGCGGTACTATCATGGAGGAATGGGGATGAGAGGAAGCGTGGTTATGTGCCCGGAATTGATCAGGAAGCGGAACGGAACGCCTGTGCCGTTTGATGTCAAGAAGATCAGGGATGCCATACGGAAGGCCAATGAAGCGGCGAGAGTGGAGGCGATTGCTCCGTATCAGTTTGAAAAATTGGTGGATGCGGTGGTGGATGCGATTCCGAACGGAAAGACGCCGAATGTGGAGCAGATCCAGGATCTGGTGGAGGAAAAGCTGATTGAAAATGGTTTCGCCAAGACTGCGAAAGCGTATATCCTGTACCGTGCAGAGCACACTAAGGTCCGTAAGACGGAAGCAGATCTGGTGAATATTTACAGAGAACTGACGTTCACCAGTGCCGCAGACGCAGACATCAAACGGGAAAACGCGAATATTGATGCAGATACCTCCATGGGAACCATGCTGAAGTATGGTTCCGAAGGTGCCAACTATTTTGTGGACAACTATATCCTGCCCAAGGATATTGCAGCGGCGCACCTCCATGGGGATATTCATATCCACGACAAGGATTTTTACATGCTGACGGAAACCTGCTGCCAGATCGACCTGATCAAACTGTTCGAGAACGGGTTCTCCACGGGACACGGATATATCCGGCAGCCCAGATCCATCGCCAGCTATGCGGCGCTGGCCTGTATCGCGATCCAGGCCAACCAGAACGAGATGCACGGGGGACAGTCGGTCCCCAATTTTGACTACGCCATGGCAGAAGGCGTAGCATGCACCTTCCGAAAGGAGTATTATGATGCAGTCCAGCGGTATTTCTGGCTGGAGCATGACTGTGAGAAGGTGCTGGAAGACGAATTTCGCCAGGCACTGAAAAATGCCATGCCGGAACGTATCAACATGTCAAATATTGATGACTATGAGACCCATTTTACAGAGTGGTTTCTGGAATGCGGAAAAACATGGCTGGGAGAGACGCCGGAGGAACAGGATATCCGCAGGTGTCACCGGACTTCCATCCGCATTGCCATGAAGGAGACGGATCTGGCCACGTACCAGGCCATGGAGTCGCTGATCCATAACCTGAACACCATGAATTCCAGAGCCGGCGCCCAGGTGCCGTTCAGCTCCATCAATTACGGGACCTGTACCCTGCCGGAAGCGCGCATGGCGATCCGGAATCTCCTGAAGGTGACGGATATCGGTCTTGGCAACGGTGAGACAGCAATTTTCCCGGTGCAGATCTTCAAGGTGAAGGAAGGGATCAACTATAATCCCGGCGACCCCAATTATGATCTGTTCCGGCTTGCCATCAAGGTATCGGCAAAGCGGCTGTTCCCGAATTTCAGCTTTATCGACGCGCCCTTCAATCTGCAGTATTACAAAGAAGGGGATTACAACACCGAGATCGCCTATATGGGATGCCGGACGAGGGTCATGGGAAACCATTATGATCCGAAGCAGGAGGTCACCTGCGGAAGAGGGAATTTAAGCTTCACGTCCGTTAATCTGCCGCGTCTTGGGATCCGGGCCCACGGAAATGTGGAAAGCTTTTATAAAGAGCTGGACAGGCGTCTGGAGCTCTGCTGCAGGCAGCTTCTGCACCGCTTTGAGATCCAGAAGAAGAAAACGGTAAAAAATTATCCGTTTCTTATGGGACAGGGGATCTGGATGGGTTCCGATGCGCTTGGCGTCAACGATCCGGTGGGAGAGATCCTGAAAAACGGAACGCTGAGCGTTGGCTTTATCGGGCTTGCGGAGACACTGGTGGCGCTGACCGGGAAACATCACGGGGAGAGCGAGGAGAGCCGGAAGCTGGGCTATGAGATCATCTCCCATATGCGGGACTATATGGACCGGAAGTCGGAGGAGACCGGGCTTAACTTCACTCTGCTGGCGACTCCGGCGGAAGGACTGTCCGGCAGATTTGTGCGGATCGATCAGAAACGCTTCGGCAAAATCCCGGGAGTGACGGACCGGGAATATTACACCAATTCATTCCATATACCGGTATATTACCCGATCAATGCCTTTGAGAAAATCCGGATCGAAGCCCCCTATCACGCCCTGACCAATGCGGGACATATCAGCTATGTGGAGCTGGACGGAGATACGGCGAAAAATCCGGAAGCTTTTGAGGCGATCATCCGCTGTATGAAGGAGAGCGGCATCGGCTACGGATCGGTGAACCATCCGGTGGACCGGGACCCGGTATGCGGGTATACCGGCGTGATCGACGAGGTATGTCCCCGGTGCGGAAGGCGGGAAGGAGAGGCCGTCTCTCTGGAACGGCTGGACGAGCTTCGGAAGAAATATCCGGACGTGCCGGTGTATATGGATGCGAATCACTGAGACAGTACCGAATTATAAACGGCAGTGTCAGGTAGTTTATGAAAAACAGCGTCTGCCGGAAAGCAGCTCCGGAAGGATTTTACGGAACGAAGTGAAAGCAGATGCGGAACGAAATAAAGGAGGAGTTCAGATGGCAGGAAAAGTATTACCGGATAACGGACAGGTGGGAGAGAATGTAAATTTCGACCGGATCCGCAGGATTACAGGATATCTGGTGGGAACGACGGACCGTTTCAACAACGCGAAGCGGGCGGAGGAGAAGGACCGTGTCAAACACAGTCTCTCATAAGGCGCTGCGGATCGCCGGGGTCCAGCAGGATTCCATCGTGGACGGCCCCGGGATCCGGTATGTGATCTTTACCCAGGGGTGTCCCCACCACTGTCCGGGGTGTCATAATCCCCAGACCCACGATCCGGAGGGCGGGCGTGAGGCCGATGCGGAGGAAATCCTGACGCAGATCAGAGGGAATCCGCTCCTTGGAGGCGTTACCTTTTCCGGAGGGGAGCCGTTCGCCCAGGCAGAGGCGCTGGTCCCGTTGGCAGAGGCGGTAAAAGCGCTGGGAAAGCATCTGATGATCTATACCGGCTATCGGTATGAGACCCTTCAGAAAATGGAACAGCCGGGCGTACAGAGGCTTCTTGCGCTGGCGGATATTCTGGTGGACGGTCCCTTTGTTCTGGCAGAGCGGGACCTGACGCTGCCCTACCGGGGAAGCGCAAACCAGCGGGTCATCGATCTTGGGAAGACCCGGGAACAGGGAGAGGTCGTTCTGTACCGGAGTGAGTACGACGTGCTTTCCTTCTGATTCCTAGAAAGTACAAAGCAAAGGCATCCTGATTCGGATCAATCAGGATGCCTTTTATGCGTACGCCTACGCTTCGGTATCAACAATAAAAAATTTCTTCAGACCAAACAGCACCGCGCAGAGCAGGATGAAGGAGATCGCAAGGATCGCCCAGGCGTTCTGTACAAAACCGGCGATGCAGTAGCCCACAAAGGATACGGCTGCTACCAGCATGGCGTAGGGAAGCTGGGTGGACACATGGTTGATGTGGTCGCACTGAGCTCCGGCAGAGGCCATGATTGTGGTATCGGAGATGGGAGAGCAGTGGTCTCCGCAGACCGCACCGGCAAGGCATGCCGCGATGGTGATGATCAGAAGGTTGCCCGGCAGGTTGATGCCCACGACGATGGGGAGCAGGATGCCGAAGGTTCCCCAGGAAGTACCGGTGGAGAACGCCAGGAAGATCGCAACCAGGAAGACGATGGCCGGAAGCATGCCGGTCAGTCCTGCAGCGCTGCCCTCAAAGATACCGCTGACATACTCGGCTGCGCCCAGATTGCCGGTCAGTCCGGACAGGGTCCAGGCAAAGGTCAGAATCAGGATCGGGCTGATCATGGCTTTGAAGCCCTCCGGGAATGCATTCATGCAGTCCTTGAAAGTAAGTACTCTGCGGGCGATGTAGAAGATGACCGTGATCAAAAGCGCCGCCACAGAACCCATGGAAAGTCCCAGAGGCGCGTCGCAGTTTGCGAAAGAATTCACAAAGCTCTCGCCGTCAAAGAATCCGCCGGTATAGATCATGCCGACCACACAGCTGATGATCAGGACGATCACCGGGAAGGCAAGGTCGATGACCTTTCCTTTGTCCGATACGGCGTTCATGGAAGTATCTTCCGCCACCTTCTCTCCGCAGGTGAACAGGTCGCCCTTTTTCGCGTTGTTTTCATGGGTTCTCATGGGACCAAAATCAATATCCCAGATACTGATGATGATGATGGTCGCGATGGTCAAAAGGGAGTACAGATTGTACGGAATCGCATTGATGAACAGGGTCAGTCCGTCCGTGCCTTCTACCACGCCTGCGACGGCAGCGGCCCAGGAAGAGATCGGTGCGATCATACAGACCGGAGCGGCGGTGGCGTCAATGAGATAGGCCAGCTTTGCACGGGATACATTGTGCTTGTCCGTCACCGGGCGCATGACGCTTCCCACGGTCAGACAGTTGAAATAATCGTCGACGAAGATCAGTGCGCCCAGAGCAAAAGTCGCCAGCAGGGTGCCTTTGCGGGTTTTGATCTTTTCCTGCGCCCATTTTCCATAGGCAGCAGAACCGCCGGCTTTGTTCATCAGCACGACAATGGTGCCCAGGATGACCAGGAAGATCAGGATACCCACATGTCCGCCATCCGATAAAGAAGCGATAAATCCGTCGCTGAACATGGTCGTGTAGGCAGAGACCACATTGAAATTGGTAATAAAAAGTGCAGCCGTCACAATTCCGATAAAAAGAGAACTGTAGACTTCTTTGGTGATCAGCGCGAGGATGATCGCTACCAGAGGCGGCACCAGGGACCAGAAAGTTGCATACATAACATTTTCCCACCTGTATTTTATTTCTGCAGCCGGACAAAAGAAAAAAGCCATGGCACGTGCAACGTCCATGACCGCAGAAATTCCGATTCATTTCCTGAACGATAGCGCTCCACATACCTGTGACAGTGTACAGCATATTCTGCTGCACCCCAGCGGTATCCCTCCAGGCAGGTGCACCGCTTCGGCGGCGGATCTCTTCGGTCACCTTCGGGATGCCTGTCCCGGTAACAAAGGAACCTGACGGTATCAGCCGCGCCTCTATCTTTTCTTCTATAAGCTTACAGATGGTTATAGAGTAATACGAATGTCGCAAAATGTCAAGAAAATGCGGAAAAAAATGTTGCCTGTCTGTATAAAATTACTGATAATATCAGAAAAACGGGCAGAAAACAGGCAGTCTACTTTTGGTGGATTGCCTGTTTTGCTTTCCATATGCTACACTTCAGGTATCAAACACACAGGAGTGAAAGATGGATACAGTCAAATTTGGAAAATTTATCAGAGAGATGCGCAAGGAGCGGGGACTGACCCAGAAGCAGCTGGCAGAACTTCTGTACGTGTCGGACAAGGCAGTCTCCAAGTGGGAGAACGGCGCCTGCTTCCCGGACATCAAAGTGCTGGATGCGCTGGCGGAGCATCTGGGGGTGAGCCTTCTGGAGCTGATGCAGAGTGAGCGGATCCGGGAACCGGTGATCGACCGGAGGGAAGCGGAGCTGGTAGTCAAGAATACTATCACCCGGTCGGAAGAGGCGGAAAGAGACAGGCGTCAGATGGGGAAAGCCAGGATTTTGTTTTTTGCCAGCGCCTGCGGGATCGTCTATCTGGTCTGGGCAGGGGTACGGCATCTGATGGGGCAAAGCCCAGGTACACTGCTTTCTGAACGCGCAGTGCTGTCCCTGTCCTGGTACGGGGATCCGGTGGTCTTCTATATATGGGCCGGCATACTGTCCGTGCTCTGCATGGCAGGGGCGTTTGTGATCCTCTGGAAAAGCGACAGGATCAGTGAGGTAAAGATCGGGAGGCACAGGGTAAAAAGCGTGCTGACCATCCTGATGGATATGCTGGTCGTTCTGCTTCTGCACACCTATCTGTCCAATATAGCCAACAATGAGGATCAGCTTCTGAAGCTTCCGGAAGCAATCCCGGTGAACGCCTATATTACGACGCTGGACGGAACCCAGCAGGCAGGGATTTTTATCGAAGATCAGATCGTACAGGGGATTATGGATTCCGAATATGCGCAGGATGTCAACCTGAATGTACGTCTGAAGGCAGGGTTTGACGAAGTGATTCCGGGGGAATGGGAGCACCTGAATCTCTTTCTGGCCGGAGCCAACCGGCTGGAGGCGGCGGTCCGGAATCTGGAAAATGCGGATGTGGTCTGGAACGTGGGAGAGGACAGCTCCATTCTCCAGGGTACCGAGGCCAAGTGTGTGGTTTCCAAAGAACTTTTTGAGAAAAACGGCTGGAAGCTGGGAGACCAGATTACTTTGTGCCAGTATTATTATTACCTGAAGGATCCAAAGAGCACGGAGCTTTATGCGGATCCACTGGAGACGACGGTCTATGAGATCGCCGGATATGCGGATCTGACAGCCAGATGGTCCTCGTCCAGCACCAGTCAGGTAACCCCGGATATCCTGGTGCCGTTTTCCCTGATCCGGGAAGCCTATCAGAGACATGATATTCCTTTTTATGCAGATTCCGTCTCCTTTTCGCTGGCGAACACTTTGGAGCTGAATGCATTTAAACAGGAGATGAAGGAACTGGGACTTCAGAATATGAACCCCCTGTCCCGCGAATCTACCCTGAATGGGGTTGCGCTGACGGTGAACGATGCTTCCTTTATCGACTCCGCCAATCATCTGCGGCAGGTGATCCATGCGGTCCGGGCCTTTTTCCCGTTCCTGCTGGTTTTGATTGTCTGCGTCGGATATCTGGTGACGCTGCTTTTGCTGAACAGCCGGAAAAAGGAGGCGGCGCTTCTTCGGTCCATCGGGCTTGGCCGGTGGCGCTGTTTTCGGATTTTCTTTATGGAACAGCTTTTGCTGGTGGTGTCCGGAGTGGTGCTGGGAAGCGTGTGCTCCGTGATTCTGCAGGGAAATTACGGAGCGGATTCGGTACTGTCCGGCTGCCTGGTCTGCGTGTTCTATATGCTGGGCAACAGCCTGGCAATCTGGAAGATTCTGAAGGTGAGCGTCATGGAGGCGTTATTCCAGACCTGATGACCAGCGCTTTGAAGCGGAAGTAGTTTATAAAAAACAGCATCTGTCCGAACGCAGCCCCGGAAGGATATTATGGAGCGGAGTGAGGACAGATGCGGAACTTAAATCGGAGGTTTCTATATGAATATTTTACAGGCAGATCATGTGTCGTACAGTTATCGGACAAAGTATCAGAAGGTAGATGCGGTCAGGGATGTAAGCTGTACCTTTGAGCAGGGAGGATTCTATGCGATCATCGGGGAATCCGGAAGCGGGAAGAGTACGTTCTTATCTCTTCTGGCAGGGCTGGATGTACCTTCGGAAGGTGAGATCTATGTGCAGGGGCAGTCTCTGAACCAGATGGACCGGGATGCCTACCGGCTGAATCAGGCGTCGGTGGTCTATCAGTCCTTCCACCTGTTTCCCCTTCTGACGGCGCTGGAAAATGTAATGCTTCCCATGGAATTCAAAAAAATCCGGAAGAAGGAAGCGGCAGACCGGGCGGAAAAGCTTCTCCTGCGGGTGGGACTTACGGAGCGGATCTTCCGGCAGTTTCCGAAGATGATGAGCGGCGGCGAACAGCAGCGGGTGGCCATCGCCCGGGCTGTGGCGGCCGGAGGAGAGATCATCCTTGCTGACGAGCCCACCGGTAATCTGGATTCGGAAAATGAACAGAAGATCGTGGAGCTTTTAAAGGAACTGGCTCATGAAGACGGCTATACTGTGATCGTCATCACCCACAACCAGAAGGTGGCGGAGGAGACGGACCACGTATTCCGGATGTCGGATGGAAAGATGGAGCAGGTGCGCTGATGGGAAAACTGATGAAAAACAGCATCCGTCAGCTCTGGCGGATGAAGGGAAGAGCGGCTTTGTTCTTTTTACTGCTTTTGTTTGCGTCCGGGCTTTTAAGCCTTGGCGGAGGCTTTCAGGAGATCAACAGCCGGAATATGAAAGCCTACGAAGACAGTTTTATGACCATCGGTACGGTGGAGCAGAAGGCGGACACGGTACAGGAGATCCGGATCTGGGACGCGGGAATCAAGGATTACCATCTTTACAACCGCTCGGTGTACAACACCTTTGTTCCGCTGTCCGTACTGGATTTTGAAGGGGCCGGTTATCTGTCCGGTCCGGAAAAAAGAGTGTTCTACGGGGCTTATATTCCGGAATATTTTATGTATGAAAATCTGATGGGTAGCGTGGTTGTGGAAGTGACTCCCACAGAAGATGTGGTACCGGATCATCCAGTGGAGCTTCCGGTTACCAAGGTTTGGTGCGGCACCGGACTTTGGGAGGGACTGAATATCACGGTATGCAACCATTATGATCCCAATCCGGAGATGCTTCTGGCCGGGCATACCTACATCATGAGTCTTCAGAACCGGCCGGGCCATGAGAGTGAAAAAGAATTCCCGGAGGATGAGGTATCAGAATATGTACCAGGAGCGCTTCTTGAGACGGATCAGGTAGGAACGGACGGCGCGCCGGTGGAAGATGAGGTGGAGGACGGCACTTTTTATGATGAGGTGACGGAAGGCTTCTTTGAGACCAGAAGAGGCCGCCGGTGGATGGAATATCTGAAAACTACGGACTATACGAAACATATTTTTCCCGTCACCGGAACCGGCAACATTCATCTGATGATGCCTTTTTATAACGGAGAGGTCTATATCAGCTCCGGCCGGGAATTCACGGAAGAAGAGTATGAGAACGGAGAGAAGGTTTGTCTGGTATCGGAAACGTTTGCGGTGAAAAACGGCCTGGAACTGGGCGATCAGATCCGGCTCCCGTTGATTTATTCCAATCACAGATTTGCCGCAGGAGCACGATTCGGAATCAGCGGTCTTGGGGTTACCGCCCTTTTAAATGCACAGGGAGAGATCTACCCGGCGTTTGAAGACAGCATGTATACGATCGTCGGTATGTACAGCGGAAAAGTCGGGCTTTCGGATGAGTATGGGCTGGCCCCTAATGAGATCCTGATTCCCAGCCGTTCGGTAAAAAACAGCGACACGAACAATCTGGTGGCATACGGACCGATGCGGGGCAGCACCACATCCTTCCAGATCGAAAACGGCAGGATCCAGGACTTTATGGAAAAATGGAGTGAACAGGGAATCGAAAATGTAGAGATTGTCTTCTATGACGGCGGCTATACCCAGTTAAAAGCCGGGATTGACAATATGAAAAACATCTCCCGGATTCTGGTGATTATGGGCCTCGTCCTGGTTCTTATGGTATTGGTGTACTTTACCTGGCTGTTTATCATTCGCCAGGGAGAACGGACGGCCATCGAACGCTGTCTGGGATTTTCCAGAAAGAAATGCTTCCTGTCCCTGTTTACGGGTATCTTTCTTCTGATTGCTGCAGGGAGCGTCTGCGGATGCATGGCAGGAAGCGCCCTGTCTTCCAGAATCGCCGGCAGTATCGGACCAGCCAGTTACTATGACCTTTCTTTCAGCAATGGGAGAATCTCTACGATGGAGGAAGAGACGGAAGGTGAGACCGGGGTGCCCCTTGATCATACGCTCTGGAACCTGTGCGGAATTCTGCTTACCGGAAGTCTGATTGCCGGCGCAGGGATCTGGCTCAACCTCCGGGAAGAACCCATGGAACTGCTGCAGAAAAGGGGAGAGTAGGGAATTATCAATAAATAACTTGCAACTTTCTTAAGATTGTATTAAGATACCTTTTAACTGCTTTGATATACAAAGGAAATGGGGGATCATATGTCTACATCAGAGAAAATTGCAGTTATGACAGATTCCTGCGCAGACGTTCCGCAGGAACTGGTCGAAAGGTATCATCTTTTTATTCTGCCCATGGGGATCACCTGTTCGGACGGGGAATACCGGGACGGAGTTGATATCCATGCAGAAGATATCTATGAACGATTGAAAACAGAGCTGCCCAGATCCAGCACGCCCAGCGGGGCGGATGTGGAAGATACTTTTGCAGAAATCAGAAGACAGGGCTATACGAAAGCAGTGGCCATCCTGCTGTCCGGCGGGCTGTCCGGGACCGTGAACCATGTAAGACTGGCGGCAGATGAGCTGGAAGGACTGGAAGTGGCCGTCTATGATTCCAGGCAGGCGAGTATTGGCATCGGCGTGATTGCCCTGCAGGCCGCCGAGTACGTGGAAGCGGGCACAACATTTGAGGAGCTGAAAGAAAAAATCGAAGGACTCATCAAAAGTACAAAGGTGTTCTTTTCTATTGATACGCTGGAATATCTGCAGAAAGGCGGGCGCATCGGAAAAGCGGCAGCCTTAGCAGGAATGCTTCTGGATATCAAACCCATCCTGTCTTTTGACGGGGAGGGCGAGATCTACACAGCTGCAAAGGTACGTACCCATAAGCAGGTGGAGAAGCGGCTTTTGCAGCTGGTGGAAGAGCTGAAAGAAGAAGGGCGTCCATACAATCTTGTCGTGGCGGACGGCGGCGCTCCTGCCGAGCGTGAAGATCTGGAGAAAAAGCTTGTGGAGATCCTGCCGGACAGCCGCCGCCTGATCCGGGCAAAGATCGGAGCGGCGCTCAGTATTTATCTGGGTTCCGGACTGCTGGGTGCGGGAATCCAGTATCTGGACTGAGGCGCAAAACACCGGCCCAACCTCTTAACGACAGATATCAAAAATAAATTTCGCCGCCTGGTCCATGGCTTCGTAAGCGGTCTTAAAGGGAGACATCTGGAATACATGCCACATCCCCTGATAGACAGCGATCCGGGCCCCTACCTGGTGGCGGATCATCTGTTTGTGGAGATTCTGGGAATCTGACAGAAGGATTCCGTTTCCGCCTGCCTGAATGAGCGTGGGCGGAAAATCGTGAAAATCTCCGTAAAGGGGAGAGATAAAAGGATCCTGCAGATCCCGGTCTCCTGCATAATCTTTAATAGCGCAGGTCAGATACTCCTCTGTCAGGATGGGATCAATCTTTTTCCTGCTCTGATGAGACGCACCGCTTCGGGTCAGGTCCGTCCATGGGGAGAACAGGACGAGCCCTCTTGGAAGAATCCGCTTCTGCTCTTTTAATTTCAGAGTCAGGACAAGGGCGAGATTTCCGCCGGCAGAATCTCCGGCCAGAATCACATCCCGGGCGCCGTAGCCCTGATACATCAGATAATCCCACATCTTCAGTGCATCACAAAGCGCTGCCGGATAAGGATTCTCCGGTGCCAGACGGTAGTCGAAGCTTAAGACGTCCATGGATGTGGAGGCCGCCAGCTTATTGGTGATGCTGCGGGCATATTTCAGGCTGCCGGTGTTGTACCCACCTCCATGACAATAGAGAAGGACATATTTCTTCATATGGTTCCGTTTGACGCTGACCCATTCGGCCGGAACCCCATCTACTTCCACATCTTCGTAATGCATGTCGCTGCTCCGTACCAGCAGGTTTCCCAGATTGTCTTTGGAAGCTCTTTGTTTCTCAATATCTTCATTTTCCACCAGCGTGTGCATCCTTTTGATGGCTTTCATCAGATTCTGATTGTATCGCTGTTTATCTACCACAGGATATCCCTTCCTTCCCTTCTTTCTTATTTTTGATTTTAGCATATTTTTATGGGAAACCCAAGAAAATAATGTTATAATCTTTTCAGATGTAAGAGAAGAAGTTACTGCGAACGGAGAGAACCGTAACGGAAAAAATCCTGTGAAAGCTTCAGGGTGCAGCAGATGAAAGGTGCAGGAAGCAGCATGAACAGACGCATAAATGAGAAAAATCCATGGTATCGCCTGGATCTGTCGGCGATCGTATATCCGACGCTTCAACGGAAGAATTTTTCCTCCGTGTACCGGCTCTCGGTCATTTTGAAAGAAAATGTGGAGCCTGATCTGCTGCAGAGGGCAGTGGACCGGACGCTTCCCCGTTTCCCGACTTTTAAAGTCGCCATGCGGAAGGGTGTCTTCTGGCGGTATCTGGAGCCCAATGACCGACCGGGGCCTTTTGTGAAGCCGGACATTGCCAATCCCTGCATGCCCATGTCCTTTCAGAATGAGAACCGCTATCTGCTCCGGATCTATTATTATCAGAAGCGAATTTCCCTGGAAGTCTTCCATTCCCTGTCGGACGGGGGAGGAGCCATGTATCTGCTCCGGACCCTGACGGCAGTCTATCTGCGGCTGAAGGGATACAGGATTCCGGTGGGGCAGGGAGTTCTGGACCTCTGTGAAGAACCGGATCCGGAGGAACTGGAGGATGCTTACATCCGCTATGCCAGCTCCCGCGTGCGTCCGCCCAGGAGCCGGGAGAAGACCTACCGGATCCGGGGAACCCGGGAGCCTTTCTATACTCTGAATATTATCACCGGGATTCTGCAGGTGCAGCAGGTGCTCTCTGCGGCAAAAGCATATCAGGTGTCTGTGACGGAATATCTGAATGCGGTGCTTTTGTACGCGCTCCTGAAAAAACAGAAAAGTGACCGGGTATTCCGGGAGCTTCCCGTGTCCATCGCCATGCCGGTGAATCTGCGGAGATTTTTCCCGTCCAGGACGCTGCGGAATTTTATCACCATGGTATACCCCTCTGTCGATCCGCGGATGGGAGATTATACTTTTGAAGAAATTCTGATTCAGGTACATCATTATATGCGTTATTATATCAACAATAAATTTCTGAACGCGGATATCACCACCAACGCGGCGGTGACGAAAAATCCTCTGATCCGGGTGGTTCCGCTGTTTTTTAAGGATTTCGTAGTCCGGCAGTTCTACAAAAGAGTACAGGATAAGCAGTCCAGCGCAGGACTTACCAATCTGGGAGTCGTGGAGACGTCGGAAGAGATGCGTGCGCATATTGAACGGTTCGACGTGCTCATGGGGCAGCCTTTTTCCGCCCGGACCAACTGCGCCGTCATCAGCTATGGCGATACGCTGAGTATCAGCTTTGCCAGCAGTATTGTGGAAGCAGATGTGGAACGGCTGTTTTTCCGGAAACTGGTGCAGGACGGCATCCATGTGAAAATTGAAAGCAATCGAAAGACGGAGGTGAGATAAGATGTCATATTGTGTAAACTGCGGCGTGGAGCTCCATGCCACCTGTTCTGCCTGTCCGCTGTGCGGCACAAAGGTACTGAATCCCGCGCAGCCGGTGGACCGGGAGTCTCCCGCGCCTTTTCCGGGCAGGAGAGGGGATGTGGGTCCGGCACAGAAAGGGGATCTGATGATTCTGATCAGCATCATACTGGCAGTGACAGCGGGGGTATGCGGCCTGCTGAATCTGCTGATCTTCCGGGGAACCTCCTGGTCGCTGTACGTGATCGGAGGCTGCGCGCTGCTGTGGGTGTTCTTCCTGCCGGTCTTCCTCGGCCGGATCAGTCCCTATGTCAGCCTGCTTCTGGATGGGGCGGGGATTGCCATGTACTTCGGAATCATCGCCTGGCTCCACCCGGGGCATGGCTGGTATCTGCGTATTGCCTTTCCTCTGACGGTCCTGGCTACGGGCCTGATTCTGCTTTTTGCCGTCTGCGTCCGTCAGATCCATGCCTCCATCCTGTCAAGGGCAGCGCTGGTCCTGGGGGAGATCGCTGTATTCACAGTAGCGGTGGAGCTCCTTCTGGATCTGTTCTTTCGAGCAGCTCTGTCCATCACCTGGTCGGCCATCGTGCTGACCTGCTGCGTGATCATCGATGCCGCGCTCATTACCATCATACGGCGGGCAGGACTGAGAGAAGAGGTGCGAAGGAGGATGCATATTTGAGAAACGGGAGAAAATTTCATAAGTGCAGAAAAGGAGTGGAACTGATTTGAGTGAAAGACGGGGGAAAACCATACAGAAGAGACGCAGGAAGCAGAAATGCGGTGCAGGCCGGATATTGCTGACGGGCCTACTTCTGCTTGCGGTATCCGGCGGGATCTGGCTGCTGCAGGGAATGCACGGACCGGAGCAGGAGACAGAGCAAAGCGACACAGATTTGCAGTCCGTGCAGGAGGCGGAGCAAAACGATACAGATTTGCAGCCCGTGCAGGCGGCAGAGCATGTCGATGCAGATACGCCGTCAGATCAGAAGACAGGCCGGACCGATACAGACACATCGCCCTCACAGGACTCCGGGGAGACAGAAATGAGCATGGTTTCAGCGGAAAAACTGCTGGAAGAGGAGGTGGAAGCGCATCTGGCGGATATGACGACAGAGGAAAAGGTCCTGCAGCTTTTTATGATTACGCCGGAAGCACTGACAGGGGCGGCTTCTGTGACAGCGGCAGGAGACCGCACAAGGGAAGCGATCCTTCAGTATCCGGTGGGAGGTATCATTTATTTTGCAGGCAATCTGAAGGAACCGGAGCAGGTGCATTCCATGCTTGAGAATACACGAAGCTATTATGAGGAAGCAGGCTTTGTGGCTCCGTTCCTGGGTGTGGACGAAGAAGGGGGCCGGGTGGCGCGCATTGGCGGCCAGCCGGCTTTTGGCGTGGAGCATATTGGGGATATGTGTTCCATCGGAGACCGCAGGGATGCCCAGGAAGCCAGAAGAGTGGGAAATGTGATCGGGACATATTTATCGGAACTTGGATTTTCCCTGGATTTTGCGCCGGTGGCGGATGTGCTGACGGATCCGGACAATCAGGTGATCGGCAGGCGTTCGTATGGGACGGATCCGGAACTGGTGGCAGAGCTCTCCATGGAAACGGCAGAAGGGCTGGAAGAAGCGGGCATATGGGCGGTTCTGAAGCACTATCCGGGCCATGGGGCGACCCGGGAGGACAGCCATGACGGTTATGCGTATACAGACAAGACGCTGGAGGAACTTCTGGAAGCGGAGCTGATCCCGTTCCGGAGAGGAATTGAAGAAGGGATTCATTTTATCATGGCAGCACATATCTCTGTGCCGTCCGTCACCGGAGATCAGGTCCCCTGCGCACTGTCTCCGTATATGATTACGGATGTCCTGCGGGGAAGGATGGGATATGACGGGATTGTGGTAACCGATGCCATGAATATGGGCGCGATCCGGCAGCAGTACAGCTCCGGGGAAGCGTCCGTGCTGGCGATCCAGGCAGGCGTGGATCTGATTCTGATGCCGGCAGATTTTCACAGCGCCTTTGAGGGGGTGCTGGATGCGCTGGAGGCGGGGACGCTCACCGAAGAGCGGATTGACGAATCGGTACGCAGGATTTTGCGGGTGAAGCTGCTGCCCCAGGACTGACATATCGTCAATAACAGCAGATCAGGTAGACAGCAGATGAACAAGGATGGAAAAACAGTATAAAACAGTTGACAACAGTTTAGAAGTGTTATATACTGTTTATCATAAAGGAGGAAAGAGATGAAGTTAATCATCAATCATTCATCCATGCAGCCTGTCTATGAGCAGATCTCCGGACAGATCAAAGAGCGGATCATGCACGGAGAACTGACGGAAGGGGCCGTTCTTCCTTCTGTGCGCACCCTTGCCCGGGAGCTGAGAGTCAGCGCCCTGACCGTGAAAAAATCCTATGATGTGCTGGAGCAGGAGGGATTTATCACCACGGTCCATGGAAAAGGCAGTTTTGTATCCAGTGCAAATCAGGCACAGATGCTGGAGGAAAAGCGCCGGGAGGTGGAAGCGGAGCTGGAAGCCGCCATTCGCAAAGGAAGAAGCTGCGGGATGAGCCACACAGAAATCACCGAGTTATTTCATATTATCATGGAGGAATCGTGATGATGATAAGAATTGAACATTTGGAAAAGTGTTATTCCGATTTTCATCTGGACTGTACCATGGAGGTGCCGGAAGGAAATGTGACTGCGCTGATCGGTCCGAACGGAGCAGGGAAAAGTACCGTGTTCAAAGCACTGCTGGGTCTGATCTGTCCGGAATCCGGAACCATGGAGCTTTTCGGAAAGCCTGTGGGAAAGCTGACGCGGGAAGAGAGAGAACAGATCGGAATGGTTCTTTCAGGCGCCTGCTTCAGCAGCTATCTGCATGTGGGAGATATCCCGTCTGTCTTAAGTCGTCTGTATGCCCGCTTTGAGAAAAAGGACTTTCTGGAGCGGTGCCGCCGTTTCGGACTGCCCATGGAGAAGAAGATCCAGGAGCTTTCCACCGGCATGAAGGCAAAACTGAAGGTATTGATTGCCCTGTCCCACGATGCGAAGCTGCTGATTCTGGATGAACCTACAGCGGGACTGGATGTGCTGGCACGGGAGGAGATCCTGGATATGCTGCGGGAGTATATGATCCCCGGAGACCGGTCGATCCTGATCAGTTCTCATATCTCCAGCGATCTGGAGGGGCTCTGCGACGATCTGTATCTGATCGATCAGGGCAAGATCATTATGCACGAAGAGACGGATGCGCTGTTGGGAGAATATGGAATTCTGAAGGTTACAGAAGAGCAGTATCAGACACTGGATAAGACCTTTGTCATGCGCAGAAAGAAGGAATCTTTCGGCTACAGTCTGCTGACCGGACAGAAACAGTTCTATCAGGAAAATACACCGCAGATCACTCTGGAGAAAGGGACCATCGATGAGGTGATCATGCTGATGATCAGGGGGGAAGCATTATGACAGGATTACTTTTGAAAGACTGGAAGCTGTTCCGGCGTCAGGGACGTTATTATGGATTTGTACTGATCCTGGCCTGCGCCATGGCATTTATAGGTTCGAAGGATTTTTCTTCTTTTATCACCAGTTATATGACATTTATGATTGCCATATTTTCGTTCAGCAGCTTTACCTATGACGAGTATGAAGACGGCATGGCATTTCTGATGGCGCTGCCTTCCGGCAGGCGGGATTACGTAAAGGCAAAATATGTCTTCAGTCTCCTGCTGATCACAGGTGGATGGATTATGGCGGTAATCTTGCGCTTCGGATTTTTCCTGATCCGCTATTCTGCTGCGGAATATCTGGAGATCCTGCCTGTAGAACCGGTTTATCTGCTGATGACCCTGCTCTATGTGGAATGCTCTTTTCCGGTCCTTATGAAATTCGGGGCGGAAAAGGGGAGGTCAATTGCCTTCGGAGGTCTGGCGGTCATCGGCGCCGGAGTCTTTCTGCTGGCCAAAAGCGGAATCATCCTCCCTGTTTTTTCCTCCATCGACCGGCTGGCTGAGACTGCTCCGGTTCCGCTGCTTGCAGGTTTTCTGACGGTATGTGCCGTGATCCTCTGGATCTCTTATCGGGTTTCCCTGCGATTCATGGAGAAACGGGAGTTCTAAAAGTCCGTCAGGATCGCAGGAACTGCCTGCATGCACCAAAATAAGCGGTCTTAAGACAGAAAGTTCACTCCCAGAATCAGGCAGCCCAGGATGACCAGGACTACGCCGGTGGCACGGTTCAGAGTCGCCGGCGCTGCACGGTTGGCGAACCGGGCGGCGATCCTGGCCCAGAGAAGCGTAGAAGCAATACAGAAGATCAGGCTGACGAGATCCGGCGCCCCTCCGATGGAGAAATGGCTGACTGCACCGGTAAATGCGGTAAATGTCATGATAAAGACACTGGTCCCCACAGCGGTTTTCAGCTCAAAGCCCAGAACGGAGGTCAGAATCAGGAGCATCATCATGCCGCCGCCGGCACCGACGAAGCCGCAGATAAAGCCGACTCCCATACCGCAGAAGACGGACTGGACCAGCTGCTTCTTCGGATCTTTGGCTTCCATGGATTCTCTGGTGGTCATAACCGGCCGTACGATAAATTTCACGCCCAGAAGCAGCGTCATAAAGACAGAAAAGCTTCCCATAGCAGATCCGGGCAGCAGGCTGGATACCCAGCTTCCCACGACGGTAAAGACAAGAACGGAGAGCATCATGGGAATCCCGTTTTTAATATCCAGATTTTTGTTTTTTCCATAAGTATAAGCGCTGACGGCACTGGCGAGTACGTCGCTGGCCAGTGCAATGCCCACTGCATGATAGGGCTCCATGTGAAGGAACGTGATCAGCATGGGGCTGATCACTGCCGCCGCACTCATACCAGCAAATCCGGTGCCGAGCCCTGCTCCGATTCCTGCCATAAAACAGATGATAAATGTATAGAAAAGCGTCATGATACCATTCCTCCTGATTATATTTTCTGAAAATGTGACTGCATATTGGCAGTGATCCGGCACAGATATTTCTGAAACTGTGCTTTTTCTTCCTCTGTAAACCCTTCCAGCAGAACAGAAACGAAGCGGTTCTGGGCTTCGAGCCCGGCTGCAATAGCCGCATCTGCCGCCCGGCAGAGCTTCAGATGAATGGTCCTGCGGTTGCGACCCTGATAAAACGTGGTGAGATACCCCCGTTCCTTCAGAGACTGAATGGACTTGGATACATGGGATTTAGACAGATGCCGGTGTTTTACGATGTCTGTAGCGGTATCAAAGTCTGGATTGTTGTGCAAAAAGAGAAGGATGTCCATCTCGGTTTTAATCAAATCGTTCTGCAGGCATACGGCATTGATACATTCCTCGTAAATGATATTTCCGAGAATATGGTTATTGATAAACTGTGATTTCATGTCAAATATTCCTTTGTTTTATTATAGTTTTTCGAAAAACTGTTCTTTGACGAACATTATACAGAGAAAGAGAGAAAAAGTCAAGTACCGGATGATATTGTAAGATGGATGAGCCATTGTAAAGAAAATGAACGGGAATGTTACCTGATAAAGAGAGCAGAGAACCGGACCTGCAGAATTCGGCGCAACAAAAAGCGGAAAAGCTTCAGTTCATAAGCTTTTCCGCTCTATGGAGCATATGGGATTCGAACCCACGGCCTCAACAATGCGAATGTGTTTTTTGACTTTTTCCGGCTTTGTCTATATTGCGGAAAAGCTTGAATTTACGGGCTTTTTTGAGTGTTGCTTATTGTAGCTTTGCAGGTCGTTTGTGTACTGTTTTTGTCCCTTTAGTACACAAAAAGTACACAGGTTTTCTATATTCCGGCTGACTTTGCAATACTGTCCAGCAGGGACGCGGCGGCTTTGTCAGCTTCCTGAATGGCGTGCGTATAAATGTCCAGGGTAACAGATGTACGGCTGTGTCCCAGTCTTTTGGATACGGTTGCAATGTCTGTATGCTGATTGATCAGGACGCTGGCCGCTGTGTGCCGGAGTCCGTGCAGGGAGATGTCCGGAAGTCGGTCATCAGGGGCGCACTGTGCATTATAGTTCCGGATGATGTCTTTAAATTTTGCGGTGACCGTATCCGGATACATCCGGGAGCCGTCCGCCTGGCAGAATACATTATCAATTCCTTTCCAGGCGGAGCCGAGGGAAACCCTCATTTCCTTCTGGTGAAGTTTCCACTTTCTGGCCAGCTCCATGACGGAGTCAGGCATATGGATAGTGCGGATTCCGCTGGAAGTCTTTGTCTCTTTCAGGATAATTCCGGAGGCAGTTTTGCTTGCGCTTTTGCTGATGCTTATGGTGCCTGCAGAAAGATCCACATCTGACCAGTCTAGGGCAATCAGCTCCCCGCGCCTGCATCCGGAGAATGCGGCCATGATGTAAAAGAGTTTGAACTGTTCAGAGACACGTCTTGATTCTGTATACGCTGGTACATAATAGACATTTCCGTCTTTTTTCCTGCAGGTGTGTGCTCTGTAATCTGCCACTTGCGGCATGTCCAGAGCGCCAATGAAGCGGTTTAATTCCTCAATGGTAAAACTCTTAGGCCGTTCTGCCTGATATGCCTTACGGGGTGGCCTGACGCGTGTCAGAGGGTTTGACGGTATGAGCTGCATGTCTACCGCCCATTGCATGACGCTGGAAAATACGGCAATACTCCGGCGGATGGTGGATGCTGCCATGGTTTCGCCGTTTGATCCGGGCTTTGCCATTTGGTTATAGAATTTTTGAATCTCCAGTTGCTGGCGGCACAGATCACAGATCTTCACATGTCCGAAGGCTGGAATGATCTTTTTCATCAGATGCGCCTGGTATCCTTCGGCAGTTGCCTGTGAAAGCTTGATGAATGCATATTCTTCCAGATATCGGGTAACCAGAGCGTCAAACTTTATATTGCCTCCGGTGGCGCTTTCTCCGGATTTTACAGATTTTTCAAAATCGTCAGCAAAGCGTCTGACCTCTTTCTCTATCACAGAATCCGCTTTTGCTTTACCAGTAGCAGTGGTGTATTCCGGCCTGTATGTGGTGGATCTGGTGATCTTTTTGCCCTTGGAATCATAGCCGACACTGACCCGGATCAGGTAGTTGCTGCCGCGTTTTTCAATATGTGCCATGTGGATGCCTCCTTTCTCATGGAATTGCAGGATTTTTCATTGACATATTTTCGTAAATTGATATAATAGACTTAACAGGACAGCCGGAAGGTGAAGGCAGTCACCCGACCCGGCGAAATTTCATACTAAACTGTAAGAATAGCCGTTCCTAAACTTTGACGAGAGCAGGACGGCTATTTCTTATTTTTCATGTTCAGAATCGCAACGATCAGAAGACCAGTGGTCAGTATAATCATGAATTCCTCATATGTACTCATAATAATCAACCCCTTTCCGCAAGACTCGGAACGGGTGAGAGCACGTCCCCCGGCTGCCCGGGTAAGTCTATTATATTGTCAGGGTGCTGGTCAACTGGTGACAAAATGGAACCAACTGACCGGAAACTCGTTCCTGATACTCGGATCAGAGGCAGCAGACGGTGCCGATCGGGTGCGTTGCGATGTCGCAACGGGTGATAATTTGTCACTGATTGAAAAAAGGGTTATCAAGCGTACACAAATTGTGTGTGGTTATCGGTTAATCTGTCTTTTGATATTCTGGTATCTTTGTTAAAAGTTTCACCTGTTCTATAGCCTTTTTCTGTCCATCATCATTTAGCATAAAATACAAATCATTTAATTCCAAAACTTTTCCAGCTAATTTAACTACTGTTGACGGATTTAATGAAGTACCTGAAATATCTATTAAATAATCGGCAGATACATGAAAGTAGTTTGATATCTTTGCAATCATATCAATAGATGGTATTCTCTGGCCTTTTTCCCAATAGTTTATTGAAGCTTGTGAAACTCCAAGAGCAAATGCAAGATCCTTTTGTGATAAACCTTCTTTTGTCCTTAAATTATATAAGTTTTCTGAAAATTTCATGATATCACCTCATTTAATATAATAACACAATTATCACAAAATATAAACACTTTTGTTGTTGACATTCAATCACAATAGTGGTATTATTTTAATACAAAAACACTATTGTGATGAAGGAGGGATAAGAAAATGAAAATGAGACTTGACACAAAGAAAATCTATCTGGAAATGGCTGAGAGAGGTTTGACCATTACAGAAATTGCAAAACAGGGCGGAGTCAGTCAACAGGCGGTATCTAATGTCTTAAGTGGAAAACGGATTGGGAAAGTAAAAGTTGTCCCAGCAATTTGCAAAGCACTGGAATTGTCTGCTAAAGAAATTTTGATTATTGAAGATTAACAGGAAGGAAATGTATGAGGTTAAAAACAAAAGAATACAAAGCAATTATGCGGGAAAAGAATCTGACAGCAGACCAGATTTGTCAGAGCACTGGACTTTCAAAGTTTTCCTTTGAATGGATTTTGGACAATGGCTTTACCAGTGATGGAACGCTTAAAGCGCTGGCAGTTGCTGCTGATGTAGAACTGAAAGAAATAATACGCCCGGAACCATCTGACTGTCTGGAAAATGGTATAGAGTTCATCAAAGACGCAAATACGGCAACAGTACAGTTTTCACAGGGTCGTTATAAGTCTCGTATAAAAAAGCTGGCGGAGGAACGTCCGGAAGAGTGTCAGATCATGGTTGAAAATAAAGATGGCTCCATTTTAGCTCATATTCCGGTTGGATGGGTGAAAATTATTCCCCCCAGACAGTTATCTGAGGATGAAAAGAAAAAACGGTCGGAAGCTATTCGCAGAAATATTTTTAAGAGCGGGAAGAATCGACATGAAACCGTGTAAATTCCGTTTACAGCCGTTTTCTGGTAGATTTATATACCTTCAATCATTTTTTGCGAAATAGCTGTTTAAAACACAATGAAGAAAGGGGGAGGACTCATGACACAGAAAGAACTTGATGAGATGATTGCAGCAGAAGCGGAACGCCTGAATCTTGGCAGTGAGGAATTCATGAGACGCCATAATGAAATCATGGAAGAGGCGGACCGGATCCAGAAGAGAGAAGCAGAGCGGAAAGAGAAAAGAAAGAACATGGAAGAACTGGGAGAAGCCCTTGCACATCTTGGCATCCATGGAGATCCGGAAATCCGGGTATATGAGCACATCATCATTGTATATCTGGATCAGGAATATCTTGGAGTGTACAGCACAAAAGCGAAGGGCTTTATTGATCTTGATACTTCCAGAGTCGGAAAAGGAAGGAGTGAAAAGTATGACGAAAGTGGAGATTGTGAACCGGTATACGGCACTGGCACGGAGACGGACGGAGGTCCTTCTGCAGAGCAGCACGGGCAGCAGTCCGGAGCTGGATCAGGAGGAACGGATTATTATGCAGGAGATGGCAGCGTTGGAGACAGCCATGAGACTGCCGGTCGAGGAAGAGAAGAAGATCCCGGAGATGCTGACGATCAGGGAGGCAGCAGGCCGCACGGGGTTATCATATGACTTTATCCGGAAGCT
>CAJTCV010000014.1 GCA_910574805.1 Lachnospiraceae bacterium | reverse complement strand
CATTTCCTTCACCTTCCTCTCCAACCATTATATCACTGATGCTGCAAAAAGAAAGTGACGCTAAAGCTCTACCGCCTGAAAGGCGGTGGATTTAACCTAAGGCTTGGAAATTAAATTTTCTAAAAACTCTTGACATATGCTCAAAAATATGCAAACGCATTTGATGACCATATACGCCAGTCACCAAACGCGCCCCTTGTAGTTAAGAAGTGTCTGTGCCCATCGCACAGCCCTAAAACCACACGGAGGTCCACACTATGATCAAGTACTGGCAGTCCAGGCAAGATGGCAAGTACTTTCTCACCGAATCCAAAATCCATTTCGATTTCTCTGAAAGAAACCAGCTCCATACGGAGCTTTGGAAACCCTAGCAGAAGCTCCGGCTTTTCGATACCAATAAGGCCGTAGAGTTTCTCCTGCCTTTCTACTCCGCCAACGGCAGGCCCGCTAAGAATCAACAGCAGATCTTAAGGTCTTTTATCCTTTTTTTCTTCTATATTCAGAAGACCTGATCAAGCCATCCCTTGCCCTTTGGGTGGCCACCATGATTGGCATCTGCATCCATCTGGATGCCCGCTATAAACAGCACGTGCAGGCGGCGGCATAAACCACGTTTCCTGCTTCAGATTTTTTTCAGGCCTGTTTTCCGACTGGCCCAAAAGCCATACTTATTTTTAATTTTTATGCTCTTTGCTCCGCTCAAATCCCACAATCATCCATCCTTATCCCTCTCATTCCTGAAAATTAACTCCTTCCTGCCTATTCGCTAATAAGTTTCCGAGAATACTCGTGTTTTAACTGATTTTTCAAATACCTCACACAAATATATTCTGTCACAATTCCATCATAACACCTCCCAAATTCCGACCTATTTAATTTTTTATAAAATCCTCCTTCCTTAATATATAATTTTCGTTCTCTTTTCTTATATGGTCTATTTTAACAATACTTAAGTATTTTGCAAATAGACATTTTTCATGTAATCTTTACAGATAAGGATAGGAGGAAATCATGTTCGGAATTAAATTAAGAGAATTAAGAAGTTCACATGGATTAACTCAGATTCAATTAGCAAAAGAACTTGGCGTCTCCAAACAATGTGTATCAAACTGGGAGAATGATAATATCCTTCCGTCAATTGACATGCTGATACGTATTTCTCAATATTTTTATGTCTCATGTGATTATCTGTTAGAACTGGACAATAAAATTTATCTTGATGTGAGCGATATTACTCCTTCCCAAAGAGCAATTATCCAAAAACTGATTCAGGAATTCAAAAATGTAAATGGATAAATTGACCTATGAATTGACCTATCCATCCAAAATCATACACCTTTTTCCGTAAAACTCCGAAAAACCATTCTGACAGGCTTACTTGTTTCCAAAATCACCCAAAGTCTCACAAACGAAAAAAAGCCCGGAAAATCAGGCATTTCCGGGCAAAAAGAAACCCGGCGGAAAATTCCACCGGGTCTTAGAAGCAGGGCTACAAGGATTCGAACCTTGAAATGACGGAGTCAGAGTCCGTTGCCTTACCGTTTGGCGATAGCCCTTCGTATTCAACGAATGTTATTATATGCCATATCCGGCAAAAAAGCAAGAGTTTTTTTTAATTTTTTCAAAATTTTTTTCAGAAGATTTCCCCTTGTTTCTTATGAATTTCTTTCTTAAATTTAGAAAACCTTAATCTCCATGATACATTTTCGTCACATTTTCCTGCTATGATAGTATTCGTAACAGAAACACATCAGTATTTCATTCATAACACTTTCGGGGGCTCGAAAGAGCCCCCACTCCCTCGAAAGCTTCAGAACCTGAAAAAGGTTCTTTTTTATGCTGTCACTGCTCCATCTGCCGGCCCAGAAAACCGGCGGCGGAAGCCGCCACTTTCTGCTCCACCTCTCCCATTTTGTTCCTGATATCACGTCCCAGGAGGATCACAGCGCCAATGGCGTCCCCCTCACTGATGACCGGACAGATGGTCTCCGTGGCGATCCCGTCCATCTCTTCCTGAATCACCGGAATGAATTTACGTTCTATGGCAGATGCCTGAAGGCTCTCCCGTTCCTCGATCAGATGCTCAAGCTGAGGGCTGATAGATTTGCCGTGATAATCCTTTTTGGCGCCTCCCGCCGTGGCGATGATGGCATCCCGGTCCGTAACACATACCATATGACCTGTCGTCTGTGCCAGACTCTCCGCATACTGTTTGGCAAATGCGGACAGCTCCCCGATAGGGGAATATTTTTTCAGGATGATCTCGCCCTCCCGGTCCGTAAAAATTTCCAGAGGGTCTCCTTCCCGGATCCTTAATGTACGCCGGATCTCCTTGGGCACTACGACCCTGCCAAGGTCGTCGATCCGGCGTACGATTCCTGTTGCTTTCATACAGTCTTCCTCCAATGTCTTAAAAATATGATGTTTATTTCATGTCTTCTGTTTTCACATGCCATCTGCATCTAGTATTTGTAAGAATTGGATTTATATGCATGATCTTTTTCAATCAAAAGAATGCATTTTATTCAAAAGCTCGCTCTTCATCTCATACAGCCGGTCTGACAGATCCACATAGACTTCATGGGGATTCACAAGCCGTTTTGTCTCATCCCAGAGGGTCTCCTGCTCTTCGATGCAGTGCTCCCGGATATCCATGACGGACGGAGACTGATAGACACAGTTTCCCTTGTCAAACACCTGTACCATGAGCTCCTTCATGGTATAAGTCCCGCCCTTTAAGTGGGTTTTCTTCCAGGTTTCCAGCGGGTCAAAGATAATCAGATCCCTGGACTCGTCGAACTGATCGTCCACCAGACTGATCAGATCCGCCTTCAGTTTTCCGTTGATCTTTTCATAGATCCGGTATACAGTCTTGTTGCCCGGGTTCGTAATCTTCTCGGTATTTTCGGAAAGCTTGATTTTGGGAACAAAATCCCCGTCTCCTGTCTTCACAGCCGCCAGCTTGTAGACGCCGCCGAACGCCGGACAGTCTCTGGATGTGATCAGGTTCGTGCCGACGCCCCAGGAAGTGATCTTCGCCCCCTGAGTTTTCAGGCTGTCGATCAGATACTCGTCCAGATCACTGGAAGCAGAGATGACCGCATTGTGGAAGCCTGCGGCATCCAGCATCTTCCGGGCTTCCTTGGACAGATAGGCCAGGTCTCCGCTGTCCAGGCGGATTCCGTAACGACCGTTCAGCCTCTTCTCCTTGCGCATCTCCTTAAACACCCGGATCGCATTGGGTACCCCGGATTTCAGGGTATCGTACGTATCCACCAGAAGTGTGCACGCATTGGGATACAGCCTCGCATAGGTCTTAAATGCCGTGTATTCATCCGGAAAGCTCATGATCCAGCTGTGGGCATGTGTACCCAGTATCGGCACGTCGAAGAGCTGCCCGGTCAATACATTGGACGTTCCGATACATCCTCCGATCATGGCAGCCCGGGCGCCGTAGACGCCTGCATCCGGCCCCTGGGCGCGGCGCAGACCGAATTCCATGATGCCGTCCCCTCTCGCTGCATTGACCACTCTCGCCGCCTTGGTAGCGATCAGACTCTGGTGATTGATGATGGTCAGGATCGCCGTCTCCACCAGCTGTGCCTCCATGATGGGCGCGATAACTTTCACAAGAGGCTCTCTTGGAAATACTACTGTCCCTTCGGGAATCGCATAGATATCTCCGCTGAAATGAAAGCCGCTCAAATACTCCAGAAAGTCCTCATCAAATACTCCCACGCTCCGCAGATAATCCACATCCTCTTTGGAGAAATGCAGATTCTTGATGTAATCGATGACCTGATCCAACCCTGCAGCAATGGCAAATCCATTACCGCACGGATTAGTCCGGTAAAATGCGTCGAAGATCACCGTCTCCTGCACCGGATTCTTGAAATACCCCTGCATCATGGTCAATTCGTAGAGATCGGTCAAAAGTGTCAGATTTTGTGTTGTGCTCATTGGAAATTCCTCCTATTTTCCATAGCTGATGTAAAGTCCTGCATATCCGCTCATACCGTCTACTGTTCCTCTATCTGTATATTGCCAGATCTCACAGGATCCGGTATAAGTAAGATCTGGACCACAGGCCGTCAGCCAGAGCCGGCAGTCTGAGAGCTCCTCCATTATGAGACCATCCGACAGGAACGCTTCGTCTGTATGAAGTATGGGATCATATCCCGCTTCCTGCAATGTCTGACAGCATGCAGCTATGTACTTTGTCCGTTCTTCCCTTCCGAGCACGTCCGCCCTGCCGTTATGCTCCGGATTTGCCCAGGAGACCGTAACGGCGACAGGACCTGTAATGTTATATTTGTTCGCCAGCGCAATCAGGTATTCCGCTTCTTCTGCTGCCTCCTCTGCGGTGACCGCCTGGGAGAACAGGGAGATGCCCGTCTCAAACCCCGCCTGTCCTGCCTCCTTCAGATTTTTCTCTGCCTGTACATCCGGCATAAGGAGTCCCGTATCGGATGCACGCCAGGCACACCGGACCACAGCGGTATCTATTCTGGATGATGCCGCCTTTTCCCAGTCGATACTGCCGTTTTCCTGTGACACCTCAACTCCGGCGCAGCTGATTCTTGCTCCCTGTTCGTCAAAAGTATGGCGGACCCCGCAGATGACCTGCTGTCCGGTAACCTTCTCACCATTTTCATCAAAATAAAAAACTTTCCCGTCCCGCTCCTGCCAGCCGTAATACCGGTATTCGCCCGTACCGAATGTCCGCTCCACAAGGACAGGCACCCGTTCCTCTCTTCTCATCGTCATGGTGGCCGCCACCATCCCAAGGTCCACGCAGGTGAGATGACTGAGCTCCTCAGGAGCCTTCTCCATAACAAACTTTCCTCTGTAGCGGACCTGATATCGGTATCTCAATGCCTGACTGCTGTCATCTGATTCCTGGCATTCCACATGAAGCACTTCAAATTCATTGTATTCACCACGGTAATTCAGAAGCCTGAGCGCCAGGTCCTGATCCTTCTCATCCAGCATGACCGTTCCGCTGCAGTACCTGTATTCATACCATTTTCTGTCTTCATATGCATATTTAATGTCACCGGCATGATTCACATACCGGATCGGGACCTCCAGCTCCTTCACCATGGTCTCATACGTAGACGGATCCTCCGGATTAATCACCGACTGTACATACCGGGTTTCCGTGATTTCTTTCTTCTGAGAAGCCGTATATTTTACAGTATCCGCCGGAGGAATATCCGATGGAGAAACCGTTTTCTGTATGGGACCGAATCTCCCTGCACAGTCGACTCCCGGGCGCTCTTCTCTATTGGGAATATTCCCGAAAGTCCCGGAATATGCTCCGGATATTCCTTCGGATACCCGGCACCGGCCCCGCACGGACGGCTCATCTGACTCTTCGGTTTCTGCAATCCATACCTGTGCAGACTGGCTGCCTGTCTCTCCCGTTTTCCCGGAATACTCCTGCACCGTCTGACCGGACAGTCCTCCGGATCTGTCAGAAACAGACAGTCCCTCTGCGGACTGACGCGCACCCATCTGCGCCTCCGGCCAGAGTACGGTCACATTGCCTGCCTTTTCCAGTCCCCACATCCACCGTCGAACTGCCTCTTCCATACATCCCGGCCAGCCGGCCGGTTCCTTTGGACGCCCGGACTTTCGGCAGAACACCGCTTCTCTATCCTGAGTGCTTTCCTCTGTTTCCGCCTTATCCATAGACGGAGCCTTCGGGTCTGAAGGCTCCGTAACTGTTTTTTCTTCTTTTGTATCCCTGTTCAGCGCGACAGCCGGTACTCCGCCATCTGTCATACGACAGCAGCCCGCCAGCAGTACCACGCAGACTGCTCCGAGAACAGGAACGATTTTCCATTTCATTCTGCTTCCTCTTCCGGCTCTGCTGCCGTATCCTCCTCTGCTCCCGCCGCCGGTATCTCTTCCTCTTCCACCGCCGGCATACTGAAGATCCGTTCAAAGGTCAGAGACTGGATCAGCTCATCGTTCGTCGTGATCTCCGTTCCGTCAAGGAGCGGCTGATACCATCCATCGTATGCTTCCCGTTCTCTTCTGGACAGCTCATTTTCCTTCGCGGTCTCTGTGGCCTCTTCATCAAAGGTACTCTCCATACAAACGATATAATAATTGTTCTCTGTCTCTATAATCTCTGAGAATCCGCCCTCCGGCAGCGCATCTGCCGCTGCGAATACAGCCTCGTCCAGACTGGTGCTGTCTTTCCCGTAGCTCAACGTGGATGCGCTCAGCCCTGCTGCTTCCGCCGCCGCGCCGAGATCTTTGCTTTCCTTTGCATCCGCCAGGATTTCCTCCATCTGGGTCCGCTTTTCTGCCAGTTCTTCCTCTGTCAGCTCCGTCACATTGCCTTCCTCGTCCGTGGTCCCCATGAGAGAACTTGTCACATAGGAGATCCGCTTCTGCGCCACGGACTCCGGATCCACCTGCGTATCAATTGTCCCGGCGCGGTCTCTGTATACTCTGGACTGCAGCATCATAAGCTCCAGCACATGCGTAACTGTTGCTTCATCTGCAGACATGGCTTTCAGTGTCCTGCTGTCATTGGCCGCCAGAAATGCCTTCGCCGCTTCTGCCGCCCTGTTCTTCTCATCCTCCGTCAGAGACACCCCAATATCGTCCGCATGCGCCTCCACCACATAATATTCCTTCAGTGTTTCCACAACAGAATCCCGTATGGTAACGCCATAGGGCGTGCCCATTCCCATAAGATCCTGATTCATAAAGTCTTCACCGAAATACATGCCGTAAGCGCCCTGCATCTGGATCTGCTGATACCGCAGATAAAAATTCACCTCACCCAGGGGGACGGATACGCCGCCCACATTCACAGCCTCCGCCGTATCATCCAGTGTATTCCCTCTGGAGCAGCCGCTGACTGCCGCCGTCATCACGAGCAAAAGAATCAAAAATCCTGCCACGTTCTTTTTCATATTCTGCCTTCCTCCTCTTTTCCTGGTACTGTATCCCATTCGATTATAAACGTTTTTTATAATCAGAGCAACTCCTTTAACACAATTTTCACCTCAACCTGATCCATAACCTCCTGATGAATCTCGATATCGGCCTCTTCCATCCACCCGTCCAGGATCCGCTTATATTCTTCCTCCCGGGCCAGCTCTGTCAGGTGCTCTCTCCAGTAGTCCGTTCCCACCTGGTCATAGTCGCTGGTATGCTGCACCACAAACCATCCCTCCTCGGTCCAGACCGGATCAGAGATCTCTCCCACCGCAAGAAGCCTGGCGGCATCCAGCATCCGAGGTTCATGCCCGTCTCCTTCGTTGGTTCTGCCCATGCTGGCCTCTATGGGGGTCAGTCCCGCCTCTTCCGCCGCCTCCTTGAGATTCCCACTCTCCTTTGCCGTCTCACAGACCGTCTGCGCCAGAAGCGTGCGCTCTTCCACCTCTTCTTCCGTATAGGGTGTCAGATTCCCCTGGGCATCCCGAAGCCCTGTGGTGGAGATGAGCACATAACAGATCCCTTCCCGGTGCACATCCTCCTCCGGAATGTCCGGTTCATAGTCCGCCACGGCAGCCTCCGCCACCAGAAGAGAGCACTCCCGTTCGGACAGCTTCTCACGGACAAATTCCGGATCTGCTCCTGCATAGTCCAGAAGCGCCTCATGATAGCCCCCCATGAAAGCTTCTGTCCGCTCTTCGATCTCCTGCTTTCTGCCCTCATCCAGAGAGACGCCGTATTCCTCCGCATGCTGACAGGCCACATGGGTCTGACAGATGGTCTCCAACACTTCTTCTTTCAGACGGTCCGCCATGGTCGTACCGGTCTCTTCCTCCGACACCCGGCTCCACATCCCGTCCCCGTAGAGTTCAAGTCCGTCTTTTTCCCACTGCATCTGGTTCATCCGGACATAAAAGTTCCATTCTCTCAGACTGATCTCTTCGCCGTTTATCGTAAAAGCCGCCGGCTCTTCCTCAGCCTTTTCACCTCCGCAGCCACCAAGCGCCATGCAGACCGCCAGTACCACAGCCGCCATCCTCTTTCGCATCCTCTTTTCCAACCTCCTGTAAATCATCCCCTATGCGCGTTACGCCTTCAGGATTCTCATCTCTTCCAGTACCTGAAAAGCCACAGTAAGAAGCCCCGGAGGGTTCTTTCCGGCCTTCTGACTGTTGATCGTGTAAATGAACTGTACCGGCTCCGATCTCCGGAAAACCATGGCGCCCTTCATCCGCTCAATCAGTTCCGGTATCCTGGCCGCATCGATCCCTGCCTTTTCATACATGATAAATGTGATCTGATCCGTCCTTCCCTTGATCTCCCGGATATACAGCTCGTGCGCCTGACCGCGGAGCCTGGTGATCTCCAGAAGGTTCAGCACAGACCTGGGCGGATCTCCGAAACGGTCAATGAGCTCTTCCAGCATGTCTTCCTGTTCCGCCTCATTTTCCACAGCGGCGATTCGCCGGTAGATATCCAGCTTCAGCGCCTCATTTTTTATATAGGTATCCGGAATGTACGCATCAATCTGCAAATCTGCCACAGTCTCAAAATCCTCCTCCGCGGCTTTGCTCTCTCCCTTCATCCGGAGCACTGCTTCGTTCAGCATCTTACAATACAGATGATACCCCACCGCCTGCATATGGCCGTGCTGTCTCTGTCCCAGGAGCGTGCCAACTCCCCGGATCTCCATATCCCGCATGGCAATCTTAAAGCCGCTGCCAAGATCGGAATATTCCCGAATGGCATGGAGCCGCTTTTCCGCCACTTCCTTCAGCATCTTATCCTTCTTATATAGAAGAAATGCGTATGCGGTCCGGTTGGAGCGTCCCACTCTTCCCCGCAGCTGATAGAGCTGAGACAGCCCCATGCGGTCCGCATCATGGATAATAATCGTGTTGACATTGGAGATATCCATCCCGGTCTCGATGATCGTGGTGGATACCAGCACATCAATGTCCCCCTGGATAAATTCATACATGATCCGCTCCAGGTCATGCTCTTTCATCTGTCCGTGGGCAAATGCCACATGCGCCTCCGGTACCAGTTCCTGGATCCGGTGCGCCACCTCCCCGATGCTCTCCACCCGGTTATAGACATAATAGATCTGTCCCTCCCGGTTCAGCTCTCTGTGGATCGCCGCCCGCACCATCTCCTCATCATACTCACACACATAGGTCTGCACCGGCATCCGGTCCATGGGAGGTTCCTCCAGAACGCTCATATCCCTTATCCCTGCCAGGCTCATATGCAGCGTCCTTGGGATCGGAGTGGCACTCAGGGCGAGCACATCCACACTGGTCTTCAGTTTCTTGATCTTCTCCTTGTCCGCCACGCCGAAGCGCTGCTCCTCGTCTATGATCAGAAGTCCCAGATCCTTGTACTCCACATCCTTTGACAGGACTCTGTGGGTACCGATCAGAATATCCACCAGACCCTTTCTCAGGTCCTCCAGCGTCTTCTTCTGCTGCCCCGGCGTCCGGAAACGGCACATCAGGTCGATGCGCACCGGAAATTCCTTCATGCGCTGTACAAAGGTATTATAATGCTGCTGCGCCAGGATCGTGGTAGGAACCAGATAGACCACCTGACGGCTCTCCTGCACAGCCTTAAACGCCGCCCGAATCGCCACCTCAGTCTTCCCATAGCCCACATCCCCGCAGATCAGACGATCCATGATCTTATCGCTCTCCATATCCTTTTTCATATCCTGGATCGCTCTCTGCTGGTCTTCCGTCTCTTCATAGGGGAACAGCTCTTCAAATTCCTTCTGCCATACCGTATCCGGACCGTAGACATATCCCTTTTCCGACTGTCTGGCCGCATACAGCTCCACCAGATCCTTTGCCACCTCCTGGACCGCTCCTCTGACCTTCGACCTGGTCTTTTTCCAGTCCTGTCCACCCAGACTGTTCAGCCTGGGGACCTTTGCAGCATCCGAACTCCCATATTTCTGAATCGCGTCAAGCTGAGTGGCAAGGATATAGAGACAGGCCCCCCTGCTGTACTCGATCTTCATGTAATCCTTGACCGTCTTATCCACCGTGATCTTCTCAATTCCCCGATAGATACCAAGCCCATGGTTCTCATGGACCACATAATCTCCCACGGACAGATCAGTAAAGCTGCTGATTCTGCGCCCCTCATAGGTCTTTTTTCTTCTCTTCTTCTGCTTTTTCTCCCTGCCGAACACATCAGTCTCCGAGAGCACCGCATACCGAATCATGGGGTACTCATATCCCCGGGACACATTTCCATGCACGACCATGATCTCCCCGGGCTGCACCACACGCTTCTCTTCCTCGCTGTAAAAGGCGTTCAGCCCCTCTGCCAGAAGCTCCTCCGCCAGACGCTTTCCGCGGGTCCTGGAGGCGCACATGAGGATAACCTGATATTTCTCTCTCTTCCAGCGCTTCAGGTCCTTTACAAGCAGTTCAAAATGATTGTGGTAGGACTGGATCGACCGGGTATCCAGTCTGTAGCGGCTGCCAAAGTCCATGCGTTTATCCGTCGTCTCCAGCGTCCCGAGAGCCGCTCCCTGCATCCGCTCCAGCCAGTACATCACCTGACCGCAGGGAAAGATCTCCTCCGCCTGTCCCGGCGTGATCTGACCCTTCTGCATACGGTTCTCAAAGTTCTGACGGTATTCCTTCTCCACCGTTTCTCCCCGTTCGAAGAGACGGTTCACCTCGTCCAGAAATACAAGGGAATCATATGCCCGCACATAATCCAGCAGACAGACGCCCTTACATCGAAACTCCTCCGGGCATGCCTCCGCTGCCGGATACAGTACGATCTCCTCCAGATTTTCCATGGATCTCTGACTGGACGCGTCAAAGCTCCGGATGGAATCCACTTCATCATCCCACAGTTCAATCCGCACCGGATATTCCTCCGTCAGCGGATAAATATCCAGAATACCTCCCCGGATGGCGAACTGCCCCGGAAGCTCTACCTGCCCCGTCCTCTCATAACCCATCCGGACCAGCCGCTTCTTCACGGCGTCCATCTCCACCACGCTACCGACACCGATGGAAAGAATCAGCTCCTTCAGTTTCTCCAGCGGCAAAAGCGGCGCCATACACCCGTCGATGGTGGTAACGATCACCGCGGGCTCTCCGGACAGCAGCCGGCTTGTGGCTGTCATCCTCTGTCTCAGCAGCTCATTTCCCTGAATATCTGCATGAAAAAAGAGAAAATCCTTCGGAGGATAATAGAACACATGTTCTCCAAGTGCCTGATATTCCTCGCAGATCTCCTTCGCTTTCAGTTCATTGTACGTAAGAATCAGTTTTACCCGCCTGCCGCGCCCAAGCCCGTACATCAGGTGCGTCTTCTGAGATTCCACACACCCGGTAAGGAGCAGAAGCCCTTTTTCCTTCCCAAGCTTCTCCCTGGCCTGTACAAAGACCTCCAGCTGCAGCAGCGGCTCATAAAATGTATCCATCTGCCGCTCCTAATTAAATTCATTCATCGCCCGGTCCGTGCCCTCCGTCAGGACCGACACGGCCGCCTTCGCTGCTCTGTCATATGCTTCCCGCATCAGGACTTCCTCTTCCCCGGAAAAATGCCCCAGCACATAGTCCGCCAGATCATATCCCTCCGGCTTCTGTCCCACTCCGATCCGGATCCTTGGAAAGACCTGGGTCCCCAGGTGGAGGATGATGTTTTTCATCCCGTTGTGTCCCCCGGCACTGCCCTTCTTCCGGATTCTCAGCTTTCCCGGATCCAGAGAAATATCATCATAGATCACCAGAAGCTCCCGTTCCGGATCCACCTTGTAATATTCTACGGCTTCTCTCACACTCTCACCGCTTAGATTCATATACGTCTGAGGTTTGAGAAGGAGCACCTTCTGCCCTTCGATCATCCCTGCGCCGCACAGCGCTCTGTGTTTCTTCTGACTGAACTCTATCCTGTATCCTGCTGCCAGCCGGTCCACCATCCGGAAGCCTGCATTGTGCCTTGTCCTCTCATATCTGCTGCCGGGATTCCCCAGTCCCACAATCACATACATGTCTGTTCTCCATCTTTTTCTGTCTGTCCTCTTATTTCCATGTGTATTTTACATGACCGCCCTTTTTTTTGCAACCCCGTGAAGAAGAATCCCGGCTGACAGACAGCATGAACCGAAGTGCCTGCGGCGGAATCAGAAAAACCTGCGGCATCTGCCGCAGGCTTTCCTTTGTATTCTCTCATTCATCTACAGGCTTCATGAGCGCTTCTTCGTATCGGTCCAGTATCATGGTCTGAATGGAATCCCGCGTCAGTGAATTGATGGGATGCGCAATATCCCGATACTCTCCGTCTGACGCCTTTCTGCTTGGCATGGCGATGAACAGCCCCTTTTCTCCTTCAATAACCTTGATGTCATGAACGACGAACTCTTCATCGATGGTGATCGATACAACCGCCTTCATCTTGCCTTCTTTTGCAACCTTACGAACCCGTACATCTGTAATCTTCATGATAAAACTCCTTTTCACCTGTCACACTGCTAAAAGTCCGTCCTAAATGACATACCTTTCATTTTTTTCAATAACTACTTTTACACCATTTTCACCCACATAGCGGGAATTTGCCCGGATCGTATCCCTGCTCTCCACGATGCAGTTCTCGATATAGGTATTGTCGCCCAGATACACGTCATTCAGGATGATCGAATTTCTGATCACACAGTTGTTCCCCACAAACACCTTCTTAAACAAGACTGAATGCTCCACCGTACCGTTGATGATACATCCGCTGGCAACGAGACTGTTCTTCACGTTGGACCCTGCATTATATTTTGCAGGAGGAAGATCCTGCACCTTGGAATAGATATCCGGATATTCCTGGAGGAAATGCTTCCTCACCTCCGGCTTCAGAAAATCCATATTCGTCTGATAATAGGATTCCACAGAAGAGATGCTGTTCCAGTAGCTCTCCATACGGTAGACGTAGATCTTCTTCACGTTCTTGTAGCGGATCAGGATGTCCCGCACGAAGTCGTAGCGGTCTTCCTGTGCACATTTCTCAATCAGTTCGATGAGCTGGCGCCTGCGGATGATGTAGATGCCGCAGGAGGCCAGATGCGCATCCGTCGTCATGGGCTTCTCCTCCATATCGATCATCCTGCCGTCTCCGTCGTCCTTGACCGCACCAAAACGGCTCATGTCCGTTCCCTCGGGCATATCCTTGCATACGACGGTGATATCTGCCTTCTTCTCGATATGATATTCCAGCACCCTGTTGAAATCCATCTTGTAGACGCCGTCCCCGGAAGCAATCACCACATAGGGTTCATGACTCTGCTTCAGCCAGTCCAGATTCTGATAGATGCAGTCTGCGGTGCCGCGGTACCAGAAATTATTGTCTGCTGTCACCATGGGGGTAAAGATATAGAGCCCGCCCTGTTTCCTGCCGAAGTCCCACCATTTGGAAGAACTTAAATGTTCGTTCAGGGAACGGGAATTGTACTGCGTCAGCACTGCCACCTTCTGTACATGGGAATTGGACATGTTGCTCAGGGAGAAATCAATGCCCCGGTAACTGCCGGCCACCGGCATGGCGGCGATGGCACGTTTGGTGGACAGCTCCTTCATCCTGTGATTGTTGCCGCCTGCTAAGATCAGTCCTATCGCTCTCATCATCTGTCACCTGCCTTAATCAATGTCTCGCCGCTGGCCAGAACGCCGCCCGGATAATCACTGCTCTCCGTCCTGCCGGAAATGGCAGTGTTCATACCGATCTGAACGCCCGGCGGAATTACCGTATTCTCGCCAATGGTCACAAGACCGAAAGAGTATACTTTGGGATTGACCCTGTTGGGCACTGCCTCGCCCACGCCCAGAATACAGTTCTCGCCCACCTTCACTTCCTCGGCGATGATCGACCGGTCCACGCTGCACCCGGCGCCGATGATCGAATTCTTCATGATGATGGAATCCCGCACCACAGCGCCCTTTCCCACCGTAACGCCGGCGCCGATGACCGAATTGATGACGGTACCCTCTATTGTAGAATTGCCGCAGACAATGCTCCGCTCGATGAAACCGTCCTCTGACACATACAACGGCGGCACCGCATCGCTCTTCGTATAGATCTTCCAGAATTCTTCATACAGATTGAACTCCGGTATGATATCGATGAGCTCCATGTTGGCCTCCCAGTAAGAACCGAGCGTCCCCACATCCTTCCAGTAGCCGTTATATTCATAGGCAAAAAGCCGCTCTCCGTTGCTCAGGCACTCCGGCAGAATATGTTTGCCGAAATCGCAGTGGGGCACATCCTTCATCCGGATCAGCGCCTCTCTCAGAAGCTTCCAGGTAAAAATATAGATGCCCATGGAAGCCAGGTTGCTCCTTGGATTCGCCGGCTTCTCTTCAAATTCACTGATCTGCCCGTGCTCATCCGTGATCACAACTCCAAAACGGCTGGCCTCCTCCCATGGAACCGGCATGCACGCGATGGTAACTGCGGCATCGTTCTCCTTGTGGTACTCCAGCATCACCTCATAATCCATCTTATAGATATGGTCCCCGGAAAGGATCAGAACATAATCCGGATTGTATGTATCGATGTAATCGATGTTCTGATAGATCGCATTTGCGGTCCCGGAGTACCAGTCGCTCCCGGCGCTCTTCTCATAGGGAGAAAGTACCGTCACCCCGCCGTTGTTGCGGTCCAGATCCCAGGGCATACCGATCCCGATATGTGTATTCAGACGCAGGGGCTGATACTGTGTCAGCACCCCTACGGTGTCAATACCTGAATTGATGCAGTTACTGAGTGGAAAGTCAATGATCCGGTACTTTCCGCCGAAAGCGACTGCCGGCTTCGCCACTTTTGCAGTGAGCACGCCCAGTCTGCTTCCCTGTCCGCCTGCCAGAAGCATGGCTATCATTTCCTTTTTAATCACACTATCACCTCTTGATGCAACATTATAATGCTTTGATGTGCCTATTATATCACACCTTTTGTAAATAGTGAATATTTTCGTCAGAAAATATTCCTGTTTTTTTAACATTTTGCGATTCTTTTCCCTTTTTTAGAAAACAGAAGCCGGTTTATTTCGTCATTTTTAACACTTTTTCTCCTGCATTTTTCGAGTTTTCTAAAAGCTGTATACATTTCCTGGCTTCAGCACATTGATTTTTCTTCCAAAGGCAGTATAATAAAAAGAAAAAAGGAGATTTTTCCATATGTATCAGATAGATTTTCACACCCCCGTACACGTACACTTCATCGGCATCGGCGGCATCAGCATGAGCGGTCTTGCGGAGATCCTGCAAAAAGAAGGCTTCACCGTATCAGGCTCCGACGCTGCAGACTCCGCCCTGACAGAACATCTGGCGGCTCTTGGTGCATCCGTATGCTGCGGACAGCGGGCGGAAAACATAACCGACGACATCGATGTGGTCGTCTATACCGCCGCCATCCACCCGGACAATCCGGAATACGCCGCCGCTGTCCGGAAAGCCATTCCCATGCTCTCCAGAGCAGAACTTCTTGGGCAGATCATGCGCAATTACCGGACGGCCATCGCCGTGGCAGGCACGCACGGGAAGACCACCACCACCTCCATGCTCTCCATGCTTCTTCTGGAAGCCGGCATGGACCCCACCATCACCGTGGGAGGCATCCTTCCGGAGATCGGCGGCAACATCCGGGTGGGACATTCCCACACCTTCCTCACAGAAGCCTGCGAATATACCAACAGCTATCTGTCCTTCCATCCCACAGTGAGCATCATTCTGAATATTGAAGAGGACCATATGGACTTTTTCAAAGACCTGTCAGATATCCGTTCCTCCTTTCACCGGTTTGCAAAGCTCCTGCCTTCAGACGGTCTCCTGGTCCTGAATGCACAGATCGACCATCCGGAAGAGATCACCGAGGGCGTTCAGGCGCGGACAGTCACTTACGGCTTCACAGGCAGTGAAGACTATTTCACAAAAACCGGGCTTGTCACTTATAATGAAAAGGGATGCGCATCCTTCCCCCTGTATCGCGGTGAACACTGTCTGGGTACGATCTCCCTGAATGTCCCCGGCGCCCATAATGTCTCCAATGCGCTGGCGGCGCTGGCGGCGGCGCTGGAGCTGGGTGTGGACTTCTCCCGGGCGGCGTCCGGGATCTGCCGGTTTCGCGGAACCGAACGCCGGTTCCAGTACAAAGGAGAAGTGGACGGCGTGACCATTATCGACGACTATGCCCACCATCCTTCAGAAATCCGCGCCACCCTCCAGACCGCCGCACGCTGCCCGCACCGGGAGATCTGGTGCGTCTTCCAGCCCCACACCTATACCCGCACCAAAGCATTCCTGAAGGAATTTGCTCAGGCCCTCTCTCTGGCGGACCATGTGGTTCTGGCGGATATCTATGCTGCCCGGGAGCAGAACACCATCGGCATCAGCTCCCTGGATCTTCTCGGGGAGCTGAAAGAACTGGGAACAGACTGCTGTTATTTTCCGTCCTTTGACGAAATAGAAAAATTTTTATCAAAAAAATATATGCACGGGGACCTGTTGATAACTATGGGGGCAGGCAATGTGCTGAAAATCGGGGAAAATCTCCTTTCCCGATAAAGTTATCCACATTATCCACATGCTTATCAACATTACAGGTTGTATGGGCATGTGGATTTTTTCGTGGATAATGTATTTACATAATATATTTTGTCCCCGTCCCGTAAAAATGCCTGTTTTCCCTGTTTTTCTGTCGGTTTTTGTCGAAAATGGTTTCCCATAATCGAATCTGTCCACCAGGTTATCCACATTATCCACATGTTCTGTTCACAGCTCTGTCCATATCCCCTGCACCTTCGGGGGCTATTTCCTTTTTTTCGGGGGTGTGCTATAATGTGCCCGAAAGCCATGGAACGCAGGCAGCCGGGCGCCGGAAGCCCTCCGGCTGTCCTGTATCTGCCAGTGTCCCGCAAGAACAGGAGTGCCCGCTTATGAAACAGTTCCGTCTGAAAACAGAAATTCCCGCCGGTCTGACCGGCGTACCCAACGTCTTTCTGGATCATTATATGCCCGGTGCCAACGGAGAATATGTAAAAGTCTACCTCTATCTCCTGCGCGCCCTTGGCGACCCTTCCCGGGAGCTGTCCGTCACCGGCCTGGCCGATGCACTGGACCACACGGAGGGGGACATTCTGCGGGCGCTGAAATACTGGGAGAAGCAGAAGCTTCTGCGCCTGGAGACCAGCGCTGCAAAAGAGCTTCAGGGCATCTATCTCCTGAAGATCCCCATGCCTGACGCAGTGACGGAACCTCTCGTGCCGGAACAGGAGGCCGGGCCTCCGGAAGCCGCCGTTCCGAAGAAGCGCTCCTACACCCCGGACGAGCTGTCCTCCTTCTCCAGTCAGGCACAGTGCCGGCAGCTTCTGTTCGTGTGCGAACAGTATCTGAACAAGACCCTGTCTCCGTCGGAGGTGGAGACGCTGCTCTATTTCTACGACCAGCTTCATTTCTCCGCGGATTTGATTGAATATCTGGTGGAATACTGCGTCTGCAAGGGAAGCCGCAGCATCCACTATATCGAGACCGTGGCCCTGGCCTGGGCAGAAGCCGGCATCACCACAGTGGCACAGGCCAAGGAACGTACCACCACCTACACCAGAGGCTGCTTCGCGGTCATGAAAGCATTCGGCATCAACGACCGGAATCCGGTGGAACCGGAGCTGAAATACATAGAAAAATGGCTGCACACCTACGATTTTACCCTGGAGCTGATCCTGGAAGCCTGCAGACGGACCATGGAACGCCTGCACAGGCCCAGCTTTGAATATGCGGACCAGATACTGAAGAAATGGAACCAGAACAAGGTCCATCATCTGGCAGATGTCCAGGCGCTGGACGAGGCTCACAAAAAGCGCAGCAGCCAGACGCGGCCTGCTCCCGCACCGAAGGCCACCGGATTTTCCAATTTTGAACAACGTAACTACGATTTTGACGAGCTGGAGAAGCAGCTCCTGAACAGCCAGTAGGAGGGATCTTCCATGCCGCTGACCAACCAACAGTACGACGCCATCATGCGGGGCTATGACCGCCGGCAGTATCAGAATTACCGTCTTCAGTGCGCCCGTCAGGATGAGATATACAAAAAGATTCCCCGCATCCGCAGTCTTGATGAGCGTATCTCCTCCTGCAGCCTGGCACATGCAGAACAGCTTATCTCCCTTCAGGATGCAGAACCGGAACATGACCGCAGAGAAATCCTGACGGGGCTGAAGGAGCGGCTTGATGCTCTGCGGCAGGAGAAGGAAGCCCTTCTTCTGGAATCAGGATATCCCGCCGATTATCTGGACATGCACTATACCTGTCCGGACTGCAGGGACACCGGCTATGTGGGAGGGAGGAAATGCCGCTGCTTCCATAAAGAAGAGATCCGGCTTCTGTATTCCTCCTCCCGTCTGGAATCGGTTCTGTCCAGAGAGAACTTTTCCACCCTTTCCTGCGAGGTCTATGACGAGGAACAAAAAGCACACATGCTCTCCGTGATCCACCTCTGCCACGATTTCGCGGACACCTTCGGAGACGGTCATAAGAGTCTTCTTTTCTACGGACCTGTCGGGACAGGCAAAACTTTTTTGTCCAACTGCATCGCCAAAGAGCTTCTGGACCGGGGGTATTCCGTCATTTATTTTACTGCCTTTCAGTTTTTTGAGCAGTTTTCCTTCTCGGGGAACAGCGGACCTGGAAGTCAGGAGCCGGCCCGCCATGAGGTCCTTCTTCAGAGCGACCTTCTGATCCTGGACGACATCGGCACGGAGCTGGCCAACACCTTCACGGTATCAAAACTGTTCCAGGTACTCAACGAGCGCGCCCTGGCGGGACGCTCCACCATTATCTCCACCAATCTGTCGCCACGGGACTTTCGGGACATCTACAGTGAACGGGTCTTTTCCCGTATCACCAGCACTTATACCCTTGTGAAATTCGCCGGAAGCGATATCCGCATCCGCAAAAAAATTTCCCGTTCCCTTTGAAATCCCTTGACGATGTCTCAAAGGAAATGTTATAAAATTCTTAGCAGCTTTTTTGTATTATTTTACTGTACATATCTTGGAGGACCGATTATATGAACATTCAACGCAGCGAACGAGTTCTGGAAACCATCCCTGTTGGATCTCTTGGGATCATCCCCCTGCCAAGCTGCCGGGAGCTGGGGCAGAAGGTAAACGACTATCTGGTCCAGTGGCGTCGGGAAAGCGCCAACGAGCATAAGAATACCATCGCTTTTCAGGGATATGAAAGAGACTCCTATCTGATCAGCGCCAAAGTCCCCCGTTTTGGCTCCGGAGAAGCCAAAGGCATCGTACAGGAGTCCGTCCGCGGACGCGACCTGTACCTCATGGTAGATGTATGCAATTACAGTCTGACCTATCCCCTCTATGGAAAAACGAACCACATGTCCCCGGATGACCACTACCAGGACCTGAAGCGCATCATCGCCGCGTGTGCAGGCAAGGCAAGGCGGATCACCGTCATTATGCCTTTTCTCTATGAGAGCCGGCAGCACAGGCGTTCCACCAGAGAATCCCTGGACTGTGCTCTGGCACTGAAGGAACTGGTCCGCATGGGTGTGGACAATATCCTCACCTTTGATGCCCACGACCCGCGCGTGCAGAATGCCATCCCCCTCCATGGTTTTGAGACTGTACAGCCCTCCTATCAGTTCATTAAAGCGCTTCTGGGCAATGTGCCCGACATTCAGGCGGACAGTGATCATCTGATGGTGGTAAGCCCCGACGAGGGCGGTATGAGCCGTGCCATCTATATTGCCAACGTTCTGGGCGTCGACATGGGCATGTTCTACAAGCGCCGGGATTATACAAGAGTGGAAAACGGCAGGAATCCCATCGTGGCCCACGAATTTCTCGGCAGCAATGTGAAAGGAAAAGACATCATCGTCATTGACGACATGATCTCCTCCGGCGAAAGCATGATCGATGTAGCCGGCAAACTGAAGGAGCTGCACGCGGGCAGGATCTTCCTCTATTCCACCTTCGGCCTCTTTACCAACGGCATGGAGAAGTTCGACCGGGCCTATGAGGAAGGGATCATTTTCCGCCTGCTGACCACCAATCTGGTCTACCAGACACCGGAGCTTCTCCAGAGGCCCTACTACATCTCCTGCGAGATGAGCAAATACATTGCACTTCTGATCGATACTCTGAACCATGACGCCTCCATCAGCGATCTTCTGGATCCCTATGAACGCATCAACCGGCTGCTGGAACGGTACAAAAGCGGACAGCTTTAAAAAGGACAATTTTATGAAAAATTTTATCTTTATTTCTCCCGGATTTCCGGACAACTATGAAAATTTCTGCATGGCGCTGCGGGCTGACGGCGTCAATGTGCTGGGGATCGGAGACGCCCCCTATGATTCTCTCTCCCCCAGACTCAGATACACACTGACGGAATATTACCGGGTGGAGAATATGGAGGACTATGACGCCATGTTCCGCGCAGTGGCATATCTGTCCTTCCGCCACGGCAAAATCGACTGGCTGGAGAGCAACAATGAATACTGGCTCATGCAGGACGCCAGACTCCGGGAGGATTTTCATATCACTACCGGCCTGCAGCCAAAGGACATGGGACCTCTCAAATATAAGTCGCTCATGAAGGAAGGCTACAAAAAAGCCGGCATTCCTGCCGCCCGCTGCCATCTGGTGGAGGATCTGAAGGGTGCCCGGGCATTTATCCGGCAGGTGGGATATCCGGTCATCGTCAAGCCGGATTCCGGCGTGGGCGCATCGGATACCTGGAAGATCAACGACGAAAAGGATCTCAAGAGCTTTTTCTGCAATCTGCCACCGGTGCCCTATCTCATGGAGGAATTTGTCCCGGGTGAGATCTGTTCCTATGACGCCATCGTGAACAGCAGAGGGAATGTCCTGTTCGAGACCGGGAATATCTCTCCCATCTCCATCATGGACTGTGTAAATGAGCATAAATCCATCCATTTTTATATTGTGGATCAGCTGGCGGAAGACCTGAAACAGTGCGGACGTGCCTGTCTGAAAGCCTTTCGGGTACGCAGCCGCTTTGTCCATCTGGAATTTTTCCGTCTGACTGAAGATCACGCCCATCTGGGCAAAAAAGGGCAGATCGTGGGTCTGGAGGTCAACATGCGCCCCTCGGGAGGCCCCACCCCGGACATGATCAATTTTGCCCACAGCACGGACTGCTACCAGCACTATGCAGATATGATGGTCTATGACCGCCTCCTGCACAAGGGACGTGCCACGCCCTGCTTCTGTGCCTTCGTAGGGCGCTGGAAGGAGGTCCCCTATGTCCATTCCCATGAGGATATCGTCCGCACCTTTAAAGACCGGCTGAAGACGGCTGAAGAGCTTCCGGAGGTGCTGGCCCACGGCATGGGAAATTATATCTATCTGGCCAAGCTGGAGCACAGAGAAGAGATGGAGGAATTTTTCCGGTATACCCTGGAGGTCCGGCCTCCGGAAGAAGAAAAGCCGGAGCCGGAGGAAGCCGGCGAACAAGAATAACGATAAAGGACTGACCAAATTATGCAGATACAGGAACTGAACTGGTACAGCGAACGGCTGCACCGCCAGATGCCGCTGAAGATCTATGGCCATGCAGGGAAATCCTGCCTGGTCATCCCTTCCCAGAACGGCAGACACAATGATTTTGAAGGATTCGGCATGGTAAACGCCTGCGCCCCGTGGATTGATTCCGGAAAGCTCCGTCTCTTCTGCGTCGATACCATCGACGATGAGACCTGGTCCTGCGACTGGAAGGGCCCCCGGGAACGCATCGAACTCCACGAGCAGTGGATCCAGTACCTGATCCAGGAAGTCTATCCCCTGATGGAGCAGTTCGGGGGCGGCATCCGTTCCATGACCATCGGCTGCAGTATGGGCGCCTTTCATGCCGGAAACATTTTCTTCCGTTTTCCGGACCGCTTTGACGCCACCATCTGCATGAGCGGCGTCTATGATGCGGCGAACATCCTGGGCGGATACATAGACGATCTGGTATACCTGAATTCCCCGTATCACTGCCTGCCAAATCTTCCTGCTGATCATTATTACAGAGGGCTCTATGCCAGAAGTCACATATTTATCTGTGTGGGACAGGGCGCATGGGAGGATGAACTGCTGGCGGATACACGGAAGCTGGACCGCGTGCTGAAAGACAGCGGGATTCCGGCGTTCGTGGATTACTGGGGCTTTGACGTGAATCACGACTGGAACTGGTGGCAAAAGCAGGTTGCCTATTTCCTCGGAAAGATCATGTGATGCAGCAAATATGGACAGGGCTTAAGGAGCATCCTTTCACCGCTCCCCGGGTCCTGTCCTTTCTTTGTTCCTTCTTTTTATACCCCGGCATCAGCAGAACCGGTACTGATACTTCCCGTTCCCTCTTACAACCAGATACCACCTCCCACAGCCCAGCACCGTGATCCGCACCGGGGTATACGTACAGCGCCCTCCATGATACCGGAACTCCTGTCCGGAACGGAATCTCTGAAAATTCCGCTCGTCCACCAGCCAGACATCCGAGGCGCACTGGAGCCATACTTCCACAGAAAGCTTCCCCGTACTGTACGCATATGGAAATTCTGTCATATCAGTTCTTCCCATTCTACTTCCTTAAAGCCCACACACACTCTGTCCCCGCTGATGAGCAGCGGCCGCTTCACCAGCATCCCGTCCGTGGCCAGAAGCTTCAGCTGCTCTTCCTCAGACATGTGGGGAAGCCGGTCCTTCAGGTTCATGGACTTGTACAAAAGTCCGCTGGTGTTAAAGAACCGCTTCAGCGGCAGCCCGCTCTTCTCATACCAGGTCTTCAGCTCTTCCTCTGCTGGATTCTTCTCCCTGATATCCCGGTCTTCAAAATCAACCTTATGCTCCTCCAGCCACTTCTTTGCTTTTTTGCAGGTGGTGCATTTGGGATATTCCAGAAATAACACTGCCATATTTTTTACCTCCTTCTCCTTTATATACTTTGGGTTTCTGAGATTATTTTACCACCTTTTCCGCCGTTTTACCACCGCCGGTTCTCCGATCCTGCATCACTTCCGGCCGCTTCTGAACGGAACTCCGGCTTGACATTTCCCTCCGATACTCCTACAATATGCTCAGAATCATTTTTGGAGGTAAGATTATGAAAAAATTAACAGCACTCTTTTTATGCATGGGCATCCTGGCAGTGAGTGCGGCCGGATGCGGATCCAGAGAAAGCGATACGCCCGCGGCAGAGGATACAGGCACAGAAGCTCCTGCTGACGCAGCAGAGGATACCGCCGGCGCAGAAGAAGCGGAGGATGCCGACAGCAGCCTCATGACCGGACTCCATCATGTGGAGATCGAGATCGCGGATTACGGCACCATCTCCCTGGAACTGGATGCGGATACAGCTCCCATCTCCGTCACCAATTTTATCGATCTGGCAGAGAACGGGTTCTACGACGGACTGACCTTTCACCGCATCATCAGCGGCTTTATGATCCAGGGCGGCGACCCGGAAGGCAATGGAACCGGCGGTTCTGAACATACCATCAAAGGAGAATTCTCCAGCAATCAGGTGGAAAATGACATTTCCCATGTGCGGGGCGTGATCTCCATGGCAAGAGCCATGGATCCTGACAGCGCCTCTTCCCAGTTCTTCATCGTCCATGAGGACAGCACCTTTCTGGACGGCGAATATGCAGGCTTCGGACATGTGACAGAGGGGATCGAGATCGTGGACGAGATCTGCAAGGATACCGCTGTACAGGATGATAACGGCACTGTAGCGCCCGAAGACCAGCCAAAGATCACTGCCATCCGTGTGATCGACTGATCAGAAGCGTCCCATACAAAATATCGGCAGAGAATCCGTCATTCTCTGCCGTATTTTTATCTGCTGTACGCTGTTTTCTTTTTTATAAATCCGCTTTTATTCCTGATATCTCACTGCCGTCTTATCCTCCAGTTCCTCTGTGGAGTTTATAATCAGCTCTGTCTCCCCATCGATCACACCCTCTTCAATGGCGGCATATTTCTCATTCTGGTCCAGCACTCTCACATAGACCATCTCCGCCACCAGCTCTGTACCCAGGATACCCGCGCGCTCACCGACCACATAGACAAAATTCCTCCTGCTGCTGTCTTCATGAAGCGCGTTCAGAGGAATGCAGCAGGAAAAGGTCTCCGACTGTGCCTCCGCCTGGAAATTTCCGCTCTGTCCTATGGTGCCCATGCCCTCCGGAAGAAAGATGCGGGCGTCATAAAGCTCCGGATTGCTCTCATTTTCTGCAATATAATCTACTTCCAGCTCTTTTGGATGAGAACCTCCCAGTTTCAGCTGAACCGTATCTCCCTGATTTACATACTTTTTCTGTTCCTTTGTCAGAGACACCAGGAACTGCATGGGACTGGACAGATCCGCATACACCACCGCCGCTCCGTCTCCCACCCGTTCCCCCGGGCTTACCTGAATCCGGGTGACGATTCCCTCTGCATCCGGGTACACCTGCCCGGATGCGTCCTGTACCCGCCTGCAGGCGTCAAGTTCCGTCTGAAGGATCGACAGTTCCAGCCTGCTGACCGCAAGGCTGCTGTCCGCAGCTGCAGCCATCTGTGCATCTGCTACTTTCCGGCCGGCATTCAGTACCGCATCCGAACGGGAGCGTTCTGCGTCCTCCACGGCACGGCCGGCGGCATCCACCGCATCCTCCAGAGAGTCCTTCTTCTCTTCCCAGGCAGATCTGGCCGCATCCTCCCCACTGAAATCCGGCTTCGGAACGGAAGCCTTTTCATGGGCCTCATAAGCGTCGCCGGCTGTTTTCCATCTCGCTTCTGCCTCTGCCAGCAGCTGCCGCGCTTTGACCAGCTCCGGAGATTCCGGTGTATCCGCAGAGCTTCCGCCGGCATCTGTTCCCGTTTCGGAGTCGTCTCTGATGTCCACACCTGTTTCCGGACTGCTTCCAGTTCCCACCTCCGGTCCGGAAGCGTCCTGGCCGCCTGCTGCCGCCTCCAGCTCCTTTACTCTCTCCGCTGCCGCTTCATACTCTTTCTGTGCCGCTTCCAGCTCCGCCTTCAGCCCTGCCTCTGTCTCCGCCCACGCCTCATACGCCGCCATCTGCGCCTTCCGGTCTTCCTCCGGGGTCACCTGTACCGGATGGTCCTTATGTTCGTCATATGCATCTTCCGCATCCTCCAGGTCCTCTCTCGCCCGTCCCAGAGCTTCATTTACCCGGTCTTCCTCCCGACTGTAATCCTCCTGGGCACGCATACGCTCCGTCTGCTGCTTCTGGTCATCCAGACTTTGATTCTGTTCCATGGCAGCGATCTGAAGCTGCAGCTTCCGGATCTCCAGCTCCTTCTCTTTTATCTTTTCCTTCAAATCCTCCAGATCCAGGTCAAACAGCAGCGTCTCCGGCGTCACCCGGTCCCCTGTGTGGGCATAGACCGTCCGTACCCTGAGCCCTGACAACGCCGTCACCGCATACTCCCTGCCCTGATGAACAATGCCGTCTGCATTTACCGTATGATCCAGAGCCATCCGCCTGGGCATCTCCACCGTGACCTGAGGAAGCTTTTCTGCATAGACTGACCGGGATATGAGTGTACAGAACAGCATAAATATAAGAAAAAGTCCAAAACCAGTCAATATCTTTTTCTGTTTTTTCCAAAATTCCATTGCATTTCACTCCTTTAAGGCGGAAGCCACAATCCCCTGCTCCAAGTATTCCCGGCCGGATAAAAATACGAACACCGCCGGTATCAGCGTGATCACAGACGCTACAAAGGAGTATCCTGCCTGCTCCAGGCTGATCTCCGGCAGATACAGAGACAGGGGCCACAGGGACTGGTCTTCCAGAAATGCCAGCGGCTGCTCGATCAGGCTCCAGTATTCCAGAAATCCCAGCACTGCCGCAGAGAGAATGCCTCCGGAGGCCAGCGGAAGCCCAAGCCTCGCAAAAATCGTCCACTCACCCGCTCCGTCGATCCTGGCTGCCTCCACCAGTCCTCCCGGCAGATCGCAGAATCCCCTGTAGATCAGAAAAACCGGATAAGTGGAGAATATCGCCGGCAGGATAATTGCTCCATGGCGGTTCATAAGTCCCAGTCCGTCAAGCACCAGATAGCTGGACAGCATGGTCACCTGGAAGGGCATGAGCATCAACACCACATACAGCGTAAAGAGAAGCTTTCTGAAACGAAATCGATACACCGCAAAAGCCCACGCCGCCGGAACTGCGATCACCAGCTGCCCCAGAAGGACAGCCACGGTGATCTTCATGGAATTCCAGAAGACAATAAAAAACTGAGGGGTCTGGAACAGGATCTTCGCATAATGCCCGAAAGTGGGATAGAAAGGAAGGAATCTCCATGAGATCAGCCTGTCCGTATCCGCCATCAGGGGCAGCAGACTCTCTCTCAGCTCGTAGCGGCTCATAATGGAGCCGCTCAGCAGAAACAGAATGGGTGCGCAGAAGACCGCCCCCAGCAGAAGAAGCAGACATTTTATCGCAGTCCTCTGCAGCTTTCTCCATATCCTTTTCTCTCCGTTTTGCACCCAAAACACCTCCTGAACATACCATTTTTCCTTTTCACCCGACATCGACCTTACACATCTTCCTCCTGATCCCACAGCCTCTGCAGCAGGAGAATTACACCGAACAGTACCGTCCCTGTACAGACTGCGGCGGCTGCCATCTTATCCAGCTCCAGATTCACAAACCAGTTGTTGAACAGATGCTGCAGCAGATACATGCTCTCATGAGGATAAGAGCCGGCCACCAGATACGCCTCCCGAAACACTTTAAAAGAATTCAGAAAAGAAAGGACTGTGATCGTGTACAGAGAACCCTTCAGATTCGGAAATACCACACGCCAGAAGCACTGACGGTCCGTAGCTCCGTCCACCCTTGCCGCCTCTGTCAGATCCGTGGATACGGAAAAGATCCCGGCCAGCCAGAGAACCATGGTATAGCCCAGATTTTTCCAGATGTAGCTGAAGACCAGTACCCAGAAAGCGGCACTGGTCCCCATATAGTCAGGAAGCGCCCCATCTCCAGGGAATCCGGCTCCCATAAGCCATCCGTTTAAAAATCCCTGTCTGGAGAACATCATCTTCCAGATGAGCACCACCGTCGCCGCAGGCATGGCCATGGGAAACAGAAACAGGGATTTGATCAGCTGCATCTCTTTTAAGCGGCTCAGCTGCACGGACAGAAACAACCCGATCCCGATCAGAAGCGGAAGACAGACCAGTGTAAAACGCACTGTATTTTTCACTGCCAGCCCAAAGGCCTGGTTGGAAAAGATGATCTTATAGTTGCGAAAGCCGATCCACTCCTGTGTGACCGCTGTAACAAAAGAGCGGCGTACCACATCCAGAAAAGGGAGCAGCACAAAGATCACAACTCCTGCCACACTTGGAAGCATAAACCAGATCCAGGCATATCGGCTTCGATGGATGATGGCTCCTCCCCCGGACTGACAGGCCGGCACCGGATGCTTCTTCCGGGCTTTCTCACTCTGCCAGATAGATGGATGCTTTTTTAACAATCTCGGCCGCTCCTTCCTCTGCACTGCGCTCGCCCTCCAGTACTTTCACTCCGCTCTCGTACACCAGGCCGCACAGATAGTCGTCTGACAGCACCGGAGTTTTCAGTGTCTCCACATATTCTGTAAATGTCTCCCGCTCATTCTGATCCGGCCAGTACAGCTCGATCTCCTGTTCTGTCCCGTCCTCCATGGGGAGCATCATGCTCCCGTTGCCGGAATTTTCCTCATAAAGCTGAAAATGTATTTCATAGGCAGACCGGTTTACCGGAAAACCTTCAGATATATTTTCCTGTGTATTCGCGCTGAACATCAGGCGGACAAATTCCTCTGCCTCCTCCTGACGTTCCGTCCCTGAACGGATTCCCACAACGGCAGCCGGAAGGAAAGCATCCGGCACCTGTCCGCTCAGGATCCGGTAATCCAGCCTGTCTCCCATACGCAGCACAGAAGTCACATTGTCCAGACAGAGCTGAATCCCATCCACATAGCCTCCCGCAACTGCGGCATATCCCTGGGGGATCCGGAGTACATTGCCGCATACCTCCATCCGATACTGCACCGGATCCGTACCATAGGAAGCCATCTCTTCTGCTTCCTCCTCCAGGCGCTCCACCTGCTCCGGTACAGCCCCCGCCATCTCCGCATCATAGATACGCTTCGTCAGCTCCAGGAACTCCGTAACTGCTGCCTCATCCATCCGACCGTCATCCTCCACCCATGCGCCGGAGGACACCATGCCGAACAGCCGGAGCATGGTTTCGGCATCATGGATCCCGAAGATTCCGCCCTCCGGATATTCCCTGCGGAGCTGTTCCGCCTGCTCCGCGATACTCTCAAGATCCTCCATCCCGCCGACCAGATCCCGATCCCCGACCAGAAGCGGCACCCGGATACACACAGGCATTGCATAGACTGCACCGTCTGCCTCCGCGAAGCCTTCCACCACATTCCAAAACAGCTCATCCTCTCCATCCAGATCCTCCAGGACAGGGCGAAGATCCAGCAGCATGCCTTTCCCGATCCAGGTATCTACAGGAAGCCCATCCAGCAGCAGCACATCCGGTCCCTCTCCTGCCAGCACCTGTGTATTCAGTCTCTTCAGCGCATCTTCTTCCGTCATCCCGTTTTCTCCGTCCAGCCCCACTTCATACCGGATATACAGGTTTGTATGTGTTCTTTTATAGTCGGTCATTGCCTGCCTTACACTTCGGTTCTCTCTCAGGCTGTAGATCCGGAGCTCCTTATCCGGCATGGCCGGGATCCCCTCATCAAATTTGCAGCGTACCAGACCCACCGACGGCGCACAGGCAATCAGAAATTCCTGCTCTTCCAGTACCTTCACACGATAGATGACGGCAGGCGAATCCCCCAGTGTACTGAGCGCCCCGTCGATGACCTGCTCCATCGCACTCCCGCCCAGCACATGCCGGTACATCCCGTTCCTGCAGGCGAGATAGATCACATCTTTTTCCCCGCTCCCGGATACTGTCAGCGGATATCCTCCGCCTGTATATGACACAGTTCCCTCCGTGAGCGCCTGTCTGATGAACGCATCCACGGTCCCGTCCTGAGGAAGCAGCATATCCTCCTGAAGATCATACAGATACAGCCGGTCATGTCCCACTGCCATCAGTGTATCTCCGGAAAAATCCATGCATCCCACAGAACGCTCTGCCATAAAAAGTTCCCGAAAACTCTCCTTCTCCATATTTACTTCATAGACTTTTCCTTGCATATCCCCTGCAAAGAGTCTTCCGTCTTCCTTGAATATAAAGGACTCAATGCAGTTTCCGTCTTCCTGCGTAAAACCTGGAGCAACGGTCTTTACCGTCCCGTCAGGCATCCCGAAGACGAGGTAATTTCCTTCCCATGCTTCCGGCAGCTCCTGCGTACAGGCCTCTTCTGCCGCCTTCGGCATCACTCCGGAGCAGGAAGCAGCCACCGTTCCGTCCGGCCCCATGACTGCCGCCAGGCAATATACATCCTGAATCATGGGAAACCACGCTGTCTCCTCTTTTTCCCATGTCTGTCCCCCATCTCCGGACCGATAGAGTCCCTCTCCGAAACTGATGATGGTAAGAGTCCCATCTGACAGCCAGTTCAATCCCCCATTCCGGTTTATCTCTTCCGGCAGCTCATAGAATGTCTCCACATATCTTCCCATGGCGCCTTCCTCCAAAGCTGCCGGACGGTCTTCCTGTCCCCCTGCCTGTCCCGTCCCGCACCCTGATGCAGACAGGACCACTGCACACAGGACTGCCAGACTCCTGATCCTCATTCCGTTTATCATTTCCTGCTCCTCTATTCTGCCAGATAAATCGCCGCTTTCTTCAGAATCTCTGACACTGCATCGTCCACGCCAGCACTTCCATTTAATGCTTTCTGTCCGACCTCATACACAACTTCTTCAATCATGCTGTCTCCGGCGCACACTGCGGATGCAGCCCCGGCCATATCCTTCAGTTCCCGAAAATGTTCTTCTGAGCTCCATCTGATATCCAGACTGAAGCTGTTTCCGTCCGGCCCGGAGGTCCCGATACTGACTCCCATATCCTCCTCTCTCGGATTCTCCTTCAGATGTTCAAAAGAGGCCATGTTAACCGGAAGTCCCGTAGACACCTCGATATCCTGCAGCTCTCTCCCATACAGGAACCGGAAGAAATCAAGCGCAGGCCCGTTTTCCTGTGACCCGTTGCAGATCCCGATCATTCCTCTTGGAATGAAACCGTTCTGAACCTGTCCCTGCCAGAGACCGAATGCAAAATCTTCTTCCTGATCTGCCAGCGTACTGATCATGTTAAAATCTCCATCCAGCATATGGACCATTCCAAGACCGATTTTCTGTTCCCCCATGGCAATGCTGAGACCTCCGCTGGACGCATCTGCAAAATATTCCATGGCGTCGGCCCAGTTCAGACTGCTTTCATAATGTTTTTTATATTCCATCTGTTCCTCTTCTTCGATCCCGGCGATCTCTGCCTCGTAGATCCGCTTTGCCTGTGTCAGAAAGTCCTTCAGCTTTTCCTGATTGATGGAACCGGTCTTCGGATCGGTCCAGGCACCGGAACAGACAATTCCCAGCGTGCGCAGCGTCTTGTCTTCTGTGGTCAGACCCGTCAGCAGTCCATCCGGATTCTCTTTCCGCAGTTCTTCCACCGTATCCGCCAGACTGGTCAGATCCGTGACTTTTTCTGTCGTCCCTTCGTCTCCCAGAAAAAGCGGAAGCCGGAACCGGAGCGGAAGGTAGTAAAGCTTTCCCTCTTCCCGACATGCTTCCACAAGGTTTGGAAACAGTGTATCCTCCCCGCTCATACCGGCGGCAATCTCACTCAGATCCATAAGCACGCCTTTTTCCTCATAAGAATATCTGGGGAGACCATCCAGCACCAGAAGATCCGGTCCCGAACCGGACATGATCCGGGTGTTCAGATTCTTGATGGCATCCTCAGTGGTCATACCGCTTCCTGAGGTCATGCCGATCTCATATCGGACATATACCTCCGGATGCTGCTTCTGGAACAGGCTGACTGCCTGACGAATGGCATAATTCTCAGTCAGGCTGTAGATCCCCACCTGCTGATCCGGAATCGTCGGGATATCCGGATCATAGACATAACGATACATTCTCCCATTGGTATAGAGAATGGCAAATTCATTGTCCGGCAGAACCACCATCCCGGCAAGACTCATCATGGGATCTCCCAGGGAGCTTAAGCTCCCTTCCAGCACCTGTTCCACAGTTGAACCGCCGATTGCATGACGGTACAGTCCACTCTCACAGGCAAAACAGATCACATCCTTCTCTTCCCCGGGAACCATGACCACTTCAAACGAACCGGAATTGGAACCGATCCCGTCTCCCACAGTTTCCTCTATAAAATCCTGCAGCACCTGGTCGCCGTCCGTTACCATCTCATTTTCCATATCATAAAACAACAGCCCCCGGCTGGTGATATCGATCATATACTGCTCCGTAAAGCAGACAAGATCTGACAGCCCTTCCACTTCATACAGCCGCTCTGCCTCTCCTTTCACCGGATCCATGACATACATCCCGTACTCCATGGTACTCCCGTAGAGACGGCCGTCATTTCCAAAGGAAAACCGATGGAGCGTTTCTCCATTGGGCGCCTCCACAATGGTCTGATTTCCGTCCGGATCCACATAGAGTCCCACCGAATAATAGCCGTCGTCCTCTCCTTCCTCTCCGGACTGGATATAGATCAGAGCCACAGAGCCATCCGGTCCAATAGCCATGCTGGAGATATACCGTTCCCGAAGCTCCCGAAGCCATGGCGCTTCTCTGGAGCTCCAGCTCTCGCCGTTGTCCTCCGATACATACACACCTGCTGTCTTTTCAATCAGCATAAGCGCTCCTGTCTCCAGTTTCTGCAGACACATCGTCGGATAGCTGACCACCGTCACATCTTCCGGAAGCGTCATCTCCTTCTCCAGATAGCGTCCCATGCTCCGTTCGCCTCCGCCGTTTCGCCCTTCTTCCGTCGAGGCCTGTGCCCCGCCGGCCCCGCTCCCGCTGCCCTGCTCCCCGGCAGGGCGGTTTTCTCTGCTCCCGCACCCCTGCAGAAGCATCATGATGCACACCAGAAGGCATGCAATCCATCTTCCTGTTCTCTTCTTCATTCCTGAAGTCCTCTCCTTTCCGCGACCTCCTCATCTCACTCTTCCTGCACACCGGCAGGGAACTCCCACCTCTGACGCCTATTATAGCAGGCAAATCTCTAAACTGTCTCTAAAATGGCATGTTTCCCATGGAAACGATGCTGTTCCTGGAGCCATCGTTTCTCCCCCGACCGGACAAACGGATTGCTGCCTTTTTCTGAATCTTGTCCACTGTATCATCTACATCTGCACTTCCGTTTACGGCTTTGATGCCAAGCTCGCGTATGCCAGTGTACTGACTGTATTGAACTCACCGTCCATCCCACAGGTCACATCTGCCCCAGATTTCTGAGTCTCCATTGCAGCATTAAGCGCATTCGTGGATGCTGTTCCAGAAACCATGTCTTCTCCAGCATCGCCCGGCTGTCGGCCCTCTCTGCCATCCTCACGAAGGTCTTCCAGCTCTTCTTCACGAAATCCTGTAGTCTCCGCCTCATAGATACGCCTGGCACTCTGGAGAAACTCGATCCGTTTCTCTCTGTCCGGCGTTCCGTCCGACAGCTGTTCCATAACCAGACCTCCCAGTACATGACGGCAAATCCCTCCGCTGTATACCAGATAAAGTACATTCTCCTGTTCTGCAGCTGCAAAAGATCCCTGTCCCGCTTCCTGTCCGGTGCTGCTTCTGTCCCCCCAGCCCTGTGAAAGACACAGAACCCCCGCCATCAGAATTCCCAACCACACTTTGATTCTTTTCTGCATCACCTGATCTCCCTCCTGTGTTCCCTGAATCCTACAGGAATATCATAACAGATCCATCTCTAAATTTTCTCTAAGGAAGAGCGAAACAGCAGTCAAATATTTATAGCAGCATTTCTTATTCTGTGTTACACTGGAAAATTACACAGGTATTTAGAGATTTTTTTAAGATTTCTGTGCTATAATATGATACAAATACCCCTGTACCAGATTCAGAGGAAAATCCGGGAGACACATTATGAGAATCCTGCTTGTGGAAGACGACGAAAAACTGAATCAATCCCTGGCCTTTCAGCTGAAAGACGAGGGATTCCTGACGGACTCCTGCCGGGACGGCGAAGAGGCACTTTATTATATTGGAGAGCACATCCATGATCTGATCCTTCTGGACCGGATGCTCCCCCGGATCAGCGGCACGGAAGTACTGCGGCAGATGCGGGAAGCAGGAGACCAGACTCCGGTCATCCTGATCACCGCTCTGGGTACGCTGGATGACAAGGTCACCGGGCTGGATCTGGGCGCAGATGACTACCTGGTCAAACCTTTTGCCTTTGAAGAACTGATGGCGCGCATCCGCTGCGTAACCCGCCGCCCCCGGCAGCTCCTGCTGAATGAACAACTGACACTGGAGGATCTTATTTATCATGTGGAAGAAAAAACACTGACTGGTCCGGAGGGCTTCTGCAGTGTATCCAGCCGGGAGGGTGCGCTTCTGGAAGCCTTTCTCAGAAGCCCCGGACAGACGCTGTCAAGAACAATCCTGCTGACGAAGGTGTGGGGCATGGACAGTGATGTGGAAGAAGGAAATCTGGACAACTATATTCATTTCCTGAGAAGACGGCTGAAGACAGTGGGAAGTTCTGTTCGCATACAGACAGTCCGGGGCATCGGTTATCGGATCGACTGACCGAAGGGAGCAGCGTATGTTTCGTAAAGTCCATGTCCGGCTGGCATTTTTATGCACCGGCATCACCAGCTTCATTCTGTTTGTCATGTCCTGCTGCTATCTCTATATCTCGGAAGCAGGATTAAAAAGTCGCAGCTTTACTTCTTTTCAAAATGATATGAACACTTTAGTCAGCAATCTGGAACAGCAGACGATCATTACTCACGAATGGCTGACCAGAATTGAAGACAATGGCAAATATCTGATCAATGTAGTCGACAACGGGGTTCCATTTCTGTATAATGAGCGGAACACGCCGGAACAGAAACAGCTCTTTGAAGCAGCCTGGAAATTTTACGAGCATACGTTCGCGGTGGAATCTGTCATTTCTGCCTATGACACCTGGCATATGGAATATACATTTTCCTCCACAGGCAGCAAACAGGAAGATCACTATGCCTGCGTCACTACATCCCGGCGAAGCACCGGCACTTTACAGGTCATGATCCTGTGCTCCATGGAGCCGCTGCTGATTCAGATCCGGACACAACGGCTGCTGTTCTTTTTGCTGGATCTTCTGGCTTTTGTCGCTCTGGCACTGTTTTCCTGGTATTTCACCAGGAGAATCTTAAAGCCTCTGGAAGAAAATCAAAAAAGGCAGAACCAGTTCATTGCTTCTGCTTCCCATGAACTGCGTACACCCCTGGCTGTAATTCTTTCCTGTGCCTCTGCATCTGCCCGCGCCCCAAAAGAAAAGGAACGGATTCATTTTCTGGAGTCCATCCAGTCAGAAGGCCTCCGTATGTCCCGGCTCATCGACGATATGCTCCTGCTCACCCGGGCAGACAGTCTAAGCTGGACGATTCAAAAGGAACCTGTGGAGCTGGACACGCTTCTTCTGGATACTTTTGAAACCTTTGAGCCGGCCGCAGCCGAACAGTCGATCCGGCTCCTGATTGAGCTTCCCGAGGACACGGTTCCTGCTGTCCGCTGCGATCCCCAGCGGATCCGACAGGTGCTGGCCATCCTGCTGCACAACGCGCTCAGCTATACGCCCGAAAACGGACAGATCCGTCTCTCTCTTCTGTATGATGAAAAAACAGTAAAGCTTCTGGTAGCCGACAACGGCATCGGAATATCTGACGAGGAAAAGCCAAGGATCTTTGAACGCTTTTACCGGTCTGATCAGGCACGCAGCGAGAAAGGGCACTTCGGGCTTGGGCTGTGCATCGCTTCAGAGATCATCCATGCCCACCAGGGCAGGATCCTTGTCAGCGATACCCCAGGAGGCGGAAGCACATTCACGGTCATTCTCCATAGATCATAAAAGATTTCAGGGATCTTTCCGAAAAAGATCCCGTTTTTATTCCGGCTTTTCCAGTTCAATATGCCAGCAGCAATTCCACCGGACTGTCTTCTCCCAGCCTCATTATCCCCCAGGTCCCACTCAGCCTTCTGCACATACTTCTGTAATTTCCGGCAGGCGTCAAAGCACAGGCAGAAGAATTATACTGCCGGATCTCTTCATCCGCCAGCGCAAGAAGCTCCCTTGCCACAGTATCACAGTTATGCGTATAGATCTGGTAGCGGGGAGTATCCTCCGCAAAAAACTGCTCCATCTGCTCTTTCACTGCATCCTCCGTCTCCCCGCCGCCGTACAGCATTGCATACAGCCGTTCATATTCCTTCCCGGTTTCTCTGTAAATATTCGCTGCTTCCATGATCTTCTCATACAGATCTCCTGTCACATGCCGGTACAGGAGGCGGTCAAAATCATCACATTCTTCAAAGCTCCCCGCTTCCAGCGATCCCGTCCGGAGAAACTGCTCTGTCTCCGAAGGATCCAGCGTGTACTCTGTCATCCTGCCGATCCCCTCTTTTCCTGTCAGGCACCAGAACAGACTGTACTGCATTCCATTATAGCTGTAAAGCTTCCCAAAGCCGTCCCCGTCCACCAGAAGCAGGGCAGCATGCCCCAGGCCTTTCATGCCGTCCAGGTTCAGCAGATAATATACCCTGCAGTCTCCATCCCCCTCCTGGCACTCCCGCTCTTCCAGCGGCCTGTGTGTGAAGATCTTCCACATGAGAAGAACAGAAACTGCCAGCAGGATGGCCGTCAAAAATCTCTTTTTCACTTTTACCCCCCCCCTTATCTGTCTGCTTTCTGATCACACCATACAGGCAACCGGCTGTTTCACAAAACCTAACACAACAGCCCCCATTTGTCAAGATCATATTCCCTGTATAGACTGTATAGACTGCTTCTGTCAGCAGCGCCGGCAGCATAACTGCAAAATGAAGGATGCAGCACCGATGCCCGTGGACTGCAAGCAGTATCTTCGGGTTTACCGCTCTCAGACGCGGATCCGGCCGTAACTCTCTTTTTTCTGTCTGGGGGAGCGGATTCTCTTCCGATATCGTGCCCCCCGACTCTGTCTGAACAGACAGCTCCGGCACTTCCAGCCGCTTCCTGTCAAAAGGAGCCGGCGCTTCGTAAACAGACGGTACGGGAACTGCTTCGGATGTATCCGGTACTGCCGGTGGCTCTTCCGGATCAGTACCCTGTGCCACTTTTTCCCATACTGAATAGAGTGTTGTCCCGACTTCCGCCCCCTTTTTCCATTCCAGCGTAATCAGATTACCTGCCTCATATCTGCTCGCCTTATCCGCCGCCTCTTTTGACCATCCGAGAAAATTGTATCCCTCGCGTTCAGGCTCTTCATCTAACACGATAATTCCGGCAGTATCTTTATACTCTCTCCTTGTCTCAGGAGAAGGCAGTCCTGTCACTGTATCCTCACCCGCATTGGCATCATATGTCAGGGTATAATCCACATAGACATTTACATTATAATAATTTTTATATTTATACCATACGTCGTTCATATATACAGGCGGCACCTGTTTTCCGCATTGAGGGCATGGTCCTCCGGAATCTTTGTAACTGCCGAAGCAGGCTGCATAATCCACATGGACTGCCGCCGTCCCCGGACGCAGCGTTACACAGTGCAGCTGCAGGCATCCGGAACCATTCATGGCACTGCTCTCTGTCCACACTCCGGATACATATTCCGGATCACCCAGAACTGCAGGATCTGATCCCGATGCAGATACGGCGCCATACACAGCCGGCGCAAAGATGACAACATTTCTCATGCACCAGGTACAGGTAACCGAAAGTACCGGACGGTACCAGGAGCTCAGGACCTCTCCGACCGCCACATTCTTTTCTTTCTGTTTTGCCGTACCCGCATTCAGAACATTTCCGCTGACTGCATTCAGAAATATGGAAGTTATCAACAGGAAGGATCCGATAAGTAATCCGGAGCCTGCGGCTTTTTTCTCTCCTGCGAAAGCTTTCATCAATCCGGCTGATCATCCTCTGGCATTCACCTGGATTTGCTTCTGAAAGAATCGCCAGAAACTGCACTTTGCCGTACCTGGTAAAAATATCTTCCGGGTTTAAGGATTCCTTTATAGAATTCTTAAGCGCTTCCGACACTTCCTGAAAACTGTCCGTCCCGGTCGGACGCCTCTTTCTCTCATCCAAAATACTGCACAGAAGAAGATAAGCTGCCTGCCCGGGCAGGAGCAGTAATAGGCGCCGGCACCGGCTCCCTTTTCCCGAAGATATTCCCGTATCTGATGCAGATCCTCTGTCTCCGTCCGCATCCGAGCCTCCATCCTCCTGAGACAGTGCGACATCTGTTCCGGCGGCTGCACAGGAAATTCCTCGCGATACAGATCCACCGTTCTCTCATACAGTTCGGCAGATTCCCGAAGCCGCCCCAGCGCCATCAGACCGTCCACCTGCCAGATCTGCCACTCGTCGAAAGGATACAGAGAAGCCGCCCGGCCGCACAATCTCAGAAGTTCTTCATAATCCCCCTGTTCCTTCAGAAGTCTGCACACTTCTTCCACACACCGGGTACAGCCTCGCTGGTAATGCGCATCTTCCACAGCCACCCATTCCTCTCCTGACAGCAGAGGCCGGAAATAGCCCACCATACACAGCACAGGCTTTTTTAAGAAGTTCCAGGCATTTGCTTCCTTGCGCAGTTTCTGCCTCCCGATGTAACTCATCAAATAAGTGTGCGTCGATCTCTATTGCGCAATCGCATTCAAAAGCATACATGCCGTTTCTGATACAGATATCCGCCTTATCTGAAAGTTCTGTTTCTCTCAGTATTTTTCTCAGATGATACACCGTAACCCGCAGATTATCGGCCCGGTCTTTACTGCTATCTCCTCCATACAGCCGGGACAGCAGCACTTCTCTTCTGATCCCGCCAGAGCCGGTATACAACAGAATCTGCAGCAGCTCCTGTACCCGTACGCCCGCACCACCCATGGTCTTGATCAGCAGATAAGTCCGTTCCTTTCCCAGAAGCTTTGCCGCCTGCAGAAGCCGTTTGTATTCTGTCCGGCTCAGCTCCGGCTGGATATCGTTCAGGCCCCTGCAGAAATCACTGGACTGCCATTCTTTTTTCCCCATATACAGCAGAAAGCTGTTCAGCACAGATATATGAGCATTGATCGTCCGGGCTCCATAGCCTCTCTCATTGAGATAGCGGATCCATCTTTCTCCGGTACCACTGTCAATCTGTTTGTCCTCCGGCAGATAATGGTACAGATTTTTAAGAACAATCCCATAATTCTGAATAGATCCCTCACGGAGCCCCTTTTCCTACTGTCTTCTGATATAGTCCCGGATCACATCCTGTGCCAGACTGACGCTGCTTTTGTTTTTCAACTTAATATCATCTCCTTTTCTACAATCGTATTTTTCTTCAGGCCTGCAGGTAACTGCCGGCCATTTATCCTCTGTAGAAAACGCACCGATCTGTTCTTTGGATTTCAGGGTGCCGAAAATACACACCGCACTCCAGAGAACGGATCCTGCATGATATATTTGTAATCTTGTTGGGTAATCTCAGTGAATACCTGTATAAGAAATCAGAAAATAATACTTTTGAAAAGCAGGGCGCCCCATCATGGGACACCCTGATATTTCACATAATGTTCAATTATTCGATGACCGTAGCCACACGACCGGATCCAACAGTTCTGCCGCCCTCACGGATAGCGAAGGTAAGACCCTGCTCCATAGCGATCGGATGGATCAGCTCGATGCTCATCTCTACGTTATCGCCGGGCATGCACATCTCAGTGCCTTCCGGAAGGTTGCAGACACCGGTAACGTCGGTAGTTCTGAAGTAGAACTGCGGTCTGTAGTTGTTGAAGAACGGAGTATGACGTCCACCCTCGTCCTTGGTCAGTACGTATACCTGAGCCGTGAACTTGGTGTGGCATTTTACGCTGCCCGGTTTTGCAACAACCTGGCCGCGGACGATATCGGTTCTCTGTACGCCACGGAGAAGGATACCGATGTTGTCACCAGCCTGAGCCTCGTCCAGAAGCTTACGGAACATCTCGATACCGGTTACGACGGTCTTACGGGACTCTTCCTTCACACCGATGATCTCCACTTCCTCGTTCAGATGAAGCGTACCACGCTCTACTCTACCGGTAGCAACGGTACCACGGCCGGTGATCGTGAACACGTCCTCGACCGGCATCAGGAACGGCTGGTCAGTTGCACGCTGCGGGTCCGGGATATACTCGTCAACAGTAGCCATAAGCTCCATGATCTTGTCTCCCCACTCGCTGGACGGCTCTTCCAGAGCTTTCAGTGCGGAACCTTTGATGATCGGGCAGTCCGTGAACTCGTACTCCTCAAGCTGCTCGGTGATCTCCATCTCCACCAGCTCCAGAAGCTCCTCGTCGTCTACCATATCGCATTTGTTCATGAACACAACGATATAGGGAACGCCTACCTGACGGGACAGAAGGATGTGCTCCTTGGTCTGTGCCATAACGCCGTCTGTAGCAGCAACCACAAGGATTGCGCCGTCCATCTGAGCCGCACCGGTGATCATGTTCTTTACATAGTCCGCATGGCCGGGGCAGTCAACGTGTGCGTAATGTCTCTTCTCGGTCTCATACTCTACGTGCGCGGTAGAAATGGTGATTCCACGCTCTCTCTCTTCCGGAGCTTTATCAATGTTCTCGAAATCAGTAGCGGTGTTGCCGGCAACTCTCTCGGAAAGAACCTTGGTGATTGCTGCGGTCAGAGTGGTTTTACCATGGTCAACGTGACCGATGGTTCCGATATTACAATGTGGTTTAGTTCTGTCGAACTTAGCTTTTGCCATTTTTGTTTTCCTCCTTTAGATCAGATAACTTCTACGATTTTCTTTATTTCACTCGCTATCCTTGATTATATTTCATACGGACATTTTTTGCAAGCCTGTTTCTGGTTTATTTTGTCTTTGCAGCAAGAACTTTTTCCTGTACGCTCTTGGGAACCTGCTCATATTTCTCAAAGAACATGGAATAGTTGCCGCGTCCCTGGGTTCTGGAACGAAGATCGGTCGCATATCCGAACATCTCCGCCAGCGGTACATATCCGCGGATCATCTTGCCTCCGCCGATATCCTCCATGCCCTCGATGCGTCCCCGGCGGGAGTTGATATCGCCGATAACGTCTCCCATATAATCCTCCGGCGTCGTAACCTCGACCTTCATGATCGGCTCCAGAAGCACTGCTCCCGCTTTCTGCATGGCCTCCTTGAATGCCAGAGAACCGGCGATGTGGAACGCCATCTCCGAGGAGTCGACCTCATGATAAGAACCGTCGAATACCGTCGCGTGGATACCCAGTACCGGGAATCCGCCGAGGATACCTGCCTTTGCCGCTTCCTCGATGCCTTCGCCGACTGCCGGGATATATTCCTTCGGAATCGCACCGCCGACAACGGAAGAATCGAACTTGAACAGCTCTTCGCCGTTGGCATCCATGGGCTCAAAGTGTACTTTACAGTGTCCATACTGTCCGCGTCCGCCGGACTGCTTCGCATACTTGGAATCCACATCCACCGCCTTGGTGAAGGTCTCCTTGTAAGCAACCTGCGGCGCGCCTACGTTCGCCTCTACCTTGAACTCACGCAGCAGACGGTCCACGATGATCTCCAGATGGAGCTCGCCCATACCTGCGATAATCGTCTGGCCGGTCTCCGGATCCGTATGCGCACGGAAGGTCGGATCCTCCTCCGCCAGCTTCGCAAGGGACTCGCCCAGCTTGCCCTGGCCTGCCTTGGTCTTGGGCTCGATGGCCAGCTCAATAACCGGCTCCGGGAATTCCATGGACTCCAGGATCACCGGATGCTGCTCGTCACAGATCGTATCACCGGTGGTAGTCAGTTTGAAACCTACCGCTGCAGCGATATCGCCGGAATACACCTTGTCCAGCTCCTGCCTCTTGTTGGCGTGCATCTGAAGGATACGTCCTACACGCTCCTTCTTGCCCTTGGTGGAGTTGTATACATAGGAACCGGAATTCATCGTACCGGAGTACACGCGGAAGAACGCCAGCTTTCCTACAAACGGGTCCGCCATGATCTTGAATGCCAGAGCGGAGAAGGGCTCCTCGTCAGAAGAATGTCTCTCCACTTCGTTGCCGTCCATATCCGTACCCTTGATGGCCGGGATATCGGTGGGCGCCGGCATATACTCCAGCACTGCATCCAGAAGCTTCTGTACGCCCTTGTTTCTGTAAGCGCTTCCGCAGCATACCGGAACTGCCGTACACTCGCAGGTAGCCTTTCTCAGCGCCGCCTTCATGGATTCCACAGACGGCTCCTCACCCTCCAGATACTCCATCATCAGATCGTCATCCAGCTCGCAGATCTTCTCCACCAGCTCGGTGCGGTATAACTCGGCGTCGTCTTTCATATCATCCGGAATATCGGTGATGGAAATGTCGTCGCCCTTATCATCATTGTAAATATATGCTTTCATCTCGAACAGGTCGATGATTCCCTGAAAGGAATCTTCCTTGCCGATGGGAAGCTGCAGGCAGATGGCGTTCTTGCCCAGACGGGTCTTGATCATCTCCACTGCATTATAAAAATCTGCCCCCAGGATATCCATCTTGTTGATGAACGCCATACGGGGTACATTGTAGGTGTCAGCCTGACGCCATACGTTCTCAGACTGAGGCTCAACACCGCCCTTCGCACAGAAGACGCCTACCGCGCCGTCCAGCACACGAAGGGAACGCTCCACCTCTACGGTAAAGTCAACATGGCCCGGGGTATCAATGATGTTGATACGATGCTCGAGAGCACCCGGTTTTGCCTTGCAGTTTTCCTGCTGGGTCCAGTGACAGGTCGTAGCTGCGGAAGTGATCGTGATACCTCTCTCCTGCTCCTGCTCCATCCAGTCCATGGTCGCAGTACCTTCATGAGTATCACCGATCTTATAGTTCACACCAGTATAGTACAGGATACGCTCGGTCAATGTGGTCTTGCCCGCATCGATATGAGCCATAATCCCGATATTCCTGGTCCTCTCCAACGGATATTCTCTTCCAGCCAATGGATTTTCCTCCTAGAATCTGTAATGTGCAAATGCCTTGTTCGCCTCTGCCATCTTGTGCATGTCTTCTTTTCTCTTCACGGCTGCACCGGTGTTGTTCGCTGCATCCATGATCTCATTTGCCAGCCGCTCTTCCATGGTCTTCTCGCCTCTCTTGCGGGAGAACATGGTCAGCCAGCGCAGAGCCAGCGCCTGACGGCGGTCCGCTCTTACTTCGATGGGCACCTGATAGGTTGCGCCTCCGATACGCCTTGCCTTCACCTCCAGAAGCGGCATGATGTTGTTCATGGCCTCCTCAAAGACTTCCAGCGCCGGCTTCTCGGTCTTAGCTTCTACTCTTGCAAATGCGCCGTACACGATCTTCTGTGCTACACCTTTCTTGCCGTCCAGCATGATATTGTTGATCAGCTTGGTGACCACCTTATTATTGTACAGCGGATCTGCCAATACGTCTCTTTTCTGAGTATGTCCTTTACGTGGCACGTTACTTCCCTCCTTAATGATGAATTAAATCACAGGTACTCACATGTGTCGTTCTACGTGTGTTCGTGCCCGGTAATCCTTCTATCTTAAAACCCGCAGTCATAAGTCTCTCTGATGAGAGGAACTCCTGGCACAGGGCAGCGCTTATGCGATGCCAACCATCATAGTTCTGTTTGTGATTCTTTATCTGTTTTCGGACCTGCTGGTCCATTGTGCGCCCTGTCCCGGCGCATGTCCGGTCAGACCGGGAGCTTTTTATTTCTTGGCGTCTTTCGGTCTCTTGGCACCGTATTTGGAACGTGCCTGACGTCTCTTCGCCACACCAGCGGTATCCAGAGTTCCGCGGACGATATGATATCTGGTACCCGGAAGGTCTTTTACCCTGCCTCCGCGGATCAGCACAACGCTGTGCTCCTGAAGGTTGTGGCCTTCACCCGGAATATAGCTGGTAACCTCGATACCATTGGAAAGACGTACTCTGGCGATCTTACGAAGGGCGGAGTTCGGCTTCTTCGGAGTCGCGGTCTTCACTGCGGTGCATACGCCGCGCTTCTGCGGTGCGGATGCGTCGATCGGTCTCTTTCTCAGGGAATTGAATCCTTTCTGGAGAGCCGGAGCAGTGGACTTCTTCACAGATGTCTGTCTTCCTTTTCTTACTAACTGGTTAAATGTTGGCATTCCTTTCACCTCCTGCATATTTGTGGCAGGTTTATCCTGCGACGGTAAGAGTCCTTACCATGACTGCTGTTCTTTCAGACTCGCTGAAAAGCACCCGTGTCCTGCACGCATGCCTGATTATTATATATAATCCCCTTTGCCTTGTCAAGCGGTTTTGCGCAATTCACATATTTTGCAGTCCGGAACCTGATAAAACAATCCGTTTCTTAGGATTCTCTTAATTCGCTGGACACCGCATCTCTTTGGTGCTATGATAAGGCAAATTTTAAAAAGGAGTCATCTTACATGTTAAAAGCATTTTTAAGGGCGCTTTTGAAACCTTTTTCTTTTCTGCCCGCAATATTCATGATGTACCTGATCTTCTCTTTTTCTTCCCAGAGCGGAACAGTCTCCGGAAACTTAAGCTACAGGGTCAGCGAGATCATCGTAGAATCTGCCAATGAAGCCTTCGATCTGCACTGGTCCGGAAGTGATATGGATTATTACATAGAAAGAATCCATTATCCGGTCCGGAAGCTGGCGCATATGACTGAATATTTTCTGCTGGCAGTGTCCGTCTCCTTTCCGCTCTATGTCTACGGCGTACGGGGGCTGTGGCTGCCGCTTCTGGCAGGCGGCTTCTGTGTGGGCTTTGCCGCGCTGGACGAATATCATCAGTCCTTCGTGGCCGGCCGGGGACCTTCCAGAAAAGACGTGGGGATCGACAGCATCGGCGTGCTGGCCGGTGTCCTGATGGTGCAGTTCTTTTGTTTCATCGGACGTATGACCATCTTTCGACCGCTGGCAAAGAGACGGAAACGCTGAGCTTCTCCCGGGTTCAGTCATGATATATGCTTTTCATGAAAGAAAGAGGATACCCGTCCATGCGGCTATCCTCTTTCCCTGTATATAATCTCTTTATTCCTCTTCTGTCAGCTCCAGGAGTTCTTCTTCCTCATCTTCCTCCGGGTCATCCATGTCTGCATCGTCCATTCCGTCTTCTGCATCCATGTCTTCTCCTTCGTCAAAGGTCTCTTCCTCCTGCTCTTCTGTGAAAGTCTCCGCCGGTTCTTCTTCTGCTTCCTCGCTGACCTCCAGGGAATCATCTTCCTCCAGGTCCGTGTTCAGCTTCACATCCCGGTAGCGCTTCATGCCGGTGCCTGCCGGAATCAGTTTTCCGATGATGACATTTTCTTTCAGACCGATCAACGGATCCACCTTACCCTTAATGGCCGCTTCCGTCAGTACCTTGGTGGTCTCCTGGAAGGAGGCGGCAGACAGGAAGGAATTGGTGGCGAGGGAAGCCTTGGTGATTCCAAGCAGCACCTGTTTTCCGTCCGCCGGAAGCTTTCCCTCCTCCGTCAGCTTCTCGTTCATATCCTCATACTCCAGAATATCCACAAGAGTGCCCGGAAGGAAATCGCTGTCCCCGTTATCTTCAATGCGGATCTTCTTCAGCATCTGACGGACAATCATCTCGATATGCTTGTCATTGATCTCCACACCCTGCAGACGGTACACTCTCTGCACCTCCTGCAGCAGGTAATCCTGTACGGCACGCACGCCCTTGATCTTCAGAATATCATGAGGGTTAATGCTTCCTTCCGTGAGGGCATCGCCTGCCTCCACATAACTCCCGTCCAGAATCTTGATCCGGGAATCAAAAGGAATCAGGTAGGTCTTCGCCTCTCCGGATTCGGTATTGCTGACGATGATCTCCCGTTTCTTTTTCATGTCATTAATGGAGGCAACACCTGCGATTTCCGTAACAATCGCAAGACCCTTTGGCTTTCTCGCCTCGAAAAGCTCCTCCACACGGGGAAGACCCTGGGTGATATCGCCGCCTGCCACGCCGCCCGTATGGAACGTACGCATGGTCAGCTGGGTACCCGGCTCACCGATGGACTGAGCGGCGATGATACCAACGGTCTCACCCACCTGCACGGCCTCGCCTGTGGCCATGTTGGCACCGTAGCATTTGGCACAGACGCCGATATGGGAACGGCAGGTAAGCGCTGTACGGATCTTGATCCGGTCAAAGGGTTTTCCGTCCTTATCTACTCCATAGTTCACCACAGCGGCCGCCCGTCTGGGTGTAATCATATGGTTCGCTTTTACAATGACATTGCCGTCCTTGTCACAGATATCCTCACAGGTAAAACGGCCGGTGATCCGTTCCTGCAGGGACTCGATCAACTCCTTGCCGTCCGTAAACGCGCTGACCTCCATGCCCGGGATCTCCGCGTCTTTTCCTTCGTTACAGTCCATCTCACGTACGATCAGCTCCTGAGACACATCTACCAGACGCCTGGTCAGGTATCCGGAGTCCGCCGTACGAAGAGCCGTATCAGACAGACCCTTTCTTGCACCGTGAGCAGACATGAAATATTCCAGTACGTCCAGTCCCTCACGGAAATTGGATTTGATGGGCAGCTCGATGGTATGTCCGGTGGTATCCGCCATCAGTCCGCGCATGCCGGCGAGCTGTTTGATCTGCTTGTCGGAACCGCGGGCTCCGGAATCCGCCATCATATAAATATTGTTGTATTTATCAAGACCGTCCAGGAGCGCCTTGGTCAGCACCGCATCGGTCTCTTTCCAGGTCTCTACGACCTCTTTGTAACGTTCTTCTTCCGTGATCTTGCCGCGCTTGTAATTGCGGGTGATCTTATCCACCGTATCCTGTGCTTTTTTGATCAGCTCAGGCTTCTCCGGCGGCACGGTCATATCCGAGATGGATACGGTCATGGCCGCTCTGGTGGAATATTTATATCCCATGGACTTGATATCATCCAGCACTTCCGCCGTCCTTGTGGCGCCATGGGTATTGATGACCTTCTCAAGGATCTGCTTCAGTCCCTTTTTGCCCACGTGGAAATCCACTTCCAGTTTCAGCTCGTTGCCCGGGATGCTCCGGTCCACAAATCCCAGATCCTGGGGAAGGATTTCATTGAAAATGAAACGGCCCAGCGTGGATTCCTCCGTGCTGTGGATCCAGGTGTCATCCGGACGCTTCTTGCTGACCCGGACCTTGATCCGGCTCTGGAGCGTCAGCGCACCGTTCTCATAAGCCAGAATCGCCTCGTTGACATTCCGGAATGCCTTTCCTTCTCCCAGCGCCCCCGGTCTCTCCTGGGTCAGGTAATAGATACCAAGGACCATATCCTGCGACGGAACCGCCACGGGACCGCCGTCGGAAGGCTTCAGAAGGTTATTGGGCGAAAGCAGCAGAAACCGGCACTCTGCCTGAGCCTCCACGGACAGGGGCAGATGGACTGCCATCTGGTCACCGTCAAAGTCTGCATTGAACGCGGTACACACCAGCGGATGCAGCTTGATGGCCTTGCCTTCCACCAGGATCGGCTCAAATGCCTGGATACCCAGACGGTGCAGGGTAGGCGCACGGTTCAGCATCACCGGATGCTCCTTGATGACTTCCTCCAGCACATCCCACACCTCGGTCTGCAGGCGTTCCACCATCTTCTTGGCGCTCTTGATGTTGTGGGCCGAGCCGTTGGCCACCAGCTCCTTCATAACAAAGGGCTTGAACAGTTCAATGGCCATCTCCTTGGGAAGACCGCACTGATAGATCTTCAGCTCCGGCCCCACCACGATAACGGAACGGCCGGAATAGTCCACACGTTTTCCCAGCAGATTCTGACGGAAACGGCCGGATTTTCCTTTCAGCATGTCGGACAGGGATTTCAGAGCCCGGTTGCCCGGTCCTGTGACCGGACGGCCTCTTCTGCCGTTGTCAATCAGGGCGTCCACCGCTTCCTGAAGCATGCGCTTCTCATTGCGGACGATGATATCCGGCGCCCCCAGATCCAGAAGCCTCTGGAGACGGTTGTTGCGGTTGATGATCCTTCTGTACAGATCATTCAGGTCAGAGGTGGCAAAACGTCCGCCGTCCAGCTGCACCATGGGCCGCAGATCCGGCGGGATCACCGGAATCGCATCCATGATCATCCATTCCGGCTTGTTTCCGGAGCCCCGGAAAGCCTCCACCACTTCCAGCCGCTTGATGATGCGGGCGCGCTTCTGTCCGGAGGCATTCTTAAGTCCTGCTTTTAATTCCTCCGAATCCTTTTCCAGATCGATGGAAGCAAGAAGCTCCTTGATGGACTCTGCTCCCATGCCCACGCGGAAAGCACCTGCTTCCGGGTACTTTTCCCGCATATCCTGATACTCTTTCTCGGAGAGCACCTGTTTATATAAAAGCTCTGTCTTACCGGGATCCAGTACAATATAGGAGGCAAAGTACAGGACCTTCTCCAGCGTTCTGGGAGACAGATCCAGGATCAGCCCCATACGGCTGGGAATCCCCTTGAAATACCAGATATGGGACACCGGCGCCGCCAGCTCGATATGGCCCATCCGTTCCCGGCGGACATTGGATTTGGTGACTTCCACGCCGCACCGGTCGCAGACCACGCCTTTGTAGCGGATCTTTTTATATTTTCCGCAGTGGCACTCCCAGTCCTTGCTCGGTCCGAAGATCTTCTCGCAGAACAGACCGTCCTTCTCCGGCTTCAGTGTCCTGTAATTGATGGTCTCCGGCTTCTTCACTTCTCCCCTTGACCACTCCCTGATCGTCTCCGGGGATGCAAGGCCTATCTTGATCGCATCAAAGGTCATCGGCTGATAGACCTCGTTATTCGTTGTTTCCGGCATGAACGGCACCTCCTATTCATAATCAATCTCTTCGTCCAGATCCAGAGGATCCATATCCTCTTCTTCTGTGCTGTCTTCCTCCACATCGACCAGTTCATCTCCCTCGAACTCCTGTTTGCTGTAGCCGAAGGCTCCGAAAGATTCATTTTCCTCGCGGTTGTAGCGTTTGCTGTCGCTTTCCAGGATGGAACGGATGTCCACATCCCCGTATTCGCTGCTCTCCATGATCTCCACTTCCGTGTTGTCATCTCTGAGCACGCGCACATCCAGTCCCAGGGACTGCAGCTCTTTCAGCAGCACCTTAAAGGATTCAGGAATACCCGATTCCGGGATATTGTCGCCCTTAATGATCGCTTCGTAGGTCTTCACACGTCCGATGACATCATCTGACTTCACGGTCAGAATCTCCTGCAGGGTGTAGGATGCGCCGTATGCTTCCAGCGCCCACACCTCCATCTCTCCAAAACGCTGGCCGCCAAACTGCGCCTTGCCGCCCAGAGGCTGCTGGGTGACGAGAGAGTAGGGTCCGGTGGAACGTGCATGGATCTTGTCGTCCACCAGATGATGAAGCTTCAGATAATGCATGTGGCCGATGGTGACCGGACTGTCGAAATACTCGCCTGTCCGTCCGTCCCGCAGACGTACTTTCCCGTCGCGGGAAATGGGTACACCCTTCCAGAGCTTTCTGTGCTCTCTGTTTTCATACAGATAATCCATAACCTCCGGAAGCAGCTCCTGCTCATGCTTTGCCTTAAATTCATTCCAGTCAAGGTTGACATAATCATTCGCCAGATCCAGAGTGTCCATAATGTCATTCTCGTTGGCACCGTCAAAGACCGGAGTTGCCACATTGAAGCCCAGCGCCTTTGCCGCAAGGCTCAGATGGATCTCCAGAACCTGTCCGATATTCATACGGGACGGCACACCCAGGGGGTTCAGAACGATGTCCAGGGGACGCCCGTTGGGAAGGAACGGCATATCCTCCACCGGAAGCACACGGGAGACCACACCCTTGTTGCCATGGCGTCCTGCCATCTTGTCACCCACAGAGATCTTTCTCTTCTGGGCAATATAGATACGGACAGCCTGATTCACGCCCGGAGACAGTTCATCTCCGTTCTCTCTGGTAAACACTTTGGCATCCACAACGATGCCGTATTCCCCGTGGGGTACCTTCAGGGAGGTATCGCGGACTTCCCGCGCCTTCTCGCCGAAGATCGCCCGCAGAAGTCTCTCCTCTGCGGTCAGCTCGGTCTCTCCCTTGGGCGTCACCTTACCCACCAGGATATCTCCGGCACGGACCTCCGCACCTACGCGGATGATACCTCTGCTGTCCAGATCCTTCAGCGCATCATCGCCCACCCCCGGTACATCCCGGGTGATCTCTTCCGGCCCCAGCTTGGTGTCGCGGGCTTCTGCTTCATATTCTTCAATATGGATCGACGTATAGACGTCATCCATAACCAGTCTCTCACTTAACAGGACCGCATCCTCATAGTTATAGCCTTCCCAGGTCATGAATCCGATCAGCGGGTTCTTGCCCAGAGCGATCTCACCGTTGGAAGTGGACGGACCGTCTGCGATCACCTGTCCTGCCTCCACCCGGTCCCCCTTGAAAACGATGGGTCTCTGATTGTAGCAGTTGCTCTGGTTGCTCCGGGTAAACTTGGTCAGGTGATAGGTATCCCGCACACCGTTATCCAGACGCACCACGATCTCATTGGATACGGAACGCTCCACCACGCCGGAATTTCTGGCGATCACACACACACCGGAGTCCACTGCCGTCTTTTCCTCCATACCGGTCCCCACCACCGGAGTCTCGGTCAGCATCAGCGGCACGGCCTGACGCTGCATGTTGGAGCCCATAAGCGCACGGTTGGCATCGTCGTTCTCCAGGAACGGGATCAGCGCCGTTGCCACGGAAAACACCATCTTCGGAGACACGTCCATGAAATCAAACATGGTCTTCTCATATTCCTGCGTCTCTTCCCGATAGCGGCCGGATACGTTGTTTCTCACAAAATACCCGTTCTCATCCAGAGGCTCGTTCGCCTGCGCCACATGATAATTGTCCTCTTCATCCGCGGTCATATAGACCACATCCTCCGTTACTCTTGGATTCTTCGGGTCTGACTTGTCGATCTTCCGGTAGGGTGCTTCCACAAAGCCATACTCGTTGATCCGCGCATAGCATGCGAGCGAGTTGATCAGACCGATGTTGGGACCCTCCGGCGTCTCTATGGGACACATTCTCCCATAATGGGAATAATGCACGTCACGGACCTCAAAGCCCGCACGGTCACGGGACAGACCGCCCGGTCCCAGTGCCGACAGGCGCCTTTTATGCGTTAATTCACCCAGCGGATTGTTCTGATCCATGAACTGGGACAGCTGGGAAGATCCAAAGAACTCCTTCACCGATGCCGTCACCGGTTTGATATTGATCAGAGACTGAGGCGTGATCCCCTCTGTATCCTGGGTTGTCATACGCTCCCGCACCACTCTCTCCAGACGGGAGAGACCGATCCGGTACTGATTCTGAAGCAGCTCGCCCACCGCACGGATCCGGCGGTTGCCCAGATGGTCGATATCATCCGCATTCCCGAGCCCATACTCCAGATGCATGTTGTAGTTGATGGACGCCAGGATATCATCTTTGGTAATATGCTTGGGCACCAGCTCCGACGCATCCCTTTTGATGGCTTCCTTCAGTTCCTCCTGGTCTGTATATTCCTCCATGAGTTTCTGGAGCACCGGATAATATACCAGCTCCCGGATTCCCAGCTCCCGCGGTTCACAGTCCACATGTTTCTTCAGATCCACCATCCGGTTGGTGAGCACCTTGATATTGCGCTCTTCCCCCCGGATCCACACGCAGGGCACACCGCTGTCCTGAATCGCATCTGCCAGGACCGCATCTACTCTTGTGCCTGCCTCCGCCAGCACTTCGCCGGTGGAAGTATCCACCACATCCTCCGCCAGCACCTGGCCGCGGATACGGTTTTTCAGGGATAATTTTTTGTTAAATTTATAACGGCCTACCTTCGCAAGATCATATCTTCTGGGGTCGAAAAACATACCGGTGATCAGACTCTCCGCACTCTCCACAGCAAGAGGCTCACCTGGACGGATCTTCTTGTACAGTTCCAGAAGTCCTTCCTGATAATTCTCTGCCGTATCCTTGGCAAGGGACGCCACGATCTTCGGCTCTTCTCCGAACATCTCCAGGATCTCTGCATTGGTGCCGTAGCCAAGCGCACGGATCAGGACCGTGATCGGCACCTTACGGGTTCTGTCAACGCGGACATAGAATACGTCATTGGAATCTGTCTCATATTCCAGCCATGCACCGCGGTTGGGGATCACGGTACAGGAGAACAGAAGCTTTCCAACCTTATCATGGTCAATGCCATAATAGATGCCGGGGGACCGCACCAACTGGCTGACTATGACACGCTCCGCTCCGTTGATAACGAAGGTTCCGGTCTCGGTCATCAGCGGCAGATCGCCCATAAAGATCTCATGCTCGGTGATGTCATCTATCTCTTTATTGTAAAGACGGACCCGCACTTTTAAAGGAGCGGCATAAGTTGCGTCCCGTTCTTTACACTCATCGATCGTGTACTTGGCACCTTCTTTGTCCAGCGTAAAGTCAGTGAACTCCAGGCTGAGTTTCCCGCTGTAGTCCGTGATCGGAGAAATATCCGCAAATGCCTCGCGGAGCCCTTCGTTCAGAAACCACTGGTAGGAATCTCTCTGGACCTCTATCAGATTCGGCATCTCAAGGACTTCCTTTTTCCTCGAATAGCTCATCCTGCTGCTCTTGCCAGATCTGACAGGTTTGATTCTGTTCTTTTCCATTGACATTTCACCCCTTATATATTTGATAACTGCATTTTCTCGATAAAATGGCTGCAAAACACCAGGCAAGGTATAGAGCATACCTAACCACAATAGTGCATTGTCCATAATATCACAAACTTTTCCCCTTGTCAACGAGTTTTTCCAGAAAACGGAAAGCAGAAAGTGTAAAAAGGGATACCGCCTGTGCGATATCCCTCCGAATCTTTTGTCTGATTATTTTAAGGTAACCTTAGCGCCTTCGCCTTCCAGTTTTGCCTTAAGCTCCTCAGCCTCAGCCTTGGAAGCGCCCTCTTTCACGATCTTCGGTGCACCGTCTACCACGTCTTTTGCCTCTTTCAGGCCGAGACCGGTAGCTTCACGGACAACTTTGATAACCTTAACCTTGTTCGGGCCAACCTCTGTCAGCTCTACATCGAAGGAATCCTTCTCCTCAGCTGCTGCTGCGCCGCCGTCTGCTGCTGCAACTGCAACAACGCCTGCTGCTGCAGATACGCCGAACTCTTCCTCACATGCCTTTACCAGTTCATTTAACTCTAATACCGTCAGCTCTTTGATTGCATCAATAAATTCTGCAGTAGTTAATTTTGCCATTTTGATCTACCTCCATATTGTAGTATTCTTTCCTGATCATGTAGCTTCTCCCATGCTCTGCCTCATCCGGCAGACGCCACAGGATGCCGGATCCCGCCCGGGGCAGGTTCCTGTTCTCTACGCCTCTTTGCTCTCTGCGATCTGTTTCACCACGCGGGCAAAGTTTGCGATGGGACTGTTCATGCTGCCAAAAAGTCTTCCCAGAAGAACTTCTCTGGACGGTACATTGGCAATGGCAGTCATACCCTTCGCATCATAGTAGTTGCCTTCCACGACACCTGCTTTGATCTCCAGCTTGTTCGCTGTCTTGGCGAAATTCGCGATGATCCTTGCCGGAGCAGTTGCATCGTTCCTGGAGATCGCCACTGCAGACGGTCCCTCCAGATGCTGTGCCAGAGGCTCAAACTCGGTCCCCTTGATCGCGAAGTTCAGCATGGTGTTCTTATAGACCTTGTAGATGATCCCTTCTGCTCTCATCTGCTTACGGAGCTGGGTGTCCTGCTCTACGGTCAGGCCGCAGTGGTCTACGAGAACGACACCGGCTGCGCCTTCCAGGTTGGCAGCGATCTCTTCTACGATCGGTCTTTTCAGTTCAACTTTTGCCATGACTGGTTTCCTCCTTATAGATTTTCCGATGACAACCTGAATCAATCCTGTGAAAACCAAAACCCCTGTGCCGGGACACAGAGGTTTCGTAAGTCATTCCAGAAACGAATGCTTTCCTCGGCAGGCGTTTGCAACTTATGCTTTACAGCACCTGCTGTCTTCGGGCAGTCATACATTGTGCGCAGGCAGCGCCTTCTGCTTCCGGCACGGCCCGCTGCAATTCAAAATAACATATTCTATAGCGGATGTCAATCTGCTTTTTAAAAATTCTCTCTGAATCTTTTAAGAAAGCTTCATGGGATTCACCTTCACGCCCGGGCCCATGGTGGGAGCGATAGTTACGCTCTTTAAGAACTGGCCCTTGACAGCGGCAGGCTTTGCCTTGTTAATGGCATCCATAAGCGTCTGGAAGTTGTCCGCTAACTGCTCCTCGGTGAAAGAAGCCTTTCCGATCGGCACGTGGATAATGTTGGTCTTGTCGAGCCTGTACTCGATCTTACCTGCTTTGATATCGTTGACCGCCTTGGTCACGTCCATGGTCACCGTACCGGCCTTCGGGTTCGGCATGAGGCCCTTGGGTCCCAGTACACGGCCCAGACGTCCCACAACGCCCATCATATCCGGCGTCGCAACTACGACGTCGAAATCCAGCCATCCGCCCTGGATCTTCGGCACCAGTTCTTCCGCGCCCACGAACTCTGCACCTGCAGCCTGTGCTTCGTCAGCCTTCGCGCCCTTGGCGAACACCAGTACACGCACCTGCTTGCCGGTTCCGTGAGGCAGTACCACCGCACCGCGGATCTGCTGATCTGCGTGACGGCCGTCGCAGCCGGTCCTGATATGAGCCTCGATGGTCTCGTCAAATTTTGCCACCGCCAGCTTCTTCACCAGCGTAATGGCTTCATCTCTGTCATATTGTGTGAGCTTGTCGTAGGATTTTAAAGCTTCAACGTATTTCTTACCATGTTTCATAATCTTCATTAACCTCCTTGTGGTAATGGCGGGTTTATGCCCTGTGGGTAATTCTCCCTCCCACTCTGTCTATCAGCAACAGTCTCAGTCATCTACTACTGTGATGCCCATGCTTCTTGCAGTACCGGCGATCATGCTGATGGCTGCATCCAGGCTTCCGGCTGTGAGATCCGGCATCTTCAGTTCCGCGATCTTCTGAACCTCGGATCTCTTGATCGTAGCGACTTTGTCTTTCTTGGAATTGGCAGATGCTGTCTTCAGTCCACATGCCTTCTTCAGTAATACTGCTGCCGGCGGAGTCTTGGTAATAAAGCTGAAGCTTCTGTCAGCATACACCGTGATAACGACCGGGATGATCATATCTCCCTGGTCCGCAGTCCTGGCATTGAACTCCTTGGTAAACTGCACGATGTTCACACCATGCTGACCAAGTGCCGGACCTACCGGGGGAGCCGGCGTAGCCTTCCCCGCGGGAATCTGTAATTTGATATAACCTGTAACTTTTTTTGCCATGATTAAGGCACCTCCTATTGTGGTAATGGCGGGTCTATTCCCTGTGGGTAAATATCCCTCCCACGATCCTCGAAGACACTGCCCCGGGGACCATTTTGCTTTTTACAGTTTTCTGATCTCTGTGAAACTTATCTCAACCGGCGTTTCACGGCCGAACAGGTCGACGTTGATCGTCACACTCTGCTTGTTTTCATTGATCGCCTGAATGACACCTACCGTATCTTTCCATACGCCTCCCAGGACGACCACGCTGTCTCCTTCCGCATAGCTCATCTGTACATGATCTGTGCGGATCCCCAGCGGCCTCATCTCTTCGTCTGTAAGCGGAACTGGTTTCGATCCGGGACCGACAAATCCGGTCACGCCTCTGGTATTACGGACCACATACCAGGTATCGTCGTTCATGATCATATTGATCAGAACATAACCCGGGAACATCTTCTTCGGGACCTGACGGCTCTGGCCGTCCTTCATCTCCACTACATACTGCATCGGCACTCTGACCTCAAGGATCTGCTCCTCCAGATGCCGGTTCTCGATGGTCTTCTCGATGTTCGCCTTGACCTTGTTCTCATATCCCGAATAGGTATGGACTACATACCAGTTTGCTTCTGACATAAAATCACCTTTCCCCTGAACTATAATGTTACCAGAATGTCGATCCCGAAGGTCATGAGCATATCCAGTATCTTGATAATGAGTGCCAGAGCGACAGAGGTACCGACTACCGCTATGGTCTGCTTTGTAAGTGATTTCTGATCCGGCCAGACAATCTTCTTAAATTCGGCTTTGATCCCTTTTACCCAGGACGGCTTCTGCGCCTTTTTCGTATCTCCCATCTTGTCACTTCCTTTACTCGCCGGGGTTTCATTACTTCGTCTCTTTATGAAGAGTATGTCTCTTGCAGAAACGGCAGTATTTCTTTGTCTCCATCCGGTCCGGATGAAGCTTTTTCTCTTTTGTCATGTTGTAGTTACGCTGTTTGCACTCCGTACATGCCAATGTGATCCTTACGCGCACAACTTTCCACCTCGCTTTTTTACTTTTTCTCTGGTGTCCTATGGAAGAGCACCAATTTTTAGGCATAAAAAAAAAGCCCAAACTTCCATTCGCAAGGCTACTATAACATAGCATGCCATGGAAGTCAAGGCTTTTGCCGATCTTTTTACCAGGTACCTCCGGTCCATCCGGTCTTCGGCGGCTCCAGCGACTCCTCTTTGATAAGCTTCAGCGCTTTCCACATATAGAGGGCGGAGACCCCGTAGCTGATCACATAGAAATAACTGATCACCAGAGGGATCCAGGCATAGACGGTCTCCACCAGAAGCGCCGGAGTCCGGGCATAGATGGCCAGCTTATACAGCTCTCCGAACTTCAGCCCGCAACCCATGACAGCAGACATGATGCTCCCGATCACTGCCACCACAAGGGCGCTGCCGTAGAACCCCAGAAGCCCGGCACAGACAAGGACCACGAACAAAAACCACAGAAACGCCGGCAGAAGCGGCAGGAAGGTCTGCATCATCTCGTCTCTGCTCCAGTCTCCCAGGTCCAGATCCGTATAGGCAATACGCAGGGACTGGCCCTCCTCCGCCTTCACGATCATATGCTCGTCATCCATCACCAGAACCCGGTCAAAGGCCAGGAGGTCCACATCCGTAATCTCCTCCGTGATGGGTCTTTCCGTATCAACTTTTATATAGATGCCTCCGTAATTTGTGTCATACTCCTGGACATCATATGTCCCGTCCACCCAGAGTCTGCCGTCCTCCAGACGGAAATCCGGAATGGACTGCCGGACAACGTTCCCGAACCCTCCGAAACTTACGAGTGTCACAAGCATGGGCAGGAGCATGGACAGCAGAAGATAAAAGACGCTCAGAAGCAGTCCGTACAGAAACGCCTTTCCTCCTTTGTTCCTTCGGAAAACCGGATAGCTTTTAAAATCATAGACTGCATGTATCAGTTCTGCAAAAATATTCAATGTCTCATCCTCCCTGCATTTCTTCCCTGAGAAAAACCTCCCAGAGGATCGCCCATACATAAGGCGCACCGTATACGTTCAGTTTCTTGGGACCGGACATCTCCCCCGGAGCCTCCTGGATTTTCCGGAGCGCCTTCTCAAAGGTACTCCGGGTGATGGAACGCTCCCGCCGGCTGGCGAACAGCTCCCCGCCCTTAACATGATAGGTAAACGGCAGGCCTTTTTTGGTATAAAAAGTCTCTCCCTGCCGGTCTGTGATCTTCTCCCACAGCCAGTCGTTCATCTCTGTATTCATACCGGATCCCCGTGCTTTCTTTTCCTGCGTCCCTGCGGCCGCCCTGCATCCGTTGCCGGGCGTTCATACTGGTTATTATATACAGTTCTTTCTCTCTTCGCAACTGTCAAATATCCCAGTCTCACCGGGCGGCGGTCCGGATCTTCGCCAGAACCTTCCGATCCACCTTTACCATAAAGTAAATGGTCATGGCAAGAGACATGAGCTCGGCGATGGGAATCGACCACCACACCAGATCCACATTGCCGAGTCCTGACAGCGCGTATGCCGCAGGAAGCAGCACTACCAGCTGCCTGGCCACGGACACAAGCATACTGTACATCGAGCGGCCCAGCGCCTGGAAGACACTTCCGCAGGCGATACAGAAGCCGGCCAGGACAAAGCTCAGACTGATAATGCGCAGCGCCGGGATCCCGATTCCGACCATGGTATCCGAAGCATTAAAGAGTATAAGGAGCTGCCCCGGTATGGCCTGGAACACCACAAGTCCCAGCAGCATAATGGACATGGCATAGAAGATACTGTGCCTGATGGTGCTCAGGACCCGTTCTGCATTCTTGGCGCCGTAATTGTAGGCGACAATGGGAATCACGCCGTTGTTCAGTCCGAAGACAGGCATAAACACAAAGCTCTGAAGCTTAAAGTAGACACCGAAGACCGCTGTGGCTGTGGAGGTGAAAGAGATCAGGATCCGGTTCATCCCGTAATTCATAACCGAACCGATGGCCTGCATGATAATGGACGGCACGCCGATGCCATAGATCTGGGCGATCACCTGCCGGTCCGGTCTGAACCCCTTCATCTGAATGTGCACCTCATGATTTTTTGTATGATTCAGCCATACGGAGAGTATTCCGGCCACCATCTGTCCGATGACTGTAGCCGCGGCAGCCCCCGCCACACCCATCTTCGGACCCCCCCAGAGTCCGAAAATCATGATGGGGTCCAGAATAATGTTGACGATGGCGCCGATCCCCTGGGTGAACATGGTGTAGATGGTCTTGCCGGTGGCCTGCAGCAGCCGCTCGAACATGACCTGTGTGAAGATCCCGAAGGAGAAGCAGCAGCAGATGGCCAGATATTCTCTGCCATACCCGATGATCTCCTCTATATCCGTCTGACTCCGATAGAAAAGGTCCAGGCAGAACAGACCGATAAACAGGAACAGAAGATAGCTCAGTCCCACCAGGAACACTGCATTCTCTGCGATTCTGTTTACCTTTTTAAAGTCCTTCTCTCCCAGGGAGCGCGCCAGCAGCGCATTGACGCCCACAGCCGTTCCCACACCCACAGCGATCATCAGATTCTGTATGGGAAATGCCATGGATACGGCAGTCAGGGCATTTTCGTTGATCTGCGACACAAAGATACTGTCCACAATGTTGTACAGCGCCTGCACCAGCATGGATGCCATGATCGGCAGGGACATGGACAGAATCAGTTTATTTACGGGCATGACGCCCATCTTGTTTTCTTCCATATAATCTTCTCCTTTGTAAGCCTCGAAATAATGTCAATGTACGGCGAGTCTGCCGTCCTCCAGAAGAAGCGTACAGGTACCTCCCCGCTTCAGCCGGCCGAACAGCAGAAGCTCCGCCAGCAGGGGCTTTACCTCTCCCGCGATGACGCGGTCGATCTCTCTGGCCCCGTATTCATTCGTAATGCCTGCGTTTCTCACATAGGCCGCCGCCTGAGGCGTGATCGTAAGATCTACCTTTTTCGCCGCAAGCTTTCCGGAAAGCTCCTTTAATTTTTTATCCGTAATCTGCTCCGCCATACGGTCGTCCATACCGCCGAACAGCACGATCCGGCTCAGGCGGTTCCGGAACTCCGGCTGGAAAGTCCGTTTCACAGCGTCCATCAGCGCATCGGTGTTCACGGGGCCGCTGCCGAATCCGATCCGGCTCTTTCCGATCCGGCTGGCACCGGCATTGGAGGTCATGATCAGAATGATATTGCGGAAGTCCGCCTTCCGTCCCTGATTATCAGTCAGGGTGGCATAATCCATGACCTGCAGAAGCACATTGAAAATATCCGGATGCGCCTTCTCGATCTCATCCAGCAGAAGCACCGCATGGGGATGCCGGCGGATCTCCTCGGTGAGGATCCCTCCCTCTTCGTATCCCACATATCCGGCCGGCGCTCCGATCAGCTTTGCCACCGTATGCTTTTCCGCGTATTCGCTCATATCATAGCGCAGAAAGGAGATGCCCAGCTCCGCGGCCAGCACTCTGGCAAGCTCTGTCTTGCCCACGCCCGTAGGTCCGACAAACAGAAAGGATGCCACCGGCTTGTTCTCGTCGTTCAGTCCGGCCCGGGAGAATTTCACCGCGTTGACCACCTGTGCCGCCGCTTCATCCTGTCCGAAGATCTGCTTTCTGATCTTCCTCTCCAGATGAGCCAGCTTCTCTGTCTCTCCTTTTTCCACCGTCTGCGCCGGTATGCGGCAGGTCTTTGAGAGGACCTGGTCAATAAGCGCCTTATTGACTGTCTGCGTCTTCTGCTCCAGAGGATGAAGCCTCCTCCAGGCGCCTGCCTCATCGATCAGATCAATGGCTTTATCCGGAAGAAAACGCTCATTGATGTATCTGCTGCTCACTTCCACTGCATGCTCCAGCACGCCCGCTCCATAGCGGACGCCGTGAAACCGCTCATATCCGGACCTTAACCCCTTCAGAATCTCCACAGCTTCTTCCCTGGAGGGCTCGCGGACTTCCACATTCTGGAATCGTCTCACCAGACTTTTGTGACTGGAAAAATGTTTTTTGTATTCTTCAAAGGTAGTCGCCCCAATGAAGCGGATATGTCCCGCCGCCAGGTAAGGCTTCAGAAGATTGGCGGCGTCGAGGCTTCCACCGTTCACGGCACCGGCGCCGACAATATTATGGATCTCATCCAGATAGAGAATCGGCAGCGCCTCTTCCTTCAGACCGTCCATGATCTCTTTGAACCTTTTCTCAAAGTCTCCCCGGTACTGGGTCCCCGAGAGAAGCCCTCCCAGATCCAGGGCGTACAAAACAGCCCCTTTAAGGGGTTCCGGTACTTCATCTTTTACAATCTTCTGCGCCAGACCGTAGGCCAGGGCTGTCTTTCCCACCCCCGGCTCACCTATATGGAGTACATTGTTCTTATCCTTTCTGCAGAGGATCTGTATGGTCCTCTCCAGCTCCTCCTCCCGTCCGATCAGCGGATTCTGTCTCCTGCACGTCTCATTCATATTTTCCAGAAAGCTCCTGAAGCGCTGCTGCCCGCCTGTCTCCGGCTCCGGATCCTCGCCGGATACGGCCGAAGCCCCCGGCACCTTCACAGCCTCTCCCCGCTCTTCTCTCAGGCTTCCTCTGGACAGCTCCCCCAGGACCTCCACCAGATCCACGTCCTGCACTTCCATATAATAACGCCCATAGCTGTCCTCCAGCCGCATAAGCGCTGACAGGAGATGACTCACCTCCACCGCCTCCCGGCTGCTGGACTCTGCCTGCTCTGCCGCCATGCGGAAGACCATCTGGGCATCCAGCGTCACCTGAGGACCGTCCTGCTCCTCTGACACGCCCGCCTGTTCCTTCAAAAACCCCAGCAGGTCCTTCCGAAGCTTCCCGGCTGCCCCGCCGCCCGCCTCATATTCTCTGCAAAAGTCCTCATCAAAGGTCATCCCATAGACCATATGCTCCGGCATAAAATACCGGTGATGGTTCTCCTGCGCCAGCCGGACGGCGCATTCCATCACCTTCTGCGTCTTTTTTGTAAATTCCATCGATCCCGTCCTTTATCTGTCTCCCTCTCTACCGGCACACGGCCTCTACTTTCAGCGGATATCCCTCTTCCCGCGCCCACTGCACTGCCTCCGCAGCCTTGGTATGCGCGATATCTCTCGGATAGACTCCCGCCACCGCATGGCTCCCTTTGTGGACGCTCAGCATCAGCGCCGTCGCCGTCGCCTCATCCTTGTCAAAGATCTGCATCAGGACATCCACCACGAAATCCATGGGGGTAAAATCATCGTTATAGATCAGCACCTGATACTGTCTGGGGACCTTGATCCTGCTCTGTGTCCGCTCCTTTATGCTTTCTTTTGTCGCCATCTGCTTTCCTCCGCTGCTCCTTTCCTTTCATTATATCCCGTTACGCCTGTCTCTTTGCGTGATTTTATATGGTTCAGGCTGTCCCCTGTTATCTCCTGTGATAGCAGGCATCGCATACCTGGAACGGAGACCCCAGCGGGAGCAGTTTCCCGCAGTATCTGCATCTTGCAATATAGTTATGCTTTCCTTTGGTCAGATAACGCATGATCGCCATCTCCGTCTTCTCCCGCTCCGCGTCCAGCCATTCCTCGTCAATGACCTTCTGCATCCGGTGAGAGAACTGATAATACAGATCCAGCTGCTTGTAATAGGTCTCGTACTGCATGATACCCCGGCTTTTATCCCGGCGGAGCACCGGCTTGTCCAGAGACACATCCGCTGTATACGTTCTGCAGTATTTAAGCCACAGCTCCACGACCCACCGGTCCTTGATATCAATGGGACAGGTGATCATCCGGTACAGGGTATGCCGGTTCTCGAAGCCGTCGATCATCTCCTTCTGACGTTTTGCCTGCTCGTACAGGAACAAAGCCTCATCGATATTTTCCTTTACAAATGGCTCCGTGGGCGTCACATCATGCCAGATCTTCAGAAGCTCGTCCATGGGCGCCTCAATATCCAGAAGGATCTGGGGAAAGCCCAGATTCACCTGACTTACCGGTTCTTCCGCTGCCTCATACCGTTCCCTGATATACTCCAGCTCTCTGTCTCCCATGGCATTCACATAGCCGGTGTCATAGATTCCGAAGCGCCCGGCACGGCCGGAGATCTGCTTGATCTCCGACACAAGCAGAGGCCGCCTGCTGACCCCGTCGTACTTTTCCGCCTGCAGAAACACAATCCGCCTGACCGGAAGATTCAGACCCATGCCGATGGCATCCGTAGCCACCACCACCTTCGTCCTGCCGCTGTTGAACAGATGCATCTGCCGCCGGCGGATCTCCGGCGGGAGGCTCCCGTAGATGACGCTGGCATTGATCTTCTGCTCCTCCAGCCTGCCTGCCACATCCAGCACGGACTTCTTGGAAAATACGATCAGTGCATCCCCTTTTCTTACATCATCGGGAAATACAAAAGCCTCATCCTCACAGATAAGCTTGGTCTTCCGCTCATACCGCTCCTCCTCGTAGTCGTCCCCGCAGAGCTGAATCAGATGGATGATTGCCTGCTCCGCCGCCGGACTCATGCAGATATGAATCTCGCCCGCCTGAAGCCCCAGAATCGCCCGGGTCCAGGAGTGCCCCCGGTCCGGATCTGTGACCATCTGCGCCTCATCAATGACTGCAATATCGTAATCTTCATCCAGATCGGCCATCTCCACTGTGGACGCCGTGACTCTGCTGCCCTCTTCCTCAATGCATTCCTGCCCCGTCCGCATGGTACAGGGCACCCCGTATTTGTTCATCTGCTCGTAGACCTCCAGGGCCAGCAGGCGCAGCGGGCCCAGATAGACCCCGCACCCGGCCAGCTTCAGCCGCTCCAGAGAACGGAAGGTCTTCCCGCTGTTGGTGGGACCAATGTGCAGGATAAAATGCCTGTGCATTTCCCGCACCTCTGCAAATTCCATCTCCGGGCGCATGGGCACCAGCTCCAGAATCTTGTTCTTCACCTTATGCTGCCGATACTGAGGATACAGGGTAAACAGCGTATCCTGGCAGATCCTCCCGGGCATGGTCCGCCTGAGCCAGGCGAGGAACTCTCCGTCCATCCCCTCCTTCTGCTCTTCCAGAAGCAGTCCCAGATCCAGCTGAACCAGTTTGGGAAGCATCTCTTCATGGATCATCTGCCGAAGCTTCTCCCGGTCCTTCCGGACCGCATAGCCTTCCAGATGCCGGATCTGCCGGTGCAGGTCCTCCAGATTCCTGATATTGACCCGGGAAGGTCTGGCATTCTTCAACGCACGCTGAAGCATCTCCGCCTTTCGCTCCATACCGGAATATTTCGGAGGTTTTTTCTGTTTCTTTCTGCCGGTCTGTTCGTATTGTTCCACATAAAACTGTATCAGTTTCTTTTTATTTATCATGTCCTTCTCCCTGATCACATTCCTCTGTACGGGCACATGATCTTATAAATACCAGTCTCTCACTGTCGGATCTCTCTTCACTGTAATGATACTGAAGCTCCCGGAACTGTTTTACCGTCTCCAGGTCTTCTGCCCGCTGCCCGGCCAGATAACGCACCATCTCTCCCCGCGCCATCTTGACAAGTGTCCCTTTTTCCACCAGCTTCTCCCCGGACCACTCTCCAAATACACAGGTGACGAACTGAATGTCATTTCTTCCTTTCAGATATTGGGAAATGCACCTGCTGTATTCCCTGGAGGCCAGATTCAGAATCAGAGAGTCTTCCCGGAACAGATGCTCTGCCAGCAGACTCCCCCAATACTCGTACAGGGAATCCAGTTCCTCCCCTCCAAGCCTTGCCTGCATTTCCAGCCGATACGGGACGACTCCGTCAAAGGGTCTTAGTATCCCATAAAATCCGGATAATATCCGCACATGCTCCTGGACATATTCCAGCTGTACATCCTCCATAATTCCCGGCGCCAGATGCTGATACTGAATCCCCTCATACGAGAGGACTGCCGGAGTCAGAGATCTTTCAAGGTCCATCTCCTGAAAACGCCGGTAATTCAATTCCGCCAGCGGCTCACTGCACTTCCACACCGCCCTGCACCGGCCCCGGTCCAGAGTCCTCATATATTCCATCAGCACCCGCGCTCTGTCCATATACACCGGCAGTCCCCGGCAGGGAGCGGTATCTGTATCCACGTTCATTTTCTTTGCCGGAGAGATGATGATCTTCACTGCCTGCCTCCTCTTTCCTCCTGTCTTTGTCTGCGTCAATGCTCATTATATCCCAAATTCCCGTTTGATTCAATTTAAAAAGCAGCGGACCCTGTCCGCCCCAGACAGACAAGGTCCAATCTTTTTCTTATTTTTCCTTTTTCTTCTGCATGGACAAAAGCCGGTCCAGATAGACCGATTTAAACTGCCTGCTGGCAAGTGCCTGTTTCAATGGCGGCAGCTTCAGAATCGTTCCGAACACGGCAGCCATGGCACGGTGGTTTGCAAATGCCTGGTTATCAAATATCAGATTCTGCAATGTTCCCTTCTCAATAGCCTGCAGCACAAAACGATGAGTGCTGTTCACCGGCGTAATCACCTGCACCGGACGGTGCTTCAGCTCGATGGCCTTCGTTGGACAGTTCCGGGCACAGACCCCGCAGCCAAGACAGATCTCGGGATCAATCTTCGGATGCTTCTTCCTGCTGCCGTCCATGCCTTCCTCTTCCATGGAAATGGCCAGGATCGGACAGACCTTTGCACATTTCCCGCAGCCGATGCAGGTTTCCAGAGAGACTGCAGGTATATAATTCGTCGTCGCCACCGGCTGCATGGGGCTGAATTTTCTCGCCGCCTGCAGTGCCTCGCAGCAGCAGCCGCAGCAGTTGCAGATAAACGCCGGATGTTCCCGCACATTTTCCCCGATCTGCACCAGATTGCTTTCATATGAAAGCTCCAGGACCTCCTTCGCCTCTTCTCTGGAGATCAGTCTGGCATAGGATCCATGCTCCGCCAGAGACCGGGCCACATTGTCAAAGGTCAGACAGACCTCCCAGGGCGCATCGATCTCACAGGGATGTCCCGCGTGATACATCTTGTGTCTGCAGTAGCAGGTGCCCAGGCCGATGTACTGCGCTTCTTCCACAATATGTGTGGCGCGCTCATAGTCCAGGATGTGATTCGTCCTGTCGTTGGTCAGTACCGGCTCCTGCACGAAGACTCTGCCAAGCCGTGTCTCCGTGGCAAAGAACAGATCCTTGACAAAATCCTCTTCCACATTCATGTACTGATAATAAAGCCCGCTTAAATATTTCTGATCGATGTCCCCTCTCGTGCGCATGAGGGCAAATTCGATAAATCCTGCCATGGGCGGAGGCATAACGAACTGACGTTCTCCCCGGTACTCGGAATCCACCAGCAGCGCTTTCTCACACAGCCGGTCCAGGAGCTTCTCCGCCTTTGCCTCCGTCGTACCCCAGACTCTGGCCGCCCGCTTCAGCGTAAAAGGCCGCACCGGGAGCAGAGCCACCCATTTGGCCTCCTTCTCCGTATACAGCACCTGCAGAATTTTGTACAGCGTGTCGGAAGGCGGCGCTCCCTGGGTAAACCAGTTAATCCGTTCTTCCAGATTTTTATATGCATCTCTTGTGGTCAGATGTCCCATAATCGTTTCCTTCTTTCCAGATATTATTATAACCCAAATTTTCATAAATGTATATGAAAAACTCCGCAGGAAAACCTGCGGAGTCCATACTTCTGCATCTGTATGATTTTTCTGCTTATCTCTTGGAGAACTGCGGAGCGCGACGGGCCGCTTTGAGGCCGTATTTCTTACGCTCTTTCATTCTCGGATCACGGGTCAGGAAACCTGCCTTCTTCAGGGTCAGCCGGTACTCCGGATCCGCCTGTACCAGCGCACGTGCGATGCCGTGTCTCACAGCGCCTGCCTGTCCGGTATATCCGCCGCCGTGCACATTCACGAGCACATCGAACTTATCCACATTCTCTGTAGCAACCAGCGGCTGGCGCACGATCACCTTCAGAGTCTCCAGTCCGAAATAATCATCAATACTTCTTTTATTAACAGTGATATTACCAGTTCCCGGTACCAGATATACTCTGGCAATGGATTTTTTTCTTCTTCCGGTTCCATAGAATTTTGTCTTAGCCATGATCTCTACCTCCTATTAAAATGTCAGTGCTTCTGGTTTCTGAGCTGCGTGGGGATGCTCCGGACCAGCATAGACATGAAGCTTGGTGAACATCTGCCGTCCCAAAGGTCCTTTGGGAAGCATGCCTTTGACTGCCAGCTCCACTACCTTCTCGGGTTTCTTTGCCAACATCTCTCTCAGAGTCGTTTCTTTCATGCCGCCGACATACTCGGAATGATGATAATAAATCTTCTGGTCCAGCTTCTTGCCGGTCACCTTGATCTTCTCTGCGTTTACGATGACTACATAATCACCGGTATCGATATGAGGCGTAAACACGGGTTTGTTCTTTCCTCTCAACACTTTTGCTACTTCAGAAGCCAGACGGCCTAATGTATATCCGGTAGCGTCAACTACGTACCATTTTCTTTCCACTTTCGCTGGATTAGCCATGAAACTGTTCATTGGTGTACCTCCTGTTAAAATTGAATTCTGATGGATCATTTATACGTAAAAATGTCTTACCGGGGCTTTGGATCAGACATTTTCTCGCGTCGTCACAGTTTTATATTATATGACACCTGGCCGTGTGTGTCAAGCGGAAAAAACACATTTTCCGGCTGTTTTTCGGCGTTTTTCAGTTGTTTTTCTCTCCCTGAAAACGGATCTCCATCAGAGTCAGACCCTTTGCAGGAGCCGTCGGTCCGGCCTTTCTGCGGTCTCTCGCTTCCAGGATCTCTGCCATGTACCCGGGAGGCCATTCCCCGGTGCCCACCTTCAGAAGTGTCCCTGCGATGATACGGACCATATTGTACAAAAAGCCGTTGCCTGTGATCCGGATCGTGATAAGGTCCCCGTTCCTTGTGACCTGCAGGTCATAGATGGTGCGCACAGTCGTTTTCACCTGCGCTCCCGCGGCACAGAAGCTCTGAAAATCATGCTCTCCCACAAGGCAGGCCGCTGCCTCCTGCATGCGCTTCTCATCCACGGGATAATATACAAAATATGTGTTCAGCCGATGAGCCGGAAGAGGAAACTCCCGGTTCAGAATCCGGTATTCGTAGGTCTTTACCGTCTCCTGATAACGGGGATGAAAGTCCAGAGGGACCTCACAGGAGTCCTGGATCCGGATGTCCTCCGGAAGACGCTGATTCAGAGCATAGGAAAATTTGCCGGCCGCCATTCTTGCCTCTGTATCAAACACCGCCACATTTCCCATGGCATGGACGCCGGAATCCGTACGGCTGGTCCCCATGACATGAATCTCTTCTCCGGTCAGAGCCCTGAGCGCCTGATCCAGCATGGCTTCTATCGTCACGCCGTTTTTCTGAATCTGCCATCCCCGGTAGGCCGTGCCGTCATACGCTACTGTCAGTTTGATACGCCTCATAAAGCTCCCCCTCTACAGCAGCATCACGCCGTACTGTCTCTGGAACCAGGTAATGGCGGTCACAAGCAGAAAATATCCCCATACCACGGCATAGGCAGTCTTGTCCCGGCTCTCATAGTGCAGAGGCTTCATCTTGGTCCTGCCTTCCCCGCCGTGATAGCACCGCGCTTCCATGGCCATGGCAAGATCGTTGGCGCGGCGAAAGGCAGAGATGAACAGCGGCACCAGAAGCGGAACCATGGCTCTGGCCTTTCGAATCAGATTGCCGGATTCAAAGTCCGCGCCCCGGGCCATCTGCGCTTTCATGATCTTGTCCGTCTCTTCCAGCAGGATCGGAATAAAACGAAGCGCAATGGACATCATCATGGCGATCTCATGTACCGGCACATGGATCCTCTTCAGAGGACTCAGAAGCCGCTCCAGCCCGTCGGTCAGGTCATTGGGCGTCGTGGTCAGGGTCATGATGGAAGAACCGATGATCAGGTAGATCAGCCGGAGCGCCATAAAGCCCGCCGTCCGGACTCCTTTATCCGTGATCCTGAGAAAACCAAAACGCCACAGCTCGATCTCTCCGTCCATGAGAAACAGGTTGAAAACCACTGTGATCATGAGGATCATGAAAACAGCCTTCAGCCCTTTCGTAATATATTTAAACGGGACCCTGGACATTCTCACCGCCATGACGAGAAACAGGGTTGCCACTGCGTAGCCTGTGATTCCCTTCGCCACAAACAGCGAAATGATAAAGATCATCGTCGTTACCAGCTTGACTCTTGGATCCAGCTGATGGATGATGGATTTTGCCGGATAATATTGTCCCAGTGTTATGTCTCTTAGCATACTGTCACCCCAGTCTGTTCCTCAGCCAGCGCTCAATGGCATCCGCTGCCTCTTTTACAGTCGCCGCATCCGTATCCACATCCGCGCCCTTTTCTCTCAGTGCATGCATCAGATAGGTCATCTGCGGAGCCGCGAGTCCGATCTCTTCCAGTTCCTTATAATGGCGGAATACCGCCGCCGGCGCATCGTCAAAACGCACCTGTCCATGGTCCATGACAATGATCCGATCCACATACCGGGCCACATCCTCCATACTGTGGGAGACCAGGATCACTGTGATCCCCCGCTCCTTCTGGAGTCTTTCGATCTGGTCCAGGATCTCATCCCTGCCTCTGGGATCCAGACCCGCTGTAGGCTCATCCAGGATCAGCACCTCCGGTTCCATGGCAAGCACGCCTGCGATGGCCACACGGCGCTTCTGTCCGCCGGACAGCTCAAAAGGCGAGCTTTTGTCATATTCCTCTCCCATGCCCACCATCCGCAGAGCTTCTCTGGCCTTTCTCTCTGCTTCCTCCCGGGAGCATCCGAGATTCTTCGGGCCGAAACACACATCAGAAAGCACATCAATCTCAAAGAGCTGATGCTCCGGGTACTGGAAGACCAGCCCCACCTTACTCCGCAGCTCCTTCATGGAGAAATTTTCCCCGTAGATATCTCTTCCATTAAAATAAATCCGCCCGCCTGTAGCCCGGATCAGGCCGTTCAGATGCTGGACCAGGGTAGATTTTCCAGAGCCGGTATGTCCGATGAGACCGATAAACTGACCGTCCGGGATCTCCAGGTTGATATCCTTCAGAGCGTGAATCTCATAAGCGGTATTTTCTGCATATGTATAATTTACATCTTTGACTTTAATTGACATAATCTGTCCACCAGCTCCTCGTTGCTCAGAATCCCGTCCGGAAGCGGAATCCCCCGTTTCTGCAGTTCAAAGGCCAGCAGCGTGGCCTGAGGCACGTCCAGGCGCAGCCGTTTCAGCTCTTCCACCCGGGAAAAGATCGTCCGCGGATCTCCCTGCATCACTATTTTACCCTGATCCATGACAAAAATATGGTCTGCTTCCACCACTTCTTCCATATAATGAGTGATCAGGATGATCGTGATACCTTCCTCCCGGTTCAGCTTCCGGGCCGTCTGTATGACGCTGGCCCGTCCGTGGGGGTCCAGCATGGCCGTGGGCTCATCCAGCACGATGCACCTGGGATGCATGGCCATGACGCCGGCGATGGCTACCCGCTGCTTCTGGCCGCCGGACAGCCGGTTGGGAGAATGATGGCGGTATTTCAGCATACCCACTGCGCCAAGGCTTTCTTCCACCCGTCTCCAGATCTCATCCGTGGGAACTCCCAGATTCTCCGGTCCGAATCCCACATCCTCCTCCACTACAGTACCAATAATCTGATTATCCGGATTCTGGAACACCATCCCCGCCTCCTGGCGGATGCTCCACAGCTTCCCTTCCTCCTTTGTATCCATACCGTCCACCCAGAGCGTTCCCTCCGCAGGCATCAGAATTGCATTGATATGCTTTGCAAGGGTGGATTTTCCGGAGCCGTTATGTCCCAGTACCGCGATAAATTTCCCCGGCCGGATATGCAGGTTCACATGATCCACTGCTCTCTTTTTTGACTCCACATTTCCTTCTTCATCCAGCCGTTCATAATCGAACGTCAGTTCTTCTGCCCGTATCATGGTCTGTCACCTCTTACCTCTGCTCTGTATGCAGCCTTCAAAAAACTACGTAGAATTATACCATGTCCCTGTAAAATATCAAGAAATTTTCTGTGCATTCCTAAAATAATGATTGTTCCGGAACAGCTTTCAGGACCTTCTCCACTGCAGCGGCTTTCCGGCACCTCCATATAAAATGCCGGTATTCCACATGATCTTTCTGTATCTTCTCCCCTTCTGTAAATCCAAGTCTTCCGACTGTCCGGATCGAAGACTGATTCCTTATATCCGCCAGCACATGGACCTCCGCAAGCTCCAGCACCTCCGCGGCATAGTCAAGTATCGCCCATCCGCATTCCAGGGCATAGCCTCTTCCCTGCCGATCCGGTGCGATCATATAACCCAGCTCCACCCCCTCTTCCAGAAGCTCTGAGGGAAACAGGCCGGCTCTCCCCACCACCTGGCCGCTTTTCCGTTCCAGCACCGTCCACAGGCCAAAATCATAAAAAGCATACATATGTCGAATGTATGCCTTCATAAACTCCATCTCTTCCTCAAGTGTCGGCTGCATGGGCTCTACATAATCTCCCATCCCCGGCTGCTGCCGCATCTCATAGAGCGCCGGCACATCTTCCATGACGGTTTCCCGGATCAGAAGTCTTCGGGTCTCCGCGATTTTTACCGGGATTCCCGCTTTCCTGCACCGATCCCGCTCTGCGAATGCCGGATCCAGATCCGGCTCTTCCAGCTGCTTTTCCTCTGTCATTTTTTCCCCTTTTATTATTGACGCATCCTTTCATTTCCACTGCTATCTTATCCCCACCGGATCTCTTCGTCAAGTATCCCGGCCGGATGTACGGCAAATTTTCCATACAGGCTTTACGAATCCGTTTTTATCAGTTAGAATTTAGGAAACGAAATTCACAAAAAAGGAGAAATACAGATGGCACAGAATCCAGTGATCACAATCGAGATGGAAGACGGCGGTATCATCAAGGCGGAGCTCTACCCGGAGATCGCCCCCAACACAGTCAACAACTTTTTAAGCCTGGTGCAGAAGGGCTTCTACAACGGCCTGATCTTTCATCGGGTCATTGAGGACTTCATGATCCAGGGCGGCTGTCCGGAAGGAAGCGGCATGGGCGGCCCCGGCTATTCCATCAAGGGAGAATTTACCCAGAACCGTTTTAAAAATGATCTGAAGCACACTGAGGGCGTCCTGTCCATGGCAAGAGCCATGGACCCCAACAGCGCCGGAAGCCAGTTCTTCATCATGCACAAAAATTCCCCCCATCTGGACGGCAGCTACGCCGCCTTCGGAAAGGTGACCGAAGGCATGGATGTGATAAATAAAATCGCAGAGGTGGACGTAGATTACAACGACCGGCCCATTGTCCCACAGGTCATCAAATCCATGACCGCAGAAACCTTCGGCACTGAATATCCGGAACCGGAAAAGCTCTGAAAAGAAAACTCCCATAACCATGGGAGTTTTCTGATTCCCTTCGGCCTGAATGCAGCATGGCCATTATCAAAATGCGCTGCTGCAGAACCGGCTGACTGATTACTCTTCGTCCTCATCCTCCGCAGCCATCAGTTCCCGGGAGGATACCCGTTTCTTCATCCGTTCCTTCTCCACGGCTTCTGAGACCAGTTCCTTCACGTTCCTTGGATTCTTTATGTTTTTAATCACCAGCCTGGGCGATGATTTGTCCACCGTGTCGCAACAGATTGTCCCCAGACCGAAGATCCGCTGCCAGAAGGAACGCTCCAGCGTCAGATCCAGAATCCGGTAGAGACGGATCTCTTCCTCTTTTGTGGAAAATATGCCGGACTCCACAATAAATTTTTCCGCTGTACACGTGTATTTTGTAAAAGTCCACGGCAGCCCCAAAAACGTCCAGCGCTTTCTGTCACTCCATAAAATATTCATATGATGATCCCCCTTTATATTCTTTTGTATCGTATGAACGGCTCACTTATATGTGCGCAAAGTATTCCAGTGCGAATGCATTATGCTGCTTCATCAGGGCTGCGGCTTCCTCCCATGCGCCTCTTCGGATCCTGTCAAGGATCTCCTGATGATCTTCGATGCTTTTCTCCCGGTAATTATTTTCCACCTGAAAATAAAGTGCAAACATATTCATCTGGCGCTGAGTCTGCATGGCAAACTGACAGATCGTCTGATTACAGCACCGTTCAATAAGCGCCGTATGAAAACGCACCGATGACGCATGAAACGCATCCGAGTCGTCCTGTGCAAACGCCTGCCTCTGATCCTGGATATGATCCTCCAGCTCTCTGATCAGCCCGTCCGGATCCTCTGTCTCCGGCAGAAATGCAAAAACGCACCGGAACAGTTCCATATTGGCCCGGATTACATCCAGCTCCTGTTCCTTGGTAAAGGACGCCACACAGGGCCCTGCATTGTGATTCTGCACCACAAGTCCTTCCTGCATCAGGCGGCTGATGGCCTCCCGCACCGGCGTCCGGCTTACATCAAATTCCCGCGCCAGCTCTTCTATGTTCAGCCGCTCTCCCGGCTGAAGGCTTCTGTTCTGGATCCGCTGTACCAGAAACAGATGCACCTGATCCACCAGCGAACGGCGTACCACTTTCTCACTCATCATTTCTTCCTCTGTCTGTATAGTCTACTAACATATATAGCACAATTTCCGCCAATGAGCAAGCAGTTCTTCCTGCCATCCCGAAACAGAAAAAGAGAGGGCGCACCCTCTCTCTTTCCGGAAGAATATTTATTGAAAGCAAAATCTGACAGTTACCCTGTTTTCTGTGCCTTTCCAATCTGAAGCCCCTTTTCAAAAGCCTCGCAGTTCAACGGGATCATAGCCGGCCTTTTCCCCAGCTGTTTTTTAATGGTATCCAGCACCACATCCCCGGGCAGCACTTCTGTATAACCGATATATACCCCCAGCATGATAATATTTAACACCTTTGCATTTCCCAGTTCCATGGCCAGCTCCGTCACCGGTACCGGTATCACTTTGATATCTTTTCTTTTGATCTCACTTTTTACAATAGAGCTGTTGATAAAAAGCGTCCCTCCGGGCACCAGCTTATACAGGAACCTGTTCAGGCTGGGATCGTTCATGACGATCAGATCGTCCATATGATCTCCAAGAGGCGCTCCGATCTCTTCCTCGGAGATGACTACATAACAATTGGCTGTGCCTCCCCGCTGTTCTGCCCCGTAGGAAGGGAAGAACGTCACATGCTTCTCTGTGGATTCACAGGCAGCACAGGAGAGCAGTTTGCCCAGGAGCATGACCCCCTGGCCGCCGAATCCGGCTACCATCAGATTTCTCTCCGTCATACGGCTTCCTCCTCTCTGCTTTTGTCTCTGATAACGCCCAGAGGAAATTCCTTCAGCATCTTCTCTTCCAGAAAATCCAGCGACGCCATGGGATCCAGCCCCCAGTTGGTCGGACAGGAGGTCACAATCTCCACCATGGAAAATCCTTTTCCATCCAGCTGGTTCTGGAATGCTTTTTTAATCGCTTTCTTTGTCTTACGCACATTGGCAGGCGTATTGCAGCTGGTGCGTTCCAGATAACAGGGCGCGGTCAGCTGATTCAGGATCTCGCACATATGCATGGGATATCCATGCACCTTCGGATCACGGCCTGCAGGTGCAGTCGTCGCTTTCATTCCAATGAGCGTCGTAGGCGCCATCTGCCCGCCTGTCATACCGTAGATTCCGTTATTGACAAAAATCACGGTGAAATTTTCTCCGCGGTTTGCCGCCGACATGGTCTCCGCCAGCCCGATGGAAGCCAGATCTCCGTCTCCCTGGTAGGTGTAGACCAGCCGGTCCGGATTGGTTCGCTTCACACCGGTAGCCACAGCGCATGCTCTCCCGTGAGGAGACGTGGTGCAGTCGTAGGTCACATATTCCATGGCAAGCCCACAGCACCCGACCCCCTGCACTGTGACGGTCTTCTCCAGAATGTCCAGCTCCTCCAGCACCTCTCCGATCAGTTTGAATACCGTTCCGTGCATGCACCCCGGACAGAAGCCGGAAACCATATCATCCCGGATTCCTTTGGTTCTCTTATATACCTGTTCCATATTTCCTCCTATTTGAGAGTTCCACATCTGCCTTCTCATTTTTCAAACTAGTTCTCTGGCTGCTTTAAGCACATCTTCCCGACTCATGATCTCTCCACCGGAGCGAAGACAGGTCCGGATTCTGCAGCGGTCCTTCACCGCCAGTTCCACATCCTGCACCATCTGGGCCGGAATGGACATCTCCACGGACAGAATGGCCTTTACCTTTCCATAATTCAACCGGTCAAAGGACTCATACGGATACGGGCTTACTGTCTTCGGCCGGATCAGTCCGGCTTTCATTCCTTCCTTCCTCAGAAGACGGACCGCAGATCTGGCGATCCTTCCGCAGATCCCATAAGCCGTCAGGATCACTTCCGCATCCTCCGTCTCATATTCTTCCACCTGTACATCCTTTCCCCAGGTCTCGTACATGTTGGCATTTCTCCTGCACCGGTCCTCCTGGCCTGCCCATCCTCCCGGCAGGATCAGAGCCTTTTCCTCTGCCCGGTGTCCGGTCAGTGTCCAGTCGGACAATGCTTCCTTCAGTGCCTTTACCTCTTCCTCCGGACGCATGGGGGGAAGCTCCACCGGCTCCATGATGGTCCCCAGCACACCGTCTGCCAGGATCAGCACCGGATTGCGGTCTCTCTGGGCATAATCAAATGCCTCATAAGTCATATCCACTGCTTCCTGAACCGTCGCCGGTGCAAACACCAGCATCCGAAAACCGCCGTTCCCACTGGCACGGGTAGCCTGAAAATAATCCTGCTGCGCCGGCTGGATCGCTCCAATGCCAGGTCCCCCTCTCTGTACATTGCAGTAAACCATGGGGATTCGAGCGGATGCACAGAAGCTGATCCCCTCACTCTTCAAACTGATACCGCAGCTGGAAGAGGAAGTCATCGCCCTCGTACCGGTCTGTGCAGCACCGTATACCATATTAATGGAAGCAACTTCACTTTCTCCCTGTACAAATACACCGCCCACCTCCGGAAGGCGCCTTGCAAAATATTCCGGGATCTCATTCTGCGGAGTGATCGGGTAGCCGGCAAAAAAACGGCACCCTGATCTGACCGCCGCTTCTGCAATGGCCTCACAGCCTTTCATAAATTTCCTCGCCATATGTTCTCCTTACTCTGATCCGCAGCAGTTCATGTAGAATATATGTTCTTTTTCTGCTGCTGCCCTTTTCTACTTATATACTTCAATCGCTGCATCCGGACACATGGTCGCACAGATCCCGCAGCCCACACAGTCCTCCATACGTGCCGGCACCACATACAGATAGCCTTTGGAGTTCACCTGACTCCCCGTCTCCAGCACATGTTTCGGACAGAATTTTACACAATACAAACAGCTTTTACAACTTTCCTTACGAATTGTCACTTCTGCCATGTTATTTTCTCCTGCTTCACATTCAGCCGCCGTTACTGCCATGTCCCCGTGCCGGCAGACGATACGGCTGGTTAAGATTTTCCTTTACCAAAAAGTCTGGCCGCACAGTTCCAGAGGATACAGCGGAAGGCAGACCTTTGGCTTCACCGCCTCATACAGAGAAGAAAGGACATATCCCGCTTCCAACTGTGCGTAAGGCCTCAGCATTTCCTGCGTGTGCTTCATACCGTCCACTACCTCCTCCTCCGTTGTATCCGGTCCCAGGGTGGGGTCTGCCAGAAAATGCACCTGCCTCACCCTGGCAGCCCGCAGAACCGAGGAAAGGGTCTCATCCACATGGAGGATTTCATCGCTCCAGGGACGATAACAGTTGATCACATAATACACTGTGGTATCTTCTCCGGACAGAAGATGGGACAGCCCCCCGATCAGCCGGGCCCCGGTGTCTCCGCCTCCCACATCCAGAATTACCTGAGACTCCGGATCCAGCATCCGGGTGATCACACCACCCGCCTGCACCGGTTCATCTGCAATCTGTTTTTCATAATGCAGACATACTCCGCCGCGCTCCAGCCGCTCTTTGGCATCTCTGGACCGCAGAAGAGGCTTTGTCTGATCCAGGTCGAACAGATGTACCTTCCCGGGACAGATGCCCGCAAGCGAAAGAGCCGTGTTCATGGCAATCTCACTTTTTCCGCTCCCGGGTCCCCCCAGATACACCCTGTTTTTTATCTCTTTGACAGATACTGCAGACTTCCACATACAAATCTCCTTATCTTATTCCCACCCTTTTCCCGCGGTACTGACCGTCTCTCCTGCAGGCCCCTGTAACTTCCGGGCAGGGATCGGCGGAATTTCTTTTATCTTCATCTGCATCCGGCCGCTGCCAGAAGAATGGAATTTACTTTCTCCTCCAGTTTTGAGCCTCTGGATGTGAGTGCCACCGGAGCGCCGGCTCCGACGATGATTCCTGCCATCCTGCCCTTTGCCGTTACGGTAAGCGCCTTCCCCAGGATGTTGCCGGTAGCCATATCCCCCACCATCAGGATGTCTGCATTTCCTACGATCCTGCTGGCGTATCCTTTTTTCTCTGCGCTCTCCGGACTCATCAGAATGTCATAAGACAGCGGACCTTCCACATAGCACCCGGGAAGCTCCCCCTCCCGGTTCAGCCTCGTCAGCTCTGCCGCGTCCAGTGTCTCCGGCATCTGCGGATTTACTTTCTCCACTGCCGCCAGAAGCCCCACCATCGGCTCTTCATACCCCATCCTCCGAAGCGTCTCCACCGCATTCAGAAGAATCTCTTTTTTCTGATCCAGGGTAGGCCGGATGACCATGCCGCTGTCCGTCAGGACGACCAGCCTGTCACACCCCGGCAGCTCCAGAAAAGCCAGATGGGACATGAGCCTCCCGGTACGCAGGCCATGTTCTTTATTCACTACCGCCTTCAGAATCAGAGAAGTGTCCAGCTTTCCTTTCACCAGAAAATCTGCTCTGCCTTCCCGGATCAGTTCCACTCCTTTGTGGGCTGCCGTCAGCATGTCCTCTTCCGGTATGATCTCACAGGGCAGATCGGTCAGTGCCCGGATTTTCTTCCCGTCTCCGATCAGGACTGCGTCCACCTGATCCCGGCACTGCTCCACCGCTTTTAACGTCGTCTCGTCATGGGCGCAGACTACCGCCGCCGTCCTTCGCTTCTGCTGTCCCAGTGATGCTTTCAATTCTGCAAAATTATGAAATACCATACAATCCTCCTGATTATTGTTCCGCATCAGCCTTCGCTCACGGAAAGCCTTCCGGGGCTCTCTCAGGCTGATACTGTTGGTCACGGCTCCAGTCTGTGCGCTTCTTCCTCTCCCCGCAGCACCCGGAGTACACCGCCTGCCAGCGCTTCCATCTCGAAAGCGCCTGGTATTACCACTACCGGTGCCAGGAAGGAGACCCTCTTTTTGACCAGATCAGTGAACCGCACAGATCTGGCGATTCCGCCGGTCAGGATGATCTTATCCACTCTTCCGCAGACGTCCGGTGCAAGAGAAGCAATGTCCTGGGCAATCTGCATGGCCATTGTCTCAAAGATCAGACGGGCATATTCATCACCGTTGTCCACGCGGCGCTCCACTTCCCGGATATCGTTGGTACCCAGATAAGCCAGAATTCCGCCCTTTCCCTTCAACCTGCTCTGCATCTCTTTCTCAGAATATTTTCCGGAATAGCACAGTTTGACAAGCGGACGCACGGGAACCCCGCCGGAACGTTCCGGAGAAAGTCCTCCCTCATCGTCCCCTACAAAATCCAGAATCCTGCCCTGATGCACCAGATTGGTTGTGATGCCTCCCCCCAGATGAGTCACAATGTAAGTAGATTCCTCCAGCTTCCGTCCGTCCTTCCTTGCCTGAGCAATACTGACCGCCCGACTGTTTAATACATGGGTCAGAAATGCACGTTTCAGTTCCGGCACGCCCGTAATCGTATACATCTCCTCCGGGATCCCGCAGCCGCACACCGCATCATAGGCGTATGCCCGGATCCCGGCTTTTTCTGCCAGTGCATGGCCGATCACAGGCGCAAGATTGGCCGGATGCGGCGTGGAAGAATGAAGCGACCGGTCCGCAAACAGATCATCGATCACATAAGCTCCCGGTTCCAGCTGCCCCACAACTCCTGCTCTTGTGGCGATGGCAGACAGATCTGACAGTTTCACTTTTTTCTCCTTCAGATAAGCTTCTACTGCCGCCTGCCGGAAGGTCAGCTGATCATTGATCCCCTCAAAGCCTTTCAAATCCTCTGCACTGTGCTTCAGTTCCAGTTCATCTCTCAAAATCTCCCCGTCATATAAAGCGACCTTTGTAGAGGTAGATCCCGGATTAATCACAAATATAAATTCTCTCTTCATGGCTGTATCCTCTTTTTCCTGTCATTTCTTCTCCTTGATATGGAATACCTGATCTCCCTTTGGCAGTGTGACCTCTTCCCTGTTCGGATGATACGGTCCGGACGGGAAGAGCTCCCGGTTCTTCCCGTCCGCCGTACATCAGATGATTCCAAATAAAGAGAGTGAAAACACGATCACTATCAGGGGTGCCAGATATTTGATCACCAGTCCAAGAATCTGCGTCAGCGTCTTATTTTCCGTAATACCCACCGTCTCTGCAAATCTGTCGATTCCCCAGATCCACCCCACAAAAATGCACATGAAGAAGGAGCCAAGTGTCAGAAATACATTATTGGTCAGCATATCAAAGAAATTAAACAGCGGATCCGACACCGTCGCCGGGATACCGATGACCAGTACAATACCCAACGTCCCGATCAACGCTTTTCCTCTTGTCAATCCGAACTGATCAATCAGGAATTGTATAATCGCTTCCCATCCTGCGATCCCTGAGGAAAACGCCGCAATGAAAAATGCCACATAGAACAATGTTCCCCACATCCGTCCTCCCGGAATAGCATTAAATACATTGGGCATAACGATGAAGGTAAGTCCGGGTCCTGCCTGCATTTCAAGCCCCAGAGCCGTCACCATGGGAAAGATCATCAGTCCCGACAGAATTGCCACAAAGATCACGGCACAGCTTACGATCGTGGAATTTTTCACTGCGTTCAGCTCTCCCTCTTTCTGACAGCTTCCGAACACCAACGCGACTGCCATACCAATACCCAGAGAGAAAAATGTCTGTCCCAATGCCGTCAGGATCGCTTCCCCGCTGAAGCTGTCAAAATCCGGAACAATCAGGAATTTCACCCCTTCCATGGCTCCCGGCTGCATCAGTCCGATAACGACAATCGCCATCATAATGACTGCCAGCGTCGGAAGCAGAATCTTTGCAATCTTCTCAATTCCGGACTGCAGATTCTTACGCACCACCAGCATGGTCAGCACGCAGTTGACTGCAATCATGACAAGCACCCGCACATAATCACCGGACATGACCCCAAAATACTCCGCCACCTGCCCGCTGTCCATCTGTGTAAAGGTTCCCAGCGGCGTCGCAATGATATAATTGATGATCCATCCATAGACCGGTATGGTATAGCCGGCTACCAGTACAATGCAGACCATGTTGAAAAGGCCTACGATTCCCCAGCCTTTTTTGCCGGACAGCGTCTGATAGGCGCCCACCGGTGTCTTCCGGGAAGCCATTCCCAGAGATACCTCTGCCGTAAACAGCGGCACGCCGATCACAATCATAAAGAAAATGTATGTCAGAAGAAACAGCCCCCCGCCGTATTCCCCGCAGATATACGGAAACCGCCACAGCGTCCCGACGCCCACTGAAAATCCGATGGTTGCCAGCAGAAATCCAATCCTCGATCCAAAACTTCCCCTTTTTTCTTCCATAAATAATCCCCCTTTTTGGATATTCAGATGTAGATCCGGTTTTCTACAGAGCGATAAGCATTCTCCGTGGGAGTGATCCCAAGCTCCGCTGCCTCTTTCAGATTGATTCTGGTCTTCTCACTGCAGACCTTTTCAATCTTGTCAAGAAGCGCATCTTTGTCCGCCTTCTCGCCGTACAGATGGAGCTCTGTCCCGCACATGACGCCGCCGATATTCTGTACCCAGCACTCCTGATACAGAATATCTCTGGCTGCCATCCGCTCTGCCAGCGCAATCTCCTCTTCTTTATTTTTTGCATGAAGCTGATTGTTGCCCGCTCCGAATACCATCCTGAACTTGAAGTTGTCGATGACTTCCTCAGTGATAAATCCGCCGATTGCGCACGGACACAGGATGTCTGCATCTACAGTCAGGATATCCTTTACATCCACCACATCGATCTTTGCTTCCGGGTGTTTGTCCTTCAACTTTTTGATCACATCCGGATTCATATCACAGACGACCAGTTCAGCTCCTTCCGCCAGCAGATATTCTGCCTGCGGGAAACCTACGGCTCCAAGGCCCATAACAGCGACCTTCAGGCCCTTCATGGTATCCTTTTTGAATTTAAATTTCACAGCTTCCTTCATGGCCGCAGTCACACCCCATGCAGTCGGTCCGCCGGACGGTCCGATGGGATTATTTTTCATGCCGGCACAGATCATGCTGGTATATTCATTCATGGCATCGGCCAGCTCCACCGGATAATTCATGTCCGGACCGGTGAAGAAACGACAGCGATCCAGCGCATAGGAAAGGAAACCGATCTCGTCTTTGTTTTCCAGATCCACCTGCTCTGCCATGACTGTGATCTTGCCTCCGCCATAGGGAATACCGGACGCCACGTTCTTATGACTCTGCGCACGCCCCAGATTCAGTCCGTCGATAATTACATCGATCTCCGGCTCGTCCTTTTCATGACGGCGGATTCCTCCTGTATAAATGGACTGTTCCTTATTATTATGCCCAAGTACATAATTGTGAAGGTTTGCAGTAAATCTCCAGTCCTTCTGAGAATTGTAATAGCAGTCCAGCCCAAAGAACCTGCCGCCCCGAAGAAGTCCGAAGATCTCTTCCACATAATCTGTAAGACCGTATTTCTCATAGAGCGCTCTGGTCTCCCGGTTACCCAGACGCACGTCATCCTCTGTCAGCAGGCTCTGGGTATAAAAGGTCTTTCCGTAATCGCTCCATTTGATATCCGGATCCCACTCCTTCGCCGCATACATGTAGCCCTTGTCCGTCTTCCAGTCATAACGGATGAGTAATGTGGTGAGTCCTTCTTCTTTTAACGGTGTATATAAACTTCTTGTATCCATATGATCTACCTCCTGGATCTGTGCTGCCGACCCTTTTATGATCTGCATTTTTGTTTTACGTTCCCTGCACGGCACAGTTCGCGACCTGTCCATACGTATTTCCCCGGTCTTTTTCATGAATGACCTGTTCTGTAGTTTTAATATATCACACATTACATGCAATACGCAATATGTTTTTATATTTTCGTTATATTCAATGAATTGATTTTACATATTTTATTCAAAATGCACAAAAAAAGAGAACCGCTGCAAATGATACAGCAATTCTCTTCTCAATGTATCTGATCCTTAACCGATCAGCACCTCTTTCTCTTCAAATGCCAAAAATCATCCATTTCTCCCTTCTTTATCCTTCTGCCCGGTATTCCTCCATGATCCGGGCAAATGCAGGCATGGCGTCCTGTATGGTCTTCTCCGATACGCAGTACGAGATCCGCACATAGCCTTCACATCCGAAGCTGTCACTGGGCACCACCAGCACGTCATGCTTCTTCGCATGCTCCGAAAAGGCTCCGGCATCCGGCTCCAGCGCCTTCACAAACAGGTAAAACGCCCCCTGAGGCCGCACACACTCATATCCCAGCTCTGTCAATCCATGGTAGAGCAGATCCCGGTTTCTCCTGTAGGCGGAGACATCGCCGGACACATCCACGCACTTCGCCACTGCCTTCTGGAACAGTACCGGGGCGCACACATAGCCCAGAGCGCGCCCTGCGCCTGCTACAGCCGCTCTCACACGCCGAGAGTCCTCTGCTTCGTCCGGAACCATAATATACCCGATACGCTCCCCCGGCAGGGACAGGGATTTGCTGTAGGAATAACACACCAGCGTATTTTTATAGTAGTTGGGCACAAACGGCACCGTCACCCCGTCATAGACGATCTCCCGGTAGGGTTCATCCGACAGCAGATAGATGGAAATCCCGTATTCCTTCTCTTTCTGTTCCAGAAGCTCTGCCAGCCGCCGGACCGTCTCCTCGGAATAGACTGTGCCGCTGGGATTGTTGGGGGAGTTGATGATAATTCCTTTGGTCTTCGGACCGATCAGTCTCTCCAGCGCATCAAAATCAATCTGAAAATTCCCGGTATCCGCCGGAACGACCGCCAGCTCTGCACCCGCCGTTGTCACCCATACCTCATATTCCGGAAAGAAGGGCGCGATGGTGATAAACTCGTCTCCCGGATTCGTCAGCGCTTTGATGCTGATACTCAGGGAAGCCGCGGCTCCTGCGGTCATATAAAAGTTATCCGCCGTATAATGAGTCCCGAATCTCCGGTTCACAGAGTCCGCCAGCGTCTGCCGCACCTTTGGATCTCCAGCCGCCGGGGAATACCCGTGGAGCACCTCTGCAGGCTCCTCCAGAAGCTCCAGGATGGCCTGCTTCACCTCTTTTGGCGCAGGGATGCTGGGATTCCCGATGCTGAAGTCATAGACCTTATCCTCTCCCACGATCTTTTTTCTCTCCAGTCCGTAGGCAAACAGCTCCCGGATCACCGAGCTTTTACTTCCATAGCCGTACATTTGTTCATTTAACATCATTTCTCTCCTCCATCCTGATCTCCGGCTTCCACAACCGGTTCTGTCACATCATACCACATTCCCCGGCCGGATACAAACAAAGATCCCCACAGCGGACTCCATCGTCCATCTGTGAGGATCTGTCTGTTTCTGTCTTATACCAGCTCCAGTACGACTTCCATCGCCGCATCGCCTTTTCTCTGCCCGATCTTTACGATCCGGGTATAACCGCCGTTGCGGTTTACATATTTCGGTGCGATCTCGTCAAAGATCTTTGCGACCATATCCACTTCCTGGGTTTTCTTCTTCTTGCCCTCCACCGGAGTTTTCACCGGATAGAGCACCTTCAGCATCTGCCTTCTTGCATGAAGTCTGGACGGAAGATCTTTCTTGATCTCCTTCTCCACCTCATCATAAACAGTTACTTTCTTGCCGTCAACGACCTCTTTGACTCTCTTGCCGTCCTTGTCCTTGCGCGGAACTTTCGCAGTCACCTTGACCATCTCGAAGTTGTCCTTCTCTTTGACGCCAAGAGCGATCAGATGCTCTGCAAGCTTCCGGACTTCCTTTGCCTTGGATTCCGTTGTTATGATCTTACCATGAAATAACAGAGCGGTCACCTGACTTCTCAGTAAAGCTTTCCTCTGGGAAGAGGTTCTGCTCAGTTTTCTATATCCTGCCATTTGATTTCCTCCATTCGTTGCGCCCCATGCCATGCTTCTTCGGTCTTACTGACAGAGGGTCTGGCATTTCAACATTTCGGTCTCTTCTCAATCTGCTGCGCAGATCGAGAAACAGCGGTTGACCTTCGGCCTCCACTTTCAAAGTCCCTTCTCAATCTGCTGCGCAGATCGAGAAGTATCGGTCGGCCTTCGGCCTCCCTTCACTCTTCGCTCTGGTTCAGTTCCAGACCGAGTTCTTTCAGCTTTGCAAGGACCTCCTCCAGGGATTTGCGGCCCAGGTTGCGGACCTTCATCATATCCTCAGACGTCCGGTTGCACAGCTCTTCTACGGTATTGATGCCGGCTCTCTTCAGACAATTGTAGGAGCGGACAGAAAGTTCCAGCTCATCAATGTTCATCTCAAGAACCTTTTCCTTCTCATCGCTCTCTGTCTCCACCATGATCTCTGCAGATTTGGCGTTCTCAGACAGGTCGATGAAGAGACTCAGATGCTCACTTAAGACTTTGGCAGCCAGGCTGACCGCCTCGTCCGGAGCCAGTGTCCCGTTGGTGAACACGTCCAGCGTCAGCTTGTCATAATCCGTGATCTGGCCGACACGGGTATTCTCCACCGTCAGGTTCACACGTTCTACCGGAGTATAGATGGAATCCACTGCGATCACGCCGATCGGCAGCTCATCATTCTTGTTCTTGTCGGCACTCACATATCCTCTGCCTTTGGTGATGGTCAGCTCCATGTAAAGCTTGCTGTCCGCACCTCCGTTCAGATGCGCGATCACCACATCGGGATTCAGGATCTCGATGTCCGGATCACACTGGATCTCTGCCGCTGTAACGATGCCCTCGCCTTCAAAATCAATGTATGCCACCTTTGCTTCTTCCGAATCACTGGTATTCCTGATGGCAAGGCTCTTGACATTCATGATGATCTCTGTTACATCTTCTTTTACACCCGGGATGGAGCTGAATTCGTGAAGTACACCGTCAATCTTCACCTGGCTCACTGCTGCGCCGGGTAAAGAAGAAAGCATGATTCTTCTCAGGGAATTGCCAAGGGTCGTTCCATAGCCTCTTTCCAATGGTTCCACTACGAATTTGCCGTATTTTTTATCTTCCGAAATCTCTGCAATTTCAATCTTGGGTTTGTTAAATACTACCACTAAAAAGCCCCTCCTGTTCTTTGCTGGGTGACAATACTACCGGTTTTGATTACTTGGAATACAACTCGACGATCAGCATCTCATTGACCGGAACATCGATCATATCTCTGGTGGGAAGCTCTTTTACAAGGCCTTTCAGATTCTCCAGGTCTGCATCCAGCCATTCCGGAACCAGTCTGCCGCCGGTCGCCTCTGCGATGGCTTTGTAGCGGTCGGAACTCTTGCATTTCTCCTTGATCTCTACCGTATCCCCTGCTTTCACAAGGTAAGACGGAATGTTTACCTGTTTGCCGTTTACCAGTACATGCTTGTGGTCAACGATCTGTCTCGCTTCCTGACGGGTTCTTGCAAAACCGAGACGGAAGATCACGTTGTCCAGTCTGGACTCCAGCATGACCATCAGGTTCTCGCCGGTCATACCCTTCATGCGGTCAGCCTTCTCATAATAATTACGGAAGGGCTTCTCCAGCACGCCGTAGATAAACTTTGCTTTCTGCTTTTCTTTCAGCTGCAGGCCGTACTCGGAGACTTTTTTATTCCCTCTCTGGGTATTTCTCTTTGATTTTTTATCGATTCCAAGATAAACCGGATCCAGGCCAAGGGACCGGCATCTTTTAAGGACTGGTGTTCTGTTAATTGCCATCTTTCATACCCTCCTGATCAGACTCTTCTACGTTTTGGTGGACGACAGCCGTTGTGCGGTACGGGAGTCACATCTGTGATGCTGATAACCTCCAGGCCGCATGCCTGCAACGCACGGATTGCAGCTTCTCTTCCCGAACCAGGTCCTTTTACAAATACATCTACTGTCTTTAAACCGTGGATCAAAGCTGCCTTTGTAGCAGTCTCTGCAGCCATCTGTGCTGCATACGGAGTAGATTTCCTTGAACCTCTAAAACCAAGACCACCAGCACTTGCCCAGCTCAGTGCGTTGCCCTCTGCATCGGTAAGGGTAACGATCGTATTATTGAAAGATGACTGGATATGTGCCTGTCCGCGTTCAACGTTTTTCTTAACGCGCTTTTTTGTCACTTTTTTCGTAACTCTAGCCATTTTTAAACTAACCTACTTTCTTCTACTTTCTGTCGTTGTTATTTCTTCTTATTTGCTACGGTCTTCTTCGGGCCCTTTCTGGTCCTTGCGTTGGTCTTTGTCTTCTGACCGCGGACCGGAAGGCTCTTACGATGACGAACGCCTCTGTAGCATCCGATCTCCTGAAGTCTCTTGATATCCATGGCGATCTGTCTTCTCAGGTCACCTTCCACCGTCTGTGTCTGATCGATCACAGAACTGATTCTCTTGACTTCATCGTCCGTCAGATCTCTGACGCGGGTATCCGGGTTCACACCCGCTTCTGCCAGGATACGGTTGGAGCTTACTCTGCCGATCCCGTAGATATAGGTCAGGCCGATCTCCACGCGTTTCTCTCTTGGTAAATCTACACCAGCAATACGAGCCATTGTGATTATTCCTCCATCTTCTCTACTACAATATTTTCCTAAATGAGACAGGGGATGAGGGATTCCATCCTTCTGTCCAAATGGGTAAGGACCCATTCTTTCCGGTACTTACGGCTTCCACCGTCCATCCTTCCCGGTTTCAGGTAACATCTCTCTTATGAATAATCGTCCACTCTCAGTCTTTCTATATATATCAGTCGTCACACACATCCGTGTGTTTCCACTGCAGCCGCCATATGAAAAAACCGACAAGTGCTGACATTCAAAGACAGTCAGCCTTGTCTCTGTTTGTGTTTGGGATTTTCACAGATTACTCTGATACTACCTTTTCTCTTGATGATTTTGCACTTTTCGCAAATAGGTTTCACCGATGATCTAACCTTCACAGTAAAGTCCTCCTTTCATCGTTTCCTTCCCGAGGGCATACGCCCCCAAAATCATGCCTACATATTATACCAGAGACATGAGCGGAATGCAAGTAAAATATTACTTTTTTTATTTATCTCTCCAGATAATCCGCCCTTTGGAAAGGTCATAGGGGGAAAGTTCGATGGTCACCTTATCGCCCGGTAAAATGCGGATGAAATTCATCCGGAGCTTGCCGCTGATATGTGCAAGCACTTTGTGCCCGTTCTCCAGTTCCACCTGGAACATGGCGTTCGGAAGCTTCTCCACTACAGTTCCTTCAATTTCAATTACATCTGCTTTCGACATGTTTATCCTCCTGCCGGTCCCGGCTTTCTGATTGAATTATTTGCCTGATCTCATCATCCCCAGGCGGTGTGCCGCGCTCCAGCGCTTTCTTCACCGGCTCTGCCAGCCGGTGGATGACCTGGATATGCCTGATCTTCTTTTTCTTCGGTTTCTCCACTGTCCGTGAGATACCATCCACTAACCATACATATTCTGCATCCCTGCGGATTATGACATAAAGTCTGTCCCGGTCATGGCCGGCAAGAGATCTTGCCAGCATGCCTTCCTCGATCCTCACCATGATTCCTGCTCCCGCCTTCTATATATGAAGCGTCAGGATCTCTGGTTCCCCGTCCGTGATCAGTATCGTATTCTCATAATGGGCAGACGGCTTATGGTCTCTGGTGACTACCGTCCACTCATCCTCCAGCCAGACCACCTTCCAGGTCCCCATATTGATCATGGGCTCCACAGCCAGTGTCATCCCGGGGATCAGCTTCATCCCCTTTTTCTTCTGCCGGAAATTCGGGATCTGGGGATCCTCATGGAGGCTGGTCCCGATGCCGTGTCCCACCAGATCCTGTACAATTCCATAACCGAAGCCGCTGATATACGCATCGATGGCGTTGGAGATATCATACAGGTGATTTCCGGGTCTTGCCATTTTGATCCCCTCGAAAAAGCTCTGTTTCGTAGCATCCAGAAGTCTCTGCACATCCTCGCTGACTTTTCCCACCGCATGGGTCCTGGCCGCATCCGAATGGTATCCTTTATAGATCAGTCCTGCATCCAGACTGACAATATCGCCTTCCTTCAGGATGTGGTCTCTTCTGGGAACCCCATGCACCACTTCTTCATTCACAGATACACAGATAGAAGCCGGGAAGCCTCCGTAGTTCAGGAAGTTGGGCACACAGCCCAGCTTCCTGATCACCCTGTCACCGCATTCATTAATCTCCATGGTAGAGACTCCGGGCTTTATGATACTGCCCATTTCGTCGTGCACAATCTCCAGCAGGCGTCCCGCCTCGCGCATCAGCTCGATCTCTTTTGCAGATTTAATCGTGACTGCCATCTTCTACGCTCCCAGTATCTCTGTGATGGCCTGGAACACCGCTCCCATATCCATGGTGCCGTCCACATCCTTTAAAATGCCTTTTTTGCTGTAATAGTCGATCAGCGGCTGAGTCTGCTCGTGATAGACGCCCAGACGCTTCTGCACGGTCTCCGGCCGGTCATCATCTCTTAAAATCAGCTCTGCCCCGCAGGTATCGCAGATGCCCTCTTTCTTCGTCGGCGCATAGACCAGATGATAGGTCGCTCCGCAGCCCACGCAGGCCCTGCGTCCTCCCATACGGTTTACAATATTTTCATCCGGGACCTCCACATTGACTGCATAGTCCACAGACTCCCCAAGCGCTGCCAGCGCCCTGTCCAGACTCTCCGCCTGGGGGATCGTCCTTGGAAAACCGTCCAGGATATAACCATTCCTGCAGTCCTCCTGCTGTACACGGTCCACCACCAGATCACACACCAGCTCATCCGGCACCAGCAGTCCCTGATCCATATATGTCTTTGCTTTTTTACCCAGCTCGGTTCCGTTCTTGATATTTGCCCGGAAAATGTCTCCGGTGGAGATATGAGGGATCTGATACTTCTCTGCGATCTTCTTTGCCTGGGTTCCTTTTCCGGCGCCCGGAGCTCCTAACATAATAATCTTCATAATAGTATTCTCCATATTTTCCAAAATATACAATATTATGTAAATTCTGCTGCTGTCCGGCAGTTCTGCCGGACGGAATCACTGCATTTCCAGAAAAGCCTGTAGGGAACTGCCCGAAGGCGCTTCCGTACAGGCTCCGTTCTACTGAATCAATCGTTCAGAAAACCTTTATAGTAACGTACCAGCATCTGGGATTCGATCTGCTTCAGCGTCTCCAGTACAACGCCGACAATAATGATGATCGAAGTGCCTCCAAAAGATACATTGGCTCCGAAGAAACCATTGAACACGATGGGGATCACGCATACTATGATCAGTCCGACTGCTCCGATAAATACAATATAATTTAAAATCCTGCTGAGATATTCTGTCGTTGGCCTGCCCGGCCGGATACCAGGGATAAATCCACCCTGACGCTTCATATTGTTGGATATTTCGATCGGATTAAAGGTAATGGATGTGTAGAAATATGCGAAAAATACGACTAACACAATGTATACCAGAAGTCCGATGGAATAGACCGGCTGATGAGGATTGCACCAGCTGGACTGGTTTAATCCCGTGAGAATCTTCCCCCCGATCCCCGTACCTCCCGTCTTGCCCAGAAGCGATGCGATGACGCCCGGAAAGCTCATAAGGGAGGATGCAAAAATCACAGGGATAACTCCTGCCGTGTTTACCTTCAGCGGGATGTTCGTGGACTGTCCGCCCACCATCTTGCGTCCCTGCATTTTCTTGGCGTACTGCACCGGAATCCGGCGCTCGCCGCCCTGGAGGAAGATGACAAATACGACCGTCACAAGGACCACCGCCGCGATGATGGCCACCGCCAGCACGCCGTTTAAGATTGTCTTTCCTTTCACAAACTTCACATACAGGTCTACAAAATCATCCGGGATCCTGGATACGATGTTGATTAAAAGCACGATGGAGATCCCGTTCCCCACACCGTGCTCGGTAATCTCTTCACCGATCCACATGAGAAATGCACTTCCTGCGGTCATGGCTGCCACGACTACGATCATATTCGGAATTGTGGCAGACTGCAGAAGCCCTCTTCCGCCGAAACCGATCGTCATGGCCGTACCCTCGATCAGAGCCAGCACAACGGTCAGATAACGGGAAAAGGTCTGAATCTTCTTTCTTCCGTCCTCTCCATCCTTCTGCATCTCTTCCAGCTTCGGAATCGCAATGGTCAGAAGCTGCATGATAATGGAGGATGTAATATAAGGCGTGATACCAAGCGCAAAAAGTGACATGCTGGTAAAGGAACCTCCGGTGAACGCATCAAAGAAATTGAATGCGTCACCGGTCTGAGCTGCGAACCACTGAGCGAAATAATCTCTGTTCACTCCCGGGATCGGCAGCTGGGAACCAAATCTTACGACCACGAGCATTAAAAATGTGAAGATCAGCTTTTTCCGGATGTCTTCAATTTTAAATGCGTTCCGTAATGTCTTGAACATCAGATCACCTCGGCTTTTCCACCAAGAGCTTCAATTTTGGCAGCTGCACCTGCTGAGAATGCATTTGCCTGAACTGTAAGTTTCTTAGTTAATTCTCCATTTCCAAGAATCTTCACGCCGTCTCTGGGGTTCTTTACGATCCCTTCTGCGATCAGCGTCTCCACAGAAACTACACTGTCATTGTCAAATCTCTCCAGGACGCTCACGTTGATACCGACGATCTCTTTTGTATTGCGGTTCGTAAAGCCTCTCTTGGGGATTCTTCTGTATAACGGCATCTGGCCGCCTTCAAAACCGGGTCTCGGAGCTCCGGAACGGGCTTTCTGACCTTTGTGGCCCTTGCCGGCTGTCTTACCGTTACCTGAACCATGTCCACGGCCTCTTCTGAAGTTATCACTCTTTTTCGAGCCTTCTGCATAGGTTAAATTCGATAAATCCATTGTGGCACCTCCTTAACTGTAAAATATTAGACTTCTTCCACCTTTACCAGGTGTCTTACATGCCAGATCATGCCACGGACTGCCTCATTATCCGGCATCTCAACTGTCTTGTTGAGTTTTCTAAGGCCCAGGGCTTCCACGGTGGCCTTCTGCTTCGGAACTGCTCCGATCGGAGATTTTACTAATGTGATTTTTAATTTCTCTGCCATGTTCATTCTCCTTTCTTACGCCATGATTTCGTCTACAGATTTCCCGCGCTTCTTCGCCACATCCGCCGGAGAAGTTACTCCCTTAAGTCCTTCGATGGTCGCCAGCACAACATTCTGCTTGTTGTTGGAGCCAAGGGACTTGGTACGGATATTCTTCACGCCTGCCAGCTCCACCACGGCACGTGCCGGGCCGCCTGCGATGATACCGGTACCTTCCGGGGATCTCTTGAGAAGAACGGTAGAACTTCCGAACTTGCCCAGATTGTCATGGGGGATACTGCTGTTGTCATCCAGCGCGACAGTTACCAGCTTCTTCACAGCATCTTCTTTCCCTTTACGGATCGCTTCCGGAATTTCAGTGGCTTTTCCAAGACCAGCGCCTACGTGACCGTTGCCGTCACCTACGACTACCAGAGCTGTGAAACGCATGCTGCGGCCGCCTTTGACGGTCTTGCTAACACGCTTGATTGATACTACTTTCTCAGTTAATTCCAACTGACTTGCATCAATGATCTCATGTCTCATTGTCTCTTTCCTCCTCCTCTAAAATTCCAGGCCTGCTTCGCGGGCTGCTGCTGCAAGTGCCGCGATCTTGCCCTGATAGATAAAGCCTCCGCGGTCAAATACGACCACCTTGATGCCTTTTTCCAGCGCTCTCTGCGCGATCACTTTTCCAAGGTATGCTGCCGCATCGACGTTGTTGGTCTTCTCAAGCTCTGCTTTTACTTCCTTCTGTACGGTAGAAGCGGATACCAGAGTGTTTCCCACGGTGTCGTCGATAATCTGCGCATACATATGATTATTGCTTCTGAACACTGCCAGACGCGGTCTGTCTGCTGTACCGCTGATGTGATGACGTAATCTGTAGTGTTTCTTAGCGCGTACTTCGCTTCTTGATTTCTTACTGACCATCTTTACACTCTCCTTATTTATTTCTTACCAGTCTTACCAACTTTACGTCTGATCACTTCGGTCTCATACTTGATACCCTTGCCCTTATAAGGCTCCGGTCTTCTCTTGTCGCGAATCTCAGCTGCGTACTGTCCGACTTTCTCTTTGTCGATTCCCTTGACGGTAATCTTGTTGCCTTCCACGACTGCTTCCACGCCTTCCGGATCTTCCATCTCCACCGGATGGGAGTAACCAAGGTTCAGGGTCAGCTTCTTGCCGGATTTCGCACAGCGGTAACCGACGCCGTTTACCTCCAGAACTTTTGTGAAGCCCTCGTGAACGCCCGTTACCATATTGGAAACCAGAGTTCTTGTCAGGCCGTGTAAAGATTTCATTTTCTTCAGATCGTTGGGTCTTGTTACAACCACGTGACCGTCTTCTACTTTGATTGTCATCTCAGTGGGAAGCACTCTCTCAAGCGTTCCTTTCGGACCTTTTACGGTCACTTTATTTCCCTCAGCAACTGTCACGGTCACACCTTCCGGGATAGCTACCGGTAATCTTCCGATACGGGACATAATCAAAATCCTCCTTACTTAGATTTTCGGAAGGGACGTCTGCGTCCCTTCTGTTTTCAGCTGTTTTGGAAAAATTACCAAACAAAAGCCAGGACTTCACCGCCTACATTCAGCTCTCTCGCCTTCCTGTCGGTCATAACACCCTTGTTCGTAGATACGATGGCGATACCCAGTCCGCCAAGTACCTTCGGCATATCTTCCTTGCCTGCATACACGCGTAAACCCGGCTTGGAGATACGCTTGATGCCTGCGATGATCTTCTCGTTCTTGTCTTTTCCATATTTCAAGGTGATACGGATGTCCTTGAAGTTTCCGTTATCCACCAGATCATATTTCGCAACATAACCTTCGTCAACCAGGATATCCGCGATCGCCAGCTTCATTTTGGATGACGGGATATCTACGGTATCGTGTTTCGCAGTGTTTGCATTACGGATTCTTGTGAGCATATCCGCGATTGGATCGTTCGTTGTCATTTTGACTGCCTCCTTTACTATTATTTACCAGCTTGCTTTCTTCACACCCGGAATCTGGCCTGCATACGCCAGCTCACGGAAGCAAATTCTGCAAATTCCGTATTTTCTCAGGTAAGCATGTGGACGACCACAGATTCTGCAGCGGCTGTATTCTCTGGTAGAGAATTTCTGTTTACGCTGCTGTTTGATTTTCATTGATGTCTTAGCCATGAAATTCCCTCCTATCTTGCAAATGGCATATTGAATAAGCTCAACAGATAACGTGCTTCCTCATCTGTCTTGGCGGTGGTTACGAAGATGATGTCCATACCTCTTACCTTGTCCACCTTGTCATATTCAATCTCCGGGAAGATCAGCTGCTCTTTGATACCAAGTGCATAGTTTCCTCTGCCGTCAAAGGCGTTGGGATTCACACCGCGGAAGTCACGCACCCGGGGCAGTGCCAGATTCACCAGACGGTCAACAAATTCATACATCTTCTCTCCGCGGAGCGTTACTTTACAGCCGATGGCCATGCCCTCACGGATCTTGAAGTTTGCGACGGAATTCTTTGCTTTTGTCACAACAGCCTTCTGTCCTGCGATGATCTCCAGATCCTTCACTGCGGAATCCAGGATCTTTGCATTCTCTTTTGCCTCACCAACACCCATGTTGATGACGACTTTGTTGAGCTTCGGCACTTCCATCGGATTTTTATAGCCAAATTTCTTCATCATGGCATCCATGATCTCATTTTTATACTGTTCACTGAGTCTACTCAACTTCTTATGCCCTCCTCTCTTCCATATTAATCGATCACTTTGCCGGTTGCCTTCGCAACACGGACCTTCTTGTCATTCTCCATCTTATAACCGATTCTGGAGACTTTTCCGTCACTGACATACATCACATTGGAAGCGTTGATCGGGCCTTCCTGATGGACGATTCCGCCCTGCTGGTTCGCCATGGACGGCTTTGTATGCTTTGTGATCATATTCACGCCTTCCACGAGAACCGTATTGTTCTTATGGTTTACTGCGATAACCTTGCCTTCGCTGCCCTTGTCAGTACCGGCAATGACTCTCACGGTGTCACCTTTTTTGATCTTCATTGTAGACATATTCCGATACCTCCTATAATACTTCCGGAGCGAGGGATACGATCTTCATGAACTGTTTCTCACGAAGCTCTCTTGCCACCGGTCCAAAGATACGGGTTCCTCTGGGATTCTTATCCTCTTTGATGATCACAGCTGCGTTCTCATCAAAACGGATATAGGAACCGTCCTTACGGCGTGCGCCTTTTACCGTACGCACAACTACTGCTTTGACCACATCGCCCTTCTTGACAACACCGCCTGGCGTTGCATCTTTTACCGTAGCGACGATCACATCACCGATATTTGCATATCTTCTGGTAGAGCCGCCCATCACGCGGATGCAGAGCAGTTCTTTTGCACCGGTGTTATCAGCAACTCTAAGTCTACTTTCCTGCTGTACCATTCTTGCATCCTCCTATTTGGCTTTCTCGATAATACTGACCAGTCTCCATCTCTTGTCTTTGGACAGGGGTCTGGTCTCCATGACTTTTACGGTGTCACCGATTCCGCACTCGTTGTTCTCATCGTGCGCCTTTAATTTATAAGTCTTCTTAACGATCTTCCCATAGAGCGGATGTTTTACATGATTCTCTACGGCAACCACGATCGTCTTATCCATCTTGTCGCTGACAACCTTGCCGACACGAGTCTTTCTCAGATTTCTTTCCATGATCTTCTATCTCCTTTCTCAAACTGATCTCGCAGAAGCTTACGCATGTTTCTCAGCGATAACAGTCTGGATCCGGGCGATGTTCTTGCGAACCTCTTTGATCCGTGCAGTGTTATCCAGCTGGTTGGTTGCGTTCTGGAATCTCAGGTTGAAAAGTTCCTTCTTAGCAGCTACTAATTCTGTATTTAACTCGGAAGCTGATTTTGCCTTTAAATCTTCTACATACTTATTAATTTTCACTGTTATCACCGCCTTCTAAGTCTGCACGGGAGACGACTTTACATTTGCAGGGTAACTTGTGGGTTGCCAGACGAAGAGCCTCTCTTGCGATCTCTTCGGATACGCCGGAGATCTCGAACATCACGCGCCCCGGTTTTACAACAGCTACCCAGTATTCCAGTGTTCCTTTACCGGAACCCATACGAGTCTCAGCCGGTTTGTTGGTTACAGGTTTATCCGGAAAGATCTTAATCCAGACTTTACCGCCACGCTTGATATAACGGGTCATGGCAATACGGGCTGCCTCAATCTGGTTGGATTTGATCCAGCAGGGCTCCGTAGCGACAATACCATATTCACCATTTGTGATCTTATTACCTCTAAGCGCCTTGCCAGCCATGGAACCACGGAACTGTTTGCGGCGTTTTACTCTCTTTGGCATTAACATATTATCTATCGCTCCCTTCCTTTGCTGCCTTTGTTGGAAGAATCTCGCCCTTGTAGACCCATACCTTCACACCGATCTTGCCGTAGGTGGTATCTGCCTCAGCGAACCCATAGTCAATATCTGCTCTTAAAGTGTGCAGCGGAATCGTACCATCGGAATAGGTCTCCGTACGGGCCATATCTGCTCCCCCGAGACGTCCGGAGCAGGATGCCTTGATTCCCTTTGCGCCGGATTTCATGGCACGGCCCATGCAGGACTTCATGGCACGGCGGAAGGAAATACGGTTCTCCAGCTGCTGTGCGATGTTCTCTGCCACAAGCTGTGCTTCCCGGTCTGCCCTCTTGATCTCTTTGATGTCGACAACCACTTTCTTCGTGGTCATTTTCTGGAGTTCTGTTCTTACCTTCTCGATCTCCACGCCGCCTTTTCCGATGATCATACCCGGCTTTGCAGCGGAGATGATGATCTTCACGCGGTCCGAAGTTCTCTCGATCTCGATCTTGGATACTCCGGCATTATATAATTTTTTCTTCAGGAACTTTCTGAGCTGATAATCTTCCACCAGGCAGTCTGCGAAATCAGCTTCTGCGTACCATTTAGAATCCCAATCCTTGATCACACCGACCCTGAGGCCGTGCGGGTTTACTTTCTGTCCCATGATTGCCCTCCTTATTTCTTCTCGTCAAGCACGATCGTAATGTGGCTCATCCTCTTCTCGATGCGATAAGCGCGGCCCTGTGCTCTTGGTCTGATTCTCTTCATGGTCGGTCCTTTGTTTGCATAACATTCTGCAACATAAAGATTGTCAGCACTCATTCCGTTGTTGTTCTCCGCATTTGCAATGGCGGATTTTAATAATTTCTCTATGAGCGTGGACGCATATCTCGGATTGTAAGCAACGATTCCGAGTGCAGTCTGCACGTCTTTACCTCTGATGGCGTCTAATACGAAACAGGCCTTCTGGACAGAGACACGTGCATAGGATAACTTTGCAGATGGTCTTGTGTCCTTCTGGGCATTTCTCTCTCTTTTGATCTGACTTCTGGATCCCTTTGCCATTAGATGAAACCTCCTTCCAAAAATTGACTGTGATTAACGTCTGGACTTCTTCTCGTCTTTGCCATGGCCTCTGTAGGTTCTGGTGGGCACGAACTCGCCGAGCTTGTGTCCGACCATATCCTCGGTAACATATACCGGCACATGTTTTCTTCCATCATGCACTGCAAATGTATGAGAAACCATCTGCGGGAAGATGGTGGAACGGCGGGACCAGGTCTTGATCACGGCCTTGTTTCCGCTTGCGTTCATGGCGTCTACTTTTTTCAGTAAGCTGGCATCTGCAAATGGTCCTTTTTTTAATGAACGAGCCATTGGTGAATCCTCCTCTTAATTATTTAAACGTTCTGCCGTCTCTTCTTCTGACGATCAGCTTGTTGGACTTCTTGTTCTTCTTCCTTGTCTTCAGTCCAAGTGCCGGTTTGCCCCACGGTGTACACGGACCCGGGCGTCCAATACCGGTCTTGCCCTCGCCGCCGCCGTGCGGATGGTCGTTGGGGTTCATGACAGAACCACGGACCGTAGGACGGATACCCATATGGCGCTTTCTTCCTGCTTTACCAATGTTGATCAGGTTGTGCTCACCGTTGCCAACAACACCGATGGTTGCGCGGCAGTTGATGGGCACCATTCTCATCTCGCCGGATGGCATACGAAGGGTCGCATATTTGCCTTCCTTTGCCATGAGCTGAGCACTGTTGCCTGCGGAACGGACCAGCTGTCCTCCCTTGCCTGCGTACAGCTCCACATTGTGGACCATGGTACCGACCGGGATATTCTCCAGGGGCAGGCAGTTGCCCAGATGCACCTCTGCCTCCGGTCCGTTCATGACGGTCATGCCGTCAGTCAGTCCCTGGGGCGCAAGGATATATGCTTTCTCACCGTCTGCATAGCAGATCAGTGCGATATTTGCAGTTCTGTTGGGATCGTACTCGATTCCGATGACCTTTGCCGGGATCCCGTCTTTCCTTCTCTTGAAATCGATGATCCTGTATTTTCTCTTATGTCCGCCTCCGCGGTGTCTTACTGTAATTTTACCCTGTGCATTACGTCCGGCATTCTTCTTCAGAGAAGTCACAAGGGATTTCTCCGGAGTGGTCTTGGTGATCTCCGCGAAATCGTATCCGGACATATGTCTTCTGGACGGTGTATATGGGCGGTAGGTTTTGATTCCCATTACTTTGTCTCCTTTCGATCTACTTTACTCATCATGTTTGTAGTAAACATATAGGCTGGCGATCATTGCCGGGACGCTTTACAGTCCCTCAAAGATCTCGATCTCTTTACTGTCAGCAGTAAGCTGTACGATCGCCTTTTTGGTCTTTGCTGTTCTTCCGACCACCATGCCGCGTCTCTTTTTCTTTCCTTCGCAGTTCATGGTGTTGACACTCTGTACTTTTGTTCCGGCGAACATCTTCTCCACTGCTTCCTTCACCTGAGACTTGGTCGCATCCGTGTGTACGAGGAAGGTATATTTCTTCTCGCCCATGGCAGCCATGCTCTTTTCAGTGATCACCGGTTTGAGGATTACATCATAGTATTTAATATCAGCCATTACGCATATACCTCCTCGATGGTCGCGACAGCTGCCTTCGTCACGATCACGGTATTGTATTTCAGAATATCATACACGTTGATGGTGTTGGTCAGAGCTGTCCGGACATTTTCAATGTTTCTTGCAGACTTCACAACGTTCTGGTCATTCTCATTCAGGATCACCAGCGCCCTGGATACGTTCAGTGCCTCCAGAACGGCCTGCATTTTCTTTGTCTTGATCTCGTCGAATTTCAGATCCTCAAGGACGATGAGCTTCTTCTCCTGCACTCTGCTGGTCAGAGCAGATTTAAGAGCCAGTCTCTTCTCTTTCCTGTTCAGTCTGATCGTATAATCTCTGGGGGTCGGGGCAAAGACTACGCCGCCGCCGGTCCACTGAGGAGCTCTCGTGGATCCCTGACGGGCATGTCCGGTCCCTTTCTGTCTCCAGGGCTTTCTTCCGCCGCCGGAAACCTCGGAACGGGTCTTTGCTTTCTGAGTACCCTGTCTTTTATTTGCAAGCTGTGCAACGACTGCCATGTGTACCAGGTGCTCATTCACATCAACACCGAATACCGCATCGTTTAATTCCATCGTGCCAACTTCTTTGCCTTCCATATTATAAACAGATACGTTTGCCATTTGTGTGTTCCTCCTTTCCCTTCAAACCTTACTTACCGGATTTGACCGTTTCTTTAACTGTAACTAAAGCTTTCTTAGGTCCTGGTACCGCACCTTTTACTAACAATAAGTTGTTCTCTGCATCGACTTTCACAATCTCCAGATTCTGGATCGTGATCTGTTTGGAGCCCATGTGTCCAGGCATTCCTTTTCCCTTGAATACTTTGCTGGGATCGGAACATGCACCGTTGGAACCCTGATGACGGTGGAACTTGGAACCATGAGCCATGGGTCCTCTGTGCTGTCCAAGTCTCTTGATGGCACCCTGGAAGCCTTTTCCCTTGGAGATCGCCGTCGCATCGATCTTGTCGCCTGCTGCGAAGATATCCGCCTTAATCTCCTGTGCCACTGCATATTCAGAAGCATTCTCCAACTTCAGCTCTCTGACAAATCTCTTATAAGCAACGCCGGCTTTGTCAAAGTGCCCTTTCTTCGGCTTGTTCACCAGCTTCTCTCTGATGTCAACGAAGCCTACCTGTACCGCGCTGTATCCGTCATTCTCCACGGTTTTGACCTGTGTCACAACACACGGACCAGCCTGCAGCACCGTTACCGGAGTCAGCACTCCGTCTTCGTTGAAGATCTGCGTCATTCCGACTTTTGTCGCTAAAATAGCTTTCTTCATTCTTTCTTTCCTCCTGTTTTCTCTACAGCGGAATACCTTATAATAAGGAATTCATTCTAGCCGCAGGATTTACCCTGCCTCCGGCATGGGTTATTTGGTTTTCATTTTTATGTCGACATACACACCTGCAGGCATCTCAAGACGGGACAGTGCGTCTACCGTCTTCTGCGTCGGTGCGATGATATCGATCAGTCTCTTATGAGTTCTCTGCTCGAACTGCTCGCGGGAGTCTTTGTATTTGTGTACCGCACGGATGATGGTTACTACTTCCTTCTTCGTGGGAAGGGGTACCGGTCCGCTCACCTGTGATCCCGTCTTTTTCACCGTCTCGATGATCTTCTTTGCGGATGCATCGATCAACTGATGATCATAAGCCTTCATTGTGATTCTCATTACCTGACTTGCCATAAAAAAAGTCGCCTCCTTATTCGTACTTCTGACTACCAGTACGACAAGCGGTGACTGTACACTCTCCCGTGTGTATCGCAATGATTCACACACGTCGTCTCCTTCTTTTCTTCCGAAGGACAGTTTTAATCTGTACAGTGACTTGTCGCCAGTTTGCTAACTTGACATTCGCTCCACGGAAAACCCGCGCAACCGCGCGGCAACCTCACGCTTCATCGCTATCAATGTCACAACGAGTTACATTATATAGGAAAGTTCTGTATTTTGCAAGTACTTTTTTTCCGTTCCTTCAATTTTTTTCATACACGGGCTTTCCTGCTCCGGGGCCGCCGTGCAGCCCGGGCATTCCTCCGAACCAGTTTCTCCTTCCGCCGCGCACCAAGTGCATGGTTCTGCGGAGGACAGCATCGGCATTTTATATATATTTCCCTGTACTTTCATCTGTTTATTGACTATTTCAGACAAATATTATATACTTATTATTAACATAATTAATTGCGTAGAAGAGAGAACGACAAGAGACAGCGCATGAGGATCCCGCATGCGCTGTCTTTTTTTATTCGTCCGAAATCCTCTGGCACCGAAAGGAGGCACGATTTTTTGCAGCAGAACAGACAACACCCGTTTTCCGAGGACGCCCGGGGAGAAACCGGCCTTTCCTTCCGCTTCTCTTTAACCTATGAGGAAGCCCGGGAAGCCTTTCTTCTGATCATCGACCGGCGAAGCCCTGCCGTCAGACGGCTCATGGGGAGCCTTCTGCTGGGGTTGGGCGCACTCTGTGCATACGCTTACAGTATCCACCCTTACGGCCTGCATTATGCACTGCTGGGGCTTTTGTTCGCGTTCTTCTCCTTTCTGGTATTCGCCCGCCCGTCTCTGAAAGCCGGAAGCGCTGCCAGAAGGCTTGCAGGAGCAGGCGGAACTTATGCACTGATTTTATCCGAAAAAGGATACTTTCTTCTCCCTGACGGAGAAAAACTGTTCCTGAGGGGGGATTCCCGCAGCCGGGCTTTCGAGACCAATACCCTCTTCGCCATTCGGCCGGACCGCCTCCACACGGTCTGCCTCCCGAAACGTTCTCTTCGGGATACAGAGGTCAAACAGGTCCGCAATATCTTAAAGACCTACGTCCGTGTCTTTCACAACCGGTCCTCTCCCGACCCGGGACCGGAACTGTCAAACCACAATATGGAGTTGTAAAAAAATCAAAACAGTAGGAGGATGTATATATGAATGAACATAGCAGACAGGCAAAAGGAATCAACTGGGCGATCTTTCTTCCTCCCTGGCTGATCATCGTTGCAATTTTGATCCTGAGCTTTGTCAATTATGACGCCTTTGAGCTTGCCATGAGCGCTGCCCAGACCTATATCGTCACCAACTTCCAGTGGCTGTTCAACACAACCACCACCCTCGCCGTCGTCCTGATGGTGGTGTCTTACGTGATGCCCATCAGCAAGGTACGCTTCGGCGGCTCCAAAGCCCGTCCCATGATGAGCTATACCAATTACATCTGGATCATTTTATGCACCATCATGGCCGCCGGCATTCTTTTGTGGGGATGTGCGGAACCCATGTACCATATCTCGGCGCCGCCGGCAAATATTACAGAAGGAGCCTACTCCGGCGCTTCCGTCCGCTGGGCCATGCAGACCATGTTTCTGGAGTGGACTTTCTCTCCCATGGCCATCTACGGGCTTCCTGCCCTTCTGTTTGCCTTTGTCTTTTTTAATATGAAGAAACCCTTTGCCATCGGCTCCATGCTGATCCCCACCATCGGGGAGACATGCGCCGTGAAGGTCACCCCGGTGGTGGACTGCATCTGCCTGTTCTGTCTGGTCTGCGGCATGGCCGCTTCCATGGGTTCCGGCGTGCTGCTTTTAAGCGGCGGCATCAGCGACCTGACCGGCATCTCCAACGGCAATTACCTGTACATCATCTGCGGCGTGGTCATCGTGGCTGCCTTTGTCATCTCCGCCGCCTCCGGAGTGATGAACGGAATCCGTATCCTCTCCTCCATCAACTCCAAGGTCTATCTGGTCATGGGCATCTTTATGCTGGTCTGCGGACCCACCGCCTATCTTCTGGACCTGACCTGCGAGAGCTTCGGCGGCTATCTGACCAACTTTTTCCAGATGGGACTCTGGACCTCCACCTCCGCCGGGGACGGCTGGAGCCGCTGGTGGCCCAGCTTCTACATGTGCTGCTGGATGGCGTGGATGCCCATCACCGCCGTATTCATGGGCAAGATCTCCCGGGGTTTTACAGTTCGGGAAGTGATCAATGTCATCTTCTTCATCCCCGCCCTGTTCAGCGTCGCCTGGGTCGGACTTTTCTCCGGCACCGCCATCAACTTCGAGCTGGCCGGCTATGGAATCAACGACGCCATGATCGCCGGCGGGACCGAAGCTGCCACCTTCGCGGTGCTGAACCATCTGCCCCTTGCCATCCTGACCATCCCGCTCTTCTTATTTATTGTGTTCGTCAGCTTTGTCACAGCCTCCGACTCCAACACCAACGCCATGGCCGGGCTGTGTACCCACGGTCTGACCGCCGATGACACGGAGTCTCCCATGATCCTGAAGATCGTCTGGGGCGTGACCTTAGGCGTCCTCTGCCTCACCGCCGTATGCGGCAACGGCATCGACGGCATCAAGGAGCTGTGTAATGTGGGCGGTTTCCCAGCTACGATTTTCTTCGTGTTCTTCCTGATCGGCTGGATCAAGATCATGAGAAATCCTTCCAGGTACGATGTATTCCAGGAAGATTACGACGAGAGCGGCAATCCGATCCCCAGCGAGCGGCTTCCCTACGAAGGCTCCGAGAACCATCACCCCGGATTCCTGGAGCGGCTGCTGCACAGAAGCGAATCCTGATCTATCGGCAATCAAAGTCCCCGCTGCGGGCAACGAAGTATCAAGCTTGCGACGCTGCAGAGCAGCGGGGCATTTGACCCTCGCGGCAGTCGCCAAATGTCTGCAGGCAGCCACCTGGCTCGTTGCTCGCGTAAATAAACAATACGGAACTCGGAGAGGACAGGTATTTTCCGATCCTTTCCGGGGATTGTATAAACTTTTCCAAAAAATTTAACACAGTTGGGAATACAGCTTGTATCACCATGACCCCTTGAATACATGCCGCACGGACCCTCACACCTTATCGTATTTGAACCAGTTTCCGTATCAAAAGTGTAACTTATTAATAAATCACAAAATAATCATCCTCAACATCACCATTTATGTTATAATGCACATCATAATACCCAACCGACTTTTTTCCATATGATATATCAATGTTTATTACCACACAGCATCGATCTCCCTCCGGCCAATTATGAGCCAAAAATGCAACATCATTTATATTGATTGTCAGTTCTTTTTCATCATACCCTTTAAACTTCTTATTAAATTCATCTTTTTCTTCTTCCTGATAATTTTTCATAGCCTTCCAAAATAGTGTTATACTCTTTTCAATATAATGATTATTTTCTATGATTGTTTTCAATTCATGAAAGAACATTTTTAACCTCATTTTATTCATTTATATGGTAATTTTTCCTATACAGTCATCGTATCCTTCGAAACAAAAATGCTCTTTTGGAAGATCTGTATTCAATGACATACCTTCCCAATTGCTCTGTCTGTTTTTCAGTAATTCTTTTGACGCCTTAAACTCCCAGGAGCAATCATATCACTTTTAACTGCTTCCTTACAATTTAGGATGAAAATCAATAAGGGTATGAAGGTTTTACCTCATAAAGGACATCATAACCTGATATTACCTGTAACAAATCTCTCATTTCATATACATTTCCCTCTGCGATAAGAACCACAGGATTGCTCAGCCTGTTTCTTGCCTCGCTAAAATCTACCCTGCACATTTTAGCGACAACTTTAATTTCACTTTTGTTGTAAATCTTATCTTTTTTAATCAAATATAATTGATAGATTGTCTTATCCCGCAGCATGGGAATGTCTGTTGTCACCGGCATCCCATCAGTGTTTTCTTCTTGTTTCACAACCCGGCCCCCTTTATGGCGTAGTATTATTTTCATGATAAATTCCTCCGTACATGATATCCACTAATTACTATTGCAATTCTAATTCTTGCTTTATATGTTTTATCTCTTCATCCGACAAATCCATTATATCAATTTTCTCAAGCCCACCATGATCATTTAAACCAATCTGGATTCTTCCATTTTTAATATATTGACAAATTTTAAAAGACTCCTTATTAAAAATAATATTCACTTCCCTGTCATGAATAAAGAGACACAGATCACACGGAATTGTCTCTCTCTCATTATCTGTCACAATTCTCAATTCCATATTTTTAATCTTCCCATTACAGGCCATTTTCACCAATGACTTTGATCCATTATAGTATTCCAGATATCTCACTATTTCTTTGCTTCTGGACCATTCCAATTGGACAGGTAAATATTCTTGTAATAACAACTGAGGTCTGACCGTTTCTGAACAACACTGAAATTCAACCATTTGAACTTATATTCCTTTCATTTCGCTCAGATACAAACTAACAATAAAGCAGCAAATTTTAGTATAATGTTCCCTTTAGTAGTATTTTCTCCAGTCTCACAAGTTTCACAAAATAATCCAGTGCATCCTCCTCATTATCAAAACAGACATACGAAGAGTCTACAATGCATGCCCTTTCATCTGCCGCACAAACAAACCATCTATGATCCGTTTCATAAATAATTACTTCATCAGGCTTTACTTCATGTTCGTTAAACAGATTATAATATTTAAGTCCTTCTTTTTTTAATATACGCTGCGCTTCAAACCGCGTCATAGCTGCTCTCCCCTCAGGCTCTGTCCAGCTCTCCTCTTAAAAATATTTCCATTCTCATATCATTTGTTCCGTTCAAGAAAACGGAACAAAACCGTAGGCCGGGAATCTAAAAACAGGTTCCCAGCCTTATCATTTTTCCACAAATATCATGTGGTACTTGTTTGACGTGATATACATTTATTTATTTGTGATCCATACGCAGCTCATTGACGAAAGCCGGCGTCAGCCGCCCCACCTGAAAACGCTCCACAAAAAGATCGCATTTGCACAAAAACAGATAATAGATATTCTTTCCGCACTCCCGCAGGCTCTCAAAATTCCCCTGCCCCTTCGCAAGACACAGATCCGCCCGGTCCATACACTCCCTGGCCTCTTCTGAAATCTGTGCATATTCCGTTCCGGGTATGCTGGTTCCGTTTGGAATTACCCGGGCAATCCGATTAAGACCGATCATCTTTGCATCTTCCAAAGTGGCGTCGTTGAGCACTGGTTCTCCCCTTACCAGCACATGGATCTGAAGCTTTGGATAAAGCTCCTTTAACACGTTCATAAAGATCTTATCCAGCACAATTTCTCCTGCGTTGTCGGTGATATACAAAAGCTCCCGGGCTCTGCCAAGCTCTTCCTGAAAATGCATGATCTCATCAGAGTCCAGAACAAGATCCCCGCAGCCATTTAAAAGTTTTCTTAACTGCTCTTCACTGATGTCGGACAGCGCTCCAAAATCAATATAATTTCCTACTGTGACATATTGCAGAGCCGCCCGGAAAGGATCTTTCGCCTCATGGATGCAGCGGCTGATCTCTTCCTCCATGGAAAGGAGCATCTGGTTATATTCCCTTTTGATCCGCTCATAGGGATCCAGAATCCCGGTCTCCCTTTTCAGAAGGTCCAAAACCCCGGCCATCATCTTCGGCGCCGACTGGCTGGTCCCCGCTTCTTCCAGACAGCGCTCTGCCTGCTTCAGCACTTCCTCTTTTCGTTCTTCTGACGCCTGGTAAAGTTCTGTGTACATTCTCGCCTTTTTTCTGGTACATACCTTACATGCTTCCTCTGCTCTCATCTGTCCTCCCCTTCCTGCTGATTAAGAATTCATCCCAAATATCAGAATCAGCGGCTGCATATGCAGCCGCCAATCCATCTACGATCATTCCTTCATAAGATTACTGAAACAGTTCATAAGACTTCTTAAGCACCTCATCGGTGTGCTCTGTGATGCCCTGGTAGACCGGAAGAAGCCGCTCATACAGCTTTGCATTTTCCGGATCCGGTGTGAAGGTGTCTTTCACCCGCACCATCCCTGCCACTGCCTCGTCAAAGCTTCCGTAGATGCCCGCCGCGACTGCTCCGCAGATGGCGGCGCCCAGTCCGGCCGCTCCGCTGATCTCGTTGCGGACAATCGGAAGCCGGAAGACATCCGCGAAGATCTGCATAAAGAGACTGCTGTTGGAACCTCCTCCGGTTATGATGATCCGCTCAAGCTTCGCATCCACTTCCCGGCACATGTCGTCCACATGCTTTTTCAGTGTCATGGCCACGGCCTCCAAAAGGGAGCGGTACATATGCCCTCTTGTGTGCCTTCCGTCAAAACCGATCATCACGCCCTTTTTATAGCGGGCATCCACCGGCGCCAGCCAGTCCAGAACCGTCATCAGTCCGTCGCTGCCTGCCGGTACCTTCTCTGCCTCATCGCTTAGAAGCTCCTCCGCTGACTTGCCCATGGACTCTGCCATCCGGATATAACTGTCTCCCAGTATATCACGGAACCAGCTGATTGTCCACATGCCCCGGCGGATGCCGTTGCTGTCATAGAGATATTTGTCCGGCACACAGGAGAACTTGGGCCACGCAAAGAAAGTCCCTTTCAGGTTCTCTTTCCCCTCCATCATGGCCGTGGTGTAGGTGCCAAGAGAGATGCAGGCCGTAGTCTCTCCCATACAGCCGGTTCCCAGTCCTTCCACTGCTTTATCATTGGAGGTGGCCACAACCGGAACCCCTTTGGGGAGCCCCGTAGCCTCCGCCGCTTTCTCCGTCACATACCCCAGGATTTCCCCCGGCATCACCAGGTCAAAGAGCATCTCCCGGGGCATCCCCGTCGCCTTATAGGCCTCCGGATCGTCCGACCACTGCCAGCGGTCCACATCCACCGGCCAGCCATATTCGTAATTGGCCACGGTGTCCTTCTTCTCCCCGGTCAGACGGTGTGTGATGTATCCGGAGGAAGCCACCAGGTAGCGCACATCCGGATTCACATGTTCATAGGGCTGGGATACCCGGACGTCCATCCAGCTCAAAGCCGGCTGAGCCAGCGTTCCGTCTTCTTTCAGATACGCACGGCAGCAGCGAATGGTACAGAGTCCGATGGCCACAATATCCTCCCGGTTCCCGGTGAATTTCGCCATGCACTTTCTGGCCGCCTTACAGATGGCATCCCACCAGTCATCGTCCGGATGCTCCACATACCCAGGCTTTGGCAGATCGTAGGGCCGAAGAGGCGCCTTGCCTTCACAGACCACCCTTCCTTTCTCGTCAAAAATGGTAATCTTTGCGCTCTGCGAGCCTTCGTCAATTCCGATGATATATTTTTCGCTCATCCTTCTTCTCCCTATCTGACCAGATAGCCTCCGTCAACCACCAGCAGCGTTCCGTTTACATAATCTGCCGCCTTGCTGGCAAGGAATACCGTAGCTCCCATGAGGTCCTGTCTCTCGCCCCAGCGGTCAGCCGGAATATGCTCTTTGATCTTGATGAATTTCTCATCGTTGGCACTTCCGGTTCCGCTCGTCATGGCAGTCTGGAAATATCCCGGAGCGATGCCGTTCACGGTGATGCCATATTTTCCAAGTTCATCGGCATAGGCCTTGGTCAGTCCTGCAAGTCCCGCCTTCATCGCCGCATAGGCCGGAGAACCAAGTCCGCCCAGGAAAGAGAAGAGGGAGCAGATGTTGATGATTCTTCCGCTTCTCTGGGGAATCATATATTTTGCCACCGCATGGCTTAAATCAAAAGCGCCGGTTAAATTGATGGCAATCATGGGATCCCACTCTGCTCTTCCAAAATCCAGCACGTCCGCAATCTTGCAGATTCCCGCGCAGTTCACCAGAATATCAATCTTTCCGTAAGTCTCCACACATTTCTCCGCAATCTTGTCGCACATGCCGTCTTCGGTCAGATCTCCCTGCATGAAAGTGTATGTTACTCCGCAGTCTTCAATCAGCTTTTTTGTCGTCCCGTCATCGTCCACAAAGGCGAAAGTGAAGATATTCGCCCCTGCCTTGGCAAGCGCCAGTGCAAAAGCCTGTCCAAGTCCGCTGTTTCCGCCGGTTACGATTGCATTCTTTCCTTTCAGTGAAAAAAAGTCCATGGAAAAATCATTGATATTCAACATTTTTTTGCTCCTCCTGCTGTTTTATTTATGCATTTTCAAAGAGCGTCCTTTGCTCGCGCGCCTGACAAAAGAAAACAAAAAAAGAGCAGCTTTCACCCGTTCCTACGGATAAAAGTTACTCTCTCTTTCGCTCTTTTTGTAACTGTCTATATTGTAAATCCAATTTCTTCTCTTGTCAATCTCGTAATAATGTTCAAATTATCAGCTTAATTTTTGTGACATTTTACCAAGACTTTGTCTCAACAATCCCAGAGTTCTTTGTTCGATGTGGCCACGGCGATGGCGCCGGCTTTCAGGGCCGCCATCACATCTTCCGAGTCCTGGGTCAGTCCGGTGGCCACCACCGGCTTGTCGATGGTTTCCACCAGGTACTTCATCACCTTGGCAAGCCCCGCCGGCATGAACTCCACAATATCCGGATTGCAGTTTCTGACATATTTTGCTATGTTGGCATAGGTAAAACCGTCGATCATATAGAATCTCTGGATGGTCAGAAACCCAAGGTCATTGGCCCTTCGGATCATGGCAGGCTTCATGCTGATGATCCCGTCCGCCTTCGTATACTTCCGGATAAAATCCACACAGATTTCTTTGGTGGAGAGCCCCACGATCAGATCAATATGCACAATGGCCAGCTTTCCCTCCGCCTTTACCCGGGCCACGATATCCGCAATGCTGCAGATATCCCCGTACACGATGTAGGCGATCCCGGAGTCTGATTCCGGCAGCGCATTCAGCCATTCATCGTTTTTCACCTCCGGAATCACCGGACATGCCTCTGTCGCCTCCAAAAATCTTTTTTTCGCCGATTCCTGCATTCACACACCTCCTGACTGATAACCAGCTTCCTTTTCCACAGATTGAATCAATTCTGGTACGATTTCGTACAGATCCCCGCAGATCGGGTGATGGGCAATCTGAAAAATACGCGCCTCTGGATCTGAATTAACCGCGATGATCCGCTTTGCCTGCCTCATACCGGCCATAAACTGGACCGTTCCGGAGATTCCAAAAGTGATCAGGCATTCCGGGCGGACGGAATTCCCGGAGATCCCGATCTGTCTTTCCGGCGGCATCCATCCTTTTTCCACCAGCGCCCTGCTGCAGGCAAGTTCACCGCCCAGAATTTCCGCCAGATGATACAGCATCTCAAGATCTTCTTTTTTCTTTACCCCCCGGCCGGCAGCCACCAGTAAACGGCAGTCTCCGATGGCGACCCCCTTCGTCTCATCTTCCCTTATGGTAATTTTTACCGTTTTTTCTTCTGAGAAAACCGATTTGACAAAACAGACCGGAGAAAAACCTTTCCCTCTCGGAACCGGCTCCATCACCCCGGGACGCACCGTAGCAAACTGGGGCCTGCTTTTCTCCGTCACAATGCTTGCCATGACATTGCCCCCAAAGGCCGGCCGGGTCTGGATCAAATTTCCGTCCGGATCCATGGCAAGGGCCGTACAGTCGGCGGTCAGCCCGGTGCGAAATTCCACCGAAAGCCTGGGCGCCAGCGCACGTCCTTCCAAGGTTCCGCCGATCAGCACCACCGACGGCCTTGTTTCCCGGATGCAGCCGGCAGCCAGAGAAGCGTACCAGCCGGGCAAGAAGAGGTCATCTGTCTCATACAGAAAAATCCGGCTCACCGGATACCCCTGAAGTTCCTTTTGCACCTTTTCCATACCGCTTCCAATCCCCAGCACCCACACCTCTTCTTTGGACTGTTCTGCCAGCCTGAGAGCCTCGCCGATCAGTTCCGGGCTGCAGGGGTGCAATTCCCCCCGCCGGCACTGCACATATACAAGAATCCCGCTCCAGGGGGCCTCTTTTTCCCGTCTCATATCCCCGTCTCCTGTCCCGTGTCTTTTAGCAGCTCCAGAATATACGCTGCCCCTTCAACACCGCTTTTGTATACCAGCTCTTTCCTTTCCGCCCCCTTGGGTGCGAAGATCTTCTTTACTCTGGTGGCGGATCCTTTCAGACCGTAATGTTCCGGCACCGCATCTTCCAGCTCCTGCAGAGAAATAACCGTTACCGGCATTTTCCGCCCCTTCATCTTAAGCTTTAAAGAAGGCATCCGGGGAATAAAGCTTTCCCGTTCCACCATCGCCACACAGGGAAGCGGTGCCGTCACCTCCGCCGTTCCTTCCTCCATCCGGCAGACGGCCAAGATCTGATCTTCTTTTACTTCCAGCCGGGTCACCCAGTTTAACTGCTGCCAGCCAAGCCAGGCGGCCAGAGCGCTTCCGGTCTGAGCCGTGTCCCCATCTGTGGTCTGTCTGCCGCACACAATCAGGTCATATTCCCCGGCAGATCGGATGGCCTGCATCAGCGTATAGGAAGTGGCCAGCACATCGGCACCGCCAAAAGCCCGGTCACTGATCAGGTACCCATGATCCGCCCCCATGGCATAAGCCTCCCGAAGTACCTCTTCGGCCTTCCCGGGCCCCATGGTAAACACATGAATCCCGCCTCCCTGCTGCTCTTTGATCCGAAGTGCCGCCTCCAGAGCTGACCGGTCATACAGGTTGGTGACGGCCGAGAGGCCGGTCCGGATCAGCACTCCGGTCCTGGGATCCATACTGCCTTCCGAGACGCCCGGCACCTGCTTCATACACACTGCAATCCTCATACCTCACCTGCTTTCCCGGCCGTAAAGCGGTTTCCCTGGTTGAACAGTTCCTTTGGATCATAGGTACTTTTAAGCCTCTCATTCTCTTCCTGGTAAGCCCCTGCCAGAAGTTCCCCATAAATCCGGCTTTTCAGCTTTCCGGCCCCATGCTCTTCCAGCACCCTGCCGGATCCGTTCAGCACTTCTGCCGCCCAGGTACGAAAGAGCCGGATTCCTGCCTCATAGGCTTCATAGGAGTCCGGTAGCAGATTGATGTGCAGATGTCCTTCCAGCCCGTGGCCGAAGATACAGCCCTGCAGTCCTGCCTCTTCCAGGTCCGCCCGGTACGTTTGAACCTGTCCCCAGAGGTTTTCCTCCTTTACCAGCATATCCGTCCCCAGCTTTGTGATTCTTGGATCTTTCTGATGCATTTCCTCAATAAACAGATTGCAGGTCTCCGGCGCCGCATGCCGGAAGGCGTGAAGCTTTTCCACTTCTCCGCTTCCGGACACTGCCCAGGCCGTATCCGGATCGCTTCCCTGCTCCGCCGCAAGCTCCATCAGCCCCTCTGCGATCTCTTCAATCCCATTTTCCGCTCCATGGATCTCCACATAGACCGCTCCGTCCACGTCAGAAGCCACTTCCGGCAGTTCCCGGATCCTGCTCATGGTCCCTTTTCTGGCTTCGATCATGGAAAGGATGCGTCCGTCCAGGTATTCCACCGACGCAACCTGAGCACCTCTTCCTTCGCTTTCCTGTCCGGCCGTTTTCATTTGGTCTATAAATTGCAGCGCACCTCTTTCTTCTTCAAAGAAAAAGAGAATTCCCCACATCTCTTCCGGGCAGGGCACCAGGATCAGGGTCAGTTCCGTGATCACCCCGGTGATGCCCTCTTTCCCGAGAAAATCATCCAGCTCTTCTGCTTTTGTCAGCTCCAGACAGCGTCCATTCCCGTCGATCACCTTTATTTTTTCGATGTAGGTCCGGCTGTCGCCGTACAGAAGTCTGGTAATCCCCTGGGCGCCTGTGGCTGCGATCCCTCCCACTGTGGCGGATGTCTCCGTAGGCGCCACCGGCCAGAACATTTGTTCTTTTCGAAAGCGGGCAAAGATCTCTTTCTGCAAATCCATCAGGTTCAGTCCGGGCTCCACCACAATCCGTCCGGTTCCGTCCGGGCTCAGACAGCTGTCCTTCACCCGGTTCATCCGGGAGACATTCAGGATATGCCCTCCCCCGGGCACGCTTCCCCCGGTGATCCCGGTCTTCCCCCCCTGGATGGTGACCGGCACCTGGGCATCCCTTAACTGTGCAAGGATCTTCAAAAGTTCCTCTTCTGACTCCGGAAATGAGATGCTTTGTGCCTCTCCGGTATATTTGGACTCGTCAATCAGATACTCCTGATACACTTTGCTCATTGGAATCATACTCTGCCCCATGTTCTCTCCTCTTATTCTTCCGCTCTGACCAGCGCCTCTAACGCCTTCACAAACGGCTCATAGTCTTCCACAACCGCCACATCTGCCATCTTCATGATCGGAGCAGCCGGATCCTTGTTGACCGCCGAGATCCATCCGCTCTTCTCAACCCCTGCGCCAAACGCCGCCGCCCCCGATACCCCGGCCGCGATGCAGATCTTTGGCTGTATCAGGGTGCCGGACACTCCCAGAAGTGCTTCCATGGGTGCCCAGGCGTTCATAACCACCGGACGGCTTGCGCCGACGCTGCCCCCCAGGGCCTCCGCCAGACTCCCAAGAATTTCCATGCCCTGCCGGCCGCCGACACCCCGGCCTCCGGCAACAACGACCTGGCTGTCCTTTAATCCGCTGTCGGCTTCCCTGGGTCTGCATGTTTCCAGACAGATATGATCCCCGGCCGATGCGGTACAGGTCTCTTTCCAGATAAAAAACGGCTCATCGGTCAGCTCTGCCGGATCCATTCCCTTTGCCATGGTGAAGAAAAAGGGCGGTTTCCCCGGATCGCAGAGAGCTTCCATATGATTCGCATACATCATACGCTTTACTTTGAGTCTCTGACCGCTTCCCGGCAGGACTGCATGGATGTTGTTGGCCGAGCTTCCCCCGGTACGTGCCCCCAAGCGCACGGCAAGCGCCGCATTTTGTTCTTCCCCGGAAAACAGATACAGATCCTCCTGGCAGATCAGTGGCTGAAGCGCGTTTAAAACCGTCTCCGGCGCATCGTCTTCCACCACCGCTGCCGCCGCGTCTCTGGCATGGCGTTTTGGAAGCTCCCGGATGCGCCTGGACTCTGTGGTCAGAAGGATGGCCTCTCCCTCATCAATCCCGTCAAAATACAGTCCGGCAAACGCCTTTTGTTCCTGCATCTGCCTGAAAACATCCGGACTGTCCAGATCTACAATAAAATGATACTTCACAACTTCAAAAGCCTGCCTTTCAAATATTGTTCATAATATACTTTTGCCTTTTCTTCCGGACTGCCGCTTTCGATCCGTACCGTATCCCGGCTCCGGTCCACCGGACATAGAGCAAGCAGCGTCTCAATCCGGTCCGCAAAAGCTCCCGCATCCGAAAGCAGCACCCCCGGGTCCACATATTCAATGGGGCGGTTTCCCAGCCTCATTTTATCTTTCAGAGTCGGTACCCGAAGATAGGCGCAGGGAGCATTTCCCACCGCCAGCACACAGGGAGGACGAACGATCTGTACTTTCTCCCCTCTGCCGGTCTGGCTGGTTACCTTCAGACAGCCCCCTTTCGCCGGTTCCATGCCGGTCACCTGGCTGATGCAGGGCCACTGGAGCATCTCTGCCAGCAGATAGGGCGTCTTTCCATGGCTGGCATCTGCGCTCTGAACCCCGGTGACCACCACATCATAAGCTTCTGCCTTTTTCTGTATATAAGCGGCAATCAGTTCTGCCAAAAGTTCCGGCGGAGTATACGCCCCCTCTTCCGACTCCACCCGCACGGCATGGGAAAATCCCAGGGCATACAATATCTTAAGAAAGCTGTCCGCTTTTTTCCCTCCAACGGTAAGTGCATCCAGTTCAAAGACGACGTTTAAGCCTTCTGATAAATCAGAAAGCTTCCGCATCATTTCCAGCGCCCCTTCATCAAAACAGTTCCATTCCAGCTTCACGTATTCGGTATCCACTCTCAGGCTGTCATCGGCCACCCAGTCTTCCTCCCGCAGAAGATCCAGGGCCGGGACCGCCTTAAAGCATCCCAATATTCTCATAAGCGGCTCCTGTTCTGCCTGTGCAGAAGAGCCCCGGATAAGGACCCTTCTGCACAGATCAAATTTCAATTCATCCTTTATTTTCTAAGAGGAATCAGTGTTCCCATATTCATAATTCCATTGGGGTCAAAGGCCTGCTTTAAGGTTTTGAGCATATAATAAGAAGAACCATATTCCTGGGTCACATATTTTGCCCTTGCCTTTCCAAGACCGTGATGGTGCACGATGGATCCGCCGTATTTTATCACCTGCTCGCAGATGATCTGGTTGATCCGGTCGTGATACTTGTTGATCTCTTCCTCCGGCGCACAGTCCACAATGTTGTAATAATATACGAAATACATGTTGGTTCCATTGATGTAGCTGTGGGAAGAATGGCCGCCCATCAGCGTCATGTCCGGCACCTCTGCCAGAATCCGGTCACAGGAAGTCTTATAGATCTCATAGATATTGTCCCAGCTTCCGGACACCTCGGTGGTAATACCAATATTCTGAGTCGCTTTGATCTCCTCAGCCTCTTCCGCAATCTGCTCCGGTCCCCAGTTCAGGCCCTCGTACCATTTCTCGATCAGCGCCGGATTGACCTCCTCAAGCTCCGGATGTTTCGACATCATCTCCTTGATGCCCGCTTCGATGGCCGGGGTAATGTTCGCCGGGCCCTCTGCCATCCAGATCAGAATCGCCTTGCCCTCTTCCAGCCATCCGCTGAAATGCATATTGGCGTCTGCCGCGTCGTAAAGTCTTGCAAAGGACGGGCGATACCCTGCCACCATCACTTCTCTTAAACAGTCAAAGCCAAGCTTCATGTACTGGTCATCCAGTTTGTATCCGATATAACGGTTGTTCTCCGGCTGCCATTTGAACAGCTTCATGGTCACTTCTGTGATAAAGCAGATAGCACCCTCGTTGCCGCAGATGATGTGACGGATGTCCGGTCCTGCCGCACGTCTCGGGATATTCTTGATCCGGCAGATTTTTCCGTTGGGGAACACTGCTTCCAGACCCACGATCATGTCCTCGATGCCGCCGTACAGGGTAGAAAACTGTCCGATGCTTCTGGTTGCCACCAGGCCGCCCATCTGTGCCAGCGGTTTGGACTGGGGAGAATGTCCGGTGGTATAGCCCTGTTCTCTCAGCATGTCGTCCAGCGCCTGAAGAGGCACGCCGCACTGACAGGTTACCTGCATATTATAGGTATCTACCTTTAATACTTTGTTCATGCCGGAACCGTCGATGACCACGGAATCCTTCAAAGCTGTCTCAAGCCCGCCCTCGATGGCAGAATGTCCGGTTCTCGGAACCACATTGATCTCATTCTCATTGGCAAACTTCAGCACCTCTGACACTTCTTCCGCGCTCATCACATTGACCACTGCAGCGGGAATGGGCTGGGTGTATACTTCACATACCTGCTCGTATTTTCTGTAACGGTCCAGGCTGCTCTCTTTTAAAACCTTCTCGTCCGTGATCACCTGATCTTTGCCCAGAATCTTTACCAAACCTTCCACAATCTGCTCTCTTGAAATTATTGCCATTGCTTCTCCAAAGCTCCTTTCTTAACTCCGTTTCTTATATGATATTTTGCTGACCGACCGTAAAAGAGACTGGTGCGCGCGATCCGTTCTCTTAAAAAAGGGAACAAAAAAAGAAAAGTAATGCAAACAGGCACAAATCGAACCTGTCTGTTACTTTTCTCTTGTCATCTCTTTCGGTAACTGCCTTTAGTTTATACGCTATAAAGTCATTTGTCAATTGTGGATATTTCATATTTTTCGCCCTCTGTTTTTGTGCACATTTAACATGTTTTGTCTTTTAACTCTTTTTCTATTGACTTTTTGCCATATATAACTTATGATAAGGCCAGTTACCAGAGAGCTGAGAGAAGTAACGCCAGGAGGCATTATTTCTCTCTTTTTTTATGCATTGGGACGTGGTTTCCCTGGCATGATTTTCTTTATTCCAGGCGCATGACTGCAGCATGCAGACGGAAGCAACCTTGGCAGCCGCCCTCTTTATGGCGAAACTGCTGCTGACATTTACTTTATCATTCAAGGAGGGTTTACTTGTTATGGACAAGGCTTTTATCAAAAAATACGGCACGCTGCTTCTTCTGGCGGCCGGCGCCGGCATCATCTTCCAGTTACCTTATATCCGGGAGACCTTCTATGTACCCATTCAAAATGCAATGGAGCTGACCAACGCCCAGATGGGTATGCTGTCCTCCGGTTACGCAACCATGGCGACCTTTTCTTATTTCATCGGCGGCGCCATTGCGGATAAGTTCTCCGCAAGAAAACTGCTGACCTTCTCTTTTCTCGCGACGGGAATCCTGGGCTTATGGTTTTCCACCTTCCCGGGCTACAACGTCAGCCGGCTGATCTTTATCCTGATGGGAATTTCCACCATCATCACTTACTGGTCGGCCTGCATCAAAGCAACCCGTATGCTTGGTTCTGAGGAAGAACAGGGACGTCTGTTCGGACTTCAGGAAGGCCTTCGCGGTATCCTGAACGCACTTCTGGTATTTGGCATGACTGCTGCTTTTGCCCGCTATACCAACGAAGTGGCCGGCGCTTCTGCTGCCATCCGCCTGTGTTCCATCGTCGTCATCGTCATCGGTGTTCTGAATTTTATCTTTATTGAAGACACCAAAAAAGAAGAAAATGCCGAGTCTGTCATTGAGGTCACCAAGGGGCTCTTTAAATGTCTGCTGATTCCCAAGGTATGGATTCTGGTCGGTATCATCTTTACCGCTTACAGCGTATATGGACTGATCGGATATGTGACCACCTACGCACAGCAGTTTTACGGACTGACTGCCACCACAGCTGCCACCCTGGGCGGAATCCGCTATCTCCTGCAGGGCGCCGGCGGTATCTTCGGCGGTTTCCTGGCTGATAAACTCCACTCCCGGATCAAAGTCATCGTGGGCGGCTGTATCGGACTGATCGTCTCCTTCGGTGCCTATATCGTACTTCCGGGCAATGCCTCCCTGGGCGGAGCCGTGATTGCGAACTTCTTCCTGGGGCTGGTATTCATCTACGCGGTCCGCAGCCAGTACTTCGCGGTTCATCAGGATGCCGGGATTCCATTAGAACTCAGCGGACGTGTATCCGGAATCTCTTCTGCACTTGGATACATGCCGGATATGTTTATGTATACATTAGTGGGAAGCTGGATGGACAACTACGGAAGAGCCGGCTACAACATGACCTGGGGTTATGCCATGGTCGCTGCCGCTCTTTGTATCGTCCTCTCCTTCATCTTAAGCAAGGTTGTCAAAAGAGAGCAGAAATAACATCTGTCCGGGATTTTATGACCGCCGGGACTTTTCCGAAAAAAGGTCCCGGCAATTTTTTATGGGTTTTCCTCCTCCCAGCTTAATATAGCCTGTCCGTCCAGAAGCCAGGGTTCCAGATGCTCCGAGCGGACCGCCTCCGCCCCAAGCTCAATGGTAAAGACTTTTTCTGCGATGTCATTTTCCCAGTTCTCCGGGATCGTCACCTGGCTGTAAACCGGGACGATGCTTCCCGGCGCCACTTTCTTCTGATAATAATAAAATCCGTCGCTTCCTTTCAGCCACCCCGTTTCAAAGGAAATGCCGCCCTGAAGCTCCCGGATCCGTTCCAGGCGGACTTTCTCTCCTTCTCCGGCATCGTCACCCAGAATTCCGCCGAAGGTAAGGCCCACCCGGATATAGGCTTCCGGGGAAGTGCCGTCCAGGATGACCGCCGTCCCCCGCTTCACCGTCTCTCCCGGCAGAAGCCCGGTCACCTGTTCCCCGGTGTACGCCTCCTCATCCTCCAGAAAACACACCTCCAGACGCACCGGCTCCATGGAGGCCACACTCACGGATTCTCTCTGACGCAGGAACATGATAAAGCTTAAGACGATTCCCAGTGCCAGAAGCCCGCATCCGGCTAAACCGGCGGCTGCCCTGTTTCTCTTCAAACGCCTTTCACCTCCTCCTGCTCCTTCACCAGTTCGCCTTCCATCCAGGACAGCAGGCAGACCAGCACCACCAGCAGAATGATCCCCACTTTTCCCATGGCGCTGGCAAAATAGCCTGCCAGATAACCAAGCCACGGGACGCAGAGCACCGGCACTCCCACGATTCTGGAAAAGGGCGTGGCCGTCTGGTCTTCCAGCTCATTGGCGTCTCCTTTCGTGTAGATCTCCTCCTGCTCCTGATCCACCCGCACGATCCGGTGAGTGACCATGGTCTCTCCGTCCGGCAGGCAGAAGGTCACTACCATCCCCTCGGAAAGTCTGGACAGCTCCGCCTGCCGCACATAGATCACGCTGCCCACCGCATATTCCGGTTCCATGCTCCCGCTCTGTACCAGCAGCGGATGGATCCCGAAGAGACCGGGGAGCGCCAGCAGGATCGTCAGAACCGCCAGAAAACCGCATATACCCAGGGCGGACCATTTACATAAATATCTCATATCTGTTCATCTCCTGATCTTGTTTTCTGTCAATATAAGGAATGGCAAAAAAACCATTCCTTACATATATATTCCCAAAATCAGGCAATTATACTTATAAAACTGTAAATGAACCGCAAAAGAGTTCGGTCAGAACATCAGTTCTTCTATCTCTCCCAGCGTCCGCTGGCTCCGCACGGGAGGACCAGTCCGCTCTCGCTCACCGGAAGCCCCACTTCCTGTGCGTCTGTCCTTCCGCCCCTGCTGCCCAGCTCCGTTCCCAGAAGATATGCCAGCACTGCGGGCTGAAGTCCGGTAGTATAGGAGTTGATCAGGAAGAAAAGAGGATCCTCGCTCAGAAGCGCCACACAGAGCTTTACCAGAGGATGAATTGCATCCTCGATCTTCCAGATCTCTCCTTTTGGCCCCCGCCCGTAGGAAGGCGGATCCATGATGACGGCATCATAATGATTGCCCCGCCGGATCTCCCGCTCCACGAACTTCTGACAGTCGTCCACCAGCCACCGGATGGGGGCAGCCTGAAGGCCGGAACTCCTGGCATTTTCTTTCGCCCAGTTCACCATGCCTTTTGAAGCGTCCACATGAGTCACCTCGGCGCCCGCCGCCGCTGCCGCCAGGGTAGCGCCCCCTGTATAGGCAAACAGGTTCAGCACCTTCACCCGCCGTCCGGCATGCCGGATCTTCTCCGAGAACCACTCCCAGTTGGCCGCCTGCTCCGGAAAAAGCCCCGTATGCTTAAAGCTGAAGGGCTTCAGATTAAAGATAAGGCCCAGGCTTTCATAGGAGATACTCCACTGCTTCGGCAGATCAAAAAATTCCCACTCCCCTCCGCCTCTGGCGCTCCTATGGTAATGGCCGTTCCTCTTCCTCCAGCCCGGATGCCGCTTCCCTGTGTCCCAGATCACCTGAGGATCCGGCCGAACCAGGATATATTTCCCCCAGCGCTCCAGCTTCTCTTTACATGAGGTGTCAATCACTTCATAATCCTTCCATTTATCTGCTATAAACATCGTATCTCTTCCTTCCGTCTGTCACTTTTCCTCACACAGATCCCGTCCATCGTCTCATTCTATCATGCGGGATACCGGACCACAAGCAAAATCAAAAGATTCGATTGATTATCTTTCAATAAATTGGTATGATAAAGAAAAAGGACTGGGTCACTACTTAATTTAGAAAAGGGGGTATTATATGAAACTTGGATTTGTAGGCGCCGATCACGAGGTCACCGGAAGCTGTCACTATCTGGAGGCGTGCGGAAAGCATATCCTCATCGACTGTGGTATGGAACAGGGCAAAGATGTCTATATCAATCAGGACATCCCCGTCCCGGAGAATCAGATTGACTTTGTTCTTCTGACCCATGCTCACATTGACCATTCCGGAAGACTTCCGGTTCTGTACAAAAACGGATTCAAGGGCGAGATCATCTCCACCTTCTCCACCAACGACCTGTGCAACATCATGCTCCGCGACAGCGCGCACATTCAGGAGTTCGAGGCAGAATGGCGCAACCGGAAGGCAAAGCGTTCCGGCGGCGAAGAATATGTTCCGCTCTACACCATGGAGGATGCTCTGGGCGCCATCGAACTGTTCCATCCCTGTGGCTATGAACAGAAGATCGAGCTCTGCCCCGGTATCCAAGTACGCTTCCGGGATGTGGGACATCTGCTGGGATCCGCCTCCATCGAGATCTGGATCGATGAGGAAGGCGTCAGCAAAAAAATCGTATTTTCAGGCGATGTGGGCAATACCAACCGCCCGCTGATCAAGGATCCCAAGTACACCGATACAGCCGATTATGTGGTCATGGAATCCACCTACGGCAACCGCCTGCACAATGCGCCGCCCGATCATGTAAGCCATCTTGCAGATGTGATCCGCCGCACCTTAAGCCGCGGCGGTAATCTGGTCATACCGGCTTTCGCCGTGGGGCGCACTCAGGAACTGCTCTACTTTATCCGCGAAATCAAGGAGCGGAATCTGGTGGGGATCGATTTCCCGGTCTATGTGGACAGTCCGCTGGCCATTGAAGCAACCTCCATCTTCAGCAAGAATTTCCGGGCGTGCTTTGATGAAGAAGCCATGGCGCTGATCAATGCCGGCATCAATCCCATCCGGTTCCGGAATCTCCATCTGGCCGTGTCCAGCGACGAGTCCAAAGCCATCAACTTCGACGCCCAGCCAAAGGTCATCATCTCCGCCTCCGGCATGTGCGAGGCAGGCCGCATCAAGCACCATCTGAAGCACAATCTCTGGCGGCCCGAATGTACCATCCTCTTCGTCGGTTTCCAGGCAATCGGCACGCTGGGCCGGGGGATCCTGGAGGGCGCAGACTATGTGAAACTCTTCGGAGAAACCATCGAGGTAAAAGCGGAGATCCTCAAGCTGGAGGGCGTCAGCGGACACGCGGACAAAGACGGCCTCCTGAAATGGGTCAAAGCCTTCTCTCCCGCACCGCAGCTGGTGTTCGTGGTACACGGAGAAGACGAGACCTGCGAAGATTTTACCGCATGTCTGAACGACGAACTGCAGATTCCCGCCTGCGCTCCATTCAGCGGCGCTGTCTACGACCTGGCTGCAGGCGTCTGGATCAAAGAAGGCACGCCGGTACTGGCAGCGGCAGAAAAGCCGGCCGCAAAGCGCAGATCCGATGTCTTCACAAGGCTTCTGGAAGCAGGCAAGAGACTTATGCAGGTCATCTACCACAACGAAGGAGGCGCCAACAAAGACCTGTCCAAATTCGCCAGCCAGATCCACTCGCTGTGTGACAAATGGGACCGTTAAAAATTACCATACAGTTAAAGGGGCTGTTGCAAAAGCAGATGAATAATCGATCTGGAGCAACAGCTCCTTTTCCGCGCCTGAAAACAGAAAAGCAATGGCCTTATTAAAGTATGCCAAAATTCTATGGACGTATCAATATCAGATGAGACTTTCACCCATACTGCCGGCGCAGCCTTTCCCGGGTTCCGTTTCCCTGCCTCTTCCCAAGCAGTCAGCTGTCTTTGTGCCAGCTCAGCGCCTCTCCATCCCAGACAAACAGGGAAGCCTTCAAAGCTCTGGCTTCTTCCATATGATGCGTGGTAAACAAAAGCGTCCGATGATTCCTTCTTTTTTGTACATATTGAATGGCGTCCTGCCGGATCTGCTCATCCAGACCGTTAAAGGGTTCGTCAAACAGCAGGATCTCCCCTCTGCTCTGCATGGCTCTTAACAGGCTGACTCTCCGGCGCATGCCCCCGCTGAAGGAAGAGACCGGCTTTGACAGGCTGTCCGCGGGCAGCAGCGCAAGCAGCTCCTCCTGAAGCTCCGCGTCGGAACAGACGGGATCAACCAGACGAATATTCCCGGCGGCATTCAGATGAAGGCAGAGCCGGTCTTCCTGAAAGACCGCGGAGATGGGGCGGCCATCCAGCCCCTCCACCCTTCCGGCATCCGGAGCCTCCAGCCCCATAAGGATGCGCAGCAGCGTAGTCTTTCCGGCCCCTGACGGCGCCATAAGGCAGTATACGCCGCCCTCCTCCAGCTCCAGGCTGACATTTTGAAAGACGGGAATATGGTCGTAGGATTTACTTAGATTATGAATGCGAAGCGTCATACGCCCGATACCTCCTTCTGCATGGGATCTGGCAGGATATTTCATTCGAATATTTTATTATGCAGCGGCGCCGTCCCCAAGCACGCGCCGCAAAAGCCGAAAGACCAGCTTCTCGAACAGGAAACTCAGCAGAATGACCGCTGCGGTCCAGGCAAACAGCTCGTCGGTGCTGAAGAAGATCTTGGCCATATACAATTTCTCGCCGATGGAATGATCCGGTGTGCCGATGACCTCTGCCGCCACCCCGGATTTCCAGCACATCCCCAGCGCGACCCGGCAGGCGCTTAAGAGAAAGGGCGCCAGCGCCGGGCGGTAAATGTGCCAGATCTTCGGCAGCCGCCGGACCCGGAACACCTGCGCCATCTCCAGCAGCCCAGGGTCCGCGGCTTCCAGCCCGGCGCGTGTGTTCAGGTAAATCATCGGAAATACAACCAGAAAAGAGATTACAGACGCCAGATGGTCCGCGCCGGTCCAGATCAGCGCCAGGATGACGAAAGATGCCACCGGTATGGTCTTGATCAGCGTGATGACGGGCGAAAGCATTTCTCCAAAAAGAGGGCGGGCATACGCCGCGCTGCCGCACAGGATCCCCAGCAAAAACGCCAGCGCGAACCCGGTTCCGATTCTCGCCGCCGAAGAGCAGACCGCCTGCCAGAAGGCCGGCTGCCCCGCCAGCCGCGTAAGCGCCAGCAGGGTCTCCCACGGCCCTACCAGAAAGACCGGCCGGCGGACGAGCCAGGACAATGCCTGCCACAGCGCCAGCCAGCACAGAACGATACCGGTGCGTCTTACTATAGTTTCCATTGTATCTTCCGGCTCCTTTGTCTGAATGTAGAAACTGTCGCAAAATAACCTGTCATGTTCCCTACGGCAGGTAGTAGAAATCCTCTGCCGGCAGGGCGCCGCCCACAGCTTCCGGATTCTGCTCCGCAAGGACCGTCAGGTAACCGGACAGGGCAGTCTGCATGTCCGTCCCTGTCATACAGGTAATGTTGCAGCCAGGAATCGCCTGGACCGCAATGGGCGCCTTGGGAACGATCTCCAGAGCTGCCACCATCTCAGCAGCCTCTTCTATGTTCTCATTGGTAAATTTCGCAGACTCCTCATGGGCAGACAAAAATTCCTGCACCAATGCTTCGTGCTGCTCCAGAAATTCCCGCCGGACCAGGGTAACTCCGGTCACCAGGCTGCCCTCCGCACTCACCTTGTCCCATTCTTCGGTCAGATCAAGGGCAATGCGCAGGCCCTCATTCTGCATGCACGCGGTCGTCACGGCAGGCTGCGGCAGAAGTCCCAGCGCTTCCGGTTCCTCCTGCAGCGCGGAGATGACCTCGGCGGCTTCGGACTTATACTGGAGGTCCACATCCTCCATGCCGAGGCCGTTCTGCGCCAGAATATACTGAAGCGCATAATCCGGAGTGGTTCCTTTTCCGGGCAGATAGATCATGCGGCCCTTCAGATCGGCAGCCGACTGAACCGTCTCCCCGCTTTCCAGCAGATAAAGGACCCCCAAAGTGTTGATGTCAAGGACCACAGCCTGTCCGCCGGTCTTGTTGTAAAGCACGCTCGCCACATTCGCAGGTATCAGGACAATATCCAGATCGCCTTTTAGAAAGGCGGCGTTGATCTCATCCGCCGCGGCCGCCATGGTAAACTCATAATCGGCTCCGGCCTCTCCTTTTTCAGCCTGATCCATCAGCTCCACCAGCCCCATGGAAGTGGGACCTTTCAGAGAGCCGATCCGGACCGTTGTCTCTTCCGTCTCCGTCTTCGAGCAGCCGGTCAGGATGAGGGACGCGCCCAGGACGGCGAGCAGGAGCGTGGTCTGTATTCTTTTTTTGATGTTGTTCATTGGTTTCCTCCCGTTTCTGTATGTTTTGCCTTTAATAGAATAGCACAAACCACGGAAAAAGGAAACCTGCCATAAAAAAATGGCTTCACCGCAGCAAAGCCATACTTCCAGTCAGTTTATTGATCTTCTTTTTCGCACCGCAGACCGCGATGCCAAAGTAACTTAAATCTGTCTCTGATGCGCCTTTCATCTTTTCCGTAAATTCCTGATAGGTTTTACAGCTCTGCGCAAGGTCGGAAAAATCAGCGACGGTCAGATCTCCTTGTGATTGTTTTACAGGGTTTCGGAATCGGAAAGATTTTTCGAGGAAATTTTCTGGTACGCGCCCGGCGTCAGTCCGATAAAGCTGGTAAAATAGTTGGTAAAATGGCTTTGGTCCGAAAAGCCGGTCCGGAGTGCCGCATCAAGCGGAGACACGCCCTCTGCCAGCAGCTTTTTCGCCTCATTGATCCGGACCATCTCCAGATAGCGGTAAGGAGTGATCCCCTTTGACTTTGTAAACGCCCGGAGAAGCGTGGATTTGCCAAGCCCCGTCTCATGGCAGATCTGATCCAGGCAGACCCGCTCCGCAAAGTGCCGCTCCATAAATCTGCAGGCTTTTTCAATCTCCTCTCTGCACTCCGGGATACACTGCACAAACGGCTGTCCGTAATTCTGTATCAGGCAGGACAGCAGAAGCAGCAGATATTCTTCTTTCCCCAAATCACTGCTGCCGCTCATGATCATGTCGTGAAGCGGGCGCAGACAGCCGATCACTTCCTCATCCCTGATCACATTCTCCGAAAATCCCGGAAGCGTACGCTTTCCCGCCACTTCCTCTGTCAGATCAAGCATGATCTCCTGGCCGATATTGAGCCCCCGATAATCCAGCGCGCCGCCGTCCGTCTGCACACAGGCATGGTTCTCTCCCGGATGGAACAGGATCACCATCCCCCGTCCGATCCTGTACTCCCGGTTCCTGCAGGTCAGGCAGCGCTCCCCACCCTCCACAAAGCCGATCACATAGTGCTCATGAAAATGGTTGGGAAAGGGCTGCACGATCCCCTCAAAACGATAAGCTTCCACCCGCAGTGTCTTATCATAGACAACGGTCCGGATTTCTTTCTTCATATAAATTCCTCCCTGTCAGAGTTATTATAGAACAGGAAAATATAAAAGTCTTGTAAAATATCTTCATTTTCCGCAGGACCTCCGTCCGGATGTATTCTGCTTTTATACGATCACTTTTCATCCTGTATTTTTGACTTGTAAAATATGGGAAATTCTGCCTGAATTTCGACGGACCGTCAGATTTTCCGTAAAAAACTTTTCCGGTGAAAATACTTTCTCTTTTGTGTACAACTCCTCATATGCGCCTGTCACTGCAGTTACTATAACATATTTGAATTGACACTTTCAGTATTTTCCATCATCTTCACACGATCCATACGATTCACTTCCCCGCATGCCCGCAGTAAGACCAGACCGCCAGAAACGAAAACAACGGAATCTCCACAACGCAAGTTCCGATCATGGCGTACGGCGTCCAGACTGCCAGCCCGCCGAGATTTAAAAACTGAAAATCCGTGATCGCATAGAGAATGCTCGCCTGAATGCTCGTGCCGCTGGCGGGGAGGACACAGCACAGCCATGTGGACAGCGCGCCCGGCACGGCCATGGATACCACCACCGGCAGGATACCAAATACCAGCGCGGACGAAAGGGAAGCCACCGTGCTTTTGCATCCGGCGGAAAGAAACAGCGTGAAGCTCACGGACGCCAGGACCGAAAGCAGCCCGGCGGCTGTAAACAAAAACTGGAGTCCCCCTACGTCCAGGTCCGCCAGCGTCACAATGGAATACATCATCTGAACAGATGTCCTCAAACATTCCCACCCAAACAGACTGTCCGCGATCAGGATATATACAGCAGCGCAGAGTACAAAGGAAACGCCGCTGACCAGAAGGGCGGCCAGCACCTTTGCAACGCCAAGCCTCCTCCTGCCATGCCGGGTACAGCGCAGAATATCATCTGCGCCGGACTGATAATCGGCGGAAAATACCGGCGCGGCAATGACCACGCAGAACAGCAGCACCAGAAAGCCCATGATGTTCTGATAGTCCATAATCACAGAGCTCATACCCGGATAGACTTTAAAAGGCCTTTCGACCTGCCGGTACATCTCTGCGGCCTTCCGCTGCACCGCGGGATGGTCCGGCTGCTCCAACGCCATGAGCGCAGCGATCCGGGCCTCGCAGACGGAATCGTAGTCGTCGATCCGCTCCGGATCGATCTCCATGAGAGCCGGGGCCATACCGGTATCCGGGTCCGCGAACGCCTCCTTGACGCCGTGAAGCAGCGGCACAATCGGCAGAATCTCCCGCTCATAGACGCCCTCCGGCAGATCGTAGGATTCCGTCACGCCGTACGCCGCAAGGCAGGCCTGATACGTCTCCACGGCTTCCCGCACCCGCTCCGGCGTGACGATGCCGGAAGCATTCGCCTGACGCTCCTTTTCATGGGCGATGGATTTCAGGCCGGACAAATGGATCTCATTCCCCTCCTCGTCCGTGTAACTGCTGTAACAATACGTAACCGGCAGATACGCCAGCAGTGCGGAAAGCAATAACGCCAGGGCCAGCAGGCCCCAGGTAAGCCTTGTTTTCATCATCCGTCTTAATTCCATTTGTAATATCTTCATTTCTTCGCTCCCTTCTTATTTTAGTTCCGCATCTTCCCTCTCTTCGTTCCGTAAAATCCTTCCGGAGCTGCTTTCGGGCTGATGCTGTTTTTCACAGATTCCCTGACACTGCCTGTTTCCGGCTACTCTTTTTTCTGTCCGCCCCGCCGCTTTGAGGAAACATCCACAGATACAGATCCTCCAGCCGGGAAACGGCGGCAGCCGAATGATCATTACAGGGCTTCTTCGCCAGATAGCGGACGGACACGCTGCCGTCATGTTCATTCCGAAGGCTGACGATCCGGAGTCTGCGCTCGTATTCCGCCACCGCCTGGGCGGGAACGGTGCAGGTCCACACCTTCCCCTCCACCAGCCGGACCAGCTCCTCTGTCGTCCCGGAGGCCAGAAGTTTTCCTTCCCTGATCATGGCGTGACAGCCGGCGATGTACTCCACATCCGGGACGATGTGAGTGGAGATCAGGACGATCCGGTCGTGGACGAACTCCGACAGCAGATTGCGGAAACGCACCCGTTCGCCGGGATCAAGCCCTCCGGTGGGTTCATCCAGAACCAGAACCTCCGGGTCGTTCAGCAGCGCCTGAGCGATCCCCACCCTGCGCTTCATCCCGCCGGAGAGCCTCGCAATTTTCCGGTTGCGGACCTCCAGCAGAGAGACCTGCTCCAGCAGTTCGTGGATTCGCTTTCTGCCCTGCCGCTTTGTCATCCCTTTCAGGGCGGCCACATAGATCAGATAATCTTTCACTGTGAATTCCTGCGGAAAACCAAACTCCTGAGGCAGATACCCGAACAACGCCCGATATTCCTCCCCCAGCGTGCGGATGGGAACGCCGTCATACAGCACCTGTCCGGAGGTGGGCTTAAGGATTCCGGCGATGATCCGCATGAGCGTGGTCTTACCCGCGACGTTGGCGCCCAGAAGTCTCCAGACCCCCGGCGTCAGCTTCAGGCTGATATTGCTGACGGCTTTCTTATCTTTAAACCGCATGGAAACCTTATCGATCACCAGTTCCATATAAAAACTCCTTTCCTTAAATATGAAATACACATGCAAAGGGCACTTCCGCCCCGGTACGATCATTGTACCAAAGGCAGAAGCGCCTTTTCTTTACATATCAATACGAAATTCCGCTGTTTTTCCATGGATTTTCTTACGAAATTCTACTTTGCGATCTTTCCGCGCCGCCTTAATCGCTGCCCCAAAAGCCTTGAAATCATATTTTTGTACTGGTCTTTTTGCTATAATGATTCATTCTATTACATTTTACTGTTCATCTTTCTTTTTGGATATATCTGTACAGTCCTATCAACTGGCCAAAACAACTTTTTAACCCGACATAAATTATCTTGAAGTTATTCGGCTGAGCGAATATAATTATACTGTATAGAAGTTAGAGAAAGGGTGAATGAAGATGTTAGAGTATATTTCTGCTCCAGAAGCGGCAAAGAAGTGGGGAATTTCAGAAAGACGGGTACAAAAGCTGTGTGAGGAAAACCGTATACCAGGCGTGGCAAAATTCAGCCGCTTGTGGCTGATACCAAAAGATGCCCAGAAGCCGGCTGATGCCCGCACAAAAGCAGGAAGGACGGAGAAGCATGAATAAGGTTTTGGTTATTGATGATGACAAAGAACTTTGTGCGCTTATGAAAAAATGCGTAGAGCAGGAGAGCCTTGTTGCGGTTGTCGCTAACGGCGGCATAGAAGGGCTGCGGATATTGGAGGAAAACAGGGATACTTGTTCACTTATTATTCTTGATATTATGATGCCCGATTTAGATGGTTTTCAAGTGTTGCAGCAAATAAGACAGACAAGCAATATTCCTGTCCTTATGCTGACTGCAAAAAGCGATGAAGAAGATAAAGTGTCAGGCTTGCGGATGGGGGCGGATGATTACCTGACAAAGCCATTTAGCATTAATGAGCTTATGGCACGGGTAAATTCCTTAATCCGGCGTTATACCCTGCTTAATCCTGTTTCCAGTCCTGAAACAGACTGCATGACGTTTCAGGGGATGACGATTGACAGCCTTAACCGCCTTGTTTTTCAAGGGAATGAACAGATTGAGCTTACGGGAAAAGAATTTGACCTGCTTTCTTTTCTGGCATCAAATAAGGGTAAAGTATTTACAAAAAAGCAGATTTATACGCAGGTTTGGGCGGAAGAATATGCTTTTGACGACAGTAATATCATGTCATTTATCAGCAAATTGAGGAAAAAAATTGAACCAGATCCGGAACATCCGTTTTACATTTTGACTGTCCGTGGCGTTGGCTACCGTTTTAACAGGGAGGCTTGACATGAGTATTAACCCATTTTTATTGATTATGTTTTGCATAGCTTTGTTGGTAATCCTATTTCTTTTCACAAAACTCAGGCGTGTACGGGGGCAGTTGTCTATTATTGAGGAAGCGCTTGAAGATATAAAATCTGGGAACTTAAACCGCCGTATGCTGACTAAGAAAAATGATATGACAAGAAAAATCTGCTATGGAATTAATGAGATTGCAATGAATAGCCAGACGCAGCTTATCAGACAAAAACAGTCTGAACAGGCATACAAGAGGTTAATGACCAGCATCTCCCACGATGTCAAAACTCCTCTTGCTTCTCTGGTCGGTTATTTGGAAGCAATCGAATGTAAGATAGTCGCAGGAGAAGAAAAAGACGAATACGTCCATGTCGCATTTGAGAAAGCTCATTACTTAAAGCATTTTGTAGAAAATCTCTTTGAATGGGTGAAGCTGGATTCCGGAGAACAGATTTTTCATTTTGAAGTTTTAGACCTAAACGAATTATCCCGGAATATTATAGTTGATTGGATTTCTGTTTTAGAAAATAGTAATTTTGACTATGCGTTTGATATACCGGAAGCAGAATATCTTATGCGTATAGATGCAAACGCTTATAGCCGCATCCTCAACAATCTGTTGCAGAATGTCCTTATCCATAGCAAGGGAAGTAAAATAGTATTCCATGTTTTTGAAGATAATCTGCAAGCTAAAATCACTATAACAGATAATGGAAAAGGAATATCTCCCGATCACCTGCCACATATTTTTGAAAGAATGTATCAATGCGATCAGTCAAGGTCTGCTGGTGGAAATGGATTAGGCTTATCAATCGTAAAAGAACTTGTAGCTGCTCACAAAGGAACAATTACCGTTGACAGCACTCCCGATAGGGGGACTACATTTACCTTATTACTTCCGAAATCCCTGTAATAATACGGGAATTTTTCAGTTTGTCAAATTTCGCTTAACTGTAAAAGCATGAAAAAAGCAAGGTTTCGGCAAGGTTTTGGCAAGGTTAGCGTGATAGAATAGCAAATATGAAAAGGAGGTTTCGCAATGAGTAAATATGTAATTGAAACAAAAAATCTTAAAAAACAATACGGAACACAGAAAAGCGTTGCAGATCTGAATATCCATGTCCAGCAAGGGCGTATCTATGGTCTGCTTGGCAGGAATGGAGCCGGAAAGACAACGACAATGAAAATGCTACTTGGACTGACACAACCCACTTCGGGAGAAGTGACAATCTGGGGAAAGCCCCTGCGGACAAATGAGAAAAAGCTGTTGCCCCGGATTGGATGTCTGATTGAATCCCCCGGATTTTACCCAAATCTGACCGCCACAGAAAACCTGCGAATTTTTGCTGCCTTGCGGGGAGTGCCGAACCGCAATGCAATTAAAAATGCACTTGATTTAGTGGGGCTTCCCTATAAAGACAAAAAGCTGTTTTCCCAATATTCGCTTGGAATGAAGCAGCGGTTGGCGATTGCCCTTGCCATTATGCATGACCCGGAGCTTTTGGTTTTGGACGAACCGATTAACGGTCTTGACCCGATTGGAATTGCAGAAGTGCGCTCTTTTATCCGTGACCTCTGTACTGAAAGGGGGAAAACGATACTGATTTCCAGCCATATTCTTTCCGAAATTGCATTACTGGCTGATGATATAGGAATTATCGACCACGGCGCATTATTGGAGGAAGAAAGCCTTGCTGAACTGGAAGCAAAGAGCAGCAGACATATCCGTTTTACCGTTTCCAGCACAACACAGGCGGCAAGGATTTTAGAACGCAATTTCCATGAAACGCAGTTTACTATACAGGACGACCACAAAATGCGTCTGCATAATTTAGATATTTCAGTTGGAGATATTGTAACAGCTTTTGTCGAAAATGGGCTTACCGTATCAGAAGCCTATGTCTGCGAAGAAAGCCTTGAAGATTATTTCAAGCGTGTAACAGGGGGTGAGGGGATTGCTTGATCTTGTAAAGTGTGAATTTTGGAAGTTGAAACGGAAAGGCTTGTTTAAAATCGCTCTCTTTACGGCTGTTTTATTCCCTGTTTTTAATATTATGCTTTTATCAGAGGGAAGTTTAGCAGATGTTATGAGCAGTGTGCGTGAGGAAAGCGGTTTCTTACTTCTGATCCCGATATTAGTAATTATAGCTGCTAACCTGTTTTTTGAAGAACACGATAACGACACCTTAAAAAATCTTCTTTGCGTTCCAATTTCAAAAAGTCACTTAGTCATAGCAAAGGTTACTGTACTTTTTCTGTTTTCAGTTGCTTATGAACTGTTAGGCTTTTGTATTGGTATCTTAATTGCTCTTGCACAGGGTATTTCTTTAAATGGGTGGGCTTTACAGCTGTTCCTTACATTTTGTACAGGTATTTTACTTTGGGCGGCAGCTCTGCCATGTATTATCCTTGTGGTCTGGTGCAATAAGTCCTATATAATTTCTGTCATAATCGCTTTCTTCTATACACTGCTTGGATTTGCATTGCACCTAAGTGATGCCATTATGATGAAACCATTAGGGCTGAATATCAGCACATTTATTCCTGTACCTATGGTCTTTCGGTGGCTGTATCAGTTTAAGGTGCCGGAAGGGAAGATTATGACAGACTTTTACAACCGTCTAAGCCCGTACTTTGTATCAACGCCTGTCATATTTGCGGTACTGATTGCGGAAGCGATTGTATGTATTATATTGGTTACACGGGTTTATCAAAAACAGGAAGCATAACAGGAGGTTTTATATGTTATCTATTGTCTTAACAGAATTACAAAAGATAAAGCGGTATCATATTCTGCTGATCGGCGTTATAGGAATGGCTCTTTCACCTATTCTTGGGCTTATCACACAGAATGTTGCGATTGAAGAAGCAAAAAATCCGAATTTTGACCTTAGCGCATTAGTAGACAGCACAATTTGGAACAATGCAACCGTATTTATGCCTATTATTTTTACTCTGATTGGTGGTTATCTGATAAACAGGGAGTATACGGACGACACATTGAAAAATGTCTTAGTTGTTCCTGTTTCATTCCCTAAATTATTAACAGGGAAATTGACTGCTATCGGCATTTTATCCCTTATATTGGGAATGTATAGTTTCATAATCACAATTATTGTCGGCATTTTTGCGGGGCTTCCCGGTTTGGATATTTTTACTTTGACAAAAGGTATGTTTTATATGTTGGGGATTTCCATTTGCATTTATATTGCTGTTCTTCCGATTATCGCCTTTTGTGGAAGAACACCGGGATTTTTTATGGGCGGTTCGGTGATTGCCTTTGTATTGGGCTATTGCAGTATGTTTTTTAAAAGTGGTCTGCTTAGAAATATTTATCCTTTTTTAGCTTCTTTTACGGTGATTGGTTTTGACACCACATCATATATCAGCGCAAAAAGTAAGGCAAGTGTTCCACTGGGGCTTGCGTCGCTTGGCGCAATGCTGTTGATTTCAGCCTTTATTATCGCAATCTCTAAAACACCGGGCGAAGCTAAAACAAAGCAGAAGAAAAATAACATTTCCCTGCGTCCTGCGCAGAGAGAACGTATAAAGACAAACAGATATTGATTGAAGAAAGCGAGGAGTTTTTAAATGAAAGAAAAAGTTTTGAGTATGATCGCACTTATTACCGTTTTTGTACCATTGACAGCAGCCTTTGTATGGAAGTCGGATTCCCCTGCCGCAACAGCTATCATCATAGGATATTGTATTTTCGCCGCAGTTAGCTTTGCATATGCCCTCTTCCTTTTTGTAAAAATGAAACTTAGGGATATTAACACCAAAATTGCGCTTGGTGTTAATGCGGTTTATGTTGTAGGGATTTTAGTTACCGTGGTTATCCCTCATTTGCTTTAAATAAATTCAGCAACACATATAACTGCCTGTTTTGCTTATGGATAAAGCGCACGCACCTTCTGATCCAGTTCCCTGACCCACTCTGTGAACGCCGCCCCTGACAGCTCGCTGTCAAAAAACAGCGCGGCGGCCCTGCCATTATCCAGCCAGGAGAGCAGACATCCGGTGCCTCCCTGTCCCCAGACCTGGAAGGGGAAGTGGCTCCGGATACTGTCGCAAACGGCCTGTCTACTTTTGAAAAAATCAAAATGATTTATACTGGAAATGTCAGCACAGTTCTAAACCCCTTCTGCGGCTCGCTCTCCATAATCATGGTTCCCTTGTGAGCCTCCACAATCTGCCGGACCAGAAGAACACCCAACCCATGCCGCAGGTTCAACTTTTCATCCGTACTCTCCAGACGGCGGTGGTCTGCGGTCAGCTCCTTCAGCTTTTCAGCTGATACCCCCGCACCATCGTCTGCAACCTCGACCGTTATACCGGCTTCTTTGCACAGAATCGAGACAGAAATCTGACAGCCTTGTGGGTTATGAACGATGCTGTTTTGGATCAAATTACCCAGAGCACGTTTCAGCAGAGCCTCATCACCCAGGATGGGCAACGACTCGCTTTCCTGGTCAGCACAGAACGCTATCCCATATCGCTCCTCCAAACCACCGTTCAGAAATTCGCAGACAACCTGTCTGGCCAGTTCCACCAAATAGACTTTCTTCATCCGGAGGGGCTGCATGGAATATTCCAGCCTTGATGTGAGGTTCAAATCGGAAATCAGGCTCCGCAGCCGCTCTCCCTGTTTTCGGATGCAGGCCGCCTGCTCACGGGCAGATGCCGGGAGGGTCCGGTCATCCTCCAGCTGTCCGGCAAAGCCCAGCATGACTGACAGAGGCGTCCGCACATCATGGGAGATGCCGCTGATCCATTCGGCGCGGGCAGTGTCCTTTTTGGCAATAAAAGCTCCTGCTTTGTTGAGCTGGCGGTTAATCTCCGCCAGCTCCCCCTTTTCCGGGAGGCTGACCGGCTGGCCGGAGGAGACTGTTTCAATCCCCCGCAAAATGGGGGTGACTGCCTTTTCAATGTGCCGGGTGTTCTTCCAGATCAGCAGAACCACTACAATGATATTTATCGAAAAGACGGCAGCCAGCCCGACAAACAGCTTTCTTACATAGCTCTCATTGACGGAAAAGTAATATTTCGCCCGACTGCCTTTTTCACCGCCCACTACCAACAGCCCCTGGGGATGCTCCCGCACATAGACCGGATAATCTCCCAGATACCACCGGCTGAATTTTGCAACATCTGTCGTTGTGTACCGCCGGGGCAGCTCCTCCGGCAATCCTCTCTGAAAAATGACGGTTCCCGCATCATCTAGGATCATGGCCCAGGCATGATTTTCTTCCAGCAGCCCGGACAGTCCCTCAGCCGTTGTAAAATGGCCTTCCCCGTCCATCATGATGCCGTCGCAGATTTCGTTTATAGGGAGGTCTGGCGTTTCCGAGGTCTGCCAGGCCCAGATCAGCATAGAGAAAAACAGGACAACATTGAGCAGCACAAACAGCACAATGATTCCTGCCATAGATAAAAAGTATTTCCGAAAGAAACGTTCCACAGGTTTCATCTCTCCAGCTCCTTTACTACCAGCTTATACCCCAGACCTTTCACCGTCAGGAGCGATACAGGTTTTGACGGGTTTTCCTCAATCTTCTCCCGCAGGTGCCGGATATGGGTCATCAATGTTGTCTCATATCCCTGCCAGATGTCCCCGCACAGTGTCTGACACAGGACGCCGATGGTGACAATCCGGCCCGCATTCTCCGTCAGCTTTTCAAAAATGCTGTACTCCCTGGCAGTCAGGGGTATCCGCTGTCCCTCTTTGATAACTTCTGCCCGATCCAGATCCACTGCAGCCGCATCCAGCGTAACGATCCGATTCTTTTCAGGATAGGCCCGTTTCAAAATTGCCTGAACCCGCAGCAGCAATTCCCTGGGCAGAAAGGGTTTGACCAGGTAGTCGTCCGCGCCCAGCTCAAACCCGGCGAAACGGTCCTCGGCTTCTCCCTTTGCAGTGAGCATGAGGACAGGGACCTTGCTGACGGCCCGAATCTCCTGGAGCAGTTCAAACCCATCCATGCCCGGCATCATCACGTCCAGAATAATGATACCGGGGTTTTTTTTCGCAATTAGCGCCAGTGCCTCTTCTCCAGAGGCCGCTGTCCAAATCTGCGTGTATCCGGCGCTCTCAAAAATGGATCGGATCATCATCCGCAAATCCTTTTCATCGTCTACGACAAGTATCTCTTTGTCCAACATAGGAACACCTCCTGTCCGCACGATTTTGCAAAGGTAAATGTTGCGTTTCACGCAACGCAAAATCGGCGCAGTGAATAAATTCACTATATTATAACCCGGAGTCCTCAAATTGTATATGCTGCCGGCGTAATCTCAAGGTTATCTCAAGGTTCCCTCAAGGATCGCTCAAGGATGGCATTGTATACTGCTTTCACAAAGGAGGCAAGCGCTATGAGCGAAATAGTAATTGAGACGAAACAACTGACCAAGCAGTACGGGACGCAGAAGAGCGTGGCTAAGCTGAACATCCATGTCCGGCAGGGCCGCATCTACGGTCTGCTGGGCCGAAACGGAGCGGGGAAAACCACCACCATGAAGATGCTCCTGGGCCTGACCCCGCCCACATCCGGGGAAGTGACGATCTGGGGAAAGCCCTTGTCTGGCAACGAGAAGAAACTGCTGCCTCGTATCGGCAGCCTGATCGAGTCCCCCGGCTTCTATCCCAATCTGACAGGAACGGAAAACCTGCGCATTTTCGCCGCCCTGCGGGGGCTGAAAAACCAGAACGCCATCCAAAGCGCCCTGGAGCTGGTGGGCCTGCCCTACCGGGACAAAAAGCTCTTCTCTCAATATTCCCTGGGCATGAAGCAGCGGCTGGCCATTGCCCTGGCGGTGATGCATGACCCGGAGCTGCTGATCCTGGATGAGCCCATCAACGGCCTGGACCCCATCGGCATTGCGGAGGTGCGCACCTTCATCCGGGCACTGTGCGATGAGCGGGGCAAGACCATTCTGATCTCCAGCCATATTCTATCCGAAGTGGCGCTGCTGGCGGACGACATCGGCATCATCGACCACGGCGTGCTGTTGGAGGAGGAGAGCTTCGCGGACCTGGAGGCCAGGAGCAGCAAGTATGTCCGTTTCACGGTTTCCGACACAAATCGGGCGGCGGAGATTTTACGGGACGTTTTTCACGAAACGCAGTTCAGTACGCAGGACGGCCATAATCTGCGGATGGATTCTACCAGGGTTCCCGTGGCAAAAATTGTTTCCGTCTTTGTGCAGCAGGGACTGGAGGTGTCAGAGATCGCAACCGTAGAGGAAAGTTTGGAGGATTACTTCAAGCGTGTGACTGGAGGTGAGGGAATTGCTTAAACTGATCTCCTGCGAGCTGGCGAAGCTGAGGCGGAAAAAGTTCATTCCCTTTGTGATCCTTTCCGCATTCCTGTTTCCTCCTCCGCTGGCCATGATGATGCTGACCCCCCGCATGATGGACCGATACGACACAAAGGCCGAACTTTTTGACGCCTTTTACCAGTTTGTCTTAGGCTATGCGGTAGAGCTGCTTCTGCCCTGCGTCATCGGCGTCATCGCCGCCATGCTGTTCTTCATGGAGCGGGACAATGACACTTTCAAAAATCTGCGGACCATCCCGGTAACAAGTACCCAGATGATCTTCGCCAAGATCATCGTCCTGTTCCTCTTCGGGCTGATTTTCAGCTTGTCCTCCGCTGCCGTCACCATCTTCTGCGGAAGCCTGATCGCCGAGGTGGGCGGGCTGGGCTATAAGCTGTGGGTGGCGGTGGAGATGGGGATCTTCATCACGGCGGGCACCCTGCCCCTGGTGGTGCTGGTGGTCTTTTTCAGCAAGACCTATATCTTCTCCATCCTGTTGTGCGTCTTTTACAGCGTGCTGAGCCTGACCGTCGAGGGCTGCTATGAGGTCCTGCCCAGGTTCCTCTGCTGGATGATGCCGCTTCCCCTCTTAAACATCTGGTGCGCCGGGGATATGGTCCGCCATGGAGTCAGGGAGAGCGTGGGACGGTTGCAGTACCTGGTCCCCACCACCACGCAGACGGTTTTGATTCTGGGCATGATGTCTGTGCTGTCCATCTTTCTGATCGACTATCTGTATAAAAAGAGAGGAGGCGATTGATATGCTGATTATGATAAAAACGGAAGCCTGGAAGCTGAAACGGTATCACATGATCTGGGCAGGCGTGCTGCTGATGCTTCTCGCCGTCCTGCTCACTGTCTTCACCACCACCGCCCTGGACGGCACCGTCTGGACCTTCTCCCATTTCGTGGAGCAGGTGATGAAGGAAAATATCACCACGATCTTCCCCATGTGCATCGCCCTGATCACCGGATATATTATTAACCGTGAGGGGACAGATGACACACTGAAAAGCATCCTGACCATACCCGTGTCCTTTCCCGCTATGCTGTTTTGCAAGCTGGTTGTCTGCAGCCTGCTCTCAATGTTTCTGGGACTTGCCAGCACCGTGTTTACCGTGTCCGCATCCTTTCTTTTGGGATTCCCCGGCGGGACTCTGCCGGCCATCCTGCAAGCCGGGCTGCAGATCACGTTCAACTGCCTGTTCCTCTATATCGCAGTCCTGCCGATTATCGCTGTCGCCGCCCGGATTCCCAACGGGCATCTGATTGGGGCGGTTGTGGCCTTTGTCTACGGCTACGGCGGGATGTTCGCGGCGGGGAACATGACCTTGGCAAATTTATATCCCGTGACCGCAAGCATGGGGCTGGTGGGATACCGCAGCTATGACGAGGCTGTACACTGGAATCCGTTCATCTGTATGTTCAGTCTATTGGTTGCTCTGCTGGTTTCCGCTGTTTTCGTGGTGACCGCTAAAAAGAGCGTGGCCCCAAAGACAGCGAAGAAACCCAAACAGGTTATCACAAAAAAAGGTTGGTAAGGAGTGTAAAACATCATGAAGAAACAAATAAAAATTGCAATAGGTGCCGCCGCTGTTCTGCTCATTGGCCTGATCGGATTTTGCGCATGGTTCCTCTCTGGCTCCGGCAGCACCGAGTATTATTCTCAAATCGATAACAGCAAGGTAGAGCAGGTGGATGCGAAGGGAGGCGTGATCAGTTTAAAAGGCAATCTTCCCTATTCCTATACGCTGCTGTCCTATGATGAAAACGGGAACGAAAAAGAGATCACCTTTGGAACATCCAGAGAGTTGCGGAATGGAGCCTTTATCCGCCTGACCTTCATGCCAATTCGGGGCGTTCTGGACTGGAGCGAGGTACAGTATGACGAGCTTCCCCCGGCAGTGCAGGCGCACTATACAGCCCCGGCAAACGAGTAGTTTCAAGGAAATCTGTCAGCCCAGCAGCGAAACCGCCGCTGGGCTGATTTTTTTGTTGCTCAAACCGCCTGCTTTTTTCGCCGGGTAGAAACCAAAACATACAGCGCAAACCATACGATACAGTGAACTGCAAGAATACCAGTATCTTTCATCGCTGTCCCCATACTTCCGGCGGACAGGGCCATGATGCCTTCAAAGGCCGGCTGGGATGGAACGATATTACAGATGACCGCCAGTGGTCCGCCTACCCCAATCAGAGCGCATACAATAGGTACGGCCAGGAACAGCAGCATGACAATCTTGATATACACCACTCCAATCATCAGGCCCTCGGAAAACTTTCCGATAAACAGGCCAATCAACGCTGCCACAAAGGATGACAGCACGATCAATGCCAGCATCAGCCCGAAATTCTGCAAGGACAATCGGAAACAGATACACGCAGTCACTATGGAGGACAGGCTTCCAAAGAGGAATCCCACCACCACCTTCTGTAAAATGTACTGGCTAGACGTCTGCGGCAGGATTTCGTTGACAAAGGCCACACCATCCTCTTTTTCGGAAATGATGTTCATGGCATTGAACGTACAGCCCATAAACATGGCAACGATCAACACAGCAGGGATAAAGATGCCCTGCAGATTTTCCATGATGTCCGGGCGCTCCAATGTCTGGATTTCCGCCTGGCCCGCCGCTTCCCGCCGCTCATAGAGGGTGGGCAGAGTCGCCGCCGCCTGCCGGAAAATATCCAGCTCGTCCCCGCTGACTGCAGTTTTGAGGCTGTCACCGTCTGCCCTCACGCCGATTACATTGGTGGACGGTTCGTTGATGGCGGCGGTCAGTTCTTCCTGTGTCCCACACGCCGTTACCGGCCCGTACCGCTTAAGCCATGTGACCGTCTGCGGGGACAGCTCATTTTCCAGCACTCCAAAGTGCAGTTCCCCCAGGCTGGACATATCAATGGAACCCATGAAATGCAAAGCCACAGCCACCAGAATAGGAAGCAGGAAGGTCATCAGGCAGAATTTATCCCGCAGAACGCTTTTCATTTGATATTTTAATCCTTTCATGCCTTACCCCTCCTTTCCGATTTCCCGATGAAACGCAAGCCGCACCGCCAGGAACAGCAGCACAATCGTACCGACAGCACCAGCATAATAAACTGGCGAAATGGCCGTTCCAAAATAGGCGTTTTTCAGCCCCATGTAGACATGATAGAACGGATGATAATGGATCCAGTCAAGCTTGACCGATGTGTTGGCGGACAAAAATACAGGTGTTGCAGCAAAAATGGCAATGACCAGATAAGCCAGTGTAAATTGCCGGAAGTCCTTCAGCAGCAGGGCGCAGAATAGTCCCACCAGAGCCATCATCAGCGACAGGATCGCTGTCTGAATCAGAACGGCAGGCAGCACCGCCGCCCCATCTGCAATCCCTGTGTTCAGCAGAGTGAGCAGTACCGCAAAGACCAGATCAGAGAGCAGGAACACTGCCAGCTTGGACAGCAGGAACAAATCTTTTTGCAACGGGCAAATGGCGTGGACACGGATCACGCCCATGCCCTTTTCCCTGAACAGCACAGCGGCAATCCCCAGAAAGCCTACAGCGGCCAGTTCAAAAAACAGCAGTTCGCAGGTGATCTCTTTCCTGGCTTTCTGTTCCGGCGTGTTTGTGCCAAGCACCTCCGGGGGCAGGCTCTCCGAAGGCTCCAGCAGGGACAGGGCATAGTCCGCCCGGTGGCGGTCAATGTGTTCCGCCCCTTTGTAAATCACCACCCGCACATCCCCGGCACTGGCGTCCAGCCCTACGCCGTTGGCATCGGAGGACAGGGCGGCATCCATAACCTCCATGGACGGAACGGTCTGCACCAGGGAGGATTTGGAGGCTTGCGTTTCCGCCGGGTCATACAGGTACACATGATAGGGTTCCATCTGCATGAAGCGGATATAGCCCAGGTTCACATAGGCCGTATAGAGAGCCAGAAAACCGATTGCCATCTGGAAGAACTTTCCCGATGCCAGCATCCGGCAGTCTTTTTTGAACAGAGAACAAAAACTTTTTCCCATCAGGACAGCCCCCTTCCTGTGTACTGGATGAACATATCCTCCAGTGTTGGTTCCTGGGAGTGGATGCTGAGGATCTCATCATGGGCAAAGGGGATGCCTGCCTCCAGCTCCTGTGCTTCAATGGTTTTCGTCTCCCGCTGTCCCTGGTACAGATAGTCGATGACCACCCGGTGATTGCTGCTTTTCTCCTTCAGGCGCTTAGGCGTATCCAAAGCCACCAGGTTCCCGTTAGAGATGAATGCCACCCGGTCGCACAGGAGGTCAGCGTCCACCATATTGTGGGTGGTGACGAAAATTGTCGTCCCCTTTTTCCGCTCCTGCTCGATGATTTTCCGGAACAGCACCGCGCCGGAGGGATCAAGGCCGCTGGTGGGTTCGTCCAGGAACAGCAGCCGGGGGTTACTCACCAGCGCCCGCGCCATACTTACCCTCTGGCGCATTCCCTTGGAGTAGGAGGACACCGGCTTTTTCAGAAAGTCCGGCTTGAACTCCAGCGTGTTAAGCAGCTCCCCCACATCCCGCCGTTGCTCCTTTGGGTAGAACGAGGCGAAATAGTTCAGATTATCCACGGCGCTCAAATTGGCATACAGATAGGGAAACTCAAAGAGGACTCCGATCTTCTGGAAAAACTCCTGCCTATGGGCAGCGGAAATATCCTGCCCGAACAGGGAGACTTTCCCGCCATGCCCCTTCAAAATCCCGGTGAGTATCTTCTGCGTTGTAGACTTTCCGGAGCCGTTCGGCCCCAGAAAGCCGAAAATCTCCCCGTCCTCCACGGTAAAGCCGAGACCATGAAGGGCCTGTTTGTCTTTGCTGTAAGAAAATGTCAGGTTCCTGACCTCAATCATTCGTCATCCCCCCACTTTCCATGCTGACCCTTCTTCTGCTCCTGCTGGCGCTTGCTCCACCATTTCATAAACTTTACCTTGAACGGGATAGAAACGATGAGTAAAGCCACAATCACAATCCACCAGTACCATTCCAAACCTGAAAACATAATCGTTACCTCCTTATTTTGAAGAAAATATCTTTCCTTCTAATGGGGTAAGCATAAAAAAGCGCGTTGAAGTCCATGTGAAATTGGTGTGAAGTTGGTGTGAAATCTTTTCTAAAATAAAAAGCCTCAATTACTTTTCAGCAACCAAAGCCTTTCGTGTGAATTGATTTTTATTTTATAATAGGAATGGAAATATAGAATTCCACCCCATCCGGACGGTTTGCTGCGCCATAGACTAAATGCTGCATGGAAAGAATCTGCGCCACGATCGCAAGCCCCAGTCCGGAACCGCTGTATTTGGTATTTTTATCACGGTAAAATTTCGTCCATATTTTTGAAAGGTTTTCCTGTGGAATCGGATATCCCTGATTATAGATAGAAAAATCCAGAACACCATCCCGTTCTGTAAGCGATAGCTTCAATACGCCGCCCGGCCGGACATTTCTCTTTGCATTGACGATCAGATTGTTCAGCACCTGCTCCATTCTGCCCTTATCTGTATGGACATAAACAGGCAGCTCCGGCAGCTCATACTGAAGCTCAAAATCAGCATCAGGGATGTCCATCAGCAGCCGCCCGGCTACGGTTTCCAGAAATTCCACAAAGTCGAAGCGCTCCGGGGTAAGCTCCGTGGCCCCGTTTTCCAGCGCAGACAGGTCAAGCAGTGTCGTGATCAGGCTGCCCATACGTTCTGTTTCTGCTATGATGACCTCGTAATAATCCTGCCTTTTTCCCTCATCTGTTTCATCCTGCAGTCCTTCGGCATAGGCCCGGATCACGCCCAGGGGCGTTTTCATTTCGTGGGAAAGGTTGTCCACCAGTTCCTTCCGCTCGGCCAGCAGGCGTTTTTTCTGCTCTACATCCTGTTCCAGCTTCCTGTTGACATGCTCCAGTTCCTCAAATGCCTTCTGAAGATTTCCAGCCATAACGTTCAGACTATGGGAAAGCTGCCCGAACTCATCACGCCCTGTCACCTCACAAAGATGTGAGAAGTCTAAATCTGCCATCCGACCGGCGGCTTCATTCAGTTCAGACACGGGCTTTGAAATAAACCGGGCCATCCATAAATCAATCACACAAATCAGGACAGCAACAAACAGAAGCCAGATGATAAGGGAAACATCTGTACCAAAAGGCAATCTGGTAGAAAATATATAAGACAACACCAGAATGGCACCCATCAGTTTGGAAGCCATTACTATTTTTTTCCGAATGGTAAACAAATTCATATGGCCGCTTATTTTCATATTGTCACCTCGAACTTGTACCCGGATCGGATAAGCGTAACGATATGTCTGCCCTCCCCGCCCAGTTTTTGCCTGAGGGTTTTAATATGCGTATCCACGGTTCTGGTGGTTCCCTCAAAATCATATCCCCATATCCGGTTCAACAGTTGTTCCCGGCTGAAAACCTGTCCCGGGTTTGACATAAGGAAATAAAGCAGTTCATATTCCTTGTAAGTCAGGATAATCTCCTGCCCCTCCAGAAAAACCTTATGGGCAGACGGAAGAATGGAAATATTTCCCCCGCAAACAGCGTTTGCGGTGTTTATGGTATCCGCCGGAAGGACAGAGGATCGGCGCAGCAAGGCGTTTGCTTTTGCCAGCAGCACCTTTGGACTGAAAGGTTTTGTCATATAATCATCCGCGCCCAGATCATAGCCTTTTAATTTATCGTCCTCATTGCTTTTGGCCGTCAGCATAATAATAGGGAGATTACTCATTTCCCTTGCCATCTTACAGACCGAAAACCCGTCAAGATGGGGCATCATAATATCCAGGATCATCAGATCCATGGGATGATTCTTCAATACCATGAGCGCATCCATTCCATCGTCTGCCGTAAAACAGGTATGTCCGCCGCGCCGCATATATTCCACAATAATTTCCTGCATGCTCTTTTCATCTTCAACAACCAGAATATTGGCCATGAAATTAACCCTCTTTCGTTTTTTCTATTACAGCTCTGTCTATTCGCTTTATTATATTTCTTTTCATAAAGGAATACAAGGCGGACAAAGCTGCGCAGATGATATCACACACAGAAGATTAGAGCCTCTTTCTTAATGCGCATCCATCTTCTCTGCCCATTTCAATCCTTCATTTTCCTTCAGAAGCCCCATATGATACAGCGCCTGCACACAGTCTGCATAACCCTGAATCCAGAATCTGTTGGATGACTGCAGCTGAATTACAGCCTCTCAACAATCAATAAGGTCTATCATACCGTTATGGGCCAGCACTGGTTTTCGCCCTGAATACAGGATTCAGGGAAGGAGAACTGCTTGCTCTCTCAAAAAACGGAATCCTGATGAGGAAAGAACTGACCAGAGGCAAAGGTCTAAAAGTGTCAAGTCATAAATCAGGACAAAGGAAAAACCCCGAAAAATAAACATTTTTCGAGGTCTCCGAAGAGGCGCAGACCGGATTTGAACCGGTGCATCAGGGTGTTGCAGACCCACGCCTTACCGCTTGGCTACTGCGCCATATTTAATTATAGTAAAACTCCCCGAGTAGGGCTCGAACCTACAACAACTCGGTTAACAGCCGAGTGCTCTACCATTGAGCTATCGAGGATCATCAAAGGCATATACCTTCAAAATCACATACAGTGGAAAAAGATACTCACTTTCTCACTTCTCTACTCTCCATCCAATTCCTTCCAAACCTTCTGGATAAGCCCTCGACCGATTAGTGACAGTCAGCTTCATACATTACTGCACTTCCACCTCTGCCCTATCTACCTCGTCGTCTTCAAGGGGTCTTACTACTTGCGTATGGGATATCTCATCTTGAGGGGGGCTTCACGCTTAGATGCCTTCAGCGTTTATCCCTTCCCGACTTGGCTACTCGGCCTTGCCCTTGGTAGAACAACCGATACACCAGAGGTCAGTCCATCCCGGTCCTCTCGTACTGAGGACAGCTCCTCTCAAATATCCTACGCCCACGCCGGATAGGGACCGAACTGTCTCACGACGTTCTGAACCCAGCTCGCGTACCGCTTTAATGGGCGAACAGCCCAACCCTTGGGACCTGCTACAGCCCCAGGATGCGATGAGCCGACATCGAGGTGCCAAACCACTCCGTCGATGTGAACTCTTGGGAGTGATAAGCCTGTTATCCCCAGGGTAGCTTTTATCCGTTGAGCGATGGCATTCCCACTTAATACCACCGGATCACTAAGCCCTACTTTCGTACCTGCTCCACCCGTCGGTGTCACAGTCAAGCTCCCTTCTGCCTTTGCACTCTGCGGATGGTTTCCAACCATCCTGAGGGAACCTTTGGGCGCCTCCGATACCCTTTCGGAGGCGACCGCCCCAGTCAAACTCCCCGCCTGGCATTGTCCACTGCCCGGGTCACGGGCACATGTTAGAAACCCAATACTGCAAGGGTGGTATCCCAACAATGACTCCATGGCAACTGGCGTCACCACTTCACAGTCTCCCACCTATCCTGTACATGCAATACCGAATCCCAGTACCAAACTGGAGTAAAGCTCCATGGGGTCTTTCCGTCCTGGCGCGGGTAACCAGCATCTTCACTGGTACTTCAATTTCACCGGATGCATTGTCGAGACAGTGCTCAAATCATTACGCCTTTCGTGCGGGTCGGAACTTACCCGACAAGGAATTTCGCTACCTTAGGACCGTTATAGTTACGGCCGCCGTTTACTGGGGCTTAAATTCAAAGCTTCGCTTGCGCTAACCTCTCCTCTTAACCTTCCAGCACCGGGCAGGCGTCAGCCCATATACCTCACCTTTCGGTTTCGCATAGACCTGTGTTTTTGCTAAACAGTTGCTTGAGCCATTTCACTGCGGCCTGGTCTCCCAGGCACCCCTTCTCCCGAAGTTACGGGGTCATTTTGCCGAGTTCCTTAACAATGCTTCTTCCGTCGGCCTTAGGATTCTCTCCTCATCCACCTGTGTCGGTTTACGGTACGGGTACTGTACAAACAATAGCGGCTTTTCTTGACAGCTGGCTCACGCATTTCGTTACTTTAAGTTCACTATGCATCACGACTTTGGATTGAGAAGCGGTTTTGCCAACTTCTCTCCTCCTTCGCTTGCCCCGGTCTTTCCATTCCCGGGTTGCGCTTTCCCTCTGTGTCCCCACAGTTCTGTTATACAGCAGTACAGGAATCTCAACCTGTTGTCCATCGACTACGTCTCTCGACCTCGCCTTAGGCCCCGACTTACCCAGAGCAGATCAGCTTTACTCTGGAAACCTTGGATATTCGGCC
>CAJTCV010000013.1 GCA_910574805.1 Lachnospiraceae bacterium | reverse complement strand
AAAGGAGGCAGAGGGAGTGGGAAAAACAAGTCATATGGATCCGGAAACCGTCGTGATAGAGATGAAGGACATCGTAAAGAAATTCGGCGATTTTACCGCCAATGACCACATCAGTCTGACCGTGCACAGAGGAGAGGTCCATGCGATCCTGGGAGAGAACGGCGCGGGCAAGAGTACCATGATGAACGTGCTCTGCGGGCTGTATAAGCCCACCAGCGGAGAGATCCTCATCAACGGGAAGGAGGTCCGGTTCGCAAGCCCGAAGGATGCCATCGACATGGGCATCGGCATGGTGCACCAGCATTTCATGCTGATTCAGCCCTTTACGGTGGCGGACAACATCATCCTGGGGGTGGAGCCGGTGAAGGGGCTGGTCATCGACCATAAGACGGCGCGGGAGAAGGTGGTGGAGCTGTCGGAGCGGTACGGGATGAAGGTGGACCCGGACGCGAAGGTGGAGGATATCTCCGTGGGCATGCAGCAGAGGGTGGAGATCCTCAAGGTGCTCTACCGGGGGGCGGACACCCTGATTCTGGACGAGCCCACGGCATCCCTGACGCCCCAGGAGATCGAGGGCCTCATGGAGATCATCGAAAATCTGACGGCGGACGGCAAGAGCGTGATCCTGATCACCCATAAGCTGAAGGAGATCACGGCCTGTGCGGACAGCTGCACCATCATCCGCCAGGGAAAATACATCCGGACGGTGAAGGTGGACGAGGTGAATGAAAATGACCTGGCCGCCATGATGGTGGGCCGGGATGTGAATTTTAAAGTGGAGAAAAAAGAGATGACGCCGGGGGAGGTGGTGCTGGAGGTCCGGGATATCCATGCCAGGGACTACCGGGACGTGGAGATCTTAAGAGGGCTGAACTTAAGCGTCAGGCGGGGAGAGATCGTGGGACTGGCAGGCGTGGACGGCAACGGCCAGACCGAGCTGGTGGAAGTGCTCACCGGGCTTCGGAAGGCGGAGTCGGGGACAGCGTCCCTCCTTGGGAAGGACGTGTTCAACAGGTCTCCCCGGGAGACCTTTAAGAGCGGCATCTCCAGCATCCCGGCGGACCGTCAGAAGCACGGCCTGATCCTGGAATTCTCCAATGAGGACAACATGATCCTGCAGCACTTTGAAGAAGAACCCTATGCCACCGGAGTCTTCCTGAACCGGAAGGCCATCCGGGAGCACGCCGTGGAGCTTACGGAGAAATTCGATATCCGGCCCAGAGGAAGCGAAGGGGCGCCCTCCGGGACCCTGTCCGGAGGAAACCAGCAGAAGGTGATCATCGCCAGAGAAGTAACCAACGACAAAGACCTGCTGATCGCGGTGAACCCCACCAGAGGACTGGATGTGGGAGCCATCGAATTCGTACATAAATACCTGGTGGAGCAGCGGAACAGAAACCGCGCCGTGCTGCTGGTATCCTTCGAGCTGGATGAGATCATGAGCCTGTCGGACCGGATCGAGGTCATCTTCGACGGGCGGATCGCCGGAAGCGTGCCCGGAAAGGATGCGGATGAAAAGGAACTGGGCTTCATGATGGCAGGAGGTAAAAAGCATGAATAAGAAAAAGAGTATCCTGGAAAGCAATGTATTCTATACCCTGATCGCCATCGCAGCGGGCTTCGTCATCGGAGCCGTCTTCCTGGTGATCGCCGGGATCAGCCCGGCGGTGGCCTACGGGAAGCTCTTNAGCAGCGTGTTCGGAAAACCCAAATATCTGGTGTGGACGCTGATCTATGCCAGCCCCCTGATCTTCACGGGACTGAGCGTGGCGTTCTCCTTCCGGACCGGCGTGTTCAACATCGGCGCGGAGGGACAGTTCGTGGTGGGCTCCCTGGCTGCCTGCGTGCTGGGAATCACGCTGAAGCTTCCGCCGGTACTGCATGCCCTGGTATGCGTCCTGGCAGCGGCGGCAGCCGGAGCGGTGTGGTCCCTGATCGTGGGCCTCCTGAAGGTAAAAAGAGGAATCCATGAAGTCCTCTCCTTCATCATGTTCAACTGGATCGCCTTTTACCTGTCCAACTATGTGGTCAATCTGGAAGTAATCCACAAGGAAGGCGGCGGAGAGGCCACAAAGGACGTGGCGGCCTCCGCAAGGCTGCTGTTTCCGGAGAGCCTCCGGAGCGCGCTGGACTGCAACGCGGCCAACTGGGGCATCGTACTGGCAGTGCTGGCGGCCATCCTCATCTATGTAATCATCGAAAAAACGACGCTGGGCTATCAGCTGAAAGCGGTGGGCTTCAACAGCAACGGCGCTCTGTATGCAGGCATCAACGCGGACGGGTCCGTGCTGACGGCTCTTGGAATCTCGGGGGCGCTGGCGGGCCTGGGAGGGGCCGTGCAGATCCTGGGCATGTCCGGACGCCTGAGCCAGTTCGCGGGACAGGAGGGGTTCGGCTTTGAAGGGATCACCGTGGCGCTGATCGGATCGTCCAGCCCCGTGGGGTGCATCTTCTCCGGCCTGTTCTACGGAGCCATGAAATACGGCGGATCCAAGCTGAGCATCGTCAAGGCGCCCTCGGAGGTGGTGGACATCATCATGGGATGCGTGATCCTGTTCATCGCCGTCTCCCAGGTGTTCCGGATCCTGTTCGCACGTTTCAGCAAAAAGAAGGAGGCATGACAAAATGGATGTGATCATTAAAAATCTCGGACTGCTCATCAACGCGACGCTGATCGCCACCCCGCCCCTTCTGCTGGCGGCTCTTGGCTCGTGCTTCTCGGAGAGAAGCGGCGTGGTCAACATCGGAATCGAGGGCATGATGACCATCGGAGCCTTCACAGGGGCCGTCATGGGGCTCACCACCGGGAACGGGTGGATCGCGTTCTTCTGCGCAGGGCTGGCAGGCGCGCTGTTCGGAGTGATCCATGCCGTGGCATGCATCTCCTTCCACGCGGACCAGACCATTGCCGGGACCGCCATCAATTTCCTCGGTCCGGGCCTCGCGGTGTTCCTGTGCAAGGCCATGTACAACAATTCGTCGGACACCCCGGCCATGGACCCGGGCAGCAAGCTGCCGAAGCTGTTCGAGGGCGTCTTTCCGGCAGGCTCTTTCTGGAGCAACGTGCTGAACGTATACGCGGTGGCGTATCTGGTGTTCGTACTGGCGTTCGTCTGCTGGTTCGTCTTCTATAAGACGAAGTTCGGAGCGCATCTGCGTGCGGTGGGAGAGCATCCGGAGGCATGCGAATCTCTGGGCATTGACGTGTATAAGGTGCGTTACGGCTGCGTGATCCTGTCGGGCTTTCTGGCAGGCCTTGGAGGAGCGTTTGTGACGCTGGCGACGATCAATCAGTTCCGACCCAGCGTGATCGTGGGACAGGGCTTTATCGCGATTGCGGCGGTGATCTTCGGGAAGTTCTCGCCGGAGGGAGCGACGAAGGCATGCCTGCTGTTCGGCCTGTGCAGCGGGATCAAGACACTGGCCGGACAGAGCAACACGGTCTCGCCGAACCTGATCTCCATGATCCCGTACATTGTGACGATCCTGGCGCTGGTGCTGTTCGTGGGGAAAGCGCACACGCCGGCAGCCAACGGAAAGATCTTTGTAAAATCCAGATAAAGAACTTAAGAACAGCCGCGGGGGATACCGGGGCAGAGGCGGAACTCAGATAAAGAACTTAAGAACAGCCGCAGGATCGCATCCTGCGGCTGTTTTTCAGGGTCCTGGACCCGTTTATCTGGAATTTGGTTCCGTAAGACAGTTGCCCGTCTTCAGGTAAAAGGTAAAAAGATACAGCCCGCATAATCCCACCAGTGCATAGATGATCCGCGCTGCTCCGCCGCTTCCCAGAAGAAACTGGACCAGATTGAAGTTGAAAAATCCAATCAGTCCCCAGTTGACGGCACCGATGATGCCGATGGTAAGTGCAGTCACATCCAATGTTTTATTCATAAAGCCCTCCTTATATCAACTATTTGGATCCTGTGATAAATTCAGAGAATACTGTTAATTTTCCCGGAAATCCAAAGATTATTCGTTTTTTCTTTATGAAAAAATTTCATGAAAAAGTGCCATTTGTCCTTTGCAGATATGTGAAATTGTGGTATAAATTGTATAGAACCGAGAGGCTGATGCAGAATCTTGACAGGAGGAAATGTATGAGAGAGATTACCATGGAACGGGTAAACGAGACAAGGGACAGGATCCTGGAGATCATCGAGAGCCCGGTCCTGACCCACGAACAGAAGCTGACCAACCTTGCGAATCAGGCGGATTCCCTGATGGAGGTACTGGATCTTCCGGAAGGGCTTGATGAACTTTTAAATGCGGGCATTGATACCAAATGCATCTGCGATCTTTCCGAAGGCCATGCGCCGGTGCGCCCCCGCTACATCGCGCCGGATTATGAGAAATTTATGAAGGAAGGCTGTAAATTTCTTCAGCTTCCGGCTCCCACGGATCTGTATGAGGCGCTGAACAGTCTTCTGATTTTTTATAAACATGTGCCAAGTGTCACAAATTATCCGGTTTACGTGGGACAGCTGGATGAACTTCTGGAACCGTTTATCGATACCGTGGACGAAGCCCAGGCGAAGAAGCTTCTTCGGATGTTCATGATTCATATGGACCGCACGATCCTGGATTCCTTCTCCCATGCCAATATCGGGCCGAGGGCGACGAAGGCAGGGAGGCTGCTTCTGGAGGTGGAGACGGAGCTGGAGCATGCAGTGCCCAACATCACGATGAAATACGAAGAAGGCGTGACCGATGATGCATTTGCTCTGAAAGCCATCGACTGTGCGCTGCACAGCGCCAAACCCAGCTTTGCCAACCATTCCATGTTCCGGAGCGAGCTGACGGAAAAATACGTGATCGCAAGCTGCTATAACGGGCTTCCTCTGGGCGGCGGCAGCTATACCCTCTGCCGGCTGATCCTTGGAAACATTGCCAAAAGAGCAAAAAATATTCAGGATTTTAAAGAGAGAGAGCTTCCTTATGTTCTTGACATTATGGCGCGCTACATGGATGCCAGAGTCCGTTTTGAAGTGGAAGAGAGCGGATTTTTCGAGAATCATTTCCTGGTGAAGGAAGGATTTGTGCACAGAGACCGCTTTACAGCCATGTTCGGAATGGTGGGTCTGGCAGAGTGTGTGAATCTGTTACTGGAAAAGGAAGGAAAGACCGGCAGATTCGGCCACGACAGTGCAGCCAATGATCTGGGTGTGGAGATCATGGAGATCATCAACGACTTTAATGCGCATCATGAGGCGCCGTACTGCGAAGTGACCAGTGGTCATTATCTGCTGCATGCCCAGGTGGGTCTGGCAGAGGATGAGCATGTGACGCCGGGGACGCGCATTCCCATCGGAGAAGAGCCGCAGGAGCTGATCGATCAGCTGAAGGTTCTGAACCGCTTCCATAAATATTTCCCGTCGGGGACCGGAGACATCTTCCCCATCGACATGACGGTACACAGGAATCCGGAATTTGTCCTGGATATCATCAAGGGCTCCTTCCGGCAGGAACTGAGATATCTGTCCTTCTATTCCAGTGACAGCGACGTGATCCGCGTTACCGGTTATCTGGTGAAACGTTCCGAGATGGAGAAGCTGGACAGCGGTCTGGCGGTGCTTCAGAATACGACGGGGCTTGGTCTTGGAGCGTCCAAAAACGGGCATATTCTGGAACGGAAGGTTCGCTGACGACCCGGTGCCGGCGTACAGACAGAAAATGACGGCAGAAACAGCCGCCGCGGACGGTCATTGCCCGTCTGCGGCGGCTTCGTTCACATTGAAGGCAGAAAATCAGGGAACAGCGTCCTAACGGATCACAGTCCCTGCCTGTCCGGAAAAAGCAGCCTTTGCGTCCTCCAGATCTGCGATGACAGCGACTCCGCCTGGTCTTGCGGATACGAAAGAGACGGAGGCCACGACTTTGGGAAGGACGGAGGTCTCTGCAAACTGTCCCTCTGCGATACAGGAGCGGGCTCTGTCCGTGGACAGCTGCGTCAGTGGCTCACAGTTTTCTTTTCCGTAGTTCAGGTACAGATGTTTCTCTCCTGTCAGCAGAAGAAGCATGTCCGCATCCAGAAGCTCTGCCAGCTTGCCGCTGGCCAGATCCTTCTCTATGACGGCGCTGGCGCCTTTTAACCGGTGCCCCTGTTTCAGGACCGGGATTCCGCCGCCGCCGCAGGCAATGACGATGTGTCCGGCGTCGGACAGGGTACGGATGGCGTCGATCTCCACGATATCCTCCGGTTTGGGCGCGGAGACAATCCGGCGGTAGCCGGCGTCCGTCTTCGTTACATGATTCCCTTTTTCTTCCTCGGCTCTTGCTTCTTCCTCCGACATTACCCGGCCGATGACCTTCACCGGTTTATAGAAAGAATCGTCATAAGGGTTCACGATCACCTGAGTCAGGATCGTTGTAACCGGCGTATGGATGCCGCGGCTTAAGAGTTCCTCCCGGATGGCATTCTGCAGATCATAGCCGATATATCCCTGGCTCATGGCAGAGCAGACAGACATGGGGGCAAAGGTATAGTCCGGATGCTGTTTCCCAAATTCATTCATGGCGGTATGAATCATTCCTACCTGCGGTGCGTTGCTGTGGGAGATTATGATCCGGCAGTCGTTCTCTGCCAGGTCCGCGATGGCCTTTGCTGCCGCTTTGACAGCGTCTTTTTGTTCCGGGAGCGTGGTTCCCAGCGCTTTATGTCCCAGTGCGACGACGATTTTCTTTTTGTTCATGTCATTATCCTCATTTTCATATTATAGTTTATTCAAATTTTTTCTTTTCTTCTTCGTACAGTCTCAGAAATGCCTCCCGGTCCTGCTCAAAAAGGCGCTCCAGCTCATGGGACGTCGTGAACGGATCGCGGCCGGAAAATACATTGGGTATGTACTCATAAAGCTTCCCGGCTATTTTCTCCATGTGGGGGATATCCAGTCCGTCCATATGAGAGAAGATCTTCTTATCTGTAAATACCAGCAGACGGACTTTATAAGGACTGCGTCCTTTGATACCGGTCTGGGAGCAGATCCAGCAGATTTTCCCACGGGGGATGGCGAACACTCTGCCCATGCTGTTGAAAAGCAGCAGGTAGGAGGGGGTCAGAAGGATCCGCTGGCCATGGGGCTTTTGTCCGTCGGAAAAATCCTCGATATATTCATCCACCAGCGCACGGCCTTCCAGCACTTCCTGATCAATGATCCTGGCCACCGCCTTTTTTGTATCCTCTTTAAAAGGAAGGATCAGACTCCGGCCTTCTGCTTCGCTCTGGAGGGAGCTTAGAAGTCCTGCCGCTACGGAGATCAGCATAATTACGGAGAGAACAGACAGGGTGATGACAACTTTCCGGATATCCGGGTCATTCAGATCAATAGAGTCCTTCAGGACAAAAGCGAGGACAGAAAGGAGACAGATATATCCCAGCAGCATTACCGTAAAAAAGATCCGGTTTTTCTTATGGGCCAGCTTTGCTTCCCGCTCTAAAAATCCTTGTTTCATTATGTTTATTCTCCAAGCTCTTTTAATTGATATGTTAAAATTTTGTCAAGCTCGCAGAATGGGACCTCCACCTGATGGCCGATCCTGCCGCCGCTGAAAAGGATGGTGTCGAAGTCTGCCGCGGATGCGTCAATGACCGTCGGAAACGGTTTCTTCATCCCGATGGGAGAGCATCCGCCGTGGACATATCCGGTGAGAGCCAGCAGATCTTTGGACCTGACCATGTGAATGCTTTTTTCGCCTGTGGCCCGGGCAGCCTTCTTCAGATCCAGTTCCCTGTTGACGGGAACCAGAAAGACGTAATGACTGCCGGAATTTCCCTCTGTCACCAGCGTCTTGAATACCTGGTCCGGGTTCTGCTCCAGGACGGCGGCGACTTCCGCGCCGCTGATAATACCGGTGTCTGTATAATCATAGCTTTGGTAGGGGATCTTTTTCTGATCCAGAAGCCGCATGACATTTGTTTTTTCCGCATTCTTTTTCAAGCTTTTTCTCCTCCTTTGGGGGTTGGGCCGGTTTCCTGCCGGTTCCTTCTCCTGATGGATGAAATGTTTCTTTTTCCACCACCAGATAGAGGTTCCTCCCCGCCTTTTCCTCAAAATATCTCTTTAATTCCAGATTCCGGTTCCATTTATCCTGAGGATAGGAGCCGTACCGCCGCCGGACGTCCTCCATGCGTGTTTCCATGTCCAGCACGCCGTCTGCGCCTGCCAGAGAATCGCACAGCTGAATCAGCCGGTCATATTCGTCCATGGTAATGGCAGCGAGTCGGTCCTGAATCAGTGCAAGTTCCTGGTCCGTAGTGTCAAATTTTCCGATGTAGTCTTCCATGGACTGGCTGTGGAAGGAATGGGTGAGGCAGATTCTGGCTGCTTCATCATAGCCAAGAGACATCATATAGGAATAGCCGTCCGATACATGCCCCAGATGCCGGACGCCGAATTTTCGTCCGATGTCGTGCAGAAGCCCCAAAATGTAGGCTTTGTCCGGATCCAGATTCCCGCACGCCTGTGCGATCTTCTCCGCACAGTGTGCGGCTGTGCGGCTGTGGTTTCCCCAGGGACCGGGGTTGCAGGCTTCCGCTTCTTCTAAAAGTGCTTCGGCTCTTTCTCTTGTGGGCAGCATGAAATTTCCTCCTTGTGTCTTTCAGACTGGTCGGACCAGAAAGACTGTTCAGGGCTGTCCTCCAGGGCAGGCAGAGCGAACAGGGATCCCGGTTCCTGGATATATTATAATGTTGGCAATGTAAAATTGCAAGACCCGCACGAATGTGTTATACTACACTGAAAAAGCAATCGCGCAAAGTCAGAATGAGAAGGAGGACCTTCATGAAATCAGTTTCCGGTTTATTGAAAAACCTGGACTATCAGATCATAAAAGGAACCAGAGAGGGCGAGATCACGGCGCTCGTCTATGATTCCAGAAGAGTGACAAAAGACTGCATGTTCGTCTGCATCAAAGGGGCGGTGTACGACAGCCATGAACATGTGGAGGAGATCACGGCAAAGGGCGCCAGGGTAATCGTGGCGGAGCGGGAGGTGGAAGTGCCGGAGGGAGTGACGCTTGTTCTGGTTGCGGATACCCGCTATGCGCTGTCCCTTCTGTCGGCAGCCTATTTTGATCATCCGGCAGACCGTCTGAAAGTGATCGGGATCACCGGCACCAAGGGCAAGACCACAACTACTTTTATGATAAAAGGAATCCTGGAGCATGCCGGATACAGGGTCGGGCTGATCGGAACCATAGAAACGATCATCGGAGAGACGCACATTCCGGCCAACAACACCACGCCGGAATCTTACCTGGTACAGGAATATTTTGCACAGATGGTGGAGGCAGGCTGTCAGATCTGCGTTATGGAGGTCTCGTCCCAGGGGCTCATGATGCACCGGACTGCAGGGATCCCCTTTGAGATCGGAATTTTCACCAATCTGGCGCCGGATCATATCGGCCCCAATGAGCATGCCAGTTTTGAAGAGTATGCGGCTTGCAAAGGGATGCTGTTCCGGCAGTGCCGGATGGGAATCGCCAATGCGGACGACGGGCATTTTGAGCAGGTGCTGGAGGGGCATACGTGTACGCTGGAGACGATCGGATTTTCGGAAAAGGCGGATTACCGTGCGTCCGGCGTGGAGCTGATTGGAAGGCCGGGGTACCTGGGAGTCCGCTATCATATTTCCGGAAAGATGGATATGGATGTGGAGATTGATGTACCGGGGACATTCAGTGTGTATAATTCTCTTGTAGCCATCGCAGTTTGTGAACATTTTAACGTATCTGCCGACGATCTGAGAGAGGCTCTGAAGGTGGTAAAGACGAAGGGGCGCATTGAGATGGTCCCGGTATCAAAGGATTTTATCCTGATGATCGATTATGCGCACAATGCCATGAGTCTTGAGAGTCTGCTTCTGACGCTGAAGGAATATCATCCGAAGCGGCTGGTCTGCGTCTTTGGATGCGGGGGAAACCGCTCCAGGCTCCGGCGCTATGAGATGGGAGAGGTGTCCGGGCGGCTGGCGGACCTGACGGTGATTACCTCTGACAATCCCCGGTTCGAGGAACCACAGGCAATCATGGACGACATTAAGGTGGGCATGGGCAGGACTGACGGCGCTTATGTGGAAATCTGTGACCGGAAGGAAGCCATCCGCTACGTGATCGAGCACGGACAAAAAGGGGACGTGATCGTACTTGCCGGAAAAGGGCATGAGGATTATCAGGAGATCAAAGGAAAAAAATATCCCATGGATGAAAGAGATCTGATCCGGGAAGTACTGCAGGAACTGTCAGAATAAAAAAGGATCCGCCGGGGCATCGTGAGAGGCGGATGCGGAACTATAATAAGGATACGAATATGGAGTTCGTCAATGTCATTGTGGATATTTCCCATGAGAAGGTGGACCGGGTCTTCCAGTATCGGATCCCTGAACGGCTGCAGGGCAGCCTGCAGGCCGGTATGCAGGTGGAGATTCCGTTTGGCAGGGGAAACCGTCCAACAAAAGGGTATGTGGTGGGATTTGCCGACAAACCGGATTATCCGCCGGAGAAGATCAAGGAGCTGACAGGAATCGTGGAGGGCAGCGTCAGGGCGGAGGCGCAGCTGATCGCTCTGGCAGCGTGGATGAAAGAGCGGTATGGCTCCACCATGAATCAGGCTCTGAAAACGGTCCTTCTGGTAAAGCAGAAGACCAGGCAGAAACAGAGCCGGAAACTGGTGCGCCTGATTCCGGCCCCACAGGGAGAAGTGCTTCTCCGGGAGTACGAAAGGAAGCACTACAGGGCGAAAGCCAGACTTCTTGCAGCGCTCCTTCAGGAAGAGACACTTTCCTATGAAAAAGCGGTGGAAGAACTGAAAGTGTCTGCCTCTGTAATCCGGGGGCTTGCAGAGCAGAGGGTTCTCAGGGTGGAGTCGGAGACTTCCTACCGGAATCCCTTTGCCGGGCATTTTGTAAAAAAAGAACAGCACGTCATCTTAAATGAAGAACAGCGGGCTGCGGTGGAAGGGATCTGGGCCGGGTATCAGCAGGGGATCCGGAAGACCTGTCTGCTTCACGGAGTGACCGGGAGCGGCAAGACAGAAGTTTATATGGAACTTATCGCCAGAGTGGTGCGTGAGGGAAAACAGGCGGTGGTCCTGATCCCGGAGATCGCGCTGACCTTTCAGACGGTCCGGCGTTTTCATGAGCGGTTCGGGGACCGGGTGTCCGTGATGCATTCCCGTCTGTCGGACGGGGAACGATATGATCAGTTCCTGCGGGCGAAGGAGGGAGATATCGATGTGATTATCGGTCCCAGATCTGCCCTGTTTGTGCCATTTGCCAGAATCGGCATGATTATTATGGATGAAGAGCATGAGAGCTCGTATAAAAGCGAGACGGTTCCCAGATATCATGCAAGAGAGGCAGCCATCTTCCGCGCCGGGATGTGTGAGGCGCTGGTGGTGCTTGGGAGCGCCACGCCTTCCGTGGAGAGCTATGAGTACGCCAGGACGGGAGTCTACGGGTTTTACCGTCTATCCCGTCGGGTAAATGACGCGGCGCTTCCGGAGGTCAGCATCGTGGATCTCAGGAAGGAACTAAGAGAGGGGAACCGGAGTATCTTCAGCCGGAAGCTGAAGGAAGCCATGAGTGAGCGGCTGCAGAAAGGTCAGCAGATCATGTTGTTTTTGAACAGGCGGGGGCTTTCGGGATTTGTGTCCTGCCGTTCCTGCGGACAGGCCATCAAATGCCCTCACTGCGATGTGACTCTTTCCCTGCACAATGACGGCAGACTCCGGTGTCACTACTGCGGATATGAGATGCGGATGCCGGATGCCTGTCCTGCCTGCGGATCCCGGTATATCAGCGGCTTCCGCGCCGGGACCCAGCAGATCGAACGGGAGGTTCGGAAGCTCTATCCGGGGGCAGAAGTGCTGCGGATGGATCACGATACCACCAGGACCCGGGAGAGCTATGAACAGATTCTCACCGCTTTTGGACAGGGGGAGGCGGATGTGCTGGTGGGCACCCAGATGATTGTAAAAGGACATGATTTCCCCAACGTGACGCTGGTGGGAGTGCTGGCAGCAGATCTGTCCCTGTATGCCACAGATTACCGGGCGTCTGAACGGACGTTTCAGATCCTGACCCAGGCAGCAGGCCGGGCGGGAAGAGGGGAGATGCAGGGAGAGGCGGTGATCCAGACCTACACACCGGATCACTACAGCATCCGCGCAGCGGCAGAACAGGACTATGAAGGATTTTTCCGGCAGGAGATGATATACCGGCAGATGCTTCTGTATCCCCCGGCGGCGTCCATGCTGGGCATCTATCTGTCCGGCCCGGACGAAGGATTTCTGATCAAATGCTCGGAAATCCTCGGAAAAATGATCCGGGGCAGGCAGGCGGAGGGGCTTACCGTGATCGGCCCGGCGGCGGCTGTTCTGTCCAGAAAAAATGACATATACCGCAGGGTCATTTACCTGAAACACCGGGAGGAAGCAGTCCTTCTGGACATGGAAAAAAGACTGGAGCAGGAACTGGAGAAAGACACTGTGTGGCAGAAAATCTACATACAGTTTGATCATAATCCGCTGAATGCATATTAAAAAAACAGGCGGCAGCCTTCCAGACGCATGGTGTCGGGAGGGAAAATGCAGAACTGTCAAAAACAGCATCCGCCCGAGCGAGGCCCGGAAGGGAAAATGCAGAACTGTCAAAAACAGCATCCGCCCGAGCGAGACCCGGAGGGGGGGATGCGGAACTATCATAAGGAGGAAAATATCATGGCAATTCGGAATGTAAGAGTGGAAGGAGACCCGATTCTCCGCAAAAAGAGCAGGGAGGTCAGGGAGGTGACTCCGAAGATCCGCGAATTGATTGACGATATGCTGGAAACGATGTATGAGAAGGAGGGCGTAGGACTGGCGGCGCCTCAGGTGGGGATCCTGAAAAGAGTGGTGGTCATTGATATTGGAGACGGACCTCTGGTCATGATCAATCCCAGAGTCGTAAGAGAGGAAGGTTCTCAGACAGGGGATGAAGGCTGCCTGAGTATTCCGGGTAAAGCCGGCCAGGTCACACGTCCCAACGATGTAACGGTCCGTTATATGGATGAAAACGAAGAGTATTATGAGCTGGACGGGACAGAGCTTCTGGCCCGGGCTATCTGCCACGAATGCGAGCATCTGGACGGAAAGCTCTATGTGGATATCGTGGAGGGAGGACTGCATGATGTAGTTCCGGAGGATGAGGAGGAATAAATTCAGTATGGATATCATATTTATGGGAACACCGGATTTTGCAGTTGGTACTCTGGAGGCTCTGATAGAGGCCGGCCATCAGATCCGTCTGGTGGTGACGCAGCCTGACAGACCAAAAGGAAGAGGACATGCCATGCAGTATCCTCCGGTGAAGGAGGCGGCGCTGGCCCATGGCCTGCAGGTCTGTCAGCCGAAGAAGATCCGGGAAGAGGAATCAGTCCGCTGTCTGGAAGGGGTGCAGGCGGATGTAATAGTGGTGGTGGCCTTCGGTCAGCTGATCCCGTCAGAAATCCTCCATATGAAAAAATACGGATGTATCAATGTTCATGGCTCTCTGCTTCCCAAATACCGGGGGGCGGCGCCGATTCAGTGGGCGGTTCTGAACGGGGAGAAGGAGTCCGGCGTGACAACCATGCAGATGGACGAAGGCCTGGATACCGGGGATATGCTGCTGAAGACAGTGGTCCCTCTGGAGGAAGAGGAGACCGGAGGCAGCCTTTTTGACAAACTGAGCGAAGCAGGGGCCAGGCTCTGTGTGGAGACCTTAAGAGAACTGGAAGCGGGAACCCTGAAGCCGGAGCCCCAGGGGGAGTCTCCCACGCCCTACGCTTCCATGCTGGAAAAAGAAATGGGATCCATTGACTGGACGAAGGATGCAGTGTCCATCGAACGGCTGATCCGGGGACTGAATCCCTGGCCCAGTGCATACACCAGATATCAGGGCAGGACCATGAAGATCTGGGCGGCCAGGGTGCTGCCGCAGCATGTATCAAAAGGGAACTGCGGTGAGATACTGGAAGTGACAAAGGATGCCATGATCGTGCAGACCGGAGACGGCGCGCTTGCCATCCGGGAGCTTCAGATGGAAGGAAAGAAGCGGATGGATACCGGAGCGTATCTCCGGGGAGCAGAGGTGAAGACCGGTACGATCCTGGGAGAAAATGCAGAATCTTGATGGGGAGGTATGACATGTTATTCTACGATGCAACTTATATACTGGTGCTGATCGGCGCGCTCCTGTCCATGTGGGCATCGGCGCGGGTAAATCTTACCTATAAGAAATACGCACAGGTACACAGCAGGTCCGGGCTGACCGGAGCAGAGGCGGCGCGCCGGATCCTGCAGGGCGCGGGGATCTACGATGTACGGGTGGAGCATATCAGCGGAAATCTTACAGATCACTATGATCCCCGGGGAAAGGTCCTGCGGCTGTCGGATACCGTCTACGGGTCTCCTTCTGTGGCGGCGATCGGTGTGGCGGCACACGAATGCGGGCATGCCATCCAGGACGACCAGGCGTATGCGCCTCTGCGCCTTCGGGCAGCCTTTGTGCCGGTGGCAAATATCGGGACAAAAGCGGCGATCCCCATCATCCTTCTGGGACTGGTTCTGGGGAGCTCCTACACACTGGTGCAGGTGGGGCTTCTGTGCTTTGCCTGTGGGACGCTTTTCCAGCTCATCACCCTTCCGGTGGAGTTCAATGCATCTGCCAGAGCAGTGGACATTCTGGGTAACACTCATATGCTGTCGGAGGATGAGCTGAAGCATACGAGAAAGGTGCTGTCAGCGGCGGCCATGACCTATGTGGCAGCAGCGGCGGCTTCCATTCTGTCGCTTCTGCGGCTGGCGCTGTTATTCGGAGGAAGAAGACGTGACTGACCAGAAGGTAAATATCAGGGCGGCCGCACTGGAGCTGCTTCTGGAGATCACCGGAGGAAAAATGTACAGCCATGTGGCGCTCAGAGGCGCGCTGGAGCGGTATCAGTATCTTGCGAAACAGGACCGGGCCTTCCTGACCCGGCTGACCGAGGGGACGCTGGAGCGGATGCTGGAGCTGGACTACATCATTGACCGGTATTCCAGAGTGCCCGTGAAGAAACAGAAGCCTGTGATCCGCTGCATCCTGCGCATGTCCGTCTACCAGCTCCGGTACATGGACCGGATCCCTGCTTCCGCCGTCTGCAATGAGGCGGTAAAGCTTGCAGGAAAGAAGGGGTTCGGGAGCCTGAAGGGGTTCGTGAACGGTGTCTTAAGAAACATTGCCCGGGAAGAGGGACCGATTCCGTATCCCGGCCTGTGGGTACAGTATTCCACGCCGGAATGGATCGTGCGCCAGTGGACAGAGGAATACGGGGAAGAGACGGCTATCCGGATGCTGCAGGATCAGTATGAAGAGAAGCCCCTGACCATCCGGGTGAATCTTAAGAAAATCACCAGAGAAGCGCTGGCAGAACAGCTTCGGAAGGAAGGGGTCCATGCACAGGAGACAGAAGGCGTGGACTGCGCCCTCTCCATCACCGGCTATGATCACCTGCGGGCGCTCCCGTCCTTTCGGGCGGGGCTTTTTCAGGTCCAGGATGTGAGCTCCATGAAGGCGGCGCTTATGGCAGCGCCCGGACCGGGCGCCTGCTGCATTGATGTCTGCGCGGCGCCCGGAGGTAAGAGCCTGCATCTGGCGGATCTTCTTGGGGGGACCGGCATGGTGGAAGCCCGGGACCTGACGGAACAGAAGGTGGATCTGATTCTGGACAACATGAAGAGAGCCGGAGTCCGGAATATGAAAGCAGTCCGGATGGACGCAACGGTTCCGGATCCTGCGTCTTATGAAAAGGCGGATATTGTGCTGGCGGATCTGCCCTGCTCCGGACTGGGAGTGCTGAGGAAAAAAAGAGATCTGAAATACCGTATGACGCCGGAACAGCAGCAGGAGCTTGTCAGGCTTCAAAGAGAAATACTGAGCGTTGTATGGCGGTACGTGAAGCCGGGCGGAACGCTGATCTACAGTACCTGTACGGTGCATAAAGAAGAAAATGAAGGCAATACCCGGTGGTTTCTGACACAGTTTCCATTTATCCTGAAGGAACAGGTGCAGATGCTGCCGGGGGTGGATCCATGGGACGGATTTTATATGGCGAAAATGGAGAGAAGATGGAATGACTGACATAAAATCTCTGACTCTGTCAGAGCTTCAGGAGGAAATGGAACGTCTGGGTGAGAAGAGATTCCGCGCAGGACAGATCTACAGCTGGCTGCATGAGAAGCTGGCAGACGATTTTCAGGAGATGACGAATCTGTCCGGAGCGCTCAGAGAACGGCTGGAACAGGAATATGAGCTGATCCGTCTTCCCCTGGTAAAGGTGCAGACCTCTGCGCAGGACGGAACCAGCAAATTCCTGTTCCGGCTGGGAGACGGCAGTGTGATTGAGAGCGTCCTCATGCGGTATCACCACGGCAATTCCGTCTGTATATCCTCTCAGGCAGGCTGCAGGATGGGCTGCCGGTTCTGTGCATCCACACTGGACGGTTTAAAAAGAGGGCTTGCGCCTTCCGAGATGCTGGACCAGATCTATCAGATTCAGAAATGGTCAAAGGAGCGGGTACATAATGTGGTGGTCATGGGCACCGGAGAGCCGCTGGACAATTATGATGCGCTGCTGAAATTCCTGAAGCTTCTCACCGGCGAAGGCGGGCTCCATATCAGTCAGCGGAATGTGACGGTATCCACCTGCGGGATCGTGCCGCGGATCCGACAGCTGGCGGAGGAAAAGCTGCAGATTACACTGGCACTGTCCCTGCACGCTTCCAGTCAGGAAAAAAGAGAGACGCTTATGCCGGTGGCAAAAAAATACACCCTTTCCCAGGTGCTGGATGCATGCCGGTACTATTTTGAACAGACCGGGCGGAGGATCACCTTTGAGTACAGTCTGGTGAGCGGCGTGAATGACAGGGAAGAGGATGCAGCGGAGCTGGCGGCTCTTTTAAAGCCCCTGAACTGTCATGTGAACCTGATTCCGGTGAATCCCATCAAGGAACGGGATTATGTGCAGCCGGACCGCCGAAAGGTCATCAATTTCAAAAACAGTCTTGAAAAATCTGGGATTAATGTTACTATTAGAAGAGAAATGGGCCGTGACATTGACGGCGCCTGCGGTCAGCTCCGCAGAAGTTACATGGATACGGAAAAAAAGAGGTGAGGAACTATGCAGACATCGGTTGCTATGACGGATATCGGACGGAGAAGAAGAGTAAATCAGGATTGTGTATATGCATCCGATCAGCCGGTGGGGAATCTTCCGAATCTCTATATTGTTGCAGACGGAATGGGCGGCCACAGGGCGGGCGACCTGGCGTCTTCCTATGCGGTGGAGCTGGTAGTGAAGGCGGCGGAACGCTGCATGGATGAGCGGCCGGCGCTGATCCTTCAGAAGGCGATCCGGTATGCCAACCATGAGCTGTATCAGATGGCCATGGAGCATGAGGAATATCACGGTATGGGCACGACGCTTGTAGCCCTTACGATCAGCGGATACGAGGCGCTGGCTGTCAATATCGGGGACAGCCGGCTGTATGAGGTGACCTCCAGAGGGATCTGGCAGATCTCGGAGGATCATTCCCTGGTGGCGGAGCTGGTACGCAAGGGAGAACTGACGCCCGGGGAGGCAAGACTTCATCCAGACAAAAACATCATTACGAGAGCACTGGGAATCCAGGAGAGAGCGGAGATCGATCTGTTTCCGTTCCAGGCAGAGCGGGGCGGCAGGTATCTTCTGTGCTCCGACGGCCTGAGCAATATGGTGGAGGATACGGAACTCTGCCGTCTGATTCAGCAGGAAAAGAAGCTCCATGAGGCCGGAGGACGGCTGATTCTGGAGGCAAACAGGAACGGCGGGACAGACAATATCGCAGTGGTGCTGGTGGAAATAGAATGACAGTGAGGTAGGATTATGATTAAAGTGGGAATGATCGTTGGGGACCGCTATGAGATCCTGGAAAAAATCGGGGTCGGCGGTATGGCGGAAGTCTTTCGGGGCAGAGACCACAAGCTCAACCGTTTTGTTGCCGTAAAAGTATTAAAGGAAGAATACCGGGACAACCGCGGATTTATCAAGAAATTCAAAGAAGAAGCGCAGGCGGCGGCAGGCCTTGCCCATCCCAACATCGTGAATGTCTACGATGTGGGCGATGAAAACGGGATCTATTATATTGTCATGGAGCTGGTGGAAGGCATCACACTGAAGAAATATATCGAGCGGAAAGGCCGGCTCACAGTCAAGGAAGCTACCAGCATAGCGATTCAGGTATCCGCGGGACTGGAAGTGGCACACAACAATCAGATCGCTCACAGAGATATCAAGCCTCAGAATATTATGATATCCAGAGAAGGCAAGGTAAAGGTCACGGATTTCGGGATCGCCAAGGCGACCACCTCTCAGACCACCACATCCACTGCCATGGGGTCGGTGCACTATGCATCTCCGGAACAGGCGAGAGGCGGATATGTGGATCACAGAAGCGATATCTATTCCCTGGGAATCGTGCTCTATGAGATGGTCACCGGAAGGGTGCCCTTTGACGGAGATACGGCGGTCACGGTGGCGGTAAAGCATCTGCAGGAGGAGATGGTGCCTCCCACGACCTACAACCGGGAGATTCCCTTCAGTCTGAGCCAGATCATCCGGAAATGTATGGAGAAGAGTCCGGACCGGAGATATCAGGATATCGGAGACCTTCTGTCAGACCTGAAGCAGTCTCTCATGGACCCGGAAGGAGATTTTGTGCAGATGGTGGATCTGGATTCCCAGGCAAAAACCGTAGTAATGAAAAAAGAGACCACGGCGAAAGTAAAGGCCGCCAGAAGAACCTCCCGGATCGACTATGAAGAAGATGAGGATGAGGACGAAGAAGACAGCTACGACGATGAGGACGATTATGATGACGAGGACGACGAAGATGAAGGCGAGCTGAGCCCTGCCGTGGAGCGGATCATGACGATAGCAGGTGTTGCTCTGGCAGTCATTATCGTTGTGGTCATGCTTTTCCTGTTCTCCAGAATTCTGGGAATCGGAGGCGGAAAGGATAACGAAGATGAGGACAGTCAGCAGACAGAGCAGGTGGAGGGAGAAGACAGGGACGACAAGGAGCATGAGGACGACAGCGACGACGATGTCAATACGGTAGAGATGCCGAATCTCCTGGGGAAGACCATGACGGAGGCGAAAACCGAGCTTAAGAATCTGGGAATCAGCATCACGCTTACCGGAAGCGAGAGTTCCGGCGAATATGAGGACGGTCAGATCATGCGCCAGAGTGTGAAGTCAGGCGAACGGGTGGCAGTGGGCAGTACCATTGAGGTGGTAATTGCCGGCGCCGGATCCGGAAACAGCTCCCTGGAGCAGAAGCCGGAGGATACCGCTCCGAAGACAGAGCAGGCGACTGTGCCGAAGGTGGAAGGACAGTCAGAGGCAAATGCAAAAAATGCGCTGGAGGCAGCGGGTCTGAAGACCGGGTCTGTGACGGAGGCCAACAGCGACACCGTACCTGCAGGCAGCGTCATCAGCCAGGCCCCGGCTGGTAATACCAGTGTGGAGAAGGGCAGCAAGGTCAATCTGGTGATCAGTAAGGGCCCTGCAAATGTGAAGGTGACGGATGTGATCGGCCATGAGGAGTCCCGCGCCACAAGGGAGCTTCAGGAGGACGGCTTCAAGGTGTCCGTGAAGGATGCGTACTCAGAAGACATGTCCAAAGGCCTGGTAATCAGCATGAGTCCGGACCGGGGAACTTTTGTGGCGCCCGGGAGCACCGTGACGATTACGGTGAGCCGGGGGAGAGAGCAGGTGAAGATTCCTTCCGTCAGTGTGGGCATGACCTATGAACATGCAGCGGATAAACTGGAGGATGCCGGATTTGAGGGAACGATTCAGAAAGGCGAGGAGACCAGCGAATCGGTGGTGGCCGGATATGTGACCCGGTTCTCTCCGGATAAGACGGTGGATCCGGACGGAACGGTGACGATCTATGTGAGTACCGGAAGCGCCGTGGATGTACAGGCTCCGGAGGAACAGCAGCCCTCGCAGTCGACGGAAGAGTAAGGCGCGCGGGGATGATGCAGGGAAAGATCATGAAGGGGATCGCAGGTTTCTACTATGTATATATAGAAGGCTTTGGTCTCTGTGAATGTAAGGCAAAGGGTGTGTTCCGGAACCGGAAGCAGAAGCCGCTGGTGGGCGATGAAGTGGAAATAGAGATCCTGGATGAGGAGAGCAGGGAAGGCAGCATTATAAATCTCCTTCCCCGCAGTACGGAGCTGATCCGCCCGGCAGTGGCAAATGTGGATCAGGCACTGGTAATTTTCGCAGCCGCGAAACCAAAGCCCAATCTGGGTCTTCTGGACCGGTTCCTGATCATGATGGACCGGCAGTCCGTCCGGACGATTATCTGTTTCAATAAAAAAGATCAGGCGGCAGAGGAGGAGCTGGACCGGCTCGGGGCCATCTATGCAGGATGCAGAAGCCGGGTGCTTTTTATCAGTGCTGCGCTGGAGGAAGGAACGGAGGAAATCAGACAGCTGCTCCGGGGGCATACGACTACGGTGGCCGGTCCCTCCGGGGTGGGCAAGTCCACCCTTATCAACCTGCTGGTGCCGGAGGCGGATATGGAGACCGGGGCGATCAGCGAGAAGATCGACAGGGGAAAACATACCACCAGACACAGTCAGATGTTCCGCATGGAGGCAGGGAGCTATATCTTCGATACCCCCGGATTCAGCTCTCTGGAGCTGCAGGAGATGGAAAAAGAGGAACTCCGGTACAGCTTTCCGGAATTTCAGGAGTACGAAGGAAAATGCCGTTTCCAGGGCTGTCTTCATGACAGAGAACCGGACTGCGCGGTGAAGAAAGCAGTGGAGGCGGGCGCCGTCCATGGGGAACGATATGAAAGCTATAAAATGCTGCTGAATGAGCTTCAGGAGCGGGAGAAAAGGAGATATTCATGAACAGGCAGAACTATTTGGCGCCGTCTATTCTGTCGGCGGATTTTGCTCATCTGGGAGACGATATCAGGAGAGCAGGAGAAGCAGGGGCACAGTACCTGCACTATGACGTCATGGACGGAAGGTTCGTCCCGAGCATTTCTTTTGGCATGCCGGTGCTGAAGTCCGTCCGGAAGACCACGGATCTGGTGCTGGACGTCCATCTGATGATTGAAGAGCCGGAGCGGTACATCGATGAGTTCGCGGACTGCGGAGCAGACATCATTACCATTCATTATGAGGCCTGCAGGGATCTGAAGGGAACTCTTTTGAAAATTCGGGAGAGAGGCATCCGTGCGGGCGTGGTCATCAAGCCGGGTACGCCCAACCAGGTACTGGAAGAGGTGCTGGATCAGGTGGATATGATCCTTCTGATGACAGTGGAGCCGGGATTTGGAGGACAGGCGTATATTCCGTCCTCCACGGAGAAGATCCGGGAGCTGAAGGCCATGCTGGATGCCCGGGGACTCAAAGTGGATATCGAGGTGGATGGAGGCATCAAGAAAGAGAATCTCAGGATGGTTCTGGAGGCGGGAGCCAATGTCATCGTGGCCGGTTCCGCCATTTTTGCCGGAGATATCAGACAGAATGTACGGGATTTCCTTACGATCATGCAGGAGCAGCAAAAAGCGTGAATACTTTGATCATCAGTGGGGGCAATATCGAGACCGATCTTGCCCTCAATACATTAAAAGGTTCCTGGGAGCATGTGATCGGTGTGGACGGGGGCGTTGCCTTCTGTTACAGGCACGGGATCCTTCCCACGAGAATTGTGGGAGATTTTGACACGCTGGATCCGGAGATCCTTGCCTGGTACCGGGAGCGTACCGGAGTCGGGATCCGGGCCTATGACCCGGTGAAGGACGCCACGGATACGCAGATTGCCGTGGAGCTGGCCATGGAGCTGGGAAGCAGCCATATTACGATTCTGGGCGGGACGGGTACGCGGCTGGACCACGTGCTGGGCAATATACAGACGCTGTATCTGCCTTTTGCAAAAGGAGTGGACTGTCAGATCCTGGACAGCCATAACCGGATCCGCCTGATAAAGGAAAAGTATGTACTGAAGAAGGAAGAGCAGTACGGAACGTATTTTTCCCTGATTCCCCTGACCACGGATGTGTACGGTGTGACTCTGAGAGGAGCAGGATATCCCCTGAACGGGCATCATTTTACCGTGTGCGGGACCGGGAGTCTGGGGGTATCCAATGAGATTACAGAAGATAAGGTTGAGATCACCATGGACAGAGGGATCCTGGTGCTGATCGAATCAAAGGACTGAAAAAAGGAGGTGTTCCTGATGAAGTGCCCATACTGTGGAAAAGATAATACGAGAGTGATTGATTCCCGGCCGGCAGATGACGGCGGTTCCATCCGCCGCAGAAGAGAATGCGATGCGTGCGGGAGACGTTTCACGACTTATGAGAAGGTGGAGACCATACCGGTTATTGTGATCAAGAAGGATGAAAACCGGGAGACCTACGACCGGTCGAAGATTGAAGCCGGTATCATCCGGGCCTGCCACAAGCGTCCGATTCCGGCAGTTCAGGTGAGCGGGCTGGTGGATGAGATCGAGGCGGTCATCTTCAATAAAGAAGTGCGGGAGATCTCCACGCGGGAGATCGGCGAGCTGGTCATGGAGAAGCTCAAGAAGCTGGATTCGGTGGCGTATGTACGGTTCGCGTCGGTCTATCGGGAGTTCAAGGATGTGAACACCTTTATGGATGAATTAAAGAAGATCGTGGAGTAGAAGATGAAAAATATGATCTTGATCGGGTTCATGGGAGCCGGAAAGACAACGGTGGGCAGGATCCTTGCCAGAGAAAAAGAGATGGCATTTGTGGATACAGATGAGCGGATTGCCGACATGGAGGGCCGGAGGATCCCGGATATTTTTGCCGAAGAGGGCGAAGGATATTTCCGGGATCTGGAGACGAAGCTGCTTGGCCGGATGCAGGAGGATACTTTTGATTCGGTGATCTCTGTGGGCGGCGGGATGCCGGTCCGGGAGCAGAACCGGAAGCTCCTGCGAAGCCTTGGCTGCGTCATTTACCTGTCAGCGGCGAAGGAGACGATTCTGGAGCGGGTAAGGGATGACGGGAGCCGCCCCATGCTGGAGGGCGGGGATCTGGAGGCAAAGGTGGAGCGCCTGATGAGAGAACGGGAGGTAATCTACCGGCAGACGGCACATGTCAACGTGCGCACGGACGGACGGAGTGTCCGTCAGGTGCTGCAGATCATCGAGCAGGAGACACGGAGGTTTGGCTGAGAAAATGATGACCGATATTCTCATGAGATCGCAGGGAGCACTGGATAAGGATACACTTCTGTCCATCAATACACGAAGGCCGGGGCATGTGTACAGCGCACAGAATATCACCAGCCTGAACAGCAGGCTGCCGGCGGGTTCGGGAGCCGGGAATCCTGTGCCGTCCGGAAGTGCTGTCCAGGGATCCGGGGCGCAGCGGGCAGGAATCCCGGCGCCGTCCGGCAGCATTGGAGCAGGCGGCGCGGGCAGTTCCATGCCGGGAGCAGGAGTGCGGGAGGCGGGCAGTCCGGCGCAGCAGGCGCCGCCTGCGCAGATGCGGATTCCGGTACTGGAGCATCCGATTCAGAAGGGACAGAAGGTGACGTTGACCGGTCCGGTGGGGCAGGTGGATGCCTGCCTTGGATGGAACAGTACAGATGCCCGGTGTGATGTGGATGTATCCGCATTTCTGCTGGGTGACAATGGAAAAGTCATCGGAGACGACTGGTTTGTCTTCTACGGGCAGACGGAGAGTCCGGACGGGAGTACCGTCTTTGAACTGGACGGCAGATCGGACCGGGAAGTGATCCGGATGGATCTTGGCAGGCTGAATCCGGCGGTGAAGAAGATCGTTTTTGTTCTGACGATCAATGAGGCATTTGAGAAGAAGCTGCATTTCGGGATGCTGAAGGATGCCTATATCCGCCTTCTGGACCATGGGAGCCGGAAGGAGCTGGTGAGCTTTTCCATGACAGACTATTATACGAATGTCATTTCCATGATGATCGGGGAACTTTATCTCTACAACGGGAGCTGGAAGTTCCACGGAATCGGAAATGGAGCAGCAAAAGATCTTGCCGGGCTGTGCGAACTGTACGGCGTCCAGGTGAGCTGACAGTAGAAGGGGGATAAGAAAGAGATGCTTTCTTTTGAGACAGTAAATGAATTGATGTTGAAGGTGACATGCAGCGGAAATGATGTCCTTTTTACAAAGGCAGGCGCTTTTGTGGCGGGAGAGAGTGCAGGCGGCAAGAATTACCGCTTTGAAAAGGTGCTGCTTGGTCCGCAGGGGAACCTGGCGCAGGCGGCGCTGGGGTCCATTATCCGACGGGTAACCGGGGAGAACCTGCCGCTGATGAAGGTGAATCTGAACGGGGATTCGGTGACCTATTATGCCAACAACGGGCAGCATGTGTTTATCTACAGGCTGGATTACGGGGAGATGATCTCGGTGGAGTCCGAGAATATCCTGGCGTTCAGTCAGGACTGCAAGTATGAAGTGCGGTTTATCGGATGCGGTGTCCTCTCTCAGAAAGGACTTGCCACCTCGCTCTTCACGGGAAACGGCAGCAATGCGTATGTGGCAGTCCTGTCAGACGGAAATCCCATCGTCCTCAGCAATGTCCGGAGCCGAAATACCATATCCGTGGATCCGGATGCCGTGATCTGCTGGATGGGTCAGGGATACTGCGATCCGCAGGTGAAGGTGGATATCTCCTGGAAAAATTTCATCGGGCAGGCGTCCGGAGAGTCCTATGCCTTCGAGTGGAGCGGAAACCAGCCGGTGTCGGTGGTAGTACAGCCCTCAGAACGGGAGGGCGGCGTGTCTGTGAGGATGGATTAGAGCAGATGCGCTCATGTGACACTCATGTGCGCCCCGCGAAAAAAAGGTTGAAATCTGCTTCATTCTATTATAGAATAGTAGAAAGTGTGGGGAGTGTGCAGTCCCTTCCTAACAGTTAAGGAGGAAAACAGAATGATTTCAGCAGGTGATTTCAGAAATGGCGTTACACTGGAGATTGAAGGTAACGTATATCAGATCCTGGAGTTTCAGCATGTAAAGCCGGGCAAAGGTGCGGCTTTTGTGAGGACCAAGCTTAAAAACATCATCAACGGCGGAGTGGTGGAGAAGACCTTCCGTCCTACGGAGAAATTTCCGGCAGCCCGGATCGACCGTGTGGACATGCAGTATCTGTACAGCGACGGAGACCTGTTCCACTTTATGAATACGGAGACTTATGACCAGATCGCGCTGAACAGCGATGACGTGGGAGATGCACTGAAGTTCGTAAAAGAGAACGAGATGGTGAAGATCTGCTCCCATAACGGGAATGTATTTGCAGTGGAGGCGCCGCTGTTCGTGGAGCTGGAGATCACGGATACGGAGCCGGGCTTCAAGGGTGATACGGCTACCGGCGCTACAAAGCCCGCGACCGTGGAGACCGGTGCAGTTGTCTATGTACCGCTGTTCGTGGAGACGGGAAACAGGATCAAGATCGATACCAGAAGCGGAGAATATCTGTCCAGAGTATAGGGACGGGTTGGGAGAGACGGGACTGACGGGCGGCACAGACAGTGCTGCCAGCCGGTCCCTTTTGTGTAATAAGGGGTTTTACTTATGAGAAAATGGTTAAGAAGGTGCTGGCTCATGGTGAGCCTTCCCTGCGCGCTGAATCTGATCCTGTTCCTCGCCTGGATCACAGCTGTGATGGAATCGGAAGGGGTGACAGGCTTTTTCCGGGTGCTGCCGCCCCTTCTGGCAGTGGTGCTTGTGGTGAACATTCTGCGGCTTCTGGTGCTGCCGGCCATGGATACGGGCAGAGCCAGAACCGGCCTGCGGGTGCGTATGATGCTGGGCGGCAGGCGCCTGGTTTTCTGCGGTCTGTATACCATGGCGGTGCAGATATGGGTGTTTCTTCATATTTATATCAGATATAAGGGGAGCAGTTCCTGGGGGACAGCGATGCTGGCTGCCAATGGGGTTCTCGCCTGTGTGGGGTGTCTGGCGCTTCTGGGCGCGGGAGTGCTGCGGATGATCTGTACCTCCAGGAGACTGGGCATCGTGCGCCGTCTGGTCATGGTCTGCACCATGTGGATCCCGGTGGTCAATCTGGCTGTGCTGCTCTATGCCTGCCGTCTGGTCAGTGAGGAGTATGACCATGAGCAGGAGAAGGCGGCGCTTCGGGATCTTCGGGTGGATTCGGATCTGTGCAGGACCAGGTATCCGCTGGTAATGGTTCATGGCATCGGTTTTCGGGATCTTCGGTACTTTAATTACTGGGGAAGGATCCCGCGGGAGCTGAAAAGAAACGGTGCATCGGTTTATTACGGCAACCAGGAAGCTCTGGGCACGATCCATTACAATGCCGGAGATATCCGGGAGCGGATCCTCCAGGTGTGCCGGGAGACAGGCTGCGGGAAGGTGAACATCATCGCCCATTCCAAGGGCGGGCTGGATGCCAGATATGCCATCTCAAAGCTTGGGATGGCGCCGTATGTGGCGTCTCTTACGACTATGAACACGCCTCATCGGGGCTGCCGTTTTGTGGACTATGCCTGCGGTCTGCCGGAAGGACTGTACCGGCTGGTGGCTTCCTGCTTTGACCGTACCTTTTTGCGGCTGGGGGACCGGAATCCGGATTTTTATACGGCGACGCATCAGTTTTCCACCTGGGAGAGCGAGCGCTTCAATCAGGAGGTGCCGGACGCGCCGGAGGTGTTCTACCAGAGTTATACATCCAGAATGAAGCATCCATGGAGCCATCTGCTCCTTGCCGTCCCCTACTGCATGATCCGGCCGCTGGAAGGGGACAATGACGGACTGGTCAGCGTGGAATCTGCCAGATGGGGGGAATTTCGCGGGATCTTCTCCAATACACATACGAGAGGGATCTCTCATGGGGACATTATCGATCTGAAACGGGAGGATTATAAGGGCTTTGACGTGACAGAGACTTATGTACAGATTGTGGCAGAGCTGAAAGAAAGAGGATTTTAGAACATATGTTCGCAATGAAAAGACCGTCCCCATGGTGAGACGGTCTTTTTCCGAACAGGTGCGACCCTTTATTCCACGTCCTGCAGCGCATCCAGTCCTTCTTCTCCGGTGCGGACCTTGATGACCTGATCCACGTTGTAGACAAAGATCTTGCCATCGCCGATGTGTCCGGTGTAGAGGGATTTCTTGGCGGCTTCGATGACGGTGTCCACCGGGATGTTGCCCACGATGACTTCCACCTTTACTTTCGGAAGCAGGGTGGCGTCAAGCTCCACGCCGCGGTAACGCTCGCCGGCGCCTTTTTGTACGCCGCAGCCCATGACCTGTGTGACGGTCATACCGGTGACGCCGATGTCGTTCATGGCTTTCCGAAGAGCATCATAACGGGACAGCCTGGAGATAATGGACACCTTGTAGATCCCGGTGCCGGCTTCCGGTGTCCGGACGACTTTGACTGCCGCATCTTTTTGCGCAGGGGACGCCGTTATGTAGTCATCATTTCCAAGAACCGTATTTTCATTGACTTCCATGGTCATGGTGTTGGAGATATCCATGATGCTGAAGCCTGCATAGGCGGAGGGAAGTCCGTGCTCCGTGGCATCCAGGCCGTTGATCTCCTCCTGCTCGGATACCCGAAGGCCTACGGTCGCCCTGATGAGCAGAAAGGCAATGGTGATGGTCACGGCAGTCCATGCGATAACCGCCCCCATGCCAAGAAGCTGAATACCCAGAAGTTCAAAGCCTCCGCCGTAGAACAGTCCCACAAGCGTGTCGTTTCCTGGTGCGCTGACAGTTGCAAACAGACCGACTGCGATGGTGCCCCAGATTCCGTTGAGACAGTGGACTGCCACGGCGCCCACCGGATCGTCAATGTGCAGTACATAGTCCAGAAACCACACGCCGAAGACCACCAGCAGGCCGGATACGACGCCGACAGCAATGGCGCCTGCGCAGTCTGTCACATCGCAGGAAGCGGTGATGCCCACCAGACCGGCGAGAGACGCGTTCAGGCACATGGAGACGTCGGGTTTTCTATAGCGGAGCCAGGTAAAGATCATACATACGACCGTCGCAATGGCCGGCGCCACGGTGGTGGTCAGGAAGATGGAACCAAGCTGTTCCACCGATGTGGCTGCCGCTCCGTTGAACCCGTACCAGCCCAGCCACAGGATGAAAACGCCCAGACAGCCGATGGGAAGGTTATGCCCCGGGAAGGCGTTTACTTTTGTGACTTTGCCGGTCTGATCCTTTTCAAACTTGCCCATGCGGGGGCCCAGGATCCAGGCGCCGATAAGAGCGGAGATGCCGCCCACCATATGAATGGCGCAGGAACCGGCAAAATCGTGGAAGCCCATCTGAGAGAGCCAGCCGCCGCCCCAGATCCAGTGCGCTTCGATGGGATAGATCAGTGCGGAGATGATTCCGGAGTAGATACAGTAGGACAGAAATTTTGTCCGTTCTGCCATGGCGCCGGATACGATGGTTGCGGTGGTGGCACAGAAGACCAGGTTAAAGACGAAATTGGACCAGTCAAAATCTGCATAACTGGTAAAGATATCAAATCCCGGCTTTCCGATCAGGCCCATAAGGTCTTCACCCAGCAGAAGGCCGAAGCCAATCAGGATAAAGACGATGGTGCCGATACAGAAATCCATGAGGTTTTTCATCAGGATATTGCCGGAGTTTTTGGCGCGGGTAAAGCCTGCTTCTACCATGGCGAATCCCGCCTGCATCCAGAATACCAGGGCGGCGCCGATCAGGAACCAGACGGCGAAAAGCTGGCCGTTCAGGGCGTTCATCATTTCTTCAGTCATCATAAATCCTCCTCATTTTCAGACAGAGTTGAAAGTCTACCGGGCTCCGGAACCCGGAGATAAAAAAGGAGATACCGGTGAGCGCTCACCAGTATCTCCTTCGATACGTCTTTCATTATATCGTCTGTTTCCGAAAAGTCAATCCCGTTTTTGATGATGAAATAAATAAAAAATCCCGCAAAATTTTATTTTTCTTGTAAATAGTGTATAGATTCTGTATAATAGGACCTATACCAATAGAGTAAGGGAGAAAAGACATGAACGAAAACAATGAGTTCAAACCGTATGTTCCTGCGGAAAAGATCACGCCGGAATTTACAGTGACATCGATCATCATGGGTATCATCCTGGCGATCGTCTTCGGTGCAGCCAATGCATATCTGGGTCTGCGCGTGGGCATGACCGTATCGGCATCCATACCGGCGGCGGTTATTTCCATGGGTGTAATCCGTGTGATCATGAAGAAAAATTCCATTCTGGAGAGCAATATGGTACAGACCATCGGCTCTGCAGGAGAGTCTCTGGCGGCAGGCGCCATCTTCACCATGCCTGCGCTGTTTCTGTGGGCAGAGGACGGGCTGTGTGACATGCCGAGCCTTGTGGAGATTACGCTGATCGCTCTGTGCGGCGGTGTTCTGGGCGTGCTTTTTATGATTCCGCTTCGGAATGCACTGATCGTAAAGGAACATGCGACGCTGCTCTATCCGGAAGGAACCGCATGTGCGGAGGTTCTTCTTGCGGGAGAAGAGGGCGGAGCCAATGCTTCCACCGTCTTCAGCGGCATGGGGCTGGCGGCGCTCTTTAAACTGGTGGTGGACGGCATCAAGGTGATTCCGGCGGATGTGGCTGCGGAATTCAGGGCATTTAAAGGCGAACTGGGCATGGAAGTCTATCCGGCGCTGCTGGGTGTGGGCTATATTGTGGGACCGAGGATCGCTTCTTATATGTTTGTCGGCTCTTTGATCGGATGGATGGTTCTGATTCCTCTAATCTGTCTGTTCGGAGCGGACACCTGGATGTATCCGGCGGAGGTGGGGGTCACCATCGGGCAGTTGTATGCGGAGGGAGGCGCCTCCAACATCTGGGGGTCCTATGTGCGGTATATCGGTGCGGGAGCTATTGCAACGGGAGGTATTATTTCTCTTATCAAATCGCTTCCTCTGATTATCACCACCTTCCGTGACTCCATGAAAAGCATGAAGGGCAGCAAAAATACCAGTGATGCCAGGACTGCACAGGATCTGCCCATGAACATGGTGCTGATCGGCATTGCGGTCATGATTCTGATCATCTGGCTGGTTCCGGCGATCCCGGTCAATATTCTGGGAGCTGCCATTATCGTAATCTTCGGATTTTTCTTTGCGACGGTTTCATCCCGTATGGTGGGACTGATCGGAAGCTCCAATAATCCGGTCTCCGGTATGGCCATTGCGACGCTTCTGATTGCAACCATCGCCATCAAAGCATCCGGGGACAGCGGAATCACAGGTATGACGGGGGCGATCGCCATCGGATCTGTGATCTGTATCGTGGCAGCGATCGCAGGCGATACCTCTCAGGACCTGAAGACAGGATTTCTGCTGGGAGCGACTCCGAAGAAGCAGCAGATCGGCGAGCTGGTGGGCGTAGTGGCTTCAGGCCTTGCCATCGGCGGCGTGCTGTATCTTCTGAACACTGCGTACGGCTACGGCGGAGCGGAGGTTCCGGCGCCCCAGGCGACTCTGATGAAGATGATTGTGGAAGGCATCATGGGCGGCAATCTGCCGTGGAACCTGGTGTTTATCGGGGTATTTCTTGCCATCGGCCTTGAGATCCTGCGGATTCCGGTCATGCCTTTTGCCATCGGGCTTTATTTGCCCATTTATCTGAACGCCACGATTATGATCGGCGGTGTGGTCCGTCTGCTCATGGATTCCAGGAAAAATGTGGATGAGAAGACGAAAGAGCGCCAGTCCACGGACGGCACGCTGTACTGCGCGGGTATGATCGCGGGAGAAGGTCTGGTAGGTATTGCTCTGGCGATTCTGACGGTATTCGGCGTCAGTCTGGACCTGTCCGGGAAAGTGAACCTGGGCAATCTGGGCGGAGTGGTGCTTATGGTGCTGATGATTCTGAGCCTGCTGCAGTTCTCCCTGTGGAAGAAGCAGAAGAACTGATGAGCAGAAAAAAGCAGAAGAACTATCTGGATCTGATTCCGGAGCGTGCAGAGGAGATCTCCTGGGAGGAAAAAGAGGGGAGCATCATTCTGCGGGTGGAGAATACGGGGATCTTCAACCGGATTGCGCAGAAGCTGTTCAAAAGGCCGAGATATACCAGTGTTCACATGGACAGGTACGGAAGCTTTCTGTGGCCTCTGATCGACGGAGAGAAGACTGTGATGGAGCTGGCGAAGCTTCAGAAGGAAGCCTTCGGAGATGAAGTGGAACCGCTTTATCCAAGGATCGTAAAATATTTCCAGATTGTGGAAAGCTATCATTTTATCCGATTTAAGAATTGATGAATACGGGAGAGTGCTGTATGATAAAGAGAAGCGCTCTCCCGTTTTTTATGTGCAGGAGGGTGAAGAAACGGTATGGAGAGAGGGACGCGGGATTGGAGAAGAGGATATGGGGAAGAATTGCTGCAGTGGGCCTTGTGGCAGTGCTGGGAGGGATGATCTGGTATCATACGGAAGGAAGAGAAAGATCCTGTACAAGGCAGCTTTTTGCCATGGATACGTTTATGACGTTTACCGCGTACGGGAAGGAATGCGAGGAGGCGGTGGACGAGGCGGTTCTGGAGATTCAGAGACTGGACGGGCTCTGGTCCGTGGGAAATGCCGCCAGTGAGGTGTCGAAAATCAATGCATCCGGAAGGGGAGAGCTGTCAGAGGACACGGCAGAGGTCCTTGAGAGAGGGCTGGAGATCTACAGGGATACAGAGGGACTTTTTGATATTACGGTCTGCCCTCTTATGAGCCTGTGGGGATTTTCCACAGGAGAATATCATGTGCCGGAGGCGGGCGAGCTGGAAGAGGTGCTGGCGCTGGTGGATGCGTCCGGGGTCCGGTTTGACGGCAGAACTGTTGTTCTGGGGGAAGGGCAGCAGATGGACCTGGGAGGAATTGCCAAGGGCTATGCTTCGGCGCGGGTCATGGAGATCTACCAGGCCCATGGGATAGAGTCAGGGATGGTATCTCTTGGGGGAAATGTACAGGTGACCGGGAACAGGCCGGACGGCGCTCCCTGGCAGGTGGGAATCCAGGATCCGGACGGCGGGCCGGGGGAGGTGCTGGCGGTTCTGAACGTCACAGACCGGGCAGTCATCACGTCGGGCGGTTATGAACGGTATTTTGAAGAGGACGGGAAGACCTACATCCATATCCTGGATCCGCGGACCGGATACCCGGCAGACAATGACCTTGCCTCCGTGACGGTGGTATCCGGAGACGGGACGCTGGCGGATGCACTGTCCACTTCTCTGTATATTATGGGATATGAGGGGGCTGTGGAATACTGGAGAGCGCACAGGGAAGCGTTTGATATGGTACTGGTTACAGAAAAAGGAGAGATCCGGGTGACAGAAGGAATCAGCCGGGATCTCTCCGTACGGACGGAGGGGGAGGCATCTATAATTGCCGGATGCCGCTGATATCGGAGTCGATCATCATGGAATAGTTGGTGTAGTAAACGACGAAGCCCGGTCTGGAGCCGTTTGGCTTCCTGACATGCTTTCGCTCCACATAGTCGATTTCCACCTTGTCTGCGCCGCGGCTGCCGGAGTAGTAGGCGGCGAGTCTTGCAGCTTCCTCAAAGGTGCGGTCAGGCAGCTCTTCCCCGTTGGTCTGAACGATCACATGGGAGCCGGGAGCGCCTTTGGCATGGAACCACCAGTCGTTTCCCCGGGCTGTCTGGAAGGTCAGTTCGTCGTTCTGCAGGTTGTTTTTTCCCACATATATATGAAAGCCGTCGCTGGAGACATAGTGGAAGGGTCTGGAGGTGATCTTCGGACGCCTGTTGCCGGGATTCCGTTTTCGGATATAGCCGGATTCCATGAGCTCTTCCTTGATCTGAACCAGATCCTCCTCCTGCAGGGCGATATCCAGGGCGGTCTGGATGGAGCGCAGGTGCTCGATCTCAGCCCCGGTTTCCTTCAGAAGCGCCGTGACTGCTTCGCAGGTCCTCTTTAATTTTCCATATTTGTCAAAATATTTTTTCGCATTTTCCTGGACCGGAATCTGAGGATCCAGGGGGATGGTGATGTTCTCACCGGTATAATAATTCAGCGCCACAAAGCTTCTGCTTCCGGGCTCCACTCCGTATCCGTAGGTATTGATGAGCTCTCCGTAGACGCGGTATTTTTCTCTCTTTTCCGTATCCTTCAGCTGCTTTGCCTGCAGGTCGTATTTTTTGACATTCCGCTCCAGGGCAGTCTGTACGATCCGGCGCAGGTCCGAAGATTTCTGGCGGATGCGCGTGAGGGTATTCTTCTCTGCATAGTACCGTTCCAGTACCTGCGAGACGGAGCCGAAGGTTTCCTTTCTGTAATGGTCGTAGATTGTGAGCGGGAGGCAGGAAAATTCCACTGGTGCTTTTCCGTCATAATAGATCGTCGGCGTACAGCCGCCGGTGCGGACCGGCGCGAGGAACCGGACAAAGGTCCGGTACAGATGGATCAGCATTTCTTCGTCACAGGAACTGGCCGCCCGGTCAGAATCCAGGGATGCCTGCGCGCAGATCTCCTCCGCGGCAACGGGACTTAGGCCCGTCAGAGAAGTGTAGAGGGCTTTGGAGAGCTTTGCGGCCTTTTTGCCCACCAGTCCGGTAAAGGCTTCCTCCGTGATGGTCAGAGGATCTGCTTTTTCCTGTGTATCCGGGATGAAATAATTCCGTCCCGGCAGCACCTCCCGGACGGAGCTCATCTGAGCGGATACGTGCTTGATGCTGTCGATGATCTGATCCGTATCCGTGCAGAAGATGATGTTGCTGTGCTTTCCCATGATTTCCACGATCAGATATTTCCGGCAGAGGTCCCCCATCTCATCCAGATGTTCGATCTCAAACCGGAGGATCCGCTCCAGAGAAGGCTGTGTCACGGACAGGATCCGCCCGCCGTTTATATGTTTTCTGAGCAGCATGCAGAAATTCGGCGCCGTCATGGGGCCGGGCTTGTTTCCGTCCGTCAGATAGACGAGCGGGAGGCTGGCGCTGGCCGACAGAAGGAGCCTGTGACTGCCTTCCCGCGTCTTGATGGTCAGGAGCAGCTCATCCGCCTCCGGCTGTGCGATCTTCGCGATCCGCCCGCCAACGGTCTTTTCCTGCAATTCATGTGCCATACATGCAATGGTGATGCCGTCTAATGCCATAAAAATCGATCCCCTTTCTCCGTCCCCTATTATAATTGACAAGATTTAGAAAATCAACTATAATAAAAACAACTATGGCGGACATCTGCTGCGCCAGGATGATGGGGAAGATGGGATATGATAAAAAGTATGACCGGCTTCGGCCGCTGTGAGATTTCAGAGGGAGACCGGAAGATCACGGTTGAGATGAAATCTGTGAATCACCGCTACCTGGACGTGAGCATGAAGATGCCGAAGAAGCTGAATCTCTTTGATTCGGCGATCCGCGGGATCCTGAAGGGATATATTGAGAGAGGCAAGGTGGATGTGTACATCACCTGCGAGGATCCCAGCGGGAGCAATGCGGCGCTGACCTACAATCCGAAGATTGCCGCCCAGTATGTGGAGTATTTCCGCCAGATGGAGGAGCAGTTCGGACTGGAGAACGATATGCAGGTATCGGTTCTGGCACGCTGTCCGGAGGTCCTCGTGATGGAAGAGCAGAAGGAAGACGAGGCGGAGACCTGGCATCTTCTGGAACGGGCGGTGCATGGAGCCTGCGGAAAGTTTGTGGAGACGCGGCTTCGGGAAGGGAAGACGCTGAAGGAGGATCTTCTTCAGAAGCTTCAGGAGATCCTGGAGACGGTTGCATTTGTGGAAGAGCGCTCTCCCCGGATCCTGTCCGAATACCGGCAGAAGCTGGAGACGAAGGTGAAAGAGCTGTTTGCGGACGCGCAGATCGATGAGAACCGGATCGCGGCGGAGGTCACCATATTTGCAGACAAGATCTGTGTGGATGAAGAGATTGTGCGCCTGAGAAGCCATGTGGAGGCCATGAAAGAGGCGCTGGAATACGAAGGAGGCATTGGGCGGAAGCTTGATTTTATCGCCCAGGAGATGAACCGGGAGGCGAATACGACGCTTTCCAAAGCAAATGACCTGGAGATCTCCAGCCGTGCCATCGATCTGAAGACTGCCATCGAGAAGGTGCGGGAGCAGATCCAGAATATAGAATAGGACAGAATATGGCGAGACAGGGAATATTGATTGTGGTATCCGGTTTTTCCGGAGCGGGCAAAGGTACGATTATGCGGGAGCTGCTTAAGAGATATGAACAGTATGCGTTGTCGGTATCTGCGACTACCCGTGCGCCCAGAGAGGGAGAAGAAGAAGGGAAGGATTATTTTTTTAAAACCAGAGAAGCGTTTGAGCGGATGATTGCAGACGATGAACTGGTGGAATATGCGTGTTATGTGAATCATTACTACGGGACGCCCAGAGCCTATGTGGAGGAGACGCTGTCCCGGGGCCGGGATGTGATCCTGGAGATCGAGATCCAGGGGGCACGCAAGATCCGGAAGCAGTTTCCGGAGGCAGTGCTCCTGTTCGTCACGACCAGGGATGCACAGGTGTTGAAGGAGCGTCTGACAAAACGGGGTACCGAGTCCCCGGAGGTGATCGGCCAGCGCCTGAAGCGCGCGGCGCAGGAATCAGAAGGGATCGAAGAATACGACTATCTGGTGGTTAATGATGAGCTGGAAGTGTGTGTGGAGGAGATTCATGCCATCATTGAGAGCGAGCACCGGAGGATCCGATATAATATGGAGCTTGTGAATAAAGTAAGGGAAGAGCTGAAGCGCTTTTCGGAAGGAGAATGATCTATGCTGCATCCGTCTTATACAGACTTAATGAGAACTATCAACAGTGAGGCTGAAGGGGACACACCGACTGTAAACAGCCGGTATTCTATCGTGCTGGCGACAGCGAAGAGGGCGAGACAACTGATTGCGGGAGAGGAGGCGTACGTAGACAGCAGAGGCAAGAAACCTCTTTCCATTGCGGTGGAAGAGGTCAGCAGGGGATTCGTGACGATAGAACCGGAGACGGAGGAAGAAGAGCCGGCAGAAGAGCTGGAGGCTCCGGAAGTTTCTGCCGGAGAAGACCTGATGGAAGCGCATCAGGCGGACACTATGGATTGGGAGGAAAAGTAATGATTGTAAGAGAAGGCAAGAGTGTATTCAAGGGGGTCGCGATCGGCAGTATCTTCGTGTACCGCAAGGCGGAAAAAGCGGTTAATAAAGTAGAGATCGAAGACACTGCAGCAGAGCTTGCACGTTTCCAGGCGGCGAAGGAAAAAGCCATGGGCCAGCTGAAGGGTCTGTACGAGAAGGCACGCGTGGACGTGGGAGAAGAAGAGGCGATGATCTTTGATGTTCACCAGATGCTTCTGGACGATCTGGATTATAATGAGTCCATCACCGGTATCATCGAGAATGACCGTATGAATGCGGAGTATGCGGTGTTCATGACCGGCGAGCAGATGGCAGCCATGTTCCTGAGCATGGACGACGATTACATGAGAGGCCGGGCAGCGGATATCCATGATATCTCCGACCGGCTGATCTCCATCCTGAACGGGACGCAGGTGAGCCCGGAGGCGATGCCGGAGCCGGTGATCATCCTGGCAGAGGACTTGGCGCCCAGTGAGACAGTACAGTTTGACAAGAGCAAGCTTCTGGCCATTGTGACGCAGAAGGGTTCGGCCAATTCCCATACGGCGATCCTGGCGAGAACCATGAACATTCCGTCCCTGGTCACGACGGATATCGAGATCGATCAGGAATATCACGGCAGACAGGCTGTGGTGGATGGTTTTGCAGGTCTGATCTATATCGATCCGGACGAAGAGACCATGGCGAAGATGGTGGAGAAGAAGCGGAAGGCGGACGAGCAGAGGGCGCTCCTTCAGGAGATGAAGGGCAAGGAGACTGTTACGCAGTCCGGCAAGCATATTCATCTGTACTCCAACATCGGCGGCGTGGGGGATGTGGACGCGGTTCTGGAGAATGACTCCGAGGGCATCGGCCTGTTCCGCAGTGAATTTCTGTATCTGGGATGCGATGACTATCCCAGTGAGGAGAAGCAGTTTGAGGCATATAAGACGGTGCTGTCCAGAATGAACGGCAGGAAGGTTATCATCCGTACACTGGATATCGGCGCTGACAAGCAGATCGATTATTTCGATCTTCCCAAGGAGGACAATCCGGCCCTTGGTTATCGTGCTATCCGTATCTGTCTCACCAGAGAAGAAGTATTCAAGACGCAGCTGCGCGCCCTGTTCCGTGCATCGGCTTTCGGAAATCTGGGTATTATGTTCCCCATGATCATCTCGGTAAAAGAGATCGAAAAGATCAAGAAGATCGTGGAGGAAGTGAAGCTGGAGCTGGCAAGAGAAGACGTGGCCATGGGTGAAGTGGAGCTTGGTATCATGATCGAGACACCGGCGGCTGCAGTCACCAGTGACCTGCTGGCGCCCCATGTGGACTTCTTCAGCATCGGCACCAACGATCTGAGCCAGTACACGCTGGCGATCGACCGTCAGAATCAGTCGCTGGATGATTTCTTTGATCCCCATCATGAGGCGATCCTTCGCCTGATCCAGATGACCATCGAAAATGCGCACAAGTACGGTGCATGGTGCGGCATCTGCGGAGAGCTGGGAGCAGATGAAGAGCTGACTGCCAAATTTGTACAGATGGGCATCGACGAGCTGTCCGTCTCACCGGGATATACGCTGGATCTTCGGAAGCGTATCCGGGAATGCTGATTATGTTTAAAATATTTTAAGAATAAAGGAGAAGAAAGACATGAAATCATTTACTTACACCATTCAGGACGAACTTGGAATCCACGCAAGACCGGCTGGAATGCTCGCAAAGGCTGCTGCAGCTTACAAGAGCGTTGTTACCATCGACAACGGAACCAAGAAGGCAGATGCCAAGAGACTTATGGCAATCATGAGCATGGGCGTCAAGAAAGGTCATACGGTTACTGTGACAGTGGAAGGTGAAGACGAGGATACCGCAGCTTCTGCAATGGAAGAGTTCTTCAAGACGAATCTGTAAGATCCATGGACAAAGAAAAGTGGGCTGCCGCTGGAAGCGGCAGTCCTCTTTCTCATATAAGACAGTTTTTTGTCGCAGCGCGTCCGGGGATGTTATATCAGACATGAATATGTCCATACTATTCAGGAAGCAGCGCATGATTAAAATGAAACTGGAGGTATCAATGACGATCGAACATCTGTCAGCCTATGAGCTGATCCAAAAACAGGAGATGCCGGAGCTTAATTCCACCGGATATCTGCTGAAGCATAAGAAAACAAAGGCAAAAGTCGTATTGATCGGGAATCAGGACGAGAACAAAGTGTTTACCATCGGATTCCGGACACCGCCTTCGGACAGTACCGGCGTGCCGCATATCATGGAGCATTCCGTTCTGTGCGGTTCAGAAGATTTTCCGGTAAAGGATCCTTTTGTGGAGCTGGTAAAAGGTTCCCTGAATACTTTTTTAAATGCCATGACTTATCCGGACAAGACCGTATATCCGGTGGCGAGCTGCAACGATCAGGATTTCCAGAATCTGATGCATGTCTACCTGGACGCCGTGTTCCATCCCAACATTTACAGGGAAGAGAAGATTTTCCGGCAGGAAGGCTGGCACTACGAGCTGAGTGCGGAAGAAGAGCCGGTGATCTACAATGGGGTGGTCTATAATGAGATGAAAGGCGCTTTTTCCTCTCCGGAGGATATGCTGGACCGGGAGATCATGACGACGCTCTATCCGGATACGCCGTACCATCATGAGTCCGGGGGAGATCCGAAGCATATACCGGAGCTGACGTATGAAGCGTTCCTTGCCTTCCATCAGAAGTTCTATCATCCGTCCAACAGCTATATTTATTTATATGGGGACATGGATATGGCGGAGAAGCTCATCTGGATCGACGAGCATTATCTGAGCCATTATGACTATCTGGAGGTGGATTCTTCCATTCCTCTGCAGAAGCCTTTTGCAAAGATGGCGGAACGGGTGGTGGACTATCCCATCTCCGCCGGAGAGTCAGTGAAGGGTCAGGCGTATCTCTCCTACAATGTGGTGGTGGAGGATTCGCTGGACGCGGAGCTGTATCTGGCTTTTCAGGTGCTGGAGTATGCCCTTTTATCTGCTCCGGGAGCTCCTTTGAAGCAGGCGCTTCTGGACGCGGGCATCGGCAGGGATATCCTGAGCTCCTATGAGAACGGGATCGCACAGCCTTTCTTCTCCGTGATCGCCAAGAATGCGGATCTGGAGCAGAAGGAGGCATTTCTTGAGACGATCCGCAGGACGCTTGCCGGGATTGTGGAGAACGGCTTTGACAGAAAGGCGCTCCAGGCAGGTCTGAATTTCTATGAGTTCCGTTATCGGGAGGCTGATTTTGGCAATTATCCCAGAGGACTCATGTATGGTCTTCAGATGTTCGACAGCTGGCTCTATGACGAGACAAAGCCTTTCCTGCATCTTCTGGCCCTGGATAATTTTGCCAGGCTGAAGAAACGGATGGATCAGGGATACTTTGAAGGCCTAGTGAAAAAGTATCTGCTGGAAAATACCCATGCAGCGCTTCTCATGCTCCGGCCGGTGCCGGGACTGGAGGCACAGGAGGGAGCGCGTGTGGAGCAGGAGCTTAAGGTCTACAGGGAGGGGCTTGATGAGAAGGCTGTGGAGGCTCTTGTAAAGTCTACAGAGGCGCTGAAAGCGTATCAGGATGAGCCTTCCTCTCCGGAGGACCTTCAGAAGATCCCCATGCTGAAGCGGGAAGACATCCGCAGAGAGGCGCTGCCTCTGATCAATGAAGAGCTGCAGGTGGATGGGACGACGGTGCTGTATCAGGAGATCTTCACCGGCGGCATCAGCTATATCCGCCTCCTGTTCGATGCGGAAAGTCTTCCGGAGGAGCTGATCCCTTATATGGGGATTCTGAAGCATGTGCTTGGTTTTATGGATACGGAAAATTACAGCTACGGGGAGCTGTTCAATGAGATCAACTGTCATACAGGCGGCATCGTTCCGGGGGTCAGCCTCTACGGGGATATGCGGGACAGAGACCGGTTCCGGGTGATGTTCGAGCTGCGGGCAAAGGTGCTCTCCGGCAAGACGGACTTTGCATTTGCCATGATGCGGGAGATCCTCAAGCGGACCAGGCTGACGGACAAAAAGCGTCTGCATGAGATTCTCTCTCAGCTCAGGTCCAGGCTCCAGATGTACCTGACCTCCTCCGGGCATTCTGCGGCGGCCATGCGCGCCATGGCCGGTTTTTCCAGATCGGCCAGGATGAATGACCGCATAAGCGGCGTTGCCTTTTATCAGGCGGTGGAGGAACTGGAACAGCATTTTGAAGAACATGCGGATGAACTGACGGAAAAGCTGTCTCAGGTCATGCAGTACGTTCTGCGCCCGGAAAATCTGACCGTGAGCTGTACCTCGAAAGAGGACGGGATCGAGGCGGTGAAAAAGGAGATCCCGGCGCTGAAAAAGGCGCTCTGTACAGAGGTGCTGCCAAAGGCTCCTGTGCGGGAGGAAACGGAAGCCGGGGCTTTGAAGGAGGGCATTATGACTCCGTCCGCCGTGCAGTATGTGGCCCGTGCCGGCCATATCAGCAACTATACCGGCGCCTACCGGATTCTGAAGGTGATCCTCAGCTATGACTACCTGTGGATCCAGATCCGGGTCAAGGGCGGCGCCTACGGCTGTATGAGCGGCTTTGGACTCTACGGGGACAGTTATCTGGTATCCTATCGGGATCCGAACCTTCAGAAGACCAACGAGGTGTTCGAGGGGACGGCAGACTATGTGGAGCAGTTTGATGCGGGTGAACGGGATATGACGAAATACATCATCGGGACCATCAGCGAGCTGGATACGCCTCTGACTCCGGCAGCAGCGGGGAACCGTTCCATGTCCGCGTGGCTGACGCATACGACCATGGAGGATCTGCAGAAGATCCGGAATGAGATCCTGGACGCCACACCTGCAGATATCCGGGCGCTGGCGGGAGGCGTGCGGGAGCTGCTGGCACAGGGGAGTTTCTGTGCCATTGGAAATGAGAACCGGATCGGGAAAGAGAAAGAACTCTTCGACCGGACCTTCCAGCTTTTCTGAGCAGAAAGAGACAAGGAATATGAACGAACAGAAAAAGTCGGGCTTTGCGGCACTGATCGGAAGGCCCAATGTGGGAAAATCCACATTGATGAATCAGATCATCGGTCAGAAGGTTGCCATCACTTCCCATCGGCCGCAGACTACCAGAAACAGGATTCAGACTGTCTACACTTCGGAGGAAGGGCAGATTGTGTTCCTGGATACGCCGGGGATTCACAGGGCGAAGAACCGGCTGGGGGAATATATGGTAGAGGTGGCGCAGCGGACACTGAAGGAGGTGGATGTGATCCTCTGGCTGGTGGAGCCTGTCACCTTTATCGGAGCGGGAGAGCGGCATATTGCGGAGCAGCTGTCCCGGATCAGGCTCCCTGTGATCCTGGTGATCAACAAGGTGGATACCATTAAAAAGGAGGAAGTGCTGTGTATCATGGACGCCTACCGTAAGCTTCTTGATCTGGACCAGATCGTACCGGTCTCAGCACTGAAGGGGACGAACAAGGACACCCTGATCCGGCTCATCTTCCAGTATCTTCCCTATGGTCCCATGTTCTATGATGAGGATACGGTGACAGACCAGCCCATGCGACAGATCGTGGCAGAACTCATCCGGGAGAAGGCGCTGAAGCTTCTGGATGAAGAGATCCCCCACGGGATCGCCGTATCCATCGATCTTATGAAGCAGCGGCAGAAGGGATCGCTCTGGGATATCCAGGCTACGATCATCTGCGAGCGGGATTCACATAAGGGGATCATCATCGGAAAAGGCGGCGCCATGCTGAAGAAGATCGGCTCCGCCGCCCGCTTCGAGATCGAGAGGCAGCTGGAGGCGAAGGTAAATCTGAAGCTCTGGGTGAAGGTCAAGAAGGACTGGAGAGACTCAGATTTTCTGTTAAAAAATTTTGGATACGATAAGAAGGAAGTATAGGACCGGTCCGCTTCGGGGATTCTAATGCTACACGAAGACAGAGGAAGCGGAGGTTCAAGAGATGGATAGTTGGAATCGATTTGTACACACCGGGGATATACAGGATTATCTTGCCTACAAGACCGAAGAGGTCCAGGCTTTAAGGACAGGAGAGAAACATGAGCAGTCAGATCTGTACGGTGACCGGTATCGTATTGTCTGCCAGGCCGGTGGGGGAATATGATAAGCTGGTGACTCTGCTGACGAAAGAGCGGGGAAAATTCCGTGCATTTGCAAGAGGGGCCAGAAGGCCGGGCAATCCGCTGATGGCGGCCTCCAATGTATTCGCCTTCGGGGATTTTCAGATCTATGAAGGAAGGAGTTCCAGCAGCATCTCCCAGGCGGATATTCAGAACTACTTCGGAGAGCTTCTCAAGGACCTTGAGGGGGCATGCTACGGGCAGTATTTTCTGGAATTTGCGGATTATTATACCAGGGAAAATATGGACGGCACGGACTGTCTGCGTCTGGTCTACCAGTCCCTGCGCGCCCTGTCAGTTCCGTCTCTGCCCCGGGTCCTGGTGAGGTATGTCTATGAGCTGAAAATCATGGTCCTGAGCGGGGAATGCCCCCAGACCTTTGAACAGTTTGAAAGCTGGAACCTGAATTCTTCCACGCTGTACGCGCTCCGGTATGTGACCGGTTCGTCCATCGAACGGCTCTATACCTTCACGCTGACGGATGAGGTGCTTGCAGAATACATAAAGGTAGTGACATGGCTTCGGGAGCACTATGTGGAACATACGTTCAAATCTCTGGAAATACTTGCAACCTGCCGGTAGAGTGTGTATAATTGTACGCGGATAAAATGGAGCAGAGACGTTCATTTTATAAAGCTTATGTTACTTTTCACACCTGCGCCGGCAGATGTCTGAACAGTAAACATTTTACAACAGGAGGAAACCTTGAATGAAAAAGTGGATCTATGCCATCTGCGCCATGGTGATGGCACTTTCCATGACCGCCTGCGGTTCGTCCTTCGAGCCGTCCGTAACTTCCATGTACATACAGAAGAGCGGAAAGATCACATATGCGGTAGTGGAGAGCTTTGAAAAAGAATATTACAGTCTGGAGGAATTCCAGTCCATGATCGACCGGGAAGTGGAAGCCTGCAACAGCCGGTACAGCGAGCCTGCCATCTCTGTGGAGAGTCTGGAGGTAAAGGACGGCACGCTGTATCTGCTGATGAACTTTGCCGATGCCGGGGCATATGCCGCATACAGTGAGGAATACTGCTTTGTCGGCACCATCAGTCAGGCGCTGGACGAGGGGCGTTCCTTTGACATGGTCTTCAGGGATGTGGATTATGAGGAATATGAGACGGCGGATGTGACCAGCAAAAAGGATGACCATGTGCTGGTGACGCAGACGGAAGGCGTCGTGGAGCTGGAAAAAGAAGTTAAATATGTGAGCAACAATGTGGAGATCCTGTCAGATCACATGGTACAGGTAATGCCCATTGAGGCTGAAGATGAGTATGCATATATCATTTACTGATATGAGGCGGTCATAAAACAGCATGTTCCCTGGGCAGAAGATACTTTCCGGGAATATGCGGAACTGTCATAAAAACAGCATATTCCCGGAAAGTATGCAGGGTTGTTTTCCGTACATTGAAAATGGACAGAAAACAACTCTGGGCAGAAGATACTTTTCGGGAATATGCGGAACTTTTAAAAGGAGAGAATCGAATGGAAAAGACAATGGACAAGATCGAGGCGCTGGCGAAGAACCGGGGGTTTGTGTATCCCGGCAGCGAGATCTACGGCGGCCTTGCCAATACCTGGGATTACGGCAATCTCGGTGTGGAACTGAAAAATAATGTGAAGAAGGCCTGGTGGCAGAAGTTCGTCCAGGAGAACCCTTATAATGTGGGTGTGGACTGTGCGATTCTGATGAATCCGCAGACCTGGGTCGCTTCCGGGCATCTGGGCGGATTTTCCGATCCGCTCATGGACTGCAAGTCCTGTAAGGAACGTTTCCGTGCCGACAAGCTGATCGAGGATTATATGGCAGAACATGATATTCAGATCGAAGGTTCCGTGGACGGCTGGTCTCAGCAGGAGATGAAAGCCTATATCGACGAGCATGACATCGTCTGCCCCAGCTGCGGCAAAAAGGATTTTACAGATATCCGTCAGTTCAACCTGATGTTCAAGACCTTCCAGGGCGTCACCGAGGATGCGAAGAATACCATCTATCTGCGTCCGGAGACTGCGCAGGGAATCTTTGTCAATTTTAAAAACGTACAGAGGACTTCCCGGAAGAAGGTGCCATTTGGCATCGGCCAGGTGGGAAAATCTTTCCGAAATGAGATCAGCCCCGGTAACTTTACCTTCCGCACCCGGGAATTTGAGCAGATGGAGCTGGAGTTCTTCTGCAAGCCCGGCACGGACCTGGAGTGGTTCCAGTACTGGAGAGGCTTCTGCCGTGACTGGCTCCTGGCGCTGGGTATTAAGGAGGATGAGATGCGTCTTCGCGATCATTCCCCGGAAGAGCTGTGCTTCTACAGCAAGGGCACCACAGACATCGAATTCCTGTTCCCGTTTGGCTGGGGAGAACTGTGGGGGATTGCTGACCGTACAGATTACGACCTGACGCAGCATCAGGACGTGTCCGGCGAGGATATGAGCTATTTCGATGATGAACTGAAGGAAAAGTACATCCCCTATGTCATCGAGCCGTCTCTGGGTGCGGACCGGGTGGTTCTTGCCTTCCTCTGCTCCGCTTACGACGAGGAAGAGCTGGAGGGCGGTGACATGCGTACGGTGCTCCGGTTCCACCCGGCCCTGGCTCCGGTGAAGATCGGTGTGCTTCCGCTGTCGAAGAAATTGGCAGAAGGTGCGGAGAAAGTCTATACGCAGCTTGCGAAAAGGTATAACTGTGAGTATGATGACAGAGGCAATATTGGTAAACGCTACCGTCGTCAGGATGAGATCGGTACGCCGTTCTGCGTGACCTACGATTTTGACTCGGAGACCGACGGCTGTGTGACGGTCCGTGACCGCGACACCATGGCGCAGGAGCGTGTGAAGATCGAAGAGCTGGACGCATATTTTGCAGACAGATTTACGTTTTAGCATGGCTGAATTTTTTACAAAAAAGTCTTTATTTCATCCGTATTTATTGCTATAATTTAACAGGTGGGTACCATGTTTACCAAATATAAATTACACTCCAGGAGGTTGTTAAAATGAGCGAATTAAAAGGTGCAATGATCATCGGGCAGTCCGGCGGTCCGTCTTCTGTTATCAATGCAAGCTGCTACGGCGCGATCAAAGCAGGTCTTGACGCCGATTGTATTACAAAGGTATACGGCGCTGCCAACGGGATTGTGGGCGTACTGAACGACAGGCTCTATATTATGGACGAGGAGGATCCGGAGGAGCTGGCAATTATGAAATATACGCCGTCCTCTGCACTGGGTTCCTGCCGTTACAAGATTGCAGATCCGGATGAGGATGAGACGGATTACAAGAAGATTCTTGAAATTTTCAAGAAATATGACGTGCGTTATTTCTTCTACAACGGCGGAAATGATTCCATGGATACCTGCAACAAGATTTCCAAATATATGAAGAAGGTTGGCTACGACTGCCGCGTCATGGGTATCCCCAAGACCATCGACAACGACCTGTTCGGCACGGACCATTGTCCGGGATTTGCTTCCGCAGCCAAATACATTGCCACCTCTCTGGTAGAGATTTATCAGGATTCCCATGTATACGACAAGGGACAGGTGACGATCGTTGAGATTATGGGACGTCATGCCGGCTGGCTGGCAGGAGCGGCTTCTCTGGCAGGAGTGGCTGGATATCCGGCGGATCTGGTATATCTTCCGGAAGTTGATTTCAACATGGACGAGTTCCTCGAGGATGTGAAGAAGATCTGGGATGCCAACAAGAACGTGATCGTAGCGGTTTCCGAGGGGATTCACTATGCAGACGGCAAGTTTGTATCTGAGGCGGAGACTTCTGCAACCGACGGCTTCGGACATGCGCAGCTTGGCGGTCTGGCTGTGAAGCTGGGCGATGTGGTGAAGAATGCCATCCCGGGCGTAAAGGTGCGTCCCATTGAGCTTTCCCTGCTGCAGCGCTGTGCAGAGCACTGTGCTTCCCAGACGGATTCCGACGAATCCTTCATGGCAGGCCAGACGGCGGTCAACGAGGCGATCAAGGGCACTACCGACAAGATGGTAGGCTTCAAATGCACCAGAGACGCGAACGGCTATCGTTGCGAGGCGGATCTTCTGGACCTTTCCAAGGTGGCGAATTATGAGAAGAAGGTTCCCGTAGAATGGATCAATGAGAGAGGCAACAATGTATCGGAGGAGTTCGTGAATTATGCGCTGCCGCTGATTCAGGGTGAGATTCAGATGAAGAAAGAAAACAGTCTTCCCCGGTTTGTGAAACTGAAAAAAGTTGTTGCGAAATAAAAAAGACGGTATGAATCATGAGAGAAGGAAGCTGTGCATGGCTATCTGTGCACAGCTTCTTTTTCGTTTGACAGACGGAAGCGGTTTTTGCCCTTTTTGTTAAAAAATTGTCAAAAAGTGAGTAGGAAAAAGGGGATGAAGTAAAAATAGATTGTGAAAACAGCACAAAATATGTTGACTTTCGTTTGAAATATGGTATGATATTCATGTGCGCAGAGATAGCCACACGGCTGTGAACTGTGCTGTTTTTTTGCGTGCAGGGATTCCGGGCGCGAAGCGGGCGTCCGGCAGTATGTGTTTCTGCGCAGTGGGCAGGGGAACGACCTTGTCTGATTTTATACTATATATTTTAGTTAGGAGGGCATTCAATGGCAAAATGGGTGTATCTTTTTAAAGAAGGAGATGCCGGCATGAGAAACCTGCTGGGAGGCAAAGGGGCGAATCTGGCAGAGATGACAAACCTTGGTTTACCGATTCCGCAGGGATTTACCGTAACTACAGAGGCTTGTACGGATTATTATGAGAGCGGTGAGCGCATCTCCCATGAGGTAGAGGAGCAGATCATGGCTGCGCTTGTATTTCTGGAGGGACTTCAGGGAAAGAAATTCGGCGATACGGAGGATCCGCTTCTGGTGTCTGTCCGTTCCGGCGCGAGAGCTTCCATGCCTGGTATGATGGATACGATCCTGAATCTGGGTCTGAACGATGTATCGGTGGAAGGCTTTGCAAAGAAGACCGGCAATCCGAGATTTGCGTATGATTCTTACCGCAGATTTATCCAGATGTATTCGGATGTTGTTATGGAGGTTCCCAAGTCCTATTTTGAGAAGATCATCGATGAGGTGAAAGAGGCCAAAGGTGTTCATTATGATACCGAACTTACCGCAGAGGACCTGAAGGAACTGATCGGCAGATTTAAGGCTGTCTATAAAGAGGCGAAGCAGGAAGACTTCCCGCAGGATCCGAAGGAACAGCTCATGGGTGCCGTGAAGGCAGTGTTCCGTTCCTGGGACAACCCCCGTGCCATTGTATACCGCCGTATGAATGATATCCCGGGCGACTGGGGAACTGCAGTGAACGTACAGGCCATGGTATTTGGAAATATGGGCGATACGTCCGGAACCGGCGTGGCGTTTACCCGTAACCCGTCCACCGGCGAGAAGGGCATCTTCGGCGAGTACCTGATCAATGCCCAGGGCGAGGACGTGGTGGCAGGCGTGCGTACGCCGCAGCCCATCACCAAGCTGGCAGAGGATCTTCCGGAGTGCTACGAGCAGTTCATGAAGATCGCAAATAAACTGGAAAACCACTACCGCGATATGCAGGATATGGAGTTTACGATTCAGGAAGGACATCTGTATTTCCTGCAGACCCGTAACGGCAAGAGAACCGCTCCGGCAGCGCTTCAGATTGCCTGCGACATGGTGGATGAAGGCATGATTACAAGAGAAGAGGCAGTGCTTCGTATTGAAGCGAAGTCTCTGGACCAGCTGCTGCATCCGACCTTCGACACGGCTGCACTGAAAGCCGGAGAGGTGATCGGCGAGGCTCTTCCGGCGTCTCCGGGAGCTGCGGCAGGTAAGGTTTACTTTACGGCAGAGGATGCAAAGGCAGCCAACGAGGCAGGAGAGAGAGTGATCCTTGTCCGCCTGGAGACTTCTCCGGAGGACATTGAGGGTATGCATGCGGCACAGGGTATCCTGACGGTTCGCGGCGGTATGACCAGCCATGCAGCGGTGGTTGCGCGCGGTATGGGAACCTGCTGCGTATCCGGATGCGGCGAGATCAAGATCTCGGAAGAAGAGAAATGGTTCGAACTGGGCGGACATCATTTTGTGGAGGGCGATTACATCTCCCTGGATGGCACCACCGGTAAGATCTACAAGGGCGATATCCCGACGAAGGAAGCTTCCATCACTGGCAACTTCCAGAGAATCATGGGATGGGCAGACAAGTTCCGCCGCCTGAGCGTACGTACCAATGCAGATACGCCGGCAGATACGGCCAATGCAGTACGCCTCGGCGCAGAAGGAATCGGCCTGTGCCGTACCGAACACATGTTCTTCAATCCGGAGCGTATTCCGAAGATCCGCAAGATGATTCTTTCCGATAATCAGGAAGCGAGAGAGGCGGCTCTTATGGAACTGCTTCCGTTCCAGAAGGAAGACTTCAAGGCAATGTACAAGGCTCTGAAGGGAAGACCGATGACGGTTCGTTACCTGGATCCGCCTCTGCATGAGTTTGTTCCCACCGAGGAAGAGGACATCAAGGCGCTGGCGGCAGACATGGGCCTGTCCGCGGCAGACGTAAAGGCAAAATGCGACGAGCTTCATGAGTTCAACCCGATGATGGGCCACCGTGGATGCCGTCTGGCAGTTACCTATCCGGAGATCGCAAAGATGCAGACCCGTGCGGTTATGGAAGCGGCGATCGAAGTGGAGAGAGAAGAAGGATTTGATATCGTACCGGAGATCATGATCCCGCTGGTAGGCGAGCGCAAGGAGCTGAGCTTCGTCAAGAAGATTGTGGAAGAGACCGCGGAGCTTGTGAAGAAGGAAAAAGGAAGCGACATCCAGTATCATATCGGTACGATGATCGAGATCCCGCGTGCGGCGCTGACGGCAGACGAGATCGCCAAGGAAGCAGAGTTCTTCTCCTTTGGTACCAACGACCTGACCCAGATGACCTTCGGCTTCTCCCGTGACGATTCCGGCAAGTTCCTGGATTCCTACTACAAGGCGAAGATCTACGAGTCCGATCCGTTCGCTCGTCTGGATCAGACAGGCGTGGGCAAACTGGTGGAGATGGCGGCGAAACTTGGACGCCAGTCCAGGCCGGATATCAAGCTTGGCATCTGCGGCGAGCACGGCGGCGATCCGTCTTCCGTAGAGTTCTGCCATAAGGTAGGGCTGAATTATGTGTCCTGTTCTCCGTACCGTGTGCCGATTGCAAGACTGGCAGCGGCGCAGGCGGCGATAAACAATGTAGGAAAGTAGATTACAAATATATGTACTTTACGGAGTATCTGATAACCAGAGCTGATGTGAATGATTTCATGGCACATCGTCCGGAGTACACAAAGGCGAACCGCTTTGAGGATTCCGTTTGTAAAATCTATCTTTAACGATTAGGGGAAAATTCATTTGAGAGTTTTCCCCTTTTTTCGTGGTTTTTTCAAAGGATTCTATCCCAAACAAAGGATAGAGTCCTTTTTATATACACAAACAAAATAATCAAAGGAGGTTCACACATGAACAACACAGCGTTAAGAGCAGGGGCGCAGAGCGCCAACAACACACACATGGTTTTTGCAAACGAGGAACATGAGAAGTTTTATTTTGAGAAACTGGAACAGGCGAGGTATCAGGACTGCTACCACAAGGCGTTGATCTACATTCTCGGCATATCTGAGGACACAAGGAATCATTTCAGCCAGATTTACGATATCAAGTCCGGGTACATCAAAACAGAGTGTCTGCATCAGGGCTGGCAGACAAGCGGCAGTGTCCGGGTGGTAAGGCTTGCCTTTAACCTTTACACGGACGGAACGCCGAGTTATATCCTGATTGACTGTATGCCCTCACTTGGCATGATTACCATAAATGCCTTTGCCTGTGCGGACAGTATACTGATACCCGTGCAGGCCGCATATCTGCCCGTGAAAGGTCTGGAACAGCTTATCAAGACCATAGGCAAGGTAAAGCGGCAGATCAATCCCAGGCTGGAGATTGAGGGCATTCTGCTGACAATGGTAGACAACCGTACCAATTATGCGAGGGATATTACAGCGCTGCTTATTGAAACGTATGGGAGCAGGGTACGGATATTTGAGAACAGCATACCGATGTCGGTAAGGGCGGCGGAAACTTCTGCGGAAGGCGTCAGCATCTACCAGCATGACCCGAAAGGCAGGGTTGCGGGTGCATACCAGTCTTTGACGGAGGAGGTGCTTGGCAGTGGGCAGTAAGGCAGGGAGTGCGTCAAAAGTCAAACTGAACACTTTTGATGATTTATTTGGCGGCGCAGAAAATACGGCGGGGGAGCAGATCATCCATGCGAAGCTGGCCGATTTACATACATTCAGAGGACACCCTTTCCGTGTCCTTGATGATGAAAAGATGGAGGAAACCACGGAGAGCATCGGTAAATATGGTGTTCTTGTACCTGGAATTGTAAGGCCACGGGCAGGGGGCGGCTATGAGATGATAGCCGGACACCGGAGGAAACGGGGTTCTGAAAGGGCAGGGCTTGATACAATGCCCGTCATTGTCAGGGATTATACGGACGATGAAGCCACGATCATCATGGTGGATAAGAAAAAGATAGGGATAGCGCAGGGCGTGGATATTTCTTTCCTGACAGAAGAAGCCCAACAATGGGTGTCTGTTATCTTAGGGGAAACAGGGGCGGCAATGAACGCTTCCCAATCGGCAAAGCTGAAGGAGTATGGGAAAAGCGGAGAGCTTACGCCTGTGATGGTAAGGCTGATACTGGCGGAGGAAAAGCCGAAAGAAAGAAAAGTAACGATTAAGGGCGATAAGATCAACAGGTATTTTCCGGAGGAATACTCCAATGATGACATAGAGGGTATCATTATCCAGCTTTTGGAGGAATGGCAGAGTAAGCAGTAAAGGAGGCGGCAAAATGGGCGAGCCATTGAAGTTTGATTATTACTATGGCATTGAAGCAGAGCAGTTTTCTTTTTACCGTGTTCCCCGCCTGCTGATTAAAGACGAGCGTTTCAAGGGGCTTAGCAGCGATGCTAAGCTCCTGTATGGGCTGATGCTTGACAGGATGTCAATGTCCATGAAAAATGGGTGGCTGGACGATGAAAACAGGGCATATATCATATACACAATAGAGAATATCAGGGAAGATTTAGGATGCAGCAAAGAGAAGGCTGTAAAAGTCCTTGCGGAACTGGATGCAAGCAAAGGGATAGGGCTTATTGAAAAGATACGCCGGGGGCTTGGTAAACCGGGTTTTGCTTCTGCGGCAGATATGGAGCGAAGGAAGCTTTGCAGCGCAAAAGTCAAGACATAATTTGAAATTCTTATACAGAAGAGGATTAGAGGCGGCTGAACAGCAGTGCCTCTTATCGTCAACGGCATTAAATCTTAAAAGGATGATAAAGGCCATGGCATAGGGAACCATGACCTTTTTCTTTGGAATATTTCTGCTATTTTTGCTGGATTTTTATCATGATATCTTGTGACATTTACGAAATTAGGGGGTTTGTCAACAGCTCGATGATGTCCAGAAGTCAGGGAAGGAGGAAGAGGCTTCCATAAAGCCGGAAACCGGAGAAAGCGCTAAGGATGTGCCGATTCCATACCCGGTAGATAACGCAGGGCATAATTACACAGTGGACAATGGAAAACCACAGGGGGCGAAACTGGCGGCGGCAATGGCTGACAAGCCTGTGCAGCGGACATCGCTGAGAGAGAAACTGGAAGCGTTCAAGGCGAAGGTGTCTGGAACAGACAAATTGAGTATTGAAAAAGCGAAGGGGAAGGAGGAAACGCTATAACGATTTTATAATATTTGAGATTCCAACTGTTTCTGACATGCCATCTAAAAAGTTCCGATTGATTTAGCGGGAATTTCAAGGTATAATGATTCAGAGGTCATATACCTTTGGGGAATGGCTTTTACATTTCCTGCAAGTGAGCAAAAGGAGGTTATGGCTGTGGATATGTCAATAGACACTGAAATTAAAAATGCGGTCAGCGCAACAGACCAGGACGCACAATATGATGATAAGGCAAAACGCCTGTTAGGAAATAAAATCATTCTGGCGCATATCCTGGTAAAGACCGTTGATGAGTTTAAGGGAATGAACCCGAAAGAAGTGGTGTCCTATATCGAGGGAGAGCCATTGATCGGTGTGGTTCCAGTAGAGCCAGGTCTGACCAATGCCGGAAAGGAAGAAAATGGGCAGCGCATTGTCGGGATGAATACGGAAAATGCGGAGATTAACGAGGGGCTTGTAAGGTTTGACATTATCTTTTATGTGCGGATGAAAGACGGTATCTCACAGGTTATTGTGAATTTAGAAGCACAGAAGGATGAACCGACAAGTTACCATATCCTGAACCGGGCAGTCTTCTATGTAAGCCGCCTTGTTTCCTCGCAGAAGGAAAGGGATTTTGTCAAGACAAACTATAACGATATTAAACGTGTTTTCTCCATATGGGTGTGCATGAACATGGACGAGAACAGCATGGACTATGTGCATCTGACGGATGATAAGCTGTTAGGCTCTTATCCGTGGAAAGGCGGTCTTGACCTGCTGAATATTGTCCTGATCGGTATAGCAAATGAACTTCCGGAGCATGATGATAAATATGAGCTTCACCGCCTGCTGAGTACGCTGCTTTCGGCGGAACTGACCGTTGATGAAAAGTTAGGGATCATTAAAACTGAGTACAGTATTCCGGTAGATGAAAAATTGAGAAAGGATATGAGTGCTATGTGTAATCTTTCACAGGGAATCAGAGAAAACGCAACAGATAACGCCATAACTGGCGTGATTATGAATATGCATAGAGACGGCTATTCATCAGAGCAGATAGCAAGGATTGTTGAAAAGACCATAGAGGAAGTAGAGGCTGTCATCAAAAAACGGGAGCCTGTGCTGGCATAATCAAAGTAACTTAATAACAGATACAGTAAAGCAGTGAACTGAGTTTTGTAAAAAACAGTTCGCTGCTTTTTTGTTTTCAGGGAGAAAGACAGTCACATCAGATTGTCTTTTTTTCATGCAAGGAAAGGATTGAAAATATGGCAGACGCAAAAACAGAAAAACAGAAAGTAAAGGAGATAACGGACAAACTGGAGGAAGGGTTAAAAGAACTTTTTGAGAGCGGGAAGTACAAAAACTACCTCTCCACCATGTCTAAATTCCATAATTACAGTGTCAACAACACGCTCCTGATAGCCTTACAGCGCCCTGACGCCAGTCTGGTCGCAGGCTACCAGGCATGGCAGAAAAATTTCAACCGCCATGTAAACAAGGGAGAGAAGGGAATCCGTATCCTTGCCCCTGCCCCTTACAAGATCAAAGAGGAACGGGATAAGTTAGACCCTGTGACCGGGGAGATCATGCTTGACCAGGATGGGATGCCGCAGACGGAGGAAGTGGAGATTAAAATCCCCGCTTTCCGTGCGGTATCAGTGTTTGATGTCAAGCAAACATCAGGAGAGCCAATCCCGGAACTGGAGGCAAAAGAGCTTCTGTCCACAGTGGAGGGGTATGAGGACTTTGTTAAGGCAGTCACCTATGTTGCCCCGGTTCCGATCAGCTTTGAGGATATACCCGGAGATTCCAAAGGTTTCTTCAGCCCCACAGAAAAACGGATTGCGGTGCAGGAGGGCATGAGCGAGAGCCAGACTTTAAAGACGATGGTGCATGAAACCGCCCATTCCATGCTGCATGATAAGGAGATCAATAAGGATATCCTTGCGCCCGCAAAGGACAGGAACACCAAAGAGGTGGAAGCGGAGGGGATAGCGTTTACAGTTTGCAGCCGCTTAGGCATGAATATCCTTGTAAAAAAAGTGTCAACCAATATTGACAATATCAGTCAACTAAAATGATACAACATCAAACCAAAACGAGGACCTTGGGGGATCACGCCTTCAAGGTCCTCATAATACATGCTGCTGCCGCCGGATACCCGGCCGGCAAAATCATAAATCTGGCACAGGTTTTCTTATGAAATGGAAAAATATGCCGATATTTTCTTAAAAATGTCATGCGGAAAGAGGCTGCAGGTACGGGCAGCAGAATATCATAAGGAGACTGGAGACATGATTCACTACATACAAAATTTAAAAATCAGATTAAAGCTTTATATCCTCGTAGGCGTTGCGCTGGCAGGCATGCTGATTATCGGCGGTATGTCTTTTTCTCTTATGGGCCGGATGAACGATATGACAAGTGATATTTCCACAAGCTGGCTTCCCAGCATTGATACGGCAAGGGAGCTGACCAATACCCTTTCCAATATCCGTCTGAATGAGTTGGGATATCTTACTGCAATTTCTGAAGAAGTAGAAGCATCCAGCCTTCAGTATCTCCAGAAGGAAAAAGAGAACATGGATACCCTTCTGGCCGCTTATAAGGAAATGATTGATGAAGAAGAGAGCGGTTTCTATGAGGAGGCAGAGAGCCTCTGGTCCCGGTATGATGCAGCAGATGAAAAGATGATGGAGCTGGCAGGACAGGGCCGCACGGAGGAGGCGCGTGCCATTCTGGAAGGCGAATGCGTAGAGCTTTACAATTCTCTGAACGGCGCCTTTCAGGAGATTATTACTTACAACACAGAAGGCAGCGACGATGCAACAGAGGAGAGCTTTTCCCTCTACAGGACAGCAGTCTGCCTTATGGCGGCAATTATCATTGCGATCATTCTTGTGGGCGTTTTCTTCTCCTTTGTGATTATACGTCTGATCAAGGTTCCCATTTCTGAGATCGAGAATGCGGCAGTCAGGATGGCGGAGGGTGACCTGGATGTGGAGATCTCCTATACCTCCAGGGACGAAATGGGTGTGCTCGCCGAGCAGGTACGCAGGCTGATCCGCAAGCTTCAGGTGATTATCAATGATGAGAATAAATTTCTTGCGAAAATGGCGGCCGGAGATTTTACGGTGGATTCCATCTGCGAAGGAGAATATACCGGCGGTTTCCATCCGCTGCTTGTCTCTTTTCGGGGCATTGCGGAGAAGCTCAATGACACCATGCTGCAGATCAGCCAGAGCTCCGCTCAGGTTGCAAACGGATCCGAACAGGTGTCAAGCGGCGCCCAGGCGCTTTCTCAGGGAGCGACTGAGCAGGCAAGCTCAGTACAGGAGCTGGCTGCTTCAATCAGTGAGATCTCTGACAAGGTGAACGAGAATGCAGACAATGCACAGCAGGCCAACGCAATGGCAGGCAGCGTCAGCATGGAAATGAATGTGAGCAATGACAAGATGCAGCAGATGATGCAGGCGATGGGGAATATCAGCAGCTGCTCCGGTGAAATCGGCAAAATTATCAAAACCATTGAAGATATTGCCTTCCAGACCAACATTCTTGCCCTTAACGCCGCAGTGGAAGCCGCCCGTGCAGGCACTGCCGGAAAAGGGTTCGCGGTCGTGGCCGATGAAGTCCGTAATCTGGCAGGCAAAAGCGCGGAGGCTTCCAGGAATACATCCGTCCTGATTGAAAATTCAATGAAGGCAGTGGAAAACGGAACCCGGATTGCCGGCGAGACGGCCCAGTCACTGCTTCAGGCCGTAAATGCTGTAAATGAAATGACAGGCATTATCGGACAGATTTCGGAAGCCAGCAGCAATCAGGCGGAAGCGATCTCTCAGATTACGATGGGCATTGACCAGATTTCCAGCGTGGTGCAGACAAATTCAGCGACCGCGGAGGAAAGCGCGGCTGCAAGCGAAGAACTGTCCAGCCAGTCCCAGCTTATGAAGAGCCTTGTGGAACGGTTTAAACTGAAGAGCAGTTTTTAGTATTTCTGCAGATTGCAGAATCAAAAATATCAATAAAAGAGAATGATATAAAAATTTCAGGCGATACTATGTGAATGGTATCGCTTTTTTATACGCAGGAGTGCAATCATTTCCCGGTCATTGTGAAAGGATTTGTAGTTGAAGGTGGTGGCATTATAAAATTGTGGAATGATACAATAATGCTACAGTAGGGAAAGGAAGTGTGCAAATGCAGCAGGTATACATGAACGCAAGATGCAGAGAAATATTGCGGATGCTTCTGGAGAGCGACACCTGGCTGACCCAGCAGCAGATCGCGGATGCGCTGCAGGTGACGAAACGCAGCATTTACTATGATCTCTGCAGAATCAATGAATGGCTGGACTTTCATCATATCCCGGAGCTGGAGATGGTCCGGGGCAGGGGGATCCTGATCCATGAGGAAGTCCGCCGGCAGATCGAAGAATGTGCAGATGAGATCCAGGGGGATGAGAGCTATATCCTGTCGCCCATGGAGCGCGTGCACATGATCATCTGTGCGGTGATCTATTCCAGCGAGCCGGTCTATATCGACCAGCTCCAGGACTACTGTGCAGTGAGCCGCAACACGATCTTTAATGACCTGAGGGTAGTGGTGAATCAGCTGCAGGATTACGACCTGAAGCTGGAATATGAGTCCAGGAAAGGCTACCGGGTGGTGGGCGATCCAATTAAGATCCGTGCGGTATTTCTCATGAATTTTCAGGAGATCCGGTCCATATTCGCCGGCGGAGGGCTGAGATTCGTGGACCGGGAGAAGGTGGGATACTATACCCGGCTTCTGCAGGAGATGGAAGAAGAGCTGAATAGCCGGTATGTGGACGGCATTCTGGAGTCTCTTGCCATGCTCCTTCCGCTTATGGAGGGGGAGGGAAGCAATGTCTATTTTCCCAATCTGAAGAAGCCGGAGCTGGAGAAGACGAAAGAATTTGAACTGATCCGGAGATATTTTCCCAATCTGGAGGAGAAGGAGCAGATCTATCTCTGCCTGCATCTTCTGGGAGCCAGAGTCGCAGTGGCCTCCAATGACATCTTCGAGTACAATTCCAATCAGACCGTGTATGAGATGACGAAGGCGCTGATCGCGGAATTTGAGAAGACAGCGTGTGTGATCTTCGAGGATAAGGAAGAGCTTGGGCGGGCGCTGTTCATCCATATCAATTCGTCCCTCTACCGGTATCAGTACGGGATACAGATCATCAACTCCATGAGTGAGGATATCATCCGGGAATATCCGGACCTGTTCGAGATCACCAGGATCGTCAGCCGGTATATCGAACAGCAGATCGGACTGCCCATCCGGGATGCGGAGATCGCCTATCTCGCCCTGCATTTCGGAGCGCATCTGTCCATCGCGCCCCCGGAGACTGCAGCTCCCCGGATTCTGATCGTCTGCGCCAATGGGATCTCCACAGGAAATATGCTGAAAAGAGAGCTCCAGAAGCTCCTTCCGGGCGCCCGGATCGTGGGGACGGTATCGGCGGAACGGGTGACAAATGCCCAGAATATCTGCGATCTGATCGTGTCTACAGTGAAGCTCAAGAGCGTCATACCGGTGATCCAGGTCCGTCCCATTCTGACCGCTTCGGACCGGGAAGCCATCCTGAAAAGAGTGAAGGACCGTCCTTCCATGATAGATATCGAACATATATTTGATATCGTTAAGCCGTACCTGGAGGAAAAGGATTACAGAGACGTGCGCAGAGAACTGGAGGACTATTATACGGAGAACAGCCGAAAAAGCATGGAGGAAATGCATAAAAACCATTCCAGAGGGCTTCTGGACATCCTCCCAGCAGAGCATATCGGGATCCATGAGGGCGGGGCAGGCTGTCGTTGGACCCAAGCGTTGTATGAGTCCGGAGGGTGCCTGGTGGAGAAGGGAATCATTGAAAGACGCTATGTGGACAACATTATTTCGTCCATCCGCTATTATGGGCCGTATATGTTCATTTCTTCCGGCGTGATTCTGGCCCATGCGAAGCCGGAGGACGGAGTCCGGCATCTGGGTCTGTCCCTTCACCTGTATCAGGAGCCGGTGGAGTTTTCGGACTTTTACAGAGCCAGCGTGATCCTGATTCTGGCGGCGGTGGATCAGGAGAGCCATCTGAAGATCCTGAAGGACATCCTGAATGTTTTTACCATAGAGGCAAGAGTGGACGATCTGGTACGTAAAAAGGACCCGGAGGAGGTGCTTGGGTATATTCGCGGCGTTCTGGAAAATGAGAATGGAAAGCAGAGAAACTGAGCAGGACAGATTCCACAACGGAAAGAAGGAAATGAGATGAGGATACAACATATTTCACAAATAAGTGACAATACTTGGACTTCAACAGGGAAAAACAGAGTGCTACAATGCAGATAGATCAAAGGCAAAGGAGGGTTGACAGATGATCTCGGAAATGCTCAGGCGGGAAAATGTAAGGATCCTTGACCGGGTGGAAGACTGGCAGCAGGCGATACATGTGAGCCTGGAGCCGCTGATTTGCGGCGGTTATGTGGAACCAAGGTACGCAGATGAGATCATCCGCAGTACGGAAGAGATCGGTCCCTATTATGTGCTGACAGAAGACATTGCGCTGATCCACGGAAGACCGGAACAGGGTGTGATCAGAAAACAGCTGGCAGTCACAGTTGTACGGGAGCCGGTCCGGTTCTCGGAAGACTGTTTTCCGGTAAGATTACTGATTGCACTTGCGGCAACGGATGCCAATTCGCATCTGGATGTGATGCAGGTGCTGGCCTCCATATTTCTTGATGAGTCTAAGATCAGGGAACTTGTGGAAGCTGAGTCGGCAGAAGAGATCTATGAATTTCTGCTGGCGGAAGAAAAAGAAAGGAGGACAGAGGTATGCTGAATATTTTAACTGTATGCGGCGCAGGGCTTGGAAGCAGCTTTGCATGCCAGATGAGCGTGGAGGCCGTACTGAAGGAGCTGGGAGTGGAAGCGAAACTGGACCACACGGATATCTCAAGTGTGGCAGGCCAGAAGGCGGATATCATTCTCTCAGGCAAGAACTTTGAGAAACAGTTTGAACGGATTACCTATGACTGCCCGGCGATCTTCCTGAATCGTCTGGTGGACAAAAACGAGATCCGGGAAAAGCTGACGCCGGTATTAAAAGAACTGGGTGTGCTTTGAGCCCGGAAAGAACACTGAGAAAAAGAGGGGGAAATATCTATGGTAGTATTGAATTTTATCATCAATAACATTCTGACACAGGCAGCAGTCGTGATCGGTCTGATCGCGTGTCTTGGTCTGGCGCTTCAGAAGAAATCCGCAGGGACTGTCGTATCCGGAACCCTGAAGACCATGCTGGGCTTTCTTGTGCTGTCAGCCGGCTCATCTGTGATTCAGTCGTCTCTGACGTTCTTCGGAGCTGCGTTCAATGCGGCGTTCCATATGAAAGAGGGCGCAGTGGTCGCTTCCATCGAAGCCATCAACGGCCAGGCCATGAGTGATCTGGGACTGGGCGGAGAGATTGCCATCACGCTGGCAGGTATCTTCGTGGTCAATGTGATTCTGGCTCGCGTGACGAAGTTCAAGTATATCTTCCTTACCGGACAGGCACTGCTCTGGGAATCTACGCTCTGCGTTGTATTTGCGTATTTCCTGGGACTCCGCGGACTGCCGCTGATCCTTATCGGCAGTATTGTAGGCGGTGTGTTTGCGACGCTGATGCCGGCGCTGGCACAGCCGATCATGCGGCAGATCACGGGATCGGATGATATCGCACTGGGGCATCTGTGCACCGTCGGTTATATTGTCTCTGCAATGGTGGCAAAGGTGACCGGTGACAAGAGCAAATCCGCAGAAGATATTCAGCTTCCCAAGAGCCTGGAGTTTCTGCAGGATACGTATCTGTCCGTTATGACGGTTATGATCCCGTTCTATCTGATTACCGCAGCTTTCGCAGGAGCAGAAGCCTGTGCGCCGTTTGCCGGAAGTACGAATCATATTGTCTATGCATTTCTTCAGGCACTGCAGTTTGTAACCGGTCTGTATGTATTGATGGCCGGAGTACGTATGCTGCTGGCTGAGATCGTCCCGGCATTCCAGGGAATCTCCATGAAGCTGGTTCCGGACTCCAAGCCGGCGCTGGACTGCCCGGTGCTGTTCCCGTATGCACCAAATTCCGTCATTCTCGGGTTTGTGTTCACGACCATCGGTTCTCTGATCGGTATGCTGATCTCTCCCATCTTCGGCGCATTTGTAATTCCGGGAGTTATGAGCAACTTCTTTGCAGGCGGCACGGCCGGAATCTTTGCAAATCAGATGGGCGGACGCCGGGGCGTGGTGATCGGCTGTATCGTGCACGGTATTTTTATCATGATTCTGCCGGCAATGCTTTCTCCCATGCTTGCGCAGATCGGGTTTGTAAATGTTACCTGTACGGACGTGGATACTATTATCACCGGATTCTTCTTCATGCTGATTAAGTCCGTAGTTGGCTTCTTCTGATGAGTATCTGAGCCGGAGAGAATGGAGGAAGTGCAATGTTCTTTTTTGGAAAGAAAAAAACAGAATCAGAACAGAAGAAAACAGAGTCGGCGGCAAAGCCTGACAGGGAAGAACTTCTGAAGAAGGCGGAGGAACTGATCCGGAAGCTGGAAGGGGTACAGGATAAGAAAGAGAAGACAGCGCTGCTCAATGAGATCGGCTCCTGTTTCTTCCAGGCGGAGGAGCAGGATCAGGCAATCCATTATTATGAGATGAGCCTGGAGGAAGACCGTCAGCTGGGCAAAGCCTATACAGACCTTCTGAAGCTGTACAACCAGAAGCGTCAGGCGGCAGCAGAGGCGAAGGATGATGCAAAGCTTACGGAATATATGGACAAAGTCCAGAATCTGATGCAGATGTCCAAAGATGTGATCCGCGGAAAAATATAAGTAAGGAGATAAGGGGAACATGTATAAAAATCTAATAGAACTGTTTAAAGAGAATGAAGGAAAGGGTGCGGTAGGAGCATTCAATGTGCATTGTCTGGAGATGGTGCCGTCCATGGTCCATGGGGCGGAAGAGCTGAATGTACCGGTTATCCTCCAGACCTCTCTGGGGACTGCAGAGTATATCGGGTTTGAAACTCTGATCGCAGCAGTGAAGGCGCTGGCTGAGAAATCCACTGTCAGTGTAGCTCTTCACATGGATCACTGCAAGAGCATCGAGGCGCTGAAAAAAGCCATTGACTGTGGATACTCTTCTGTTATGTACGACGGTTCTTCTCTTCCCATCGAGGAGAATATCAAAAATACCAGAGAGGTCGTGGCATATGCCCATGAGAGAGAGGTATCGGTGGAAGGCGAAGTTGGTTCCATCGGCGGAGCTGAGGAAGGCGTCGTGGTTGCGAAGGATGCAGCGATGTATACAAAGCCGGAGGATGCGCTTTATTTTGCCACGGAGACCGGAGTGGACGCTCTGGCGGTGTCCATAGGTACGACCCACGGGCAGTATAAGTCCAAGGCGAAGATCAACTATGAGCTGCTGCAGGAACTGAGAGCGAAGCTTGGGGATACCGGTCTTGTGCTTCACGGAGGCACCGGTGTATCAGATGAAGATATGAAGCGCTGCGTCCGCGAGGGCATGAAGAAGATCAATGTAGGAACAGAACTGAATAAATCTTATATTGAGGTAGTGAGCCGGACATTTACGGCAGAAGGAGTGACGCCCCTTACTTCTCTGCGCACCCTGCTGGGGCCTGCAAATGACCGGATCAAAGAGATCGTGAAAGAGAAAGCTTCCCTGTTCAGGCTGTAGGCGGCAGGAGACGGAGGAAGTGTGGGATATGGGATGTCCGGGGAGGTCCGGATGTCCCATATTTTGTACCGGCAGGAGAAGGAGGAGATGGGAAAATGAAAAAGACGCTTATACTGCTGGCAGGCTATCCTGCCACGGGGAAATCTTTTCTCTGTAATAAAATATGCAGCAGGTATCCGGAATTTCGCATACTGTCCCAGGATGAATTAAAAGAGGCCTTGTGGGATGAATATGGATTTGATAATATGGAGGAAAAGACGGCGCTGGAGATGAAGAGCTGGGAATGCTATTATGACCGGATGGACCGGCAGATGAGGGCGGGAGAGCAGATTATCTCGGATTATCCGTTCAGTGACAAGCAGAAGGACCGGATCCGGTCTGTTGCAGAAAAAAACAACTATCAGGTCGTTACATTCCGGCTGACCGGCGACATTGATGTGCTGTATGAGCGTTCCAGAAGCCGGGATGTGAATCCGGACCGGCACCTGGGGCATCTGGTGAGCCGCTACCACAAAGGGGACCGGATGGAGGACCGAAAAGAGGCGGACTGTCTGGTGACTTATGAGATCTTCAGGGAACGGTGTCTTACCAGAGGGTATGACCGGTTTGAACTGGGGCATCTGGTGGAGATCGATGTGACCGATTATGCGAAGATCGATTATCCGGGGATTCTGGATCAGCTGCAGAAGCTTCTGGAAGGAGAGGTATAGAAGATGAGCATTTTTTGTGTGGGGCAGTCGGCCTATGATATTACGATTCCTCTGAAGGAGCCGCTGGTGGAGAACCGGAAATACCGGATTACCGGCCGGCATGAGTGCGGAGGCGGACCGGCATTCAATGCGGCGTGTCTGTGCGCCATGTGGGGCGCTCCGGTGCAGCTGATCTCCCGGATCGGAGAAGATCCTTACGGAGAGTCACTGAAAAGCATTCTGCGGGCGTCCGGGGCAAAGACGGACTTCCTGATCCGGGACCCGGGGATGGAGACGCCGTACAGCCTGATTATCGCCGGAAAAGAAAATGGCAGCAGAACTCTCTTTAACTTTCCGGGCATAAGAGGGGAGGTGAACTATCCCGTCCCCCCGGAGCAGCCGAAGGTGATCCTGACGGACGGACATGAGGAAAGGATCAGCCTGGAGCTGATGCATGCGTTTCCTGATGCCGTGTCGGTGATCGATGCCGGAACATTCAGGGACTGTACGTATGCGGTGGCGAAAGAAACGGACTATCTGGTCTGTTCAGAAGATTTTGCCAGACAGTATACCGGGAAGCAGGCGGATCTGTCCGACTGGAAGCTGTGTGAAGAGATTTTTGGAGAAGTGGAGCAGATCAACCGGAAGCGCGCGGTGGTCACGCTGGGCGCCCGGGGGCTTCTGTACCGGGAGGAGGACGGGACGCTCTGTCATCTTCCGGCGTATCAGGTCCGGGCGGTGGATTCCACCGGGGCGGGAGATATTTTTCACGGGGCCTTCGCCTATGGGCTGTACCGGGGATATTCTCTGAAGGAAAATCTGCGGCTTGGCTCGGCTGCGGCTGCGCTTTCCGTACAGAAGCTGGGAAGCCAGACCTCCATACCGTCCAGGGCGGAGACGGAAAACTATGGAAGCGCTGATTAAATCAGCATTTCCCTGTCAGTAATCAGGAATCACAGGGGCATTTTCTGCACATAATAGAGAGATCAGATTAATGTGAAGGAGGCGCTCCATGGACGCGATACAGCTGAGAGAAGGATTTTACTGGACAGGGATCATGGATACAGAGCTGCGGGTATTTGATATTATCATGTATACCGAGTTCGGTACTACCTACAATTCCTATGTGATGAAGGCGGGAGACCGGATCGTCCTGTTTGAGACGGTGAAGGCAGGATTTTTTGAAGAATATGTGGAAAAATTAGAAAAGGTGATCGATGTGCGACGCATCGATTATCTGGTGGTAAGCCATACGGAGCCGGACCATGCGGGCAGCGTGGAACGGCTTCTTGATTTCAGCCCGCAGATGAAGATCCTGGCCACATCCTGTGCACTGGGTTTCCTGAGGGAGATCGTGAACCGGGATTTCACAGGACTTCCCGTCAAAGATGATCAGAAGATGGAGATCGGCAGCCGGACTCTTCATTTTCTTCATGTTCCCAATCTGCACTGGCCGGACACCATGTATACCTTTATCGAGGAAGAGCAGATTCTGGTGACCTGCGATTCTTTCGGATCTCACTATTGTCTGCCGGAGGTGGTGTCGGATGCCATCCGGCAGGAAGAGGATTATCAGAGGGCACTTCGTTATTATTTTGACAATATCATCGGACCGTTCCGGCCGTATATGCTGAAGGCGCTTGAGCGGATCCGGAAGATGGATATTTCCATGCTCGCCACCGGACACGGGCCGGTACTGACAGGAGACCGGGTCCGTCAGGTGATGGCGCAGTATCAGAGCTGGTCCGAAGGGAAGGCGCGGTATCCGAAGAAGACGGTGATCATCCCCTATGTGAGCGCCTATGGCTATACCGGCATGCTGGCGGAGCGGATCGCGGCGGGGATCAGGGACAGCGGGGATCTGGAGGTCCGTCTGTACGATATGGTGGAGGCAGATGCGGCAGAGGTGAGAGAAGAGCTGCTTCATGCGGATGGTTTCCTTCTGGGGACGCCTACGATCCTGGGGGAGGCGTTAAAGCCCATATGGGAGCTGACCCTGTCCATGTTCCCGGTCACGCATGGAGGCAGGTATGCAGGGGCGTTCGGCAGCTACGGCTGGAGCGGAGAAGGAGTTCTGCATCTGACAGAGCGGCTGAAGCAGCTGAATCTGAAGGTGACGGAGGGCTTCCGGGTGCGCCTGAGGCCGGACAGTGCGGACCTGGTGGGAGCCTACGAATATGGCTACCGGTTCGGCTGTATGGTACAGGAGAAGGAGCCGGAGAAGGGGGAGAAGAGAGGAAGGAAGACACTGGTGAAATGTCTGGTCTGCGGAGAGATCTTCGATGCCTCGCTGGATATCTGTCCGGTCTGCGGGGTCGGGCGGAAACATTTTATTCCGGTGGAGGAAGAGAAAAGCGGATACGTCAGGGATACAAAAGACTGTTATGTGATCCTGGGAAATGGAGCTGCGGGCTTCTATGCGGCCCAGGAAATCCGGAAAAGAGACCGGACCGGCAGGATCATCATGGTCTCCAACGAGCCGTATCCCTCCTACAACCGTCCCATGCTCACCAAAGCCATCGTGTCGCGCCTGACCGCCGGACAGATCGGGATCGTGGAGCCGGAATGGTACAGCGGGCAAAGGATCGAACTGATGCTGGGGAAAGAAGCGGTCCGGATAGATCCGGCAGAAGGAGAGGTGGAACTGTCAGACGGCAGCAGCCTGTGCTATGACCGGCTGATCTATGCCCTGGGGAGCGAATGCTTTATCCCGCCCATCCCGGGCAGCAGCCTTCCGGAAGTGGTGGCGGTGCGGAGACTGTCCGATGTGGAGCGGCTGGAAGGGCTGATGGAGACCGGTACCTGCGCGGTGGTGATCGGCGGAGGCGTCCTCGGGCTGGAGGCGGCCTGGGAGATTAAGAAGGCCGGTCTGTCTGTCGCCGTGCTGGAAGCCATGCCCATGCTCATGGGACGGCAGCTGGATGAGGAGGCCGGGGAGTGGCTGAAACGCGCTGTGGAAAAGAGCGGGATCCGTATCCGCACAGGAGCCGGCGTAACATCCATCGACGGGGAAGAGAAGGTGACAGGCGTCACTCTGTCGGATGGGGAAACTCTCCCTGCGGATCTGGTGGTGATCTCAGCCGGAATACGTGCAAATACGTATCTTGCAGAGCAGGCAGGTCTTGAGACGAACCGGGGAGTCATCGTCAACGAGCGGATGGAGACGAGTATTCCGGGGATCTACGCCTGCGGAGACTGTGCGGAGTATGAAGGAGTCAATTATGCCATCTGGCCTCAGGCTGTGGAGCAGGGCAGGACGGCAGGAGCCGCAGCCGCCGGAGAGGATGCGGTATATGTGCGTTCTGAGCCTTCTCTTACATTCCGGGGAATGCATACGGAGCTCTTTGCGGCGGGGGACAATGGGAAGAATCCCAATCTTCTGTACAAGACCATGGAGCTGAAGGACATGGGGAAGGGACAGTACCGGAAATATTATTTCCTGAACGACCGGCTGTGCGGCGTGATTCTGCTGGGAGATATCTCTGATGCGGTCCGGATGCAGAAGCTTCTGTGGGCGCATGCGGCTTATGATGAGGTGATGAAAGAGGGAGCGCCGGATCCGGAGAGATAATCTTCGGACGGGTATCAGCCTGCAGCCCGGAAAAGTCCTTGCCAGATGCGGGGGTGCACGGGTATAATAGGGGGAAGATGCGGCGGGCGCCCCTGCAGGGGCGCCGGATACCTGAACGGAGAGGATGGAACAGGCGTATGGAATATACAGAACAGGAGCTGGTGGCGGTAGCCAGGCGGGAGAAGAATACACGGAGAGGATATCTGGTGGTCAACCGGCTGCAGGGAAAGCATATCCCGGTCAGTCCGGGGAAGGCGCTTACCATGTTTGACTGCCTGGCAGAGCTGCTTTTAAAGGAGTACGAGGGAGAGAGGCTTCTTCTTGTTGGTTTTGCGGAGACGGCGACGGCGGTGGGAGCGGCAGCGGCAGTGAAGCTGGGGGCTTATTATATACAGACTACAAGAGAACGGATAGAGGGTGCGGATTATTTTTATTTCACCGAGCAGCACAGCCATGCTGTGGAACAGAAGCTGGTGAGAGCGGACATGGACCGGGCGGTGGAGCAGGTGGGCCGGGTCATCTTTATGGAGGATGAGATTACCACCGGACGAACGATCCTGAACATTATAGAGCTGTTGGAAGAAACATATCCCGGAAGGCTCCGGTTCTCGGCTGCGTCTCTGCTGAACGGCATGGACAGCGCATGCCGCAGGCGGTACGAAGAGCGGGGAATCCGGCTGCACTGGCTCTTGAAGACCTGTCAGGAGGATTACGAAGCCCGGGCGTCGGTATGTCCGGAGGATGGAAAATATATTATGTGTGATTTTGACAGGCCGGAAGTATCATGGAAGGGATATCCGGTCCCGGGGCTCGTGGATGCCCGGAGGCTGACGCAGGGAAAGGTATATAAAGCAGCATGTGAGCGGATGGCGCAGGAAGCGCTTGGGAGCCTGCCGCCTGTTGCCGGCAGGCGGATTCTGGTGATCGGTACAGAAGAATTCATGTATCCGGCTCTCTGGCTTGGAACGCTTCTGGAGCGGGAGGGAGGGCGGGTGCGGTGCCATTCCACTACCAGAAGTCCCATCGCTGTCAGCAGCGCGCCCGGGTATCCGCTGCACGACCGGTATGAGCTTCGGAGTCTCTATGACAGCGGAAGGGTGACATTTCTGTATGAGCTTTCCGCTTATGACGAAGCGGTGATCGTTACCGATGCAGAAGAGACCGGAAGAGAGGGGCTGTATTCGCTGATTCATGCCCTTGCCGCCGGCGGAAATGAGAGAATCCATGTGATCAGGTGGCGCCCATGATGAGAAGCTCTTATAACAGGGAAGATGTGGTTCTGTTACTGAAGGATATTACCGGGCTTGTGGAGCCAAAGCCTGCAGAAGAGAGAGAACGTCTGATTCAGTCGGGCAGACATTACTGTGAGATGCTGCCTCTGGAATATGTTCCGGGTCCTGCCTATATGAGTACCTATCAGCAGGCGCTGGAACACTTTGCCCTGCCGGTTGCGGCGGCTGTGGGCAGACTTTCAGACCGGATCCTGAAGGAGCGGGGGTCGTCGGTGGTGCTGGTCTCTCTGGCCAGGGCCGGCACACCCGTCGGGATCCTGATCCGGCATTATATGCAGCAAAAATACAGCCTGTCCCCGCCTCATTATTCCATATCCATCATAAGAGGAAGAGGGATTGATCACAATGCCATGAGATATCTGCTGGAGCGTTATGAGCCGGAGCAGCTTCTCTTTGTGGACGGCTGGATCGGCAAGGGTGCGATCCTTGGAGAGCTGGAAAAGGAGATCCGTCAGTATAAAGGCGTGTCGCCGGAGCTGGCAGTGGTGGCGGATCCCGCCAATATGACCAGACTCTGCGGGACGCATGAGGACATCCTGATCCCCAGCTCCTGCCTGAACAGCACCGTTTCCGGCCTGATCAGCCGGACAGTTCTGCGGGATGATCTCATAGGAGCGCATGATTTTCACGGCGCAGTTTATTACGGGGAGCTTGAAGCGTCGGATCTGTCCCGGGCGTTTCTTGAGACCATCGAGGCAGAATTCGGCAAAGCGTACACCATGGAGGAGAAAGGGGTGAAAGGGCAGGGGATCGACGAAGTCAGAGAGCTTGCCCGCCGGTTCGGCATCGGGGATATCAACCTGATCAAACCGGGGATCGGCGAAGCCACCAGAGTCCTGCTTCGCAGAGTGCCCTGGAAGCTGCTGCTTGAGGAGGGCGGGAAGGACGATCCCGCGCTGGCGCACCTGATTCGTCTGGCGGAGGAAAAAGAGGTGCCGGTAGAATATTATCCCCTCAGGCATTACAGGGCCTGTGGGCTCATCCGGAAGCTGGCGGATACGTGACTCTGGCAGGGGGCCGGATTTACCGGACTCCGTAGGCTTCTGCGAGCATCAGGATCCGCTTTGCCCAGTTGGAGTGCACTTTATATTCGTTCATGCGTTCTCTGGAGGTGCATCCGGAGACCAGTCTGGGTGCGTCCGGATCCCAGCCAAGGACAGCCCTTGCGTCGTCCAGATCCCTGCGGGAGACCTTGTAGGCGTCGTTGACCGGCTGAATCTGCCGGGGATGGATGACGGTCTTGCCGGTGAAGCCGCAGAGCCGGTCTTCTTTCAGTTCTTTTTTCAGACCTTTTTTCCAGTGCTTTCCATGATAATATTCCCATACAGGACCGGACACCACATAGTCCGTCCCGAATACGGTGATGATATCCGAGAAGATCCCGGAAATGGCAGCGATGCGGTGGATGGATTCCGTACTGTTTCTGCGGAAGCCGAATACATGGCACAGGTCGTTGCCTCCCACCCGGACGTTGAGGATCCGTTCCTCCATGGAGTCGAGAACCTCCTTCAACTGATAGAAAAGTTCCCGTCTGGACCGGAGATCGATGATCCCTCTGTCTTCCAGAATCGGCATGGCATAGACGGGATTCCGGCAGATCTCATTGGCGAGAAGGATCGCCTGCCGGTAGGCGTCCGCATTTTCCGGGGAAAATTTTGGAAGTATGAATCCGGTTACAAGATCCTGATGCTCCCCGAAGAGACGCATCAGCTTCAGGATCTGTTCCGGCCTCCGGACGCGGATGAAGATCTTCGGAAGGAAGAATGGCCTGTCTGACCGGGCGTCATGGAGTATGGACAGGGTAGCGGCGAGCTGCTGTTCGGCGGTCTCCACATGCCCTTCCGAGATCGTGTCTTCCAGACAGAGGGCCAGAGAGAACTGCTTTCCGAAGCGTTCCCTGATCAGGGAAGCGGCGATGCCGGTGTGATCGGCAGGGCAGTAGAGAAGAGGGCCGACACTGTAACAGATAATTGAATCTTTCATAAGATGAAATCACTCCTCATATTGATGACCGGTATGCCCCGGCGGAAGCCGGGCAAAATACCGGATTGGTACATTATATCATTATTAAGAATAAAATCATAGTAATTGTTTTCCGGATATGGTATAATCAAGGAAAATTGTCTGCATGTCCGGTGCGGGCCGGGCGCCGGCGCGGATGTGGGGGACGACGAAATACGGAAACGGATGATGCAGGGGAGAAGCATGTGCGAGGTATTGAAGGTAAGGCATAATGTGACAGACGTCTCTTCCATAAATGCATTTGCGGACAGAAGAGGCGGATCTGACAGAAGGTGTAAGGATGTATGTTTTATCCGGATGCTGGGCATGGATGCCGGGTATGCGGATGCGGTCCGCGAAATGGACCGGCTTTTATCGGCTCAGGCAGCAGAAGGGACGGTAAGATATCAGAGAATCAGCGGGCTTCCCAGGCTGGCAGCCTCTGAGGATGTGGAATATTATTCCGGCTGCTGTGAGAAATGGACGGCGGCGGGCAGGAAGCTTCTGGAGCTTCATGTGTCGGAAGAAAATGAGGCGCTGAAAGCGGCGCTGGCATACGCCTGCGGGGAGACGCTGCGCTTCTTTGGACAGGTGACGCCCGGGGTGAGCGCCTCCATGGAGAAAAACTATGCAGTAAAACTGATGTTCTGGACAGATCAGGTGGGGAAGGAGCTCCTGCAGGGATATGATCCGGAACGTATCATGAAATTTGTGGCGCCGGAGCTGTCCAGGAAGCAGGAATATCTGTTCGCTTATTTCCTGACGCTTCTTGGCGTGGATGTGCTGCTTCTGCAGCATCAGTCGGATATTGACGGGAAGCTGGAGGGGCTGAAGCTGTCGAAGAAGGTGCAGCTGGGCGCTTTTGGACCGTGCAGTTTTCCGGTATACCAGCCGTATGCTCCGGGTCCTCTGGTCCCACCCCATTCGGAGCGGAAAAACGGACAGCCGGCAGTGGCCCGGGTCAGACGTCCGCTGGAGGTGAGACTGGCAGGGGAGGCCGGGACAGGACGCACGGCATCTGCAGGAGGAAGCCGGGGATCGGGGGCGTCCGGATCTGTACGGACCGCGCCGCCGGCAGGATATCCGGGGCGGACAGTGACTGCCGGGGGGAATCCGGGGCGCACGGCTCCGGGAGGAAGCCGGGGACATACGGCACCCGGGGCAGGCGGCAGCGCTTCCGGAGCGTACGGACCGGGGAATGCTTCCAGACGGGAGCTGGATTTTGAGGAGCTGGCGAGACTGGCTTCGTCGGTGGTGATGATCTCGGTTCATGACCGGAAAGGAGAGGTGCTGGGCAACGGTTCCGGTATCATGATCGGAGAAGGCGGTTACATACTGACCAATCATCATGTGGCCAGCGGCGGCAGATGTTATTCAGTCCGGATCGAGGATGACAACATCATCTATAAGACAGATGAGATCATCAAATATAATTCAGTACTGGATCTGGCCGTGATCCGGATCGACCGGAGACTTAAGCCCCTTCCCATCTACAGAGGGGGAAGGAAGCTGGTGAGAGGGCAGAAGGTGGTGGCGATCGGCAGTCCTCTGGGTCTGTTCAATTCGGTGTCTGACGGGATTATCTCGGGTTTCCGGGTGATCAACGATGTGGATATGATCCAGTTCACGGCGCCCATTTCTCATGGAAGCTCCGGAGGCGCCGTGCTGAACATGTACGGAGAGGTTATCGGAATCAGTACCGCGGGTTTCGATAACGGTCAGAATATCAATCTGGCAGTGGGATATGAATTTATCGGCCAGTTTGTCAGCGGTTTTACAGGACAGCATGGAAAGTGAACTTGTGGACTTATGTTTGAGCATGGAAAAATCCAGAATCTGGAAGACTATTTTACAAAGCTGGAACAGAGACGGGAACGGGGCGTCTATTTCTACCGGATCAACGGGTTTCAGGAAGAGATCCTGCGCTTTCTGGAAAAGTATTATGAGGCGGCAAGAAAGACAGGCGTCGTGATCGAGGGAAAGATCCCCAATCCGGAGGAAAAACATCTCAGTTATTACGACGAGATCATGGGCAGGGAATTCCGGATGGATACAGGCTTTATGGAACAGAGTCTGAAGAAATGGCTGCCCAGAATGAACGATTACCAGAGAGGGCAGGTGGCCGGCTCCATCTATGATACGCTGGCGGATATGCGCCGTTCGGGTAAGAACGACCATATGCTGAAAAATGCCTATATCAAATTCATGTGCTGGCTGTATTACCGGTTTGAACGGATCGTGAACCGTCTGGGGGAGAATGAGGTCCCGAAGATTCTGTACGAGGGGACGGTCAGCAGCTATGAACTGAAGCTTCTGTCCATCCTGTCGAAGGCGGGGAGCGACATCGTGCTCCTGCAGTACGACGGAGACAGGCCGTACAGGGCGCTGGATCCTTCGGACGCTCTGTCCTTTGAGCTGGAGTCTGCAGGGATGGGAGCATTTCCGGAGGGCTTCTGTATCCGGAAGCTGCAAAAGGAACTGGAGAGGAAATGGAACCGGGAACGGCTCTGGGGCGGCGGGCCCGGGGTGACCGGATGCACCAATGCCTGGATGGAAGGCAGCGGGTTTGCGGACCTTTTAAAGAGCGGACCGGAGCGGGGGGAGGACCAGCGGTTTTTTTATAATGGATTTCTGCGGATCAGCGGTGTGGAGGATAAGGTGACTTATCTGAATGAGCTGTATCAGTTCCAGCTGGCCGTCCGGAATCAGGAGCGCAGTCTCGTGGTCCTGGAGCATGAGATTCCGGTTCCGTCTTCGGAAGAGATCCGTATGGTTCCGCGGAAAAATTACAGCGATGCAGAACAGATGTTCGCTGACCTTTCCAGAGAAATCCAGTATACTGCTGACAGGGAGCTGGAGAAGCTCATGAGGAAGGCGTTTATCGATATTCTGTCAGAGGAAGAGGAAGCGCCGGGTATGAATCTGAACCGGCTTGTGAATCATGCGGTGTATCTGATCTGCTGGCTCAGGCGGTATACGCCCGGTCTGTTTGAGAGCCGGAAGCTGCAAAAGATCAGCTGCCTGATCTACCTGGGCGGGGTGAAAAACGGCAAGGAGGCCATGTTCCTGAAGCTTCTGTCCAGACTGCCGGTGGATGTGCTGATTCTGAAGCCGGACCGGGATGAGGTCTGCAGCCTTGCGGATCCGAAGCTTTATGAGATCAATTTCGGGTTGTCCCTGAAGGTGGAGCATGTGCCGAAAGAGGAGCAGGACATCCGCATGGGGACTGCTGCCTATCATGCGGAGCGGGAGCTTGACGAAGTCATGTATCAGGATTCCGGGCTGTACCGGAATCAGCAGTATGACAGGGCGCTGTCCGTGTCCCTCCAGACCATGTATGAGGAGATCGCCCTTTTGTGGGATCAGGAGGTGAAATACCGGCCGAATTTTGCCGTTACCGGCTCTGTAGTCAGTATTCCGGTCATTTTTGCCAAAATATCGGGCGTCAAAGACGGCCAGATCAACCGGTACTGGTCGGACATTCACGCGCTGGTGACGGCAGATACCTTTGTGATCCGCAGAGCGCCTCACATCGATCCTTCCGGGCACAATCCGATGAAGGCGCATGTGACGGAATTTTTCAAAAACCGGAAGCTTCAGAAAGAAAAGATTAAAAATCATGCCTGCTATCCCTATGGATTTCTGCGGGAAGAGATGCAGGACCATATCCTGGAGAAGCTGCAGCTTCTCATTGACCGCAGGATCATAAAAGGAACCTTCGAGAACGGGACGGAATACACGATCATCGCGGTGGTGCTGAATCTGGAAAAAGAGATCGTGCGCCTCCTTCAGCGGTTCGATTTTACGAAGAAAAATCCGAAGCTGATCTATATTCATACGACCGAGCAGATGATTTCCATGGAGGACAGCATCTTGACGGCTTTTCTGAATCTGGCCGGTTTTGATGTGGCGTTCTTTGTCCCCACGGGCTATCAGTGTATTGAGAAATATTTTAACAGAGAGATCATGGAAGAGCATCAGATCGGCGAATATGTGTACGACCTGCAGGCGCCGTCCTTTGGGGCTCATCCATCTAATCATACGCGGCGTTCATGGCGCGAAATAATATTTAAGAGAGGTAATTGAATATGGGGCTTGACTTTAGCAGGCCGCAGCCGGAAGTGCAGACGGCAGTTCTGGAAGCGGAAAATGGCGTGGAAGTAGTGGAAAAGTATGATATCGTTGCAGACCGGCAGCGGATGAATACGGAGCTTGTGGGTTCTTCCCAGGTGGATGCCCTGGCCAGCCAGATCGAGGTGTATGATCTGGAGACCATTGTTTCCTTCGGCGCGGAAGTGGCAGATGAGATCTCCAAGGCGTCGGATGTGGTGCTGGGCAGCATGAACATGTCCCAGCTGGATGATTCCAGCGCCATGCTGAACCAGCTGGCAAAGGTCATGTCTAAATTTGACATTGAGGAGATCAAGGAGAATCCCACTTTGTTTGGCAAGCTGTTCGGGAATCTGAGAAAGCAGCTGGACAAGATCCTGGACAAATATCATACCATGGGGGACGAAGTAGATAAGATCTATGTACAGCTGAAGCAGTACGAATCCGAGATCAAACAGTCCAATCGAAAGCTGAACCAGATGTTCGACGCCAATGTGAATTATTATCACGAGCTGGTGAAGTACATCCTGGCAGGAGAGCAGGGATGCAGGGAAATCTCGGATTATATCGAGAAGCGTCAGAGAGATATGGAGACGACGGGGGACAATTCCATCCAGTTCGAGATCCAGAGTCTGAATCAGGCGCTGATGATGCTGGAGCAGCGGACGCAGGATTTAAGGATCGCAGAAAACGTGGCCATGCAGTCCATCCCCATGATCAAAACCATGGAATTCAGCAATATGAACCTGGTGCGCAAGATCAATTCCGCCTTTATCATCACGCTTCCGGTTTTCAAGCAGGCGCTGGCACAGGCCATCATGCTGAAACGGCAGCGGATCCAGGCGGAAGCCATGGCCGCGCTGGATGAAAAGACCAATGAGATGCTTGTCAGAAATGCGCGCAATACCGTGGAACAGTCGAAGATGACTGCGCAGCTTGCGTCGGGAAACTCCATTCGGATCGAAACGTTGGAAACAACCTGGAGAACTATCGTAAATGGTATCAATGAGACGAAGCAGATTCAGGAGAACGCCAGAAAGCAGCGTTCGGAGGATCAACTCCGTCTGGAGAATATCAAGGAAGAGTTCAACAGGATGTATCATATGCCAGATAAAACAGGTGACAGGAGGTAACATAATTATGGCGATTAATCTGACAAAAGGACAAAAAGTAGACCTGACAAAGGGAAATCCGGGCCTTAAGAAGCTTATGGTCGGTCTGGGATGGGACGTGAACGCGTTTGATTCCGGAGCGGATTTTGACCTGGACGCAGCAGCATTCATGCTGGGCGACAACGGCAGATGCCCCACAGAGAAGGAATTTATCTTCTACGGAAACCTGACCCATCCCAGCGAGTCCATCAAACATATGGGAGACAACCTGACCGGCGAAGGCGAAGGCGATGACGAGCAGATCTTTGTGGACCTGACGAAGATCCCGGCCAATGTATCAAAGGTGGCATTTACGGTAACAATCTATGAAGCAGAGAGCAGAGGACAGAACTTCGGACAGGTGTCCAACTCTTTCATCCGTATCGTAGATGAGAGCACCGGCCAGGAACTGATCCATTACGATCTGGGAGAGGATTTTTCCATTGAGACGGCAGTAGTCGTAGGCGAGCTGTACAAGCATAACGGAGAGTGGAAGTTTAATGCCATCGGAAGCGGGTTCCAGGGAGGCCTGGAGGCGCTCTGCGGACATTATGGAATTGAAGTAGCATAAAATCCAAATAACAGGAGGTAAGAGCGATATGCCAGTGAATCTGCAGAAGGGGCAGAAGGTAAGTCTGACGAAAGGAAATCCGGGGCTTAAGAAAGTTGTAGTCGGCCTTGGATGGGATGTGAATGTGTTTGATACCGGAGGGGATTTTGATCTGGATGCAGCGGCTTTTCTGCTGACGGACAGCGGCAGGGTGAAGGGATCCGAGGATTTTGTGTTCTATGGAAATCTGAAGCACCCGTCCGGAAGCGTGCAGCATATGGGAGATAATCTCACGGGAGCAGGAGACGGGGACGATGAACAGATCAAGGTGGATCTGTCTCTGGTGCCGGGAGATGTGACGAAGATTGCTTTTACGGTTACGATTTACGAGGCAGATGCGAGAAGACAGAATTTCGGTCAGGTAAACAATGCCTTTATCCGGATCTATAATGAAGAGAACGGAGAAGAGATGCTGCGCTATGATCTGGGAGAGGATTTCTCCATTGAGACGGCGGCGGTATTCGGTGAGCTCTATAAGAACGGAGACGAGTGGAAATTCAATGCCATCGGCAGCGGTTACCAGGGCGGACTGGCGGCGCTGTGTGCGAATTTCGGCGTAGACGTGGAATAAAACAGACGGGCCCCCCAACCAGAAGTCCAGATACCTGTTCAGGATGCCGGGCAGCCTGAAGGGGATCTGGACCTCGTGGTATGAAAGGGCGGAAGCAGAATCATAACAGGAGGACAAGGAATTATGTCAATCAGCTTGAAAAAGGGACAGAAGGTAAGTCTGTCCAAAGATAATCCGGGGCTGTCCAGAGTCGTGGTGGGTCTTGGATGGGATGAGGTGAAAAAGTCAAAGGGGTTTAATTTTCTGGCTCCCAAGCCGGAACCCATCGACTGTGACGCATCTGCCATCCTGCTCCATGACGGAAAGCTCGTATATAAGGAAGACGTTGTGTATTTCGGTAATCTGCGCCATCCCACGGGGACTGTTCAGCATATGGGTGACAACCTGACCGGCGCCGGAGAAGGGGATGACGAGCAGATCATCGTGGATCTGGCCAGTATCCCGGCAGAGTATGACAAGATCGTGATGGTCGTGAATATCTATCAGGCCGTACAGAGGAAGCAGCATTTCGGAATGATCCAGAATGCGTTCATCCGTCTGGTGGACGGCAGAAACAACAATGAGATGTGCAGATATAACCTGACAGAGGATTACGGCAATATGACTGCCATGATCTTTGGCGAAATCTATCGGCACAACGGCGAGTGGAAGTTCAATCCCATCGGCCAGGGAACGACGGATCCCGGGCTGGGCGAGCTGATCCGCCGGTATATGTGAGCAGGTTTTGACGCATGATATGAACAGGGAGCATCCGGAAGTGGATGTATTCCGCTGAGATACCAGAACATTGAGGAGATATGTGATGAAATTTAATGGACTGACAGAGCAGGAAGCGGAGGCTTCCCGACAGAAATATGGAAGTAATGAGATCCCTGATTCGGAACCGACCACTTTCTGGGATGAGTTTAAAGAGACCTTTGGGGATCCCATGATCCGGATCCTGCTTGCCATTGCAGTGCTCATGATCGTGATGTTTTTCTTTGGATATGCAGAGATCTATGAGCCGCTGGGCACGATCGTGGCCGTGCTGATCGTGGCATTTGTCTCGGCCAAGACCGGTGTGGCCAGCGATACCAAGTACCGGGAGCTGAAAGACCGGACAGAGAAGGAACAGTGCAAGGTCTACCGGGAAGGAAAAGTGGCCATTATCAACGTGGACGACGTGGTGGTGGGAGACAAGGTGCTTCTGCAGTCGGGAGACAAGATCCCGGCGGACGGCGTGCTGGTGGACGGAAGTCTGCGGGTGGACAATTCCGCCTTAAACGGCGAGGCGGAGGAGTGTAAGAAGACGGCTGCAGAGGAAGGCTTTGAACTGGCGGATGAGATCACCGGCGATACCTTCGTGGATCGGCATTCTCTGTTCCGCGGAGCGGTTGTCTTTGACGGGGAAGGCATTCTGGACGTAAGGAAGGTCGGACTTAAGACCATGATGGGCAGGATGGCGGATGAGATGCAGGAGGATGATATCGATTCTCCGCTGAAAGTGAAGCTGTCCAAACTGGCAGGTCAGATCTCCGTGTTCGGCTATGTGGGCGCGACGGTCATTGCAGTCCTGTATTTTGCCTATTTTATCATGTCTGCAGGGGGATTTTCGGCGTATTTCTCCATGGGCATGGAGCAGGTCATCAAGGATATCGTGGAAGCGGTTTCCCTTGCCATCGTGATCATCGTCTGTGCGGTTCCGGAGGGTCTGCCGCTTATGATCTCTCTGGTGCTGATGCAGAATACCAGTAAGATGCTGGACCACAACGTCCTTGTGAGAAAGGCGGAAGGAATCGAGACTGCAGGATCTCTCAACATCCTGTTCAGCGACAAGACAGGTACGATCACCAAAGGCAGCCTGGAGGTGGTGGAGTTCTTCACAGCGGACGGGCAGGTGATCCCGATTCCGGAGCTGTCCGGGCACAAAGAGGTAAAGGAGCTTCTGAACCTTGCCATTGGTAAAAATACCCAGTCCATGTTTGACGTACAGCATCGGGTGATCGGCGGCAATGCCACGGATCAGGCGCTGATGAAATTCCTCGGAGAGGATACTTTCCGGTCGTTGGAGAGCAGAAAGGAATATCAGATCACAGCCTCTCAGGGTTTCAATTCCATGAATAAATTCAGCCAGGCCAGAGTGGAAAGTACGGGCAGGACCTACTATAAGGGAGCGCCGGAGCGTCTTCTTGGCAAGGCGGAGAAGTATCTGGACAAGGACGGGAAGATCTGTTCCATTGACAAGAAAGTTCTGGATCAGAAGATTGACGCTCTTGCGGAGAAGGCCATGCGCGTGCTGGCTTTTGGATATTCAGAAAAAGAACTGGTGGAAGATACGATCCATGAGGATCTGGTGATCATCGGTCTTGTGGCGATCCGGGACGATGTGAGGCCGGAGGCGAGAGACGCCATCAAAGAGGTGAGAAATGCGGGGATCCAGGTGGTCATGATCACCGGAGACCGTCTGGAGACGGCGGTTGCCATCGCAAAGGATGCGGGGCTTCTGAAGGAAGAGACCGACCGGGCGCTTACTTCCGCGCAGCTCAATGAGATGTCCGACGACGAGGTGAAGAAGATCATTGCTGAGATCCGTGTGATCGCCAGGGCGCTTCCCACGGACAAGTCCAGAATGGTAAGACTCTGTCAGGAGATGAATCTGGTAGTAGGTATGACCGGAGACGGCGTCAACGATTCTCCGGCTCTGAAGAGAGCAGATGTGGGCTTTGCCATGGGCAGCGGTACGGAGGCGGCCAAGGAAGCGGGAGAGATCGTGATTCTGGACGACAATTTCCGGTCCATCAAGGATGCCATCTGGTACGGCAGGACCATTTACCACAACATCCTGAAGTTCTGCAGGTTCCAGCTGGTCATCAATGTGGCGGCTGTGGTGGTCAGCGCCATTGCTCCGTTCTTCGGGGTGGAGGAGCCTCTGAAGGTAACCCATCTTCTGTTCGTGAATCTGGTCATGGACGGTCTGGGAGCCATCATGCTGGGCAACGAGCCGGCGCTGCAGGAGTATATGCTGGAGAAGCCAAGGAGAAGGGACGAGAGCATCATCAGCAGAAAGATGGCGGTTCAGATCGGCGTTATGGGAGCCTGGCTCACCATCATCAGCTTTGTCTATCTGAAAGCGCCGTTCTTCGGCAGATTCTTTGCCAGTGAAGAGCAGCATCTCACCGGATACTTTGTGCTGTTCATCGTCAGCGCCCTGTTCAATGGCTTTAATGTAAGGGACGAGGGTTTGGCCATCTTCCGGGGCCTGAATGAAAATACCGGATTTATGAAGGTGTTCTGCATCATCGTGCTGGTACAGGCGCTGATCGTCAATGCGGCGCTGGTGCCGGGAGCGGTCTTTACGTGGATCGGAAATATGTTCAGCTGCGTGCCTTTTGGCATCGCAGGATGGGGCGTGACAGTGCTGCTGGCAGTGACCATGATACCGGTGGACCTGATCCGCAAGTGCCTGTCAGGAAAGAACCATTGACCGTATTTCATTCGGATCTGGACAATACGCTGATCTATTCCGGAAGGCATGAGATCGGAGAAGAGAAGCTCCCTGTAGAGCTCTATGAAGGGAGAGAGGTCTCTTTCGTGACGCGGACCTCTCTTTCTCTTCTGAGAGAGATACGGGAACGGGCGGTATTCGTGCCCACCACGACCCGGACGGAAGAGCAGTATGGACGGATCGACCTGAGAACGGGAACGCCGGAGTATGCACTGGTGTGCAACGGCGGCGTTCTGCTCCGGGGTGGTGAGGAGATCCCGGACTGGTACGACCAGTCCATGGAGCTGATCAGGGAGAGTCGTCCGGAGCTGGTCCGTGCAGAACGTTGGATGCAGGAAGCTCCCGGCCGGATACTGGAGGTCCGGAATATCCGGGGGCTTTTTCTTTTTACAAAGAGCAGCAGGCCTTCTGAGATGGCGGAGCAGCTGAAGGAGCGGCTGGATCCGGCGCTCACGGAGGTGTTTCGGAACGGGAATAAGGTATATGTGATTCCCGGAGGGCTGGACAAAGGGAGTGCAGTCAGAAGACTGCGTACATATATAAAAGCGGATACGGTCCTGGCAGCAGGTGACAGCGGATTTGACGTCCCCATGCTGGAGGAGGCGGACCGGGCATATGCGCCGGAAGCGCTTTTTGGAACATGCCGGATGGGAAAACATGTCCGGAAAATCGGACAGGGCGTATTTTCTGATGAGATGCTGCATATGGTGTTAGAAGAGCTGTCCACTTAGAAACAGGGCGGCCCGGGCGCAGTGCCGTGCAGTCAGGCTTTGGGGACTGCAGGGGACAGCGCCGGAAAAGTAAGGGAAGGTTTTTACTATGGAGGAACAAAGAGTTATCAGTCCCATGGGACGGATCCATATGGTCCCTATGGACGAGATTGAGGGTTTTGAAGTCCGTCCGGGCATGTACGAGGTGAATGGGGCCACGGCGATCCCGGTGGGCGTAAATTTTACGGTGTATTCTTATGGGGCGACTTCCTGTGAGCTTCTGCTTTTTCACAGGATGGAGGAAGAGCCTTATGCGGTGCTGCCTTTTCCTGAGCATTACCGGGTGGGAAAGGTATATTCCATGATCGTCTTCGGACTGAATATCCAGGATTTTGAATATGCCTACCGGATGGACGGACCTTATGATGTATCCAGAGGGCTTTTGTTCAATAAGGATCAGATACTCCTTGACATCTATGCCAAGGCGGTAACCGGGCAGAGTCAGTGGGGAAGGCCCAGGAAGGAGGGAGGATTTTACAAGGCGCGGGTGGTCAAGGATGACTTCGACTGGGGCAGGAACCGGAACCCCAGGATTCCCATGGAGGATCTGATCATCTATGAGATGCATGTACGCGGTTTCACGAAGCATGGCTCCTCCGGCGTGGAGTATCCGGGGACCTTTGCGGGGCTCATGGAGAAGATCCCGTATCTGAAGGAGCTGGGCGTCAACGCTGTGGAGCTGATGCCGATCTTCGAGTTTGACGAAGTAAAAGATCAGCGGATCGTGGACGGCAGGCAGGTGATGGACTACTGGGGATACAATACGGTCAGCTTCTTCGCTCCCAATACCAGCTATGCGGGACAGACGGAGTACAACCGGGAAGGGACCGAGCTGAAGACGCTGATCCGGGCGCTGAACGAGAACGGCATCGAATGCATCCTGGATGTGGTGTTCAACCACACGGCGGAGGGGAACGAGCTGGGGCCCTGCTTTTCCTTTAAGGGATTTGACAACAATATTTACTACATGCTGACGCCGGACGGACATTATTATAATTTCAGCGGCTGCGGCAACACTTTGAACTGCAATCATCCCATTGTGCAGCAGATGATCCTGGAGTGCCTGCGGTACTGGACGACCGCCTACCATGTGGACGGATTCCGGTTCGACCTTGCCAGCATTCTGGGACGCAATGAGGACGGCACGCCCATGAGCAAGCCGCCGCTTCTCCAGAGCCTTGCCTTCGATCCCATCCTGGGAGATGTGAAGCTGATCGCGGAGGCATGGGATGCCGGCGGGCTCTATCAGGTGGGAAGCTTTCCGGCCTGGAGCCGCTGGGCGGAATGGAACGGCAGATACCGGGACGACATGCGGGATTTCCTGAAAGGAGATTACGGTATGGCACATACGGCGGCGGCGCGGATCACCGGTTCTCTGGATATCTATGATCCCAGATACAGAGGATATAACGCTTCCGTGAATTTCCTGAACTGTCATGACGGCTTTACTCTGTGGGATATGTATTCCTACAGCACAAAACACAATGAAGCCAACGGCTGGCAGAATACGGACGGCTGTGACGACAACCGGAGCTGGAACTGCGGAGCAGAGGGGGAGACCGACAAAGAGGATATCCTGGCCCTTCGGAGAAGACTTGCCAAAAACGCCGTTACGGTGCTGATGCTGAGCCGGGGAACGCCCATGTTCCTGGCCGGAGATGAATTCCTGAACACGCAGTTCGGCAACAACAATGCCTATTGTCAGGACAACGAGATCTCCTGGCTGGACTGGACATATCTCGAGAAGAACAGGGAGCATTTTGAATATGTGAAAAATGTGATCCGGATCCGGAAGGAGCATGACGTACTCCGGAGATTCTCCGGAAACTGTTCTCTGGGCCTGCCGGAGATTCAGGTGGCAGAGCCGGATGCGCACACGAGAGTGCTCCGGGTATTCTATGCCGGCAGGAATCATGACGGCTCAGGGGATGACATCGTCTGCCTTGCAGTGAATGTATACTGGGAGGCGCAGAGCTTCCGGCTCCCCAGGCTTCCGGGCCATATGGTCTGGCATGTGGAGGCGGATTCCTTCGGCACCTATCTTCCGGAAGGAGTTCCGCAGGCAGGCAGAGACGGGACGCTCCACGGACACGAGGTGTATATGGGCCCCCGTTCCGTGCTGGTGCTGACGGCCGGTTCCAGACAGCGGTTTTAAGCCTGCAGCAGATACAGATGATACTTTCGGCTGGTGCAGATGAATCCTGTCAGGTGAGAGAGGGAAAAGTACCGGCGGAAAGTGTACAAAATTCACAAAAATAGCAGGAAAATGTCGAAGGAAAATTGTATAAAATTGCGAAAATGATGGGAAGAAATTGCATTTTTTGTAATATAATTGTATAATATATACTATATAAATGAAAGAGAGGACCTTTCTATGAAGCAAAATAGTATGTTGGCAATGATTCTGGCAGGCGGGCGCGGTTCCAGGCTGCATGATCTTACCAATAAAGTTGCGAAACCGGCTGTTTCATACGGTGGAAAGTATAAGATCATCGATTTTCCGCTGAGTAACTGTGCGAACAGCGGAATCGATGTAGTCGGTGTGCTGACTCAGTATGAATCTGTTCTTCTGAACAGTTATGTGGCAGGTGGCGGGAGCTGGGGCCTGGATGCCCGTGACAGCGGAGTCTTCGTCCTTCCGCCCCGTGAGAAAGCAGATGCGAACCTGGATGTATACCGGGGCACGGCAGATGCGATCTCCCAGAATATTGATTTTGTGGACAACTATGATCCGGAGTATATGCTGATCCTCTCCGGCGACCATATTTACAAGATGAACTATGCAAAGATGCTCCAGGCGCACAAGGAGAACGGCGCAGACGCCACCATCGCGGTTATCGAGGTTCCCATGAAGGAAGCCAGCCGGTTCGGTATCATGAATACGGATCCGGAGACCGGCAGGATCGTGGAATTTGAAGAGAAGCCGGCAGAGCCAAAGAGCAATCTGGCGTCCATGGGTATTTACATATTTAACTGGAAGTTGCTGCGTAAGATGCTGGTGGCAGATATGAAGAATGAAGAGTCCAACCATGATTTCGGCAAGGATATCATTCCGGCTCTTCTGAATGACGGCAAGAAACTCTTTGCCTACAAGTTCAAAGGCTACTGGAAGGATGTGGGAACTATCGATTCTCTGTGGGAAGCGAATATGGACCTTCTGGACAAGAAGAACGGACTGGATCTGGACGACCGTACCTGGACGATCTATACAGAGGACGTGCCCACGCTTCCGCAGTATATCTCATCCGAGGCAGACGTGAAGCGTGCGTTCATCACGCAGGGCTGCATCGTAGAGGGAGAAGTGAGGAATTCTGTCCTGTTCACCGGGGCGAAGGTGGGCCCGGGTGCGAAGGTCATCGACAGTGTCCTGATGCCGGGAGCAGTTGTGGAAGAGGGCGCAGTGGTTACGAGAGCATTAGTGGCAGATCAGGTTAAGATTGGAAGCCAGGCAGTTGTCGGAAGTGCGGACAGCGAACATATTGAACTGGTTGCGAAAAATGTAAAGGGGTAAGAGCATATGGCAAGAGCATTAGGAATCATAAGTTTTTCAGAAAACCATATCTGGGTGGAAGGGATGGAAACTTATCGTTCGATCCCGGCATTCTCCTTCCTGGGCAGATATCGTGTGATCGACTTTCCGATCTCCAACATGTCCAACAGCGGTATTGACAGGATCCAGGTATATATCAGAAGAAAACCCTGTTCTCTGGTAGAGCATATCGGAAGAGGAAGACATTACAACATTAACTCCAAGAGCGGATATCTGCAGATGGTATTTGCGGATTCTCAGGAGAATAAAGACTATTACAACACGGACATCAAGGCTTATGCAGAGAATCTGGACCGTATGGTGAAAGCCAGCAATACCCATGTGGTCATCGCTCCAGGTTATATGGTATATACCCAGGATTTCGATGAGCTTCTGAAAGTGCATGAAGAGTCCGGAGCAGATGTGACGCTTCTTTACCATAAGGTGGACAATGCGAAAGAGGCATTTTTGAGCTGTGACTGTCTGAACCTGAACAAGCAGAAGGGCGTGGAGTCCATTCAGCGCAACAACGGAACGACCAAAACCAGGAATATCTTCATGGATACCTATGTTATGAAGAAGGAGATCTTCCTTGATCTGGTGGCTGCAGCGCAGAAGGCATCCTCCATGTATACGATGAAGCACATCATCAACGACATGTGCGGAGAGCTGGATATCCGCGGCGTGGCGCATAAGGGATATTTTGCACCGATCAATGACCTGAAGGGTTACTATGATGCGAACCTGTCTCTGGTGGACCAGAAAAATGTGAAGACTCTTTTCAGTGATGAATGGCCCATCTATACCCGGACCAGCGATTCCTGTCCGACGCAGTATTATGAGACGGCAGATGTGAAGTCTTCCTTTATCTCCAACGGATGCCAGATCGAAGGAAGGGTGGAGAATTCTGTCATCGGCAGAGGCTGTGTGATCAAACCGGGCGCAGTGGTGAAGAACTGCGTGGTCCTGGCAGACACCGTCATCGGAAACGACGTACATATTGAGAATCATGTGGTGGACCGTCTTGCGAAGGTCACCCGTATGAAAGAGATCATTGCAGATCCGGAGAAACCGGGTTATGTGAAGAGAAACGATACCGTATAAAATGTGACAGGTGGGGGCTTCCTTCCGGGAGTCCCCTTTCCGGTATGCCGGTTCCGGAGCCGCCGGATTTAAAATCGAAAATCGAAAATTTGTTCTGTTTTTTGTCTTGTTATTTTCCCGAAAATTCTGTATACTATATCCTGTATTTTTGAAAAGGAGCAGGATATTATGGCAAACAACACCTATGATGCGGACAGTATTGCTGTCCTGGAGGGTCTGGAAGCGGTGCGCAAGAGACCCGGTATGTACATCGGAAGTGTATCGACAAAGGGACTTAACCACCTGATCTATGAGATCGTGGATAATTCAGTAGATGAACATCTGGCGGGCTTCTGCAGCCGGATTGAGGTATATCTGGAAAAGGACGGTTCCTGTACCGTCAGTGACAACGGGCGGGGAATTCCGGTGGGGATGCACGCCAAAGGCATGTCCGCGGAGCGTCTGGTCTTTACGACACTGCATGCGGGCGGTAAATTCGATAACTCTGCGTATAAGACCAGCGGAGGACTCCATGGGGTAGGCTCTTCGGTGGTGAATGCGCTGTCCACGTATCTGGACATTGAAGTATCCCGCGACGGCTACATTCATCACGATCACTATGAGCGGGGAAATCCCACAGTGGAGCTGGTAAACGGTCTTCTGCCCACCATCGGCAGGACGAAGCAGACCGGTACAAAGATCAATTTTCTGCCGGATCCGGAGATCTTCGAGAAGACCCGCTTTAAGGCGGAAGAAGTCAAAAGCCGGATGCACGAGACGGCGTATCTGAATCCGGAGCTGACCATCGTCCTGGAGGACCGCCGGGGGGCGCAGGTGGAGCGAATGGAATTTCACGAGCCCGACGGACTGGTGGGCTTTGTGAAGGATCTGAACGGCGCGCAGGAGACGGTCCACGATGTGGTGTATTTTAAAGGAGAAAATGAGGGGATTACGGTGGAGTGCGCGTTCCAGTACATTAACGAATTTCATGAAAATGTCCTGGGCTTCTGCAACAATATCTACAATGCGGAGGGCGGGGCTCATATCACCGGGTTCAAGACGGTATTTACCACCATCATCAACAGCTACGCCAGAGAGCTGGGGATCCTGAAGGAAAAGGACAGCAATTTCACCGGGGCGGATGTGCGGAACGGCATGACGGCGGTTATCTCCATTAAGCATCCGGATCCCAGGTTCGAGGGGCAGACCAAGACAAAGCTGGATAACCAGGATGCGTCCAGGGCCACTTCCAAAGTGACGGGAGATGAGATCCAGCGGTATTTTGACCGGAATCTGGAGACTCTGAAAGGGGTCATCGGCTGTGCGGAGAAGGCGGCAAAGATCCGGAAGACGGAGGAGAAGGCGAAGACCAATCTGCTGACCAGACAGAAGTTTTCTTTTGATTCCAACGGCAAGCTGGCCAACTGCGAGAGCCGGGACGCTTCCAGATGCGAGATCTTCATCGTGGAGGGAGATTCGGCCGGAGGCTCCGCCAAGACTGCCAGAAACCGGGCGTATCAGGCGATCCTCCCCATCCGCGGAAAGATCCTGAATGTGGAGAAGGCGAGTATTGACAAGGTACTGGCCAATGCGGAGATCAAGACCATGATCAACGCCTTTGGCTGCGGATTTTCCGAAGGATACGGGAATGATTTTGACATCACAAAACTTCGGTATGACAAGATCATCATCATGGCGGATGCAGACGTGGACGGAGCGCATATCAGCACGCTTCTGCTGACCCTGTTCTACCGGTTTATGCCGGAGCTTATCTATGAAGGGCATGTGTATATTGCCATGCCGCCTCTTTATAAGGCCATGCCTTCCAGAGGAAAGGAAGAATATCTGTATGATGACAAGGCGCTGGAGCGGTATCGGAAGAAGCATACAGGTGCGTTCACGCTTCAGCGTTACAAGGGTCTGGGAGAGATGGACTCGGATCAGCTCTGGGAGACGACCATGGACCCGGAGAACCGGAGGCTGAAGCAGGTGGAGATTGAGGATGCAAGACTGGCCTCGTCGGTGACGGAGATGCTTATGGGAACGGAGGTGCCGCCCAGACGCAGGTTTATTTATGAAAATGCGGTGGATGCGGAGCTGGATGTATGAGGAAGAAGATTAGAACTGCACATTACAGAACATTTGTTCGAAACAGAGCGGATGTCAGAATGCTGGATCAGGAGAATATATGAGCGAAGAGATGATTATAAAAACAGAATATTCGGACGTCATGCAGAAATCGTATATCGATTATGCCATGAGCGTCATCGTGGCCCGGGCTCTGCCGGATGTGCGGGACGGACTGAAGCCGGTGCAGAGGCGTACCCTCTACGATATGCACGAGCTGGGGATCCGCAGCGACCGGCCTTACCGGAAATGCGCCCGTATCGTGGGAGATACCATGGGTAAATACCATCCTCATGGGGACAGCTCCATCTATGAGGCGCTGGTGGTTATGAGCCAGGAGTTTAAAAAAGGCCTGCCTCTGGTGGACGGTCACGGTAATTTCGGCTCCATCGAGGGCGACGGGGCGGCGGCCATGCGTTATACAGAAGCCAGGCTTCAGAAGGTGAGCGAGGAGGCGCTGCTGGCGGATCTGGACAAGAATATCGTGGACTTTGTGCCGAATTTTGATGAGACGGAAAAGGAGCCCGGGGTGCTGCCTGCAAGGATTCCGCATCTTCTGATCAATGGGGCCGAAGGGATCGCGGTAGGCATGTCCACCAGCATCCCGCCTCACAATCTGGGCGAGACCATCGACGCCATGAAAGCATATATGAAGAATCCGAAGCTTACGGTGGAGGAGCTTCTGAAGATCATGCCGGGTCCTGACTTTCCCACAGGGGGTATCGTCGTCAACAAGGATGAGCTGACGGAGATTTACCGCACCGGCAGCGGAAAGATCAAGGTGCGCGGCAAGGTGGAAGTGGAGAAGGCCAAGGGCGGGAAAGAGCTTCTGGTCATTACAGAGATCCCCTACACCATGATCGGAGCCAACATCGGCAAATTTCTGAACGATATCGGGAATCTGGTGGAGACGAAGAAGACGACAGACATTGTGGATATTACGAACCAGTCGTCCAAAGAAGGCATCCGGATCGTGCTGGAACTCAGGAAAGGAGCGGATACGGAACAGCTTACCAATATGCTGTATAAAAAGACCCGTCTGGAGGATACTTTCGGCGTCAATATGCTGGCGGTGGCAGACGGAAGACCGGAGACGCTGGGACTGATCCAGATCTTCGATCATGTGATCGATTTTCAGTTTGAACTGAATACACGGAAATATAAGACCCTGCTGAGTAAAGAGCTGGACAAAAAGGAGATTCAGGAGGGACTGATCAAAGCCTGCGACGTGATTGACCTGATCATTGAGATCTTAAGAGGCAGCCGGGATCTGAAGATGGCGAAGGCATGTCTTATGAGCGGACAGACGGAGGGAATCCGGTTCAAGTCGGAGCGGTCCAGAAAGCAGGCGGCAAAACTGAACTTTACGGAACGTCAGGCGACGGCGATCCTGGAAATGCGTCTCTACCGGCTGATCGGTCTGGAGATTGAGGCTTTGATGAAAGAGCACGATGCCACCATGAAGAACATTGCCCGGTATTCAGAGATCCTGAATAATTATGACGAGATGGCAAAGGTTATCATGAAGGAGCTGGACCGGTTTAAAAAGGCATATGCCGTACCGCGTAAGACGGTCATTGAGAACGGAAGGGAAGCTGTCTTCGTGGAGAAAAAGGTGGAAGAGATGCCGGTGGTCTTCCTGATGGACCGTTTCGGATACTGCAGAACCATTGATGTGCCCACGTATGAGCGGAACAGGGAAGCAGCGGACAGTGAGAGCCGCCATATAATCTTCTGTAAAAATACAGACCGGATCTGCGTCTTTACGGACGGCGGGAAGATGCATACGGTGAAGGTGCTGGACCTGCCCTTTGGAAAATTCCGGGACAAGGCCTTTCCCATTGACAATTACAGCAATTTTGACAGCAGTCAGGAGCAGATGCTCTGTGTGGCCAGCATGGAGGAGCTGCTGGGCGGGAAGCTGCTCTTCGTGACCAGGCAGGGGATGAGCAAGGTGGTCAGCGGCCAGGAATACGACGTGCGGACCAGAACCAGCGCGGCGACCAAATTAAATGAAGGCGATGCGGTCATTCTGGTCAGGTTTCTGAGGGAAGACATGCATCTGGTCCTCCAGTCAGAAGAGGGATATTTCCTCCGCTTTGCCGCGGATGAGATTCCGGAGAAGAAAAAAGCCGCCGTGGGCGTACGGGCCATGCGGCTCTCGGATACAGACTGTATGGCGGCAGCGTGGCTGTTTGCAAAAGGAACGGAACAGACCATCACCTACAGGGAAAAAGAAGTGGCGCTCCAGAAGCTCCGGCTGGCCGGCCGCGACCAGAAGGGAACGAAGATACGGGTATAAGCCGGCAGAATAAAAACAGAAAACAGCATCTGCCAGAAGGATGCCGGGAAGGATGTGCGGACGCGCAGGCGTCCGAATGTCCTTCCAGATGCCGGGCATCCTTCTGGCAGATGCGGAACTTCAATAAACGAAGATACGGGTATAAGAATATGATAAATTTTAAATATGCGATATTTGATATGGATGGGACGCTGATCGATTCCATCCCCTGGTGGGACCGGCTGGTGCCGGAATTTTTGAAAATGTTCGGCGTGGAAGCCACGGCGGATCTGAATCAGCAGATGTCTGCCATGTCCATGCAGGAATCCGCTGTCTGGCTGAAGGAGAGATTTTCCCTGCCCCAGACAGCAGAATATATTGTGCAGGAACTGTGCCGGCGGATCGGGAAGAATTATGCAGAAGATATCCCGCTGAAACCGGGGGTGAAGGAGTGGCTTGCATATCTGAAGGAGCGGGGGATCCGTATGTGCCTGGCGACGGCATCCTCCGCGGAGCTGGGCAGGCCGGCCCTTCAGAGGACTGGAATCCTGCCGTATTTTGATTTTCTGGTGGACTGCGGAATGGTGGGGGTCGGGAAGACCAGCCCGGCGGTCTATGAACTGGCGGCGGAAAAATTCGGCGCCCGGGTGTCGGAATGCGCGGTAGTGGAAGATGCGGCGTTCGCGCTGAAGACAGCGAAGGAAGCGGGATTTTTCACAATCGGCGTGTACGATCCGTCGGAGACGGATCAGGAAATGGCCAGAAGGTACAGTGACCGGTATGTGCAGGGACTGCGGGAGCTGATAAGTGAAAGTCCTGTTACATAGTGACAGAAAATTGAGAAATAGCTCGGAAGGGGACTGCTGCTTCGCAGCGGTCCTTTTCGCGCGCACAGGCGGAAAATTTTAAAAATATGCCCGGGACCTGAAACTTTTCGGCCTGCCTGCGGGTCTAACAGTCAGAAAGGAACAAAGAAGGAGGAAATCCGGATGAGAAGTGCGGAAAAAGAGGCGCTGGTCCATGAATGTCTGATCGCGCATTATGAGAAATATTACCGGATTGCATACAGCTACGTATTTCAGGAGCAGGATGCCATGGATATCGTGCAGGAGGGAGCTTACAGGGCGATTCTCAAATGTGATTCTCTGAAAAATCCGGAATATGCGGACACGTGGATCTGCAGGATCATGATGAATGAAGCGGTGCGTTATCTGGAAAAATACAGAGGAAAAACGGTGGCGCTGGAGGAGATACCGGAAGAAGGAGCTCCGGATGAGATCGCGGACCCGGATCTTCAGCAGGCGCTGTCCAGGCTGGACGAGGAGGAACGCAGGATCGTGGTTCTGAAATATTTTGAAGAAGAGAAGCTCCAGACCATTGCCCGGGTCATGGATCTGAATGTGAGTACTGTGAAAAGCCGCCTGTACCGTGCGGTGGAGAAGCTGAAGCGATATATGGAGCCGGGGGACATCCGCCCGGGATCTGGAGGATCAGGAAACAGACGAAGATCCGTGGAGACCCGGAAGAACGGCCGGGCCGGAGCCGGAGCAGGACTTTAACAGGAGGGACAGGATATGGAGAGATGGAAAAAGGAGTATGACAGGATCGTGGTACCGGAAAATCTGAAAGAAAAGATGGAGGAAGCAGTCATGAGAGCGAAGGAAACCAGAAAAAGAGCCAGAAGATATAAAATGTATCGGTATGTGGGAAGTGCCGCGGCAGTGTTTGCCATCCTTCTGATTCTGCCGAATACCAGCCGGACGGCAGCAGCGGCCATGCAGCAGATCCCGGTGCTGGGGGATTTCTTCAAGGTGGTGACGATTCGGGAGTATCAGGTGGACGAGGGCCGTTACCAGGCGGATGTGAAGGTCCCGGAGGTGGTCCCGGAGGAAGGGGACGGCGTATCAGAAGAAGCCGCAGAGCAGGCGAAGGAGACGGCAGAAGCCATCAATTTTGACATTCAGAAAGTGACCGACGAGCTGATCAATGAGTTTAAGAGCACTATGGAAGAATTTGAAGACGGTTATGGGGATATTCTCATCGACAGCGAAGTGCTGACCGACGACGAGAAATGGTTTTCTCTGGATCTGGTGCTCTATCAGGGGGCCGGAAGCGGTTACGAACAGCACCGCCACTACACCATTGACAAGAAAACTGGTAAAAGAGCGGAGCTTTCAGAGTTCTTCGGAGAGGATTATGTAAATAAAATCAGTGAACAGATCAAAACGCAGATGCGTCAGAGGATGGCTGAGGATGAAAATCTGACTTACTGGATCGACAATGAAGATATACCGGAGTGGAACTTTGAAGCCATTGCAGAAAATCAGGATTTTTATGTAAATAAAAACGGAAAGGTGGTCATCTGTTTTAATGAGTATGAGGTGGCTCCGGGATATATGGGATGTGTGGAGTTTATCGTGGAAAATGAATGACGGTCAGACGCAGCGGGGACAGAAGCCCCGCTGTTTTCTGTAATTAAGAAACTTTTAAGAAGAATTAAGAAGATTTTCTTCAAAGGTTGTAGTAAAATAGAAGAAAATTGCGTTTATATAAATGTAAATGCATTTACCAGGAGGATAAAAAATTATGTTTCTGTTTCTGGCGCTTCTGGACAGTCCGGAGGAACAGGAGAAATTCACAGAGGTCTACCAGCAGTATCGGCATTTTATGTGGTATGTGGCCAACCAGAAGCTGCAGGACGCACATCTGGCCGAGGATGCAGTACAGGAGGCTTTTCTGGCGCTGACCAGGCATCTGGATCAGGTGGAGGATGTTCACAGCCCCCGGACGAAGAAATTTCTGGCGACTGTCGTGCGGAGCAAGGCGGTGGATATCCTGCGAAGATTAAGGCAGGAGGAAGAGCTGACGGAATCTCTGTCAGAAGCGCAGACAGGAGGCGATATTCTGGAACAGTACCTGACGAAGGAAAACTACAATCATCTCGTATCCTGCATTCTGGAACTGGATGACAGCTACCGTGTCATATTTGAATATAAATACATATATGAGATGGGAGATGCCCAGATCGGGGATATTCTCGGAATTTCTGCCAAAAATGTAAATGTACGTTACTTCCGTGCCAGGAAGAAGCTGCAGAAGATGATTCAGAAGGAGGTCGGCTGTCTTGAATAAGCAGGAAGAGCTGCTGGCGCAGGTCCTGGAGGAGTGTCTGGAGGAAGATCTGAGTTTTGTTCCGCCGGAGGGCGAGATTGCCAGAAAGCATCGTTTTTCGGAGGACTTTGAAAAGTTTATGCAGGAGCTTCTGACAGAGGCTTCCCGCAGGTCCAGGAAGAGGGAGATCAAGAAGCATTTTTCTCCCAGGTTCGGACAGTGGGCGGCGTGCATCCTTGTGTTCTGTGTGTGCGGAGGGCTGTTCTATTATGTGAGCGGCAGGATCGGCGGCTCCGGCATGGGAACAAAATCAGATACTTCCGAAGCGCCTGCTGTGGAGTCAGCGGCGGATGAGACCTTAGACACAGGAGCGGCAGAGGGCGGTCAGGGTGCATCGCCGGAGGAAGCGGAGCCGGAGAGTGCGGCTTCGGAAGACGTGCCCCCTGAACTGAATTCCCGGGAGGAGTCTGCGGGACAGCAGGGCCGGGATTACTGCGGCAGAGTCGTCTATCCGGCGGAGGTTCAGGAGGTGCCCGAGGAACTGGAAAATGTGACGACCCGGGTGAACTGTCCGGTTCTGGATGAGGACGATCCGGTGTTGATGCTGTCCATCGGCAACACGGGAGAGACCGACATCAGTTACTTTAACCGGTACGATCTGGAAGTATGGCTGGGAGATGCATGGTACAGGATCCCCGAAGGATCAGAGGAAGCAGGAGAATGGCTCACGCTGGAGGCTGGTATGGCAGTGGACGAGGAGATCGATCTGTCAAGTTATGAGATTGATCACGATGCCAGCCAGTACCGCCTGGTCACACATGTGGATCAGGGAGTGATCTGCGCGGAGTTTACCTTCGAGGAAGTGTTCCAGCGGACTATGGAAGAGTAAGCGGGAACGGAACTTTAAAAACAGCGAAGACCGCGGAACCCGGATCGATCTGGTCCCGCGAAAAGCGGGAAGAGAGCGATCCAGACGAAGGGGGTCCGTGGACGGAGCGGAACTCCAATGGAGGGAAAAGTATGAGAAAGCGATATGGAACAGCTGCATGGTGTATGGCAGTTCTTTTGATGACAGGTGTGACAGGCTGCGGGGGCATGTCTGTGAAAAATATGTCCGGCGGATCTTATGAAATGGCTGCTTCAGAGGCCTCCGCGGATATGGCGATGCCGGCAGCCGGGCAGGAGGCATGGGAAGAGGAGGTTTATGATGACGCAGGAGAAGCAGGAGCCATCACTTCAGAAGAAGGTATTGAATCGGTGGCACAGAACGGACGAAAGCTGATTAAGACGATCCGGCTGGAGATGCAGACAAAAGATTTCGACACGCTCACCGCCGGGATCCGGAATAAGATCCAGGAGATGAACGGTTACATTGAGAGCTCATCCGTATGGGGCAACAGCTATACGGGCAGCAGTACCCGCAGTTCCGATTATACAGTGCGGATCCCTCAGGACCGGCTGGACGAATTCATTGATGTGGTCAGCGGTCTTGGCAATGTGACCTACAAAAATGAAAGCGTGGAAGATGTGACGCTCCAGTATGTGGATGTGGAAAGCCGTCAGAAAGCACTGGAGACAGAACAGGAAAGGCTGCTGGAGCTGCTGGAGCAGGCAGATAATCTGGAAGATCTTCTGACCATCGAGAGCAGGCTCTCAGAGGTGCGATACGAGCTTGAAAATTACGGAAGTCAGAAACGGATCCTGGATAACCAGATCGATTACAGCACCGTTTACATAACGATCTCCGAGGTAGAGCGAATCACGCCGGTGGGCGAGAAGGGCTTTTTTGAAGAGATCGCAGACCGGTTCAGTGCCAGCCTCTATAATGTGGGCAGAGGCTTCCGCGGATTTTTTATCGTGCTGATTGGTTCTCTTCCGGTACTTGTCGTGTGGGCGGCAGTGATCGCAGCCGTGGTACTGGTGGTCCGGAAACTTTTCTATGGAAAAAAAGCAGAAGGTGAGACAGAGAAAAAGAGCGGATGGAGGAAGAAGAAACCAGAAGATAATCAATAAAATAAGTTCGAGAGAGAAAGCCGTTCCCTGTAAGGAGCGGTTTTCTTATATCCTTCGGCAGGACGCAAGAGCGAACAAATGTTCTTTTGCGCAAACCTTCACCGGCGGGGTCCGTACTGACGCCCCGCGTCTTCAATCACATCTTACGGCATATCGGCAGCTATTCTGCTGTCTCTCCCATGAAACCGGGTAAATCCGCAAAAAGAAAGGCCCTCACTTTCGTGAAAGCCCTGCATTTCCGAGGGAGTGGGGACTCTTTCGAGCCCCCTAAAGTGTTATGAATGAAATACTGATGTGTTCCTGTTACGAGAATTATCATAACAGGAAATTGTGACGAAAGTGTGGCGTCTGAATTAAGGATTTCTAAAAATACATAAGAAAAACAAAATTCAGAGAAAAAATGTAATAAAAAACGCAAAAAAACCCCTCATCAGAAAAAAAATGACGCTTTGCATGACGTTTACACTGCTATAGTGGTCTCAAGATCAGTCAATGGCCCTTTCTGTTCATGTCTGGTCCGCCCGTATGGTGGACGACAGGAAGGCTGACAGGCATGAATACGTATGGATTTGTCACATAATAAACATTATGAGACAGAACATATGTTTGTGAATGGAGCATGAAGATGACGGAGAAAGAACTGCGCAGACTGCGCCGGCAGGATCTTCTGGAGCTTCTGGTGGCACAGAGCAGAGAAGCTTCAAGACTGCAGACAGAGCTGGATCGGGAGATAACAGAACGGGCCGGGCTTCTGGAGAGCTGTGAGCGTCTGAAGGGCAAGCTGGATGAGAAGGATGCCCTGATTGAGAAGCTGAAGGGCAGGCTGGATGAGAAAGACAGAACCATGGAGGAAGAATCCGCCCGCCAGCAGGAGCTGAATGAACGTCTGAAGGAGAAGCTGGATGTCAAGGACGCTCTGATCGAGAGACTGAAAGCCAGGCTGAACCATAAAGATGACCAGATCGAAGAACTGGAAGAGGAAAGAAAGCTGCTCCAGAGTGACCGGTGGAGAGAACTGGAGGAAGAAGGCACTGCAGAAGAGGTCCTTCAAAGGCTCCGGGCGTTGTTTCGATAGAAATTCATGATATAGAGGGATGCACATGAGCGAAAGCGAACAGGAAAACAGGCTCGAACTTCCGGAACTTGAGATGCTGGAGGCAGAGCTTAAGAGAGAAGAATACAGGAACAGTTTTGGCAGAGTGCTGCGAAGCACCTGTTTCTCGCTGATAGTAGTGGCTGCGGCTGCAGTGCTGATCGCGGTCCTGCTGCTCCCGGTACTTCAGATCAGCGGTACGTCCATGACCGAATCGCTGCAGGATGAAGATATCGTGGTGGCGCTCAACCGTTCCGGATACCGGACAGGAGACATCATCGCCTTTTACTATAACAACAACATTCTGGTGAAGAGAGTCATTGCCTCCGCAGGTGACTGGGTAAATATCGATGCGGAGGGAAATGTTTATGTAAATGACGAGCTGCTGGAAGAGCCGTACGTCAGCGACCGGGCGCTGGGGGACTGCAACATTGAGCTGCCCTATCAGGTTCCGGACGGCAGATGCTTTGTCATGGGAGATCACAGGGCCACCAGCATCGACAGCCGCAACAAGGCAGTGGGCTGTGTCAGCAATGATATGGTGATCGGCAAGATCCTGGTGCGGGTATGGCCGTTGTCAGGACTCGGGATTGTAAACTGACCGATACAGATACAAGGAAGGAGACGGGATTATGGAATCAGGTTTTTTATCACAGGCTGCAAAATTTTTGCAGGATCGTAAAAATTATAAACGCTGGCTGGCAGTGTTCCTGTGCCTTGCGGCCACCGTTGCCTTTGGGACGGTCGCGGCGCTGAAGCTGTATGGTCAGGCAATGACGCATCAGGTAAAGGTACTGGACTGCCAGTATACCGTGCATGAGCATACAGAAGGCTGCTATGACGAAGAGGGCAGTCTGATATGCATGCAGGCGGATCAGGTGATTCATGTCCACAATGACGACTGTTACCGGAATGGAGAGCTGGTCTGTCCGCTTCCGGAGCTTACACCCCATGAGCATGACGACGGATGTTATGAAGAAGAAGAGGTCCTTGTCTGTGAGGAAGCCGAGACAGAGGGATCTTCCGGTCATGAGCACACAGAGGAATGCTATACCCTGGAGCAGGGCGAGCTGGTGTGTGCAGAGGACGGAAGCGCTGCCCATACCCACGGAGAAGAATGCTATACACAGGAAATGATCTGTACACTGGAAGAGCATACTCATGACGATGGCTGTTACGATCAGGAACTGACCTGCAGCAGCGAGGAAGAAGATCATGAGCATGGAGAGGACTGCTATACAGAGACCTTCGTCTGCGACAGAGAGGAACATACCCATGGAGAAGACTGTTATGAGACAAAGCTGAACTGTGAGCAGCCGGAGAGCGAACCCCATGAGCACACAGATGCGTGCTATGAATGGAACGAAGTGCTGACCTGTACACAAAACGAAGAGGAAGGCGAAGAAGGTCATACGCATACTTCTGAGTGCTACGAGACGGAGACCGTACTGACCTGCGGGGAAGCGGAGCCTCATATCCATGACGATGGCTGCTACAGCGAAGACTGCTTCGACGAGAACGGAGAACTCCTGGAAGGTTCCCGGCCGTCCTGCGGGAAGCCTGAGCTTCTGGAACACGTCCATGGGGCTGAGTGCTTCAAAGTGGTGGAGCTGACTGCGGATGAGATCGCGGCCATCGATGCAGGCGCAGCGCTCCATATCCACAGTGAAGAATGCTACGACCAGGAAGGAAATGTGATCTGCGGCCACGATGTGACCCATATCCACAGTCTGGAATGCTACGACGAAGAGGGAAAACTGATCTGCAATAACGGCAGAGAAGAGGAAACCTCGTATGTCTGCGGAAAAGAAGCACACAGCCATGATGAAAACTGCTTTGATGAAAACGGAGAGCTGATCTGCGAACTGGAAGAGCATATTCACGACGAGAGCTGTCTGACAGAGACAGAGGAACCGGAGTGGAAATGCGGGAAAGAGGAGCATACTCACGGAGAAGCGTGTTATGACGAGAACGGAGAGCTGATCTGCGGGCTGGAGGAGCACACCCATGATGAGAGCTGTCTGATTCCGGCGATCCACCTGGAAGCAGAGGCAGGAGATTATCTGATCCTGCTGGAGGCATCCGGGGAGGCGTTTCCGTACACAGAAGAGGAATTGAGACTGGAGGCAGTGCTGCTGTCCGAGGATTCCGCGGAATATCAGACGACAAAGAAACTGGTGGAAGAATCACAGGGAATGGAGGCTGCAGCCGCACTTCCTTTCGAGATCACGGTGGATGGGGAGAATGTCACTGATCCTCTGCAGACAAGGACAGGGACTCTGCCGGAAGCGGAGCAGGGGCTCTCAGAGACTGCAGAAGATGAAGAAACACACCCGGGAGAAGAGCTGTTTCTAACCGGAGAAAGCAGTATGCATGACATTTTCGATCTTCGTGTCATGGCAGGTGAGGAAGAGATCCAGCCGGAAGTCCCGGTGAAAGTATCCTTTGTCCGGAAAGCTGCAGAAGCAGAGCAGAAGGCAGACGATGCGCTCCTGGATCCGGCAGAAGCAGCGGGAGAAAATGTAAAGATCTTCCATGTGGATACGATAAAGGAGACTGTGGAGGATATGGGGGCGTCAGAGGATGAGAATGGAAATGCCGTGATCAGCACGCCGCATTTTTCCACTTATGATGTGACGATGGACGGCGCGCCATCCGCCCAGGAACGGAGCGGATGGGAGGGGCTGTCAGAATACATATTCGATGGTATTACGCACAATAAAACAATAACGATCAGGCTGACAGCTGATATCGAAGTGGGAACGAATGCTGCCGGGAGTCCCTTAAAACCGGTCTTTGCGGACTGTGGCAGGAATATCACGCTGGACCTGAATGGTCACAAAATATCCTATCGATCGAAAGTGTCTTTTGACGGTTATGAGACCGGGGAACTGTTTATCGTAGGCGGGAATGGAGGGGGCGGCTCGCTGACAATCTGTGACAGCGCTGCCGGATCTGTCAGTTCAGCAGGGGAGACGGTGGCAACGGGAGCAGCGCATGTGAGCTCCTGTGATCAGGAGAACAGAAAACTGACCTATTATAAGACGACATCCACCGGAGTAGGAGAAGACAGCAGCGCACTTCCGGATACATCCAAAGAGGCCAGAACAACAGAGACAACGACGAAATATACCGTAGACTTCAGCAAGGCAGGTGTGATCGAAAATTCATCTGTGACAGAGGCGCAGGCGCTTGTAAAAGTAATGACCGGCGGAACACTGACAATAGAGAGCGGGGTTTTGACCAATGCGCACGGCCGGGCAGTAAGGACCAATCTTTATTCAGAGGGTGACATTGGTATGACGGTCAATCTTACCGGCGGATATCTTGTGGGCTGCGGGAAAGAAGACGGCAACGGGGGAGCAGTCGACTTTGAAGGAAATGGGACGCTGAAAATCAGCGGAGATGTTCTGATTGCTGCAAATAAAGCCCGGACTGGAGGCGGCGTCTATGTAAAAGGAATGGATGGAACAACATCCATAACGGTCCATATGGACGGAGGAGCTGTCTGTGGGAATCAGGCTGCAGAGATGGGCGGAGGCTTAAGGCTGCAGGACGCAACAACGACACTGGAAAAATGCTTTATAACCAACAATCGTGCCGTTGGGCAGGGCGGCGGCATTTGCATCCCATGGGCAGATTTTTCGATGAAAGGAGGTCTTGTCGCTGCCAATAACAGTGATGTGGGCGGCGGCGGTATCTATTTCAGTACTTCGGCTGAAGATAATATCAAGCAGTTCCACTTAGAGGGCGGTGCGGTCTCTGCCAATGAGTCCGGCGTCGAAGGCGGCGGTATCCGAATTGACACTGGATACATGGAGATCATAGCAAAAGATGGAAGCCTGATTTATATTACGAACAATAAAGGAAATAAAAATGGTACCGACTGGGGTGGCGGCGGGATCTTTATCTCTGATAACAGCGGACGTGTGAAGATCTACCGGACACTGATCACGGAAAATAAGGCAGACGGTTTTGGCGGCGGACTGGGCGGCTGCTCTACAGGACGGATCATCAGTCTGGATGTGGCAAACGGCGCGTCAGTCTATGGAAATACCGCGGACGGCTCACATCTGTCCGGCTCCGGTAGTTCCAAACATCAGGACCATGACGCGGCGAACAGTCCGGTCTTCATGGAAGGCAGGAACTTTCAGGATGTCTTTTCTGCGTTGGGCTGTTATATCAGTCAGGGAATGTTGAGCGATGATCCGCATAATCCCAGTAAGGTGTATCCGGCCAACTGGAAGGGAAGCTGTGATTATGAGCGGATAGCAGAATACAATCCGGTAACCAATACACCAAGTCAGATTGTGTCCACCAGAATGCTGGGGCTGTCTGCATCTCCGGATGATAACAGCAAACGGGTGACCCAAAGTATCGCAAATGTATTTATTACCGGAAATTACTCCACAACTCACGGAGGCGGCATCATGTGCAATGGACTGCTTCTGCTGGGAGAGTCGCAGGAGGTCATGTATGATCAGTCTCTGACGCTGGAGCTTAGAAAAGCCTATAAGAGCGATGAGGGGGCGGACCTGTCTCTGAACCAGGGAGCTTTTCAGTTTCAGCTTCTGGACAGCAACAGGAATGTGATCACAACGGTATCCAATACATCAGAGAGCAGTCCGGCGAATACGAATATCCAGATACTGCTGAAATATCACTATGACAGTGTTAATTACGATGAAGAAAAAGAGTATGCAGAATATACCTATTATCTGAAGGAAGTGATACCGGGGGATACAGGGATGACCGTTTATGATCCCGCAGAGTATCGGATCAAAGTAAAAGTCAGGAAAAATCATGACAGCTACACGGTGGGGAACAATGTGGAGATTACCCGTTACTGGGTCTATATCGAGGACGATTCCGTTACTGTGGAGAAGAAACAGACAGACGGGAGCGGCGTGGAATCCTGGGTTCCTGTGACGACGACTGACAAGGACGGATTCGGAGACCACGGGGCCAGCACTTCCCACCACGGAGCCAGTATTGTTCTCGGCGGCACCACGGACGGTGTCCGCGATCCGCTGTTCACCAACATCAGTAAGACGCCGCAGCTGACTTTCTGGATCCGCAAGACCAACAGTCTGACGAATGAGATCATACAGCATGTGAGCTTTACGCTGACACGGCTGGGGACGGATCAGAAAAAGCTGGTCAGCGACGATCTTTCTGCGCCCGGAAGTGCAGAAAATCCGTGGATTGGAAATACAGACTTTGCCGGAGAATTTTCCTTCATGATTCCGGATGTGGAAGGCAGAAGCTATATATTAGAGGAAATCATCCCCACCGGATACGAAGACGCCGGCCCATGGTATGTGGAGACGGACGGAAAAGGGAAGGTCTCTGTATATCCTGCGACGGAAAAGGATGATGGGACCTATGAAAAGAACGGGGAGGAGCTGCCTGCTGGCAGCGTTCAGAAAGATGGAGCTGTGTATGAGCTGGTTTCCATCAAAAATGTTCCGATCCAGTACAGACTGCCGGAGACCGGCGGTGTGGGCGATAACCGGTATTATACAGGAGCGGGTATTATGTTGACCTTCCTGGTACTGAGCTTTTGTGTTTACAGTCAGAGGCGGAAAACACGGGGAAGGAGGTCGAGATAAACCGATTTCCTGAAACGGTGAATGATTCATCTGCTGAGACTCTAACAGCTATAAAAATATAATTAGAAAAGGAGAAAAAGTTTATGAAACGAGTGAAGAGAATTGCCAGTCTGTTGCTGGCGATGGTCATGGTTCTTGGAATGGGCGTTACTTCATTTGCAGCCAATACAAATAAGCACACCATTACCATAACCAATGAAAAAGACGGACATACGTACACTGCATATCAGATCTTTGCAGGTGATCTTTTTACAAATACAGATGGGAAGCAGGTCCTTTCAAACATTGAATGGGGCAGCGGGATTACTGCTAAAACTGATACGGATAAAGAGACCGCACTGCTGAAAGAATTAAAGGCAGAAGTTTTGTTTGAAAAAAATGATGTAAATGTATTTGCGGAGGCTGCAAACGCAGCAGATGTTGCAGCGGCTCTGAATGGTTTTACTGACAAACAGATGGATAAATTCTCCGAGATCATCGGTGACTATCTGGCAGATCAAGCAGGCGTAAGTACAGTAGCAAAGAGTCCTTATACGATCGATGTTACCGGAGACGGCTACTATTTTGTGAAAGATACAGGGACGATTGCGGAGGGAGATGCTGAGACCAGATATATCCTGCAGGTTGTGGCAGATGTCAATGTGGCTGCAAAGGCAGATGCTCCAGGCGTAGACAAGAATATCCTTACGAATCTGACCTGTAACAATACAGCGGCGGATCACAAGCATACGATTAACTGTTATGATGGAAAGGTGAAATTTAACAATGCGGCCATCGGGGATACCGTTCCGTTTGTTGTAGATTCAAAGGTTCCGAATATGGACGGTTATGAAGAGTATTTCTTTGTGATCCAGGATAAACTGCCGGAAGGATTTAATTTCAATGCAGATGTGGCAGTTACGATCGGAAGTAAAAACCTGAGTCTGGCAACGGCAGGAGCAGAGTCAGAAAGCTATTATCTGAGACTGTATAATACAGCTCCTGCATATGCGGATAATGGCGTGATAACGACACAACCATTTAAAGTCATAACAAGTGAAGCTGAACTTGGAGCTTTGACAGAGACTGAGCGTAACAGCATCTGTGCATTTGAGGTCGTGTTTAATAATTTCCTTCAGTATCAGACAATTGGAGCAGGTACGGACGAAGGTGCAAAGAAAATAACAGTTACTTATTCTGCAGTTGTCAATGAAAAGGTGCAGGTTGGAACAACCGGTGAAATCAATGAGGTGAAACTGGTATACTCCAAGAATCCGAATACGGTAGACGGAGGAACTCCGAACACGCCGGATTATCCGAGCCCGAATGCGCCCACAGGCGATACACCCAAGAGCCAGACCTGTACGTATACAACTGGTATTCAGCTGAAAAAGATTGATGGTACTACAAATGCTGCACTGCCGGGTGCACAGTTTACAATCACGGCTGATGTACTGAATCAGGTACTGGTAAACAAGACAGAGTATGTGGAGCGTACGGCGGCAGATACAGATCCGAACAATGTTTATTATCTGCTGAAAGACGGAACCTATACGGCAACAGCTCCTGTCTTTAATGCAGATGATGCGACAAAGGATACATCAAAATATTATGAGCATGTCAGCGGCGGTGCTGTTACAAAGACCTACAAGCTGGTAGAGTCAACTGGTTTGACGAAAGAGCCGTCAGAAGAAGTCGAGATAGAAGTAAATGGTAGTATGGTGACTACAAGACAGTTCACAGCGTATGTAGATGACAATGGTCTTCTGAATCTGGCGGGTCTGCCTGCTGGAACTTATACGATCAGTGAGATCAAAGCTCCGAATGGCTATAACTTACTGACGGATCCCATCACCATTGTGATTGAATGGGCTCAGCCTTCGGCCGATTCAACAGACATGAAGTGTGTCTGGACAGTGAAAAAAGACGGTGAGGCTTTAAGTTCAGAGGATGTAAATGGCAAAGCACTGTATAAATTTACAGTAGAGAACCAGAAGGGCTCCCTCCTTCCCTCCACCGGCGGTATCGGTACCACGATCTTCTACGTGATCGGCGGCATCCTCGTGATCGGCGCAGGCATCCTGCTGGTAACGAAGAAGCGTATGAGTGTACGTTAAGGTAAGAAGTCTGACACCAGATACATAAGGATAGGAACGCATATCCTTCATACCATACGATTTTCCCGGGGACCGGCGTCCTGCATCGGACGCCTGCCGGTCCCGGCCCGGGGCGGATGTCCGGGCCGGCCGGCAGATACGAGGCAGGATGTCCCCGTCCCCGGGGATCAGCCGCACGAGCTGACACCTTCCCGTGGTGTGCGGTGAGCAACGGATCATAAGATCCGGCCGACGTCAGCAGGCGGGAGAGGCCGCCCTGTGGATCACAGGGGCCCATGACAGGCCCGCCATGCCAATCTACAGACATACAGCGGGGAAACCTATGAAAGAGAAAAAGCAACCAGAAGAAAAGCAGCCCGGAAATCCCGCGGAGAAGGCCGCAGAGGAAGCCCCGAAGCGGCGCAGAAAGGGGCCTTCCCTGTCCACCGTCATATTAGTCGTCATACTGCTGGCAGGCGTATGTATTCTGCTCTACCCTTCCGTCAGCGACTGGTGGAATTCCATGCATGCCACCCGTGCCATCGCGGGTTATGTGACTGCCGTGGAAGACCTGTCCGGAGAAGAGAAGGAGAGGATGCTGGAAGCCGCCAGGAGGTACAATGCGGCGCTGGCAGACGGCGTGGACTATGATCTTACCGAAGAGGAATATGCAGAATATCTGAGCCTTCTGGATATCGGAGGCACGGGAATTATGGGTTATGTGCAGATCTCCGCCATCGGCGTGAATCTGCCGGTCTATCACAGCGTGGATGAGGCGGTGCTGCAGATCGCAGTGGGCCATATTCCGGGCTCTTCTCTTCCGGTGGGCGGGGAGAGAAGCCACAGTGTCCTGTCGGGCCACCGGGGGCTGCCCAGCGCGAAGCTTTTCTCGGATCTGGATCAGATGCAGGAGGGCGATGTATTTACTCTGAATGTCATGGATCAGACGATCACCTATATGGTGGATCAGATCCGCATCGTACTGCCGGAAGAGACGGATGATCTGGCGATCCAGGCGGGAAAGGACTACTGTACGCTGGTCACCTGTACGCCTTACGGCATCAATACCCACCGGATGCTGGTCCGGGGAAGAAGGATCGAGAATATCGCCGGGGAAGTGGTGGTAGTGGCGGAAGCAGTACGGATACCGACCTATGTGGTCATACCGGCTGTGGGGATTCCGCTTTTGTTCCTGTCGCTGGCCGGCATGCTGCTCTATTACCGGATCAAGGGGCCGGGGAAGAGCGGACGGGAGATTCTTGAGGAACTCCGAAAATGACAGACGCTCCCGGAGATAACCGGGAACAGCTTCTGAAGACAGGAAATAAGGCAGATGTTTCATGAAAGGCGAAGGAGGAACTGCTCATGAAAAAGAAATGGATAGGTCTTTTCACCGCTCTGTCCCTGGCTGTCGGTGTGTGTACGGTACCGCCGCTTATCAGCGGGGCGGCGCCGTCGGAGCAGATCGATCTGACGAAAACCTGCGGGCTGACGGTCTATCCCGTCGACCTCCAGACGGCAGATGAAGAGAAGCAGGCATACTGGGAGGATATGAAGACAGCGGACGTGGTGGTGGATCTGTACAGGATCGCAGAAGCAGAGAAGCTGAGCGGATATGACACTTATTATTTCCAGCCGTCAGCCGGATACGGGAAGCTCGATATCTCGGAATATTCCACACTGCAGACTTATACGGCAGAGGACTGGGAGAGACTGGCGCAGGAGGCAGCCGGGATCACATTTGCCACGGAGAGTGCGTATGACCCGGTGGATATGAAAGCTGTGGAAGACACAGGCGCTTCGCTGACCGGACTGGATGCGGGACTGTATCTGATCGTTGCCCGGGGCAGGGATATGGAACCGTCCGAATATGTGAAGACGGTTCTTCAGGAGACATCGGATGAGACAGCCGGAGAGTCTGCAGAGTCGTCCAGACTGGTCACGGTTGCTCATTCCGCCAGATACGAATATATGTTCACTCCGCAGCTGGTGGCGCTTCCCACGAAGCCCGCGGATGCGCAGGGAGTGATCAATACCGCGTCCCCAGGGGACTGGAGCTATACGATGGAAGTGATTCTGAAATCGGCCAGAGAGCTTCGTTATGGTTCGCTGGAGATTATAAAGACACTCCGGGAATATGAGCTGGAAGAGGGACAGACGCCGGAACCGGCAGTTTTTGTCTTCCATGTGGTGGGAACTCTGGATGACAAGATCGTCTATGATGCATACGACAAGATCTCATTTACCGGACCGGGGACCTCAGGATCGGGGGATGCTCCGGCGTCAGCCAGGCTGGACTGGATCCCGGCAGGGGCCAGGGCTGTCGTGACGGAAGTGTACAGCGGGTCCAGCTATGAGCTCACAGTGCCGGGGGAACGCACGGAGACGATCCGGGCAGATGAGGCGGTATCTGTGGAATTTGAAAACCGGTACGACGGCCGGAGGACGAAAGGGCACGGCATCAAGAATCAGTTTGTATATGATTCGGAGAGCGGAAGATGGTATTCCGATCCGGTACAGCAGGCGCCGGGCAATGAGGGACTGCCGCCGGATACGAAGCCGGAATATCTGCAGTAGATCTGAACAGGTCCCGCTGACTTGCAGAATACGGGCCTGTGGACTGACACAATCACCAATTTTTATACCAAGATCAGGAGAATGGATATGAAGAAGAGAAGATATTTCCTCGTTGTCCTCGCCCTGGCGACGATCATGACTGCAGGGATCGGCAGGGCATGGGCCTATTTTACCACCTATGCACAGGCCTATGGAGGCAAGACGATCCATCTGGGCGATGAGACCGAGATCACGGAGAGTTTTTCCGCAGAGACGAAGCATATCCAGATCGCCAGTGAAGCAGGCTCCGAACCGGTCTATATCCGTGTGAAAGCTTTCGCCGGAAAGGACTATACGGAAAACGGCGTCATCGATCACACGCCGGTGGGCTCGGGAGAGGACTGGACAGAGCAGAAGGCAGACGGATTCTATTATTATGTGAAGCCGGTGGAAGGCGGCAGCTCCACCAGTGTACTGGAACTGAAGATTCCGGACCTGAAGGGCCGGGAGAACAAAGATCCGCTCAACGTCATCGTCATCTACGAGAGTACGCCGGTCCGTTACGATGAGAATGGTGATCCGGTGGGATATGACGGAGTGGACTGGAACGAGACTCTGGACCGGCATGAGATCACAGCGCCTGTGACGCCGGCGGCTCCAGGCAGCGGGGAAGGAGGCAGTGAGGGATGAAGGAACATAAAAAGACGGTAATACCTTCCTGGGGGGTCGTACTGATGTTCGCTGCAGCGGTTCTCCTTCTGTTCTCCGGATCCATAGGTGGTGCACGGGCAGCGCTGACGTATTATTCGGAGACGTATACCTCCCGGGTACAGATGTATGACATCGGAGTCACGCTTCTGGAACAGGGAGAGCATGATCAGGAGCCGAAGGCAGTATCCTGGCGGAATTATGATGCCAGGGCAGACGGGACCTGGGATGAGGCGCAGGAGGAAAAGGGTTATAAGCGTCTCCTGGAAGGGATGCTGGATGAGGATGCAGGAGAGTCCCTGAAGCTGGGGAAGACATACAGAGAGGAGCTGAAGGTCCAGAATACCGGCACCATCAATCAGTATGTGCGCGTGAGTATCTACCGTTACTGGCTGGATGAGGACGGCAACAAGCTGCAGACGCTGTCGCCGGAGCTGATCGATCTGCACCTGGTCAATCTGGACACCGACTGGCTGGAGGATACGGCGATCAATGAGGTCACAAGAGAGCGTACTGTGCTGTATTATAACAAACTCCTGCTTTCGGGTGAAGAAACGCCTCTTTTTGCAGATTCTCTGACCATTGATGACAGCATTGCGAAAAAGGTCTCGGAGCAGAAGGTCACAGAAGGAGGACGCACGACGATCACGACCACATATGATTATGACGGCGTACAGTTTCAGATCGAAGTGGAAGTGGACGCAGTGCAGGAGCACAATGCCGAGGACGCTGTCTGGAGCGTCTGGGGCAGAAGAGTGAAGGTAGAGAACAATACACTGAGTCTTCAGTAAGATCAGGAGGTATCCACAGTGAAGAAAACAGTTGGTTTTATATTGAGCGCGGCGCTGATCTTCAGCCTGGAGATCCCGGTGCAGGCGGAGACGTTCTACGGGGACGAGGGATGGAGAGTGGTCTTCACGGAAGAGAAGGAGATGGAGAGCACCTTTCGGACATCGGATCTGAATGATGTGATCGCCGGGATGCAGCCGGGAGACCGGGTGATCTTCTCCCTGGGACTCAGCAATGAAAATGCTGCCGAGACGGACTGGTATATGACCAATAAGGTCCTGTATTCTCTGGAGGACCGCAGTGCCAACGGAGCAACCAGCGGAGGCGGATATACTTACCGGCTGGTGTATACGGATCACACCGGGGCAGAGACCGTCCTGTTTGACAATGACACCGTGGGCGGCGAGACCGTCAGCGCGGCAGGAACAGGGCTTCACGAGGCGACCAACGCCCTGCAGGATTATTTTTATCTGGATACGCTGAAGAAGGAAGAGGGCGGATCCATAGCCCTGGAGGTGGCTCTGGACGGTGAGACACAGAACAATGATTATCAGGATACGCTGGCAGACCTGCAGATGAATTTTGCAGTGGAGCTGCGCCCGTCCTCTCCGTCCGGAGGCGGTGGTGGCGGAAATCCTTCCCCCATTGATCTGCTGCGGTCAAATGTAGTGTGCATGAGCGGCGTACAGACCGGCGACATGACCAGGCCTCTTGTTTATGCAGGGATCATGACGGTGAGCGGGTTGCTGCTTCTGGCGCTGGCGGTCTGGTTCTTCCGGGAGAACCGGAGGAGACTGAGGGAGGAAGAGGCATGAAAAAATGGATGAGGTTGTTCTGTGCGGCGTGTTCCCTGTTTCTGCTCAGTACGGCAGTCCTGCCCGCTGCAGCGGCGGAAGCAGATGATGGTGTACCATATACATATACGGTACGTATCTTTGCAGGGCAGAGAGGAACTTATCGGGGACAGGAAGCGGTGGTGTATGAGAATCTGGCGCCCGGAACGACGGTGGATTTTCGTATGAGTGACACGGCTGTGTCGGATAACAGTAAATATTATGTCAAGGGAATCCGGGAGAGCGGAAAGGACAGTAATACATCTGCTACAAGTCTTTCTTCTTTTATTGTTACCGGGGATATGGACTTTGTGATCAGTTATGGTATACTGGGTGATATGACGTCCTATACGATCGAGTATGTGGACGAGGATGGGGACGCGCTGGCGCCCAGTGAGACTTATTACGGCAATGTGGGTGACAAACCGGTAATCGCGTATCTGTATATTGACGGATACCGGCCCCAGGCATATAACCTGACAAAGACGCTTCAGAAGGATGCCGCAGAAAATATTTTCCGGTTCGTCTATGTCCGCGGCGCAGCAGGCGGCGGAACCGCAGGAGGAACGGAGACACCGGCAGGCGGTGAAGCCGGCGTCACAGTGACGGATACCGGGACTGTTGTGGAAGGCGGTGTTCCGGGCGGCGCTGCAGCGGGGGAAGGCGCGGCGGGAGCAGGCGGCGGAGCCGCAGGAGCGGATGCGGGCGATGCCGGAGCCGCAGGAGCAGACGCCGGGCTGACGGGAGTTCCGGATGAAAATACGCCGCTGGCGGACGAACCGGAGCAGGTACAGGATCTGGATGAGGATGTTCCTCTGTCAGGACTGCCTTCGATCTTTAACGTCGCAGGAGAGGCCAGTCTTCTGGGGGTACCTGTACCGGTAGTAGCCGGGTCCTGCCTGATACTTGCAGGCGGCGGGATCTGGTGCATATGGACCTTGAAGAAAAGAAGGAAAAAGGAAGAGAGCCAATGACGGGGCGGATATCTTCCATGCCTTCTGCCGGAAAGGGCGGGAAATGGTTTCCTGCCCTTTGCAGCGTACTCGGGACTTTGATCCTTCTGGGGATCATCGCCGCTTTCCTGCCGCTGACGGTCCCGCGTTTTCTGGGGTATGAAATTTATGAGGTGGTCAGCGGAAGTATGGAGCCGGAGATCCCGGTGGGGAGTGTCCTGTACGTGGCGCCCTCCGCTCCGGAAGAGATCGAAGCCGGAGATGTGATCGCCTATCGGAAGGGCGACTCGGTGGTCACGCACCGGGTAGAGGAAAATCGATATGTGGAGGGTGAATTTGTCACCAAAGGAGATGCCAACAGCCGGGAAGACCTGGCGCCGGTGGATTACGCCAGCCTGATCGGGCGGGTGGAATGCCATATCCCGGTGCTCGGAAGTATCCTGACCCTGATGGCAGGCACAGCGGGCAAAGTCTATGCCGCGGTCTTTGCAGCATGCGGCGTTATGTTCCACATGCTCGCCGCTATCCTCCGGGGAAGGCGCTGACGCCGGAATAAAAAGCGGAACGAAAAAAGCAAAAACAGCATATGCGGGGAAGAGCCCGGGAGGGACGCCGGGGCTTTTCCCCGCATATGCGGAACTATAATCAGGAGAAAGTGTATGGGTGAAGAGGTGCTTCAGGTGCAGATGCTTGGCGGATTTTCGGTCACATGGAACGGGATCTCCATCGCCGGCGGACCGAAGCAGAGAGAGTCTCAGTTCGTCTATCTGCTGCAGCTTCTGCTGCATTACCGAAGAGAAGGTGTCAGCCGGAACCTGCTGGAAGAGGTACTGTTTGGAGAGCGGGAGGTGGATAACGTCCATCATTCCCTTCGGAGTACCCTTTATAATGCGAGGAAGAGGCTGAGACAGGCCGGACTGCCGGACACAGACTACATCCTGCAGAAGGAGGGAATTTTCTACTGGACTGACCAGATTCCGGTGCAGGAGGATGCAGAAGCGTTCGAGCAGGCCTGCAGGAAGGCGGAAGAAGAGACGGATCCGGAACAGAAACTTCGGTCTCTTCTGGATACCTGTTATCACTACGGCGGAGAATTTCTTCCCCGCCAGCTGGGGTTTATATGGATCGCACAGGAGGCGAGGCGTTATCAGATGCTGTATTTTTCCTGTGTGGAGCAGGCGGTGGAGCTGCTTCGCGACCGGCAGGACTGGGAGGAAATGGAGCGTCTGGGCCGTTGTGTGTCCCAGAACAGCCCTTTCGGAGACTGGGAAGTGATCACCATGGAAGCGCTGACCTCCATGGGCAGGCTGGAAGAGGCCAGAAAGCTGTACGATGATACGGTGTCATCCTATATGCAGGAGCAGGGCGTGCGGCCATCCAGGAGGCTGAGAGAGCTTCTGGACCGGATGGGGACGCAGATGAATCATGGCTATGCGGCGCTGGACACGATCCAGTCAGAGCTGAAACAGACGGATGAAGAGGAGCGGGGCGGTTATCTGTGCTCCTGGCCTGTTTTTGAAGGAATCTATCATACGGTGCGGCGGATGATGGAACGGGGCGGGATGTCCGTGTATCTGATGATCTGCACGGTAGTGGACAGCAAAGGGAATCCCATGCAGGACGGCGCAGCTCTGGAAGAGCTGACCGGACGGCTGGAGCAGGCAATCTGCAGATCCGTCCGGCACGCAGATGCCGTAGTGAAGTACGGGAAGGGCCAGTATCTGGTACTGCTGGTCAATATCACTCTGGAGGACTGTGCCATAGTCCAGAAGCGGATCGACGAGCAGTTTCTCACCGGACGGCAGCGCACAGGGGTAAGATATTATGTAAATGTTGTTTCCTGCCCGGAGGAAAGATGATTTGGAAACTTGAGAGGGTTTGATCTATGGACAAGTCGCAGTGGTATATAGGTGCACGCAACGGGATTGTCCTGTGTGTTGACGGGACTGGGAACCGTCAGCTGTCCGGGCGTTTTTATCACAGATACGCAGAGGATGCGTTCCTGTTTGACAATACAGAACAGATGCTTTTTCAGTGTGAACAGTTTTTTGAAACGACAGATTTTCCTCATCCCACCACAGCCGGGCGTACATTTCAGGCGCCAGCCGGGAGGAAGGAACCGAATCAGGAAAGGAAGGAAAAGATGAGCGACGAAGAATTATTGAGAAATCATGGAGAGCTGGGAACCTTTATTATCCGTGTGCAGCACCGGCAGAACAGCAGCTGGCAGGGGCGGATCACATGGATGGAGAGAAACCGGACGCTCTGTTTCCGGTCCATCTGGGAGATGATCCGGCTGATTGCCAGCGCAGTGGGAACAGAGGAAGAGAAAGAGCCTTCCTGGTTCGATGAACCGTAAGACCGCTGCAGGATATGAAAATAACGACAAGGTCGCAGTAAGTGGGACTGCCGCGGAAAGATGCTCTGCGGCAGAAATTTTTTGGGGAATAGATTTTTATTGACGCAAGAAAGCATACAAAAAACGCCTGCAGGATACAGACGTTTTTTTTGATTGCAAAAAAGTCTGCGGGGTGCTATACTCTTTATAATTGGGATAAGTGTCGACTGCTGAAGGGAAAAGGACAGAGGATATGTTTGAACATCACACGGGAGCCGGGGTTCCGGCGCATCTGGGAGTGACAAGGAACGGGAAAGACATCAATTTTGCAGTAGTAGTGAGGGATGGGAAGGACTGCAGCCTTTTGCTGTATGAAAAAGGAAGCAGTACAGTTGCGGCAGAGCTGCCATTTACAGAGGAGATGCGCTTCGGTGATATCTATGCCATGGAGATCAGCGGTCTGCCTGCGAAGGAATATGAATATAATTACAGGATTCATGGAGAAGTGGTGCAGGATCCCTATGCCGTGCGGCTGACCGGCAGGGAGGCATGGGGTGTTCGACCGGAAGGTCCTCATGGGCTCAGAGGCGTCCTGCAGTCCGATCACTTTTCATGGAAGGGAGACAGGCCTCTGATGCTTTCCTATGAAGCGTGTGTGCTGTATATGACGCATGTGAGAGGATTTACCAGAGATGCCTCATCCGGAGTGCGCCGGCCCGGAACCTTTGCCGGGATCCGGGAGAAGATCCCCTATCTGAGGGATCTGGGCATCACACAGCTGGAGTTGATGCCGGTGTATGAATTTGCAGAGTATGAGGAGGCGAAGGCGTCAAAAAAGCATATGCCTGTGCGACGGATGGACACGGACCGGATCAATTACTGGGGATATGGAGATGCCTGCTTTTTCGCGCCAAAGGCGTCCTACAGCGCGTCCGGTGACCCGGTCAGAGAGCTGAAGGAGCTGGTGCGGGAACTGCACAGGAACGGTCTGGAGCTGATCCTGGAATTTTATTTTCCGGAGAGGACCAGCCCTTATCTGATCCGGGACTGCATCTGCTACTGGGTATCGGAATATCATATCGACGGGGTCCATGTGAACTGCCGGGGGACGCTTCTGGAGGATCTGGCGCTGGATCCCAGACTGTCCGGGATCAAGATCATGAGCGAGTATTTTCCGCTGGAGCAGATCTACGAACCGGGCTATGAGCCGGCGTACCGGAGGCTTGCGGAATACAACGACGGGTTTCTTGAGCGGGCGAGGCGCTTCCTGCGGGGAGACGAGGACATGCTGGGTCAGGTCGCTTATGACATGCGCAGGAACCCGCCTTTGCAGGCTGTGGTCAATTATATGGCGTACCACAACGGTTTTACGCTTATGGACGCTGTTTCCTATGATGTGAAGCACAATGAGGCCAACGGTGAGGAGGATCGGGACGGTACCGCCTGCAATTACAGCTGCAATTACGGAGAAGAGGGCCCTGCTGCCGGCAGGAAGCTGAAGAAGCTGAGGAGAAGACAGCTGCGCAATGCATTTTTACTGATCCTTTTGTCCCAGGGTGTGCCGGCCATCTACGGCGGGGACGAGATGGGCAATTCGCAGCAGGGCAACAACAATGTCTGGTGTCAGGACAACGAGACTGCCTGGATCCAGTGGAGCCGCACAAAGGCCGACCGGGATCTGAGGAATTTTGTCCGGGAAGCCATCCGCTACCGGAAGGAATCGCCGGTATTCGGCAGGCGCAGAGAATACGAGGGGAAGGACCGCCTCTCCCGGGGGATGCCGGACCTGTCCTATCATGGGAAAAAAGCATGGTATGGAGAGTTTGAGGATCACAGCCGGCAGATGGGGATTCTCTATGCGGGCTGTTATACAGGGACGGATACCTGTTATGTGGTGTACAATATGCACATGATCGCCCATGAGCTGGCGCTTCCCACTCTGCCCAGAGGCGAGCGGTGGCATGTGGCGGCGGATACGGGAAGAGAGCCGGAGGCATTTTACCGGAAAGGGGAGGAACCGCTTCTTGAGGATCAGAAGATGATCAAGGTGGAGCCCCGGACGATCATGATACTGGCAGGGAAAAAAGATGAGACTGATTAATATATGGAAACATTTACATACGATCACGGAGCACAAGGTCATGGTGGCGCGTCACTGCTTCAGGGTGGGGATGTACTGGCAGGGGCTGACTCATGATCTGTCCAAATATACGCCTGCGGAGTTCTGGCAGGGCTGCAGGTATTACCAGGGTTTTCAGAGCCCCAACAATGCGGAGCGGGAAGCAAAGGGATATTCCTCTGCCTGGCTTCATCACAAGGGGCGCAACAAGCATCACTATGAATACTGGATTGACTACAGTCTGAAGCCCAGGCGGTGCATGGCCGGCATGAAGATGCCGCTGAAATATGTCAATGAGATGATCATGGACCGGATCGCCGCCTCCAAGGTGTACGAGGGAAAGAATTACACCCGGCATTCGCCCCTGGCCTATTACGAGCAGGGGAAGGGCGCTTATCTGATTCACGATGAGACCCGGGAGCTGCTGGAATATATTCTGCATATGCTGGATGAAAAGGGAGAAGAACAGACCTTCGCCTATATGAAAAAGTATATGGTGGGAAAGAAACAGTATCCGAAGATCAGAAAAAAGGATAAAAAGAAAAGGACTTTAACGGACGTGTCCGCCGGGAGCGGATGCGGGGATCAGATCGGGAGAGAGGTATGACCATTCGGGAAAAGACAGAGAAATGGGAACTGGAATTTTTAAGTCCTTATGCAGCTTTCAGCCGGGATTCCAGGGGCAGAGACCGGGACGAACCGCCCTGCGATATCCGTCCGGTCTATCAGAGGGACCGGGATCGGATCCTGCACTGCAAGGCGTTCCGGCGGCTGAAGCATAAGACGCAGGTATTTCTGACGCCCAAAGGGGATCATTACCGGACCCGCCTGACCCATACGCTGGAGGTGGCGCAGAATGCCAGGACCATTGCAAGGGCGCTTCGGCTGAATGAGGATCTGACGGAGGCGATCGCTCTTGGGCATGACTTGGGGCATACGCCCTTTGGACATGCCGGAGAACGGGCGCTCAATGAGGTGTGCAGCGAAGGGTTCGCCCATTACATACAGAGTGTACGGATTGTGGAACGGCTGGAGAAAGGCGGCAGAGGTCTGAACCTGACCTGGGAGGTGCGGGACGGGATACGGAACCATCAGATGACCGGAAAGGCGGCGACACTGGAGGGCGTGATCGTCCGGTATTCGGACAAGATCGCGTATATCAACCATGATGTGGACGACGCCATCCGGGGAGGCATCATCCGGGAGCGGGATCTTCCGAGGGCATATACGGATATCCTGGGGCATTCCACCAGGGAGCGGCTGAACACCATGATCCATGATATTGTGGACCAGAGTCTGGACAGAAAGATGATCCGGATGTCCGAGGATGTGGAATATGCATTCATGGGGATGCGTAGATTTATGTTTGATAATGTATATACCAATCCCAAGGCAAAAGGGGAGGAGCAGAAGGCACAGAATATCGTGAAGGAGCTGTTTCATTATTATATGGACCATCCGGAGCTTCTGCCCAAGGAATATGTGGAACGGATGTGGCAGTCCGGGGAGACCCAGGAACGGAGTGTCAGCGACTATATCGCGGGGATGACGGACCAGTATGCCATATCCAAATTTCAGGAATTCTTTATTCCGGATTCCTGGAAATCTTGACAGGAATCAGGTGTGACATGAGTTTTTATTCGCAGGAGCTTGTGGAAGAGATCCGTTCCAGAAGTGAGATCGTGGATGTGATCTCAGGATATATCAAACTGCAGCGAAAGGGCAGCAATTATGTGGGGGTCTGCCCGTTCCATAATGACCGCAATCCTTCCATGTCGGTGAATCCGCCCCGGCAGATCTACCGCTGTTTCAGCTGCGGTGCGGGAGGGGATGTCTTCAAGTTCGTCATGGAATATGAGAATCTGACCTTTCCGGAGGCGGTGCGGGTGCTGGCAGACCGGGCGGGAGTCGCGCTTCCGGAGCAGGACAATTCCAGGGAAGCGAGGCAGCAGGCAGATCTGAAAGCGCAGATTATGGAGATGAACAGGCTTGCGGCGAGCTACTATTATTATATTCTGCGGCAGCCGGCGGGAAAGCAGGGCATGGATTACCTGCTGGGACGAAGGCTGGATCAGGAGACGATGAAAAAATTCGGACTGGGCTATGCGGACAGACGCAGCAGCCTGTATCAGTATCTAAAGAGCAAAGGCTACGGGGACCAGATACTGAAGGAGTCCGGGCTGATGCAGGTGGATGAGAAGCGGGGCATGTATGACAAGTTCTGGAACCGCGTTATTTTTCCGATTATGGATATTCATAACCGTGTCATCGGCTTCGGCGGCAGAGTCATGGGAGATGGAAAGCCCAAGTATCTGAATTCTCCGGAGACCCGGGTCTTCGATAAGAGCAGGAACCTCTACGGATTGAATCTGGCGCGTATGAGCCGGAAGCCCAATATGATCCTCTGTGAAGGATATATGGACGTGATCGCCATGCATCAGGCGGGCTTTTCTCAGGCTGTGGCGTCTCTGGGGACTGCTTTTACGACGCAGCAGTCCTCGATTCTGAAGCGTTATACCAACGAGGTGCTGCTGACCTATGACAGCGATGAGGCGGGAGTGAAAGCGGCGCTCCGGGCGATTCCGATCCTGAAAGAGGCGGGGCTGACGGCCCGGATCATCCATATGGAGCCTTACAAGGATCCGGATGAGTTCCTGAAAGCAGAGGGCGCCGAACGCTTCCAGGAGCGCATGGATCAGGCGGAGAGCAGCTTTTCCTTTGAACTTGGGGTTCTGGAACGGCAGTACGATATGGGAGAGCCCCAGAGCCGGACCGCATTTTTCCGGGCTCTGTCGGGGAAGCTTCTGGAGTTTGAGCAGGGCATCGAGAGGGACAGCTATACGGCAGCAGCGGCAAAGCGGTACGGACTGTCTCAGGGACAGCTGGAGGGCATGGTCCGGCAGGTGGGCGAGAAGACCGGCGGTCTGATGAAAAGAGCGGCGCCCGAGCCGGCTCCGTCGGGACAGAGGCGAAGAAAGCGGGAGGACAGTACGCTCCGCGCCCAGCGTCTTCTGATCACCTGGATGAGCTCCGGAGAACGTATGTTCCGGAATGTCCGGAAATATGTGGAGCCGGAGGAATTTACAGATCCGCTGTGCAGGCGCGTGGCGGAGCTTCTGGAGGAGCAGCAGGCAGGGGGGCGTCTGAATCCTGCGTCTTTGTTCCAGTATTTCACGGAGGAAGAAGAGCAGAAGCAGGTGGCAGCCATGCTCCAGGATACGATCCAGGCATTGTCCGGCAGAGAAGAAGAGGAAAAGGCGCTTCAGGAGACGATTCTTCGGGTAAAACAGAATTATATTGCCTGGCAGACCGCCCACAGAGACCCTGAAGACATGGAAATGCTCCGGAAGATCGTGCAGAAACGCCGGGAAATTGAGAAATTGCATATTTCTTTGGATTAAGGATAAAATATGAACAATTATGGAAGGAAGAACCAGTATGGAAGAAAATGTAGTGAAATTCAGTGACAAATTGAAAGAGCTGCTCTCGATCGCCAAGAAGAAGAAGAATGTCCTGGAATACCAGGAGATCAGCGACTTTTTCAATGATATGGAACTGGATGCGGAAAAGTTCGAGAAGATCCTGGATTTTCTGGAACAGAATAATATCGATGTGCTCCGGATCACGGACGATGATGATGACAGCAATATCATCCTCACCGACGATGACGATGTGGATGTGGAGCAGATCGATCTGTCCGTACCCGATGGCGTCAGCATCGAAGATCCGGTCCGTATGTATCTGAAGGAGATTGGCAAGGTTCCCCTTCTGAGTGCGGAAGAAGAGATTGATCTGGCGAAGCGGATGGAGCTTGGAGATGAGGAAGCCAAGAAACGTCTGGCAGAGGCGAACCTCCGCCTTGTGGTCAGCATCGCCAAGAGATATGTGGGGCGCGGGATGCTCTTTCTGGATCTGATCCAGGAGGGGAATCTGGGGCTTATCAAGGCAGTGGAAAAATTTGATTACCGGAAGGGTTATAAGTTCAGCACCTATGCCACCTGGTGGATCCGTCAGGCGATTACAAGAGCCATTGCGGATCAGGCGCGTACGATCCGTATCCCGGTGCATATGGTAGAGACGATCAACAAGCTGATTCGGGTATCCAGGCAGCTTCTGCAGGAGCTGGGGAGAGAACCGCAGCCCGAGGAGATTGCCGAGGAGATGAACATGCCGGTGGAGCGGGTCCGTGAGATTCTGAAGATCTCCCAGGAACCGGTATCTCTGGAGACCCCCATCGGAGAGGAAGAGGACAGCCATCTGGGAGATTTTATCCAGGATGACAATGTACCGGTGCCGGCGGAGGCTGCTGCCTTCACGCTTCTGAAGGAGCAGCTGGTGGAGGTCCTGGGGACTCTGACCGAGAGAGAACAGAAGGTACTCCGCCTGCGTTTCGGGCTGGATGACGGGCGTGCGAGGACCCTGGAGGAAGTGGGCAAGGAGTTCAACGTGACCAGGGAGCGGATCCGCCAGATCGAGGCGAAGGCGCTGCGCAAACTCCGTCATCCCAGCAGAAGCCGGAAGCTCAAGGACTTCCTGGACTAGGGGCGGAGCCATGCAGTTGTCCAGGAGGATGCAGAAGCTGGCCTCGCTGGTGACAGAGGGGAACCGGCTGGCAGATGTGGGAACAGACCACGGTTATATCCCCATCGCACTGGTGCAGGCGGGGAAGATCCCCTCGGCCATTGCCATGGATGTGAACCGGGGACCGCTTGCCCGTGCCGAAGCGCATATTCGGGAGGCAGGGCTTGCTACATATATTGAGACGCGCCTGTCAGACGGGCTCCGGGAGTTGGGGGCGGAGGATGCGGACACTGTGTTGATCGCCGGCATGGGCGGGATGCTGATCCTGCGGATCCTGACAGAGGGAATCCCGCATCTTTCCGGGGTGGAGGAGCTGATTCTCCAGCCTCAGTCGGATGTTTACAGAGTACGGGACTGGCTTCAGAAGCACGGATACCGGGTGGAGACGGAAGAACTGGTGGAAGAGGACGGGAAATACTATCCCATGATGCGGGCGGTCCGCGGACAGGAGCGCCGGATGGAACAGGCGGAGCTGTATTACGGGAAAGCAGAGGTGCAGCGGTCGCCGGAGGTACTGCGGTCGTATCTGGAGACGAAGCTCCAGGAAGGACAGAGGATTCTTCTGAAGCTGGAGGCAAATGGAAAAGAGGATACGGCGCGGGCACAGGAAATAAAAGAAAGTATGAAAATGACAGGCTGTATGTTGTCAGATGCGGCAAAGATCTGTGACTGACAGGAAAGGAGGCATCTCTTTGATGAAATGCAGTGATATATGTACGCTGATCGAGCTGGAATATTCTCCGGAATATGCCTGTGACTGGGACAATGTGGGACTGCTGGCCGGCCGGAGGGATAAGGAAGTGAAGAAGGTCCTTCTGGCGCTGGACGCCACCGACGAGGTGATCCGTACGGCGGTGGAAGGGGAGGCGGATATGCTGATCACCCATCATCCCATGATCTTCTCTCCCATCAGACGGGTGACAGATGAGGACATGACCGGAAGGCGGCTCATCTCTCTGATACGGCATGATATCTCATATTATGCAATGCATACGAACTATGACACCAGAGGGATGGCTGATCTGGCCGCAGGGCTTCTGAATCTGCAGCAGTGTACAGTGCTGGAGGAGGTAAAGGACGGCGAAGGGATCGGCCGGGTCGGTATCCTGCCGAAGCGTATGACGCTGGAGGAATGCGCTCTGCTGGTAAAGGAGACCTTCCGGATCCCTGATGTCCGGCTGTTCGGCCCGCGGGACCGGCAGGTATATTCTGCCGCCATCTGCCCGGGGGCGGGGAAGAGTACCATGAAGGAAGCACTTCGTTTCGGGTGCGATGTGTATATCACAGGGGATATTGATCATCATACAGGGATCGACGCGGTGGATCAGGGTCTTTGCATCATCGATGCGGGACATTACGGCATTGAGCATATCTTTATGGACGATGTGAGGGCATATCTGGAAAAGGTGCTGACCGGGGTCCGGATGGAATGTGTTCCCGTAAAGCATCCGTTTACTGTGATCTGACAGAAAAGGGGGTCTACATATGAGACAGATCGTTGTGGAAGGGAAGAAAAGAGAGGTGCCGAACGGCACGACTTATCTGGAGCTGGCGAAGGAGTATCAGAAGAATTATCCTCATGATATCATTCTGGTGCTGGAAAACGGCAAGATGCGGGAACTGTTCCGGAAGGTGAAGGATGAATGCGTGGTGGAATTTCTGACCACCGGTCATCAGGACGGGCATAAGACTTATAAGCGGAGCGGCGTTCTGATCATGTTAAAAGCCATTTACGATGTGGCAGGCATGGAGGCGGTCAGCGGGATCAAGGTGCATTTTTCCCTCAGTGAGGGCTATTACTGCACCAGCAGGAATGTGACGCCCGATGAAGCATTTCTGGAAAAGGTACAGGCGCGTATGGAAGAGCTGGTGGAGCTTGCGCTTCCCATTGAGAAAGAGACGATCCCGGTGGAGGACGCCATCGAGAATTTCGCCCGCCACGGGATGATGGACAAGGCAAAGCTGTTCCGGTTCCGCAGGAGTTCCAGCGTCAACGTGTACCGGCTGGACGGATTTGAAGACTACTACTATGGCTATATGGCGCCGGATACCGGCTATGTGAGATATTTTAAACTGATCCCCTATGACGAAGGATTCGTACTGGAATATCCGCCGGCAAAGACGCCGGAGACATTCGGCCCCTTCCGGCCGGAGTTCAAGCTCTTTACGGCACTCAAAAATTCCACCAGCTGGAGCGAGGTGCTGGAGGTCGCTACCATCGGCGCGCTGAATGAGCAGATCGCCTGCGGCAACATCGGGGATATCATCCTGGCGCAGGAGGCCATCATGGAGAAGGAGCTGGGAAATATTGCGGCACAGATCGCTTCCCAGCCGGACAAGAAGCTGATCATGATTGCCGGGCCTTCTTCCTCGGGCAAGACGACCTTCTCCCACAGACTGTCCATCCAGCTCCTGGCCCACGGACTGAGACCCCATCCCATTGCAGTGGATAACTATTTTGTGGAGCGGGAGGATACGCCGAAGGATGAGGACGGCAATTATAATTTTGAATGCCTGGGTGCCATGGACATCGAATTATTCAATGATCAGATGAGCGCGCTCCTGCGGGGCGAGGAAGTCTCCATGCCCACCTTTAATTTCCTCACCGGCAAGAAGGAATACAAGGGAAATACTCTGAAGCTGGGGCCGGATGATGTACTGGTCATCGAAGGAATCCACTGCCTGAACGATGCACTGTCCCATTCTCTGCCCAAGGAAAACAAGTTCAAGATCTATCTGAGTGCGCTGACCCAGCTTAATATTGACGAGCACAACCGGATCGCCACCACAGACGGACGGCTGATCCGCCGAATGGTGAGAGATGCCCGGACGAGAGGCGCCAGCGCGAAAAAGACCATCTCCATGTGGCCGTCCGTCCGGAGGGGAGAGGATGAGAACATCTTCCCCTATCAGGGAGACGCGGATGTGGTGTTTAACTCGGCGCTGATCTATGAGCTGTCTGTGCTGAAACAGTATGCGGAGCCGCTGCTGTTCGGAATCCGTCAGGGAGAGCCCGAATATCTGGAAGCCAAGCGGCTGCTGAAATTCCTGAACTATTTCCAGGGAATCGACAGCAACCTGGTGCCGAACAATTCCATTCTGAGGGAATTTATCGGAGGATCTTACTTTAACGTATAAGCTGCAGTGCTGTACGGCGCCGGTCTGACCTTGCCGGCGCCCGGAAGCAGCAGGATGTCCGGATGCCATGAGGAAACGCTGCAGGGCTTTTCCGTCCGGGCATTGCCTGCCATGGGAGTAATTTATGAAAAAATTTATTAAAGAAAGATATCTCATACCTCTTGGGGTATGGTTTGTTGTTTATATGGGACTGTTTCTGTATCTGGAGATCTGTGAACCGGAATCAGTCCATCTGATTTTCTGCGGACTGGACCGCCGGATCCCGTATCTTCCGGTATTTATCTATCCATATCTGAGCTGGTTTCCGTATATCGCCGTGTGCGTTGTCCTGGCGGCCAGAAATCTCGGTGACCGGGATTACAGGAGAGCGGTGCTGATCCTGACAGCCGGGATGAATGCATTTCTCATTCTTTCCTATGTGTGGCCCACGGGACTGGATCTGCGGGAGGGGATCAGCTATGATACATCTGTGCTGAGCGGGTGCCTGATGCAGTTCGTGCAGGGAGTGGATACGCCGAAGAGCGTATTTCCCAGCATGCATGTGTATGTGACGCTGGTGCTTCAGTATACGCTGGAGCTGCAGAAGGGACAGCTTCCCATGGGAGGAATCCGGACCGGAAGGCTCTTCGCTGTGGCGATCATTCTGTCCACCCTGTTTACCAGGCAGCATTCGGTACTGGATGTGCTGGGCGCGTTCCTGTTGTTCGGCATACTGGCGGCGGGCTGCTGCCGGCCATGGACGGATCTGTGCCGCGGAAAATTTTGGGAAATAAAAACCGCCCGCTGCGTGGACAAACAGCAGAAAATAGGGTAAAATAAAAGCATACAGCAAGTAAGACAGACGATCGCGGCTGATGGAATCATCAGGTGAGGAAAGTCCGGGCTTCACAGGGCAGGATGCCGGATAACGTCCGGTGGAGGCGACTCCAAGGCCAGTGCAACAGAAATAAACCGCCGGAGCGACAAAAGCGCCGGTAAGGGTGGAAAGGCAGTGTAAGAGACTACCGCCCGGCTGGTAACAGGCGGGGCACATGTAAACCCCATCCGAAGCAAGACCAAGCAGGAGCATATGGCGGCCCGTCAGCTCCAGGTAGGTCGCTTGAGCGTGCCGGTGACGGTACGCCTAGATAGATGATCGTCCAACGACATAACCCGGCTTATCGTCCTGCTTGCTGTTTTTTATAAGGTGCAGAGTGACTGCCGCAGTCAGATTGCCGGATAGATCAGGCAGGGACTGGGGCAGTTTTGCGTGATTGCGGACAGGGTATGAGGTACAGACGGTGGGGGACGTGTATCATCAGGAATACTGGATTCCGGCGGAGGAACTGGAGGAATTTAACCGGCACATTGTCGGCAGGATCGAGATTGTGAAGGAATTTGCAGGAGGTAGAGGATGAAAAAACTGTGTTCCTGGAATGTCAACGGGCTGCGCGCCTGTATGAAGAAAGGATTTCTGGATTTTCTGGAGAAGGAGGCCCCGGATATTCTGTGTGTTCAGGAGACGAAGATGCAGCCGGAGCAGGCAGATTTTGTGTTTCCGGGCTATGAGGTGTACTGGAACAGTGCGGTGAAAAAGGGATATTCCGGGACGGCCGTGCTGACGAAAGAGACGCCGCTGTCTGTATCCCTGGACCTGGGGCTTGACCGGCATAATACGGAAGGCCGGGCTTTAACGCTGGAATATCCGGACTTCTGCCTGGTCAACGTCTATGTGCCCAACGCCCAGAACGGGCTGGCGCGCATTGATTACCGGATGGAGTGGGAGGATGATTTCCGGGCGTACCTTGGAGGGCTGAAGGAGAAAAAGCCGGTCATTGTGACCGGAGATTTTAATGTGGCAAAAGAGGAGATTGACCTGAAGAATCCGAAGTCCAACCGGGAAAATGCAGGATTTTCCGATGAGGAGCGGGGGAAGATGAGGGAGCTTCTGGCTTCCGGTTTTGTGGACTCTTTCCGGTATCTGTATCCGGACCGGACGGACGCATACAGCTGGTGGTCGTACCGCTTTAAGGCCAGGGAGAAGAATGCCGGCTGGCGGATCGATTATTTTCTGGTGTCCGAGGGGTATGAAGGGCATATTCAGGACAGCCTGATTTATGCAGAGCAGACGGGGAGCGATCACTGCCCGGTGGGGCTTTTGCTGAAGGATTGAGGAGAGTTCTGGTTTGCTGGTATTTTTCTTCGGAAAGCCTGTAAAATACTCTTGACCTGGAGTTGACTCCATGGAGTATAATCAGACTGTTACATGGAGGCGGGCTTTACAGACGGAGATTATACAGGATGACGATAAAAGAGGTCAGTGAAAAATTCGGGATCACCCAGGATACGCTGCGGTATTATGAGAAGGCCGGGATCCTGCCCAGGATTGCCAGAACGCCTGGAGGCGCCAGAGATTATCGTCCGGAGGATCTGAACTGGGTAGAGCATATGGTTTGCCTGAGAAGGGCCGGTATGCCGGTGGAGTCGCTGGTGGAATATCTGCGTCTGACTCAGCTGGGCGACGGGACTTTTCCGGAACGCCTCGCGCTGCTCAGAGAGCAGAGAGAAAATCTTCTGAGACAGCAGGAAAAACTGAACGAGGCCATGGATCGCCTGGATTACAAGATCTCCAGATACCAGGAAGCCGTGAAAACCGGGAGCCTGTCCTGGGATCACACGGAAGCGGAACCATAAAAATGGAACTCAAAAACAGCGTCTGTCCAGATGCGGAATTTAAACAGGAGGCATAAGTCATGCAGAAATCAAAAGTGTATTTTACAAAGGACATCACACCGGAGGCAGTCCTCAGGCTGTACGGAGCGCTGGGTGCAGATCTTCCCGGCAAGGTGGCAGTCAAGCTGCATTCCGGGGAAGTGGGAAATCAGAACTTTATCCGGCCGGACTTCTGGCAGCCCATGGTTCAGAAGGTGAACGGCACGATTGTGGAGTGCAACACGGCCTATGAAGGAAAACGTAATACGACAGCGGCTCACTGGGAAACCATGGATCAGCACGGCTGGACCAAAATCGCCAAAGTTGATATCATGGACGAAGAGGGCGAACTGGAACTGTCCGTGGAGGGCGGAAAGAAGATTCAGAAGAACTTTGTGGGCGCTCATCTGAAAAATTATGATTCCATGCTGGTGCTGACCCATTTTAAAGGCCATCCCATGGGAGGCTTCGGCGGTTCGCTGAAAAATATCTCCATCGGAATCGCATCTTCCCATGGAAAAGCGTATATCCACGGAGTCGGCGATGTGGAGGCATTCTGGACTTCCGATCATGATTCTTTCCTGGAGTCCATGGCGGATGCGGCCAAATCCATCGTACAGTTTTTTGACGGAAAGATCGCCTATATCAATGTGATGAAGAACATGTCCGTAGACTGTGACTGCTGCGCTGTAGCCGAGGATCCGAAGATGGCGGACATCGGCATGCTGGCTTCTCTGGACCCGGTAGCACTGGACCAGGCCTGTGTGGATCTGGTGTATCAGTCCGACGATCCGGGCAGGAGCCATCTGATCGAGCGGATGGAGTCCAGAAACGGGATTCACACAGTGGAAGCGGCGGCAGAGCTGGGCATCGGCAGCCGTGAATATGAACTTGTGGAAATCTGATCAGTCTGACAGAGAAAAGATGCCATGGAGGAAAGGTTAAAAAAGCAGCTGGATTTTGCACTGGAGATCGGAGGGATCCGGGACGCTGTATAAGGTAACCGACCAGATGATTCAGAACTTGACTATATTAAAGAGTAATACAACAATCGTATAAGCAGCCAGACCAGGAAAGTGTAAAGCCTATTGCGTTGTCGCAAAAGCTTTACACTTTTTTGTGGAGGTTATGGGATGGCAAAGCATTTTAAAGATGTGAATACATTAGAAGATTCCATAATCCACCTTCAATCAATCCCCTCATCCCATATCCAGCACTTAAAACAACATATCTGGAAATTTTACCCAAATAAATCCCGTTTTTTGTCAAAAAATGCTGTCTCAATCGTTTATATTACAGAACAACGCAAACAAAGCAGCAAATACTTGTACAGAAAAGGAAATCCCACATGGCCAGTAAACTCCAAACCCTCGACATTCTCGCTGATATCCAGCTCTTCATCAATATCTACGGAGAATCAGCCCTCCGGAAAGCAATGCAACAGTATATAGACAATCAGCAGACATACCTCTGCAAAACCAAATCACAGACTGCCAGAATAAAAATCAGCGATATTTATTACCTGCAAAGCAGACAGCACAATATAACCATTCATACATTACACGGTATATACAAAAAATATGGAACTCTCAGTCAGGAACTGACCGCTCTGTATCCCTATGGATTTATTAAATGCACTCAAAGCTGTATTGTCTCATTAAGCAAGATCAGATCCATTCAGAATAATGATGTCACTCTCATTGATGATACCGTTTTGCATGTCAGCAGGTCCTGTGCTCCAAAGGTTCTTACTGCTTTCAATGGAAAAAACTATGCCTGCAATAAATGAAGTAAATATGAGTTATTATATAATTTATTTGATATAGATATAGAACCCAAATCAGGTGAGATTCCAGTGGAAATATTAGATAAGATTTAAACTGTTCATATTGATACAAAAGCAAATAATCCTGTTGAATATAGATAGTAGTATAGTTTTCTGACCAGCATAATTCAATGGCTGGTCTTGTTTTTTTCCATTGGCCGTTGCAAATAGAAATCATGAGAAAAGTATGCTATAATGGACCAGGACATCCAGCCCCATATTGGTATGGCAGGAGAGGAGCATAAGGCCTGTATTTTGCAGAAGAAAAGGAGTGAACTGTATGAAAAAGGAAATGACCATATCGGAGCTCGTGGTAAAAATGATCGAAGCTTCCGGGGGAAATCTCCACGACATCCGGCATTTTATGAAAGTCTACGCTTTTGCGAAGACCATCGCAGAGTGCGAAGGGGTGTCTCCGAATGAACAGAGGACCATCGAGGCGGCGGCTGTCCTCCACGATATCGCCTGCCCTCTGTGCCGGGAGAAATATGGCAGCACCAACGGAAAATATCAGGAACTGGAAGGAACCGGACTGACGGAGGCATTTCTGGAAGGCAGCGGCCTGCCTGAAGAGATGATCAGCCGCATCATCTGGCTGGTGGGCCATCATCATACCATCGCCCCGGTGGAGGGGATCGACCACCAGATCCTTCTGGAAGCGGATTATCTGGTCAATGCAGATGAGTCCGGATATTCAGCGGAAAATATTCTGAATACGGAGAAAAAACTGTTCCGGACCAGAACAGGGACCGCATTATTAAAATCAATGTACGAAAGCAAAGAGAAATGAGGAACTTTAAAATCTGAAAAACAGCATCAGCCCGAAAGCAGCCCCGGAAGGATTTTACGGAACGGAGTGAGGACAGATGTGGAACTTAAATAAGGAGGAAATACAGATGGATCAAAAGAAATGGGAAACATGCGTGGCGTTTCACGGGCATTCCTGCGGGGGGCTGGCCATTGGCTACCGGGCGGCCCTGTACGCCGCTTCCCTGCTTGAGCTTTCTTTTTCGGAGGATGAGCAGGTGGTATGCATCAGCGAAAATGACGCCTGCGGCGTGGATGCGATTCAGGTACTCTTAGGATGCAGCGTGGGCAAAGGAAACCTGTTGTTTCACATGACGGGAAAGCAGGCGTTTTCCTTTTATGAGCGAAAGAGCGGCAGATCAGTCCGTCTGGTTCTGCGTCCGAAGCCGGAGGGCATGACCAGAGAGGAAAGCTTTGCTTACTATCAAAATCATGCGTCGGAAGAGCTTTTTGAAGTAAAGGAGACTACTTTGCAGCTCCCGGAACCGGCCCGGATCTTCCAGTCGGTGAGATGCGACGGCTGCGGGGAGATCGCCGCAGAGAACCACATTCACCTGGAGAACGGCAGGCGGCTCTGTGAAGACTGTTATCGGGGGTATGACCGTTTTCACGTATAAATCTTCGGAGGAACGCCGTTTATACATAACACATGGTTAGAATTTCAGGATGGTAAATAAACAATCACTCAATAGAAAAAATACGCCGGCGATGATATAATGAGCGCAAGCGAGAAGAATGAGCCTGCTCATTCCGCGAGCGGCGAATGCCGATCATGAATCGTAGATTCATGATCTAATAAAATCCGAAAACGGAGGTCGACGGAAATGAATATGAGTGAACAGATCAGAAGCCATCGGAAGGATGCGGGGCTGACACAGGAGCAGGTTGCAGCGTATCTGGGCGTCTCGGCGCCGGCAGTCAACAAATGGGAGAAGGGAAACACATACCCGGATGTCACCCTGCTTCCGGCTCTTGCAAGGCTGCTGAACATGGATATGAACGAACTGTTTTCATTCCGTGAGGAACTGACAGAATTAGAGACCGGGCAGTTTGCCAATGAGATTGCAGAAACTGCAATAAAAGGAAATATCGATGCTGCATTTGAAATGGCGGCGGCGAAGATACAGGAATATCCCCGCTGTGATTCCCTGATCTATATGGCTGCGACTACACTGGACGGCGTGCTGGTACTGTCCGACATTCCGGAGGAACGCAGGGAGACATACAAAAAGACCGTTTTTAACTGGCTGGAACGGGTCAGCGACAGTGCAGACGAAAAGATAAGATACTCTGTCATATATCTGCTGGCCGCGAAATATTTACAGATGGAAGAATATGAGAAGGCAGGTTCCTTTTTGGGGCGGCTTCCGGATGTTCAGACAGACAAAACACTACTGCAGACGAGGCTTTTGCTCCACGAAAAAGAGGAAAATGCTGCGGCTGTTTTCCTTGAAGGGAATCTGCTGCAGACGGCAGGAAGGCTGCAGAACTATCTGTTTCTGCTGCTTGAAATAGAAGAGCAGGACGGAAAACACCAGGAGGCGGAAGAAATCGCCGAAATATCGGAAAAGATGTGTTCGCTGTTCGGACTGTGGCCTTATGGGGCGGTGGTTCCCCGTCTGCTGATCGCTCTGTTCAGGAAAGATGAGAAGCAGAGTATTCAGCTGATCGAAGCCGCGCTGGAGGAATCGCAGAAGCCATGGGATGTGGGAGTGTCTCCCCTGTATTACCGGTCTCTCCCAAAATCATCCAACCGGCTTGCCAAAAGCTTTGCAAGATCGTTTATAGCGGAAATCCGAAATAAGGAAGAATATGAATTTCTGCGGGGGAATGTGGAGCTTGAGAATATTCTGGTAAGATACGAAAAAATATCAGGGATTTAAATATCGGAGAAGAGCTGTTTTTTGGAAACGGTGTTGTAGAAATGTACCAAAACGCACTTGACAAATCCTGTCAATCATGTTAATTTTTAGATACATAGTATGTAACTGGGAAGCAGGCATTAACTATGCATTAAACCAAGGGATGTTTATGCATGTTGATGTCTTTTTCTATGCGTAAAATCGGTGCACCATGGAGATAGTAAGGGGCAGAGACATGCAAAAAACATCCAAAACTTTCATCAGCGAAAGCTCTTCCAGACACCGGGCGGTGAGAGGGCTGTAGCGGAACTATAATCAGCGAAAGCCCTCACAGCGCCCGGAAGGATTTCAGGGCACGGATGTGACCGGAAATTCTTCCAGACACTGGGCGGTGAGAGGGCTGTAGCGGAACTATAATCAGGAGGGATTGTTTTCATGAAAGATAAGATTTTCGGTGTACTTCAGCGAGTGGGAAGATCCTTTATGCTTCCAATCGCGATCCTGCCGGTGGCAGGCTTGTTGCTGGGCGTGGGCGGCTCTTTTACCAATGAGACCATGCTTACTACTTACGGACTGATGGGAATCATGGGCCCGGGGACGGTATTAAATGCCATTCTGCAGGTCATGAGCGCAGCCGGCGATATCGTATTTGCCAATCTGCCCATCATCTTTGCCATGGGTGTTGCCATCGGTATGGCGAAAAAGGAAAAAGAAGTGGCGGCGCTGTCCGCAGCCATCGCATTTTTCATCATGCATGCATCCATCGGCGCCATGATCACAAATCACGGCGGCACAGAGGCCATGTTAAGCGGCGCGACCGCATCGGTAGTAGGAATCACCTCACTGCAGATGGGCGTGTTCGGCGGTATCATCGTCGGTCTGGGTGTGTCGGCCCTTCATAATAAATTTTACAAAATCGAACTGCCTCAGGTACTGTCCTTCTTCGGCGGCACCAGATTCGTGCCCATCGTCAGCGGACTTGCCTATACGGTGGTGGGAATCCTGATGTTCTTTATCTGGCCGGTGATTCAGCAGGGCATCTACGCCATCGGCGGCGTGGTGCTGGAATCCGGTTATGCAGGAACCTGGGTGTACGGTCTCATGGAGCGTGCGCTGATTCCTTTCGGACTTCACCATGTGTTCTACCTTCCTTTCTGGCAGACAGCCCTCGGCGGCACCATGGAAGTGAGCGGGCGTCTGGTGGAAGGCGCGCAGAATATCTTCTTCGCACAGCTGGCAGATCCGACCGTGGAGCATTTTGCAGTGTCTGCCACGAGATTTATGACCGGTAAATTCCCGCTGATGATCTTCGGTCTTCCGGGAGCGGCGCTGGCCATGTACAAAGTTGCAAAACCGGAGAAAAAAGAAGCAGTGGCAGGTCTTCTTCTGTCCGCGGCGCTGACCTCCATGCTGACCGGTATCACGGAGCCTCTGGAATTTACTTTCCTGTTCGTGGCGCCGCTTCTGTATGCGATTCACTGTGTATTTGCAGGACTTGCCTATATGCTGATGCATGTATTTAACGTAGGCGTGGGTATGACCTTCTCCGGCGGTCTCATTGACATGTTCCTGTTTGGTATTCTCCAGGGAAATGCCAAGACCAGCTGGGTCTGGATCGTGGTTGTCGGTATTGGATACTTTGTTGTATACTATTTCCTGTTCTCCTTCCTGATCGAAAAAATGGATCTGAAGACTCCGGGACGGGACGACAGCGAGGAAGTGAAGCTGTACCGCAGAAGTGATGTGGATGCCCGGAAGAAGGGCGCTGCAGGCGCAGACGGCGGTGCATCGGAAGAAGACGCTCTGTCCGCAGCCATCTGCCGGGGACTTGGCGGCAAGAAAAATATCTCGGATGTGGACTGCTGCGCGACCAGACTTCGCTGTACGGTGTATAAATCAGAGCTGGTGGACGATGCCCTCTTAAAATCCACCGGAGCATCCGGCGTGGTGCACAAAGGAAACGGCGTGCAGGTCATCTACGGACCGAGAGTCACCGTGGTCAAATCCAACCTGGAAGATTATCTGGAGACGGCCCCGGATGAAGAATACGCTCCGGCAGGAAATGCAGGGGCAGATTCCGCTGCACCGGCGGAGGATAAACCTGCAGGAAAGGTAGTGAAAAGTGATACGATCTACAGCCCGGTGAACGGAACAGCGGCAGATCTGTCCGAGACGCCGGATGAGGCATTTGCAGGCCGGATGATGGGCGACGGCGCCATGGTCATTCCGGAAGACGGAGAAGTGCGGGCGCCGGAAGACGGAGAAGTCAGCTTCGTATTCGAGACAAAGCACGCCATCGGATTTGAGACTGCATCCGGCATCGCCATGCTGCTTCATATGGGCATTGACACGGTGAATTTAAACGGACAGGGTTTTGAAGTCTTTGTAAATAACGGCGACAAGGTGAAGAAGGGTGATCTGCTCATGAAGATGGACCTGGATTTCCTGAAGAAAAATGCGCCGTCGCTGGCATCGCCGGTGCTCTGCACGGAGCTGTCTGACAATCAGAAGATCCGCCTGCTGAAGACAGGGGCGATCAAAGCAGGGGACGCGCTGTATGCAGTAGATACCTGTGAAGGTTAATGAGGAAATCTGCGGGGAGAGAAAGTATGTTCAGAGTGAAGAAGGCGCTGAACCACAATACGGTGATCGCCATTGGAATGGATGACAATCAGGAATACCTTCTGATCGGAAAGGGAATCGGGTTCGGAAAGAAAGTCAGTGAAAGGATGGAGGCCCCCGAAGGGTGCACGGTCTATTCTCTCCATGAGAAGACAGAACGGGGTTCCGCCATGGAGCTGGTAAAAGAACTGGATCCGGTTTTCCTGGAGATCGCAGAGCAGGTATTGCAGGAAAGCGAACGTACATTCGGAAAGATTGACCGGAGCATACTTTTTCCCATGGCAGACCATATCGCGTTTGCAGTAAAGAGAATCCAGAACGGGGAGCAGATCAGCAATCCGCTGACCGGAGATATCCGGGCGCTGTTCCATATGGAGTACAAGACGGCCGAGTGCATCATCCCGATCCTGAAGGAACGGCTTCAGGCGGAAATCGATGAGCACGAGGTCGGGTATGTTGCGTTACATATTCACTCTGCCATCGAGGATGAGAATGTGGCGCTGTCCATGCAGATCGCAAGGACTGTCCGGGAGTGCATTCAGCTTGTGGAGGCGGAGACAGGGGCGTCCATCGATGTGATGTCTCTGTCCTACAACCGCCTCATGAATCATGTGCGCTATATGGCGGCCCGGGCCATTAAGGGCGAGAAACTGAAGCTGGATATGAACGATTATATGTCGGTGAAATTCCCGGATGAGTTCCGGATGGCGTCCACGGTATGCGGACATCTGGAAAAGCATCTGAAGAAACCTCTGGATCCGGTGGAGATCGGGTATCTGGCCATGCATATCCAGAGGGTGTCGGCAGAGCAGGAAAAGTAAGAAGAAGCAGCCGCAGTCCACACAGTGTTGCCCAAATAAATGGGCCGAAGCGGGTCCGCGGCTGCTTTTTTATGCACACGGGCGCCCGTCAGCATGCGCTGAAGGGCGCCTGATGTGCGAGCAGGGCAAGGTTTTCCCTGCTCGATGAAAAGATCAGCCCTGTTTTTTCGTTACGGGGATCCAGACCTCATACCGGGCATTCTGGGGGTCCGGGTTTAGGTAGACCTCGATGTCCGGCGCGTTTCCGTATTCGTATCCGGAGGTGGGAAGCCATTCGGTGACGATGCGCCGTTCCAGCTCCTGGATGGACTGGTTTGTGCCCTCTCCGGGGAAGATCGCCCAGGTTGCGGCGGGCACGGTATATTCCTCATAGTCGCCTGCCTCCAGGGAAGTGGAGACCGCGATGTAATACCTCCAGGGCTCCTCTTCGTTGCAGGTGCTGACTCCCAGTACGCCCATGGGCTCCTGATTCATCATCTGTGCCAGGGTTTGCAGCGTACCGTTCAGGGAGATCTCCTGCCATTTGGACGGGATCACTGCAAAATTCTTTTCAATCTCTTTTTCCAGAGGCACCGATACGCCTACGATGCGGAACGCCTCTTTTGTCTCAATTCGATAATTCATTTCTTCCACTCCTTTGACCGTAATTTTAAAGGTAATCGGCGGAAAAGAGCGTACAGATATCCCTTCTTGCCGGACCGAAGACGGAGCAGTTCCGTGGATGGACTGGAAGGCCCGGTTGAAAGCGGTGGGAGAGCGGTAGCCGTATTTTTCTGCTATATCAATGATCCGGGCATCGCTGCTCAGCAGGTCTACGGCGGCAAGAGACATTTTCCGCCTTCGGATGTATTCGGACAGGGGGATCCCCGCCATATAAGAAAACATCCTCTGAAAGTGCCAGGAGGAGCAGCAGGCGATCCGCCCCAGCTGTTCGTAGTCAATCTCATCAGTCAGATGCTCTTCCATATAACGGATGGCGCTGTTGAGTCGGTCAATCCATTCCATTTTCGTATTCACTCCTTTTCGTTATCCTGATTATAACCGCATTTTTCCGGGTTGTCCTCTCTTTGCATGCACGAAAAAGAGAGGTCGTCCAACGTCCAGTTTCCGGGATTGGTATCGTCAGGAATCCGGCCGGCAAGGATATCTTCATAGTGCTTTGCCTTCTGGTCCATATAGGCGGCGGTGGCTTGTGCTTCCTCCACTCTTTTGCGGGCCTGATCCCGCTGTCTGAGGATGATCCGGTATCGGGCTCTTAAATTTTCCTCGGATTCTTCCAGGCGGCACAGACGGCAGTATTCTTTGATATCCTGAATGGAAGCGCCGCACCGTTTCAGACAGGTGATGCCCTGCATCCAGCTGACCGATTCCTCATCAAATACCCGCCGGTTTGCGCGGTCTCTCCGGCAGGGCAGCAGATGGATGTCGGTGTAATAGCGGATGGTATGCTCAGTGGTCCGGAACAGTTCGGCGAATTGCTTTATGGTGTATTGCATGGAGATTTCCTCTTTCGTCTTTTTGATATTTCTCAATTTTACAGGTATGATGCTTTGTTTTTAAATCGTATCTGATACAGACCAGCAGAATCTCTCCGCCCCAGCTTTCCAGTACCTGGGGATAATTACGGTTTTTGATCTGTCTGATGGCGGTGTCAATATCCTGATTCCATTTTAGTTCAATAAGCATGGCCGGCCTGGAGGATCCTTTCCTGGGTAGATAAACAAGATCTGCATAGCCTGTTCCGGAAGGAAGTTACTGAATTTCCCAAAATTCATCCACACTGCTGATATAGGCAAAACGGATGACACTTCTCAAAGCCTGTTCATTATTATAAAATAAAGGAGCAGTTCCGGCACTGTGGACTGCTTCGACAGCGGATGCAACGGCCTCGCTGTTCATACACAGTGTATCTTCCAGAAGCTGGTCGGATGTCATGATCATCCGTGCGATCTCCCGGTGCTTTCCTGATTTGACAGCCCGAATGAATTCTTGACGTATTTCTTCATTTGGGATATAAACCGATTTGTTTTCAGGATCATAAGCCAGATACCCCAGGTGGATCAGAAGCGTAAGGACATCATCTTTACTTTTGATGCTGGTCATGTCGTTTTGAAAGGTTCCGATATCGAGGGGACATTTGGCACCGCCAAGCATCTGAATGATCGTTTCTTTCAGGCCGTCTTCATTCATATCAATGTATATTTTTAAAGATTCATATGTTTCTGTCTGTGTCCAGTAAGTTCCATACTCTTCATTTCGTATGGTTTCTATAACCGAATTGGGATTGTATATGGAAGAAAGCTGGCGAAAAGAATAGCCGTCATACCATTTTTTGACCTGTTGGAAATCGATATGATGTTCCTGACACAGCATTTTTACTTCGGATTCGGTGAAGCCCGTATAAGCGGCCAGTTTTTTGGGAGAGATCATGGTGTATTCCCGGAAGTCTGTAAGTGCAGATTGAGTTCCGTATTTTTTTATGGGAAGAATTCCAGTCATATAGGCGGCAGCGATCATGCGATCTGTCTGGCTGCTTTTGAAAAGTCCCCGAAGCAGCCGGATGTATTCTTCGTGAAGCACTATATCTTCTTTGGCCTCCCGGAACAGAGCATCCCATTCATCTATAATAATGATAAAACGACTTCCGGTGAGAGAATGAATTTTTTCCAGCGTTTCGGGCAGGGTATCTTCCTGTCCGGCATTTGGATACAGTTTTCTGAGTTCAGCAATAACTTTTTGCTGCATGCTGGATACGACAGTCCTGATTTCGCGGACATTGGAAATAAACCATGTAATATCCAGGTATAATACATCATACTGGTTCAAGTGCGTCTCAAAGTGCTTGTCCCCGGCAATTTTGAGATCCTGAAACAGTTTTCTGGAGTCGCAGCTTTTATCATAATAGGCGCACAGCATTTTAGCGGCAAAAGATTTTCCGAATCTGCGTGGTCTGCTGACACAGGTTAATTTATAAGCAGTGTTTATAGTACTGTTGATAAACGAAATTAATTCGGATTTATCTACATACAGACTGTTTCGGATCATTTCAAATCCGGTATTTCCGAGATTTAGATAGGTACCCATAATATTCACTTCCTTTTGAGACCAAAAAATTCTTGACTTCGAGTGACTCGAAGTTGTTATACTTATTATACTGCCGAAAGACGCTTTGTGCAATCAGGAAATTAGAAGTGGAAAGCGACGGATGCGGAACTCTAATAGGAGGAAACTACATATGGGATATTTAGGCGAAGAGATCAGAAAGCTGGGCTTCGGTCTGATGCGTCTGCCCCGGAAGGGCGATGCGATCGACGTGGAGCAGGTAAAGGAGATGGTGGACCTGTTCATGGAGGCGGGTTTTACTTACTTTGACACGGCGTGGGCGTATGCAGGGAGTGAGGATGCCATCCGCCAGGCGCTGGTGGAGCGTTATCCAAGGGAGCGCTTTCAGCTTGCCACCAAGAATGCGGCATGGATCAACTGTAAGACGAGGGAGGAGGCTTATGCGCAGTTTGACACCTCTCTCGCCCAGACGGGAGCCGGATATTTTGATTTTTATCTGCTGCACAATCTGGGAGAAGGCAGGACCCGCTATTTTGACGAGTATGACATGTGGAACTGGGTGCAGGAGAAGAAGAAAGCAGGCCTGATCAAGCATGCGGGCTTTTCCTTCCACTCCACGCCGGAAGAGCTGGAGGCGCTTCTTCAAGCTCATCTGGAGGTGGAGTTTGTCCAGCTGCAGATCAACTATGCCGACTGGGAGAACCCGGCGGTCCAGTCCAGAGGCTGCTATGAGGTGGCGAGAAAGCACGGAAAACCGGTGGTCATCATGGAGCCGGTGAAAGGCGGGATGCTGGCAACGCCTCCGGAGTCAGTGGAAAAAATTCTAAAAGGAGCAGAACCAGACCATTCTGTGGCGTCCTGGGCAGTGCGCTTTGCGGCAGACCTGGAGGGCGTGATCACAGTCCTCTCCGGTATGAGCAATGTGGAGCAGATGCAGGATAATCTGTCCTACATGAAGTCCTTCCATGGACTGACCGACAGTCAGAAGAAGACGCTGCGGCAGGCCCAGGAGGAATTGCGGAAGATTCCGCTGATTCCCTGTACTTCCTGCAATTACTGTGCGAAGGTCTGTCCCCAGGGGATCGGGATCTCCGGCTCCTTTACGGCCATGAATTATCTGACCCTGTACCGGGACCCGGCGGCGGCCAGGCATCAGGAGGACTGGCTGGTCAGCGGTCACGGGCGCAGGCATGCAGACGAGTGCGTTCAGTGCGGAAAATGCGAGGAGGTCTGTCCCCAGCATATTGAGATCCGGGATCAGCTTATGAAGGTCAGTGAAGCGCTGCTGGAATAAAACTTGACAGATTTCGGCAGAAAAAAGCGGGGACCGTTTCAGGCGATCCCCGCTTTTTTGGAATTATTTTGTAACAAAGGTCATAACCTGAGCCTGGATATCATAGTCCTCCGGCGTGCCGGTGACTTCATAGTACCAGGTCATGTCGTCTGTCTCAAGGGTTCCTCTGCAGATGCCGTCCTGGAAATTGTCTGTGATGTCCACGCGGTTCTGTTCGTCCAGGATCAGCCAGATCCGGCCGTCTGCTTCCTCCAGCCGGCGGGCAGAGTCTTCTTCGGATTCTTCCAGTGTGACTGCTGTCTCCGTGCTGACCATACGGTCAGATACAGCGGAATCCTCCGTATCTTCATAGACGAAGTACTGTCCGTCTTCCGGACCTGGTTCCATCTCAATCTGACGGGTCTCTCCGTCGGGCAGGGTGATGGTCAGGATCCAGGCGCGTCCGGACGCCGCGTAGGAGATCACATTGCTGAGCATCAAAAGAGCAACGGCCGCGGCTGCAACCGCTCCTTTGGACAGTGTCTTCTTTGCCTTGTTCCTTCCGTTTTCATTTTTCATTGCATTCACCTTTCTCAGTAAATCCTCAGAAGCATGTACTTCGTCGAACGTGTGCTGATACCAGGTTTGATTGTCTTTCTCGGTGTTCATTTCCATGCCTCCTGATTTAAGTTCCGCATCTCCCCGCCCAGTCCACGGCCCGGAGATCAATTCCCGATCTCCTTCGGAGCTCGCTCATTGATCTGTGTACTGTGCGGTTCGATGCTGATTTAAGTTCCGCATCTCCCCGCCCAGTCCCCGGCCAGGAGATCAATTCCCGATCTCCTTCGGAGCTCGCTCATTGATCTGTGTACTGTGCGGTTCGATGCTGATTTAAGTTCCGCATCTCCCCGCCCAGTCCCCGGCCAGGAGATCAATTCCCGATCTCCTTTGGAGCTCGCTCATTGATCTGTGCACTGTGCGGTCCGATGCTGATTAACTCCAGTTTTGCAGTTGCTGTTTTAGTTTTCTGCGTGCGCGCATCAGCCGGGTCTGGACGGCGGTTTCTGAGAGATGGAGAAGAGCGGCGATCTCCCGGATGCTGTATTCTTCGTAGTAATACAGATGGACCACTTCCCGGTATCGGACCGGGAGTTCCTGTACGGCGTAGAACAGGTCACTGTGTTCCGGCTGGGAAAATGCTGGTTCCGCCGTCTGTCCGTCCAGGGAGGACACGTTGCGGCGCCAGAAGGAGCGCCGCAGGGAATGGGATTCATTGACCGCCACCCGGATGAGCCATCTGCGGATATGGGTTTCATCCTGAAAAGGAGTGCCGCATTCCAGCAGCTTTAAGAAGGCTGTCTGCACCACGTCCTCTGCGTCCTGCCGGTTTTTGCAGCAGTTCAGGGCTGTCCGGTATACCGCGTCCAGACAGTGGGACACCGCCTGGTCATAGACCGCTTTCTCCAAAAAAATCACCTCCATCCGATCCGGTTTGTTCTGCTTGGTTGAAAGGCCTTTCAATAGATAAACGTTTGACAGGTTGAAAATATCACAAAAAAAGGAAAAAGAAAAGCAGCCTGCAAAATGGATTGCCATAATTATATTGCGGCGGGAAGCTTCTGATGGTATTATTTTAAGCAGGAAGTCTTTTGAAAATTATGAAAGCTTCAGAAAGTGAAAAGCATGAGAAGAAATAAGGGTCTGTTCTCGTGACTGGACTTACAGGATAAAAAGAGGATACAAAAGAGAAAAATGGGATTGTTCAGCAATATATTCAGAAATAAGAAAGTACAGGCGGAGGCGCCGCCGGAAGTAACGGGGAAATGTCTGGAACTGCTGGAATGGGAGCGGTTTCTGGAAGGGCTGAGTCATGCCGGCCGCTATATTTCGAGAAGGGAATATCTCCCGGAGACTGAGAAATTTTCCGGCACGATGCAGACGTTCCGGATGTTTGATGAAAATGAACTTCTGGAGGATTACTGCGGGAAGAACGGATTTGAGGCGGAGCGGGCCAGGACGCTGTACCGGGATTATGAGCGGATCACCGAACGGGTGGACAGGCTCAACTACCGCTATATCAAGGCGAAGCTGATGGAGGAGCAGGATTATCTGGATCACATCCTGGAAGAGGTGGATCCGGCGATCCGTCTGGATGAGGATCAGAGAACCGTGGTTGTGTCCGATGAGGATTACAGTCTGGTGGTGGCCGGCGCCGGGGCGGGGAAGACGACGACGGTTGCGGCGAAGGTGAAATATCTGGTGGAAAAGCAGCAGGTGGACCCGGCCCGGATTCTGATCATCTCTTTTACCAATAAGGCCGTCAACGAACTGAGAGAGAAGATCAACCGGGATCTGAATATCCCGTGTCCCATTGTAACGTTTCATGCTGCCGGAAACGCGATCCTGCACAAAAATAACCCTGAAAAATTAAATATTGTGGACGGCAGCAAGCTGTATTACTGTGTGCAGGAATATTTCAGAGGCACGATTTTAAAAAACCCGGGAGTCGTCAACAGCCTGATTCTTTTCTTTGCCTCCTATTTTGACGCGCCCTATGAAGGGGATGACATCAATCATTTTTTCAACCATATGGCCAACGCCAATTATGCGACCATGCGCAGCGAGCTGGACGATTTTAAAGAAGAGATCATCGACCGGAACAGCAGAAAGAAGGTCACGATTCAAAATGAGATTCTCAGGTCCATGCAGGAAGTGGAGATTGCCAATTTCCTTTATCTGAACGGAATTGATTATACTTATGAGCCGATCTATCCCTATCATATCCTGATGGCGTCCAAGCCCTATACGCCGGATTTTCAGATTACCCAGGACGGGCGTACAGTCTACATTGAACATTTCGGCATCACGGAGGACGGGAAGAATTTTCTGTATGATGAGGAGGAGCTGGCCGCTTACAAAAAGGCGGTTCACGACAAGATTCTTCTGCACCGGCAGCATGGGACAGAGCTTATTTACACCTTTTCTTCTTATGATGACAAAAGGAGCATTTCTGCTCATCTGGAGGAATGTCTGGTCAAGCGTGGTTTTGAGCTGAGACGGCGTTCCAATGAAGAGATCATCAGGAAACTCATTGCCGCGGAAGAGAACAAGTATATCCGCCGGCTGGTGGTTCTGGTGATCAATTTTATCCGGAATTTTAAAGTCAACGGATATGAGGAACAGGAGTTTGACGAGCTGGCGAGGAAGACTTCCAATGTGCGGACCAAACTGTTTCTCGATATCTGTCACGGCTGTTATCTGGAATATAAGAAATACCTGATCGAGAACCGGGCAGTGGATTTTGAAGACATGATCAATGAATCGGCCAGAGTCCTCAATGAGGTGAAGGAGATGAAGGAGAAGCTGGATTTTCGGTATCTGATCGTGGACGAATACCAGGACATCTCAAGGCAGCGGTTTGATCTGGTCCGGTCCTTTTGTGAGGTGACGGATGCGAAGATCGTGGCGGTGGGCGACGACTGGCAGTCGATCTATGCTTTCAGCGGTTCGGATATCACGCTGTTTACGAAATTTGAGGAAAAGATGGGATACGCAAAGCTGATGAAAATCGTACGTACTTATCGGAATTCTCAGGAAGTCATTGATATCGCCGGCAATTTTATCCAGAAAAACGCCTCTCAGATCCGGAAATCGCTGCTCTCGCCCAAGCATCTGGAGGATCCGGTCATCATCTATACCTATGACGGCGCCGTGAGGCCCTCGAAGAAAGACCGGAGGAGCGGCAGGGATTATGCCATGGCCTGCGCGGTTTTGACGGCCCTGGAACAGATCATGGAGTATGACCGGCTGTCTGGAGTCCGCACGGAAGAGTCCAGGTTGCTGCTGCTTGGCAGATTCGGATTTGACGGGGAACGGCTGGCCAGGACCGGTCTTTTCGAGTACATCCAACGGGGTGCAAAACTCCGGTCGGTCAAATATCCGAAGCTTGATATTACCTTTATGACGGCGCACGCTTCCAAAGGTCTTGGGTATGACAACGTGATCGTGGTCAACGGCCGTAATGAGACTTACGGGTTTCCGTCCAAGGTCGAAGACGACCCGGTTCTGTCCCTGGTGGTGAAGGAGGACCGGTCCATACAGTACGCGGAGGAGCGCAGACTCTTCTATGTGGCCATGACGCGGACAAAGAACCGGGTGTATTTTATCGCACCGGAGAAAAATCCGTCGGAATTTCTTCTGGAAATCAAGCGGGAGTATAAAAATGTCTGCCTGCGCGGAAACTGGTCCGAGAAGGAACCGGAGGTGTTCGGGAAGAAGAAATGCCCGGTCTGCGGATTTCCGCTGCAGCTGAGATATAAGGCGGCTTACGGACTGAAACTGTATCTGTGTACCAACGAGCCGGAAGTATGCAGTTTTATGACCAATGACCTGGCGGGAAGAAAGCTGTCGATTATAAAATGTTCCAGCTGTCAGGACGGGTATCTGATCGTCAAACGTTCCAAAAACGGGGGCCGGCTGCTGGGCTGCTCCAACTACAAGGCCGACAAAACAGGCTGCGGCGCCATGATGTCCGCGAGGGATTATTACAAAAGAATGGGATATGTGTATCCGGATCCGGAAGATACGGCGGCGCCCGATGAGGCGCGGACCGATCAAAATGCCGCGAGAGAAACAGTAACAGCCCGGCCGACGGAAACGGATGCGGTCAGAAAACCGGAAAAAGATCCGACGGACCGGAACCGAAGAGAAAACTGGGAACAGGAGATGCTGGACCATTTTGGTAAAGGGGATGGGGCGGCTGGCCGTTTTCCGGAATATAAAGGTCACAGTGTGTTTGCCATGGCGGAGACGGTGCTGCATGCCCTGGTACACGTCAGCGACCGGCGTTACTTCGGCGTCTCTGTACTGGCCGGCGTTCTGCGGGGGCTGCGGCCGGAGATGATTGTGAAATACCGCCTGGACACCATAGCGGAATACGGCGCCATGACCTATCTGAACCGGGAAGAGGCATCGGCTGTGATCGGCTGGCTCATCGACCGGAACTACATTCTGCAGACCAAAGGAAAGTATCCGGTGCTGCATATCACGAATCTGGGACTTACTTATAAAGAACATCTGACGCCCCGGAATATGAAGAGTCTGGCGGAGCGTCTGCAGGAAACCGGAAGCGGCGCGGGCTGAAGTATGGTGCGGAAAAAGGTAAAAGCAGATTTAAGGGAAACAGGCAGGAGCATGCGTCAGTGCAGCTCCTGCCTGCTGGGTTACCGACGGTGTATGCCGCATAGATCCGCTGGTTGAAGCTTAACTCATCCTGGGACAGCCTGTTATGCAGTTCTCTTTTTCCTGACTGCCGATATGCTGGTGACCATACCATTCTGCGTGGAGAAGCTTCTGGTGAGCTGGAAATTATACAGGACTTCTGATTATTCCGGTATCTCTTATTACCTTCCGGCATTCTGGAACAGACTTGCGCCTGGGCTGTGGGAAGGCGCGGTAACATATCCCGTTCTCTTTATTCTGGCGGGAATGATTCTGTGGAACAAAGGCAGAGAGAACCCCTGAAAACAGTCCGCCGCAGCGGATTCATGTGTGTCTGTTCATCCGCTGCGGCATGTTTTTATGTGATATCATTTTCTGGCCTGCATCATTTTCTGGGCCTTCTTCAGTGTTTCGTCCATTTTCCGTTTCTCTGCCTCACTTTTCCCTTCCTTCATGATCTCGAAGATGAGCTGGAATTCTTCCGGTGTGAACTGCAGGTTCTGGCGGCTTGCGGATGCCACCGCGCCGAAGAGGATCGGCATCGCCTGCTTCTGATTCTTTCCTTCGATCTGTTCTGCGAGTGTCAGAAGAAATTTCAGCTTGGCAGGAGAGATATCCTTGATGCGCGGGTCCTGAAACCATTCTGGTGCGTTCATGTATGGTCCTCCTTCTGGTCGGGTGTAAAGGCGGAAGTAAAGCCTTCAAACATTTCCCGATACATATCCATATTTTCAAAAATATCTGCAAACTGCTCCATCTGAGACTGTTCCTCCGGTGGGAGGAGTCCTTTCATGCATTTCATCAGATTTCCCATATCCGGTGACTGCTGGATGGGAGTGTTCTGGCTGAAATACTCGATGGTCTTCTGTAGTTCGATCCATTTGATGTAGATCGCAAGCATTTTCTGCATACTGACAGGAAGAAAGGGCAGGAAAGCTTTCATCATCTGCAGCTCTTTTGGAAGAATTGCTTCATCGAATGTCATGGCAGATGGCTCCCTGCGTCTTTCTTCAATATATGAACGGTCACTGGAAATCATGCGGTCTCCGGGACCGGAATCTTACGGGGCCGCAGACCGAAGAAAGGGGCGCCGCCGACAGAGACGCCCCCGGGTGCCTAGCAGCATCCGCAGTTATTGCTGCAGCCGCAGTTGCCGCAGCCACAGTTGTTGCAGCCGCAGTTGCTGCCGCATCCGCAGCCATTGCCATTGCCGCCGAAGCCGTTGCCGCAGAAGAGCAGGAGCAGAATGATCCACCAGCAGCTGTCACCGCCGAAGCCGCTGTCACATCCGCATCCGCAGCCATTGCCATTGCCGCCGAAGCCGTTGCCGCAGCAGGAGAACAGGAGAAGGATCAGGATCAGGCATCCGCATCCGCTGCCGCCGAAGCCCACGCTGTTGTTGCCGCATCCGCAGCTGCATCCACAGTTGTTGTCACAGCCGCAGCCGCAACCATTTCTTGAACTTAAGTCACCCATGAAGATAACCTCCAAAAACTATTTACACTTCATCATATGCAGAAGGCATGGATTGTGCTATACTGAAACAGAAAAAGAAAAACACTGGGATCAGGAGGAAAGAGTTATGCCGGCAACCTACGCACATTATGTGTTTGGGAAAAAGGTTTTGAAAAAGCTGCCAGAGAGTATCAGACAGGAGGTTCGTCAGGGGGAGGATGCGTTTCTTCTCGGGCTTCATGGACCGGATCTTTTATTTTATTACTATCCGGTGAGTAAGAACCGGATCAATCAGCAGGGAGTTGCCATGCACCAGGAGCTGGCGGCGGAATTTTTTGACCGGGGAAGGAGCCTGTGGAGAAAGGAGCAGGATCCGGCACTCCGGGCTTATCTGTATGGATTTCTGTGCCATTTTATCCTGGACAGCGAGTGCCATCCGTTTATCAATCAGTATGTGGAGGAGAAGGGGCTTGGGCATCTGACCATCGAGACGGAATTTGACCGGTACCTCATGGCCATGGACGGGCGTGCGCTCCTTTCCTATGTCCCGGTGCACCATCTGATCAGCAGGGCAAATACAAGAAAACAGATCTCCCGGATGTTCGATCAGGTGACGCCCGGGCAGATCGGAGCATGCATCTGGCAGTTCCGCCAGGTCATTACCTTTTTTGTATGCAGGAATCCCATAAAAAGGCTTTTTTTAAAAATAATTTCCAGAGTCATGGGGCAGGATAATGGTATCGGCGGCCTGATCATGGACGGAAAGGTCCATCCATTCTGTGCTGAAAGCGACCATTTTCTGGAGGACCGCATGGAGCATGCGGTGCTGACGGCAGTGGACGAGATCAAAAAATATGCCAGAGTCCTGAGGACGGGCGGTCTTTTGTCGGACCGGCTGTATCAGAATTATGAGGAGTCTATATGATACATCTGACAGGAAAAGAGCGGGACTGGGTACTGTATGACGTGGGAAATTCTGCATTTGTCATGCTGACTGCCACGGTGATTCCCATCTGTTTTAAAAATATGGCAGAGGGAGCCGGGGTGTCGGCGGCGGATTCCACGGCGTATTTCGGCTATGCCAGCTCGCTGGTGACGATCCTGTCGGCATTTCTGGGCCCGCTGCTGGGCGCTGTCGCAGATATCAGAGGCTTTAAAAAGCTGGTGTTTGCCTGTATGGTGGCGCTGGGAGTGCTGGGCTGCGGGCTGCTGTCGCTTCCGGCGGGGTGGCTGGCATTTCTGGGGATTTATGTGTTTGCCAAGACAGGATATCAGGGAAGTCTGACCTTCTACGATTCCATGCTGGCGGATGTGACATCGGAAGAACGCATGGATCAGGTATCGGCCCACGGTTATGCGTGGGGTTATCTGGGGAGCTGTATTCCATTTGTGGCGAGTGTTCTGCTGATGCTTCACGGGGAACGGCTGGGACTGGGGAGCATGCAGGCCATGGCAGCGGTATTTCTGCTGAACGCGGTATGGTGGCTTGGGATGACGCTGCCGCTGCTTCGAAGCTTTGAGCAGGTCTGCTGTGTGGAGAAGCAGAAGCACCCGGTGCATGACAGCATCCGGAGGCTTCTGGGAGTCATGGAGAAGGTGCGGCGGGACCAGAAGATCTTCTGGTTTCTGGCTGCGTTTTTCTTCTATATTGATGGGGTCTATACAATTATTGATATGGCGACTGCCTATGGAAAGGATGTGGGGATTTCTGATGCGGATCTGATGCTGGCGCTTCTTCTGATGCAGGTGGTGGCTTTTCCGTGTTCGATCCTCTTCGGCGGACTGGCGAAAAAGCTGGAGAGTCAGAAGCTGATCCGCATCTCCATCCTTGGCTATCTGGGGATTGTGCTTTTTGCGCTGCAGATGGACAGGGCGTGGGAATTCTGGTTCCTGGCAGTCTGTGTATCGGTCTTTCAGGGAGGGATTCAGGCGCTGTCCCGGTCGTATTACACGAAGATCATCCCCAGGGAACAGGCGGCGGAATATTTTGGATTTTATGATATTTTCGGAAAAGGGGCGGCCTTTATGGGGACGCTGCTGCTGGGTATGGCAACGCAGCTTTTTCACACATCCCGGGCGGGGATCGGTCTCTTGTCGGTTCTTTTTGCGGCCGGATATGTGCTGTTTCGGAAAGCAGAGCGCCTGGGGCGCTGAAAATATGAACAGGAGGGAATATATATGGGGATCAAGGCTGCTTATATGGTGCCGCATCCTCCGCTGATCGTGCCGGAGGTGGGAAAAGGGGAAGAAAACAAAATCCGGGATACCATTCATGCCTATGAGGAGGCGGCGCAGGAGATCGGCAGACAAAAGCCGGATACCATCGTCCTGATCTCGCCTCATCAGGTCATGTATGCGGATTATTTTCATATCTCGCCGGGAGAAGGAGCATTCGGTGATCTGGGAAGATTTGGTGCGGGACAGGTGAGAATGGAAGCGGAATATGATACGGAGTTCGTGGATCTGCTGTGTCAGTCTGCCTATGCGGAGGGGCTGCCGGCGGGGACGGCGGGAGAGAGGGAAAAGTGTCTGGATCATGGGACTTTGGTTCCGCTGTATTTTATCAACCGGTACTGGAAGGACTACCGGCTGGTGAGGATCGGTCTGTCGGGGCTCTCCTTTGCAGAGCATTACCGGCTGGGGCAGCATATAAAGAGAACGGCAGAGATGCTGGAACGCAAAGCGGTACTTGTGGGAAGCGGAGATCTGTCCCACCGGCTGAAGGAGGATGGTCCCTATGGATACCGGAAGGAAGGGCCGGAATATGACCGGCGCATTATGGAGGCCATGGGAGAAGGCGCATTTGGCCGGCTTCTGGAATTTCCGGAGGATTTCTGCGAAAAAGCGGGAGAGTGTGGTCACAGATCCTTTCTCATCCTGGCGGGGGCGCTGGACGCGCAGAAGGTCAGGAGCAGGCGGATGTCCTATGAAGGACCGTTCGGTGTGGGATACGGGATCTGTACATATGAGGTATGCGGTCCGGATCCTTCCAGAGCCTTCCTGAGACAGTATGAAGCGGATGTCCGTGCCAGACGGACACTGGAACGGGAAGCGGAGGATGCGTATGTGCGTCTGGCGAGGGAAACCATTGAGCACTGTGTCCGGACGGGACAGATGATCCGGATGCCGGAGCATCTGCCGGAGGAAATGTACAGCAGGCGTGCAGGGGTATTTGTCTCCATTAAAAAGGACGGCAGGCTCAGAGGATGTATCGGGACCATACAGGCAGTGCAGTCTTCCATCGCGGAGGAGATTATCAATAATGCGGTGAGCGCATGCACGGGAGATCCCAGGTTCTCTCCGGTGGAGCCGTCGGAGCTGGAAGCGCTTTCCATCAGTGTGGATGTGCTGGGAGATACGGAGAAGATCGGTTCTCCGGATGAGCTGGATGTCAGGCGTTACGGAGTGGTGGTGACCAGCGGATACCGGCGGGGCCTGCTGCTGCCGAATCTGGAAGGCGTGGATACGGTGGAGGAGCAGATCGCCATCGCGAAACAAAAGGCAGGGATCGGGGCGGAGGAAGAGGCAGAGCTGGAACGGTTCGAGGTTGTCCGGCATTCCGTGTGAGCCTCCGAAGAACCGGCCGGTTTTTATGCTCTGGCAGTGTACTGCGGGGCATACAGATCTTTAGACAGGAGGAAAGGATGGATACAGTTTGTCAGGTGTGTATGCACCACTGCAGCCTGAAGCCCGGGCAGCGGGGAATCTGTCGGGCGAGGAAAAATGAAGGAGGGAGGATTCAGTGTGACAATTACGGACGGGTGACGTCCCTGAATCTGGATCCCATTGAGAAAAAACCGCTGAGGATGTTCTGCCCGGGCAGTCTGGTCCTGTCGGTGGGCAGCTATGGGTGCAATCTGCGGTGTTCCTTCTGCCAGAATCATGAGATCTCCATGACAGACGGGGATACGGCGGTCTTTCGCCTTCTTCTGCCGCAGGAGCTGGCGGAGCGGGCACGGTACTATCAGCCGGTGGGGAATATCGGAGCTGCCTTTACCTATAATGAACCACTGGTGGGCTGGGAGTATGTCCGGGATGCTGCAGAGCGGATCCATGCATACGGCATGAAAAATGTCATGGTCACCAATGGGCATGCGTCTCTGTCTGTGCTGGAGGAGCTCCTTCCTTATGTGGATGCCATGAATATCGATCTGAAATGTTTTCGGAAGGAAGGATATAAGAAGCTGGGCGGAGATCTGGATACGGTAAAGGCGTTCATCACACGGGCAGCAGCGGACTGTCATGTGGAGCTGACGACACTGGTCGTACCAGGAGAGAACGACAGTCTGGAGGAGATAGAAGAAGAGGCGGCATGGATCGCCTCTGTCAGCAGGGATATCCCGCTGCATATCACAAGGTTCTTTCCCCGATACCGCATGACGGACCGGGAGGCCACAGAGGTGCAGCAGGTGTACTGTCTGGCGAAGGCAGCGGAGAAGTATGTGAATTATGTGTTTGTGGGGAACTGTTGATGAACAGTTGAGATGGAATTGACTTGCAGCTTTCGATTTTTTCTGCTTTTTGCTAAATAATCATCCGTATGGTAAGTCCGAAGATTTTTAAAATAGTTGGATTTGCTGTACGGATTTTTTGCTTATGTTGGTGATTTTATTAAGTGTTTTTGTTTTGAACATTATAAATGAGCAAATAACATAAATTGCATAAAAGTGTAGAGACATTTTCAAAAGCAGAGAATCCATGATTTTTCTTCATTTGCAGGGCAGGTTTGTACATTTTTCAGAATTTGCTCAATTATAGATAGATACATCCTAAAATCCCGGTAAAATTATAACAACAGCCTTACTCGGTTGGCAGTTCAACATCAAATGCCTCATAAACTATCCGCTGTTCTTTTGATACCGGATACAGTATACGCCTGCCATTGATATCCTGAACACGAAGCTTTGCCAACAGGTTCACCAGCTCCTTCATAGTATATTTTTTATAAAGGCCATGCCTGTCC
>CAJTCV010000012.1 GCA_910574805.1 Lachnospiraceae bacterium | reverse complement strand
GAGACCATGTAACAGGCCAGGGTAAAATACTCCGTCCAGCAGGCGGGAAGGGCTTCCCTCAGGGCGCGGACCATGCCGTTGCGTTCTGCTATCTTCCTATATAGTATAGAAAGAGCCATAAGAACGCACGGAAGATTTACGGATGTCCTCTGCAGAAAACAGGCCTTCCGGTTCCAGGTTTCCAGACTGGGCTCCGTTTCTATGGAGCTGCGCCAGGTATTCCGGCTTGTATACTTTTTGCCCGGTCACAGGGTCTATTTTTCCAATGGGCCTGCGTTTCTGGCGTGGCTGCCCGTTTTCGTTACGGTAGCCTTCTGCAAGGTATATGTACTGGTGCCTGCCGACTTTTTGGATAACCTCGTAGCTCATTTGTACCTCCCGATAATGATGTTGTTATAATATTATAACAACATACGAAGGGAAATACAAGTCGTATTTGTTATCTTTATTGTAAAAAACGGCATATTTCCGGGGGTTTTTCAGGTACGACCAACAAGGTTAGGGGCGTTGTTATAATTTTTTCCGGGAGTTTAGGTAATATATAAAATCCGGATCATGCACATAGCAGATGATCTGCCCTGCCATCCCTTTTTCAGCCGGAGCATAGTCCAGCATCAGGTACAGCGAACCGGCGTATTCTGCAAAGGGAAACCAGCGTTCACAGAACAGATAAGGCCGGATACGCGCATCCAGCTGCTTTTGCTGATTCTCATCGATCACGTCCGGATACTCGGACATTTCATGATTTTCATTCTGAAAATATCCTTTGATTCTGGTCATTTCCTGCAGAGACAGCAGGCAGTACCCGCAGTCCGTTTCCCCCCAGGGCCAGATCAGGCTTATCCAGCCGCTGCCGTTTTTATATCTGTATACCGCTTTGAAATCCTCCGGCAGCTTTATCTGAAACTGATTTTCAAAATCTTCCAGTTCCCGCTCTGTGGCTCCCCGGATCGCCAGATACTCGTCAATGTCTTCCTGCTCCAGCTCTTCATCAGTCAGCTCTTCCGCATGTTCGAGAAAAAGCCGTTCATTTTCTTTCATAAGCTCTATGATCCTGTCCATTTTACTGTCTCGCCTCCGATTCCGCATATCCTGATTTAGGGAACTGACCCGGAAAAATATGAGATTGTGAAATTCCGCTTCTCTCACTTTGCCAAATGGGGCCCTGCCGTATCCCGGCATCGGCAGGCCCCGTCCATTTTCTATGATACAAATACAGAAATCCCGTCCGGAATCACCACGACCTTTGCATCCCTGCCTTTTAACGCATATGCCTTCTCCAGCGCTTCATCCATGCTGGAAGCGTGAATCATATTGGCTCTCTCCACCGTCTCCCGATCCAGATATGTGGTCACCAGGATCACCTTATGCTTTTTCAGAACCCGCACATAGACCTGAACACACCACTGCTCGCTGATCGTTTCCTCCGGCGGGATCTTCGACAGATATTCATCGATCTCTTCCGCTGATCCCATGCAGATCAGTTTCTCGAAGAAGCTCCCTCCCATGCCGTCCACACAGGAAGCAGACATAATAATCACGCCGTCTTCCCCGGCGCATACTTCCGCAGTGGAGACGGCTTTTGGCGTCTGGTACAGATTCTGGTCCAGCGGATAACCGCCGTTGGAAGTGATCACAATGTCTCCGGTAACCGGCGGACACCAGAAAAGCTTCCGGACAAATTCCACGCCTTTTTCATGAGCTTTTTCCAGATCGCCCGCAAAGGCTGCTATGATCTTTTTCTCACTGTTCTGCGCCACATTCAGAATGAACTGAACATTGACCCGCCTGGCTGCGGTCACCATATCCAGATGAATCGGATTCTGATCCAGCACTCCGGTCACAGACCAGGGACTGGAGACTGCTTTATAGGAATGATTCTCATTTACAGTTACCGCATTGCAGATACCCGGCAGAATGCTTTTGCGCCCGCCGGAAAATCCGGCAAAGAAATGCGGCTCAATAAATCCTTCGGTCACCAGCAGATCGCAGTCCGCCGCCAGCCGGTTGACGTGAAATTCCGCCCCGGACGGCAGTACGCCCATGGCCGCAAATTCATCCGGTTCATATGCACGGTTGACCACAATCTTCTCCTGATCCACAATCTCATCTCCGAACATGGACCGCATTTCTTCTTCTGTTGTAGCCCTGTGAAGACCTGTTGCGATCAGAATCGTGATCTGTGCATCCGGATTCCCCCTGCGGATTTCCTGAAGAAGAATCGGAAGAGTCAGTTTACTGGGAACCGCACGGGTGTGATCGCTGGTAACCAGTGTCACGCGCTCCTTCCCCTTCGCCAGCTCCCGAAGTGGCGGCGTACCGATGGGATGCTCCAGAGCCTCCCTCACCAGAGCCGTCTCTTCCTCTCCGGGATCATAGCGATCCCCTTCCGCCGTAATGACCGCCTTCAGATTTTCTTCTGAAACATGAAGTGTCATATGCCCCTTTTCATATGGTATCTGTATCGTTCTCATAGAATCCCTCCTGTTCTCCATCGTCTCCCGCTCTCAGACACTCTATTGCCTGCTTTCTGATTCCTTTAGTTCCGTCCGCTTTTCCACAATCCTGCAGAAATCCTCTTTCACAATTTCATATTTGGATGGGTCCCGCAGAATCGCAGAAGAATGATAAGTCGCAGTCAGTGCACAGTTTTTCCGGCAGGTCCACGTACCGTGCTGCCTGGTGATCCTGAACTCCGGCGAAATGATCCGCTGGGCGGCCACACGTCCAAGGCAGACGATGATCCTGGGTTTCAGAAGAAATGTCTCATATTTCAGGTACGGAAAACAGGCCTCTTTTTCCTCTTCCTTCGGATCCCGGTTACCCGGAGGGTGGCATTTGATGATGTTGGTGATGTAGATCTCCTCCCTGCGCAGGCCGCAGTCCCGCAGAAGCCGGTCCAGCACCTCTCCGGAACTTCCCACAAACGGGAGTCCCTGCTGATCCTCCTGTCCTCCGGGCGCTTCCGCAATCAGCATCAGATCCGCCTGATGATCTCCGCGGCCCATAACCGACCGGTGCCTGGTCCGGCTCAGCGGACAGTGGGTGCAGGCGGCGACATGCTGCTCAATATCCTCCCATGTATACTGCATCCTGGTCCCTCCGTTCCTGTCTGTATTTCTGACAATTTCCTTCTGTATACAAAATCTGTCTGATACCAGTATAACTGATTGCAGCAGGTATGACAACAATAATCTGTCTCTTATGCTTCGCCGGCATATACTTCATTAAACTCTGCAAAATCTTCCATGTCCGCCAGAAAACAGGTTGTCTTACAGACACAGGAGAAATCCATACCTGCCTCCTTAAGAATCGCACCGACATTTTTGCAGCTCTGCTCTGCCTGAGCCTGGATTCCTTTTTCCACGTTGATCTCGCCGATCCTGCTTCCTATGAACAGGCAGTATCCAAGAGGCAGCGTGATGTTGCCGATGGTAAGGTTCAGCGCCATGATGATTCCGAAATGAACCGTGCTGATGCCCAGCGCCACAGCCACCAGCGTGAGGATCGGCGCAGGGATGATGACGGATGCGCCTCCGTCCATGAACATTCCCATAATCAGCAGCAGAATATTCACCAGCAGAAGGGACCAGATGTCGCGGAACTTTACGTACGGCTGATGAACAGGCTGACCAGCAGGCTGTAGACAACCGCCACTGCGCCCGCCTCTGTGGGGGTACAGACGCCGCCCATGATACCGCCCACGATAATGATCGGCATTCCGAGGGGGATAATGCCGTCCAGCGTAATCTTCATCACTTCATTTTTAGTCAGCTTTTCATCGTGCTTCGGACACGGGGCCGTCAGGATCTTTTTCTTAAACGTTTTCAGATACTCGTAGATGCACAGTCCGAAGCCCATGGGGATAAACATGTAAAAGTACATGAATGAAGTAAATTCCGCGTGTCCATTGGAACAGAGCGTCCTTGCGCTTCCGAACATCCCCACCGCAACGAGCAGCATCTGATTCACTTCGTCCGCCCACAGAAAACCCATGTGGAATATGCAGCGTCCGAATACACACACCGCCGCGATCACAACAATGGCTGCCAGACAAGTCCCTGAGACGATATCCTCGATTCATGCGATCACTTTGTCCAACTTTTCAAAAATCATTTTGCCATCCTTTGATTTTGTTGTTTCTGTTTTGTAATCGATTACATTTCAAAGGTCACTTTTTCCTTGTAAACCTCAGTAAAGTGTTATAAAATATACTTGTTTGAAGGCTTCGCTGTTCCGCAGACACATTCTGAGCTTTTCAGCGGAACATACCACGATTTTCTTGAAAGGGAATATTTTTAGAATACACTGACTGTAAAAGACGTGGCAAAAGCCGCCGGAGCCACTGTTGCAACCGTATCCAGAGTGCTCAGCAATCCGGACATCGTCAAGAGAGCATGTGCTCCAGGTCATCAAAGAACTGAATTATCAGCCGAACGTGCTTGCACGCCAGCTCCGGGTACAGGAAACGAAAACAATCATCGTGATCGTTCCCATCATAGAGAATTCTTTTCTTCGGGGAATCATATCCAGAATCGCCATCTGACTGCTGTTTCCTCTCTGATCCTCCATACACTCAGCATTCCTGCCATTCGGAAGAAGATCTCTGACAGAGGCATCAGCATAAGAAGGTTTTGCGATAAACCCATCCGCAACATCGGTCAGACTTGACACCAGCAATACGGCTGCCGTCCCTGTAAGGTTCTCTTCAAAGCAGTAAAGCCACACCAGAACCGGAATCAGGCAAAGACGAAATAACGTCAGCAGGTTGGATATTGTATAAATATTATGTTCTTTTTCCATTTCACCACTCCCTATCTGTCAGTCCGCATGTTTCAAAACAATTCTTTCTTTTGTCACGTTCGCTCAGACAGACATTTCCTGCCTGTCGACCCGCTGTTTCAGGATCAGCGCCAGCATGAACAGCGGTTCGATAAAGGTCAGGACATAAAAACAGACACTCTTCTCCGTCGCGTAAAAGCTCGCCGCCGTAATGCGCAGGACAGCCACAAAAGGTACCGATACCAGGAAAATGGGCATGATCCGGGCAATCTCCAGATTCACCGCACCCGATGCGCCGAACAGCACTCCCAGACTTCCTCTGGTCAGATGCAGGATAATGCACTCTGCGATGGATAAAGCAAAGGCAAAACCATAGGCCAGCTTTCGGGTATCCTTCAAATCCGTCCAGTTCTTTTCTCCGTAACACTGGCTGAGCAAAGGCTGGCATCCGTCTCCCACTCCCTGCAGGATCAGATAAATGATGCAGATCACATAGGCAATGCAGGCATAGGTGGCAATCGCCGGTTCTCCTCCGTAGGAGACGGAAAAGCGGTTGATGATAATCAGGGAGATATTGGGGGACATGGCCAGTCCAAAGGGAGCAATCCCGATCCGAATGATGGCTGCCGCCACCTTCCCCATTTTTGAAAACGGGATACTCAAGGTAAGCTGCTTTTTGCGGAGCAGATATGCCAGCGCGGTCAGCATGGTGACTCCCTGTCCGATAACGGTGGCCCAGGCCGCCCATGCCCAGCGCCTGGATGACGGCTACGATGGAGTAGGCGATATTTACCGCCGAAAGCCCCAGATCCCCGATGCTGTTTCCCACAAAAAAGCCGTCCATGATCGTATAAACCCCCGACAGGGTAAAGGATAAGACCGAGGGAATCACATACTGAAAAAATTTCTTTCCATCACCTTTCTGTTTTATTTTGATATCAATTATCAGATCAGATCTCCTTCTTTTTCGTCCGTATATGTACTATTTAGTGCATGTATGGACTAAATGTCAAGTTAAAATCAGAAATTTTGCCGAAAATAAAGCCGCCAGAAAAATCTGATGGCTTCATTTGATTCATATCTTCTTTTCCATTTCTTTTTCCAGCACCGTGTTAAACAGGGTAATATCGTCCACCATCTGCTGCACCCTGTCACTTCCCATGATCTGATAAACTCTCTGTTCCAGCGCCCACAAAGGCTCCAGCAGTTCATAGGAATAGGCTGCCCCCTTCTCTGTCAAAGATATCTGCTTTTCCCGCCGGTCCTCGCTGCCGGGAGCAAGTTCAATATATCCCTTATCCTTCAGGGATTTTATGACGCTGTTGACGGTCTGTTTGGTCAAGCCTGTACAGGTACAGATCTTTTTCTGCGTCATCGCTTTCTGCCCGTCCAGAGCATACAAAACAAACAGCAGATAATAATTGATATTATGGGAAGCCGCCCAGGAACTGTACAGCGCATTCGCCTGTCCCCCCATAATGTCCCCATATTTTCCTGTTCACCCCGTCAGAAAAATACATCATAATGTATTCCAGACTGTCAAAGAACCTCTGCTATGCTGTTGCGTAACAGGGGTTCTTTGACAGTCTGAGTTTGTTTATTTTTAATTTTTTCTATTTTAATTTATACTGTTGTTTCTTTTATTCGTCAATCATTTTCAAGAGATAAAAAGGTTATAAGCAGATATTAAATTTCACCCTGGAATACTGTCCCTCACACACAGCGCCCCATACCCCGCGTATGTCAAGTTAATGTCACAAACTTTTTTCACTTTTTTTAAGCGAAAATCGCTGTAACCCGCATAACTTCGTAGGGCGTATGGTACATTAGTGCTAAGTTGGAGTAAAATTGATGGTAAATTAGTGTCAAGTTATTTCAGACAAAATATCATACACTATCTATAATTCTTAATATCATACCATCCCAAATACATAAATATTCTATTGATAAATTATACCAAATGAGCTCTGTTCATATTTCATGTAATACAAAATCGCACCTTTATTTAAAGAAACTTCACTTTAACGCAACTCTAATTCGGCACGAATCTCTTTGATATTTTCCGCCATTTGAACTATCATATTATGAGAAACTACTTTAGGAAGTTTTGCCGCCAAATTAACTGTTACCTCACTTAATCTTACTTCCCCTTTACTATAATAAAACAAGTTTTGTTTTACAACTGATAATGCCTTGGACTTCGCATTTTCAAGGTATTTAGCTGTATTACTTCTATTTTCATCTCCCTTTCGCAATTTCTTAATCTCTACTTGAACTAAAATATCTTTATTGCGTTGCTTCAATTCAAGACGAATTTGCTTTCCTAAAGCATTCGTTGATATTAATACAACTCGTCCAAATTCATAAACTTCATATGCGTCGTCAATCCATGATGCCAATTCACGAAGCAAAAGTGGATGTGTATTGGATATTCCATCTGCAAGAATCATATCAAGTGCTACTTTTATGTTTGCCAGATATGCCTCTAAAGGCAATCGATTCATTGCTTCTTGCAATGTAGATTTAATTATTGTTTCTGCAAGAAACTGAGCCAAACATCTCCACTCTATTTTGTAATTATCGCGAATATTCCTTATAAGATCTACTTCAAAATTCATAAAACGATGTTGGTTAGGCATCGGATTCTTTCCTGTAAGAACATAGTATGAAAGCATTCCTATACTATAAACATCAACTGCTGTATTTCTTGTTAAATTCTCATTTTCTTCTACTTGTTCTGGTGCCTTAAATCCTTGGGACATTGCACCTAATGCTACCGTCAATTCAGTCGCCCCTTTATGCCATGACAAATCAAAGTCCAAAATCACAACCTTGAGTGGGACAAAGTCATCTTCATAATAAAAATTTTCCAACATAATATTTTCAGGTTTCAAATCTCGATGTAAAATACACTCCTGCAAATTGTGAGATATATGCATTATATTTGCTATTTTTTGTAAAACATCTAATTTCTTGTGAAGAGAAAAAAGTACTTTCTTATCTATTGCCTCTCTAAGAGTATAACCCTCAACAAAATCCATAATAATACATGCTGGAACTTCATATGAAGAATGTATCTTTACCATACCATCCACATTATGCTCTTTCAGCATTTTCATAGAACGAATTCCTCTTCTAAAACAACTTAAATACTTTACCTTATCTTTTACTTCAGGTAACAAAATTTTTATAGCAAACTTCTCATTTTTATCATTATAGGCTTCATATACATTTCCAAAAGCTCCCCCTCCAATTCCCTTTTTCAATAAAAATCCATGCAATTTTTGTCCATAATCTGATTCTGGGTTTACAAACCATGCCATATGAAGTTGTGCTGAATATAACCTATAAAACTCCTGTAATCTATCAAGCTGTTCACTAGTCGGTACTGTATCTATTGGCAATATATTGGCAATATTTCCATTCAATATGTCTCTTAATTTATCTAGTCCTATACTAGAACATTCTTCATATCGTGGAATATCCTGTAACAAATATTTTTTCCCTTCGTATACCGTAGAATATTCTATATCCTTAGGAATATATTCATACATAGATTTAAACATTTTCTCAATATCGGAATGCTCTTTATCCTCTGGACTATATGAAATACAACTAATACCATAATTCCCAAGTTTTTTAATATCTGAAGCTGAAATATTATTTCCTATATAATAGTTATCCTGTCCTGATATAGTGTTTCCAATCGAAATATCATTAAGCAAAGATAAAAAACTATATTCTCTCGGATTGAAACCAACAATCACTAAATTTTTTCCGTTTAATAATGTTGTCAGTACATTTATGACATCTCTATTTCTATATACCTCTTTCCTCTCTTCTTCTGTAAATACCCAAGAAGTTGGATCACTAATTTCACCATGCGGGAAAAAAACGAATTTTTCATTGCTTGCTGGAAAATGATTATATTTAACAAATTCATTTCTTGTTGCAAAATCAACAGAACTCTGGTAAACATTTGAATATGCATTCAAAATAAGTTTATCTATATTAAAAGTAATGACCCCGCAAACATCTAGCTTCCATATATACTTATAATTAACGGGAATTCTACGCCCTCTGTCTGACAATTGTTCCATAATATATTTATTATATTCAGTTGTTGGTAGACAGCGTTTTAATTCTGAAAAAACATCCCAGAAATTATCCATTATTTTTAGTTGTTCAACCTTTGCTTTAACATCATCTTCAGTATTTTGAAATAATTGTTCATAATAATTAATCATATCTCTCGCCAAATCTTCCCATGAGGGCATACCAGAAGACTTTGACATTCCAGCTCCTACAATAAAAATAAAACTATGTGGGTTTTCTCTAATCTTTCGCATCAAACGCATTAAATTTTCATCTTTTGTATTATACATTTCATATCTCTCCTAATCATATTAATTCTATATATATTTTCCATTTATAGTTATTTAAGTTATCCTCTTATAAAGCAGAGTCTTATAAAAACATTAAACACTTTTTACTCAATCAATTTTATCTTTTCCGCCGCTTTAAGAATATTCAACTGATATTCTGCAATCTCTTTTAAAATTTGAAATCTTTCTGCCTTACTTCTACCCTCACGAATCATTTGTGCATTATGTGTTTCCAAATTAGACAAAACTGTAAGTTCATTTATTGAAGCAAAATCTCTTACATTATTCTTTTTTGCCAATTCAGGATTTTCATCCCTCCATGCTTTTGCAGTAAATCCGAATAATGCAACATTCAAAATATCCGCTTCTTCTGCATATGCCAGCCACTCTAAATTTTCTTTATAATTTTCTGACGGAATCAAGTAATTTTTAACCGCATCTGTTTGAATCAGATAATTGTTTTTAGACAGAAATCTTTTTGCATCCCACTCAATTTTCTTTGCATCATTCTCCACTTCTTTGAGTCTTTGAAATTCTTTGATCAAATATAGTTTAAAAACAGGGCTGATCGCCGAAGCAAATTCAAATGCAATATCTTTATGCGCATATGTTCCTCCATATTTTCCACGTTTCACAAATAATCCTATCGCTTCTGTCTTTTCAATCCATTCCGAAACACTTAATACAAATGTATGTAAACCTGCTTCGCTTTTAAAGTGGTCGAATTCGACCACTTTAAAAGCAGGATTGTAGATTTGCTCCCATGTACCTAAAAATTCCAAAGTTGCTCTATTTCGCATCCAGTTTTTTACAACATCTGCTCCTCGGGACTCACCAACTTTAGCTTTTGCAATATCAGTAATACAGATATAATCATCAAAATTTTCCTCTGAAACAGTAACGTTAATGTTTTGCACCACAATTACTTTATTTTTTCCCATCCTTCTCCTCCCATATGGCACTGATTAAAATCTTATTACACATGTAGAAGTATAGCATACCATCTTTACTTTTTCAATTAGTTTCGAACGCAAGTTCTATTTCCATCTTAAAAATCCATGCTATTTATAAATTGTGATTCGTTTTAGCCCTACCAAATATTTATATAAAATCCAAACAACGTACAATAAGCACTTTATTCGACAATATATATGCCAAAACAAAGTGCTTATTCCCCTAAAAATCTACTCTCATTTACATAGGCAGACTATTTTCGACACAAATCGACCCATAACCCACCTGATTATTCGGATACGCGCCAAACCCAGGCAGCGGCCGCGCCCCGCGCTGCAGATACGCTTTTACCTTCTCTCCATACAAAAACGGATCTTCCCCGTCCACCACGCCATACTGCATAAGCAGCGCCGCCGCGCCGGTCACGAAGGGTGTGGCGAAAGAGGTCCCGGTCTGGCTCACATACCGGCCGTCCGGCGCCGCCGTCTCGATGTTCACCCCGGGAGCCGCCAGGGAAGGCTTTAAGGCCCCGCCGTCTTCCGATCCCCGCCCGGAAAAATCCGCGTAGGCGTCCGTGGCGGTATTGTAGGCGCCCACGGTGATGACATTGGAGGCCGTGGAGGGGATCGTCAGCGTATCGCTCTCCCGGGGGCGCAGGAAACGGGTGGCGCTTCCCGTGGCGGCGCTGCTGGGAAACCACATCTGATAGCTGCCGTCCACGATTCTTCCCGGCACCAGCCGCACGTTCCAGACACCGGAGTCAATATAGTCCCCCAGCGGAAGAAAATCCACATAGATTTCCTGTTCCACGCTGTAGGGGCTGGGTTCTCCATAGTAGACCAGAAGCTCCGTTCTCCCCGCCCGGTATCGCTGGGTGGCCGGACGCTCGTAGAAGGGCCCCAGGACCGTTCCGTTTGGATGGACGAGAAAAATGTCAAATGTATCCACATAATTTTTCCAGATCTGCAGGCTCAGGGTCGGCTCGTAATTCCCCACCGCAAATTCCACATTCTGAATCTCCCCGGCCGCAAGCCTGCCTCCCGCATGTCCGGCCGCTGCGCCTTCGTTGCCGCTGCCCACGCAGAAAACCGATTTCCACAGATTGCTGATGTCATCTATATAAGTCTCCAGAAGACTCTTCCCCGTATGGGAACCGTAGGTATTGCCGAAGCTGATGTTGATTGCTACCGGCATCCGGTATTCCAGCGCCTTTTCAATCACATAGTTGATCCCCATCATCAGCTCCGTCGTCCGGGGAAAGCTGTCCGCCCTCGGACTCCCCAGCTTTACCACAAGGATCTCGCTCTCATAAGCCACGCCGTTATTGCCCGCGGCAATGGCCAGAACGCCGGTTCCATGCCCGCTCACGTCCCGGCTCACCGGCAGCGCGTTCTGCCGCGCCAACATTTCACCAGACGTCTCACGGACAGCTCCCTGCTGCATCAGCCCTTCATCAGACGCCTCCCGAACTGCTTCCTGTTGCGTCAGTCCCTCCCGCGTCAGCGCTTCATTGAGCTGCTCCTGCGTATACTCCGTTCCCACATAGTATCCGGGCGGCGGCGTCCCCTCCGCCGTCTGATCCCACAGGGCGCGGATCCGCGTGGTCCCGTCCAGGTTCCGGAACTCCGGATGGCGGTAATCCGCCCCGGAATCCAGCACCGCCACCAGCACCCCTCTTCCTGTGAGAGACAGGGGCGGACGCTGCACCGGCGTCATGCAGGAGGCCCGCTTTCCGTTTGCTCTTGCAAAATAAAGGCGCTTCGGCTTCTCGATATATTCGATCTCTGGAATATCCGCCAGCCACCCGATCAGCGACTCCGGCACCACCAGGATGGCGTATTCATTCAAAAGCCGGGTCACCTGAATATTTTCGGAGGCGATCCGCTCCAGGTCTCCCGTATATTTGACGATCAGCTCCCAGGTCCGCTCCTCCCGGTCATAGCCGGTATTTAACACAACGGATTTCTCCCGCTCTTCCTCCGTAGCCTCCAGCGCCAGATTCAGCTGGTTCTCAATCTTCTGGTCATTCATCGCACACTCCCGCCGCCCCTGATGGGATTTCTTCCTTATATGATATGTCACAAGGCTCCGGCCGCCCACCAAAAATCAGTATCCATACCGCTTCCTGTATTTCCAGTACATTCCCGCCGACAGGAGAAGCGCCATCAGCTCCGCCGCCGGCGTCGCCAGCCAGATCCCGTTCACGCCCAGCAGCAGGGGCAGCACGATCATGGCAGCCAGCATCAACACAAAGGATCTGGAAAATGCCAGCACCGCCGACACCACTCCGTTGGACAATGCGGTAAACATTCCACTGGCAAAAATATTAAAACCGATGAAAAGCAATGCGATCGTGCAGATCCGGTTCCCGGTTACCGCCAGCGCATACACCGGATCCTCCGGACGGGCAAAGACCGATACCAGCGGCTCCGTAAGTCCAAGGGACACTGCCACCGTGATCACGGACACCACCCCGATCACCTTCCGGCTCAACGCCACCAGTTTTTTCAGCTTCTCCCGGTTCTGCTCTCCGTGGTAAAAGCTGAGCATGGGCGCCACGCCGTAAGAATATCCCGTGTACAGCGAGCTGGCAAACATGAGCACATACATGATGATCGTGACCGCCGCCACCCCGTCTTCCCCCACGCAGGTGAGCATGGTCCAGTTGAACATCATGGTGACAATCCCGGTTACCAGCGCCGTGGCCATCTCCGAACATCCATTCGACGCTGCGTTTACAAGGACCCTCAGCCGAAACACCGGCTTTTTAAAATGCAGCAGGCTCTCCTTCCGGCCAAACACGAACAGGCCCGCCACCGCCGTCACGGAATATCCCAGCCCGGTGGCGATGGCCGCACCGCCGATCCCCAGATGGAACGCCGCCAGAAATACATAGTCCAGCACCATATTCAGCACGCCTCCGGTCACGGAACAGACCAGGGAAAGCGCTGCCTTCTCACTGGCGATCAGATAGAGCGTAAAATTGTTCATCAGCAGGATGGGCACCGTAAATACCAGATAGCGGCTCAAATATTCCACGCAGTACCCCTCCACCCGGGCCGACAGACCCATGCCGGCGAAGACGCGGCCCATGGCGAGATATCCAAGTCCCCACATGAGGAGCCCCACCGCCGCATTGATCAGAATCAGCGCCGTAAAGTCTTCTCTTGCCTCTTCTGCTTTTTTCTCGCCCATCTTCTTCATAATGACTGCGCTGCCTCCCGTAGCCAGCATGGTGGAGACGGCTGTGACCAGCTGAATCACGGGCGCGGTCAGATTGATGGCGGAAAGAGCGTCCGTACCGATGAGATTTGACACAAACAGACCGTCGACCATGGTGTAAAAGGACATAAACACCGTCATGGCGATGGTTGGAACGGCGAATTTCAGGATATTTTTCAGAGTTACCGGTTTCAGGTATCCATTTTGATTTTCCATGTTTTTTCTCCTTTTGTCTTGCATTTGTCCCCTGTATCCGGTATCATAAACTATACAGTAACTGTACAGTCAAGAGCCATTTGCAGAAAATCGGCAGGGAACAGAGCTTGCATGTCACTCGGCTTCATGCTATCTTTTATATAGGAACAAACTGACAAATCGGAATGGGAAAGGAGAATGAATGTATGGCGGATTACGGTAATTTATGGGATGATTATTCGATTGAGTTCAACTCAAAACTGATAGATTCAGGCGGAGACTGGAGCAGACTTGATGAAGACGAACAGGAGATTGCAGCTTTGTGGAAGCTGTATGTGGATATCAATAACGGAGGATTTATCCAGTTCTTCTGCAACTGGGGCTTCCAATGTTTATGTTATGCCATGCGTGGGCTGAAACGCATAGAAGATACCAGTCTGTACGATTTGTTGGACGATACCTATTGTAATGTTCTGGATAAATTTAAAAATGACACCAGATTAACAGCGTATTGGGATATACCAGAATATTTGACGGATGAAGATATGGAACGCCTTGACGCTGCCGATACACAGTTTTACGAAACGGAATGTGAGCATTTTACAAAAATGGCTTACGAATATTATAGGCAAACGCTGAAGAAAATGGTAACGCCGGTTAACGGTTAATTATCCCTGTTTGCGGTAAACAGAACTCCCATTGATCAGGCTGGTAAACATCCAAAACAGGCGCAGTGCGCAGTTTGTCAATACCATAATATCAGAAAGGAAGGATACCAAAATGCCGGAATTGCCCAGTATTCCACTCACCCACCAGGAAGGCGTATACAAGGTGGCCGATTTCAGCGGAGACCTTGACAACGACAACGCAGTTTCCTTAGACTATGACCCGCAGTATCAAATGCTCACCTATGATATTCCTGTCGGAAAGGACTGGCGCGGGATGACGCTGTACAATGTACCGGAAGACGACCTCGTCCGGACGCTCCTTGCCGCCTATGACAAGGAGGGAAACCTTCAGACCATCACCGCCATGCTGAACGGCCACGAAACGCTTTTGTACATCCGTTATGAAAACGGGGAGCACGCCAGGCAGAAAATCCATAGATTTGCCATCCGGAATGCAAATGCCATAATTGAACAAATCCAACGATGTCCGGATGTCGTGGCAAGGCTTTTCATTGAGTATTACATGGATGCGGATACCATAGATTACCATGCAGTGATTGGCACCGCAGCTCAGATGGAAGCGGTCATGCAGAAAGGTCATTACAAGGATTCCTGCGACTATTCCGGCAACTATCCGTCCGAAAACATCGAGGGCGATAACGAAAGGCTAATCACAATGGTGCGCTGCGCCGAAGGCCATCCATGTGAAAATTTCCGGTATGCAGTGGAAATTATGTCAAAACATATCGAGGAACACGCGTTGCCAGCGCTGCACAAGACGGAGGATTTTAAATTTATCTGTGCGGAATATGACTGAAAATCAGAATCGAAAGAGAGGATACCATGAAAAAAATCGCTTTGACAGCAAGCATTCTGTTTATTATTTTAACTTTTATTGGCGCAGGATATGTTTTATATAACAAAGGGCAGGTAAATGCAGGGTATGCCGTTATTCCATCCGTATTTGCCATTGCCAGTACCGCCTTTTATCGAAACCAAAAATAACAGCTGCATTGATGCGTTTAGGCAGAGCGGCAAACCGGAAGTTACAGAATCAGGAGTGGTAAAAGAATGTTTTATGTTATTTTCGATTTCATAATGGCAGTGATTATGTTTTTGTCTGGAACATGGTTTTACAAATCAGATGGGAAAGCTGCAAATTTCTTATCAGGTTACAATAGGAAGTCAGAAACTGAACGTAAGAAATATGATGAAAAAACCATGTGTAAGGCTTACGGAAAAAGAATGATCGTTATGTCGCTGCCGTTTGTCCTGGGAATCATGATAGATATTCAATATCAGGGAATTGGTTGTTTGACTGCATGGATTGTATGGTTTGTTATGTTTATCTTATTACTTGTTGATAGAACCAAAAGAGAACGTTAACTTCCCGTTTATCGGGGTACTTCCATCATTGTGAAAGTGTCTCTGTCAGATATTCTCTTGATGAGTACTGTCAGCCGCCGTCCAGGTCTCTGAAATCTCCCGGAAGGAATCTGCATGGAAAAAGAAAGAAAACTGCTCACCATCGGCCAGTTCGCCGCCCTCCACGGCATCAACAAAAAGACGCTTATGTGGTATGACCAGATCGGTCTGTTCCGGCCGGCCGCCGTCAACCCGGTCAACGGCTACCGCTGCTATGACTATCATCAGAGCGCCGTGCTGGAGACGATCCTGCTTCTGCGGGAACTGGACGTATCCATTCAGGAGATCCAGGATTTTATGAAAGACCGTTCTGCCGAACATCTGAAATGCCTGCTGGAAGAAAAGATTGCCGGACTGGACCGGCAGCTTCGGCATCTGCAGGCAGTCCGAAAGACCCTGTGCGGCCATCACCAGAACATGGTCACCCTGCTGACCATGGACCTGTCTGAAATCAGTATTGTGGAAAAAGAAGAGCGCTGCCTGGTGACTGTGGAGATCGACCGGGACACTTCCTTTGAAAAAGAGGTGGAGCTGATTACCGCCGAGACTGCCCGGTACGGCCTCGGCCGCCTGCACAACGCCTCCTACGGCTCCATGATCCCCGTCTCCAGCCTTCAGGCGGGCAGCTTTGACGATTATACCCGGCTCTTTATCGAGATCCCCTTTCTGCCGCGCAAAAAAGGGCTGCATATACAGCCCGGCGGAACCTGTCTAAGAGCCTTCCACAAAGGAGACTGGAATCAGCTCCCCCAGCGGTATCAGGCGATCCTTTCCTACGCCCGGGAACAGGGCCTGACCCTGTCCGGCTTCTCTTATGAAAAAGGCATCAATGAGACCGTCGCCGACCGCATGGAAGACTATATTGTGCAGATCGAGATCCCGGTTCGTGGGTGACCGACAAAATCAGACTACTGCCTCCAGAATCGTCCTGTCACCGCATTTTATTTCTTTTAAGCCTGTTTTTTTATTCTTGTTAAAATGAGAACTCAGCAGGTACCCTTTCTGTTCATGATATGCATCCAGGTAATCTGCAAGCTGCAGCTCTCCCTTCTTAATTGTATTCATTTCCGCGCCATATTTTGATCTCGACAATATACTGCCTGCCATGATAACCAATGATTACATCTGTCCGTTTTTTTCCCGGGTCTGAAAATCTATATATCTTGTGATAATATATTGCCAGAAACTATGATAAACGGCACATAGGACAAGACTCTATGAGGGCAAGAATTTAGTGCCGTTTATATATATATTTCCGGCTCTGTTGATAATCGGCTTCAAATTAGAGAAGGAAAAATACGGTTGTGGAACTCCTCTTCGGATAAAAACAGATAATGCAGGCGCATTTCAAATCCCCTGTTGACAAATTCATGATTTCGAGTTATTATGTAGCATGCTACATATCTGCCGTCAGGAGAGTACCATGTGTGAACTGAGATATTATTTTAAAAAAATACACAATCAGCTGGAAGCCGGCTTCAACCGGAAATACAAAAAATACGGCCTTACCAGCACACAGCTTGACGTCCTGCTCTATCTTTTCAAAAACAGTCATGGAGAAAACACGCTTACGGATCTGGCTGCCCATTTTAACGTCAAACATACCAGCGTCATCCATGTGCAGCGGATTCTGGAAAAGAAGGAGCTGATCTGCAAAAGCGCCGTTTCGGGTACCCGCTCCAGACCCATCCGGCTGACGGAGAGAGGAGAACAGCTTGGCCGGCAGATTTTCTCAGAGATGGAGCAGACCAGTCCTCTGCTGGATCAGGTCATGTTTGCCGGTCTGTCAGACGCCGACCGGCAGCTTCTGGAACGAATGCTTCAGCAGATTTATGAAAATCTGACATCCGACGCATTCAAAAATCCGGACCTGTAAAATTGTCCGGATGTGCAAAAGCTTCCGCCTGTGAAGCTGCTGCTCCAATGCCCCGCCTGCCTTACAACTGCACAGGCGGAAAAATATCAAGAAAGGAAGTATCCATATGCAGAATAAAACAACCGAACTGTTCCGGGACGCCCCGGTACCGAAAGCCGTTATCAACAATGTCGTACCGTCCATCGTCAGCATGATCATGGTGCTGATCTACAATCTGGCGGACACCTTTTTTATCGGACAGACAAAAAACGCCTACATGGTCGCTGCGATCTCCGTGGCGACTCCGGCCTTTCTTTTATTTATGGCCATCGGCATGCTCTTTGGCATCGGAGGCACCTCGCTCATCTCCAGATCCCTTGGGGAAGGAAAGGCAGAAAAGGCCAAGAACGCCTCTGCCTTCTGCTTCTGGACCGGCCTTGTGATCGGCATCCTCTCGATGATCGTGATCTTCGTCTGCGCGGTTCCGGTGAGCCGGGCTATCGGCGCAAGCGACGACACGGTGGGCTATGCCTCTCAGTATCTGCGCATCGTCTCCACCGCCATTCCCTTTCTGATCGTCAGCAACAGCTTCAGTAACATCATCCGCGCGGAAGGCAATGCAAACGTCGCCATGATGGGAATGTTGATCGGAAACCTGATCAATATCGTACTGGACCCGGTCATGATCCTGGGGTTTGGATGGGATGTGGCAGGAGCGGCCATTGCGACGGTCCTGGGAAATGTCTTTGCGGCCCTTTACTACATCCGGCATCTGCTTTCCAAAAACGCCTCCCTTTCCATCCTTCCGAAATATTACCGGGCCGGAAGCGGAATTGCCGCCGGGGTCCTTGCCATCGGCATTCCCGCGTCGCTGAACAGCATCCTGATGAGCCTCTCCAATATCGTCGTCAACAACATCATGATCGCTTACGGCGACATGGCGGTGGCGGGGCTGGGTGTCGCCATGAAAGTCAATATGATTGTGGTCATGCTCCTCATCGGACTGGGTACGGGCATCCAGCCGGTGCTTGGCTACTGCTTCGGCGCCGGAAACCGGAAGCGCTATATGGAGGTCCTTAAGTTCTCCCTCATCCTCGCCTTTGCTCTGAGCGCGGTCATGACCGTCATCTGCTACTGCGGCGCCTCCCCGCTGGTACACGCGTTTCTGGAAGATCCGGATGCCTTTGCCTACGGCATGTCCTTTGCCCGCATCTACATTTACTCCGGACCGGTGATGGGTCTTCTGTTTGTATTCATTAACGCCATACAGTCCACCGGCGCCGCGCTGCCGGCCCTGATCCTCTCCATCAGCCGCCAGGGAATCATCTATCTGCCCGTGCTGTTTCTCTTCCGGAATCTCTTTGACTCTGCGAGAATGCTTGCAGCGGCCCAGCCCATCACGGACTACCTGTCCACCGCTCTGGCCGTCGTGCTGTTCCTCTTCACCTGCCGGAAATATTTTCCGAAGGTTCAGGATTTTGTATCCTCTGTTTGAGTTTCCGCAATATGAGAAACAGAAACAGCCATTCCAACAGTGATGAATGCGCAGGACACCCGTTCCGTTTCAGGCGGTACATGATGATTCAGATACTTCTGTCTTAAAAGAATATTCTAAAATCTGGAAAACAGACAGCAAAATTATAAATATAATATAAAATTTATTAAAAAACCAAAAAGAATTTATTGAAAATTTATAGTGTATGTGCTAATATAAGAAACGCAGGCAAGAATTTTTCATGGTTGGTGAAAGTATTGAAAAAATGGAAAGAAGCAGCTCTGCTTTTGACCGCACTTGGAATTGTCATGTTCATTCGGGAAATAAGCGGTATCGGCTGCCCGATCCGGTGGCTGACCGGTATCAGCTGTGCTGGTTGCGGAATGACAAGAGCCATACTTTACGCGGTCTGCTTCCAGTTTGACAAAGCATTTTATTATCACCCATTATTCTGGGTGCTGCCTTTTGGAGGATTTTATTTTCTCTATCGGGAAAAAATCCCCACAAAATTTCAAAAAAGCATAGAATGGATAACCGTCATCTGTTTCGGAGCCGTTTATCTGACGCGTCTGTTTTTTTCAGATCACCAGGTCGTCGCCTTTGATATGGAAAAGGGGCTGATGATCCGGTTATGGAATTTTTTTACCTGAGTCGAAGGAGGATATAGATATGAAAGTCAAAGAAGATCGAAGTCTGGTAATGTATATACTGCTGTCTATTGTCACCTGTGGAATTTACAGCTATTATTTTCTGTATTCCATAGCACAGGATGCCAATGTGGTGTGTGCTGATGATGGAAAGAAAACGTCAGGACTGGCTGCATTTATCCTGTTATCCATTGTGACATGCGGCATCTATGCATGGATCTGGTATTACAACCTTGGAAACAGACTGTCTGAAAATGCTCCCAAGTATGGGCTGAATTTTTCAGAGAATGGAACCACTGTGCTGATGTGGATGATTTTCGGCTCATTTTTGTGTGGGATCGGCCCCTTCATCGCAATGAATATTCTGATTACCAACATGAACGCTCTGGCACATGCCTACAACGAAGGCCGGGGACGTTAAAAGTCTGCAAGTCCCGCCGCCTGCTGTAATGGGATTGTGATGAAAAGGAAAACCAGCCAGCTGAAAAACAAAAAGGAAGACTGCTTCATTGAAACAGACAGGACAGGCCGGAATGCTGATGAATCTGCATTCCGGCCTGTTTTTCTCTCTGAACCTCATTTATTGCAAATTACTTCACCAGATATCCTCCGTCCACCGGAATAATCGCTCCGCCCAGATAATCGCTGGCATGGGAAGCCAGGAAGATGCAGGCACCCTTCATGTCCTCTCCGGTCCCCCACCGGTTCGCCGGGATCCGGTCCGTAATCTGCTGATACCTGGGATTGGCCGGGTCCAGAAGTGCGCTGTTCATCTCCGTCGCCATATAGCCCGGGGCAATGGCATTTACATTGATGCCTCTTGCAATCCAGTCATTGCTCAGTTCCTTGGTCAGCTGGGTCACGCCGCCTTTGGCCGCCGTATACGCCGGGACAGTCTGTCCCCCGAACCAGGATACCATGGAAGCAATATTAATGATCTTTCCGTATCCTTTTTTCAGCATGATCTTTGCCGCCTCCTGACAGAGGATAAAGACCGAATTAAGATTGACATTCAGAACCTCATCCCATTCCTCAATGGGAAATACTTCCGCACTGTGGCGCCTCTGAATTCCGTGAGCATTGACGATGATGTCCAGATCGCCTCCCAGCTTCTCAACGCACGCTGCAAAGCCCTCATACACGCCTTCTCTCTTTGCAAAATCCGCCTTGACGCCGTGGCAGTGAAAGCCTCTGTTTACAAAACTTTCTGCCACCTTTTGTACTTTGTCGGAAGTGCCCACGATGACAACCTCGCAGCCTGCCTCCATCAGTCCCTCTGCCATGCCGTATCCAAGACCTCTGGTCCCGCCGGTCACAATCGCTTTTTTCCCTTCTATATTAAAAAGTTCCATATGGTTCACCATTTTCCTTTCTTTATGATCTGTCCGGCCGGCTCAGTCAAACAGAATGACCATTTTCTTTGCAGACTCGTCCGGATGATCCATCAGATAAAATACCCTGTCGATTTCACGGAACGGAATAAACGTGGTTGCGATCCCCTCGGTATGATATGCACCCTCTTCCATGCGTCGGATCGTGGGTTCAAAGGCATTCTGGGACATCCGGGAACCGATGATATCCAGTTCTCTCTGATTGATCATGGCCTGAGTAATCTTCTCTTCCACCGTGGAAAAGCCCATGGGAACCATACGCCCTGCATTGCACAGGATACCCGGCTGCATGCACATGGTAAGAGACCCCGGAAAGCAGGCAGAATCAAAGGCAACGGTGCATCCGTGACCCTTTGTGATCTCCTGAATCCTTGCCGCCACATCCTCCCGCTTTGAATTGATGATATAATCTGCACCGTATCCTTTTGCCCGCTCCAGCGAAGAATCGCTGACATCGCAGCAGATGACGGTCCGGCAGCCCTTTGCCTTACACGACTGAAGGATAATGGAACCAATGGTACCGGCTCCCAGAATAAATACCACATCGTCCTCTGCCACTCTGCCCCGGGCCGTACAGTGAGAACCGATGGCAAAAGGCTCCACCAGCGCCGCATCCTCCCAGCTTACGCTGTCCGAGATTTTATAGACCTCTTTGGCCGGTGCGGTAAAATACTCTCTCCAGCCGCCGTCCGCGCCGGACCCCCGCACCTTCACATGTTCACACACATTTTTTCTCCCATGGGTGCACTGATAACAGGTTCCGCAGGTGGAGATCAGATCCACAATCACATGATCGCCCACTTTCACATTTGTCACATTGGCTCCTGCCCTGACCACGATCCCTGCATTTTCATGCCCGGGAATACGCGGATACGTGGAACAGGGATTCAGTCCGTGATAAATGTGATGATCGCTCCCGCAGACTCCTGCAGATTTCATCTGAATCAGTACCTCGTCTTCATTTGCCGGTTCCGGAACCGGTACCTCACGCACCTCCACTTTATGCGGCTCGATTACTACAACTTCTTTCATCATTTCTTTCATATTCTTACCCCTTTTTCTACTCTGTACCTGTCTTTTGAACACTCCGGACCGGAAATTTATCCGCTGTTTTCCCGTCCTTTTGAAGCATTACACAGACGGATACGGTTTCTTGTTTTTCCGTTCCAGATGTCTGCCCGGGACAGACACTCTGTCCTCTGCCCGCGGCAGACATCTGAATGGTCATATCCTGGACAGAAAACTGCTTCGGCTCTACCCGATGATGGACGGCAGCCAGATGGACAGCGCCGGCACCAGTGCAAACAGAACGCCGCAGAAGATCTCCACTGCCACAAACGGAACCAGTTCCTTTGACACCTGCCCCACAGACTGCTTACTGATCCCGCACGCTACAAACATACACGTTCCAAAGGGCGGTGTCGCCTGTCCCATGGCCAGCAGGAATACAAACACCAGTCCAAACTGCACCGGATCAATCCCGAATGCCACAGCAATGGGCGCCAGAATCGGTCCCAAGATCAGGTTGGTGGCTCCCACCTCCAAAAACATGCCGCAGATCGTCAGAAGAATGATGATGATCGCCCAGAACATGTATTTGTTGGAGACAAACGCCAGCATGAAATTTGTCACTGCCTGCGGGATCTGGTAGTAGGAAATCAGCCAGCCGAACATCTGGGCCGTCACCACCAGAATCATCAGGTTCGCAGTTCCCGTAGCTGTGGATTCAATGATTTCCCACACGCTTTTCATGGTAATCTCCCGGTAGACTGCCAGGCAGACGATCATTCCGTACACCACTGCCACCACTGCGGATTCTGTGGGGGTGAAGATGCCTGCATAGATCCCGCCCAGAATGATGATCGGCATAATCAGTGCCCATACTGCATCTTTGAAGGAGACCAGGAACCGTTTGAACGAAAACCTGTCCGATTTGGGAAAGTTATTTTTCTTTGCCTTGAAATATGCATACATGCATAAGAAAATACAGCATACAATACCCGGAATCACACCTGCCATCAGAAGCGCGCCCACATCGGTCCCCGTAATATTTCCGTAGATCACCAGCACAATACTGGGCGGAATCACGATTCCCAGCGTTCCGCCGATGGCCTGTACCGCCGCTGCGTACGCTTCCGGATATTTCCGCTCCACCATCTCCGGATACATCAGACCGCCGATGGCTGCTGTGGTTGCCACAGAGGAACCGGAAATTGCAGCAAAGAAGGTACATGCCACGATGGACACCAGAGAAATTCCTCCGGAGATCCATCCCACCAGAGAATCCGCAAAGGCAACCAGCCGTTTGGAGAGACCGCCCTTGGACATCACATCTCCTGCCAGCATAAATGCCGGGATCGCCAGCATGGAAAAGCTGTTGGAGTTGGCAAAGATTCTCTGGGCAACGATTACAAACGTCAGTTTGGGATCCAGAAGCACGGCGACAACACAGGCCAGACCCAGAGACCAGGTGATCTCCAGACCGCACGCCATGGCCACCAGCAGGACCACAATCAAAGCAATTGCTGCAACATCCATTTTACAAATCCTCCTTTACATCCGCAAATTCTTCGTAAATATCCACTACAACCGCCAAAGCGTTCATCACAAACCCCAGGAAAATTATTCCGTACAGAAAGCTCATGGGAATCGCCATGGCGGGGCTGACCTGATAGCCTCCGATCTGAATCAGCCGGTAGCCGCTGTATACGAACACAAGGCTTACATACATGGCTACTGCCCTGCGGATCACGTTCAGCACCAGCAGCGCTTTTCCTTTCAGATATCCATCAATAATCTCAATACGTACAAACATATGTTTTGTTGTAGCCAGATTAATGCCCAGTGCGATGATCGCCACGAACAGATAGCGGGACAGCTCTTCGGACCAGGTCAGGCTCCGGAAGATGACGAACCGGCAGAAGGTCTGTAAAAATACGACTGCAATCATGGCAAGCAGCGCCGCTCCGATCAGGACACTGTTTGCTTTCTGTAATTTCTTAAAAGCTGCTGTTATCTTCTCCATCTCTTCCTCCCCCTTTAATTCGCGGCCGACAGATTCCGGATCCGGGTGATGACATCCCCATACTCTGTTTCCCATTCCGTATAAAGTCCGGCTGCTTTGTCAACAAATTCCTGCTTGTCCGGATACGTCACACTCATCCCCTGTTCCATCAGCTGTCCAATGGCTTCTGCATCCATCTCACGGCTCAGTTCCCGCTCGCTGACACTGCATTCTTTCATCACGTCGGTGAATATCTGCTGATATTCCGCCCCCAGAGAAGCCCAGGTCGCTGGACTCATAACCAGAAATACGGTGGAGTATGCATGCTCGGTCACTGCCAGACGGTCGTTTACCTGAGCCACATTGTTGGTCAGAATGACCGTGGAGGGATTTTCCTGTCCGTCCAGCGCCCCCTGCTGCAGTGCTGTATATGCTTCGCTCCAGGACATGGGAGTGGCGTCTGCACCCATTTCCTTCCAGAATGCAATATGAATCTGGTTTTCCATGGTACGCACCTTCAGGCCTGCCACATCTCCCACGGAGTTTACATCCGTCTTGCTGTTACTCAAATTCCGGAAACCGGATTCCCAGATTCCCAGCCCGTAGAGCTGCACGCCTGAAAGTTTTCCCAGAAATTCATCCCCGATTTCTCCCAGAAAAACGGCGTCCGCCTGCTCTGTGGAAGTGATCAGATACGGAATATCCAACGCCTGAAAATCCCGGATAAAGTTGCCGATGGTGGACTGATTAACGACTGCGATGTCGATGGTTCCCATCTGGCACCCTTCGATGGTATCGATCTCCGCTCCAAGCTGGCCGTTGTGATAGGTTTCAATCTTGTATTTTCCGCCGGTGGCCTCATAGATCCGGTCCGCAAAGATCTCCATGGACTGGCCGATGGCCCCGGTCTCTGACGATGTCTGCGCCATGCGCAGTGTGATGGTTCCGTCCTGCCCGGTCTCCACCTGGTTATCCTTCCAGATGCTGAATCCGGCCAGGATAAAAGATACCAGGATCACGCATGCCGTCAGAACTGCTGTCTGTTTTCTCATTGCCTGATTTTACCTCCTGATTAAAGTTCCGCATATTTTAATTTTATGGTGTGACCAGTGCGCCGTCTCTTGCACGGGTCTGGGTCCAGGTGGTCACAGTCTTTTCACATGGATATTTTGCGGCTTCCGTTTCATTTAAATCCACTCCCAGTCCCGGCCGGTCATTGGCGTATACGTAGCCGTCCCTGTATTCTGGAAGGCCCGGGAATACCTCCAGGAGCGCGCCGTGGGGCCCTTTCAGCTCCTGAATCACGAAGTTCGGCGGTTCGATGCCGGACCATTCCTGTACGCCGAAATTCGGCGCAGCCAGATCAATATGAATGTTGGCGGCGTGTGCCAGAGGCGACATGTCGCCGGGTCCGTGCCATGCGGTGCGCACGCCGAACTGCTCAGCAAAGATCTGAAGTTTTCTCGCCGGAGTAATACCCCCGATCTGGCTGATATGTACCCGGATGAAATCAATCAGACGTTCTGTAATCAGTGTCCTCCATTCTGCCGGATTGTTGAACAGTTCGCCCTGTGCAATGGGAATGCCGGTCTGCTGCCGCAGGTTTCTAAGCCATCCGGTCTGCTCCAGCGGTACCGGATCCTCCAGGAAGAACAGATCAAAAGGCTCCAGTTCCTTTGCAAGCCTCACCGCCTCCAAAGGAGCAATTCTTTCATGAACATCGTGCACCAGCTGCATCTCATACCCGATCCGGTCACGGATCTGTCCGAACAGCTTTACCGTATCCCGGATATATTTCCTGCTGTCCAGATACATGCCGTCAGGAGCGCCTTCCGGAGCCGTCGCCGGTGTGCAGCCGTAGTCCGCTCCGCCGTATCCTCCGCACTGACAGCGCAGATGAGTGATGCCCATCTCCTGATACTTCAGGATATTTTCACAGATCTCATCAATATCCTTTCCGTCCACGTGCCGGTACACCGGGACGCCTTCCCGCACCTTGCCGCCGAAAAGCTGATAGACCGGCATGCCTGCCATCTTTCCCTTGATGTCCCACAGCGCCATATCAATTCCGGATATGGCATTGTTCTCGATGGGACCGTTTCTCCAGTATCCGTTCTGATGCATGAGCTGCCAGAGTTCTTCAATGTTCTGTGCATCCCTTCCCACGAGCAGCGGTTTGAGATATTCCTCCACCAGATGCTTCACGGTCAGATGACGGTACGCGAAGGTGGCGCAGCCCAGTCCATACAGCCCCGGCTGATTCGTATCCACCTTCACCACCACCAGATTGATTCCCTCGGGAGCCGTGCAGATGACCCGGATGTCTTTGATCAATACTGCCATTTGCTTTCCTCCTTTTCCTGTTACTCATCATACAAGTTATATTATATCTGTTCGACGGAAAATAATTTTGAAGCTTTAGATTAACCCTGCAATGTACATCAGGCAGACCATGTGCTCCGGTTATCTTGTCAGTTATCATACAAGTTAACTGACAAAGAACAGATTTCCTGTTCTCTGCCCCATTTACATTTTTTCCAGTGCCGCTTCCAGATGGCGATGCATCACATCATGCGCCTTCTGTGCGTCTCTTTCCCGAAATGCCTGTAAAATGGAGGTATGATAATAGATCCCCGATTCATACCCGAAAAGCTCATTCATCTGTTCATGATTTCTCCTGGTCTCCGCAAATACCTTGTGAAGACTCTTCTCCAGCAGCGTATTTCCGGACGTCCTGCAAATCACTTCGTGGAATTTCAGGTCTGCCCGAACGAACTTCGGCCGGTCTCCCTGAAACATCTCCATCTGCTCCAGATAGGCTTCCAGCGACGCGATGGTCTCCGGAATGCAGTTCCTCACCGCCAGCCGGCAGGCGTCCGGCTCCAGAATCTGCCGGAACTCCAGCACCTTGCGGATGTCCTTGCAGTCCTCCGAGGTGATCCGGTTTTCTGCTTCCTCCTGGCTTTCCACATGGTTGTTGATCAGATAGGTTCCTTTTCCCTGATAGCTTTTCAGGACTCCGAGCCCGATCAGATGCTGCAATGCTGTCCGTATGCTGGATCGGCTCACGCCCAGTTCCTCAACCATCTGATTTTCGGACGGGATCTTCTCGCCCACTGCCCAGTCTCCGGATTCGATGTTCTCCTTCAGATAATCGACCACCTGACTGGTCACGCTCACATTCCTGATCCTCATGCTCTCCTTCTTTCCGTCAAGATAACTTGTCAGACAAGTTATGAGTTTATTATAACGCAGTCTGGATCAATGTCAATACCATTCATGAAATTCAGTAAATTCTGCCAAATTTGAATGTCATTTTTTGGCGAATATTACCAGAGCATGTCAGGTAATATGGAGTACAGACCATCATCACCTTTTCTGCTTTCCATCAGGCCCTGTTTGTGACATCCTTTATCTGTATCATTCATTCTGCTTTTACAGCATGAATCCGCAGAGATCCGGTGTCTGAATACAGCCGGAAAAGTGTGCCAAAAGGCATTGGAATTCATTATTCATAAATGCAGGAATTCCATGCCGCTGATTCAGAATCAGCAGGGAAAGGAGCTGCAACAATGACCAATACAAAAAAAGCCAGCCTCGCACAGGTGGAAGAAGAGATCTATTCCAAAAGACGGACCGTGCGCTATGATATCCGCGATTTGACCGTAGAAGCAATTTCCGAGAAATATAACGACAGCCTGGACAGTGAGGAAGACGGACCGGGAAAGAGAAAATTCAACTACATCTATATTCCCGAATATCAGAGAGATTTTACATGGGACGAGGACCGTCAGTCAAAACTAATCGAATCCATTGTCCTTGGCCGCCCATACCCTTTATCTTTGTTGCAGAAAATAAAGACAGTTCCTGGGAGATTGTAGACGGCTCTCAGAGAATACGAACCATCCATTCTTTTTTAAACGGAGCGCTGACTCTCCGGAATCTGAAATCCATTACGTCTTTAAACGGTTATCGATTTGACGAGCTGGATGAGACTCGAAAAGGTAAGATCCTGAATACGGCTCTTCGTATCATCGTGCTTTCAGAAGAAACCACCAACGATGTAAAAACGGACATGTTTGAGCGTATTAACCGCGGCAGCGATCTTCTCAAACCCATGGAAAAACGCAAAGGAAGCAATCCCGGCAAGTTTACTGATTTTATTTACCGGTTCTGCAAAGAAAATGAAGCGTACAGGCAGCTGGTCAAACTGGATAAGTGGCTCGCAAAGCGGGGCGAATACGAAGAACTTCTGCTGAGATTTTATGCTCTCAGCGACACACAAGTCTACAATAAAGGAATCAATTATGGAATTACCTCATTCATAGATGAGTACTTAATCAGAAAAAACAAAGAATGGGGGAGTTTATCGGAAGATGCTCTTCACACCCAGATTCAGGACTACACCAGCCGTATGAATCTGGTCATTCGCTATGTGGAAGCAAATTTTCCCTATGGTTTCCGCCACGGCCCGAATTCTCAGACAAAGCGTTCTGTTTTTGAGGCAGTCTCTGTAGGCGTATGGCTTGCTCTGAAAAATCAAAAAGAACTGCCTGAACTGAACAAAGAAAAGGTGCGTTCTTTTATCAGTTCTTCCGATTTCAAACAATATACGCATGTAGCAAATGAGCTTCATAAAAAGCAGAAACTGTATGGACGTATTCACGCAGTCTACAGACTTGTAACCGGGCAGGAGGTGCTCTGATATGTTCGCTGCGGAACTGTCAATCCGAAAACAGGAAGCCCGGAACTATGCAAATTTTATTTATTTTCTGGAAAGCGGCGAACATTTTTCAAATACAACTGAGTTTTCTTTTGACAAGATCATGATCAAAACGACCATAAAAGCCAGTATCATCATACTTCTTTATAACGCGATTGAATCTACCATAACAAAATGTCTGCATAAAATACATGAAGTGCTGAAAGCAAACCACCTGCGCTATGACCAGTGTAATGAACAGTTGAAAAAGACCATCATGGTTTACTATAAATACGCAGAAAGCAAATGCGAGAACACCCACGAATCGGTCATATATTCCATGGCTGCCATGGATTTCGTCCGTGGTATTGCCACATTTTCCCTTTCCTATGACGAGATGTCCAGACATTACCCGCTTTACAGCGGAAATCTGGACTCGATGGCTATTAAAAAAATATTTGAAAAATACGGCATTTCATTCGGCGAAAGGACATCCGAACTCCAGACCATCAAAACACTGCGAAACAAGCTTGCACACGGGGAGGCTTCTTTTGAAGAAGTGGGACGGGAAATTTCAAGCCAGCAGATTGGAATCATGATCGAAAAGACCTTTGAATATCTGGAAAAGGCCACTCAGAAAGTGAAAGAATACCTGGAACAGGAAGAATATCTGAAACCGGCTTCGCTGTAACATTGCTGTGCAGGGACAGACCGTTGCCGGTCCACCATCCGGCAGACCCATCCTCCCGCAGCCCGTCTGCCGCACCTTTTGACGGAGCCGTTGAATGCTGACCGGAAAGTCTTAGCAAAAGCTTAACCCCTCATTTTATTGACAAACGCACTGTTTTTCCATTATAGTTATTTTAGTTTACATAACGGTATTTCCAGGGTGTTTCTCCCTGCAATACGGAATTTCAACAGAAAGGCGTTCAATTTGAGAAAACAGCTGAGAGAAAAAATCTTTGAATCGCTTGCATCCGTTCTGCCCATCACTGCCATCGTGCTGGTCTTAAGCATTACCGTGGCGCCTGTGGCTGCTGGAACGCTGGTGCTCTTTTTATTCGGTGCCCTCCTTCTGATCTTCGGTATGGGCGTCTTCACTCTGGGCGCAGATCTGGCCATGACTCCCATGGGCGAGGGCATGGGCATCGAGATGAGCAAGTCCCAAAAAGTCATCTGGCCCATCCTTATCAGCTTTGTCTTTGGCGTCATTATCACCATGGCAGAACCGGACCTTCAGGTACTGGCAGAACCGGTACCCTCCATCCCGAACATGGTCATCATCCTGTCAGTTGCAGCAGGTGTGGGGATCTTCATGATGCTGGCCATCGCCCGGATGTTTTTCAGGATTCCTTTGAATCTTCTGCTCTTTGTCTTCTATAGGTATTGTATTTTTTGCCGCAGCCTTTACCCCTTCTTCTTTTATCCCGGTGTCCTTTGACTCCGGCGGTGTGACCACCGGGCCCGTGACGGTTCCCTTTATCATGTCCATGGGCGTGGGACTTGCCGCACTCCGAAGTGACCGGCATTCAGGGGAAGACAGCTTTGGTCTGGTGGCATTATGCAGCACGGCCCTGTACTGGCCGTGCTGATTCTTGGTATCTTCTATCAGCCGGATTCCGCCGCTTATAAAATGGTTCCCGTGGCCCGGATTGATACCACAGCAGACGCGGCGCAGAAATTCCTGCTGGCATTTCCTGACTATCTGAGAGAAGTTGCCGCTGCCATCCTGCCCATTGCAGGGATGCTTCTTCTGTTCCAGCTTCTGACCAGACAGGTGAAAGAAGTATCCAACGGCTCCATCACCGCCGGTTCCATGAAAACCGGTCTTTCCGTGGGTGTGGCTGTCTCGGTGGGGATTTCCATTCTGCGTATCCTGACCGGCATTCCGATCCTGTATTTTCTGGTTCCCGGCCACCTCATCTCCCTTCTTCTGACCTTTTTCGTGCCGAAGATCTACACCGGCATCGCCTTCGACTCCGGCGGCGTTGCCAGCGGCCCCATGACAGCAGCTTTTCTCCTGCCCTTCGCCATGGGAGCCTGTACCGCGGCAGGAGCAGATATACTGACCAACGCCTTCGGCGTGGTGGCCATGGTCGCCATGACGCCGCTTGTAACCATCCAGGTGCTGGGACTCATGAGCGAACTCCGCAGACATGCGCGGACCAGATATCTGAAGACACAGGAAAGGAAGATCCGTCTATGTTCTCTGAAAACAAACACACCCTGATCCTTATCAGCGTCAATCAGGGTTATACGGAAACGGTATTGAAGACCGCCAGAAGTCTGGGCGCAAGAGGCGGCACGATCCTCCGGGCCAGATGGAGCGGTGTAAAAGCGCTGGAAACTTATCACGGCATCTCCCTCCAGACCGAAAAAGAGACCATTGCCGTCATCGTCCCCAATGACCTGCGCAACCGGATCATGGACGCCGTCACCGAAAAACACGGCCTGAAAACCGAAGCCCAGGCCATCGTCTGCAGCATGAAGGTGGACCATTTTACGCCGATCTGAATTAAGAAATTTTTCTGTTTTATTTTGTCGAAACATGGGGTATAATGGAAAAACCAGAATGTTAGACGAGGTACTCTATGGAACTTACATTTGGAGAGCAGATCAAAATCTTACTGAGCAGAAGCCATATGACCATACAGGAGCTGGCAGACCGCTACGAAGCCGCCACAGGCAATAAGATGTCCCGGCAAAACCTGACCCAGCGGCTGAAACGGGACAATTTTCCGGAACAGGATATGCGCGTGCTGGCGGCGCTCCTGGGCTGCCGGGTATCTATTCAACTGGAGCCGTCGACTGCCGCATCGTTCCCGGAATACACACAGCCGATGCCGACAGAACTTGCTGCACAGCTTCTGCAGCCGGGCAGACTGCCTCTTTATCAAAATATGCTCCCTGCCGGCAGTATGCAGGAATTCCCTGATATCTATGGCGCAGATGCTGAGGATATGCCGGAGAAAATCTCTGACAACGCGGCTCTGACCGAAGAGGAACCTTCGCCGGCGGCCCCGTCTCCGGGAGAGGACGGATTCGGACTTGCCTCCTTTGAGATTCCGGAGATCTTCCGGAAGCAGAAGCCCGAGGGAGATATCAATCCTCTCACCGGAACCGAATATCTGACCAATACGGTCCGGAAGCACCCCAGCCGGCCGGGATATATTCAGGTATATGATCAGAAGGCACATGCCTGGTCCGATGTCCGGGAGAATTATTTCTGGGAATTCCAGCAGAAAAAGAAACAAATACTGGGCAGCGACTATCAGGAGCCGCTGGTGATCTGAGCAGCTCCTGTAAAGGGCAGCCTTCAGACTGCTCAGGAGCCTCTTTCCTCTTTTTCCCGGGCCTTTCTGCGCCGGCTGATCATCCCGCCGATCCGTCCGGTCTCTCTGGAAGAAAGGGCTTTCCAGCCGCCCTCCCGCACCTTGTCCAAAAGCCCCAGCTCTTCTGCAATCTCATATTTCAGCCTGTCGTGGGGCTCCAGTTTTTCAAAATCAAGATTTTTGTTTTCTTCCATTTTCCTACACTCCTTTACTTTTACAGGAAGTATAACCACATTTCGTACGCCTTATACCTTTTCCATGTACGCTCTTTCCTTGACATAACCGGAAAAAGCCGATACACTGGTTTTAACTACACAGGGAAAAGGAGTTCTATGCAATATGTATCATACAATCGTCACGCTGAAAAAGGGGGAAGGCCGCACCGTCAAAGCAGGGGGAATGTGGATCTATGACAACGAGATCGAAAGCGTCCTGGGTGCTTTTGAAAATGGTGATCTGGTGACTGTTCACGATTTTGACGGGTATTTTATGGGATACGGTTTTATCAATATACACTCGAAGATCCGGGTGCGCCTTATGTCCCGCCAAAAAGAACATCTCATTGATGAAGCATTTCTGGAACGCCGGGTGAGAGACGCGTGGAACTACCGGAAATCGGTGTGTGATACCGGCTGCTGCCGGCTCATTTTCGGCGAAGCGGATTTTCTGCCTGGTCTGGTGGTGGATAAATTTTCTGATGTGCTGGTGGTGGAATCTCTCGCTCTGGGAATTGACAGGCTGAAACTCCCCATCCTGGAGATCCTGAAGCGCGTACTGGCCGAGGACGGGATCTGTATCCGCGGGATCTATGAACGGAGCGACGCCAAAGTCCGGGAGCAGGAAGGAATGGAACGTCTGAAAGGATTTATCGGAGAGTCTTTTGACACGAAAGTAGAGATTCTGGAAAACGGCGTGCGCTATCTGGTGAATGTGGAAGACGGGCAGAAGACCGGCTTCTTCCTGGACCAGAAATACAACCGTCTGGCTGTGCAGCGCCTCTGCAAAGGCAAAAAAGTGCTGGACTGTTTCACCCATACGGGATCCTTCGCCCTGAATGCCGCCGTCGCAGGCGCTGTCAGCGTCCTGGGCGTCGACGCCTCCGAGACGGGCTGCCTGCAGGCAGAGGAAAACGCCCGGCTTAACGGCGTGGAGGACCGGGTAACTTTCCAGTGCGCCGATGTGTTCGAGCTGCTGCCCTGCCTGGAACAGGAGGGAGAATCCTACGACGTGGTCATCCTGGACCCACCTGCCTTTACCAAATCCAGAAGCTCCGTCAAAAATGCCGTCAGAGGCTATCGGGAGATCAATTTCCGGGGCATGCGGCTGGTCCGGGACGGAGGATTTCTCGCCACCTGCTCCTGCTCCCATTTTATGGACCCCGACCTGTTCCGGAAGACCCTGCTGGAAGCGGCCAGGAGTGCGCACAAGCGGCTCCGCCAGGTGGAATTCCGCACCCAGGCCTGCGACCACCCGATCCTGTGGGCGGCGGATCAGTCCTATTATCTGAAATTTTATATTTTTCAGGTGTGTGAAGAGTTGTAAAGGATATGGAAATCAGAAAAACGGCGTAAACAAAGGCTTTCCGGGACTTTATGAAAAGTATCCGGAAAGCTTTTTTAATGGTTTGACACCACTTTGACACCATTTGTCAGATGATCCCCTGTAATTTCTTCATTTCTTCTGCTTTGGTGTCTGGCAGAACATGACTGTATAAATCTGCCGTCATGGAAAGACTGCTGTGTCCAAGAATCGTCTGCATGACTTTCAACGGAATCCCGGCTTCCAGTCCTCTTGTGGCGAATGTATGACGAAATGTGTGTGGTGTGACATGTTTAAATTTTATACCATCGTGATTGATTCTCTCCACAATCCGATTAATATCTTTACGAACATTCGTATCACAAAGACTGCTGCCGAAAGCATTGAATAAGACTAAATTTTCCAGCCCCTCTCTCTCCTTCCAGTTCTGCCCAAGTAATATGCGTGTCTTCGCTCTCTTCTTCCGTAATATTTTCAGCAGACTTTCGGATGCATCAATCATGGGAATTTCACGGAATCCGGCAACAGTCTTCGTGCTGTCTTTCCTCACTCCCTGTCCAGATTCATATACCAGCGTCCCTTTTATACAGATCATCTTTCTTTTCCAGTCTATATCATCCCATTGCAGAGCAAACGCCTCATTGATTCGGAGTCCCGTGCAAAGTGCCAGCCGGTAATAATCATAATAGGCAGACTTCTCCGCATACTTCAGGAATATGTCTGTCTCTTCTTTGCTCATAACCCGGCGTTCTTCCTTCACTACTTTTCTAAATCTCGGCAGTGTCAGATTCTTTGCAGGATTATTGATTATAATACCATCCCGCAGCGCCTGAAGAAACATGCCTTTTATAATCGTCTGAACGGATGTTATGATTGATCTGGAATATCCTGCCTTATGGATGCCATTTATGATCTTCTGCAGGACTGCCGGTTTAACGTCTGTAACTTTCTTTCTCCCGATCGGCTCCTGAATATATCTCTTGTATGTATTCCGATACAGTCTTATAGTTTGTGACTTACATTGTAACGATTTGTACTCGTCAATCCATGTATTGAACCATTCATCTACCCGAATTTCCTTTGGCCTGCAATAAAAACCATGCTTCATCTGGTATTTGACATCTTCCATCTGATTTATCAGGTCAGAGAGCTTATCACTGTAGAGACTCACTCTTTCACCATTGATCTGGACCCGCCCCATATACCGCCCGTCTTTCCTCAATGTCACGCCCTTTGGTAACTTCTTCTCTGCCATACTTACCGCCTTTCTATCATGCCAGGACTGGCAGCAGGCGTATATATTCCCTGCTGCCGTCCCTGTTCTCTTTACCTTCTCCGCATCCTGCCTTTTCTTACCACCATCTTAAGCGGTTCCGGCCCCTGCCCGGCATATTCCTCCACCGCCTCTACAGTGACTCTCCTGTAGCCTCTGGCAGTCTGTACCGTGACTTTATCGCCCGGATGAATCTTCCCCACCAGAAGCCCCGGAAGCTCCCAGCGGTAGAGCGTCCCGCCCGGCCTGTGCGCCGCTGTGATGGTCTGCCGCCTGCCGTACCTCACGGAAACGTGAGATATTCCATACCGTACTGCCAGAAGGTAGCTTGTGTATCCGTCTATCAGGTTCCCGGCCCCGTCAATGATGATCTCCGACTCAAAAGAGTCGTGCGCCTGATAATACAGGTCTTTGTTCTCCATCTTCTCCGGCTTCGGGGGATGGTCTGCGAAACATGGAAAGATTCTGATTTCATCTGTCCGCATGGTGAACTGTCCTTTCTCCCGGCGTATCCGGGCGATCTCTTTAAGCATATTGTTTATTCTGATGCCGAAATCTTCCCCGGATGACAGGAAATATTCCTCCGCCTTCTGCTTTCCTTCCGGAGAGAGTTCCAGATAATTGACAATCATTTCCGCAATCCTCCCTGTATCGTCTCCCCATCCGGCAATCACGACCATGTCTTTTTTATCCGAATAGTAAATTGTCTGCCTTTCCCGCGGATGCTCCGGAAGGTCCTCCGGGCTGACAGATACAATGTTATGTACTGCATTTAAAATCTCAATCATGCCTGCTGCCCTCTCTTTCTTCTGGCCCGCTCTTCCCGCTTTCCGCAGATCACGCCGTAACGATAGGCCATTGATACCTGAAAAACAGGTGCGGAGCGTTTGCCCATGATAGCCTGAAGAATCTTTCCATGAGGACTGTCTCCATACACAAGACCATGATGCCCGATTATCTCCATTTCATCGGCTATACTTCTGTATCTCCTGAAGCTGTCAAGAATCTCCATTGTTTCTTCATAACGCCCCGGCGCTTTTTTCCTGATCTCGTCCGCTGTATCCTCATCTGCTTCAAGGTATTTTCTTGTCAGCTCCAAGTAAAAATCATAATTTTTATTATCTGTATTCAATACCAGATAGCCTTTTCTTCTGTCAAAAAACATGGTCAGGGAACCGATCTCTGCCCCATCCTCCCATTGTACAAGAAATTCTGATACCATCTTAGGAGTTAAGTCCCCTATACTACAGGAAGCGATTCTTAAATTTTCATCAATAATTTTATGCATTTTACTCCTTTACAGAGGGGCAGCAGGCGTGTTATACTGCCTGCATACCCCGTTTTGCATGGTTTACGGGTTGCCCGCCTTTGTCAGAGGTCCAGTCTGGCAGAGGCATTTTTTATTCTCCCGGCGCATCCTGTCCGCCGTCTCCATGATCTCCCGGTGTCTCTGCAGGAACTCTGGGTCGTGGAGCTTCAGCCGCTTCTCCTCGGCTTTTATCATGTCTGCAAGGTCTTTTTCGGTCATCCGATCACCGCCCATCATATTGTGATGTTCACCAGCGCGCCCAGGCTTTCTTTGTAACTGTACCCGCCGATGATCTGCATCAAGGTAGCCTTTACCTTGATTCCCATGTCGATCACCTTCGCCAGCTCCCGTGCAAGCCCTTTGGGAACGTACCCGATCACTGCCCGGCGTCTGATGCTGTGAATATGTACCACAATGCGGATTGCGTTCTGATCGTATCTGTTATCAGGTTCCCTCTCTAAAGTTACGCTTAAATCCTCCGGGCTGAACTGTCTCAGGAAGCTTAACCGCTCCTGCCTGTTCTCAAAGCTTGTTCCTGCTGCCCGAATGGTCATTGAGAACTTTACTCTCCGCCATGCCTTCCTGAAAGCATCTGATAAGGAATAGCCAGCCTTTTTCAACTGGTTAGCCATGACGCACACGGCCTTTCTGATGTTCGTTATCTGCTTCATTTTTTGTGGCTCCTTTCTTTTGATGGTTCTATTATATCATTAGTCCCCTAATTATTCCATTGACGTTTTCACCAAAATTAGTCCCCTAATTTTGTGAATTATTCATATAGTCCCCTATTGATATTTATGATATAATAGCCTTATAATGGAGAAGGTGTCTTTATTTTACCGACCCCATGAATCCAAAAGAAAGAAGGTGTCATTCATGACGTACAATCAGAAACAAAAAGAATACACAATGAATTACATGAAAGAAAAGCTGGACGAAATAAAGTTTCGTGTTCCTAAAGGTCAAAAGGCTGTCATAAGAGAACATGCAGAGAAACATGGGGAAAAGCTTACCCCATTTATTATTCGTGCGATCAATGAGACGATGGAGCGCGACAACGCCCAGCCCTCCCCCAGCTCCACACCTGATAAGGAATAACCCCCGGCGATATGTGGGCAAGCGTCCCACCGTCCCCGGCTTCCATTTCTGGAAAGCGGTTTTGATGCGACGAATTTCGTACCATAGCCGCCGATCTGATGTGTCATGTCAAAGCGTACTTTCAGGTACAGGTTGCGCGATTTTAGGGTCGCTACCCGCTTTTGGGAAAAGATTACGGAGAAACCCCTGGTAGCATGGTACAGAAGCGCCCCCCCCCGGCTCCCCTTCGTCCGTTTTTCTGACAAACCTCAAGCGTCCGTTTTTCGGACAGCCCCCTTTTTAGGGTGTTACATTTGTGAGGACAGAGCGCCGATCCGGTGACGGTCGAATTTTCGACAATCGATGTCCGTTTTTCGGACGACGTTTACCATAGCTGCAGGGGGTGTCCAATTTATCCACCCCTTTTTTTGTGTAACATTTTGTCACAATGTAACATCTGATCTGCCGTTCCGATCTGGAATCACGGGTCTTTTTTTACTGCACACTTTTGCACGATTTAGGGAGCCTGCTGCCAGTGTCCCCCCACTCCGCAGGCATCCTTTTTTTTGTGCCACTTTTTGCAACAATTCAACATCCGGCACGCCCGATCTGCCCGGATGACTCCCTGATCTGGGGGCGCATCTCCTTTTAGGGCCTCTAAAATCTCTAAACAGGTAGCAGGATTTTTTTTCGTGCGCACTTTCGCGCATTTTGCAAAATCCGGCAGCAGGACCGGCCTCTCCGGCAGCGGAAGACTCTTTTAGGGTGTCAGATATGCCAGATTCCGGGCAGCAGGCAGAAACCTTTTTTTGTTCTGCTTTTCTCTGCATCCGGCGGTAGTCCTTTTTTTGTGTACAGTTTTGTAAGTTTTACCAGATAACAGGAACGCTCCCGGCCTGTCCTGCTGCCGGTGATCCTGTACGCCTGCTGCCCTGGCTCTGACCTGCCCCGCCTGCGTCCCGGTTGTATAGGCGGAAATGTTGGGTTTTGTTGGGGTGTCGCCTGCTGCCAGCCCGTCATATATCCACGGACAGCAGGTTTTAGCAGGTTCCCGCCTGCTGCCGATCTGCCTTATCTGGTTGTGTAAGTTTGTGGGAATGAACAGCAGTTCGCCCTTGCGTCCCGCCGTGGGATATGATATATTTAGAGCATAAAAGGAACAACCGCCCACAAGGGGTTGGCCGATAGAAGATAACAGAATTGCCACCCTGCTACCGCCAAGTATACAAGGGTGGTTTTTCTGTGCCCGTTTCCGGGACTTAAAACGCTACTGACAGAACTTTATAATAAAGGTCAGTAATGCGAGAATGAACATCCCAAAGGCCATCAGGTCTTTAAAGTCAAATTTCATCCGCACCACCTCCCATCTTATGTAATGAGAGGCCAACACCTTGCAGTGACGCGATTGTTCCTTTGATCGTATTCTATCACAGCGGCGTCTTTTCTTCAATCCCGTTTTAAAGCCCAATTTCCTGTTTTATCCTCATACCCTATACTTTCTACCCTCACTACCTTAAAAGCCGAAATCAGACCGTTTCACGCCAATTCTACAGGGATTTTTTCAGCGTGTACGGCTCAATCTCTCCGCAATCTCTTTCTTCTGTTCATCTGACAACTGCCGGGGCGGGATAATCTTCACCCATTCGACCGGGATATGAGCCAGTAGCGTCCCGTCCTTATTCTCTGCCAGTATCCCGCATTCGTCCGGGCGTTCTGCCGCCAGCTTCTTAATACGGCTCTTATACCGCCCCTGACAAAACTGTACCGTTGCCGTCTTTGCATCTTTGATAAACTCGATCCCGTTTTCCACATTATCCGACGGGTCCGGCCTGACAATCCCTTTCAGCTCCACGCCTGCGGCAACTGCCAGTGCTTTCAGCGTGCCGTCACTGGTAAAACCGCCGTTGTCCAGAATCCAGTTAAGGGAAAACTCGGACAGGCCAGTGCTTTTGCATATCTGGTCAGTTGTAAGCCCTTTCTCCTGCATGATCTCTTTGTATTCTTTGGTTCTCAATCTCACTTTGTGATTCTCCTTTCCGTTTATCGCCCAGAACTCCAAAACCCGTCTACGGGCCGTACAGCGCGCCAGAGAGGCATTCCCGACTCTTTTAGGGTGTCCGAAATGTCCGAATCTCCCGCGCGTTATCGTGTCATTAAATTCTCTGCACCGGGCAGCAGGCAGCTCCTGATCTGCCGCAATACACCCTTTTTAAGGCGCCCGAAATGTCCGGTATATTTTTTGTCATGTCCTTGTAATGGCTGGCAGGCTCATGATTCTGTACAGCCCCGGTCATTTCTGTAATCATTACAGTAATGGGCAAAAGTCTCCACAATCTCACTCATGCCGGGTCATTTCCGTAATGGTTACAGTAATGGGCAGCAGGCCCTCAATTCTGTGCAAGTCCAGGAGGGTTTTTGTCATGTCCTTGTAATGGCTGGCAGGCTCATGATTAACTCCTGCGCGTTATCGTGTTTACTAATTAACCGTCCATCTGCAAAGGCTCCTTTTTTTATGTGCATTTTTGTGCATTTTCTCTTTGTTCGCTCTTTGTTCATGTTTCTTTTTTTGTTGGCATTTTGTGGCATTTTTCGGAGTTCGCTCGGAGTTCGTTTTTTTGTTGTACTTTTTTGATGATTTCTTTCGAGTTCGCCTCGACTTCGTAAGGTTCAGTCAGGTTCTTTTTTTATGTGCAAGTTTTTGCAATTTCTCGCTGTTCACTCGCTGTTCCGGTCCTTCCCTTATCGCCTGCTGCCCCGAATGCCCTATATACCAGATCACGCGGTTTCTCACGGCTTCCTCACGGCTTCAGGACCAGATAAGACAGATCACAGCCCCGCCCCCACTTGTCCACCGCTCCCCGCCTTACATCCCCTGTATATTAACATCCTTCCCCTTCTGGAAGAGGACAGGGGCAGCAGGCCCCAACGCTGACCAGCGTCCCATATTGAAAAAATGACAGGTTTTGACAGGTTCTATACTGCAAAATATCAGGTTTTATGAGGTTTTCCCGCCGCATCAGGCAGTATCCGGGAGAAGTGCAGGCCTTCATCCTCAAAGTCCGGCAGATGGACGGCCAGAGCCTTTGACGGCGCATACAAAAGAGCAAGGTCCTGTATCAGCCGCGCCAGCGTCTCCACATTGCAGGCGTACAGCTTATGCCCCATTGGTTTGCAGTTCCATACATGCTGCGTCAGTTCAAAGGTCACAACCGCCAGATATGCCCGCGCCTGCCGGTCCCATGTCGTTATGATGCTCTGAATCCTCATAAACTTCGCTCTCCGGTATGTTCTAGGAAGCAGTACAAATTCCATTGTTTCCCCCTCTTTTCTTGGTATAATCAGGAACAACGACGGGATCGCCTGCTGCCAGCCCTCACTCTCTGGCATTCGGCAGCGGGTGTCATGTTATTACATCATCTTCCGGTCCCTCCGATGACCAGATTCACCCCGACTCGGCTTTTTTCGGAATCCAGATACGGCGCCATAAGTCTCGCAAAGGTCTTTCCGTCGATCTGCATGTATATGGGGCTGCCTGACCGTTCCTGTCCAAGTCCAACAGATGCAATCTCTTCCCTGAACGCCTGTCTCATCGTGGACAGTGGGGACACAACCTCAGGCTCCCGTTTGTTATCGCCAAGAATGGCGGCGAACTCACCTGCCCGGGGCGGAACGACTGTTCCGGTGGCAAGGCGGGGCATTCGGTAGGCTACGGTGGAGTAGGCGGATGTTGGGTAAGCGGTGCGGCCGGAAGTATAGCCACTTTTTCCAGATCGTAAAGCAGGACCGACCGGAGCTTTTCCTACTGCCTCCAATAATTTTGAAATGGATTTCATAACGCCGCTGATGAGATTCGATATGTCCTCGATTACAGTTTGAACATTGCCAAATATCAGTTTCCAGATTCCGGAAAATATTTCTTTTACACCTTCCCATGCTTTTTTCCAGTCTCCCGTGAATACGCCCACAATAAAGTCAATCAGACCGCTTAATATGTCAAAGATACCGCCGATCACATTGGAAACAGCAGCCAGAAGATCAAGAGCAAGTTTGCCGATGCCTTCCAGAACGGGAGCGATAACTGGGAAAATATATTCTGCAATCCATTTCACAAAAGGCTTAAGCTCGTTTTCCCACAGCAACTTCACTGCATCCATCAGTTTCCCGAGAAAAGTAATGGCGCTGTTGACTGCATCTCCTACCGGTCCTTCCATGACCTCTTTGAACTTTGCGGCCAGTCTGTCCAGCACAGGGGCTATGTATTCCGTGTATCCGTCCACCAGTTTTCCCAGAATTTCCGTCAGTCCGTCCCGAATGGATTCAAAAAATGGGTGGATATGTTCATCATACAGAGCGACAATCTTATCAACGGCTTTCCGGACGGTATCCGCAATACTCTGGGCAACCACCTTTACTGGTTCCAGCGTCTGCGCAAGAGCATTTTTTATTTTGTCCTTATTTTCTGTGAACGGAGTCAGGATCATGTCCAGAACGTCCCTTGTAAACTTAAAAGTCAGTTCCAGAACGCCGCCGAACACATCTGAAAATATCTGTATAATAGACCCTGTGATATCCTGTGCTGTCTGTGACGAAAATACAGAGAACACATCCGCAAATGTCACAAAGAATCTTCCTACTATGTCAAATATTTCCGTCTGTATGTCAAACATGCGTATCAGCCATGCTTTAATGCGGTCCACATTCCCGGAAAGATACACTTCCAGTCCTCCGATCAGATTTGCAGCGATCGTAAGACCCATACTGAAAAAGGAACCCGCCAGCCTGCCAATGTACAGGACGTAAGAGTCAACAAACTGTTTTGCAGCTGCCATGACGTCCGCATCCGTGAAAATGTCCATCAGATACCCGCCGATGCTCTGAAGGTCCTTTTTCATCTCTTCAAGAACGGGCTTATAGTTTCCCATCCCTTCCCAGAATCCGGTCTGAAAGATTCCCCCAAGCTCCACAAGCCTGTCTTTGATCTTTCCAAGCGTTTCCAGAACACCACTTAGAAACGGGGATTCTCCCGCGGCATCCTGTGACAGTTCCGGCGGAATCTCTTCCGCTTTGGGAATATCAATTACAGGAGCAACCGTTTCTTCCGTTGTTTCTTCTTCCAGTGTCGCCAATTCGTCAAACGGGGCCAGTGCCTTTTTTGTTTTCTTCCCGGCTTCCTCTACGGCATCCCCGTATTTCTCTGCGCTGTCAGCAGCTCCCTCGTATCCGTCCTGCACTCCTGCGATCGCTTCTGTTTCCTGAATATCACCTGATACCACAGGAGGAACCGAGGTGGATGATGAACCGCTTTTTCTTCCGGTCACTGTCTCGGTGAACCTCTTAAAAGCTTCCGTTGCAACTTCCAGTTTTGCCAGAAATGTATTGATTGCCTTTATGACAGGGGTAAACAGGTTAATGAGCCCCTGCCCAATGGTTGCCTTCAGAGACTGTAAGCGGAGCTGCATAATCCGAACCTGATTCGCCCAGGAATCAGAGGTGCGTGCAAAATCTCCGCTTGCCGCTGAAAGCTGTTCCTGTACAAAACGGAGCCGGAGAGCTACTTTCTCCTGTTCGGTCATTTTGGCGGTAGTTTTTCCATATCCGTTGGCCAGCGCGTACTGATCAAGGGCATTCTGTGTCATTACGATTCCCAGATCCTTCAGCGTCTCCGTTTCTCCGGAGAATACAGATTTCAGCTTTATATAGGCCAAATCCTGTGAAATATTGTAAAATGATGCTACGTCCCCAGTAAGTCCCGCAAGAGCTGTCGCCATGTCATGGGCCGCTTCTTCGGAATATCCGAAAGATTTTGCCATTGCGCCAAAGGTTCCGACGTACTTTTTAGCCATCGTCTCAGATAGGCCAAAGGCATCCGCTGCCGACCTTGCAAACTCATTTACCCGATCTGTCATGTGCGGGAATGTTACATCCACGACGTTCTGAACCTCTTCGAGATCAGAGCCAAGACGTAAGCATTCCTTTCCAAAGTCTACTAATCCTTTTACCGCAAAAGCACCCGCAATCAGAATACCTATCTTTTTGACCACTCCGCCGAGTCTTCTCATGGCGGATTCAACCTCATTCACTCCGCGGCGCATACCGTTTGAATTTATCCGCGTATCAATGATGATACTTCCATCTGCTGCCAATGTTTACATCCTTTCGTTTGATCAAAAAGAGCCGGCGCCTTGCAAGATACAAGACACCGGCTCCATTCAGCCTTCAGCGGGCACCGTTTTGCCCGCTACTTCGAAATATGATTTTCTTTTTTACTTCCAACACAATGATGCCGTCTTTTACTTTCTTGATCTCCGCCGTGTTTCCCCGGCTGTATATGCCCTGTATGGCTTTCATCATTCCGTCATCCATGCGCATTTCCCGTCGGAAACGGGTATTTCTGACCCTTCTCCGCTGCTTTCGCGTATTTCTCCGTGTATTTATTGGACTTCATATCGACCATATCAGCGGATGTCTCAATCTTCTCCCGGACTGCAAGAAGCGCCGCTTCAAGGAAAACCTCAAACAGAAATTTCCCTTCATCCCCGACAAGGGAAAGCGGGGACTGCATCCCGAATGCTGCAGAGGATACATCTGCCGCAAATATGTAATTCAACTTATCATTTATCAGGCGATTGAATTCATTCAGCTTTTTTGTGTACGCTTCCAGTGCGCCGGCGCCTGCTGCCGGGGAGCCGTCCGCATTTACCCTGATATCGGACATGGACGCTCCTTCCTCCCTCAGTTCCTTCATGGCCGTGTCAAACCGGTCCAGTATGTTTACATCCCGGGGATTGATACGGATAACCCGCTGCGGATCGCCGTTGATCGTAAAAGTCTCATAACCATCGTTAAAACTGATATCTGCCATTATTCGCCCGCCTTTCTCATGTTCTTTCTGTACTGTTCGCCCTGCGCTGCAAGACTTCCCACTGCCGCCGTTACCATCTGCACCCCGGCTTTCACAGTGTTCATGGTTCCGGATGCATCCGGCTTTATGCCCTGTATGGTTTCTTTCAGACCGGACACCGCCGCCTGTATTTCTCTCTTCGTTTCTTTCTTCATGTCAGTTCCCTCTCTTTTCTCTGATTTCGGAATAAATGGTTGCCAGTTCACACACAATGATGAACAGCAAAAAGTTTGTGATTATCTGTCTCACCTCCCTCTGAATCTTCTGCTGCAATTATTGTAACTCATGCACACTGTAATGGCGGTGTCGCATATCGGGAGCTGCCCGCCGCTCTCATAACCGGCAGCGGGTGACTCTACAGAGCTTCTTCCGCAACTGCTTTTTTGGCAGCACTGAAAATGCGGTGATATTTCATCTTCACATACAGACATGTACAGCCGCATTCTACCTTCCTTACAATCTCCGCAAATATGGAGCGATGCCAAAGCTCTGCCCGGATATACACCGCCGCATCCTCTCCTGGCTTCATCCCGAAGTGTGCTTTCAAAAGCTGGAATGTTGTCATTCTCCGGAGTACCCCTGTATAATTGCTTATTCTGCAATTAAAACTTTCGGTTTCGCACATGAGCCTGTATACTCGCCTTATCAGATCACGGCTTATATAGCATTCCAGAATACTTTTACAGTTCTGAAGTCCGTCCGCTGATAATCGAATATTGGGAAAATCTGCAAAATCAATACAGGCATCCTCACCGTCCAGCAGCTCACTGTCTGCCAATCGACTGCAACACATATCAAGATAATCTTCCCGGTCCACCTGTTTCAGAAGGCTCCTGACACTGACCATCGGTTTTTCAAGGTCTCCCCTCTGCCGGATCGCTGTTAAAATTTCTTTCATTGCTCTGCCCATAGTCAAATCCTCCCTGTTCATCGTCCAACTGCTTCAAATACTCTTTCGCGCTCTGAATCGCTTCCAGTGTGGCCCCTGCGCGATTCTCCAGTGTTATGATAAACTCTCTTGCCTCGCCTTTGCACGACGGCAGATAATACCCACCCGGGGCATGGCTACTTGACAGGATCACCTTTCCATGCAGGCGTTCCGCCTGAATCTGCTTCTGCAATTCCCGCACTGATTTGAATTTCAGAATCTGTCTTAAATACTCTGACGGGATCGCGTTCTCTTTTCCAGCCCTCAAAATCTCAAATACCATTGTTCTCCTTTCTGTTTTCCATCTCTTTTTCGCGCCTTTGCAGCTCCTTTGTGACCGCAATCAGAAGATCACGGCACAGATCGCAGTGATATTTTTCGTTGATCTGCGCCGATTCCTCCACCAGATCGGACCAGTACGAAGCGTCCGGGCGGGGAAAATAATATTTCTTGAAGAAGGTCCAGACCTCACCGAAAAAGGCAAACTCTGTTCCCATGTCTTTGTTGGTCGCCGTCTGCACCGCCTCCGGTTTACTGCTTGTCCTTCTGTCCATAACTTCCCGTCCTCTGGCTGGCAACTACATTCTGCGCCAGACTTTCCGCACGTCGCATGATGTTCACCAGACTTTCCAAGCTGTCCGCTATGCGGGTAAGTTGCTGTTCGATGTTCTTATCGTTCACTTTGTTTTCCTCCCTCTGATTTTTCATGTATCCTCCCACTTAATCAAACGGCGTTGCCTTCCTTGGCGTGTCGTGAAAATCGTTGTCTTCAACTTCCAGTTCCCGGAAGCTCATGGAATCCCCGGCAAATTCAAGCTGCATCTTCTTCCGCTCCCCCTGCCGGTTCTTCTCCACCTTCAGGCCCTTTCTGCTCTGATCTGCCTCACTGCAATTCCAGAGAAGGATAATAACGCTTGCATCCTGCTCAATGTCCCCGGACTCCCGTAACTCTGACATGGTGGGTTCTTTTGTCCCCCGGCCTTCTGACAGCCGGTTAAGCTGCGACAGGACGATGACGGGACAGTTAAGCTCCATCGCCATAGCCTTGATGCTCTTGGATATGTCCCCGACCTCGCTTGACCGGTTAGAATAATGACGGTCTGCCCGGACAAGTTGCAAATAATCAATGATGATGCAGTCAGCGCCCATGTTCCGACATTCACTCCTGATCTCTGATACTGTCTTTGTGCCTGAGGAGACCCATATATCCAGTTTTTTCAATCCATCGTTGGCAGCAGTAAACCGGTCTTTCTCGTCGCCCAGGAACGATTTGCCACGCCGGACACGGCCAAGATGAATACCTGACAGGCGGGAGACCATGCGCTCATATACCTGCGCTTCCCGCATTTCCAGATTGTACAGAAGCACCCGCTTCCCGGCCTTCCCCATATTCATGAGTATCTGCGTTACAAGTGCCGACTTGCCAACTGCCGGGCGCGCTCCGATCGCTATCACGTCGCCGCCTTCCATCCCGCCCAGACATTCGTCCAGCTTCGGGAATCCCGTATACAGCCGGGGACGCTCCTGATCTGTGAAGTATCCCGGAGAGACAGCATCCACAATCTGCGCCAGACTCTTTGCGCTCGTCCGCTCACTTCCCCTGACTGCTTCCAGATCGTTCACCACCTGCCCGATCTGCCGCTCTATCCCGCCTGGCTGGAAGGTCACGGCATTGATGACCCGTGATGCCTCCCGCGCCTTGTATGCGGCGATAATTGCCCGCGCATACTGTCCTGCTGCCGCACTGGTGATGCTCGCATCCATGTAGCCACCAAGACGGTTCATCAGTTCTTCTTTTGGCACGTCTGGCAGATTGTTGGCGAAAGTGACCGGGTTCGCCGTATAGCCAAACTCATAAGCCCGGACAAATTCGAGATACAGCCGGCCGTTCAGTCCATCTGTGAACATATCAGCCCGGAGATCACCGCAGTCTTTTACTGCTATGGGATTTATCATTAGGGCGCCAATCAATGCTTGTTCTGCGTTAAGTGTCATGAGTCTTTTCCTCCTCGTCTGGTAGGTAATCCAATATGGTTTTGTTCATAAAAGTTGAAAAATCCTGATAAAACTGTAAATCTGTTCCCGCTTCCTCTTTCGCCTCCACATAATCAACAACTGCCAGATATATCTGTTTTTGTGTCAATCGATAGCGGATGCCGTTAAGTACACGCCCCTTTCCAACAAAGCCGCGATAATACTCGAAGGCTTTCGCCTTGCCCCGTTTCTTCGGATACTTCTTGTAAATGATCTCAAAATCCTCACAGTCCTGTTCAAGAGCTGTTTTCCTGTCAGATGATGGAGACCGCTCCGGTTCGGATTCATCCTGTATACATCCTGTATCCATCTCTGACTCTTGCGCCTCCGCAGGAGCGCATAATAATATATTATCTTTACCTATCCTAACCTGGGTTTCCATTTGGTGTGTCGTCTGGTTGACATTTGGTATACCAATGGTATCTGACAATGCATATTCCCCATTTTTCGCTACTGAAAGCATGTTCTTTTCCGAAGTATATACGGTCTCTTTGTATCGGTCAGTCCTTATGTAATTGTGTACTTTCCAGTGACGGATGACACAAGCTCCGCTTTCAAATGGTATGATAAAGCCTTTTGCCAAAAGTAATCTTAAATCATCATCATTACATCCGATCATCCGCTGTATACGTTTCGGATTACCGATAAATCCATCATCGTCCGCTCTCATACCCAAGTGAAAATACAGTGTTTGCGCTGTAAGTGGCATGTCAAGAAAAAAATCTGTATCCACCACATCCAGTGAAAACATGCGTCTATTCGCCATCTGTCTGCCTCACTTTCTGCTATTAAATACCTTGACTCTGTTTGTCCAAATACTGATCTATAACGACTTTGTCATATAGACACCTTCTACCAATCTTTATCTCAGCCCCAATGGATTTGGCAAACTCAATCCCCCTATTTCTTCCAAGTCGCAAATAATTACATGTTTCACGAGCGTTCATCAATCTTCCTTCTGTAATCACGTTATCCATTCTTATCTCCTTTTAGACAATAGACAATTATATATTTTAATTTTCTATTTTATTTTACCATTGTTTATTGACATTTACAACAGTTTAAGTTAGAGTAGTAATAGAACATTATTTTTTTTGAATTTCAATTTTCTAATTTATGTGTGGAGGTTTCATGGCACTTACAGTAAAATTAAATAACTCAATAATTATCTATGACGAAATTTCTAGGACTTATTGCGAATGCCAGATAGGTGAACTTCTCTTTTCTTTTTTTGATATAGATTTTAAGGAATATAAAGAACTGTATGATAAAATAAAAGATATAAATTCTGTTCGATCTGACGTTTTAAAAGAATTAGAACATCTGTATCCCAAAACTACTATGTTTTTACAAAATTTTTTACCTAAAGCTCTAAAAGGCATGGAAACAGAAGCGGTAACCGATGGCGATATTGCTGTTCAATATCTGCTTCACAACAAAGACAAAGACTTTTCATTTTTAGATAATTATGATTTGATTACCTTAACTGATTTGGGATTGAAAATAGAAATAAATCAGAGTTATTTTTCCCCAATTTCTTACGATCAATGGGACGATTTAGATTTTTATAGTTTACAATTATATTTTAAAGACCTGCTCAATTTTTGTTTTATTGAAAATGATTCTAAAATATCATTTTTGACACCGAAAGAAAGATATTACATTTATTCAATAGCTAACCCTTCTGAAAGATATCAATATAGAAATAAAGAAGTTTACTGGTTTATGCCCAGTCCTTTAAGTAAAGAACTCGAAGATACTTTTGAAGATATACATTATGATTACAAAACATTTAGAATGGGGAGCAGTATACTTACGCATCTGAACAATGATTTATGCAAAAGGATACACGAATCCATAAAAGGATTAGTGAAAGCAACCGAATGTGACAAAACAGTAGATTTTCTAACCTTTGATTTTTCTTCGTTGCTGTCTATGAATATGCCCGTAAAAATATGTGAAAATTGTGGTAAATATTTTGTTGCTTCTGGAAAATACAATACAAATTGTTGCGATAGGATACCGCCAGGGCAGAAGCATTCTTGTAAAAAAATCATGGCACAAAAAAGAAGAAAAGAAAAATTGAATACCGATCCAATTGCAAAAGAATACGAGAAGGCCTACAAACGAATGTATGCACGGGTGAAAAACTCAAATATGACTCAAGAAGAGTTTCTAAAATGGAATGAAGAAGCAACTATACAAAGAAATATTGTATCAAAAAAATATGCAGAGGCTAAAACTGAAGATATTCTTATAGATTTCAAAAAATTTTTGGGAAATAAGTAAAAATACCCGGCGCCACTTAAAGCACCGGGCACATTTTGACACCACTTTGACACCATTTTATATAAATCATGATAAAGGTAGATAAAAGGAAAACCTTGAAAACACAATAAATACAGAGCATAATAAAGACATATAAACAACCATTGTTAAATTTTATATCTTTCAGGTGTGCGAGGAATTATAGAAGAGGGGCATGGAGAAAAACAGCGTAAATAAAGGCTTTCCGGAAATGCCAAGACTGGCTCGGCTTTACTCAGAGCCATTTAGCCCGCACCACCTCCCATCTTATGTAATGAGAGGCCAACACCTTGCAGTGACACGATTGTTCCTTTGATCGTATTTTATCACAGCAGCGTCTTTTCTTCAATCCCGTTATAAAACTCAAACTTCCCACACCGCATGGTGTGAGAAGTTTGAGTTTTATATCTTTCAGGTGTGCGAAGAGCTGTAAGAGGCAGCTGATCAGCCTGCCGTCTCCCCAATCATCTGCGTGATCTCTTCCCACCTGTCTTCCATCTCCTGCACCAGCCGGAACTGCGTCCGGCAGCGATGGAGATTATGCTCTTCTCTGCTGATCCGGAAATAATGATCCCCGTTCAGATGATCTGTCAGAAAACGCACACCACACTCCAGAGTCATAAGTTTGGCACCCATGGGCAGCAGTGCAGTCTCCGCTTCGGTCAGGCTGCCGCTGCAGCCCTCCAGATATCCCTGCGTGAAGACCCGGTACAGGTCCATATCCACATGCACTTTTGTGAGGTCCCTCTCATCTTCCGCAGCAGTGGAGACGCCGAACCGAACAGAATCACCGTAATCATACAGGGCTGATCCCGGCATGACCGTGTCCAGATCGATGACACACAGCGGTTTTCTGGTGGTATAATCCAGCAGTATGTTATTTAATTTGGTATCGTTGTGCGTAACCCGCAGGGGAAGCGTCCCGTCCGCCAGTCCGTCCACGATAACGCCTGCCTCCTGCTCATGTGCCAGAGCAAACCGGATTTCTTCCCCGCAGTCCTTCGCCCGCCCCATGACATCCTGTGCCAGTGCCTCGTGAAGCTGCGCATAACGAACTCTCGTATCATGAAAATCCCGGATGGATTCGTGGAGTTCCGCTGCCGGAAAATCCGCCAGAAGCTGCTGAAAATTTCCGAATGCCAGCCCTACATGATACAGATCCTGCGGCTTTTCCGCCCGCTGAAGACAGACGCTGTCCGGGATAAATTCATAGACTCTCCAGTACTCCCCTTTTTCATCCGCCGCATACATAGAGCCGTCAGACGCAGGCACAAGATGCATGGATGCCCTCCGGTCAGCAGATCTTTTTTCCAGAAATGCCGTCACCCGGGCGATATTCTCCATCAGCTCCTCCGGCTTCTGGAAGACCTGCCGGTTGATCTTCTGAAGGATATAACTGAGTCCTGTATCACAGGTGACCAGATAGGTCTCGTTGATGTGCCCCTCTCCGAACCGGCAGGAAGTGACCGGGAGCCCTTTTACGGCAAACCGGTTTATCATCTGCTCCATATTGCTTCCTCCATCTCCCGCTCTATCCGGCATTCTGCTCCTCCAGATGGCGTTTTACCCTGACTGTATGTCCCTCTCTGAGCGCATCATAGGCCGCATATGCCAGCTCAATGGTGCGCAGGCCGTCCAGAACTCCTGCTCCCACCAGCGGCGTCCCCTGCTCCGCATGTCTCAGATAATCATCAAAAATATCTCCGTGCTCTCTGGCCACCAGATTGGGATACTGCATCCTGAGATCACCGTTCGTGTACACTTCCATCCTCTGGTTGTTGTAGAGATCCAGATACGCCGCACCCTTTTCGCCTGCCACGCGTATGGTCACATCGCCCCACATGGGATCTTCAGGGCGTCTGGACCAGGACGCGTCGATCTGGAAGATGGCTCCCCCTGTCATGGTACCCTGCATGACTGCGATATCTTCCGCCTGGATCCTGTCGTGAAGTGCGTGTTTTGCATATGTACTCACGGTATCAAATTCTTCCCCTGTAAACCAGCGGATAATATCCGCCACATGGACTGTATGATCGATGATGCAGCCGCCCCCGTTCTTTAAGGGATCCAGCACCCAGTCCGGCGCTCCCGGCTCGTACATGCAGCCGTGGTTGGTGGCGCAGACCGCCTGGATCTTCCCCAGCCTGCCCGCGTCGATCAGCGCCTTTGTGCGCCGGACCGCATCGCTGAAACGCACCGGAAAAGTAGTCAGAAAGGGAACTTTATACTTTTCCACTGCCTCTGCGATCCGCACACCGTCTTCCACACTGACGGCGATGGGCTTGTCACAGAAGACTGCCTTCCCTGCCTTTGCCGCTGCCATACAGTCCTCTGCGTGTCGGTCGTTGGTGGACGTGATCAGTACCGCGTCAATATCCGGATCCGCCAGAAATGCGTCTCTGTCCGCATAATATACCGCACCAAACTGTTCCAGCCAGGGTCTGGCCTCTTCCCGGTCTCCATGGCAGATGGCCGCCACCGGAAAGCGATCCTTCATATATTTCAGTGCAGGGATGTGATTTCCTGTGGAATGAGGATGACAAAGGCTCAGAATCCCAAGTCGTTTCATAAAGTCACCTCCAGTTCTTCCATGTATTTCTGACTGCACACAAGCTCACAGCCGTCCGCACTGTAGATATGGCCCTGGTTGACAGCCACCGGCTTCCAGACCAGCAGTCCACCCTCTGCCACGATCTCAAAATTCTCACATGTGTCCATGCCGGCAGCGTCAAAGAAGAGTCTGACAACAGTATCGCCGAATTGTCCGACGTAGGATATCACATTTTTCGCCTCCAGAAGATTTCCTGCCTGTTCCTCACCTGCCAGAAGCGTCACCTGCTCTCTCCAATGGGCAAAGGAGCTTTGCAGGGCTTCCTTTTTGCAGATGCACTGCACGATCACCTGATGGACCGGTCCCAGCTTCTGCTCTTCGATCAGCCGGCAGGCGCGCTTCCAGGGGTGTTCTTCAAAATATTGTGCTCCGTTCACTTTTTCCGCCTTTCTTATTTATAGTTCCGCATCCGCCCCGCCATAGCCCCGCATCTGGAAGGATGTTTCGGCTCCTTCGATCCGAAACATCCTTCCGGGCTCCGGCCGGGCAGATGCTGTTTCCGCAGGGTGTTCCCCATCCGCCCGACCCCCGGCAGCCGTTTCTCACGACTGCCCGGCGAATGCACATTCCATGATTCCTTCCTCTGTGGCTTCGCTGCCCTGGAAGGTTCCTGTGAGGCTGCCCTCCGACAGGACCAGGATCCGGTCACAGGCGCCCAGAATCTCCGGAAGCTCCGATGAGATCAGGATGATGGCCATATGTTCCTTCGCCATCTTCTCAATCAGCTGGTGGATCTCCTTCTTGGCTCCCACGTCGATCCCCCTGGTAGGCTCATCCAGGATCAGGAGCGTGGGTCTGCACGCCAGCATCCTGGCCAGGCAGCATTTCTGCTGATTGCCTCCGGAGAGACGCTCAATGGGCTGCTCACCGGAGACTGCCTTGATGCGGAATTTCTGCTGATATTCCTCATACAGCGCCTCCTGCTTTCCCTCATCCACCACAAATCCTTTCAGGATCTGTGAAAGATCCGCCAGACAGATGTTCTCTTTCAGGCTCCGAAGCGGAATGATCCCTTCTCTGCGCCGGTCTTCCGATACGTAGCAGATTCCCTGGCTGAGCGCTTTTTTCGGTGACGTAATATGGATCTCCTGACCATTCAGCCACATCCGTCCGCTGTCCGGCCGGTCCAGACCGAAGATGCACCTGGCGATCTCTGTCCGGCCGGCTCCCATCAGGCCGGACAGTCCCAGCACTTCTCCGGCACGTACTTCAAAGCTGATGGGATCAAAAGCCCCCCGGCGGCTTAAATTTTCCACCTTAAATACCGGTTCCTCCGCCTGATCCACGGATACCTTCTCCCGAAGGAACACATCATTGACCTCGCGGCCCACCATCAGGCGGGTCAGTTCCTGTTCTGTCGTCTCAGACACTTTTTTCGTGGCTATGTATTCCCCGTCTCTTAGAACCGTCACATCGTCACAAATCTCAAAGATCTCCCCCATACGGTGGGATACATAGACGATGGCCATGCCTGCCGCCTTCATCTCCCGGATCACTTTGAACAGTTCTTCCTTATCCGCATCTGTAATGGCAGAAGTCGGCTCGTCCATAACCACCAGCCAGGAATCCGACCCCATGGCTTTTGCAATCTCCACCATCTGCTGCTGACTCACCGACAGGTCCCGGACCTTTCTGGTGACGCTGGTACGCAGATGCAGAAGATCCATGTATTTTCCGGTCTCCTTCTCCATCTCCGGCACAGACAGGAACAGGTTCCACTTCCTCTTTTCTTTTCCAAGAAATGCATTCTGTGCGATGTTCAGTTCCGGAATCAGCGCAAACTCCTGATAGATCACGGCGATTCCCAGCTTCTGGGAATCTGCTGCCGAATGGATATCCACCGGGATCCCGTCGATGGAGAGCGTCCCTCCGTCCTTCTGATAGATACCTGAAATAATCTTGATCAGAGTGGATTTACCCGCACCGTTCTCTCCCATAAGCGCATGGACCCTGCCCCCCTCGATCTTCAGAGAGATATCCTTCAGAACCGGGATTCCCGAAAAGCTTTTGTCAATGTGGCTCAGTTCCAGAACATGACGGTCATTTTCCCGAATGGCTGCAAGCGCTTTTTCATTGTCCGCCGCAAGCAGCGGCTTTTCTTTCTTCCGGAACAGGCTCCTGGCGGAGGCGACCGTCTGGTCCGCCAGAACCGCTCCCAGCACACAGAGTCCCTTGATAATGTAGTTCCAGAATACGGAGATATTGATCATGTTGATACCCAGAGTGATGGTTCCCATCAAAAGACACCCCAGAAATGTTCCCGCAATGGTCCCCACTCCGCCCAGCAGGCTGGTCCCCCCAAGGACCACCGCCGTGATCACGGTAAATTCCAGTCCCTCGCCGGCCAGCGGCTGTGCAGAGCTGGCCCTCCCTACAGTCAGGATCGTCGCAATCCCGCAGAGGAATCCGGTGATCACATAGGTCAGGAAAATAAAGCCTTTGGAATTGATGCCGGAGGCGTGCGCAGCCCGGGCATTCCCGCCCACCGCATACAGGCGGATGCCGAAGGTCAGCTTCTTCACGCACCACAGACAGAGGATGATAAAAGGTACCAGAAATACCACCGAAGAAGGAATCACCAGCCCGCCCAGCTTCCACTGTGCGTTCCCCAGCCATTTATAATACGAATTTGTTATGACGATCCGGGTACTGTTCGTTACCATAAGTGTGAGTCCCTTGCAGAAGGTCTGCATGGCCAGAGTCGCCATAAACGCGCTGATCCCCAGATAGCCGCACAGAATGCCGTTGACTGCTCCGATCGCCGTACTGACCAGCACGGAAGCCAGAATACCAGCCAGTGCTCCGCCGGCGCTCTCCGGTCCCACCGCGTTCATGATCACAGCCGCCACAGCTCCGCTGAGCGCGATGTTCGCTCCCACCGAGAGATCAATTCCCCCCACAATAATCACCAGCGTCATTCCGATGGACAGTATGGTAAATACCGCAGACTGCCGGATCAGATTCGTGACCGTCATGGGGCTGGCAAAGTTATTGATCGTAAACGAAAATACCGCAAAAAACACCGCCACGATCCCCAACAGGATCCAATAACGCATGGCCTGCGCCGACATTTTCCTCTCTGCTCCTTTTGTCATATCTGTACCCTGCCTTTCTGTTCATGGATGCGCTGTGTCCGGAAAGGGACAGGAAGACAGACGGTCTCTGCCCCTTTCGGACTGCATGCTTTGTTCTTTATTTTGTAGGAACAAAATCTGCGTCAAACTCTTTCTGATAGGACTCGGAAGCAATGATCTTCCTTGCCTCCTCGATGGACACGACTTCATAGGTAACGCCGTTGATCTCAGTAAGACCGTTGTCCTGCACGAATTTCAGCATCTCATCACCCATAACCTTATAGGTGGGCAGATACTGATCCACCGCCATGGCCTCGCCATCGAACAGGCGGCGTGCGATTACGATTCCCCAGTAGCCAAGACGCTCATTTCCCACAACGTTGTCCAGCAGATAATCACCTTTTTCCAGATAATCCAGCGCATCCGGATCTCCGTCATTGGTGGAGATGGTGATATTGCCGCCGGCATTCTGTACGCCCTGATAAGCGCCATAGCTCATACCTGCCGCGATGATATGCATATGCAGCATATCGGTATTGGAACGGACCAGATCCTCCGCCACGGTCATGGAAGTGGTGGCATCCCACATACCCATACCGGAAACCAGCTTCAGATTCGGATAATTTTCCATGGCTGCCGTATAGCCTTCCTGTCTCTTCTCAGAGACCAGATTGCCGGCGCTGCCCACTACCAGACCGATGGACCCTGTCTGATCCTTATAATATTCACCGATCACGGTAGCGGAGAAATACGCATCGTCATAATCCGGATAGATCAGGTTATAGTTGGCATCTGCCTCCACCTTGCTGCCTGCGGTCAGGACGATGATCCCCGCGTCAGTTGCTTCATTTACCACGTCCACAATGCCTGCCACGTCGCAGGAATCGATCCAGATGGCATCTACGCCCTGCTGAATAAATCCTCTGATCTGGTCGATCTGGGTATCCAGATTCCCCTCGCATGCCTTCCAGATCAGCTCGCAGTCATAGTCCTCTCCTGCCAGATCCGCACCGTTTTTAATGAGGATCAGCCCGGCGTCATTGAGGTTAATGCATGCCATGCCGATGGTCATCTTCTCTCCCGTTGCAGTATCTGCAGCCGGAGCTTCGGCTTCTTCTTCCGGTTCTGCGCTTTCAGCAGGGGCCGGAGCAGCAGCGTCAGGAGCCGCGGTGCTTCCGCCGTCGGCCGGTTTGGAGCCGCAGCCTGCACAGATCCCCAGTGTCATGGCCAGTGTAAGCGTCAGTGCTAACAGTCTTTTCATTTTCTTCCTCCTTTTTGTTGATCTTGTCTTTAGTCCTTTCCGCTTTTTCTTTTTTGAAAAAGGGTGAACAGCGCGTCCACGACGATGGCGATCAGTATGACAAGCCCCTTGATCGCAGACTGCGCGTTAACAGGTACTTCCATAAAGGTGAGGGCATTGATCAGCACTCCGATGATCAGTGTTCCGATGATCGTCCCTCCGATGGTGCCTCTTCCGCCCATGGTACTGGTACCGCCGATCACCGCTGCTGCGATGGCATCCATCATGGAATCTCCCCCCAGATTCGGCGATATCTGTCCCACACGGCTGACAGTCAGAAGAGCAGCAACCCCGATAAACATGCCGTTCAGCACATAAATCTTGAATTTCTGACGGCTGGTGTTGATCCCGCAGCAGGCAGCCGCCGCCTCGTTGCTGCCCAGCGCATAGGTAGCGGTACCCAGACGGGTCCGATACAGAATCACAGCGGCCAGTGCTGCCATGAACAGAAATGCCACCGTCTGGAACGGGAGCACCCCGAACACCTTTCCCCGCCCGATATAAGAGACAGCCGGAGAACTCAGGAACATGATCTTCCCCTCAGACGCCCAGTGCGTGATCCCTTCCGCGATCGTCATCATTCCCAGTGTCGCCACAAAGGGCAGAAGCCGGCATTTTGTGATGAGAAATCCATTTACCGAGCCAAGCACCGAGCCGATCAGGACGCACAGGGCCACCAGAAGCCATGCACGGTTGCCGGTGCTGACATGAAGGATACTGGATACCACTGCGATCATGGTCAGGCCGTTGCCCATGGACAGATCGATCCCGCCTGTGATCAGGACAAAGGTCGCTCCCAGCGCCATGACTCCTTTTGCCGCGTTCTGTTCCAGGACTCCCAGCAGATTGCCCGGAGACAAAAAGGAACGGTTCGAGATCGTGGCAACGCACATGAGGGCCGCCAGAATGCCGATGTTGATCATCCGGTTCAGGTCCGGTTTTCGCAGAACTCCATTTTTTCTGTCACTCATATTCTTCCTCCAAAGCGTCCGTTCCCCGACCCTCCTGTCACAGCATAACAGGCATGCCGGTCTTCAGTGATTCTCTGCAGGCATCAATCACCTTTACTGCAAGTACCGCCCGCTCATTGTTCACAATATAGGGCTTCCCTGAGAGTGTTGCCTCGCAGAAATGAAGCAGTTCAGCTTTTAATGCTCCCTGAATCTCTCCGTTAAACTCCGGCCAGTAAGTCAGCTCCGGATATTCCGTCAGACGGTCCTCTTCATAGATCTCAAGGCCCGGGCTCTTGATGTCAATATAGCCGGTTGCCTTCGTGCCGAAGACATGCGCTCTTGCCACAAATCCCAGAGACTCGCTGGCATGCGCCCAGAAAAGATGGATCACCGCGATCGTCCCGTTATCGAACGTGATGGTGTTAAAGGTGGCGTCTCCTTCGTTGACCGCCCGGTCCCTGTTGAATGCCCCGTTCACCTTGTCCACCGCCTGAGCGTACACTTTGACCGGTCTGGCGCTCCCGGCGAAGGTAAGCATGGCCTCAAAATCATGCACCCCCATATAGTGATACATGGAGATGGCCCCGCTCAGACGTCTGGGCACGCCATTGGTGGATGACCGCTCCAGATACATGTTCGTAACCTCACCGAAATCTCCGTTTTCGATCTTCTGCGCCATAATCTGGTATTTAGGATCGAATTTCAGCACCTGTCCCACCATCATGCGGGTTTTATGCTTTCCGACAAGCTCCATGATCCGGTCTGCCGTAGCTCCGTCCTGTGCGATGGGTTTCTCGATCAGCAGCGCTTTCCCTGCTTCGATGACCGGTCTGGCCGCATCGTAGTGATAATGCTCCGATACCGCCACGCTGCACGCATCCAGCTCATCCCCCAGCTCCCGGAGCATCTCCTCCGCGTCATAGAAAGCCCTGCAGCGCTCTTCCTCCTCAGAGCGTCCGCTGTTGATGAGTGCCGCCAGTTCGTCCGCCATGGCCCGGTTGCGGTCGCACACGGCCATCAGAAGAGCATTGGGCAGCTTCTCATAGATTCTGGCATGATTGGTGCCGAAATATCCGCAGCCGATCACGGCCACCTGCAGCATCCTGGTTTCTTTCATTCGCAGTTCCTCCCTGTCTTTTTATTTGTAAAAATATTATAATCATAAATTCGGTTCTCTGTCTTTGCCAAAACTGCTTTCATCTTTATCAGAATTCACTTTTTTTGTTGGAAATGAATCATTTTTCAACAAAAATGTTTCATTTTTTATTAAATTTGCACATAGTTTTTCACTTGATAACCATGCGGAAATCAATCCAGTACGGAGGCTCACAGTTTTTTTCTGCATATCTTTCCGCTTCTTCCATCGTCATGGACTGCTCTTTGTCCACCAGCAGACTCCGCACCTTATACCTTCTGTAAAGATCCGTCAGTGTATTATCCCCTTCCCGGATGCATGCGATATCCCTGGTAAAAAGTGCCTCCACAAATGCCAGCGGGGGTTCGGGCAGCTCCATGGCTGCAACTCCTGCCTGCATGCTCAGACGATCCTGAGAACGGTATGCCTCCGGAAGCCCCTGATAAAAATCCCATGCCTCTTCAAACCGGCCGGACGCCAGCAGAAGCTCCATCAGTTCTTCTGAAAATGCCCGGTCGATGGCGCCGTCCTCCAGGCGGACGGCCTCCTTCATCAGTTCCACCGCCTTTTCCAGATCTTTCTTCTGTCCCGCATCATAAGCCAGGTTCCGAAGGGCAAACGGCGATCTCTCCCGTTCCAGAGACAGCTCCCACTGTCTGACTCCCTCTTCTCTTCTTCCAAGTTCATAGAGCATTACTCCCAGTTGAAGCCGTGACAGATAATGATCTCCTTCCGGTCTTTTCACGCTCTCTTCCAGAAGCGGAAGGAAATGTTCATCCACCATCCAGCTGGCCGGCGCCATCCGGACATCCGTGCACTCCATCCATCCTTTTTCCAGAAGTCCAAGCCATGGCTCCTGCTCCGGTCCCAGCGTGGAAGCCGGAAAATACATACTGGCCGGGATCGCTCCACCCCGTCTTTCCTCCAGCGCACCCCATCCGGAACCGGCAGACAGGATCTCTTCGGTTGCAAGGACTGCTTTTTCCCTGAAATCCTGATCCATGGACGCAAGCAGCTCCACAGGCATGGCCTGGCGGACTGCCGTTTTGACCGTTCTCTGCGCATCTGCGTATATTTCCGCATAGGGCGCCGCACAGTCGGAGAGGAAAGTCTCCCCGATCGCCTGGGTAAAACTCCACACGGTATGGGCAGGTATATAGATGGAATTCAGCTGCGTGGGCGCCAGGCCTGCCTGCAGTTCCACATAGTTTCCTTCCTCTTTGTTCGCCAGATACTCGCACCACCGGCGGCCGCCCCCGTGACTGCCCCAGCAGAACATCTTGCGGAACCGCAGGGGAAGCGTGGATGCTTCATAAAACAGCCGTCCGTCCTCATAAGCGGCCCCACTCCAGCAGGCATCCGGTTTTTCTTCGTTCTGAAAGAAAAATTCATTGGAATATGTGGCGTTGGACGGATAAGATGAATCCTTTTGGGGAAGGGTAGGCAGAAAAGGCAGCTTTGTGCGGCCGAATACGCGTACCGGATTCACATTGTCGCTGATGCTGTCCGGATCCAGATAGATCACATCCTGCGCGTCGGAAAACACCCGGAGCTTCTCTGTCGCCTGAATCGCGATATTGCTCCACCAGTACATGGACTGTTCTCTGTCATCCTGATTAAAAATACAGACATGGGCGTAGATGGCTTCCGCCCCGTCAGGCAGATGAAAATCGATCTGAATAAAGAGACGCTTCATCCGCTCAAACTCATACATTCGCAGAAATTCTTCCCCGTCCGGAGCCGTGATGCGGGCAAAGAACACCGGGCTGCTGCTGTAGACCACATGCCCGTACTGACCGCAGTTCCACTCCACCCCGCCGGAGAACCAGGCGTTGCGGATTCCCAGATTCGCCGGCTGAAAGACCGGATTTTTATAGAGAATCTCTTTTCCGGTCATCTTATTTTTCAGTGACCAGAGACGCCCGCCCTGTTCCGGCAGAAAGACAGCTTCCAGCCTGTCATTTTCCAGCACTGCAGTCTTCAGCTGGATCTCATGTTTATTCCGGTCATATTTATCCAGCATCCGATACGGAAGGACCCGGAATCCGGTATTGGCTCCCAGAAGCTTCTCCTCCTCCGGAAGCAGCGTGCCGTCTCCCCGGGAAGGCTTGTCCGCCTCCACGTCGCGGAATACAGGCAGCGGGTTAGCACCTGTTACTTTTGTACCGCAGATTTTCAGACTGCTGATTTTTGCTTTCATCCATTTACCATCCTTTCCTGATGCTGACGTGTCTGTGATTTACGCCCAGTGTAAGCCCCGGCGCTCCCGCTGTCAACGCGATTGGGTATATCGAATAAAAATATGCAAATTTACGATTAATTTTGCAATATCTTCAACAATCAAAACACAATATAATAAATATGGCACCCCATATTTACATTTTTTACCTGTACTTAAAAAATACGAAAGTGGGAGGAAACTGTCTTGATCAAAAATTTGAACACGTTGAGTTTTTCAGAATTTGGAGAGATCCTGCAGGACCGTCATCCGAACCGCGGGTTCCCAAGCGGCAGAGAATGGAAGGAACAGATCGTCACCGTCTGCCATGACTCGGTCAGAGTATACCGCCTGGATGCGGAGAAAATGTATCTGGATTTTGAAAGCGGCATGACCGTACTTGCAGTCTCGCACCTGCCGGCATCCATGGAATATTTCTATCTGGACAAGCCGGTGGTCATCCCCGGCGGAATCTATTTCTCTCTGATCCCCATATCTGACTCCTGCACGGTCCGGTGCTGCATGGACCGGGAAGGGGTCTGGAGTATGCAGGATTCCTGTAATGTGGATGTGTCTTTCAGCGTCCAGTGCCAGATGAATATCCGCAATGTCTATACGATTTTCTATCAGGAAAAGGAAAAGGGATTCTTTTTCAAGGGAGAACGGCATGAGATGTCAGAGCTGACCTATGTGGACAAAGGACGGCTCCACAGTGTGGTCAACGGAAGCGAAATGACGCTGGAGCAGGGGAACATGACTGTCTATGGCCCTGGCCAGTGGCACATGCAGTATGCGGATCCCGGATGTACGGTGGGCTTTATCACCATCTCCTTCGATGTCCAGTATCCGTTTCTGGAACTGCTTCTGAACCAGCGCTTTTCTCTGGACAATGAGGCCAGTAATCTGCTGCTGCAGATCCTGCAGGAATACAACGCGCCGGATATGTTCAGCAACGACATGATTATCTCAAAGCTCCAGCAGCTGCTTCTGACCGTCCTGCGCATGAAGGATCCCCGGGTGGAAAAGCTGCATACTTCCATTTCCATCTACAATGAAAATCATATTCTGCACGGGGTACTGGCCTATATCTCCGACCATATCTACAACAGGCTCCCGGTGAGCAGCGTTGCCGCCGCCAACAATGTCAGTGTCTCCTACCTGACCACGCTCTTCCAGCGCCATCTGCAGATCCCGCCGGGAGAATATATCCGCCGGCTGAAGCTGGAAGAGAGCAGGAAACTGATCCGGGAAGGCCGGGATAATTTTACCCAGATCGCCAAGCGCCTCCAGTATTCCACCGTACATCATTTTTCCAGACAGTTCAAAGAATATTACGGCATCACCCCCACGCAGTACGCCAAATCCATCCATTTTACGGAAGGACGGCAGGGGCGGCCGCAGAACTGACCGTCCTGCGGTCCCTAGATCCCGATCACCTTCCCAAGCTTAAAGGAATAGATAAGCCGCTCCTTCACCTTTTTCCCGGTCAGCATCCGGAGGGCCTGGTCATAATATTCCAGCTGGGCATGATAGCGTTCGACAAGCTCTTCTGCCCGGCTGACCCGGTCGGTCTTATAGTCCACCACCACCGCTTCCCCGTCTTCATAGAAAAATGCGTCGATGATCCCCTGGACCAGCACGGTTTCCTCTGGATCTGCATCCGGAAATTCACTTCCCGGGAGTCCGATGACAAAGGGCTGCTCCCGGAACAGCTCGCCCCTCTCTCCTGCTTCCCGCATCCGCCTGGCAAGCGGAGTCTGCAAAAACACCTGAAAATCCGCTGGTCTTACCACCTGGAGGTCTTCCTTCGTGATCCGCCTCTCTGCCGCCAGTCTCTGAAGCTCCGCATCCACCTGCGCAGGCTCCGGCGCAGTCCCCAGGTCCATACATTCCATGATCGTATGGTAAACCGTCCCTCTGGCCGCGCCGCCCTTCTCCTCCGTCTGTTCCACAAACCGGGGGATCAGCGGAACGATATCCGACTCCGGATACAGCTCCTCGCTGCTGTCTGACTCTTCCTGCATCCGGAGCTTCTTAAGCTCTGTGACACTGTACTTCTGCTTCGTCTTCTTCCCGGTATCCCATGCATAGTTCCAGGACAGGCACTGATCCACCTGTTCATAGAGCTTCTCATCTCTTGCCCGGAACAGGATGATCTCATCCAGCTCATCTCTGGTCAGCGTCTTCTTTACCTGCCGCCCCACCGCCTGCTTTATGAGTTCTTCCAGGGAAACCTGTTCCCTTCGGATGCTGCTTCCCTCCCGGTCCATTCCGGACAGAATCCAGGCCAGACAGCTGTCCGCACCGGACAACTGCAGAAACAGAAGCTTTTCGTCACCAAAAGCCCCTTCTACCCCAAGAAGCTTTTCCTTTGCCATGCCGGTCAGAATCAGCTTTTCCTTTGCCCTGGTCATGGCTACGTACAGAATACGCAGCTCCTCTCCCAGATCATCCAGGAGATTCTGTCTGCGGATGAGCTGCTTCAAAAGCGTGGGACGGCGCATGCGCTGTTCCAGATCTACATAGTCCAGTCCGATTCCGTACCGGCTGTGAAGCACAGCCTTGTCCCGGCTTTCCTGCCTGTTAAAGCTCTTGCCAAGGCCCGCTGCAAAGACGATGGGAAATTCCAGACCCTTGCTGTGGTGGGTGCTCATGATCCGCACCGCCTCTTTACTCTGCCCGGAGATATCCGCTTCCCCAAAATCCACGCTGTATTTCTGCAGTCTCTCAATGTAGCGGACAAAATGAAAAAGTCCGTGATAACTGATCTTTTCATAATCCTGGGCCTTCTTAAGAAGCATCTCCACATTAGCCAGCCGCTGCCGGCCTGCGGGCATGGCCCGGACCTCGTCCAGATACCCGGTCTCGGTCAGAATCTGCCACAAAAGCTCATGGATCGACGTACACGCCGCCAGCTCCCGGTAACGCTCCATCTGCCCGTAGAACTCCTTAAGCCGCCCCCGAAGCCCCTCATCCGGCCCGTCTTCCCTGTAACCTGCGCACGCCTTTGCGAAGCTCTGCTCCGGGTAAGCCGCCTTGATCTCTGCCAGCTCCCCTGAGGAAAAGCCTCCCAGCATTCCATGCATGGCGGCAGCCAGCGGAATATCCTGGGTGGGATTGTCCAGTGTTCTCAGATAAGAAAGGACAGTCTCCACCTCCAGTGTCTCAAAATAACCTTCTCTGGACTGGGCGCTGGCCGGAATCCCTTCCTCCTGCAGCACCCGTACAAAGGTCTCGCTCCAGCCGGACATAGTCCGCAGAAGGATCACCATGTCCCCGGGCCGGGCCGGGCGCAGTTCCCCGTTCTCCGTCACCTGTTCCGTCTGAAGCATCCGGCGGATCCTGGCCGCGATGAGACGGGCCTCCGCCTCCGGTTTCGTCCAGCTGCATTCCCTGTGCAGCTCTTCCCATTCCTCCCGGGACAGAAGCAGAAGCTCCGCCTGGCATCCGTCCTGCTCCGGATACACCGCGCCTGCCTTCAGAGCTGCCGCCTCGTCATAATCGATGCCGCCCAGCTCCCGGCACATGATCCGCCCGAACACCTCATTGACTGAACCAAGCACCTCCTCCCGGCTTCGGAAATTCTGATGCAGATCAATGCGCACTCCTTCCTCTCCCGCCTCGTACCGGCGATATTTCTCCAGAAAGAGCCCCGTCTCCGCCTGCCGGAACCGGTAGATGCTCTGCTTCACATCTCCCACCATGAACCGGTTCTCCCGACCCTTCCGGCTGGCACAGATGCTGTTCAGAATCGCCTCCTGCACCAGATTACTGTCCTGATATTCATCCACCATGATCTCTGCAAAATAATCTGCAAAAAGGTCCGCCGTCTCCGAGGGAACCAGCTCTCCGTCCTCCTCCCGGGTCAGGATCTGCAGGGCCAGATGCTCCTGATCGGTAAAATCAAGGATATTTTTCTTCCGTTTCTTCTCATTCAGCCGCTCCAGGAACCGAAGCGTCAGCTCCGTATAGATCTGCACATGTTCCGCCGTCCTGCACATCTGTTCCATGGCAGTCTCCCCGGGCAGAGAAAAATACTGCTTCACCAGTCCTTTCAGAGCGTCCTTTACGCCGTTTCGGATGTCCATGACCTGCCCGCACAATGTATCATCCGCATCCGCCATGGCTTTGGAGCGGCGGCTGGGAAGCCGCTGAAACCGTATCTTTGTCACAAGCTCCTCGTATGCTTCCACACTTGTGCACTCCATCAGTTCCTCCAGAAGTTCCATATCTCCACGCAGCGCTTCTTCATAGGCCCGGGGACCGAAAGGTGCACCGGCGATGGCAAGCGCCCTCTGGATCTGTCTTCTGCAGTCTCCCGCCGCCGTCCGAAGCTCTGCAAGCACCGCGTCCGCTCCCGCAAAGTCCTTCCAGGACGCGCCCTCGGGCATCTGGTACATAGCCGCACAGGAGGTCAGCCACCGGACCGGCTGGGGGCTGGCCACGGCATATTCATAGAGCTTCAGAATCAGCTCTGCAATACCGTTTCCCCGGTTTCCGCTTCCGTAGCTCTCCGCAAAGCGGATGAATTCCGGCCTGCCTTCCTTATGAGCTTCCTCCAGGAGCTCATCCACTGTATCCTGCTTCAGCAGACGCATCTCGCCCTCGTCAGCAATGCGGAAGCTGGGATTCAAACCAATTGTATGAAAATAGTTCCGGATTACATAGAGACAGAATCCGTGAATTGTGGTGATCTGTGCTCTGGACACCAGCGCCTCCTGCCTCTGGATCCACGTATTCCCCGGATCCTCCTCCAGGCGCTTCTGAAGCGCCTTCCCGATCCGTTCCTTCATCTCCCCGGCCGCCGCCTTGGTAAAGGTCGTGATCAGCAGCCGGTCCACATCCACCGGACGGGTCTCGTCCGTGATCATCGTCAGGATCCGTTCCACCAGCACAGCAGTCTTGCCGGAGCCTGCGGCCGCGGATACCAGAAGGTTCCGCTCCCTTGTATCTATGACCTTTTTCTGGTCGTCTGTCCATGATATGCTCATAATTTCTCCCAGACCTCCCACCGCTCCATGGGGCGGAGCCGACGCTTCGTACAGCCCTCCACCCTGCCGTCAAATCCGCAGACGCTGTGGTAGGGGCAGAACCGGCAGGCGTCCTCGTCGCCCAGCTCGTAGGGCTCCATGCGGATATCTCCCTTCAGGATCCGTTCCCCGTATTCCATCAGCTTCTTCTGCACGTGACGGGTCAGCTTCAGAAACTGTTCTTCCTCCGCCACTGAAGATGACGCCGTAAAACCCCCGTCCTTTTTCAGCCGGACCGGAAGGATATCCGAGCCGGAAGCCAGCTCCCGGTCCATCAGCGCCAGCACCTCCTGATCCCCGCTGGCCAGCCCGTTCCAGGCAAGCGCCTTCAAGAGCTTCTGTTCCGGATCCTCCGATTCTTCATAGTCCAGAAGGGGATCTTCGATATGATAGTAAAACATCCCTGCCGGATGCACCTCGCCCTCCTGCCTCGCCTTCATCGTATCCATGGCTGCATTCAGATAGACCACCAGCTGCAGCTGAAGCCCGTAATAGATGCTGGTCAGGTCAAACCTTGTGCTCCCGCTCTTATAGTCGATGACGCGTACATAGGTCTTTCCCTCTTCCCGGCACACGTCGATCCGGTCGATCCGTCCCTGAAGCCGCATGCGTTCATCCTCCGACAACAGAAGTGACACACTGGGAAGCTGCTCCAGATTGCGGAAGGAAACTTCCGTCTCTTCCGGCACAAAGGATCCCTTCTGGAGCTGCCGCAGGACTGCCCAGGCCGTACGCTTCCCGATCCGGCGCACACGCTCCAGCACATAGGCATCCTGGGCGCGCCCGGAGAGTACCCGGTCCGCATAATCCTCCATGGCCCGTTCCAGCGCCTGTTCCATCCACACATCCCGCATCTCATCCGGCACATGAAACCAGTCATAAGGACTTTCCTCGATCTGATCGGAAAAATATTTCAGCGCTCCGTGGAACACATTTCCCATATCCACGGCTTCCAGCCCCCAGGTCTCCCGTTCCCGAAGCCCCAGACCGTACTGAAGGAAATGGGAATAGGCACACGCCGCGAACCGCTCCAGTCTGGTGACGCTTCCCTCCAGAAGCGTCCCGTAGAGCGCCCTGGCCACCGCCTGCCCGATGCCGCTCTCCCGGCTGGCATAGCAGGCGGCATCCATCAGCCGGCGAAGCTTCTCCTGCCACTCCTCCTGGTCCGCGTACCACTGGAGCAGCGTCACCTGCTCCGGCTCTGCCCCCTGCGCCCGCACTGCCTCCACCGCCTCTGTAAGCTCTCCCAGACTGCCGCAGGGCGTCACCAGCCGGTCCAGAACCGTGCTGTCTTCTGCCGGGTCCACCGGCACCCCGGGAAAGAGCTGGCGGATCTGAGTGATCAGCCAGGACGGACGCAGCGCGCTCCCGTCCGCGTCCGTCCGGCTCCAGCTCAAGTACAGCCGACGGGACGGCCTGGTCAGGTTCAGGTAGATATAGAATTTCTGAATATAAGCTTCCTGTCTTGACGTGGGAGCAAGCTCCGTCTCCTGCTCCGAGAGAATCTCCCGGTCCATCTCCGAGAGGATCCCGCCCCTGCTCTTTGCCTTGGGCACACTGCCCTCATTGACTCCCACAAAGAACAGGACCTTGATGTCCTTTAACCGGCTTCTCTCCATATCGCCCACAACCACCTGATCCGTCCCCGCAGGGATCAGTCCAACCTTCATTTCCGACAGTCCCGCGTCCAGAAGCTCCGTATATTCTGAAAATGACATCCTGCAGTCAGAGAGCAGCATGACCATCTTGTCAAAAAGCTCCATGACCATCCCGTAGATCTGTGCGTATTCTCTGGCGCGTGAGTGGTCCCCCGCCGCCTGGAACCGTTCCTCGTACTCCTTCAGCTGCTGCTGGATCCGAAGCCCGGTCAGATAGTCATAGACTGCCCGGGTCATACTCCCGGTGTCCGTTTCCTTATCTTTCAGACGCTTCCGAAGCTCAGAAAGCCCCTGTACCGCCCTTGTCCGGATCCCGTTCAGCTCAGCGAGCTCTTCTTCCTCCATCCCCCGAAGCGGCCGCTTCCACTCCCGGTTCCACCCGGAAAATCCCCGGACGCCCCGGGCGATCACATAATTCTCCAGGCGGTCCGTCTCCTCCCGGGAGATACCGGTCATACCGCTTCTGAGCAACCGGAACATGGGTTCATAAGCAAGATCCTCCTGGATCACCGCCAGCAGCGCTCTTAGAAATTCTACAAAGGGATTTTTCAGCACGTCCTTTTTCCGGTCCATAAAGCCCGGGATCCGAAGCCTGGCAAATACCTGCTCCATCAGCGTTCCGTACAGCTCCAGATCGCCGGTCACCACCGCCATATCCCGGTACCGGAACCCCTCATCCCGCACCAGCCGCTGGATCCTCTCTCCCACCATCTCCACTTCCGCCCGGGGGCTGTACGCCGCATAAAGAGCCACTTCTTCTGTCTCCTTCTCCCAGGACCTCTTCCGGCGCCGGAAAACGGCGGACTCCAGAAAACCCAGCGCCGGCGCCTGAAGGAACCGGCAGCTTCCCGCGTCTTTCAGGAGCACCGGCTTTTCCACCGGCACCTTTGCTTCCTCTGCCAGAGTGACCAGACTGCGGATCGTCTTCTTTGTCATATGAAACAGTTCATACTCCGCCCCTGGAGCAAAAGGATCCTCTGCCGCATCCATGGTCAGCGTCACACTCACCCTCTCCGCCAGTGCCAGAAGCTTCTTCAGCAGGCTTAACTGAACCGGCGTAAACCCGGTATACCCATCCAGCACAATGACGCTTCCCTGCACCGCCTCCGACCTCTCCACCGTCTGTTCAAGCGCCCCCAGCAGCTCTTCCGCCGTCAGATACGTTCCTTCCAGATATGCCTGAAAACTGTCATAGATGACCTTCATATCCTTCAGTTTAAAATAAAGCTGCGGGTTGTTCTGATTTCGCTCCATCATCTCTTCCAGCTGTGTGGAAGTCACACGGTACTGGGTAAATTCTGACAGAAGGGACTTGATCTCCGAGATATAGCCCAGCTTTTTCATATTGCCGCCCAGAAGCGTCAGCTCGTCTTTCTTCTCCTCTGCCAGACGCCGCAGAATGAGATTCTTTCCCGTATCCTCCAGAATCTTCCGGTGCTCGCCGCCCACCTCTTCAAAAACCCTGTGGGCAAGGCGCTCAAAGCTCAGCACATCAATATTCATGATCCCCCGCCTGGGATGCATCATAACCAGATCCTTCTGCGTCTGCATGGTAAACTGTTCCGGCACAATAACCAGAAACTGTTTTCCGGGCGCTTCTTCCGCTTCCTTTATGATCTTTTCAAATATGTAATGGGATTTTCCAGCTCCGGAATTTCCCAGAATCAACTGTAATGCCATCTGCTCCTCCCTGTCATGCACCGGTTTTCATCCGGCGCCGCCCCGGTCCTCACTGCCCGGCACCGGACAGCAGGTCCTTCACCACCTCCGAGGCCAGCAGAAGCCCTGCCGCCCCCGGCACGAACGCCATGCTCCCCGGGATCACCTTTCCCGAGCTCTCCGAGCGGAGCTGCTTCTTTGGCGTCACGGCTTCCTCCGTGGAATACACGACCTTCAGCCGTTCGATTCCCCGCTTCTTCAGTTCCCGGCGCATGACCCGGGCCAGCGGACAGACCTGCGTCCGGTAGATATCCGTCACCACGAACCCTCCCGGATCCATCTTGTTTCCCGCACCCATGGCGCTGATGAGCGGCGTTCCCGCCTCCTGACAGCACTGTGCCAGAGCAAGCTTCCCGGATACGGTATCGATGGCATCCACCACATAATCATATGCCTGAAATTCAAAAGAATCCGCATTTTCCGGAAGAAAAAAGCACTCTCTCGTCTCCACCTCCGTCTCCGGGCAGATATCGGCGATCCGTGCTTTCATGACCTTTGTCTTCTGCTGCCCGACCGTACTGTGAAGGGCAATGATCTGCCGGTTCAGATTGCTCCTGCTGACCACATCGTCATCCACCAGCAGAAAATGCCCGATGCCGCTCCTTGCCAGCGCTTCCGCCGCGTGTCCTCCCACGCCGCCGATGCCGAAGACCGCCACCTTCGCCTCCCGAAGGCGGCGCAGCCCTTCTTCTCCAATCAGGAGCTCTGTCCTTGCAAATATCTCATCTCTCATATGTCTTCTGATCCTCTGTCATGCACTTCCCGGCGCTTCTGCCGCTCAGTTCCCTGTTCATGCTTCCGCTCTCAAATCCTTTCAGATCCAGCGTAACATAGGAAAATCCCAGCTCGCCAAGCCGCCTCTGCACCTGTTCATACCGTCCCTGCTCCATCATGACCGGAATCTCATCGAACAAAAGTTCGACTCTTGCCAGATTCCCGTGCATGCGCACCCGGCACTGCACAAAGCCCAGCCCGGTCAGAAAGTCTTCTGCCTGTTCCACCATGGCCATCTTCTCCGGCGTGATCTTCTCTCCATACACAAAGCGGGAAGCCAGACACGCCATGGACGGCTTCTCCCAGGCAGAAAGCCCCAGTCTTCTGGACATCTCCCGGATCTGTGCCTTGGTAAAACCACTCTCCTTCAGCGGACTCTGAATCTTAAGCTCCCGAAGCGCCTGAAGTCCCGGCCGGTAGTCTCCCTCATCGTCCAGATTGGACCCTTCCATCAGCGCAGGAAAGCCTTCTTCCCCTGCTGCCTCCAGCATCTTCCGAAACAACGTTCTTTTGCACAGATAACACCGGTTGGGCGGATTGTCCGCAAATCCCTCAATGGAAAATTCATCCACCGTCTCAACCCGGTGCCGGATCCCGTGCTGCCGGCAGAAGTCTTCTGCCTCCTGAAGCTCCCGCCGGGGCACCGCATGGAGAGAGACTGTCAGCGCCAGCACCTGATCCCCCAGGGCCTCCTTTGCCGCATATAACAAAAAGACCGAATCCACTCCCCCGGAAAAGGCGATGGCCGCCTTTCCCGCCGAAGCGATCCGGTCCTTTAAACATTCATATTTCTGTTCCAGATCTTCTCTATATGCCATACAGTCCACTCCTACGCCGCTGTTGCCGCTGCCGGACCATGCACCAGATACACCATGGCTGCCAGGACCTGCAGGCATACCCTGGTGATGTACTCACAGTCCTCTTCCACACTGCGAAATTCCTTCATATATTCCCGGTGGTTCCGGCGGATATAGTCCAGAATATCCTCCACCGAATACAGCTGTTCCCCTTCTTCTGCACAGAGTACACAGGCCCTCTCCCGGATATAGGAGCGAAGCCGGAACTTCAGATATTTCTCATAAATGCAGTGATCCTTCAGACTGCCTGAATAATTGCTGTTATGCGGAAAGGTAAAATAATCTGCGATATAATGGAAAATCTGCCCCAGATCGATCATATACCTCATGGAATCCTCCGGCCTGCGCCCCGCATCCTCCGTCAGACTGCGGATCTTACGCTCCACCAGATCGAAGGTCTCCTCATATTCATGGCGAACCGTCAGGAAAGACGGCCTGCAGTCCGGCAGCAGGCTTCCCACATAAAATGCCTTCCATCTGCGCCTCAGCACATCATCTCCGGCCTTCCGCACCAGAAAACGCGCCAGTGAAATATGTGACTTTTTCCTCATTTGAAATCCTCCATCCTCTTAATTCCGGTATACACCCAAATCGACTATATTGTAGCATACTTTTTTTGAGGATGCACGAACTTTTTTCATAAATCTGATTCCATAAATCTGATTCCTGATTCCGCGTCTTAAATCATATGGTAGACCTTATCTGCCAGTTCCTCCGGTTTCACCTCATCATTCAGCAGCACCATGGATACCGTACTCGTATATTCCGGCAGCGTTCCGTTCTGATACCACTGTAATTTTATTCCTGCCAGTCCGCTGCATATTTTTTCCACATTCAGCATGGTTGCTTCCATACTGTACCGCATGGCATCCGGTTTCCGGCATTTCTGCTTTGATCTGCAGGAACATTTTTTACACAGCCGGCAGCTTCCGCTTAATAAAGCATATCCATTTTCCTGCTTTTCGATCATTCTGGCACATTTTTCAATCAGTGATTTCAAAGTCACATTTGCAGCTTTCAATGCAGTATATTTATTTTTCACGTCGGAATAATATTCCATTTTTGTACGGAAGACCAGCAGAACCGCTTTTCTATAATGACCGGAAATATCTGTGAACCGTCTGGAGTATGGAGGACAGCTCCATTTCTTTCCATAATTTATACACCCGGATTCACACGCGTTCTTTGTCTGATCCATTTCACAATATGCATTCAGAACGGAAACATCTTCCACCAGATACCCATGGCATGATACTGCGATCGTCCGGTTCTTAAGCATTCTGCTTTTTTCAAAATCAATGATCTTCCTTATCTGCCCGCACTGCCTTCTTCCTTCGATTTCCCGGCACATTTACCTGTTCCCCTTTTTGTCATTTTATGGCAGGACAGACGGCTTCGTCGGCCCCCGCCTTCTGTCATTATACAGGAAATGCTTTAATAAGTCCTCAGGAAAATATTTCTGCCCGCATTCTGCCTTTCCGGTTACGGCCACATTTTTTCATATCCTTAAAGGAATTTTCTCCCTCCGTCTTTAAGCGCCTCATCTGTCCGAAAGCAGTCGCTCGATCTGCGTCAGCGCCGCATAGTCCCTGTAATGTCCGATCACCTCTGAGGCCGCCGCTTTCGCTTTCGGCATCGCATTTTCCATGGCATAGGAATGAGGAAAGCGCTTCAGCATGGAGATATCGTTATCCCCGTCGCCAAAGACGGCGACTTCCTCCCTTTCTGCTCCGACGATGCGCATCAGGCGCTCCACCGTTTTCCCTTTATCCACCTCCCGATCGGTCAGCTCAAACACCTTCGGTTCGAAGGAGGCATTTACAACCTTATCCGAATTCTGTCTGATATGATCCTCCAGCCTCCGGTAACGTTCCGGGGCCAGTCCCAGACAATTGATCTTCAAAATCTCCCGGTCACAGATTTCCGGAACATCCGCGCCAGATACATACTGTGACAGATATTCTTCAAACTCTTCCGGGGTTTTCCGGACCCACGTATTCCGCCAGATGCTCCTCTGCTGAAAATCCTGGATGTATTCGCTTCTTGGTATTCGTACATATGTTCTGTCTTCCGTAATAAATTCAAAATGATATTCCGGAAATTTCAAAAGCAGTTCTTTCACAAAATCCGGCCATATGCTCTGCCGGAAAATCACGTTTCTCTGTACATCCAGGATTTTTCATTGCTGTCTCTCCCTCATATTTTCATAAACAACAAACTGCAGATTTCGTTGACAAACCTCTCGTCATGAATCATAAACAGAATATCTGTTCTCCCATTAGTCCAGATTTGTTCCGTTTGACTCGATCACCTGACGGTAATAATCAAAGCTGTCCTTTTTGATCCGCTGAAACGTGCCATTTCCGTAATCGTCCATATCCACATAGATGAACCCATACCGCTTCGACATCTGTCTTGTGGACTTGGATACCAGATCGATGCATCCCCATCAGGTATAACCCCACAGGTCCACGCCGTCTTCGTTAATGGCGTCGTTCATGGCCTTTACATGATATTTCAGATATTCTTTCCTGTATGGATCATGGACTTTTCCGTCCTCTGCAACCACATTTTTGGCTCCCAGCCCGTTTTCGACAATGAACAGCGGCTTCCGGTACCGGTCATACAGTTCCGCCAGCGAATAACGAAGCCCTGACGGGTCCGTCTGCCAGCCCCATTCGCTGGAAGGCAGATATGGATTTTTCACGCCGTTGAACGTATTGCCCGGCGCCATATCCAGCCCTTCTTTGTCTCCGGCCTCGCAGGAGGTCATATAGTAGCTGAAGGATACGAAATCCACCGTTCCGTTTCTGAGGATTTCTTCGTCTCCATCCTCCATATGAACCTGGAATCCTTTGTTCTCGATCTCTTTGAGAAGGTATCTGGGATATTCGCCCAGCACTTGGATATCCACATACCGATAGATGCTCCGCATCCGTTTCTGTGCCGCCAGATTGTCCTCCGGTTTGCAGGTAAAGGGATAGAACATCTCTTGTCCTCTCTGACCAGATCGCTCAGCGCCGCAAGCCACATTTCCTGTTTCTCCATCCCGCCTTCACACCGCCGCAGGAACTGCCGGAACGGAAGCAGGAAATCCGCTCCGAATGCGATCGACGCGTAATCATCCAGTTTAATTACGCCGATTCCGGTCCTGTTACCGTCATGCAGAAAATCCAGGTACAAAAGCCACTGCTCTCCCTCTTCTGAGAATCCTTCCTCCCACGGCTCCGTCTGGTTCACCACAATGCCTTTCACCGACTGAAAAAAGGGGGACTCGACGGTCTCGACGATGGTACCGGTGGGATACGGAAGTTTCACATAAGAAAAATCCCCAGGGCCGATCCAATAATCATTCTCCTCCCGATCCTGCCGCTTTTCCGGCAGGCAGTAGAGCACCTCTCCCTCTGCGTTCAGGAGGATGTTCCATTCCAGTTCCAGATGCCGGACGCCTCTTCTGCAAAATTTACGCAGGACTCCGAAAAAACAGTTTGTTTCTGTCTCATATCTGTCTGCCGCCTTTCTGATCTGCTCCCTGATAAAATCGACTGCCGACCCGGGAAGCGTAAAGATCCGTCTCTCCACACATTCCTCTTTTCGACCGCAGCAGAAAAGAGCCGTTTCATAGAGATTACGAAGTCCGCCCACCATATGAAGCATCTCATCCAGCGTTTCCCCCATCTCGATTCTTTTATCCAGACGTTCCAGAGCTGTTTCTCTCCCGGCACGCCAGGAGGCTTCCCGGGTGTTCCGGCAAAGCGGATCGGTACCGCTTCGATCCGGCAGTTGCCGCTCTCCTTCCGCTTCCCGGCGCAGCTTTCGCAGGCCGTCCAGTTTTTCTTCCAGCGTTCTGTGGGGCGCCGAAAGGATACAGTCCATTCGCTCGTCAAGATCCAGCTCTCTCCCGGCGGACAGCCACCGGGCAAGATCCGGTGAATATATCCAACGCTTCAGATCCATGATCTGCTCCCTTCTTTGATGAATTTATTGCAGCATATCCCTTCGTCATATAACGACATAAATATGACGTGTTCTCTTATGTATACATGTGTTTTAATAATTCCCGAATACCGATCCTTTTGCTCTTTTCTACCCCTTTGTTTCCATTTGCTTCTGAATCTTCTTTATCAAAGAATTTGATTTCACTGACTCCTTTATTTCTGATACCTTCGGAAGCAGTTTCCTGATTTAAAATCCCCTTGTAAACATTTTCCCAAAACCTGTCGCGCCGTGTTGTCGAACCGTTTTCATCGCACCACAGCGTCGCTTTTTTCGGTTTCTTCGGAAGTTTTTCTTCTATAATTTTTTCATTTTTTCTGAACAAATCATTTTTCCCAAACAGAAAGCTCATCACGCATTCCTGAATAAAATACTGCATCTTTATTCCCACGCCCACCACATCTTCATAAGTTCCCTGCCCTGACTGGTATTTACACTCCAGTGCTTTTGCATAACGCTCCCCGCCGATCCTGTAGATCACCAGAAGATCCGGCGTCGCATTCATCATCATTCTGGCAATATCCAGACAGGCCTTTTCATACAACTGCGGTACGTCTTCTGTTTCGTTTTTCATCATGGCTTTTATATTCGGATATCTCTTTTTTATTGCATCTTTTATCTTTTTCGTCCCCAGATGGCAATCCATCCGACCTCCGCAGCCTTCCGTTAATTCTTCTATGCATTTGTCTGCTCTTTCTTTACCACAGGGCAGAAAATCCAGGCAAAAATGCAAAAGGCCTCGATTGAACTCCTCCGCTCCGGAACCGCTTCCTTTCTTACACCCGGCAAAATAATCTCTCATAAGAGTTGCCTCGTAATACACTTCCTCAATGATCGGATCGTGTTCTTCCTCCAGACAGGATTTCACCCGCTTTGTAATCCATGGGTCTGAACTCCCTTTTTTCTTCTCCAGAAAAGCCAGATACAGAAACAATGCAAACTGTCTTTCTTCTCTGCATACCAGTTTTCTCCCCAGATAATCTTCCAGTTTCTTCTCGTTTAAATATGCTTTCATCCGTGTCCTCCTCCTGATATCATAATATATCGTGCTTGTGTAACCGGTTCCGTTTACTGTCCTGTCAGCATATACAGGAATCACCACCTTTAAAAATCCTGCTTCCCGACCGCTCCCATCAGCCCCGCCGCCATGGTCATCTGTTCCATGGCTTTTTCTATACCGCGCAGGCTGTACTCATCATTCCTGTTTCGATACCACTCTTCCATGATCTCCTTCTTCTGTTCCGCGGACATCTGCTCCAGAAAGCGATTCCGCAGAGACTCACCGGCTCCTGCCAGCGCGGTTGCCAGAATTGCATCCGGAAGCTCCTTTAAGATGCTCCGGAGGCCCTCCGGCTCCATCTCCCCGAATCTTCTGTGAAAGGCGGCACGGATCGCAGCCTCCTTTTGGAAAACATACCGCGCCCAGTCTTCGATCTGGGCGTCCTTCCTTTCCTGCGCCTCTTTCGTCCAGCTTTCCCAGTAGTCGTCGAAGTCTTCCTGCCAGCGCTCGGGCACCATCGTCCGGCAGAGAAGGTAATACTGTGTATTGTTAACGCCCATATACATATTTTCGCATCCCGTCACATAGAGATTTGCAATATACCATTCGTATCCGGAATATCCGTTCTCCATAATCTGCCGACAGGCCTTCTCCTCCCAGGAATCGATGTCCGGGGCGTCCACGATTTCCAATACTATGCCGATCAGCAGACTTTTCAGCGGAATTTCCGCCTCTTCCTTCCAGTCCTCCGCGATTTCTTCCAACGCCAAAAGCCCGGACTGTCTGGCCGCAAATCTGCATGTCATGATATAGTGAAACGCCTCAGAAACCTCCTCTCCATGCTCCGCAAATGCTTCCTCCGCGTATTGCATGGCCCTCTCCCTTATGATTTCCTGTATTTGTTCCATATGTGCCCTCCTATTAAAGTTCCGCATCCGTCCTCACTCCGCCCCAGCGTCTGGAAGTATTTTCCCTCTCTTCGTTCCGTAAAATCCTTCCGGGGCTGCTTTCGGACAGATGCTGTTATCCATCATACCGAAACGGTCTTCCCAACAGCTTTTCCATCGCTTCCTTTATGACACGGTCCTCTTCCTCCGAATATACGTCCAGCCCTGCCGCCCAGACCATCCTTCCCAGTCTGTTCTCCAGCATCTCCTCATTCCGCGGATCATACGCCGCCATCCACTGTTCCATGACAAGCATCTGCTCCTGCCCGGAGAGCTGCCCAAGCAGACGCTGTCTGGCATCGCTTCCTCCGTAGACAAAGGCGTCGGCCAGATTCCGGATTCTGTTTGCTTTCCATTCCCGGCGGATGGATTCCTGCTCTTCCCCGGGCAGTTTTTCCCAGCCGCAGATCTCGTCCTCCTCGCAGCCCGGCGTCACGAGCTTTTGAAATTTTTCCTCTGACATGCCCTCCATAGCTTCCCGGAAAAACCGGAAAAGGGAGATCTCCTCCACTGCCTGGGTAAGCTTCTCCTCCCGCTCCTCCATGATCCGTTCCATCGCCTTCCTTCGCTCCCGCGCCTGCTCCTCCAAAAGCTCCCTGCAAAAAAGACCGTAATCCGCCTGTCCCTCCTCAGGGATATAGAATCTAAGCGCTTTCAGAAAACGCTCCGCGTCCCGGTGTTCTCCCTCCAAAGAAGAGCGGTCGTCCATATCCTGCATTTCCATAGACTCTGTAAATCCAAGCAGATAAACGGCCTCCAGAAACTCCCGGAAATCCTGAAAACGATTGACCTCCATCTGACTTTCCATAAGCCGGATCTCATCCCCTATTCCGTCGCTTCCTGCCTTTTCGGTCAGCAGCATCAGTCCCATTCTCAGAAAATTTCTCAGGGGGATTTCCTGTCCCCCGATCCGCCATTTCCGTTCTTTCAGCTCTCTCTCCAGCTTCCGGTACGCTTTTGGGCGGGCGCTTCTGTCATATTTCTCCCAGTCTTTCTCCTCTTCATCCGAAATCAAACGCTCATAGAAGCCGTCGCCCGAAAGTTCTTTACGGTCTCTGCTGTTATCTTTTTGACAGTCTTTTGAAAACGCGTCAGAGCCTCCGGACTTTCCCTGCACCCTTCCAGAGCTATGCTGTTCGCCGTCACCGTCTTCGGTATCCTTTTTCTGACTTCCAGAATCCCGTCTTCTCCGAAACCTTTCCACCCGGAACAGTAATACCGTTCTTCGATTACCCGGTATCTGCTGCCAATACGAAAAATTCCCACAAGGCGAAGAATCAGGGAAGTCTCCCCAAAGACAGGCTGACACCGAAGGTCAGCTCTCTCTTCCAGGTGACAGCCCGAACCCTGCTCCTTTTTCTCCGTCGCCTCCTCTCCAAAGCGTTTCTCAAAATACTCCCGGGCCTCCTCTCTGCTGCCGAATTCCTCACTTCTTTCCGCTTCTTTCTGCACTGCCACAAACAAATAATTCATCCACTGTCTCCTCAAGCATTCCGCTTTTCACCAAAAGTTCCATATGAAATTGTCAAGGTACGTCTTTGATGAACACAGTATAGCATAGCCGATTCTTATTCAGCGACATTGGTTTGACGGGTTAAAAACAGGACATCCAACAGGCCTCAAAGTCAGCAGCGGAATCATCGGCACCGGGTTCGAGCCTGTCCCGTGCGCCCTTGTCAAACCCATAACGGTCATCCTCCCTCCGCGTAAAACTCTTCCAGCGTATCCAGACAGATACATCCCAGCGGATTTCCGAACACCGCGCCGCAGTCGATGGCAATATGGCGGTTCTTCTTCCAGATCCTTCCCACGGAACTTTCTTCGATAAGCCCCGTGGGAGAATGCCCGGTGACAAGGTAGCGGTCTTCAAAATATACTGCTTCATAGTCCGGTTTCCCCGTTACAAAATCCTCCCAACGGCAGGAATCAAAGTTCTGCATCTTCTCCTTTTCCGGCGCCGTATGGGACAGGAAAAAATTTCTGCCATTCACGGTAATCTCCTCATAGATGAAAAACGTGTCCAGATACTCCAGAATCCGGGTCCGCTCTTCCTGACTCAGAGCGGCAAACGCCTCATAAGTCTCCCGCCCGCCATCCTGAAACCACAGCTGACAGAGTTCCACAAGCTTCCTGCTGTGCAGACCCGCCGGGGCAGAGAGCCTGCGCAGCAGGGAAGCCGCCAGAACCTCGTGGTTCCCCCGAAGCGGCAGGATATTGCCATGCTCCTTCATATGCTGCAGAACCCGGATTCCGCCGGACCCCCTGTCCACCACATCTCCCAGCACGTACAGCGTATCCTCCTCACTGAAACGTATGATTTCCAACAGCTGTACGTATTTTTCATAGCAGCCATGAATATCCGACACGGCATAAATCATAGCATCCCTCCCTGTTTTGGGAAATGCTGCTCCATATCCTCTTCCAGCGCTTTGATCAGTTCCGGAAACGTCACAGGCGTCACATGAAACGGTCGGATATCCCGGCTTTTTTTTCCGTGGCGTCCGAAGATCCGGAAGAACGGTTCCTCAATGGCTTCCGGCCCCTGGCGGCGCAGATCGGTAAAATACGCGGCCAGCTCTCCCAGAATCTTCCGGTCTTCCGGCAGCTCTTCCGGCTTTGCACGGTACAGCCAGTCCATAACCCTGCTCATAGATCGGCGCGTCCAGCCGAACCAGATCGCCGGTGGAAAAAGGAAGCGGATAGGGATATCGGTAATCATAATCATAATCTGTACTGGCACCATAAAAACGGTTCTCCTGCTCGATGACGGTCCTGCTGACGCCGGCTTCCTCATACCGGTCATCATCCAGATACGTATTGGCAATGCATGCACTCTGATCCATTGGATACAGATCAAATGAAATGAGCTCCCGGACTCCGTTTTCTCCGACCTCCCACTTTTCCACTTCTTTGCCGCACTCCCACACGTCCCCGTCCGGAAGGTCCGCCAGCATTTCTTCGTAAGACGCATAGATGAGGATCCGGCCGGGCTCCCTGCCGCACCTGCCCACCGAAGGACAGGGCAGCTTCCGGATATAGAACTGTCCCGGACGGGATTCCCGAATCTCCCGCAGCATAAATTCATAGAGCCGGATCACCTGAGCGGCGAACCCTTTTTCCCTGGGAGTGACGGCTTCCTTCTGCAACATTCGAAGGGCCTGAAGCCTCTCTTCCATGGGACGGTGCGCCGTGCGAACCAGCTGCATCTGTTCTTTAAACGACAGTTTATAATTTTTCCTCAGATATTCCCGTATTTCTTCTGACCTGATCCATGCATATCCATCCAACATCCGTTTCTCTCCTTCTCTGCTTCGTTCCTGTCCATTCGTACACCCGGCATCTCAAACTCTGCCGATTTCGTTTCTGTCCATTCGTACACCCGGCATCTCAAACTCTGCCGATTTCGTTTCTGCCCATGCGTACACCCGGCGTTTCAAACTCTGTTGTTTTCCGGGCGGTTTCTTATGTTTCTTCCAGACAGCGCTTCAGCAGCGCCTCCGCCTTCTCCCGCTCCCGCAGCATGGACATCCACCGGTCCGGAATTCCCTGTACGCCGTACCGGATTCCCAGAAGCCCGCCCGCCACGCAGGCGGTAGTATCCGTATCGTTTCCCAGCAGGACCGCCCGTTTCACTCCGTCTTCATAGCCGGACGCCTGCAGGAGAATCATAAAGGCGCTGCGAAGGCAGTCCACCACGTAACCGGTCCCGGTCCCTTCCCAGGGCTGGTCCGGCCGGATGGCCCACTCCAGTTCCTGCTCATATTCCGGCAGATCCTGATAGATTGTTCGAAGCGCGGCAATCGCGGCTTCCACGGCATCTGCGGCCTCCACCCCTTCCATCAGCTCCTGCGCCGCAAGACAATACAGCGCACAGCATACCTGATTGCACACATGCCCATGGGTAATCAGACACTGCCGATGGGCGTCCTCCACCAGTTCTTTTGTCCGCTGCTCCTTATCCGTGCTTCCATGTACGCTGTGCCACAGCACCAGCGGCAGCACCCGCATCAGCGCGCCGTTCCCCTTGCCGTCGGGATTCAGCATCCCGCACTCCTCCGGAAGCAACTCGTTCTTATATCCGCGCAGCGCGTAAGCCGTCTGGATCCCCACATCAAATACCTCCCCGCCCACGGCCCACGCGCCATCCTCATACCAGGAGAGCAGCGCGTCTGAAAAATCTTCCAGCGAAAAACCTTTCTGATTCAGGAGGCTTTCCAGCAGGCAGAGCGCCTGCGCGCCGTCGTCCGACCAGGTCCCCGCATCCACCTCCTGATAGGTTTTTCGAAAACCTGCCGGCGGAATCATCTCGATCTCCTCATAAGGAGGCAGTTTTTCCGCCTCGTAAAACTCATAGGGCACGCCCAGAGCGTCCCCGATCAGGAGGCCGTAAAAGCCCCCTGCGATTCTGTCCTGCTTTGTTAAGTTTTTATCCATCTTTTCACCTCTTATGAAAGTGCCGCAACTCCCCTGCAAAGCCCCACCGTCCGGGAACATTTTCAGCCGCCTGCGCGTCCGCAAATCCTCCCGGGGCTTTTCCGGTCCGTTGCCGGGTTGACTGTTCCGCTGCTTCCCTACCAGGTTCCGTTCAGGTAATCGTCGTCGATCACCTCCGGCGCTTCCATCCAGCCCATATTAAATTCCTCCTGGATGAAGCAGCGGTCCTGGTGATCATAGGTGACCTGATACCCAAGCCTGCAAAGAACTTCAAAATCCCTCTGTCTCGTCCGCTCCGACAGGCCCGGAAACAGTTCGTTGTAGGAATCTTTGGATGTCACATAGTCCCGGACATCCCCCTCTTCCTCATTGTCCTTTTTCTCCCACAGCGGAATGTCTTCGTTGTACAGCTCACTCATCAGCCTTCCGATCCGGTTCAGCCTTTTTAAATGCGCCTTCCTGCGGGGTTTGGTATCCTCGTTGAACTCCGGCCTCTGTTTTTCTTTTACATAACCCTGGACTTTTTTTACATAGTTCACGCTGACCAGTCCCGCGTCCTTCAGATCCTTCAGGTCTCTCTGAATCATCCGTCTGCCGATGCCCGGAAACGCTTCCTCTATGGTTTCGAAGCCTGTGACCGCATAACTGCACACCAGCTCATACAGCCGCAGCTGCCTGTCGATCCGCTCCATTTTCTCTTCCATGTCTTTTGTCCTCCGCATGTTTTTTCAACAACTGCCAAAATGCTCTGTTTCTTCCATTTTCAAAGTTCAAAAATTCTTATATGCCGAGTATACCACAGTTTCCTTTCCATGTGTGACAGACGTAATGTCGCATTGTTTTTTGATATGGCGGAAATCAAAGCCCCGCGGCAGCTGCCTGGTTCGTTGCTCACGGAAATAAAACAGGCCAGCCCTGCTCATCACATCGGATGTACAGGGCCGACCCTTTTTCAGAAGCCGGCAGCTCTATGGGCGCTGCGGTCAGACGACCGCCTCCATGATCACTTTCATGCCCGGCTTCCTTCTGTATGAAAATAACGCGTTATTCTCCATCCCTCCCCGCCTTACTGTCTGTATACACAAGGCTTTCCATCTGTTTCGTTCTTCTTACCGTCATGGATCTTACATTTGTCAGCACCTGCCGGAGCTTCTTTGCATCTTTTATGTTCCTGATTCTTTTGGAAGCGCGGTAATCCTTTACAGATTCCCCGTTTAATACCGGAACATCCAAAGCAAACCCGTATCCGTCCCCGTCTTCCCAGGTCAGTTTTGCCTCTGTTATATCCACGATCTCATACCGTTCATTCACAAACGGGTGAAAGCAAAAGGATTCCACATACCCTTTAAAATCCTGAAAATGCCTCAGCCATTTACAGATCCGCATATGATCTGCATAGTTTAAAAGAAGACCGCCTGCGTCTGTAAGCTTTTCACAGAGGATCTCGTCGTTCCAGTCCGGATGCTGTTTTGTCAGATCATAAAAGCATTTGATTTCATATAAAGTCAGATCCACGCTGTCCTCCATATAGCTTCCAACGCCGCGGTGCATATTGTATCTGCTGTCCCAGACCTTCCAGCTTTCCCCGTTTTTCCCACAGCGCGCCGCATCGATCAGCGGCCAGAGAAAACTCCCCCCAAGTGTACGCGTATCCCACACGCAGTCCGCCACAAAGCTTTCTTCTCCGCCAAGATTTAAAAATGACGCATAGGGATATCTCTCATCCCAGCTTCCTTCTTTTTTCGGAGCCGAGAATCCAAACTGATCCGAGCGAAGATACAACACCGGTTCTGAAGATGCCGGATCCTCCACCCATATTCCTGCAGGCCGTTCATTACCGGCCGTGTATCCATGCAAAGAATAACTCCAGGCGTCCCCTGCCTTCCTCTGTTTCATCAGAACATCCACCAATTTGTTATAAAATTCACAATCAGAATTCTGGTAGGTATTGTCCGGATCTATATAGATTTCGTCCGATCCCATATCCGGCTCTTTTCCCTGCATTTTCTGTTTTAAATATTCCAGATAAATTTCCTTCTCTCCGCAAAAATGCCTCATCTTCCCCATTCTCTCCTTTGCAAAATCAAAACCCGTCCCGGCCATCCGTCAGAAAAAGAACCATTTTTTCTTCTTTTTACACTCCACATAAAACTCTTCCATCGTCTCCAGGCAGATGCAGGAGAGCCTCCCGCCAAAGCCGGCTCCGCAGTCGACGGCGATATGACGGTTCCCCTGATAGATATAGCCCGGCCTTGGATTGGAGGGGATCAGCTTTGTGGGCGTGTGGCCGGTAATGACGTATTTGTCCGGATAATAGGGCTCGTCGTAATCCGTCCGCTCCCATACAAGCGCATCCATCGGATACTCCCACAGCTCTTTCTCCGGACGAAAGCCGCCCAGCCCCGCATGCACCAGCACATATTTTTTCCCGTTGACAGAAAGCTCCCGGAAGAGCTCAAATTCCGAAATGAACTGTACCACCTCCAATCTCTTTGCCGGATTCAGCCGGTGAAATTCATCCGTTGTCGTAAGCGATCCGTTCATCTGCCAGTTGATCAGACTCTCGATCACAGGCGAATTTCGCCTGTAGATCCTTTCACAATCGGCCTCACTCAGAAGAAACGGCAGGCATTCCAGCGCCATAGCCTCATGATTGCCCGCCAGGCAGACCACATTGGACCGCTTCATCAGATCCTGCATGATCTTTATGGGATGAGGCCCCCGGTCCAGAATATCCCCCAGTATGTACAGAATATCCTCTTTGGAAAACCGGATCTTATCCAGCATTTTTCTATATTCCTCATAACAGCCGTGTATATCCGACATAACATAAGTGCTCATATCTGTTCCTTTCGTTCACGTTTCGCGATTCCTGCAGACTTCTGACTGTCTCCATAAGTGTTCCTATGCGTTTCTTTCTGTTTTCCGGCTGTATCTTCGGAACAGGTCTTCAAACAGAAGCTTCAACGTATGCAGCAGCTCCTCCTGAAATGCATGTTCTTCTGAATAGATTCTGTTCTGACGTACACACTGCTCCTTCTTCCGTGCAAAATATTCCCTCCTTTCTGCGATCAGTTCCTGATCCGGATAGCAGGATAACCTTACATCCCTCAGTCCTCTCTTCATCTCCAGATATTCCCTTGGGCATGCCTCCATAAGCTCAAATGCACAGTCAAAATAGAGCAGCTTCGGATTAATCTGTTTCCATCTGGTCACCACCCCCGGCACTTCACACTGTCTGACAAAATACTCTGTCTCCCCGATCACCTGCAGCAGCTCGTCAGCCAGATCCATCTGTATACTGTCTATGGTAATGACTTGCATCCCGCAATACTCGCCTGTTCCCACCGCACCTTTCCCGAAAAGATCCGCCCGGCTTTTAAGCTGAGCGATTCTCTCAAGTACAAGCTCCATGACATCCACGTCTTCGCAGACGGCCTGAAACCCTTCTGTTGCTTCATATAGTGACAACAAGGACTTCAGCTCTGCATACATTTCCAAAACTGCTTCTTTCATCTCGATTGCTCTCATCTGCGCACCTGCCCTTTCCCGTTCGGTTCCTGCTTTCAGCGTTTATGGTCTTTATTATAGCATCGGGAATCGGTAACTTTGGGCAGATTCTCCCGGATGGTTACGATCTTTTTGAATATTTCTGCAAAAGTGCTTCTGCTTTCTCCCGGATCCTCTTTCTGGCAGACTCCGGCCGGAGGATTTCCACATCCTCACTGTTCTGGATGGCCCAGTTTACGATGGCATTCTCGCTGCAGAATACCTTTACCTCGTCGTGTTCCTCATCCACCGCCCGTACCAGCGTATAGTTTCCGCCAAAGCTGTCGTGAAACCGGGTATAGACGCTCCGATGAAGTCTGAGGACCACTGTGCGCGGCTCGTCATAGTACATGTGAAGGTGACGCTCCATATATTCCATGGCGTTTGAGTGACGCAGCTCCCCGATCCTGCGCACACTGGTCCGTTCCTCTTCCATAAGCTCTGCGTCCGTCATCAGGTCCATCCTGTAAATATAGATCTTTTCCGACTCTTTGTGACTGGCCAGCAGATAATATCTGACCCCATATTTTACAACATAATACGGATTTACCTCGTATCTGTCGTCGCGCACCGGGACAAGCCGGCCGTTCCGGTCATATTTGTTGAACACAAAGGACAGTCTGCGGTTCTGCCGGATGGCCGCCCCCGCCGCCCGCAAAGTCCGGCGCAGCCAGACGGTATTCATGGTGGAATATTCCGAAATCCCTTTTATGAATTCCATATTGTAGGTGTAATGCCCGCTGCCGAGCTTCTTCAGGTTCCCGGTGATCTTTCTGCGCTTCTCACCGCCGATTTCCGTACAGGTCTGCAAAAGCTCCAGCAAAAGTTCCAGATCGTCATTGGAAAATTCGTGTATGTACCGGATGCCGGTCATGCGGCCTCTCTCTTCTTCTATACCGTCATAAATGATGCGAAAATCCTCTTTCCGGGCCTCGTACTCCGAGGACGGCGGATTCAGAATCCCCATCAGATTCCGAAGATCCGTACGCAGAGTCTTCTCCGTGCATCTCCCGTCTTTCTTCTTCATCAGCGCAAGAAGCTGCTTCTGCGACAGCTTATGTGTTTCGTCGCTTTCTTTTTTCAGAATCTCCAGCAGGGTAAATGCCCGGATGATACTGTTTGTCTGCTGCATGGTTTCTCCCTCTTTTCTCCTCTTTGACCCCAGAGTCAGGGCTGCCAGCACGGAGGCAGTGAAAACAGCCCAGCGCCATCAGCGTCTCCGTCAGACCACCGCCTCCACAATCACCTTCCCATTCACCGTGATCGTCCTCATACCCGGCTTCTTCTTTTTGTTGAAATTAAAGCTCAGAAGATATCCTTTCTCCAGATGAAAATAATCCAGATATCCGACAAGCTGCTCCTCCCCTCGCTCACGGTACTCGTTTCCGCGCCAGATCTTCAACTCGATCACAGACTGTTCGCCCGCGTAATCCACAATGACGTCGGTTCGTCCCGCATCTCTTGTCTGCGACTCGATGTAATAATTTCCGGTTCCGTTAATAATCGGCCTCAGATACAGAAGGAAAAGCTTACGTCCCTGATCCTCCAGAAACTTTTCATCGTTTTCTCCATAAATATCTGTGAAATGTTTCACAAACTTTTCCAGCACCAGTTCCATATGAAGCCGGCCATCCAGGACAAACTGATTTTTGTCCTGCCTTGCCATTGTACTCATAGCATTTGAAAATTCTTCTTCGGACAGAAAAAGATTGTACAGCCGCGTCTCGAAAACACGGTTTGCCACATGGATATACGTACCGTTTCGTTTTACATATCCAAACATCTGTGCCAGATCTATGATACGATTGTCTGCATTATACGCCACCTGCTCACCCTGGAACAGCATGAGATGCAGCAGCTTCTTCAGCTCCGGATATTCGTTGATATGTTTGATCATACTGTCAAACAGCGTGGTTCTGGAACTCAGTATGATTCTGACAGCCTCCTCGACGCCCTGCGCCGTCCAGATGCTCTTACAGTCCGAAAGCGGATCCGAAACCGTAAGCTTCTCATCCATAATCTTACAGACGGCGGATACCAGATAAGGATATCCCGACGTATACTGGTATATGGTCTTAGCGACGGCCTCCGTGTCCATCCCTGTATGACGGTCCGTCTCATATTCTGTCAGCATATCCCGGATCTGGCCTGCCGAAAAACTCATAACAACATCAAAATCAGCCGCAATATTCCATGGACTGTTATATTGATGTTCCGAGTCCGGACGGATCTTTGATTTCAGGTTCTTGATATCATACACGCCCGCAAGGATCACCGAATGAAAGATCGGATTATATTCTCTGCTCAGATAATATCCCCGAAGCATCGCAAGAAAATCGATAAACACCTGATAATTGGACGCGCTGTCCACCTCATCGATCATCAGAACGACCGGCTTTTTTGACGTTTCACACATTTCGCTGCATCCCTCAAACATGACATCCATGGTAAGGTCCTCTTCCTCCTTCATGGCGGTCAGTTTTTCAAAAGCCTTCCTGTCTATGACGTCTCTCCATTCACTGTCTCTGGAAAGCGTCCGCTGGATCAGCCCGGTAAATTTTGCTGCAAAGACCCGTTCATCTGCGAAATTTGCCGTGCTCAGCATCTGAAAATCCAGGGAAATGACCACGTAGTCATCCCTTAAATATTCTGCCAGCGCGCGAAGCATCGTCGTCTTGCCATACTGTCTGCCCCTGTTGATGACAAAATATTTTCCCCGGTCAACATACTTTTCTTTGATCAGCTTCAGCCTGTCGTTCAGACACACCATGTAATGCTTCTTTGGGCTGCAGATTCCTTCTGTATTAAAGTAACGCGTCATCCTCCATCCCTCCCTGTCGTGTTACTGTCAGTATACACGAGTCTTCTATTTTCCACAATGGAAAACCGCCGCAAAAGTATGATCTATTTGACAGCAGCGGTAAGGTTCCTGTCCCATTCGTTGTACGGATTTTCGATTCGTAATCCGGCCTGCTTGCATATGATCGGGAAAAATGCCTCCGAATCCCACCGCATAAACGCCCTGCCATGATCCATCTTTCCTCTGAATATGGATCCCGGCAGGGCTCTGTCATATCCTGGCTGTACTTCTGTCAGCAGTGCTCCAGCACCACGCCATGGGCGATTCCCGGAATGGACTGGCCTTCGTTGAAGCTGACCTTGGACAGAAGGGCTCCCGTGGGCACCAGAAGCACCCGTTTCCATTCCCCCCGTTCAAGCTTCGGCAGGATGTAGGCCGCCAGCGTCGCCGCCGCGCACCCGCAGCCGGAGCCTCCCGCGTGAGTGTCCTGGGTATCCGGGTCGTAGATGAGCATGCCGCAATCCTCATGGATCTCTCCAAGCTCAATCCCCCGCTCCCGCATAAGATCTTTTAAAATCGTCTGGCCGATACTGCCCAGGTCTCCGGTGATGATCCGGTCATAGTCATCCACCTTTCTCCCAAAATCCCCCAGATGCTGGTAGATGGTATCCGCCGCCGCAGGCGCCATGGCAGCCCCCATGTGCATGGAATCTTTCACCCCATAGTCCACCACTTTACCCGTGGTGATCCCGGAGACACATACAGAGGCTCCTTCGGCGATCGCAGACCCGTCGGCGGCAAGGAGAAAGGCTCCGGAGCCCGTAACCGTCCAGGTAGTCGAAAGGGGACGCTGCCCGGCATACTCCAAGGGAAATCGAAACTCCTTTTCCGCGCTGGCAAAATGACTGGAGGTCAGTGCCATGACACAGTCTGCGTACCCCGCGCTCACCGCCATGGAAGCAAGGCTTAAGCTCTCCCCGCAGGTGGAACATGCTCCATAGAGTCCAAACAGCGGAATTTGAAGCTCCATCAGCCCATAGGAAGTGGCGATTCCCTGAGCCAGCAGATCTCCGGCAAAAAGATAGCGAACCTGTTCTTCATTCATGCCTGCTTTTTCCATGGCTTTTCTGGCAGTCCGAAGCTGGAGCTCGCTCTCCGCCTCTTCCCACGTATTCTTCCCGAACTTCGGATCCGGCTCGATACAGTCGAACAGATGTCCCAGAGGTCCGTCCCCCTCCTTGCTCCCCACAATGGAAGCTGCGCCGATGAGCTTCGGCGGCCGGTCATATTGAAGGCTTGCCCGTCCTTTTATCTGATTCATATGCTTTTACTCCTTTTCATGCAAAATACGATCCTTCCATATCCACGTTGCAGATGTTTTGTCTTTTCAAATTCTAGTTTTCCTGTCCACTGCAAAAATATTCGTCCCATTCCTTCTGTTCCAGTCCTTTACTGACGACTGCACAGACAAGTTCCGTATAAAATGATTCTCCATGGAAAATATAAAGAAAAAGCAGTATTAAAGGAGCATACTTTTATGAACGCAAATGAAGAACAGAAACAGCAGTATAACGATTATGTGAAACAGGTCACACCCACCCACAACCTGCCTTATGAAATGTTCAAAGCCTTTCTCACCGGCGGAACCATCTGCCTGATCGGACAGGTAATCCGCAATCTGGCCGCACAGACGGGCATGGATCAGGACACGGCAGGCGCCTGGTGCTCCATCCTCCTGGTCTTCCTGAGCATCCTGCTCACCGGACTCAACATCTACCCGTCCATCGCCAAATGGGGTGGCGCCGGGGCGCTGGTCCCCATCACCGGCTTCGCCAACGGAGTCGCAGCTCCCGCCATTGAATATAAGAAGGAAGGACAGGTGTTCGGCATCGGCAGCAAAATCTTCACCATCGCCGGACCGGTGATCCTGTACGGAATCTTTACCAGCTGGGTGCTGGGGCTTATCTACTGGATTTTGAAACTTCTGTAATTCCCACCCTGCGTACAGCACGTTACAAGAGGAGCAGCGAAGCAGTTTTTTGACCAGACGACTTCGTTTCTCCTCATTGTTCAGCTGCGCGCGGAAAATCCTCTTTACATCCCCTTGCAGGAGAAGTATACTGAAAAAAACTGCACAAGGATGTACATTTATCATGAAGATGACCAGATTAATATGCCCTTCCTGCGGAGGAAGGCTGGAACCCATGGAGGGAAGCCCCCAGATCATGGTGTGTGAATATTGTAACAGCCAGTTTGTCATGGAAAACGATATGCCGACAGCGCCCCAGACCCCTTTGTATCCCCAGAACCGGCCGCCGGTGCTTCGGGAGGATCCCTCCTCCGGGAACACGGCGCGCACGTGGGCGTTCATCACACTCGCACTCACAGGGATCATCATAGGAAATATCATGATCTTCAGCAGCCGCCGGCCTGCCAGTACCTCTGTGCGTGTCCAGCCGGATGCCGGATATGAGACGATGGTTCCGGAGGAAACACCCCCGGAGACCGCCGAAAGTCCCCTGTATGAAGAGATCGTAAAGACGATTTTCCAGAAAGACGCCGGCCTGGTCACAGAGACCGACCTGGCGCGGATCAAATATATCCGTATCCATACCGGCTCTGCATCCACCCTTGTGGAATACAGCTTTGAGAGTCCCTATGAAGAAAATCCAGAAACATATGCGCCCGTACAGCTCACACTTCCGCCTCTGTCCTGGGACAGCCGCGACCTCGCCCGTTTTACCGGACTTCAGAAGATTGACGCACGTGAGGAACACATATCCCAGATTCCTTTTGACAGCTTTAATGACCTGAAAGGAATTCTCTTAAGCGGCGTCTCTCCCGCAGAGGCCGCAGAGCTTCTTCCGGCACCGGAAGCGATTCTGGAGCTGTCCCTGGAACATCCGGCAGATCTGGAAGGAATCGGAGCTTTTGAACATCTGAAGAACTTCTCTGCAGAAGGGATATCGGCGCCGGATCTCCGGCAGCTCACAGCACTGAAAGAGCTTCGTATCCTGTTAATGGAAGAAGAGACCGAAGACTCTTTCTCCCTGTCCGAAGAAGAAGCCTCCTCTCTGACCGACTATTCGGCACTCTCTGTGCTGACCGGTCTGGAAGAGCTGTCCATCACCTCTTCCGCCATCCGGGACCTTGGCTTTCTGTCGCCTCTTACCGGGCTTAAAAGTCTGTCGATCTCGGAATCCGATGCCATCAGTCTGGAGCCTCTAAGAGAACTCACACAGCTCACCAGCCTGGAGCTTGAGGACAACAGCTCCCTTCAGGACTACGCACCTGTGGAGAGCCTTGCGCATTTAAAGACGCTGGTTCTGGACAAAGGGACTTCCCAGCCGGATCCGGATCTCTCTGTTCTGACAGAGCTGGAGACTCTCGACATGAGCGGCTTTATGTCCGTCAGATTTCTGGAGCGCATGAACAATCTGAAGGAACTGTTTCTCCACGGCTGCAATGTGGACGAGATCCAGGCGCTTTCTGGTCTCACCAGCCTGGAGAGCCTGACCTGCTATTCCGTCTGGACCTACGCCGTTCCTCTCCGAAATCTGAATTTTCTGGACAGCATGACCAGCCTGAAATCGCTGGATCTCTGCGGCGGGGGCACGAGCCCGGGCTTCGGAAGCTACCAGCACTGCGTAGAGATCCTGGGAGATATCTCCAACGCCTTCAACCATCCGGGGCTTCAGCGGCTGATTCTCAGCAACTGTACCTTTGAGATCGACTTTGACCGGCTCACCGGGAACTCTTCTTTAAAATATCTGGAAATGAAAGAGATTCATCTGAAGGAAAATTTTTACGTAGAATCCTATAACGGCATGACCGATATCTGGTATGATGACGTATCGCTGGATGCACACCTTGATTTCCTGACCCTTTACCCGGGCCTTGAAGAGCTGTATCTGGACGGAAATCAAATCACCGGTCTTTCCTTCGCGCCTGCGCTCACGCAGCTGACACATCTGGGAATCCAGGATAATTATGTGACGGATCTGTCTCCCCTTCATCAGATACAGGGGCTTGAATACCTGGATATCCGCAAAAATCCCGTCAGCGGGACTGTGGAGATGGGGGAGGATATCCTGATCCTGAAGTGACTGTCGGCCTGGCGGCAGCGTTGGAAAACTCCATAAAAAGATTTACAATGGCACATATTTTTACTATAATATTGGCAGTATAAAAAGAAAAAACGCGTCCTATGGGCAGACGGCCCGGACGGTACAGGAGGGCGGCTATGGCGAGAGTACAGGCCAGGAAGGGCAGGACATCGAACCGGAAGGCAAACACACAGACAGCCAAAATAAAACAGCAGGGAAATGATATGATTTTTGCGCTGGACATCGGGACCCGGAGCATTATCGGCATGATCGGAGTCGTGGAAGAAAACAGAGTACATATCACGGCCATCGAACGGGAGGATCACGCCGAACGTGCCATGATCGACGGACAGATTGAGAACATCGCAAAGGTATCCGCTCTGGCAGACAAGGTAAAAAAGAGACTGGAGGCAAAGGTGAAGACCCGGCTCAGCAGGGTGTGTGTGGCGGCAGCCGGACGTGCACTCAGGACCAGACGGGCGGATTTTGAGCTGGAGCTGCCCGGCACACAGCTCATTGATGACGAGATCATCAGCCGTCTGGAAGCCGGCGCCATCGGAAAGGCCGAGGAAGCCTTTGATGCGGAAAATGAGGCGCTGAACGATTCCAGGCGTTTCTATCTGGTGGGATATACCGTATGCCAGTATTATCTGGATCAGTATACCATGTCGGATCTGAAGGATCACCGGGGGCAGCATGTGAAAGTGGATCTGATCGCCACCTTCCTGCCCAGCGAGGTGGTGGAGAGCCTCTATACAACCATGAACAAGATCGGTCTGGAGGTGGCAAGTATCACACTGGAGCCCATCGCCGCCATCAACGCCGCCATCCCCGAGAACCTGCGTCTTTTAAATCTGGCGCTTGTGGACATCGGCGCCGGAACCTCCGATATTGCGGCATGTACCGGCGGAAGCATCACCGGATATACCATGGCTACTGTGGCCGGAGACGAGATTACAGAGACGATCATGAAAAAATATCTGGTGGATTTCGGGACTGCAGAAACCATCAAGGCACAGCTTCTCCAGGAAGAGCCCATCACATTCACCAATATCCTCGGATTTGAACAGAAGGTCACCCAGGAGGAACTGCTGACCAGTATCCGTGACACAGCGTCGCTGTTATGTAAAGAGATCGCAGACAAGATTCTGGAGATCAACGGCGGCGCACCCTCTGCCCTGTTTCTGGCAGGCGGCGGCAGCAAGCTTGCAGGCCTGAAGGATGAGCTGACCGTCACACTGGGTATGGATGAAACGCGCGTGGCCGTGGCCGGCAATTATTTTCAGGCAAATGCCTGTTCCGCTGAATATGATCTGAACAACCCGGAATACGCCACGCCTCTTGGCATTGTGGTTTCCTCCGGTCTGAATATGATCAACGACAGCTTCCGCGTGATGCTCAACGGACGTCCGGCGAAACTGTTCCGGACCGGCAGCTTCACGGCACTGAACCTGCTGATGATGAACGGCTATACGTTCCGGGATATTATCGGCCGTTCCGGTGCGAATCTGACCGTGACTGTGAACGGCAGGCGGAAAGTCTTCTACGGTACGGCAACCCAGCCCGCATCCCTGCTTATCAACCAGCAGGAAGGCAGGCTCTCAGAGGTTATCCATGCGGGCGACATCATCGACTTTGTACCTGCAGTCCAGGGGCAGCCCGCCAGACCATCTCTGGGAGACATTGAAGGTGCCGCCGACTGTACAGATATCACGCTGAACGGCATGCATGTCTCCCTGAAGACTTTCCTGAAAAACGGCGATTCCATTATGATGGAACTCCCTCCCACAGAGAAGACATCTGCTGAAAAACCGGAACCCGCAGACCAGACACCGGTAAAAGAAACGCTGTCAGAAAGCACGGCGCAGCAGCCGGCAGCAGAGATGCCTGAAGCCCGGACCGTCTCCGAAGCAGCTTTACAGCCTGAAGCCGGGACAGAGCCCCCGGCCCCCGCACAGAGCACGGCAGGCTCCGGAAGTTCGGCTTCTGCACAGACTCCGGCTTCCACACCGGCTGCAAATGTTCCCACGCCGACTCCGAGACCCGCGGTTCCCAGACCCAGGCAGGAATTTTTATTCCATCTGAACGGCTCTCCCCTCCGCCTGCCCCGCAAGCCGGATGGAAGCCCGTACTACCTTATGGATCTGATCGAATATTCCGGCATCGACCTGAAAGAGCCAAAGGGAAGGGTCAAACTGACCGTAAATGGACGGATCGGCATGTTCCAGCAGGCACTGTCCGAAGGCGATTCGGTTCAGATCGAAGAAGAGCAGGAAGAATAAGCACAGGAGAAGCCATATGCTGCTTAAGATCCAGGACGGCACGCTCAGTGCCGGAAGCAAGACTGTACTCTCCCATTTTGATTTTGAGATCCGGGGAAAAGAAAAAATTGCCCTCATAGGGAAAAACGGCGCAGGAAAGACTACCTTCCTGCGCCTTCTGGCAGGTGAGCTCTCTCTGGACCGGGATGATAAAAGAACCTCTGCCGGCATCACCACCTCCCGGAAGCTTACCATCGGCCTTCTGAGCCAGCAGGCTTTTGAGGACCTGTCCATCACGGTGGAACAGGCGCTTCTGGACGCCTGCCCCTGTCCGGACCCCTTTGACCGGGCACGTTTTGACTGGGAACAGGAATATGACCGCATTTTCACAGGCTTCGGATTCCGCAGGGAAGACAAGAAAAAACAGCTGATGCATTTCTCCGGCGGCGAACAGACCCGGATCGCCCTCATCCGGCTGCTGCTGCTGAAGCCGGATCTTCTGCTCCTGGACGAGCCTACCAACCACCTGGATCTTGCGGCGGTGGAATGGCTGGAAGAGTATCTTCGCTCCTGTCCTTCCGCCGCGGTCATCGTGTCCCACGACCGGTTTTTCCTGGACCGTACAGCAGATACCGTCTACGAGCTCAGCGAACAGACCCTGACCCGTTACCCCGGCAATTACACTGCCTGTCGGACACAGAAGCAGAAAGCGCTCCGGCTCTGGAAAAAAGCATATGCTGACCAGCAGGAAGAAAAGAAGCGTCTGGAGGATCTGATCGAACGTTTTAAACACAGGCCCCGGAAAGCTGCTTTCGCCCGTTCCAGAAAGAAGCTGCTGGAACGTATGCCTGCCATTCCGAAGCCGCCTGAAGACGAAGCGCATCATTTTACCGAAGCCATCATCCCCGGATCCCCGGGACCTAAATGGGTGCTGGAGGCAGAGCACCTCCAGGTGGGGTATGACCATCCGCTGGTGGAACTGTCCCTCCGCATCCGGCGCGGACAGAAGATCGGCATCATCGGACCCAACGGCGCCGGAAAGACTGCATTTCTCAAGACAGCCGCCGGTCTCCTGCCCCCTCTGAAAGGAAAATGTCTGCGGGGCGACGGAGTGGTCACCGCCTGTTTTGATCAGATGAGCGCCGCCCTCTCCTCCGACAAAACAGTGACAGAACATTTCCATGACTGTTTTCCGGCCCTCACTGAAAAAGAAGTGCGGAGCATTCTGGGCGCCTTTCTCTTTCCGGGAAAGGATGCCTGCAAAAAAGTCAGGAGCCTGTCCGGAGGCGAACGTGCCCGGCTGATCCTGGCAGAGCTCTTCCAGTCGGGACCGAACTTCTTCCTTTTGGACGAGCCTACCAATCACATGGATATTTCTGCCCGCGAGACACTGGAGTCCGCATTTCAGGCATATACAGGGACGCTTCTTTTCGTCTCCCACGACCGCTATTTCATCCGGCAGACAGCTGAATCCCTTCTGATTTTCGAGGACAGCGCCGTACATTACTATCCCTTTGGATATGATCATTATGTAGAACACTGCCGGAAACAGGCCGCCTCAACGGACCAGGCCGCGAGGATACAGGTGGAAGAACAGGCGCTCCTTTCCAGCCTGAGAAATGTTCCCAGGGCAGAACGCCACCGCCTTCGGGAACTTCCGGATGATCAGGTCTTTGAAGACTGGAAGCTTGGAAACGCAGAAGAATCTGTCCTGCAGGCACGGACTGCTCTGGAACGGTTTTTATCGGAAAAAGATGAACTGCGGGCATGGGAAGATGCCGCATATCAGAGAGTTCAGGAAGCAGAAGAACAGCTGCTGACGCAGGCTTATACGGATGCCTGCCTTCACTGGTACGACCAGTGGAGGGAATTTCATCCGAAAGAGACCGGATGACAGCCGGAATATCCGGCGGAGGGATGGCCGGCACACGAAACACCCGGAATCTGTACCGCCTTCCGGATCAGGATCAGAATCCGAAATACGCATAGACCAGCGCCCCTGCCGTTCTTCCCAGCGCCATGGACAGGATGATCCAGGGCAGGCCGGTCTTCAGCCGGATCCTTCTGCTGAAGATGGGGACTGCATCCACGATTTCCGTCAAAGCCATGGCCCAGGCACCTGTAAAGATGCCTGAGAACAGCCCAAAGGACACCACGCCCGCCATCCCAACCGGTACCGGGAATGCATAGATACTTACCAGATTCCCCAAAATACCACCAATTGCTGCGGCGTCCTCATAATACAGGATATATTTTGCCGTGTGAGTCTTCCCGGCAAAGCGGGATACCACTCCAAGAGCGATCAGAAACGCAAACATCCCGCCTGCCACGGCAAATCCGCTGCTGAGCCCCACGATTCCCAGAATCACCTGTCTAATCCACATCGATATTCGTCTCCTCACGGTTGCAGCCCTCGACCAGGGTCGTATTCACATCATCCTCATACTGGCGCATCTGCACCTCCATGGGGGTGGGATCCTTCGTGATCCTTTTTCCGCCGAAATGATTATAAAATACGATAATCCCTACGGCAATCCCGATGGAATAGGTGATCTCCAGTACGGTAAAACCATCCGACGGCTCTCCCATAAGCAGCAGATAAGCCTGGTCAAACACCTGACTTACCCCCACGTCATTATTGAAGGTCATGATGGAAAAGGCAGACCCGATGAAGATCGTGATACACAGAAGCACTACCTTGACCAGGCTCCACCGGTCCCGGGCATATTCCGGCGATTCGTAGTCAATGATAAAATCCGCCTCTCCCAGATTCTGTATCTCCAGATCCGGATAGATCTCATGGATCAGCTCCACCACCTTCAGTATGGAAAATACATACCGGTTGCTTTTATCCGCCTGGATCTTCAGAAGCTTCAGCGTCTTCAGCCGGTTTTTTACCGAGGCATTGGTGCATTCCAGCTTTGCCACGTCTCCCAGTCTCACATCGATATGATCCACCTCTGTATTCTGATCAATCTTAATATACAGAATCTCGCTCATCCCGTCCGTACCTCCGTCTTCTCTGACCATATCATCTGCTGTTTTTTCCGGTTTTATGCACAAAATCCGTCAGCTTACCAGCTTTTCCCGCATCTGCTTCAGGATCCGTTTCTCCAGACGACTCACCTGTACCTGAGATACCCCCAACACCCTCGCCACCTCTGACTGAGTCTTATCCTGCATATAGCGCATGATGATCAGCCTGCGCTCCATATCCGGAAGCTCCATCAGAAGCTGTTCCAGCACCACCCGGTTCAGAAGCTGCTGCATTCCCCCTGCCTGGTTCTGGCTCTCCATCCGGTCCAGGAGGCAGATCTCGCTTCCGTCCTTCTGCGGTATCGTCTTATAGATGGATTCCACCTCTGCAGAGGATTCCAGCGCCTGTGCAATGTCCTCCCGCCCCAGCTCTGTGATCACAGACAGCTCTTCCAACGTGGGCTCCCGGCCGGCCTGACGCCGGAAATTTTCAGTCTCCCTTTTGATCTTCCAGCAGTTCTCCTTCAGTGTCCGGCTGACCTTGACGATTCCGTCGTCTCTGAGGAAACGCTTGATCTCTCCCGCAATCATGGGCACCGCATAAGTGGAAAATTTCACCTCAAAGGAAGGATCGAATTTATCTATGGCCTTGATCAGCCCCATCGCCCCAATCTGGAACAGATCCTCCATGTCCGTACCTCTTCCGGAGAATCGCTTAACGATGCTCCATATCAATCCCATATTTTCTTCTACCAACTGTTCTCTGGCTTTCTTATCCCCATGGTGTGACCGTTCTATCAGAACCATTGTCTTTTCCATAAAGATGTTCAGCCCTCCTGTTCTGCCGCTCCTCTGCCGATCTTTTTCTTCATATAGACCGTCGTGCCTACACCAGGCGCAGACTGCACTTCTACCTGGTCCATAAATGCTTCCATAAACATAAAACCCATACCGGAACGTTCCAGCTCCGGCCGGCTGGTGTACAATGGCTCCATTGCCTGTTTCACATCCTCCATGCCCACTCCTTCATCCGTGACCCACAGCTCCAGCGTCTCTTCACTCAATATGGCGCGGATCACTACCGTATGTACTCCGTCCGGATATCCGTGGATGATCGCATTGGTCACCGCCTCGGATACAGCCGTCCGGATATCCGCTACCTCCTCCAGTGTAGGGTTCAGCTGGGTCGCAAATGCTGCCACCGCGACCCTTGCGAACCCCTCATTTTCCGATATACTGTCAAACGCCAGTGTCATCTCATTTTTCATACTTGACCTCCTATTACAGTTCCGCATCCGCCCGGACATGCCCGACGTCTGGAAGGACTTCCGTCCGCTTACCGGCCGAAAATCCTTCCGACATGTCCGGACTGATGCTGTTTTACAGTTCCGCATCCGCCCGGACATGCCCGGCGTCTGCCCGTTACATCTGAATAAATTTCTGAATACCTGACATGGACAGTATCCTCCTGATCTGCCTGTCAATATGACTGACCATGATCCGGCCGTTCAGCGCCCGCATGACCTTATAACGGCCAAGAAGCATCCCGATACCTGCACTGTCCATAAATGCCGTACGTGAAAAATCAAATTCCACCTCTTCCACCGGCTGCCTCTCCACCAGCTCGTCCACGCTTCTGCGTATATCCTCCGTAGAATGATGATCCACCTCTTCCGGCAGATGCACCACCAGCCGGCTTCCCTTCAATTCCAGCATGTCCATAGATCCACTCCTCTCTCTTTTCCACAGTAAAAGGGACTGCCGTCTGTACAGCTCCTGCCTTTTCGCGCTGCAAAAAAGCAGGAGCCGCTTTGAACAGCAGCCCCTCGCTTCAGGGTTTTTCCTGTGTATCTCGTAAAGTCTCGTCCTATTCCAGTCCTGCCATGTATCTGGCCGCATCCGATGCCGTTTTCGTACCCGGCATCTCATCGATTACCTTCTGATAGTAAATCTTCGCATTTTCCGTATCCCCTGCCCCATGATAGGACCTTGCCAGAAAATACAGTGCATCGTGCTGGTTGTTATCCAGATCGTAGCATTTCTGCAGGTTCACCACAGCGGTCTCATACTCCTTTGCCCGGTATGCGTCATAGCCTGTCTTGTACAGCTCCTTGATCGCCTCCTGCCCCACCTGGGCAAACAGCGAATCGTACAGCACCTTTCCATCTTCTGTCAAAGTCTCCTTGTCGATGGCTTCCAGCTGCTCCAGTGATCCGGCCATGTCCTCTTCTGCAAAGGAACGATAGGCTTTCAGCAGATCCTCATGGGAAGCCAGCTTCTCTGCTGCATCGCTGGCCGCTCTGATCGCCGTCTCCGACTCTGTCTTCAGAGCATCCATCTCTGCCTGCAGACTGGTAAGCGCCGCTGTCTTGGACTCCACCTGATCGCTGTATTCTGCAACGGCTTCGTTCAGCTCCGAGCTCTTCCTCTGCTGCTGGGCCGGCATGATCAGGAACCACATGACCGCCACACCAATGGCAAGCCCGATGGCCACGTTGATCACCGAATGGAGCCCCGTGTTGTCCTTGACCCCCACCGGCTGTATAATCGTCTCATTGCCGCTCACATAGGCGATGGAATCCTTCCCCACCTGAACCTCTTCCCTGCTGCCCGGACCGGAACTCTGTCTGCGGGGCTTATGTCCCTCCGCTTCGTCCAGCTCCTTCAGGTAACGGAGCGTTCTCGTGTTGGTGCGGTCGATATCCAGCACCGCCTTCAGCTCCGCCCTTGCCCGGCTGTAATTGTCCGTCTTCATATAGAGCAGCGCCAGGAGCTCATGCCCTTTCAGAAGATTCGGATTGGTGGAAAGGACCTTTTTCAGCTGGATGATCGCCAGATCATAACTCCCCTGATCACAGTAAAAGAGAGACTGATTATACTTCTTGATTGTCGTATTAATGGCGTTCAGACGCGCCGGATTCTTCTGGACCTCTTCGATATAATAGTCCGCCAGATTGTCCTCTTTCTGGTAATTCTTACTGATGATCCACTGAGACAGCGCCTCCACCACCTCGCCCATCTCAAACTGAACCAGGCCCAGCAGGTTGCGGGCATCGGTATTTTTCTTATTGATCTTCAGGCTCTGGCGCAGGGAGATCACGGAGCCGGTCAGATCGCGCACTCTCGCCTTCTCCAGTCCTTCATTGTAATATGCATTGGAAGTCTGGAACAGCCGGCAGTAACGCGAGACATCTGCTCCGCACTGGCTGCAGTAGTCTGACGACGTCAGCTCTGCTCCGCAGTTAAAACATTTCATATGGTCACCTTTTCTACTGATGCTCTTTCATTTCCTTCAACATTTCATCCATCAGGTCTGTCACGTCCGAAAGGTTATTGCTGTACACAGTGTCTTCCACCTGGTCGATCTCCAGGCTGGGACGAAATTTTTTCAGTTCTTCTTCAAAATCAAGCATAGTCTCTGCTCCTTATGATACTTTTCAGGCTGCCCACCAGATACAGAGAACCGACGCAGAACAGAATTCCGTCGCCTTTGCTCTTCAGGGCAGCGTCAAATGCTTCCGGGATGGAGGCGAGCTCCGTCACCGGCTGTCTGGTGTATCTTCGGAAGATCTGTCCCAGTTCCCGGACAGGCACCAGGCGGTCCGAATCCACCTCCGTGACTATCACACTGTCAAAATCAATGCCTTCACAGATCGTCCGTATCATTCCCTCGTAGTCCTTTTCCTTCACACAGGAAAACAACATGGTGATCTTTGTATCTTTTTGAAACTTCCTGGCAGTCTTCACAAATTCCTCTACACCGGAATCATTGTGCGCGCCGTCCAGGATCACGCCGGGAAGCACCGTCTCCATACGCCCCTGCCAGCGCATCCGCTCCATACCCCTGCGGATATCCTCCTCCGTCAGGCCTGTATCCAGTACATGTGCCGCCGTCACTGCTTCGCAGGCATTCATGATCTGATACTCCGCCACACTGGAAATCGAGACTTCCATAGGTAAATAATACCCAGTATCCATGGAAAAATCAATCGTTTTCTGGGTATTCATTAAAATTTTATACATATCCGGCCGAATTGCATACGCTTTTGCATGCATTTCCTCTGCTTTTGCCAGAATGACGCCCTCCACATCCGCTCTGGTCCCGTCATACACCACCGGGCATCCTTCCTTGATGATACCCGCCTTCTCTCCGGCGATCAGCTCATACGTATCTCCCAGATACTCTGTATGCTCGAGACTGATGGACGTAATCACACTGACCAGAGGCTTCTCAATAACATTGGTGGCGTCAAAACGCCCTCCCAGGCCAGTCTCCAGAACCACATATTCCATACGGCATTTCTCAAAGATACACATCCCCATAAGGAACAGCAGTTCAAAGAAGGTGGGATGAGAAAAACGATCCGGGCACTCTTTCAGCAGCATGTGCACCGTATTCATTACCTTCTCAAAAGCCTCCAGGAAAAGTGCATCCGTTACCGGTTCCTGATTCAGCTGAAAACGCTCATTGATATCCACCAGATGAGGGGACGTAAAGAGCCCGGTCCGTCTACCTGCCGTCGTCAGGATCGACGACAGGTAGGCACACACAGACCCCTTCCCATTGGAACCGGCCACGTGAATCAGCTTCATCTGCCGCTCCGGATGGCCCAGTCTCTCCAGCACCATCCGGGTATTTTCCAGTGTATTTTTAGTGGTGAATCTTGGTGTATCATTGATATAGGCTACTGCTTCTTCGTAATTCATCCTACTCTCCAAGCTGGGTCAGACGCTCTTTCACCTGGTCCATCATCTGCGTATATTTCTCAAGCTTCGCCTTCTCTTCCTGAATCTTGGAAGCCGGCGCCCTGCTTACAAATCTCTCGTTCCCCAGCATGCCGTTTACACGGGCAAGCTCCTTCTCCAGACGCGCCTCCTCTTTTTTCAGGCGCTCCTTTTCCTTCCCGATATCCAGAAGTTCTGCCAGCGGCATGTAGACTGCCGCCTCCGGAATCATGACGGACACGGCATTGTCTGCAATACCGGTCTTGTCTGCCTGCACCAGCACCTCGGACGCCGCGCCAAGTACGGCGAAAAAGCTCCTGCCCTCTTCAAAGATCTTCCGCACCTGCGGATTTTCGGACACCACATACACCGTAGCTTTTTTGCTGTTGGGTACATTCATATCCGCACGCACATTCCGGATCCCGCGTACGGCCTCCTTGATCATCTGGATGGCATACTCCTCCTGGGCAAAATTCCATTCTTCCCGATATTCCGGCCAGGAAGCGATCATAATGGATTCCTCTCCGGACAGATTACAGAAGATCTCCTCCGTGATAAACGGCATATAGGGGTGCAGCATCTTCAGAGCGTTGATCAGCACCTGATGCAGGGTCCACAGGGCCGCCTCCCTGGACGGATCCTCCCTGTCCCACAGACGCGGCTTCACCATCTCGATATACCAGTCGCAGAACTCGTCCCAGATAAAATCATAGATTTTCTGTACGGCAATGCCCAGCTCAAAGCTGTCCATATTGGCCGTCACTTCTTTCGCCAGATGATTTACTCTGGACAGGATCCACCGGTCTGCTGCGGTCAGAGAATCCCGGTCCGCCGGAGATACCTTCTCATCCCCCAGATTCATCATGATAAATCTGGAAGCATTCCAGATCTTATTGGCAAAATTCCGGCTGGATTTCACACGCTCCATATAGAAACGCATGTCGTTGCCCGGCGCGTTGCCGGTCACAAGCGTCAGGCGCAGGGCGTCCGCACCGTATTCCCCGATGATCTCCAGCGGATCGATGCCGTTCCCCAGAGATTTGCTCATCTTGCGTCCCTGGGAATCCCGGACCAGACCATGGATCAGCACATGATGGAAGGGACTCCTGCCAGTCTGCTCATATCCGGAAAATACCATACGGATCACCCAGAAAAAGATAATATCATATCCCGTTACCAGCACATCCGTAGGATAGAAGTACTCCAGATCTTCTGTTTTCTCCGGCCACCCCAGCGTAGAGAAGGGCCAGAGCGCGGAGGAGAACCAGGTATCCAGCGTGTCCTCATCCTGCGTCAGACGGGTACAGCCGCATTTGGGACATACGGACGGCATCTCTTTTGCCACCACGACCTCTCCGCATGCATCGCAGTAGTACGCCGGAATCCGGTGGCCCCACCAGAGCTGGCGGGAGATACACCAGTCGCGGATATTTTCCAGCCAGTGCAGATAGATCTTGTCAAACCGCTCGGGTACGAAGGTCAGTTCCCCGTTTTTCACTGCTTCCATGGCAGGTCTGGCCAGCTCTTCCATCTTCACAAACCACTGCTTCTTCACCAGAGGCTCCACGGTGGTTCCGCAGCGGTCATGAGTCCCCACGTTATGCACATGGTCCTCCACTTTAACCAGAAGTCCCTGCTCCTCCAGATCCCTTACAATGGCTTTTCTCGCCTCATAGCGATCCATTCCCATGTATTTTCCAGGGTAACTGATCGTTGCATCATCATTCATGATATTGATCTCCGGAAGATCGTGCCTCCTGCCCACCTCAAAGTCGTTGGGGTCGTGAGCCGGTGTGATCTTCACACAGCCGGTCCCGAATTCCCGGTCCACATAGGGATCTGCAATAACCGGAATCTCCCGATCAGTCAGCGGGAGCTTCAGCATCTTCCCGATCAGGTGCCGGTATCTTTCATCCTCCGGATTCACAGCCACTGCCGTATCCCCCAGCATGGTTTCCGGACGGGTGGTGGCGATCTCCACATATCCGCTGCCGTCCGCGATGGGATAATTAATATGCCAGAAATGTCCCGCCTGCTCCTCGTGCTCCACCTCTGCATCCGAGATGGAGGTCTGACACACCGGGCACCAGTTGATGATCCGGGAACCTTTGTAAATGTATCCCTTTTCGTACAGACGGACAAATACCTCCAGAACCGCCTCAGAGCAGCCCTCATCCATGGTAAAACGCTCTCTGTCCCAGTCGCAGGAGCAGCCCAGCTTTTTCAACTGGTTGATGATGGCTCCGCCGTATTCCTCTTTCCACTGCCACGCCCTTTTCAGGAAACCCTCTCTGCCCAGCTCCCGTTTGTCAATACCTTCCTCACGAAGCTGATTCGTCACCTTGACCTCCGTGGAGATGGATGCGTGGTCCGTGCCGGGAATCCACAGGGCATTGTATCCCTGCATCCTTTTATAACGGATCAGAATATCCTGCAGCGTCTCATCCAGCGCATGCCCCATGTGGAGCTTTCCGGTCACGTTTGGCGGCGGAATCACGATAGTAAACGGTTTTCTGCTCCGGTCCGCTTCCGCATGAAAATATTTTCTTCCCATCCATTTGGAGTAGGTACGTTCCTCAATGGCAACAGGATCATAGGTTTTGGCTAATTCTTTCATAATTACATGTCTCCTTATTTTTAGTTCCACAGTCCTCCGGTATCTTCTCCACAGATCACCTTACGACCGCTGTTTTTCTTATTCTGTTATGGGCTGTATGTGCAGAAGCTCTGCCGTATAGCTGTCATCCAGCAGAAGCTCCGGTGTCAGGACCTCTTCTCCGTTGACCAGCCAGCCCGGACACACCTGTCCGTCCCCCGGTTCTGCCATGAGAGTCAGCGGATAATTGTGATAATAGGTTCCTTCATAAGTATCTCCGCCCTCCAGACGGATCTGGCTGAACGAGACACTCACCCCCTCCGGCACTTCCACTGCCAGTATATAGGGAGAGGCAGCGCCCAGATGCCTGCGAAGCCGCTCATGCATCTCCCGGCAGCTTCCCAGCGCCATCCGCTTCATCTCTTCCACCGCCTCCTGCTGTCTCGCCTGTTCCTCCCCGGTATAATAAAGTCCCATGGAACGGGCCAGCTTCTCATCCTCTTCCTCTATGATCTCACATACATGCTCCCCGTCAAACACTGTGGCCGTCAGGTCGCATACCATATTTACGAACCGGGTCCGATACAGGTCAGACTTCATCAGGATCGAAAGCGTGTCTGTGGCATCCTCCAGCGGCGTTTCCATCAGATAGTCAAAGGTATTGGGATCCTCCAGCTCTGACGTATCCTGATAGACCGCATCCAGATCATACAGAAAGAACCGGATCCTCCCGTCCCCATAGGCGCTGCTGCCGGAAGGCGCACACTTCCAGGAGAGAAAATTGTGATACGGCCAGTCCACATTATTCATAATCAGATTTACCGCATAATGCTTCAGCATATCCGTCATGTCTACGGATTCCTCCAGCGCCTGCTGCCGCTCCGGATCATTCAGATCCATATGCAGCCGGTTGTAATAACCGCCAAACCGGGCGCTGTTGATCTCGTTCGGTTCAAATTTCTCAACATCCGCCTTCTGTGCGCCGATGGCATGTGCCGTATTATACCTGGTGTATTTTTCCTGAAGCTGTATAATTCCGTAATACGCTCCGTTTAGAAAGAGAATCCCGGGTCTGGCCCCGGCGCAGACGATGCCTGCCTCTTTTCCCAGGCGGCTCACCACATTCCACTTAAGCATGGTCCCTTCATGGTCAGAGCCGCCGTTTCGCAGTACCAGACGGTTGTAGGACTGTCCGGTTTCATTCCCTGCCATATCCGACGGGAAGAAATCACAGTCAAAGGTCGGATGCTCCAGATCGTATTCCCCTCCGCTGATCAGCTTGATGCTCTTCTGATCATAAATTCTGGACCCGTGCCCGGACACGGCGATCCCTGTACCCTGTGCCAGCATCCTCGTCCCGTCCCGGTCATAAAATTCCACATAGGCCGGGCGGTCCCATTCCCCGTTTTCCCCCTCTTCCCCATAATTACTCAGAATCCCGGTCTCCGGATCATACAGGACTTCCCCGTCTGCCGACAGGGACACTACCATGACATCAAACAGCTCCCTCACGCCCTCCCCCACAAAATACGTCCGGGTAATGGTCTCGGAAAGCTGTCCGCCTGACAGCTTCGCCGCCCTTACCACAGTCGCACGGTCCGGAAGCCCCGCCTCTATATGAATCGGGCCTTCGTAGACGGCCGACTGCAGTGTGGGCTCACTGCCGTCCAGCGTATAATAAACGGGCCCCCCCAGCAGGCCACCGTCCAGCGTCAGGTCAAAAGCCTGTTCCTGAAATGCCTCCCCATGGGAAAAGCGGACTGCCGGCGCTTCTGCCACCTTCTGCAGATACCAGAGAAGAACTGCCGCAAGTACCAGAGTCAGGGCCGCTGCTCCCATATATTTTCGATTCTGTTCCAAACTGTAACTCCTTCATATCTCTCTACTGCCATGTGTTTTTCACCATATCTCTCCGCTTTCCGCACAGATACGGCCCCGGCAATTAAAAAAACACCCTCCGCACAGATACTGTGCAAAGGGCGACGGATCGCGGTACCACCTTTGTTCGTATGCTCCCGCATACCTCATTCTCCTTAACGCGGATCAGACGGGAATGCCTACTGTTCTTCCGCATTCCGGCTCCGAAGCCACCTTCTGCATATCCATATTCTGAAGCCGCCTTCCAGCCACGGACGGCTCTCTCTGTCAGCAGTCTATGCATACTTCTCTTCATCTCTGCCTTTATTTCTGTTCTTAAACAGTCTAAACGCTGAGACTGTCTTTGTCAAGGGGATACGCAATGTTTTCCGGAATTATTCATTCCTGTTCCCGGATCCGTTCCGCCAGATCGCTCAGATAAATATACCGCTCCATCTTCGCCTCCAGAAGACCTTCCTGCGCCTCCTTTTCCTGTGTCAGTTCGTTCAGTTTCATAAAATCAGTCGCAGCCAGCTGGATCTTCTGTTCCAGATCTGCAATTTTCTCCTCAATCTTCTCAATTTCCGCCTCTATGGAATCATAGTCCTTCTGCTCCTGCCAGGTAAATTTAAGCTTTGCAGTCTTCACCTTTTCTGTCTTCTGTTCGGATGCTCTCTCCGTCCTGACCGGAGAAACCGGCACACCTGCTTCCCGCTGTCTGAGCTCCAGATAGGCGGAATATCCACCTTCGTACTGCCGGAGTCTTCCATTTTCCCCAAATGCGAACAGACGTTCTGCTGTCTTGTCCAGAAAATACCGGTCATGAGATACCATAATCAGGATCCCCGGAAAACGCTCCAGATAATCCTCCAGAATCGCCAGCGTCTGGATATCCAGATCATTGGTAGGCTCATCCAGGATCAGGATATTCGGGGCTTCCATAAGTACCTTCAGGAGATACAGACGCCGTTTCTCCCCGCCGGACAGCTTTTTGATCTGTGAATACTGGAGCACCCCGTCGAAAAGAAAACGTTCCAGCATCATGGCGGCCGACACGCTGCCATCCTCTGTCTGTACGTATTCTGCCGTATCCCGGATATAGTCAATCACCCGCCGCTCCGGATCCAGCGCTTCATTTTCCTGAGAAAAATACCCGATCTTTACCGTAGGCCCCGTGATCACCTGCCCCCGGTCCGGCTGCTCCAGTCCCATGATCATACGCATGAGTGTCGTCTTCCCGCATCCGTTCGGACCCACGAAGCCGATTCGGTCCTTCCTGCAGAACACATAGCTGAAGTCTCTGATCAGAAGCCTTTCCCCGTAACTCTTCGTCAGCCCGCAAAGCTCCAGCGTCTTTTTGCCAAGACGGGAGGCAACCGCAGACACCTCCACCTTTCCATCCGCCGCCGGCGCCCTGGTGCTGTCCCTCAGCTCCTCATACCTCTGGATATGCGCCTTCTGCTTCGTGGCGCGGGCTCTTGCGCCCCGCCGCATCCATTCCAGCTCGATCCGCAGAATGTTCCTGTTCTTCCGATAGGTTGCCAGCTCCAGATCCTCCCTGGCCGCCTTCGCCTCCAGAAAACCTGAAAAGCTGGTCTGATACTGATAGAGCTTTCCTCTGTGAATCTCCACGATCTTTGTACATACCCGATCCAGAAAATAACGGTCATGAGTCACCATGGCCAGCGCGCCCTTTCTCTGGATCAGCGCTTCCTCCAGCCAGATCACCATCTCACTGTTCAGATGGTTCGTAGGCTCGTCCAGCAGCAGAATATCGCAGTCCGCCACCAGCGCCGCTGCCAGTGCCACCATTTTCTTCTGTCCCCCGGACAGATGATCGACCACCAGACTCTCATCCGGAAAGCCCATCCGGTTCAGGATCGTCTTGCTGTCTCCGGCGATACTCCATTCATTATCCTCTGTCTTATTGGCAGTTACCACATAGTCATAGATCGTGATGCCCGGAGGAAAGACCGGCTCCTGGGGCAGATACCGGACATAGACCTGACTGCCTCTGACAACCGTCCCCGCATCCGGCTCTTCCAGGCCCGCAAGGATCCGAAGCAGTGTGGACTTCCCGGTCCCGTTGATCCCCACGATCCCGATCTTGTCCCCCTCTTCCACTCCCAGGTCAATCCCGGTAAAAAGTGCCTTCTCTGTATAGCTTTTCTGTATCTCTTTTGCTGTCAGTAAATTCATCCACTGCCCTTTCCCGCCCCGTCGGTGCTACTCTGTAAAATCTGCCTCTCTGATCAGACGGTTGCCGAACTCATCCACACTCTTCCTCGTCACTCTGTCAATCAGATGACGGATGCCTCCCTTCTCCGCATGCTCAATGGCATCATCGATGATCTCCTTCACTTCTGCCACCGTCACCAGATGATCATTGGTCTGGCGGCTTCCGATCCGATCATAAAGCGCAAGAATACCGAACTCGTCAAAGGAATATTCCTGTTCCAGCGCGTAGGATTTTCCAAATGCCACCAGTTCGTCATTGGTAAATACAGGAATATCGATGGTATGGTCAAACTTGGAAGCAAAATTGCGGTTCCGCAAAAACAGCTTCTGAATCTCTTCTGCTGTATCCTCCAGAATAACCACAAGACCGCCCGTATCCGTCTCCATGGCAAGGCTCATGGCCATCATGGTAGCGTCGGAAATTCCCCCTGCGCTCTCCACAATCAAAGCGCCGCCCTTCAGCTGCGTCAGCACATCGTAAATATCCTTGGTGTTCAGCTTCTGCCCGCTGATCTTCGCCAGCCGCTTTCCCCCGATCCGGTCCTGCTTCTGCAGTGCTTTCACAATATCGATCGCCAGTGTCGTCTTTCCGTTCCCGCGCTCGCCGGTAATCGTCAGATTTCCGCTGGAGGAACTGGTCCTGCTGCCCTGATATGCTTCTTTAAAAAGTACGGAGAGCTGCTCGCTCATTCCCTGTACCGAAGTAAAATACGCAAACAGACGCGCCTGCTCTCTGGTCAGATGTCCAGCGCTCACCGCCCCCTCCGACACTTTGGATGCCAGAGAACGCTTCAGATCCTGTATCATGTTTCCGGAGCTCTCTTCTGGCAGATTTTCTCTCCTGCCGGAATCTCCCCTTTCTTCCCCATCCTCCAGACTTTCGATATCCAGTTCTGCCTCCGGTTCTTCCTCTGTATCCAGATCCGGCGGCAGATCATCCTCCGTCACCACAGACTCTTCCGATATCTCATGCTCTTCATCGATTTCTTCCAGGATTCTGCGCACATCCTTTGGCAGATCTTCGGAAGCGCCCGTAATCAGCTTCATAAGCTCAGCCGTTTCCTGCTTCACCTTTTCTCTGCGGACTTTTTCGGTCTGAGCGGCGGCTTCCAGCTTCGCCTCCGTCTGTGCCTTCTTCTGCTCCCACTCTCCCAGAATATCGTCTATACTGATGGGACCGGTAAACTGCGCATCTGCATCCTTCCCATCCAGACCGGTGTCTTTTTTCTCTTCTTCCGGTTCGGCTGCCTTTTTCTCCGCACCGAGCACAGGAAGTTCCGTTGTGGCATTTTCCAGGAAACTCTTTTGGGATACGTTTGCCGAAGGTTTCTCCGGTCCCTCTTCTGCATCGGCTGCACCATCATCCCCGTCAAGACCAAGGTCCGGCAGCTCGATTGTCGCATCCTCCCGCAGATCTTCCTCCGGCTCTCCTTCCGACTCTTCCCCGGTATCCGCCTCCGCCCCATCTCCGTCAAGACCAAGGTCCGGCAGCTCGATTGTCGCATCCTCCCGCAGGTCCTCTTCCGGTTCTCCTTCCGACTCTTCCCCGGCATCCGCCTCCGCCCCATCTCCGTCAAGACCAAGGTCCGGCAGCTCGATTGTCGCATCCTCCCGCAGGTCCTCTTCCGGTTTTCCTTCCGACTCTTCCCCGGCATCCGCCTCCGTTCCATCTCCGTCGAGGCCAAGGTCCGGCAGCTCGATGGTCGCATCCTCCCGCAGATCTTCCTCCGGCTCTCCTTCCGACTCTTCTCCGGCATCCGCCTCCGTTCCATCTCCGTCGAGACCAAGGTCCGGCAGCTCGATCGTCGCATCCTCCCACAGATCTTCCTCCGGTTCTCCTTCCGACTCTTCCCCGGCATCTGCCTCCGTTCCATCTCCGTCGAGGCCAAGGTCCGGCAGCTCGATTGTCGCATCCTCCCGCAGATCTTCCTCCGGTTTTCCTTCCGGCTCTCCCCCGGTATCCGCCTCCGTCTTATCTCCGTCAAGACCAAGGTCCGGCAGCTCGATGGTCGCATCCTCCCGCAGATCTTCCTCTGGCTCTTCTTCAGGCTCAGCCGCACCTTCCGCTCCGGCAAGCCCCAGATCCGGAAGATCAATCGTAGCATCTTCCTTCAACAGCTCATCCAGATTTTCCGCCAGCTCTGCCTGCAGGTTTACCGTACTGAACTTGCTGGAATCAAATCCCGGAAGCTCCGGCTCCCCGCCGCCCTCCTCCGGCAGATCAGAGACCGCACCAAGACGTTGATAATTATATTTCTCCTGCTGAGACACCGTCAGCGGCTCATATTTCATCTTCAGCTCCAGCGCTTTCATAACATATTCGCCCTCGCTGAACCACAGAATCAACTCGTCACATTCACGGACACATTCCTCCGGCATCCCCGCCTCATCGTAGAGAGCAGCCAGCTCATAGGCCCATTTTTCCTGATACTCATGGGTCTTGTACTCGTTCAGAATCTTGATCTGATCCTCCACACTGGATCCCCGTTCCCGATAGATCTGGTACTTCAGGATGAAACGGCTCTGGTCGTGAGGAGCAGCCTTTACAAATTCCCGGTACAAAGAGATGGCCTCTTCAAAATTGTGCATCTTTGTACAGACTTCTGTCATCCGATACAGCATCATCCGTCCCACCGGCGCACGGTCATAGGCCATATCGAGGATCTCCATGCATTCTCCATACCGCTCCGTTTTCTCATATATTTCGCTGACCATGTACAACATATTCAGGTTCTTCACCCGCCGCCAGTCCACCGTATCTGCGATCTTCGCTGCAGCCTGATAATCCTTTTTCTTTACCTGTGTCTCTATCTGCTCCGCTTTCAGGCGGTATTCGTACTTATCCAATGGATCCCATCCTCATTTCCCCTGTGCTTCCCTACGCTTCCACAATCTTTGAGCAGGCCACTGCCAGTGCTCCGTCTCCGATATGACATGCCACACTCAATGACAGCTCATTTACGAGCATCACCGGATACTCCGGAAATTCTGTCTCAATCTCTTTCTTAAATTCCATCGCCGCCGCTTCATTGTTCGTATGAGCCACATCGATCCGCATCCTGCAGCCCCCGAAACGCTTCTCCAGATCATTCCGGATCGCATCCAGCATGACCCGTTTTGCCGCACTCATGGTGCGCACTTTGGAGAATGCATCCAGCTTCTCTCCCTGGATCTGCAGGACCGGCTTCAAACGAAGCATCGTACCCAGCGCAGCAGCTGCCGGTGTGATTCTTCCGCCTTTTTTCAGATATTTTAAAGTGGTCAATGTAATATAGATACTGGCCTGCAGCGCTTCCTCCTCCAGTGCCGCGCGGATGTCGGCTGCGCTCTTTCCTGCTGCTGCCAGATTCTGTGCATCCAGAACAGAAGACACCTGCGTGATGGAAATACGCTGATTATTCACCACTTCCACTTTTCCATCATAATCCTCCGCCAGCATCCGCGCTGTCTGACAGCTTCCGCTCAGACCGCTGGACATGGGAATATGCACGATCTCGTCATATTCCTTCAAAATCCTGTCCCAGAGTCCCAGAACCGACTCCGGCGACGGCTGTGAGGTGGACACATCTGCATCCTTCGCCAGATATTCATAAAATTCCTTTGGAAACAGATCGATACCATCCAGATATTCTTTTCCATTAATTAAAAACGGCATGGGCAGCACATGTATTCCCATTTCTTTCGCCTTCTCCTGGCTGATCCCGCTGTTACTGTCTGTGACTATCGCTATCTTACTCATAAAATACTCCCATCTGTATGATCTTTGCAGACCTCCTGCACCGTATTCCGTCTTATTATAGCAAAACATATTCCGGAAAACAAGAATAGCAGAAACCTTTTCACCGGTTTCTGCTATCTCGTGAACAGTAGATAGGGGAATCGAACCCCTGTTTCCGCCGTGAGAGGGCGGCGTCTTGACCCCTTGACCAATCTACCATATTCTTTTCTGTCCTGTCGACTTGATTACTATATCACATGTTTTTTTAAAATGCAAGCCTTTTTTTGATTTTTTTACATATTTTTTTCTTCTCCTGCAGACACTGTGAAAAAGGAGTGATCAATATGGATTATGTCAACGCTTTCTGGGTGGGCGGAACCATCTGTGCGCTGGTGCAGATTCTGATGGAAAAGACAAAGCTTATGCCCGGACGCATCATGGTACTTCTGGTCTGCGGCGGCGCGGTCCTGGGCGCCATCGGACTGTACGGCCCTTTTCAGGAATATGCAGGCGCAGGCGCAAGCGTTCCGCTTCTCGGTTTTGGAAATACTCTGTGGAAAGGAATCCAGGAGGCCGTGGATACAGACGGATTCATCGGAATCTTCAAAGGCGGCTTTACAGCAAGTGCCGCCGGAATCTGTGCGGCACTGGTGTTCGGATATCTGGCCAGCCTGGTATTTGATTCCAAAATGAAAAAATGACGGCTCCCCGCGTCTGCAGTCCTTTCTTTATTAACAGTCTGAAAGGGCTGCAGCACCTCAGGGGAGCCTTTTCCCTGACCTTCCCACAGCCAGCCTCAGCCTCACAGCCGAAACGTCAGAGTTCTCCGTTCACCTACGCACCGGTCGTAGAAAAGATCCGCCGATAACGGACAAGTGCACTTAAAAGTACATTTCCAAACAAACCCACGGCGATCACCTCACCAATCCCCACCGTCAGCATCATAAACGGAATGGGAAGCGGTACCCCATATCCATAACGCAGTACATACGGCACAATCAGCGTATTGGCTGCGATTGGCGGAAGCAGCACCAGGAAACGATTCGCGCGCAGATGCCAGGAGCCCACAGCCCCAATCAGCGTCGCCAGACTTCCCAGCACCACATCCAGCATGATGGAACCGCCCATGACATTGGCAATAATGCATCCAACAAACAGCCCCGGTATGGCAGCCGGCGTAAAAAAGGGAAGGATGACCAGCGCCTCTGCTACCCGAACCTGGATCTCTCCATAGCTTATGGGGGCAAACACCGCGCAGAGCACTACATAGACAGCCGCGATCATGGCCGCATGGGTTAGAAATGTTACCTTGTTCTCTTTCATATTCAGTTTTCTCCTTTAGTTTTGTTTTACGTCAGGAAGGTCTCGAACTGACGTTTGACTTTGAAAGACCAGTATGTTTAAGGACTTTCCCGAAATATGATTATATCGGAAAATCGGAATATGTCAAGTCCGGGCTATTGCAGATTCAGAGAAAAAAGTTCCGGACTGCAGATACGCGTTCCGGAACTGTCATGAGCCCGAATATTATTTATTCATTGCCGATGATCGTAACCCCGATAACCTGATCGAAGAAAACAACCATAAACGGAACATTTGCCGTCGTATTTGCAGACTGAATCGTTACATTCTTCAGGGTAAAAAAGCCGTCATCGCCGTCCAGCTGCGCATCCATCGGAAGTCTGTTTTCTTTATAATAGCCTCTGACCAGTTCAGTTGTAACCCTGGACATGGAAGAAACTGCCGGATCCGCTTCTTCTGCGGGAACAGCAGTCCCTATGATCATCCCGGCGGACGTGATAAGCACCAGTCGGCTGTCTTTCATCGTCTCAAAGGTAGTCATTGCAGAAAACTGTTTGATCAGGTCTTTTTTTAAAGTTGTCATAATATCTTTCTCCATTCTTTCACACTCGGCCCCGACGGTAACCTGCATGCAAAGTATACCACAAAATGTGGCATTAGGGAATCCGTAAATGGACAGGTTCTGTGTATTTCCGCAAATATTGCCCGCTACGTCAATCTTCTTTCCATCAATTTCCTTCGCATCTCATCAAGTCGTAATATTTGCTTATGCTCCCATTCCATCTCCATCGTCTTTGAATTAACAAATGCAATAATTAAACAAGCATCCTCTATTGCTTCCCCTTTCTCCGCTGTCAGATGTTTTCCCAGCCGTTTCCATTTTTCTGTCATCAGGCGATACTTTACCCTCTTGTTCGCCAGACGCCACTTTTGTGTTGATTACATTGTCTGATTTTTGTGGGAAAGCAACGCCACCGTCTCCACATTCCCCGATTACGGACATCGTTTATTTTATCATATTTTACAGCGTCCTACCATATCTTACAGTCAGAAAAACACATGGTTTTATAAGGAACTTTTTTACAGATCATATTTTTGTACAGTTTCCTACAATTTATGGTATTTTGTACAGCGTGGACAAAGCGTGGACATTTGTCCACATTGGGAAACTTCCGAAAATTTTATGATAGTGTAAAATTTTCTTCGGGTGAAGTCGCTGCATCTTTATAATTGCGACTATGGCTTATACAATAACTGACAATCTCTTTGCGTTCTTCAAACGTTGTTTTTCTTCGTGCTTCTGCCATATAGCCCCCCTGTTTCGGATTGTAATCCTTAAGTTCTCTATTGGCATTATACTCCATAATCCATCGTCTTAAAATAGAACGGCTGGATATTCCATATCTGGCGATGATATCATCAACAGTACCTTCTCCGTTCCTTACCGCTTCCACACATTTGATTTTGAATTCCTTAGAATAGGTTCTGTTCGTTTTATGACAGAAAGCAGATATTCCGTGGATCCTGTATTCGTTAATCCATCCCCTCAATGTTGTATACCCTGTACCATACTTATTAGCAAGGAAATGGACAGAACCTTCCCCGTCAATATATTCCTGTGATACCATTGCTCTAAATTCAGGTGAGTATTTTGATCTTGGCATGAAAAATACCTCCAAAGTAACAGATTTTTATATTTTATCTGTCTACTTTAGAGGTATCATATCAATTGTTTCATATTCGGATGTCTCAATTCCTGTACCGGATATTTGCGTTCTCGGAACATCAATCCTCTCAACCTTAGTTCTCTGAATCGGGATTGTCTCAATACCCAACTCGTTCAGAACATCCTCCGGCAACTCATAATTCTGTTCAACAAGACCAAAACAAGTAAATCCCGTATCTACACAGAAAGAAATAAGCTTTTTCTTTCCAATATTGTAGACAACACAGAAGGATGTGCCGATCAAACCACCTAACAGATAACCAACAACCGGCAGCTCAAATCCAAGCGCCTGTCCTATGATTCCTCCTATATGAGCGCCAACCAAATAACCTCCGGAAATGACTACAGTATCTACAAATGCAGCACCCATCTGTTGTGTGCTCATTTTCCCGGCAGCTACAAGGATGCTGTTCTTTACCGTTTGCATCACAAGCGCTACAACAGTTCCCAAAACAGTAGGATTAATTCCCTTAAATACCTCGCCATCCTGAACTTCAGATGCCTGTTCCGTTTCCGAATCAGTGCCTCAATTCACAACATTTTATTTCATGGTCTTTAAGAAATCGGGTACCGGCAAATCTGACAGCTTGGAAAGGAATTCGTCATAAGACTTGCGATCTGTCAAAAGTTTAGGATCAGCGAAAACTACAGCCTGATTTCCAGCCCATCCGTATTTCACGCCACAATCATCAAATTTGACATCAAGTACAGGTATGAGCTTATCGGTTCCCTTGATATCTCCAAGGAAAAGTATCTTTCCCTGAATATTTCCGGCTTTCTTATTTCCAAGCCATACTTTTTCCGTCCATGAAACAATATTGATGGAATCATCCTTTGTCCCCACTACTTCATTGTCATTGTCGCCATGAGTCTCTACCATCTTTTTCAGTTGGTTCATCAGCAACTCATCTTTATAAACAACGATGAGCGTTTTCTTTGTTTCAAACATAGTCGCCTCCATTATTTTTCATCATCGTCTTCAGCTTCATTATTCTCAAAAGTAACCGCTCCGGACAACAGCCTTTCCATATCTTTTTTTACCCTGTCATCCGGCTCAATCTCAACAAGCTTAGAAAGCAACTCCTTAAACTCCGAAAAAAGCTCCGAAAGCGGTACACCTTTCTCAGATACCCAGTTTTCAAGTGCGGATATACCAAAATTTCTTGTTCTAATAGGTGCAGATTGAAGCGCCGTCTCAACAAAATCCAATCCTTCCGGTAGATAATTCCTTAATTGCTGTAATAAAGATTCTACGGCACTCTGCTTCCAGAAATCCTTCCCAAGCCCGAGGCTCTTTGTTGGCTCTGTTTTCATCTCCGAAAGCGGAAGCTTCTGACGGAAAACATCAATCACACGTTCTCTGAATTCCAAATCATCACACAGAAAATGGCACAGATGATATTTCTCTTCAAAATTATCAGTCATAACCCTAAAGATTGCCTCTTTATAATCCATATTCAAATCCCGAGCAAGACCAATGCCTTTCCCGGTCTTCAAAGCTTCAGTAACAACCTTTTTGCACTTCTCTGTTTCAAGTATTGTCTGACATAAAGCTACAATTTCCGGGTCTGCCGAATCCTCGTCTTCATAATGCAAACGAATCGATCGGATCACTTCATAATCATCCAGTGTTGATGCTAAGGCTTCCGCCTGATTGAGATACGCCGTGATCTTTTCTTCCGCATTCTCTATTTCAGAAATACCAGACACAGGCCCTTCATCCAACAAACCATTAATAATATCGCCCAGTCCTCTGAACTCATCATCGCTAAGCGATCGTTTCAGTACTTCTTCTGCATTTGATTTTTGCCAGCACGTCAGAGCAGAGTAAGCAGGCATAACCCAGTTATGTACGCCCTCTGTCAACATCCATTCTCTAATTTCATCTGTACCCGGCTCAATCCTCTCAACTACATGGATACGCCCCCAACCATGAACCTTCTTGGCAAGTTCAAAGACCTCATTATTTCCGTCATCCCAACGCAGCATTACAAATACTGAGAATATTGTGAACTCATCGCTAAGGCCTACCGTCCTGATGATATCCTTTAATTTTTCATTGCTGTCTGTATCGAAAAGCTCCAATAGCGAAAGACCAAACTTCAGGCATTCCCTGTCTGTCGAATCCACCACCGCATGAACAGCGTATTGGAAAACATTACCAGCATTCAACCTGTCTTTGTTGTCGATAATATAAGACTGAAGAGGATCAATAACGAATATAGCACTTGTTTTCTTTCCCAATCCAACAAACAGCGCATCAGCAGAGTCATAATTTCCCTTTGCCGCCGCCTTGACAGCCTCGGCCATAAGATCGTGATCTTCTTCAGACATATCAGAGAATCCCATGTGATAGATGCCAACACCATCCATAGCACCATCTGCCCATGCAATTTCATTCTTTCCGTCCGTATTCTTTGGAAGAGAAAAATCATTCGGCAATTCGCCGTCTACAACAGCTGATGAAATGGTCTCATATAATGACTTGGACTTATCTTTTTCCATAAGTAACACCTCCCTGAAAGTCTATGAAGCTTTTTCGTCTACCTTCCCAAAATAATCCGCAGCGATCCTATCCAGCTGCGCCGCGATCAGCGGAAAGTCCTTATTCAGATCCAGCGTCTTCGCTCCGATCGGATTACCACCCATATTGAACATACAATCTGGCGTAATCTCTTCGTCTGTCTTTGCATAAAGAAGGATTCCAGCAACCTTCCCGGTATTATCCTTATCCTGATTCTTCACATAGGTAAAGATCTGATACACATTCCCGGAGTGAAGCGAATATTTATCAAACTGTTTCTGCAATGTCCGACCATAATACTTCGCGTCAATAATCAGTATCTTATCCTTAAGCCTCAGCATAATATCTGTCTGCATGACCGGCAGGAATCGGATCATCGACTCATTGTTATCCCCCACAAGATTCCAGTTGACCTGACCGGCCTTAACCTCTGACAGGTACTTGTGGTGCTGATGATAGTATTCCAGAATGAACTTCTCATACAGCCGCGCCATATGTTCATCAGCGAAGGCTGCCATCTTATATTCGCCACTCTCGGTAGTCTGAAGCATCCCGTCCATAACCAGATAACAGATATTCATCAAGAGCTCATAATTCTTATTATTCCTCTGATAATGAAGCCTGCTCCACTGTATTTCCGGCGGTTCCAATAACTGTATTCCGTCAAAGAACACCATCAGTTTCTTCAAAGCAACCTTACGGTCGGGCTCGACTCCGTCATCAATCAGCAAATAATGAACAGTAGTCTTTAGGATCTGGTTGAACAGGTTATCCTCAGACAGCTCATCAAACTCGCAGGCCAGTTTCTTTTTTCTCTGAATACGGTTCCGGATCGTGTTCGGCATATCCAGTTTTCCGCGCATTATTGTTAAGGTCTCATTCTTCGTAACATATTCGCGGTATAACCCCTGCTTTAACTGTTGGGCGATACCTTTGCTAAGGATTGCAGCAAAAAGATCCTGTGCCTTCTCGAACTTTTCTGAAGCAACCTCATCATAATTCGATTGCTTCAAAACTTGGAATGCATAGGAAAGCATATAATATATATTTTTGATAAATATGCTTTTATCCTTAGTCATCAAATACCCCGCGCAAATTCTTTTCCCAGCGTGAAAGCTTATCCGGCTCATCGAACCAGTACTCTCCAAGCATAGGCAAAATATCAAATTCTACTACAGACTGCATCCATTCATCAGTACAACCAAGTTCCTCTCTTCCGCAGAAATAGCTGTGTCCGATCTGGAAGCCACGTCCAAGTGACTTATCTTCCGTGATTTCTTTATTCAAAACCTTTATCTGATCGATCAATACATTAAAGGTTTCGTTTGCAAACTTCGCCTGATATGCCGTAAATCCCTCAGAATTAAAGCCAGGTTCCATCTCAAAGAAGCTGAACCTTCTGCGAAGAGCATAATCGATCATTGCAAGACTGCGGTCCGCTGTGTTCATCATGCCAATGATATACAGATTCTCAGGAACAGAGAACGGCATGCCATTATATGCCAAAGTGACCTTCGTTCCTCTGTAGTCCTTCTCAATCATCATGAGCAGCTCTCCGAAGATTTTGCTCATATTTCCTCGGTTGATCTCATCGATGATGAAGAAAAATTCCTTATCCGGATGGTTTGCAGCCGTCTGACAGAATCGATAGAAAATACCATCTGTCAGCTTGAAATCAGATCCGTCCGGTCTGTATCCCATGATGAAATCCTCGTAGGAATAATTCTGATGGAACTGCACCATCTCAATTCTGGAATCATCCACCTCACCCATCATCACATAAGCAAGCTTCTTAGCCGTAAATGTCTTTCCGACACCTGGAGCGCCCTGCAGGATGATATTCTTTTTATTCCTGAGAAGCGCTTCCAAAACATCGTAACGTTCCTCTGTCATGTAGACCTTGCTGAGGAAATCTTCTTTTGTATATTTCTGGATGGCTTCATCCGGCTGCCGAAGCGGATTCTGTTCACGAATGATATCCATGGCGAAATCATATTCGCCCTTAGTCAGCTTAAACAGGCTGCCGTTCGGCTGCACAAAGAATTCCATCTTTTCCAGCTCCGGACACGCTTTTAGATCCAGATATTCAATAGGCGTTGTCAGACCTTCAACCTTTTCAAAATAGATTACCTTTCCATCGTTCGCCTGTGTAATTCTCGCAATAGCGACTACCTTCTTGACCGGATTAGCCTCATAGCCAATAACAATATCTCCGACCTTTGCATTCAGAAAATTCTGGAATACCCTTCGCTTATTACCGTTCTCATTGTAAAGGGTATAACTCTGCTCCTCACCGATTTTGATATCAGAAAAGCTCCAGATTTTCGGATTTGCAGTCAGCCACCAATATCTCTGATCCTGACTGTCGCTTCCCATGAGTTCTCCGATGGTCATATCAAAATACGGTTTCAGAATTACTTCCTCAAACAGCTGCTTGTCTTCCGTCTCCACCTTAATACATGTAGAGTTGTCATTCGGTGTCCACCATTTCTGAGTACCCTTGTAAGCGGATGTATCCTTTGATTCCTTGATCAGTCGATACTCCCTTTCATACCAGCCATCCTTCATCTCCGGATTAAGGACAGGCTTATCCGAAACAAACTGCCCCAGGAGCCGGATACTGTTTCCATAGCAAAGATAGAAATAGTCCCCTTCTTTTATGTTGTCCATAAAGTTCTCTCTCTGGGTGACTTTTGCTGTTGCCTTTGCCTTTGTCGTGCTGTGCACTACAACAACATTTCTTCCTTCAAAGATGATTCTGTTATTTTCAGAAATCGAACCGTGACTGATTTTCCAGATTGCCGGAGTATTGTCCACATACAGATCGATCTCACTCAGGTCAACCTGATCAAGCGCCTCATCCAGTTCATTTCTGAGTTTCCAAACATATGCGCCATCAGTAGATTTATCAGCTTTCTTGCCCATATACAGAATTGGCCACCATTTGGAATCATCTGTATCTCGTGTCATGACCGGGCATCCGGTCTTCTTTGCTATCCTCTGAGCCAGTGACCACGATCCGCCATTATAGAAATTGGGATTCTCACCATATTTCACGGAAAGTTGCTTACAAGTCGCAGCACCACCATAATCCTTCAGGCGCTTCATAATCTGAAGGCTGCTTAGTGTAAATACAGAACTGTCATTCAGTAGCTCAACCCAATTGCCGACCCCAAGTTCCGGAGAATAATCCTTCGGGAACCACTCTTCCTCTTCCTTATCTGCATCCTGCTCATCCAGATAAAAACGCACAAGATAAAATCCTACATCGATCGTGGCGGTTTTCATTTCGGGATCCGGATAACAGGTTGACGGCATCACGGACTCTATCATCGTTCTGATGTCCGGATCTGTCTTGATGGCCTCACATATTTCGTCATACATCTTAAAGCCGCCAATCAGACTCTCCACAGATCCATTCTTCTTTGGTAGATAGTCGGATGACAGTTCTTTTGCAGCGACACGAAACAGCTCATACTTATAGATGTAATACTTATCCGGATATCTAAGCCAAAGATATGTACTGATGGCGTTTGTGTTCTGATAATGATTCCTCCAGGTGCCGTCATCATACTTCGCACGTAATTCCTCTGATGCTGTCTGGAAAGCATCTACTCTTTCAGCCAGATCCTTTGTTTCATCATACAGGTTCCGAAACATTGCTCTGGTTGCCTCATCATCTGCCTTGGCAAAGTTCGTAATCATCCCGCGGGGATATGCATAACCGGAAGCCAGCAAATTAAAGGTCTTATCCGTGGCCTGCTTGAACATATCTCCAAAGTTCTCAGCAACAATATCCCAGTGATCCCGAAAATGCTTGATTGCCTCCCACTTGTATTTTTCATCATCCCAATGGCTTGGAAAGTACACTTTGTATCCTTCCAGGATTGGTTTTAATTTTTCTAAATCGATCATGTTCAATTCTCCTACTATATGCATAGAATACTGCCACATGCTTCTTCATATTTTTTATACGAAGGCATTGTCTTAAGTTCTGTCTGTAACTTACGTCTTCTACTGTTTAGACTCCCGCTATTCGGAGAAAGGTATTTCCCAACTTTATTTGAATTGCAAAACTCTATCCATTCCGCAATCAGAGCTTTCGTTTTATCAATAACTTCCATCTGCCCATCATCAGTTTCATCATATCGTGGAATGATCTTGTATGGTATTGTATGTATATGTCTAGCTCCAAAACCTCCTTGTGGTTGAAAATCTGATATCGCAACAGATAATGTGACGCTGTTAAGCATTCCCACGATGTATAAAGCTTCTTTTTCAGATTCAGCTATATACCAGTATAAAGTTTGATCAACAAGCAATTTTCTTCTGTCATATTTATTCAAATCTATATATGCCGCACATGGGTTTGTACCCCCTGCATTAGACAGTACCAGCCATCTTGATAATGCAAAATTCTGTTTATCCAGCTTACTACGTATATTGATTTTTTGATCAAATAGCGTTGATAATGACATACCACTTTCAGCCTGAATTTCAGCAAAAACATATGATGTCCCTGAGTTTAACAATGCAGCTTTATCTTCAGTAATCCCTTTCCATTTCCCATTTTCTTTTTCTCCAGGAAGAATAACCTTAGCTGGTTCTGATACAAAAAAGGGTGACATGTGCTTGGAAATCAAGCAATCATACATATAGTCATTACTGAATCCTTCTGCAACTAAATTTCTGCAAACATCCTTATGGCTGTCACTAAGCAAATAATAAAGTTCTGATGTGTTTTCAATTTTATTTATTGACCATGTGCCATTTGGTAATTGTGTAAACTCATGAAACAGCGCTGTTCTTGGCATAATATCCGCACCTTGATTGAATTCCCATGGATTAGAATTAATAATATCCAAAAACTCAGCGCCTTCTCCTTTATTTGTCCATGCTGATCGATTTCCCTGCTTATTAAGCGTATACTTGCAATCTGTATATACATCAGGTTCTTCATACAGTCTTCCCGAAATCGGATAATCAGACTTTTTATCTGTCCTAATCCCCCCAAGAACAACAGCTTTATTCTTGAATGTAGAAATCGGAAGCTCCCAAATTGTATCAATATTTGTGGCAACTGAATTTACTGAATCTCTATATTTTTCCAGTCTAAGCGGATCATGATTATATCCGCTTAAAATACTACCTGGCATGACACACAACCACCTTGCATCGTCTTTCAAATATTTATCAATTGAAGCCAGTAAGAATGTAGTCGCCAATTCCATATGTAAATGTGATGCTCCCGGTGGCTTAATGCCAAAGGACTCAGTTTTTTGTTGAAGTGTCTTTTTGTAAGGATTATCAGCTAATTTACTCATTGCAAGCCATGGCGGATTAGATACTATACAATTAAATTGCTTCGTAACCAGCCCAGGTTTATAACTGTTATTCAAAATAAAATACCAAATCCCATTCCGGCCCTGTCTCTGAAGGCTTTCCAACTGTAATATCAAACTATGTGCAGACACCCTTTGCGCCTGACGTTCAGAATGGGATAAAACAATATGGCTTTCTGATTCTACAGTATTCATGATGTAATCAACTTGTTTATCTGTTAAATCGCTTTCATCATGTTCAGCCCTTTTCATAGCATATTTGTAGCATATTGACATAAACACATCGAAAGTACGCCGGTGTGCAGGCGTAAGCATATGCCCCGGAATCTCGACTCTATGGTTATCAAAGCTCATAATATACGAGTCTTGACTATTAGACGGCATATTATGTGTGATAGGAGTTGCAACAAACAAAGAATCCGCATGGTAAACAGGAATAGTGATTTGTCCATTATGATACGGAAATAAATCCCTCATAGACATTACCCAGTTTACTTTTGCAAGCATGACTGCGAGCGGGTCAATATCAAACCCCATAACACATGAAAATATTATTTCATCCTTTATGGAATCATAATTTTGAATATTGATCTCATATTTCTCACGCACCTTTCTAATCGTTTCAATTAGAAAGACTCCAGAACCACAACACATATCTAAAATTCGAGGTTCTTCATCGATATGATCTATGGCATACTCAACCATATTTCTAGCAACCCAGTGTGGCGTAAAATCCTGCCCTAAAAGTAATCGATGTTCACGATTAGATAGTTCTGCCAGCAGAGCACCAAAAAGATCTTCTTCGGCTATTACTTTGAAATCGTAGCTTACCAGAAGTCGTTGGATCCTTTTAACGCTTTCGATGATACAATCAACATAAGGGGTGTTGTTTAACCATCCAAAATAATCATAGTCTACGAGGTTCAAGATGTTATTTTGTTGAAAATATTTTCCATTCAAAATCTTGATAATCTCTGCATCATTGCAAACGAGTGGAGCGCCATTAAGGATATTCGCACAGATTATCTTTGCTACTGTCACCAAATAATACTCATTTGTATATGTATCAATGGAAAAGGATCCATATTCTGACGCGCCTAAATAGGCGACAAAATTTTGCCATACATTTTTTATCAGATCTGCATAATTCGGATTGGAATTCATTGCATCACTGATTAAAGATTTGTATTCATTAATTTCTTTATTGTAGAATTCGCTATCAAGACCAAAATCCAGCACCAGTGTCTTGGCTGTAAGAATTCTGGACTGTTCCCTGGCTAAATATTTATTTACAAACAGTTCAAACTTATCCATCTCTTCATCTGAACCATTTGATAAATCAACAAAATCAGCCTGTTGTAATTCTATGTCATTTGCTCCTAACAGCCTATTTCCATCATGATCATCAAGAATTTTTATAGAATAGCCATACCATCTTACAGTATCCGAAAGTATTCCAAGAATATCACCCTGATCAATACCCAAATTGTATAAAGCGGCGCAATATTCCTCAACTTGATGATATCCCTCATTAAAAATTGCTGGAATATTCAAGTTCTTCTCATACTCAATTGCTGTTTTCCCAACTACCGAATCTGCAAATCCTATTCTTTCTTTCCCTTTTGTATTTGCAAAATGAAGATAAGTCTCTGTTCCCATCACATGTTCTTGAACCCACCAAGGTGTGTCGGGGAATATTCTACTTAAACTTGCAGATAATAAGTGCCTAAGTTTGTCTTCGACAGATCCATTATCAATTTCATGCTGAGCCGTGGTAGCAAATGATTTTAATTCATTCTTATTCATACTGTTTTTTCCCGCTCCTTTCCTGAATTTTCCTAATAAGCAACTCTTTCAGTAGCATATATACAGTTTCACCATTTCCCTCTTCAAAAGGAGAAAAGACAATTTCATCAATTTCTCTCTGCACATTTTCAGTAATATATTTATTCTTTATAATCTTTCTCCCTATATTTTCCAGTTCTTTTTTCTTTTCGTTATTGAGTCTTGGAAACACTATTTTTCTCACATGGCTCGCCTCAATCTTTAGTGCGCCTCCACCCATTGTCGTTCCTACAAGTTCAAGATAAAGTTTTGCCCATGTTGAATTAAACAACGCAAACATCATTACTTGAGTATGGCAATTTGAATTCCAAAGCGTGATAAAATTTGCATCAACAACGATGTCTTTTTCAGTTTTCTGATTCACGAATAAGGTTTCCGGGCTTCCTCCACAAACACGTGAAATGCACAAATAAGGCACATGCCTTTCCTTTAAAGGTGGAAGCATATACCAAAATCTTTCAAATTCATTCCCCACCTTTTTTTCATTTGGAATAACCGCCGATAAATCCTTAAACGCCTTTTTATGCGTTGGAGAAATATACTCTTCTCCTTGAGTAATATATTCATCTAAATCAGGATTCATCAATGTATAATTATCAATTACATTCTGTGATAATCTCTGATAATCTCTTCTTCTTACTTGATGTTGAACGTAAAATATACACTTGTTTAAATCATTGTAATTCACAACGAGCCCATCAACATCAGATCGATTCTTTAATGCTCTTCTAACATTATCTGATGATAACACCACATTGCGACCATACCATGGTTCAGTCCTAACAACAGTTTTTGTGTCCTCTGATATTAAATTCGCATAAAAGAAATCATTAGCTCCTGTTCGCAAGCCTTGGCTAACCGACCAGCCCATGTCTTCCACAGAATCATACTCAACATCTTGACTTTTCCCAACTATCGATATTATTTCTCCTGGAAGGCAACTATCATTTTTAATTTCCAGTCTGTCCTCTTTATAAACCCATTTCTGTTCATTAATCCACTTTACTAAACTCGGAAAAAGTTCCAATGCTGAAACTACTCTTGCGGAAAAACCTGCAGAAGAGTAAGGCACTCCTTCTGAAATTATTCGTTCCAACGCATCATATCCAATGCTATTGTCATATTTAAAATTACCAACAAGCGAATCTGATGTCATCAGCCCAGCGCTAAGATCTAATAACACTGTATTTGAATAACAATTACTTATAGCCTGGCTGTCTTTTCTTCTACAAATAACTAAGCATGTTCTAACTTCGGCATTTTCAAACCATGATGACTCTACATCACTCGCTATTGAAATAACATCAAAGCATCTCAAAAGCATGTAATGAATTGGTAAAGCATAATCCCTGTTTAACCATGTCTCAGGAACTACCATGGCCATATACCCACCCTTCTTTACTAAAGACGCACAAAGAATCCACGATGGTACAGCCATATCAGAAAGACCGGAATAATTTTGGGCGATATCAAGAAAAAATCTTTTATCTTGATTATGTAATATTTTGGAGGACTGAATATGATTTATCAGCCCTTTTCTAATCTCTTTTCCGTCTGGCAGTCCTATTTCAGGATTATTTTTAAGTGTCTGATATCGAATATATGGCGGATTTGTTATAACTAAATCCCAGCCCCCATCTATGTTTATCTTTTCACTTTTGAATACATCTTCTATGACTATCATTGCTTTAGGAACATTACTTTTACATTTTTCTATAACATCATGATCAATATCGATTCCTAAAGCCGCTTCAGTTTGGGAATATTTTTTACAAGCTGATTCCAGCAAATCGCCCTGTCCAACCATAGGGTCAATCATAGTTTTTACAAGAAGATTTTGCGGTAGCATAGATACTAACAAATCTCCCACCAATTTGCCGGAAAAGACTTGTCCATATCGTTTTATCTTTATCTCTTCATCCCTGTAACGCTGCATCCGTAACAACCTTCCTTAATTTGCGAATTAGAACATATGCGTCTTTTGCATCGTATGTTACATGTATATTTTTTCGTAGGCACTCATTAATATACAAGGAATACGCTCTGCGTTCATCAAAAGTGCTATCATCTGGCATAGACAGGATAACGTCTTCCATAATTTCTTCTTCATTTTCTACCTTATCAACTGTTTGATTTCCCTTACTCAGCAATAGTAATGGGTCTCCTTGAACTGATACCTCTGACACAACTTGTTTGAAACTAGCTTGTTTTTTATCCAAAATATTGGTTAATTCAACATTTAAATCCGCATCAGAAATAGCATCTGCAAAAGCATCCCATATCTGTGCCTTGGCCGCATGAAAAACAACTGCGGCATATGATGAGTCTTTTAAAACACGCTTGATCTCAGAAAACACTTTCGTAAGCATAGCCTTGTAATCCTGAATTCCTTTACTCTGAGATACACTAATTATAATTTCTTTATCCCTTTGAGTCATTTCCTCCAACCACAATTCATTTATCTGGTTCACTTCTGCGTATGGAATAAAATCTCCAAAGGGTGGATCGGTAAACACAAAATCTATAGTATTATCTTTTTCCTCCAATACCTCACTCGACCTATTCTTTACAGCAAATTCGCCAGTACAGTTTTCAAGCATCTCATATGCTTCAGAAAAAGGGGTTGATTTTCTTTCAAGCCCAAAAATAATATTCTTTTCAACCGGAAGTTTGCTAATATATAAAACTCCACTTTGCGCGCCTGTCAAAACAAAATCCTTTGCATTCTTCTTTGCGACAACGCGAGTCATCATCGTACAATGTGAGGCGTTATAACTAAGCAGAAGCAGTCTTAAAGCATCCTTAACTTTTGGAGCATATTTTTCTGTTGCATCCCACAGCTTACGCATAATCAGATAATTGCGGGGGGTATAAAATTGATGCAAATACGAAATTCCAAAGTGATAACCACTTCTATGTAATTCTCCCCATTTAATCTCCCTGGGCGAATCATTTATATTTTGCATTTCAAGTTCAATTTCATAAACTGCTTCCGCATCCTCAGGCAATGCCTGTCTATCCCAATTTTTTCCATTTGTACTTCCATAAACCCATGAAGGAACACGTTTTTTCCTTACTGTATATTTCCCCGTTAAGGCGTCTTTGTATTCCTCTGTTTGAAATTGCATTTCATCAACAGAAGACTTCATCTTACAATGAGGGCATATGATATTTTTCTCAAAAGTAACCGGATTACGTTTTGTTCCGCTTTCAAAGAACGATATTTCTTTACCACAACAAGGACAAATTAATACTTCTGACCATATGATATAACGTATCATTCCCCTTTTCCCATCAGGGTCTATTGCAGAATAATAGTGCATTAACTGTTCTTTTTCTTCCTTAACAAATTCAGCAACCGCTTTCTTAAACTCATTTGCCTTTAATCTATTGCTTATAGTTTTTGCAGCAAAAGATCCATACGTTCCTATTTCATAACAAATAGCATTTCTCTGTCCCCAAAAAGGATTTACCCCTAAATCTATCGCTAATTCCTTCATTCGTTCTGTGGGATGCTCACATAACAAAGCAGCAATTCCTGTGCTCCCACTCCCACCAAAAGTATCTAGTACTGTATCGCCAGGCTTAGTTGTCGCAGCAATATACACAGCAATAGACTCAGGTGATATCTTGGTTGGATATGAAAATGTATTAAAGAAAGGTCCACTTCTTGCAGATGGCAGCGGTCTTTCAAATAATTTTTGTATCTCTTTCACTTAAGTTTCTCCTCATTCTCTGATGAAACATCTATTCCACCAAATTCTATTTACATTCATTATGATTTATCCATTATCAGAATATCAGATCACATGTCCCATAAAACGGACTTAGTCCCTTTTCTTTATGGTCATCATATCGTAATGCTGTTTCTGGCCTAATTTATCGAATATCATTTCCAGTACCTTCTTGTACTGCTCTGCATCATTGCAATCTTCCACTAGGTTAAACCCGTCCACAAATCCTTCAGCGCATCCGATGTACGACAGCATAGCCGTAGCCAAATGCAGCTTGGTATAATCCTTGCGGCCGTTCTCATCCTCATCCACAAACTCATCCTTATGTGTCTCCAGAATTTCTTTACGCACATTGTTCTCACGGTATCCGCACAGCTGGATGAAATAATAATCCAGTATTCTTCTGATGACATTCAGCAGCGGGATCGTAGAATTCAGTGCCATATACTCTTCCCAAAGCGCTGCATAGGAGTTCTGCACAGGGTTCCTGTTGGTCGGATCCTCCAGTTTGGATTTCGGCTGATTGATGCATTCCTCTACCGTAGAGATATTGTCGGTCTTCCGGATCATAAAGAAGGACACGCTCTCATATCTGAAAACCTGGTTATAGCTGATCTCCCTGTGGAAATAGGCATTATGCGTAAGGATGAATATCTGCTTGATATAGGTTCCGTCCATGAGCCGCTCTGCATAGTTCACATTGTTGTTGCAGACCTCGATCATCTCATGCACAAGCGAACTGACGATAAACAGTGTATTGCTGTCCATGCTGGATACCGGGTCGTCAATGACCACGATCTTATCCCTGTTATCTGCCACATTCTGCATGGTCTGCGTCTGACCATCCGTCGTTATTATCGCAGCTGACCCTGCCTGTCCGCTACCCTTTACAAGCTGATAGAAATACAGGAAAGCAATGAAATTCTTCTCCCCTTCGCTAAGCTTTTCAGCCACTTCTCCGTTTTCACGAATCACCTCATAAACATCCTGCTCATCTTCTTTTTCCTTCAGGCTGAAGCCCTGGAAACCTGAATCCTTCAGGAATTTATTGATATTGTCTACCGCTTCACTGGTATTGATGGTCTGGCTTCTCAGCTGACTAATCTCAGTCTGAATCTGTCCAGCCCGTGTCCTCTTTGCCCTATATTCATTTCCGAGCTTTGTAAGTTCATCCTCAGCGGCCTTCAGTCCGTCTTGATAGTCCTTGATCTCCTTCTCGAACATCTTCGCCAGATATTCCCAAAGAGCATCCTCGCATTCCTTCTTCTTTGTTTTCTTGGAATTGACCACGGAATTATTCGCCGTGATCTGCTTGTTAAAGCCGTCGATCATAGCGTCGATCTCTGCGATCAGAGCCTTCACATCATCAAGTTCCACTTCCAAGGCAGGCTTATCTATCTTCTTCTCAATCTGACGAAGATTCGCCGTAATGACCGTCTGAAGATGAGTAATTTTATCCTTGTAAGGCTCAATATCAAGCTTAGGAAATACGTTTGTCAGATTCCCCTCGAACACATCCAGGATACTCTGTGTCCAACCTTTGTAAGCAGCCTGGAATTCCGCAAGAGCACTCTGATCATTCTGATACTGTTCATCAAAGCAGGATGCGATATCCTTTTCAAAATTCTCAGGCAGCTTTTGCTGACAGAAAGGACATTTGCCGTCTGCATTCTTCACATAATGAGCATGACCATTTTTAACCCAGTCTGTTGCGCCCAGTGTTCTCATAAATACTGCAAATGATGTATCGCTGCTGCTGATAATCGGTCTGCTCATAATCTCTTCGCCGGACAGATCATACCGTCCAAAAGCGTCTGAAGATTTCTTAAAGGAAGGGTAGGCCTGCGAATTGGCATCATAAGCCACATCGTATAATTCCTTCAGTTCAGCCAGATCATGCTCCACCGGTGTCGTAGAAAGTACCTTCTCTGTAAAAGTATTTTTTCTCTTCTTTCCGCCCTGCGTAGCGTCAAAATCAGCGCGGATATCCGCTGACCGGCTCCAGCATTCATTCTGCAGCTGTGTAAGCAGGCTTTCCTTTACCGCCTTTTTCTTATTTCCGGCTTCGATCAGCTTCGCCATCTCATCGGCAACCTGAACCTTTTCGGTTCCAAGTTCATCTATCCTCTGCTGGATCTTGATATTCACCTTATCGACCGTGAACACCCCCGACAGATTGTCGAATGATTCAAAGTTGTCATCAATAAAGTCCTGGTTATATACCAGAAGATCATAATTATCCGCTGACTCACCGGCTTTCCACTCTAATCCATCGCCATCCTGTATTGCATAGGCGATGGATGACTTTCCTGCACCATTTCTTCCAAAAAACAGATTGATGTATGTAGGTTCAAAGGGTTCTCCCTCAAATGTCGCTGTATTTAGCATCACCTTAGTAATTGCGGATCTCTTTTTCTCTGCCATACCGTCATCCCCTCCAATAATTTACTCTGTAATCTTGCCTTGCTTTACCCATTCATCGATTTCAGATATCTTGAATTTATATCGTTTGCCTGCTCGGTAATAGGGAAGCTTGCCATCTTTAATCCATATCCTGATCGTATCCGTACTCACACTCAGATGCTTGGCTACATCTTCTAAATTAACCCATTTCTCAACTGCCATTTCTTCGTATTCCTTACTCATGAACTTCCTCTCTATACTTTACGCAAATACACGTGTCTCATATTTATATTCCAATAACCTTACGTAAATTAACTTCCTTTATCGTCCAGTGCACCCTGTCCAATTCATTCGTATCCGGTGCATATTCCAGCTGAAGAGCATCCTCTATCTGATTAAGCTGCTGTTGCTGCAACTGATAGTTCATCGAATAGTTCACTACTAAAAGTTCACTCTGTATGCTGAATTTCTTCACAAACCCGTATATAGCATAATGATCATCACCTGTACTGCGACCATTATGGTTCCTTGTGGCAATGATGGAAGGCATCTTACAAATCTGCTCTATCTCATCTTTGCCAAAGCCTCCGAACAGTTGCTTGACCTCCGGCTTAATACTTTCCTTAAGTGCCAATTTCTTTGGGATTGCCAGCGTTCCCGTAAAAGGCTGCTTTTCCACTACAAACAAGTTGTAATAATTGAAATTGACTTCCTCCGGGAAATATTGTTCTGTCCCCGGATAATACGTGATCTGATTGATTGTTCCAATATTGCTGTATATATCCCCGCTACCGGTATGAATGTTCTGCGGCGCTTGAAAAGCGGCAGCTATCTCACCGGTGGCGTAAGGCTGTATTTCATCACTCATCCTTGCCTCCGTAATAATTTTTCGTTATATTCAGCGTTCCGATATCGCTGTATATATCGCCGCTGCCGTAATGGACATTTGCCTTGGGCTTCGCAAGAAACTGATTCAACTGTGGTCCGCCCGGCTGCCTATACTCGGTATCTTCTGTTTCATCCTTCTGTGGCTCATCATCCGGCTGATCTACTTCCTCAGTCTCTGTACTTGAAAGTTCCGTTACAGTCATTCCATTGACCTTTACCTCTACCGGCCAGACCTTACCCACGCTACCACTGTAATCACGATGACCACCACCTGTTGACGGACACCATTCATTGATCGTGGCTTCTCCGTCCTTATTCCGATCCGGGATCATCAATGCAGCATGCCACATTCCCAGCACAAACGCTGGAAGGCACACCTCCGTCAGTGCCGATACCTCGCATCCGGGAATCGAGTCCCCGTTTTCAAGTACAAAGAACTCTTTATTATCGCAATGCCTGTCCTGCGACACTGTATCCATCAAAGCCTTTACAAGGCTCTCCGGCTTGCCCACCTCTTCTCTGAAGTCCAGTACATCCCAAAGAAACGCATCCATCCGCTTGAGCACGGTCTGATAGTCGTTCCTGACCATATTATCAAAGGCCTGCACCTCTGAATCGGTCTTCTTAAGGCGCACATGAGCACCGCCTTCAATCTTGCATAAACGATATTTATTTACATTCGACCCGAACGTCTCCAGCGCCTTTCCCTTTAAATCAGGCGTTTCGCCGTTCATAACCCACAGAAGCCTGCTCATAAGGTTCGGTATAACCCGTTTATCCTTATGCCCTTTCCAATGCTCCCTCTGGTTCATAGCCTCAACCTTCGCATCCAGAATCAGGGCAAAGCAGGTGGCTCCACATAGCCTTGGTTTTTCGTTGATTGTCACAGATTTTCTTTTCATCCACTTTATCCACTCTATCCATTGATAAGTGCCCTTGGCACCCTACTTTGTCAACTATTGGATGCCCTTGTGATGAGGAATCACAGGGGCTTTTTTGTCGGGATGAATCACTTAAGCAACTCCTGCTTATTCCCAACAACTCCCAACAACTCAGTATAACACAAAATCTTCGATTTATCAATGGAATTTGCGTTTTGGAGCTGAAAAAGGCACCTCGATTTCCTCTCACAGCAACTGACAAAAGCTGGCAAACAAAGGAGGAAATCAAAATGCCAAATGAAAAATCTGTAACTATTGGAAAGTACGCTGACAAGAAGCCGTACAACAGCATCGCACCTGCAGCTAACGAAGAACTTGCACCGATCCTCGTAACCAAAGAATTGATGAAAGACAAGTCCATCATCAAAGACAACATGGAGACCTGGAACATTCATGGTCATAGGATTCCCGTAGCGTTCGCGCCTATCAAAGCAGGCACTCTCGACAGCTGGATGAAATTCTTCAACGCTCAGATTCGTACTTACATTGCTACTGGAGGAACCGATGATTTTCTGAAAGAGAACGGTCATAACGACAATCTGTCCTATGACAAGTTCCTCGATGATGCCGAATCTAATGAAGATGACAGCGGCTTCGATCCCGGTCAGACTGAATCTCTTGAAGACACCGTATTCCTCAGAATGATCATCAGCGACCTCATCAGCGAGGTCAATACGATCAATCCGAAATATGGTAAGATTCTCGAACTTCTGAGCAAGGACTACTCAAAGGGACAGATCTTGGATGAACTGAGGCTTGGTAAAAGCCAGGGATACGCCGATATCAAGGCAGCTCAGGCGATGGCATTCAGCCTGTATAACAGAGATTAAAACAGCACATACAGACTGACATCACAAAAAGACAGCGGCATCAGGGATTCTATTCCCCGGTGCCGCCGTTTTGATATTGAGCTGGTTTATTATCTTCTTGCCGGTCTACCCTTCAATTGCCACCTGTCGTGGCTTTGGATGCTTCTAACCGCCTGCCTAAGACTATTCGCACGACCGTGCTGATGATATGGATGAGATGCCTTATGTTTGTGAAAAATAATGCATGTACCCTGTGTCGGATACTCAGGATTATGAATGAACCAATAGTGTCCGGTATTCCGACTCATAATCGTCACATCGAAGGCATCCGTGTAAATTATGGAAAAATACTTCGGATCCAATGCAGAGATGTCATTTGCATCAAACATAGGTGGCCTCTTCTCCGTCATCAGGCTTTCCATACTTCGCTCTGTGCTCCGCAACAAACTGTGCATGGAGCTGTTTCTTTTCCTTCTGAAATCGCTTCTGAAGAGCACTCAGTTCCCGATCCATAAACTCCTGCTCGACCTTTGCCAACTCAGCTTTTTCAGAGTCCAGTGTGATGATGAGCCTCCCATCTTCGCAATTTACTTTGACTGGTGTTCCTTCAATAAAACCAAACTCCCGAAGCCAAGCTCCTTTGAGCTGGATCTGTGGTACCTCTTTGTAGTGGTAACCGCTCTGTGCATAAACTTTAAGTTCCCTGATGTTCTTTTTTGCCATGTCTTTGTCCTCCTTTTTCAATCGACTGTTTTGGGTATGAAACAAAATAAGCTGCAGAATACGGATTCTCTTTTCCGCATCTGCAGCTTATCTATTCAAATTCCTATTCGATTGTGAGGCTTACTTGCCGGTGTTAGAACTCTTCCCTTCATTCTTGATGCGATAGTAGTCTTCCATCTCCACATCAAGTGTGATATAGGATTCTTTCTTCTTACTTTTGGTGTTGCTCAAGAGGCATACCGTCTCCACATTTCCCGATTACGGGCATCGTTTATTTTATCATATTTTACAGTGTCCTACCATATCTTACAGTCAAAAAAACACATGGTTTTATAAGGAACTTTTTCACAGATCATATTTTTGTACAGTTTCCTACAATTTATGGTATTTTGTACAGCGTGGACAAAGCGTGGACATTTGTCCACATTGAGAAACTTCCGAAAATTTTATAACAATATTGAAAATCAGCACCACCGGCTTAGCCGGTGGTTTGTTGTCCGCCCTATAAGGGCTCGTTCCCGGCGCTGGAGTCTAAAGACTCATCGAATGGTTCGCCAGCCGCAACGTCAGTTACCTGCTAAGCCCTCCGGGCTCATCTTTTCCTGTTGCTTTTGTTTACCGGCTCACCCGTAAACGGGTCAATATACTCCTTCAATGACATCTGGTCATATTCTAAATCTTCTTTTAGTTGATTCCGAATATACTCCTCTATCTTTTTTGCATTTTTTCCTACTGTGTCCACAGAGTATCCTCTGCACCAAAAATGTCGATTGCCATACTTGTATTTGAGATTCGCGTGTCTCTCAAATATCATCAGGGTACTTTTTCCTTTTAAATACCCCACAAAATCTGACACACTCGTCTTCGGCGGTATTTCCACCAGCATATGGACATGATCCGGACAGATTTCTGCTTCCACAATATTTACTTCTTTACGCCTGCACAACATACTCAGGAAATTTGCGATGTCCCGTTTCAACCTGCCATATATAATCTTTCTTCTGTATTTCGGTGCAAAAACAATATGGTACTTACAATTCCACTTTGTATGTGATAAACTGTTGTTGTCCATTTGAACTGCCTCCTATGATTAACAAAACGGTTGGCGAACCTGTTTTTATTATATCAGGGGAGGTTTTTTACATAACGCTAAAGCTGTTTCAACCACCCGCAGAGCAGGTGATTTATTTGTTCTCCAAAATTCCGTTTTTCGGATCAGCGAAAAACTCTTCAATGGAGAACAGGGCCATGCCCTAACAAAAAGAAGGGCATCTGCTGGTAACAAACGCCCTCCGGGAACTGCCGATAGACGGCTGGCCCAATAATCTTAAACAGAAAAGTCGCTCAGTTTCTCAGACCGGGGCGGCTATTTCTGTGTCTTTCCATGATGAAATCCTATCGTATATCCAATCCCAAAGCAGGTACCGCATAATGCCAACACTGCTATCAGACCTTCCATAGTCAGCATATCACACGCCCTCCTTTCCACAAAACAACGCCACAATTCAGCATCTATGTAATCAGAGGGTCACAGTCCCTCTGAAATTTCTCAGAGGGCCAGCCGCCTACCATCAATGGCAGAACCTGGAATGATTATACCATGATGCAGCAGAAATTTCAACAGCATCCGGCAATTTTGGACATCAAAAAAAGACCTGCCCGAAACACTGATGCAACGGGCAGGTTCTCTTTCTTACATATCTTCATTTATGAAATCTTCGTAGTCCAGAATTCTGTACGCCTTTTCAAATACATCTTTCGGGGACCATGACACATAGCCGTCTGGATATTTCACCTTATATCCTGGTCTACCGTCTTTCTCCTGCTGCTCCGCTTTCACGATCTTCACTCCAATGTAGTTCAGCATCTTTTCCTGATTCCGGTCTCCATGCTCATGATCAGATCCGTCTCTGGTACTCTTTCCCGCAGACTGCACAGGCTCGTAATCTCTTTCAAAAGCCTGCGCACTGCAGACATCCAGGCTTCCGTCTCCATTGCAGATCACATAGTCTCCAACACGTACATTCCAGTGTTCTCCATATACGTTGAGATATAATTCCATCGGCGCAGCGTCCGGAGAATCCCCCTGCATATAAAACAGGATCCCTGCCTGATGTGCAACGGCAGCCCATTCCGGCACATAATAATTCCTTTCTGCGTCGATTAGATCTCCGTCGTACTGGAATGCCTCTACTGTTCCTGGTTTCTTTCTGAATTTCATTTTCTGTTATTCTCCTTTCAGCGATTGTTTTATTTTTTAACAAAATAAGTGGCTGCCTGCTTTACAGCGTGCAACCACTTATTATTTTCTTAATTCAATTTTCGGTTTGGCAATGCCCTCAGGCGGGCTTACACCTTTTCTACGATGGAGGTAAAAGAAATGGGAAAAACAGGCAACATGTGTCAATGCCCTGCATCGGGCTTACTCCATTTCTACGTCCTCCAGCGAGCGCAGCATCATGACGGCGTTTACGGTGTCAATGCCCTGTATCGGGCTTACTCCATTTCTACTTGGGATTGGATATACGATAGGATTTCATCATTATTTCTGTGTCAATGCCCTGCATCGGGCTTACTCCATTTCTACGACAGGTCACCGAAAATAACACAATAGCCCACAGGGTGTGTCAATGCCCTGCATCGGGCTTACTCCATTTCTACTGAACAAGTCATAAAGAGATATAAAGAAAGAAAAACTGTGTCAATGCCCTGCATCGGGCTTACTCCATTTCTACGGTATCCCCTCAAAAACCCTGTAAAATCAATGGTTTCCGGACCCGTTTTCAAGGGGTAATTGTCAGAATATTCTGAAAATTCGGCTTTTTCCGGCAAAAACGTGCATGTTTACAATTTGTTCATATTTCTGCCTGTTTTTATTTTACACCATAATGACCCTGAAAGGCAAGCAGATTTTTCAAAATTTCATGGATTTCATGGAGAGACGAGGATCCCATAGAAAAACCCATGAGACCCTCCATTATATTTAGGCTTGCACGATCAGGGCGTCAAAGCCGGCCTTCTGCAGCTTTTTCTTCATGGCTTCCGCATTGGATTTCACGCCATACGCACCCACCTGCACGCGATACAGGGCACTCCTGTCCCCCGTGGGAGTTTCTTCACCTTCCTCCGCTTTATCAGTCTCCGCAGGCACCTGCACACGCTGACCGGTAATACCATAGACAATTGCGGATGCCATGCTTCGGCAGTCGTACATCTGCACATCGTCCCGGTCATCGACAAAGCAGCACTCAATCAGCATGGCCGGGGCTTTTGTGTTTTTCAGCACAGCCAGTTTTGGATTCACTTTCACCCCCGGTTCCGGAGAGGTCTGGTCAGAACGAAGACGATACCCAAGCGCCGCGACTGCATCTGCAACCCGTTTTCCGATCGCTCTGGTGATATCCGATGCACGATAAATCAACACTTCCACGCCCGTGGTCTTCCCGTTCCCCTTTTCGTCTTTTGCTCCGGCATTGAAATGAATGCTCACATCCAGATCCACCACATGAGCGTTGCATTTTGCCACAATCCTGTTCAGCACATCTTTCTGACCGGTCCCGTTATCTACTGTACAGTCATACACAGTATGACCCAGCTGCCGGAGCTGACTGATCACCTCATCCTTTACCCGCCTGTTTTCTGTCGATTCATTAATCAGACCTACAGCTCCGCAGGCCACTTTTCCCGCCGGGTTATGTCCCGCATGTACATTGATTCTCATATATTCCTTCCTTTCTCCGGCATCGCGCCGGCGCAAAAGGAGGACGGTCACCCGCCCTCCTGATCTGTATTATTTTCGGTTGTATTTCGTCCGTTCCCAGATGCCGGTGATCCGCTCCCAGCCCCCTGTCGCCACCAGATATACGATAAAAGCCGCGATAACAGTCCCCGGCCAGTAATACCAGAAGATTACCAGCCCGAAATGCTGGCAGGCTGCGATCATTACAAGCACGCACACAAGCACCGACACCGCCAGCGCCACCACGCTGGTCTGAATCTGATTCAGGCAGGGCAGCTCCTTAATCACCTGTACAATGACGGCCACCACAAACGCCAGCCCGCCGATCGCCATAAGCAGATACGTTATGTACTGCATTAAAAGTTCTACATTATTTACCAAATTTCTGTCCTCTCTTTCTTTTCAGTTCAATGATATATGTGTTACATGCCAATCTGTTTAAACACAAAGCCGGTCACAATACCAAGAACAACAGTAAGAACATAACCTGCAGCCGCTCTCCATTTCTCGCCGTCTCTGTCTTCCAGTGCTTCCAGACGTCCGCCCTGCTGCTCCTGAACCTTCAGCATGTTTTCCATGTTAACAGCCAGGCGTTCCACGTTGGCCACCATTGCCGTATTCTGCTTCGCATTTTCCTCCAGAATGTCAAGACGCCGGTTCTGGCGCCGGTTTTCGCTGGCCAGGTTCTCATTGGCCAGCTCCATGCTTCTGCGAAATTCTTCATGCTCTGCTCTTGAGATTGGTGCATCCATCCTTTTCTCCTCCTTTCTTTCTGATGATATCTTTCTTCTTTCTCTCCGGATGTCCTCTCACACCCATTCCGGATCACTCCTTTCCTCTGGCATAAATAAAAGCCATTCATATACCCCTGAGTCCTTCGGGGGCATGCGAACAGCCTTTATGTGTTAATAAAATGGGAATATAGCATCCCACAACCATGCCTGGACAGCCATCACGGGAAAACCGTCTGTATATACGCCGGCGGATCATACTCATGACGGCAGATATTACACTGAGACAGAAGTCAATAACCTGATAAATACACGTGCCAGAGTCTGCGGTGTATGGGGAAAAACCTTAAGCATTAAAGGACCTGTACATGGACTTGTTGTTGTCAATGCCAATTCCATATTCATGATCTGGAGCGGTGGTTCTTCTGCCTCTGACAGGAAGCTGTATTCAAAACTGATAGCAGGCAACGAAACAGATTTAACCTTTTCATTTAATGCCAATACGAATGTTATCACAGCGACCCTGGGATGGGATGCTGCATCAATTTCATACACAGGTCTGTAATATTCCCCCAGGAGAGTCCTGTTGCCGGTAACGATGCTGTATGCATGTCTGTAAAATCGTGTCGAATGTATTTTCGTGAAAACAGCATTTATGTTTGAAAGAACTGGATGAGTCCACTGACTATCGGATTAGATATTACCCTGTAACTTGCAGTCAGCGTGGCATTGCCGGCTCCGGATAAATACCCCAGAAATATGCCGATTGCGGCTTCGTCCGGTTTTTGAGTCTGACCATAGTTATCCCATCTTCCCCATATAACAGTATGCAGGTTACCATTAGAGGATCCGAACCAGAATCCAGGTTCAGAACCACCGGCACCTGCCGCATCCCCCCACACCCTGCCATGTACATTTACGATTGCCAGAACATATCCGGATCCGGAAATCCCGTCAAGAGTAAAGCTTCCAGTATAAACAGAAGTTCGTACAGTATAGAACGTACCGGATTTCAGAGACCATGTTCCCAAAGCACCTGCAGTTGGTACTCTGATACAGCTTGCCTCCCAGTTCCAGTTCCCCCAGTACCCTTTACGGGGAACCACTTCAATACTGGTTCCATTGACGCGGTAACAGGAATGAGACTGGTCCCCGGCATCTGTAGTGGCATAATCAATCGTGTTCGAGAGGTCTGTAATGTTCCCGGTATATTTTACACCGTTTTTTCCATAAGCGGTATACCCGGACAGCAGTCTGGCATTATTATCCAGATTTACGTTGGAACCAACCAGCTGCGCAAGAGTCCTGCATACATGGGTCCCGGTATATTTTGTACCATTCTTCCCGTATGCGGTCACACTGGACAGAAGACTGGCCGCAGATGCGAGGTTCACACCGGTTCCCACAAGGGCAGCCAGAGTTGGCCCGGTTACCTTCCCGGAGCCGTTGTGGTATCCGGCAGGAACAGTGACGTTCCCTCCGGATGCGGAGATCGACCCGTTCCAGGCACCGCGGTTGACAACGTTTTTCAGTTTCGCGACGATCTGCGCCCATGTATTTGATGCGATGAGGCCCAGAGCTGTCCCAAGCCCGCTGGCCACGATTTCGGACTTGGTCTGCTCAAAAGACGTTATTTTCGTCTCCAGAGCAGTTATATTCTCATTTAGCTCACTGTCCTTCGCCTCCAGCGCGGCGATCTTCCGGTCATAAGCCGTCAGGTCCACCTTCTGAACCTCCAGCTCCTGCTTTGCACTCCCGTCCCACCAGTAGTCCGGCACGTCCGTAGCCGCGACATAGAAATTGTCCCCCACCTTCAGCTCCGCTACATTCTCCGGTACCGCCAGCCACGCATCCAGCGCATCCACCGTGGCGAATACCCGCGCCTGATTCTTTCCCATGGCGATATTCAGCGCCCTCTGTGACAGCGGCAGGAGCCCCGTCAGCGTCCTTTTGATATGGCCGATCAGGACCGGGACCGATTTCCCGGACGTGATCTGCTCCAGCGCCTCTGCCGGATCCGGGACCCCTTCGGGCTCTTCCCCTTCTCCCGGGATAACCGTATCGTCAAACTCCACTTCATTGTTTCCCTGTTTCAGGTCTTCGATCTCCTTCTTATTCACCAGCGTATTCTGCAGCAGCTGCTTCGGTCCCGCATTGATGTTGTCCGCATGGGCCGGATCCGTCGGCTCCGTTACCTGTATGGATTCCGAAAACACCGGTTCACTCTCTGTATAAGGTTTCATATTCTGTCATCCCTCCTGTCAGAAAATATCATCGATCTGAAACGTCATCTCCAGATCCGCATCCTTGCCCTTTGCCTTAAATGTTTTGACGGCTATGAGATCGCCATCTGAATCATACAGACCAATCTCACTGATATCCTCATTCGCACACTCATTCACTGCCAGCGTACACAGATATCGGCAGGTCGTATCATCTGTAAACGTGTAACTGTCCACTTCCTTCCGGAAAATCTCCTGCTTCAGACTTTCATCATTTCCAGACGGAACCACCGGCACCCCGGATGCGTCCACCCCTCCAGTACCAAATACCATTCCGACGATCGGCGGAAGTGTAATCACCCCGGCCCGTGCCTGTACCATCTTTTTTCTTGCCTTCAGGGTCACTACTGCGTCTGCCATTCTATAATCTCTCCTTTCTCATTTCCGCATCCAGAAGTCTGGAGCCGTTCAACATCACCAGGCCATCCAGCTGCCACAGATTTTTCTTTATGGTGACAAAATCACTTTTCACTGTCCCGTATTCCGGCAGCGGAATCCAGATCCGCATCTTCTCCGCTTTCATGTTCCATACGGCGGATGAGCGGACAGCCGTTTTTATCTTCACTCCGAATTCATGCAGCATCTGAACATCCGGAAATTTCATAAAAAACAGGATGCCGGACAACTCCATCACCTCCGTATACCGGGCCGGTATCATTCCGCATATGACAGCAGCCTTCATCTGACACCCGGGCCTCTGTCCCAGATGCACCGAACCATCCAGAATCCATTTCCCGTCCAGAAGCCGCATATCAAAAAACCGGAACCATATATGAAGATTCAGGCGTGAAAAGATCACCCTTTCCATTCCTGTGTGATCCGCTCTGATTCCATACTGCACCGTATAGATAAAACCGACTCCTCCCGGCTTCAGAATCTGAGGCTTTCCTTCCGCCGGGTCCTCTTCCTCGATATCCACCGCAGGAAGGCCGATAAAGATGGTGGCCGGCCGGTCTTCCCGCTCATAGTACCTGGCCCTGTCCACATCCCACAGAAGGTCAATCGCCTTCATGATGTCCGCATAGGTACAGTCACTCGTATTGCGCAGCACCTGATACTGCAGATATTCCCGGTACCGTTCATCCGATATCACCGGCTCCGGAAATCTTCTGTTGATCAGCTCTCCGGCCTCCTTCCGGCTCATGCATACAATGTCCCCCACATAATCAAGGTTCTTCCCACGGGCCGTATGGATGTCCGTAAGCGTATTGATCTCTCCAAACACCCTTTCAACCTCTTCCATCTGCCGTGCCAGTGCATGGATCAGGATCCCGATATTCCGTTTTTCCTGAAACTGCTGCGGCATGTCCCGGATCCATGCAGAAGCCAGACGCTCCCCGGGCATCATGCTTTTTGACACCGGTCTATTCGTCTGCATCGAATGTCACCTCAATTCTGGTTTCATCAATGGATATCTTCTGTCTGGTCGACACCATGATGTTTTTTTCACTGTAATCATCCGCCGCCGGAACATACATCCGGTCCGTGGAATGAGCGGTCAGCACATCCACCCGGGTGATTCCCGCCACCCTTCCGTAGATTCCGTCATGCAGAAGCTGCGTAATCAGGCTGGTGCCGGCCACCATCTGACTTCCGTCCTCCACGATCGACGCAATGGCCAGCTCCGCATAATTCACCGGAAGCCTTGCGGCATCGCCCTTCAGCTTCACCTTCAGCCATGCATGGACCCGCTCCGGACGGTTGAACCGGATATCCACGGAGTCTCCATAGGCGGTGGGCACGGATACCTTCACATTCCCGTGCGTCCAGATCCCGCCCGCCTTCCGCATCAGGATGGCGGAGGCGATCTCCTGTTCGTCCCCGCCTTCCACAATGATCTCCACGCTGTGGGGCGGGAGGCCCCTTGCATCGGTTACGTCCGTGTCGTTTTCGTATCCGGATGCGGATTCGATGTCCGCCACATTGTTCAGAAGCTCCGATATGATGCTGTCCACCATGGTATTGGACCGGAGCGCCGATTTCGCAATGTAGGCCTGCCGAAGCTCGATGTCCGTTTCCTGCAGCCTACCGTACACCGGCTCCAGCAGATTGGTCACGGACTCAAATCCGGGGATGTTGTTGACCATCTTCCGGATGATCCCGTACGGCAGGATCACCTTCCCGTAGCTTTCCGTATAAAAACCGGCGATCGTCGTCACCTGATCCGTGGTCAGGTTTTCCGACAGGACCAGCGCATTGTTCCTGGTCTTCATGGTGTCCGTGAGGATCAGCCTGCCGTCTTTTATCTGCAGCTCATAGGATTCATCCGTCACCGCTTCCTTAAGGCCCACAAGGATGTCTTCCTCCGTCCCCGCCGTGCTGGAGAAGCTGTACTGTACTCCGTTGACTGCAATCGTATAGACGCCCGCATGAGCCGCCGCAACTCTTATGGACGCCCCATTGCAGGAGCTTCTTGTAATCTGGAACTCCGGAGACGTAAGCCGTATTTCCGGATTCGTATCCGTCGCCACAATGACTCCGGAACGGACAAACGTGCCGTCCCTTCCGGTGCAGTGCAGGGGATAGCAGGTTTTCTGTGCGGCTTTCCTGCGGATCCCGCCGTACTGGACCGCATGATCCAGGTTGACGCCGTCCGCCATGGTCGGATATTTGGCATAATAGCTGTCCTGCGCCGTCTCCCACAGGTCCGCAATCTGTCCGCAGAACGTGGTCACCAGCACGTCCAGAAAGGACGTCCGCAGAAGTCTGGTGTCCACACCGTAGCCCTCCGTCAGTTCCGCATGGACCTCCTCCAGAATCGTGTCCATCCGCTTCAGAACAAATCCTTTTTCCGTTACTCCGTAATCAGGCACCGGATCCGCACCTCCTCTCTGATTTTTTCAAAATCCGTAAGCGCCGTATATCGGATTACGGCGTCTCTGGTCTTCCGGTCATATGTGACCGATACTTCCTTTACTTCCGTCACTTCTTCCACTTCAAAGATCCGCTCCCTCACCAGGCTCTCAAAATGATCCGTATCCGGATTTTTGACAAAAAGATTTTCAAAGTATGGAATCCCTTCCTCCGTATCCCAGCGCCACTCTCCCTCAAACCAGAGCAGCCGGATCCGGATTTTCTGCGCCACGGAATCTTCCAGTTTCAGATCGCCGCTTTCCGATATGCACAGATCACCGGAAGCATCCAGCAGAATGTCCATCATCTGTCCACCTCCTGTCTGCCTTTTTAAGCGCCGTGAAGGGCTCCTGTATAAGAAATATCTCCGTCCACCTTTAAATTACCCCTGATGGCCGTCTCCTCTTCTGTAAGCTTCAGTTCGGTGTCGCCCACGGTAGCCGTGATTTCATCCTCCGATATCAGAACCTCCGCCGTTTTGCCGGCAATCACCACCGCATCCTGCGCACATGCCTTCCGGATCATTTCACTGCCGCCCACCAGCAGGCCGGGAACCGCCATGGCGTTTGTCAGGTCAAAACGGAGGGAGCCTTCTGATTCGGCCCCGCTTCTCCATTCATCCAGTTCCACTTCTGATACAATGATGATGCAGCTGTCCCCGGCCTTTACCGGAAAGGCGATTCCGACGCCTGCCGACTGGCAGACCGGAAACGCCACCGGCACATCCGAGATCTGCGGATACGCCATCCGTTTTCCGCTGGATGACGTGTACTGTCCGTTGGGCTTTACCGTCGCCCTGCCGCTTCCCGGATCAAAGGACGTAATCTCCCCCGGCATGGCCGTATGGATCCCTTTCAGGCCGTCCCTGACCGTGTTTTCGATTTCCTGTACTACTTCCTGAATCATGCGTATTCCTCCCGGTTCAGATAATGTCTATACTTTTTCAAGATCACCGATGTTGACCGCAGCCGTGACCGTGCTTCCAATGCCGATCACGACCCGGTCCCCTTTTACCTGGATCACATCGTAAACGTCATACCAGCATACAAAGGTTCCCCCTGCATACTGGTACCCCTTTGTCTTCCCGGACTGCTCCGTGGTCCGGATCACTTTTACCTTATCTCCCTTTTTGATCCCGTCTCCCTCCGCCTGCGGGACCGAAACGGGAGCCGTCGGTATTTCCAGCACCTGCGCCGTACAGATCCAGTCCCCCTCCAGGTTGTCTCCGTCCATCGTGATCTTCTGTATTCGAAAGTATCCGCTCACGACGGAGCTCTCCACCATCACGATATCGTTGATCCCGATGGCGCCGTTCAGAAAATAACGGATCTCCCATCCGTTTGTCTGCTCTGTGCTTCCGGAGGTCGCTGCAAGCGTAATTCTTTTGGGCACGTCAATAAGCCCGGAATCGTTGTTCAGCAGATATCCTCTGACGGATACCGGCCGGCCGGGCCACGTGACCTGCAGGATCTGATTCTGGATGCTGAAGCTGTGCCCGCAGCATCCGGCCAGCTTCTGGAGCCCGTTTCTGGCAGATCCCACGAAGCTGAACCCGTTTGGAAGGATCCTGTACGTGAGGTCCGGAGCAAAGACCACCGGGATCCCCATCTGCGATGCAAGGAAGGCATACACGTCCATGCAGTTTACTGCGCCGTTCAGGGACACGCTCACATCCGTGTCCCGAAGAGCGACTCTCCCGTCCACCACTTCCAGCTCCGTCATCCGGTCCGCATTGTCAGACGTGGTCACAGCGCTGGTCACGTTTCCCACCAGCACCAGAGCCATGTTGTCCCCATACCCCGCCTTCAGCTCCACAATGCAGTCCTTTGCTTCCAGAAGCTTCAGATTCCGTTCCGACAGGTTCCAGATCTGAACCTTTGCCGTGTTGGCCGCCTCCGCATCCGATTTTTCAATGCTGAAGGAAACATGCAGAGCGGTCTCTTCTGCGCTCCTGACATTCCCGATCTCAAATCCCGGCTGGTCCATGGGGCCGCATTTCAGGGTGTACCTTCTTAAAAAGTTCTTATCAGACATTTTTTCACCTTTCCTTTCATCCCGTGAGCTCCGAATTCGGGATGTAGACAAACTCTGCGGTTTTGTCACGGAATGCGTTCCTTCCGACGGTATCCAGATCAGACAGGCATCCGAAGATCCCGTCCGGAATGTCTGCGCCGGTGCAGAAATGAAAGATCGGAAAGTTGGGAACGATCCGCACCATGGAAACAACCGGATCCCGGCCTGCATCATACAGCCCGAAGCTCCAGTAATCATATTTCTCATTGTACGTAAACCGCAGCGCATACTCCCTGCCGTCGATGATCAGCGTGGACATGCTGTCGTTCATGTCCGGCACTTCTATATACAGCATATCTTCCTCCTCTACAGAAACTTCAGTCCTTTTGCCACCCCAAACAGGATGGAATGACTCTTTTTCGCGCTGCTCTCACGGGCGGCCATCTTCTGGTTTACCCTTTCCGCCACGTTTTCAGGTGCACCGGATGTTCCGGAGCTTCCAGACGTTTTTGCGGAACCGGACTTTCCGGAAGAAGTCGACACGGAAGCAGCGCCTGCATTCGCCATGGTCTCCCCGCTTTTGAGCACATAAGAGGGGATGATGACCGTCCGCACCTTCGTAATCCGTACCTTCTGCAGAGAAAGGGAGATCTCACGGGCATATCCGGTTTCCCTGGATTTTTTGATCGTGATGTTCGTAATGCCCATACTCTTATAGATGGTGTCCGTCGTCACCAGCTCCCGGCCAAGCCACAGGTCCTCGATCCGTTCACAGATCCGGTTCACCCGGTCGCGGGAACTTCCGTGCCGGTACAGCCAGGTGACCGGGGTGCTGCTTACATACAGCGTCATCTGAACCTTCACCGGATCCGGAATGATCGTATCGGATACGGGAAATCCGTCCTCCACCGGATACGCCGGTATGGTGGAGCTCATGGTCTTTGTCTCATCGATCAGGGCGTCAAATTCGATACCCGCCACCGAGACGGGCTTCAGTCCTTTTCCCGCCATCTGTTTTCCCCTTTCTATCCTCTTGCATAGGCCAGACCTCTGGCCATATACGTGGTCGCATCGGACGCAGACTTCTTCATCGCCCTTGACACGTTTCTCTGCGTCTCCCTGCTTCCTCCGCTGTAGCTGTTGCTGATGTTCACGTTCTGGATCACGCTGGAATTCGTGCTGCCGGTCATGCTGCCCGCTGCGGTTGCCGGCTGTGCCGTTGCCGCCTGCATCAGAACGGAGATCCCGTCCACCAGCCCCCGGACCTGGTCAAGGACCAGATGTTCGTTTGCCCGGATTCCCTGGGCCAGTCCGCTCATGAAGTCCGGCATCCAGCTCTCATAGTCCGTAAGAGGCCCTTCATCTGGTACGGAGAAGTGCAGGAAAGATTTTATTTTTCCTCCGACTCCCTTCACCGCCTCTCCAATTGCCCCCATTTTGGACGTGATGCCCTTTATCAGCCCGCCGATGAAGTCAGCGCCCCACTGAACCGCCTGTGCAGGCAGACCCTTTATGAAGTCAACCGCCGCCTGAAAGCCGTCCATGATCGCACTCCGGACACGTTCCATCCGTTCGGAAATGCCGGTACGGATCGAATCGAAAACGCCGGCCAGAAAAGAGACGATCCCGTCCCAGATGCCTCTGAAAAATGCGCTGATTCCTCCCCATACAGTTTTCCACAGGGCGGAAATGGCGGAAAGTCCCATGGAGAACAGAAGTTTCAGCGTTTCCCATACTGCCGTAATGTAGTTTACGACAACGTCCCAGATTCCGGTGAATATCTGCTTTACTGCCTCCCATGCTCCCTGCCAGTCTCCGGTGAATACGGACGATATGAAATTCGCAACGCCTTTGATTATGTCAAGGAAGCCGCTCAGAACTCCTCCTGCGGAATTCCACAGTACCTTAAACCATGAAAGGATCCGGGATCCCCAGCTGTTCCAGAAGGACTGTATCCATCCAAAAACGGTCTCAATGACGACTGCCATGGCGTTAAAAACCGCACTCCCGATTTCGTACAGGGCATCCCACACGGCCGACAACGCACCCAGGATTCCCTGCCATATGGCCAGAAGTCTGTCTTTCGTGCTGGTTGCAGAACTGCCAATGCTGTCCTCCGTGTCTCCGAACAACGCAGATGCCAGCTGCAGGATGAAAGTCCATACTCCTTTGAGAAACGTACTGATGATTCCCCATGCCCTTTCAAAATTCTGCCGTATGCTTTCGCCATGCTGTTCAAAAAAGCCTTTGACTGTATCTGCAAACATCCCGGCCGCCTGCCGGATCATATCCCATGCTCCGAGCAGAAACGTCTTCACTTTGTTCCATGCGTCGAAAATGGCTTTCCGGGCATTGTCCGCCCCGATTCCGGCCTTGTCGAAGATGGAGCCGATGACGGAATCATTTCCCAGAAGGAAGTTCACAAAGTCCTCCACGATCAGTCCCAGAATCACCAGCACCGCCACCAGCGCAAGCACTTTCAGCTTTGCAGCCAGAAGAACTTTATCAACGGCTTTAAACGCCGCATACAGCTTCTTCACCCCGGAAACCGCCTTTGCAAAAGCCATGACCGCAAAAAATGCAGCGGCTGTCATGGTCAGGATCTTCAGGACGTTTCCCATGCCGCCGAGCCGGTCCACAACCCCTTTAATAAATGCCGTTCCCCGGGAAGCGCCCAGCGCCAGCCCCTGCATCATCCGGTCAATGGCCGGCTTCAGCCTTTTCACCAGCGCATGCAGGCGGTCAAAGGACCTGGTCATGATCCCGTTTTCCCTGGTCATTTCAGCAATCGCATTTTTTGCCCTCTGCGTCAGGGAAATCAGGAGCTTCAGAACCGCCACCGCCGGCTTCAGGATTCCGACGCCTGCAGCCGCTTTCAGATCCTTAAGCTCCTGTTTCAGATTGCCAAGCTGGTTCGTCCAGGTATCGGATTCCCGGGCTGCCTGTCCCAGCGCACCGGATGCGGCATTGGCATCCTCCACCATCTTCAGGAGCGTGAACTGCTTCTCCGCTTCCGACAGGTCCTTAAAAGATTTCCCGTACAGATCGTTGGCTGCCGCATTCCGGGTCGTCTCCGTCGCAGACAGTCCGAGGGCAGCGTCATTTTCGTAGTTTCCTTTCAGGAAGGACTGAAGAGATTCCGTGACCTGTTCGATAGACCGGTCATAATAAGCTGAAGAATCTGCCACTGCAATCATTGCCCGGTCTGCCAGTTCCAGTGCATCTGCCTGCTCCACACCGGATACCTTCGCAAAGGCAGCAATTCTGGAAAAGCTTCCCTTCATGCGATTTACCAGCACATCCGTATCATCTTCTATTGCCTTAAGTCTGCTTTCCGCCTCTTCCTCCATGCCTGAGAACACCTGGGAAAACTGACTGTCCAGCGCTTCCACGTCCGCAGCAGCTTCCGCCAGACTGGAGAGGCCGGCAATGGAAAACCCGATGCCAATGGCACCCAGAACACTTTTTGCAAGGTTTGCAATCCCCTTAATGCTGCCCTGTGCCTCTCTCTCGCTGTTCCGGTCCACGTCAAAACCGAATGCGACCACAATGTCCCGTATTGTCAATGCCTGCCCCTCCCTTCTTTCTTCAGGTCATCCGCACGGCCCTTTTCAATATCCAGCTCCATCCGGTACAGCGCATACAGCTTCAGCGCTTCATCCAGCGTATAGACGTTCTGGAGTTCGTACATGGATGCCAGCCGCGCCTTGATCAGAATGTACATCCGAAGCTCCAGCTCATTGAACTGACTGCTGTCAAAAATCCCGTATCTTACAGGATTTTCCTCAGGGTCCGGACGGATTCGGCTTTCCCAGACAGGTCGGAAAGCTTCTCGAAAAAACCCTGATAATTCAGGCGGATCACATGGTAGCACAGAACAAACAGATGCTGGCTGTCTCCGCAGAAGATCTCATCCGCCAGATCCTGTGTCAGCCTGTGTTCCTCCGTCTCCCCGTTCTCATCTTCCAGCTCCACGGCGATATGGCCGCCAAGCAGCAGTTTTTTCATCAGCTTCTCCATCCGGTCCCCGTTAATGGACGGACAGTGCGTCATGGCCTCCGCCGCTTTCGCCGCATCCAGATCCAGGACGCTTTCCTCCTGTTCCGCTCCGGAAGCTTCCTCTTCCGAAGCCTCCTGCTTTCGGCCTCCGCCCTCTGACACCAGCGGAGCCAGCACGCCCAGAAGAGGAGCCAGCACGGATGCCAGCTCCCCTGTGATGTTCGCCGCCCTGAATGCAGGAAACGGACGGATGTAAAATTCCATGTCTCCGACACTGACTTTTGTCGGCGTCACCTGTTTTAACTGCATATCGGTTTTTCCTCCTTCTGCTTTTCACTCTGCTTCACGGGACTTTTCCGGCCCTTACCGGAACTGCCCGTTCGCCACCACAAGCTCCCACTCCCGGTTGTTCTGCGTTTTTCCACGTACCCAGGAAGCCGGCTTCGTGACCCAGGCCATGCCGCCGACAAACTTTTCCCGGCCCAGAATGTCGTTCACGTTGACGGAAAACGTCCCTCCTCCGTCGTTCCGGTCCCTGTCGTACATGTTCTGCAGATATTCATTGGTTCTGGACGTCTGCTGCAGAGACATCTTCAGCGTATAGATCTCGGTCGGATCAATGCTGCGCACGATCTCCCCGTCCGCACCGGACACATAACTGGTGCCGTCACCGGCAAACTCCACGGTAATCATGCTGTCATCCGCAAAGCCGGAAACGATGTGCCGCCCAAGGGCACAGGTGACTTTTCTCGGGTTATAGGTATGGACTTCGCCCATCCTTCACACTCTCCTTTCTTACATCTGCTTCCATCCTCCGTGCCGTCAGAAGGAAAGATACCCTTCGATCTCTGTTGCATGGATCGCACCGGCCAGACGTGCGGTAAACCGGCAGCCCGGAAGCTTTCTGGACTTCCGCTCTGCCTCCGTCAGACTGGTCGCCCGCGGCACGGTAACCGTAAAGCCCGGAATCAGGTTCTCCTCATCATATTCATTCCCGGCGATTCCTCCGATGGTCTGTCCTTTCAGAAGCGTCTCTTCCATCTTTCCTTCGATCAGCCCGATGCCGGCATCCGTATACGGAACCTTCCGGTTCGTCTTCAGGGCATTGAACACGTTGATCTGCATCTCCGCCTTCAGCCAGTCCCGAAACCGGATCACGTCGATCCATTCTCCCGCAAGCGTATAACCGCCGAAAGTGACATTACATCCTGCATAGCGCCGGAAGGTGTTGATATGTTTCTCTTCCAGTTCCTTTTTCCGGGCCGTGGACAACGCGGACGGCACGATGGAGGCAAGCTCCTTCAGGTGCCAGGTCTCCGTACCCGGATCATAGCCGAAGCACTTTGCCATCCATGCCAGCGCAGCATACTGATTTTCGGCCGGCTGTTCTCCTTCCTCATAGCCATCCGCTTCTCCGCTGTAGATCCCGAAGCTCCGGTAAAAGGAAAGGTTCTTCACCGGGCAGGCGTCCGGTTTCAGATACTCAAAGGCAAACAGCTTTTCATTTGCTTCCGCCCAGGAAACGGCGCCTTCCACCGTCTCCTCATCACGGAATCCTACCAGGCAGATCCCATAGAATCCAGCCTCCGCCTTCGCCCTGGAAAGCGTGGTCTGAATGTTTTCCCAGGTCTTCTGTCCCTCCGCTTTGGCATCTTTTCCGCTGTCCGGCGTTCCCGTCCCCGAATCCTCCGGAGCGTTATCCTCTGCCATACTGTCTTCCGGCTCTGCACCCTTCTCTGCTTCCTTCCGGATACAGATGTACAGTTCATCCGGAGAGGGCGTCTGGGAAAACGCCACCAGCGCCGCCGCATAGACCGGATCCTTCACGGTATAACCATAATCCAGAAGCTCATCCGCCCGGGAAATGGCGGTAACCCTGTTCATGACCTTCGTCTCCTTCGCACCGGCATCTGTGCTGCCCGCCGCTTCAGGCGGAGCCACTACAACCAGAATGCTGTCAAACGTTTCGTCGCCGGACGCCGGACTGGAAATCTCAATGCTGCATTTGACCAGATCATCCAGTGGATTGTTCTTCATCTTCTTCACTCCTTTAATTCAAAATCTTCAATTACTCCAACGGGTTCCCTTACCATCTCTTCCGTACCGCCGCCGCTGCTGTTCGGAGCCGCCGTCATTCCGGACAGGCTGTACCTGCCTCCGGCTTCCTCCACAAAGGTGACTGCATACTCCGCCATGGCACGGTACCGGTATTTACTGTCATTCTGGAGACTGGTCAGATCCCGGATCGGCGGCATCAGAAGCACACTCATGTCACAGCCTGTGAAAAAATCCAGCATGGCCTCTGATTCAAGGAAGTTCGAAAACTCCATCAGATCTGTAGTGGCCGTATTGATGCAGTTGCCGGTGGCGCCCTTTTCCTCCGTCACCGGCTTCCCCCTGGTATACAGGTTGACTTCCGCCGTCGTGCTGCACTGGTAACTTCTGACGCCCTCTCCATCCTCCACATGGAAAGCGGTTCTGGAAAGACTTCCCATCTTCAGCGTTACGCAGGGCGGTTCCGGTTTCGTCCCCACCTGCTCCGCCCAGATGACGGAAGCTTCTCCAAAAAACAGTGCCGCGGCATCATACAGCCGTTCCCGTACCTCGGTCAGATTCATACGCTCTCCCCGCTTTCCGGACCCGTCTCCTGATCCAGGCATTCCACAAAGGTTGCCGTATAGTGTCGCAGCGGCGTGTTTTCGCTCAGACGGCTGGACCGGCACTCGAACCATTTCCCCTGAAACCACAGCCGGTCCGCCTTCTGCTTTCTGACCGTGTTCTCCACCAGAATTTCCTCATCGCAGAACACTTTCAGGCGCTGTACGGATTCGGAGCCGTCCGGCGTCGTGATGACCGTGTCCTCCATGGTCTGTACGTCCATGGGGAGCGTGAATTCCTCATAAGGGATGGAATGATAGCCCCGGATGATTTTCGGCTCTTTATAACGCCTGAGTGTGTATGGTTTTCTGAAAAAATTCATTCTCCGCTTTCTCCTTTCCTTCGGATTACGTAGTTGACGGACTGCCGCATCCGGCCGGTATCGATCAGAGGCTTATCTGATCCTTTTTTCCGGATGGTGGATGCCGCATTGGGAGGAAAGCTTCCCTCTGTGATCTTCTCCTGAATCAGATCCTTCTGGAAGATCCCGATCTCATTCAGGATCTGTTCCGCAGGCATGCCCTGAAGCAGGCTTTCTTTCTGTGTCTGCAGAAAGGCATTGATCTCTGCGGTATTTTCATCCACGCTTTTTCGAAGAAAAGGACGGGCAGGGATATGCTCCGTCCCCAGTTCGTTCCACATGGCAATATCACAGATATCCGTTCCGTCTTCTTCCGTCGCTTCCCCATGCTGGAAACCGATCCGTACTTCCTTATCCGCCAGTTCCCGGAGCATCCGCTCAAACCGCTTGCCCTCCGCCGTCAAAGTGATTCTTACCCGGGCGCTCATGGCTTCGCCTCCCCTGCGCTGATGATCGGAATGACCGCGTTCCTCCGGAGCGTCAGAAACTCCAGGCCATATACGGTCAGCGCATACTCCGCATCCACCTGAAGGTTCGTCTGCTGGCTGGTGGCAAAGGATATGGAGGATTCCCCCTCGGAAAAGGAAGCCACCCGCAGGGCGTCACTGATGGTGCCGTTCTTTGTGTCGCCGTAGCCGTTCATCTTCAGTTTGTGTGCCGTCAGATAGGCGAGCGCCTTCTGATAGGTGCTCCCAAACCGCTTTTCCGAAATCTGGTCCGCATACAGGGAAAGAAAAGACCGGACACCGTAGGCAGTCACTCTGCCGGTATCCGGATCCTTCACGTCATCGTCCGGCATGGAAGCAAACTCGGTCGCCACCATCCGGAAGATCTCCAGTGCATCCATGCGATCACCTGATTCCCTTTCATCCTTTTTTCAGCGCTGCCTTTACCTTTTTCAGGACGTCCGCCTGATCTTTGCAGTCCGCCGGGTTGATGCCCAGCTCAACAGCCAGCCGGCCGAGCGCCTCTTCACTGATCCCGTTCAGAGAGGCAAGACGGGCCTGACGGAGCGCCTCCGCTTCCTCCCGGGCTTTCTTCTCTGCCGCTTCTTCTTCCAGTTCCGCTGCTTTGGTATCCTCATCCGTCCGGGAAGGCTTTCCGATGATTCTTGCCAGCCCCATCCGCTTATAAACTTCCAGAACCGGGCTCCGTTCAAAGCTTTCCGGGATCTCCTCTGTCTCTCCCGGAAGCACGGTAACCGTCCCGATCCCGATGACTTTTCCCTCTGAAATGTTCTCGATCTTCATGAATGAATCCTCCTCTCTATACGCCGACTGCGATCAGCGCAGACATCGGATAGTACAGGACAATGCCTGCCACGCGCTCTTCACAGGGAACCACGATCTCAAGGTTGCGGTTCTGCAGCGGATACTGATAGAACGGCATGGGGATCTCCAGACTGAATTTCTCCTCACTGTTCGTGTACAGAAGCGTCACATTTTCCCCGTAGGGATTCATCTCCCCGTTTTTATCCATCAGTTCCGGGGCGGAAATAATCTCTTTCAGATAAGGAGCGTTCTCCATCAGGAATTTCATGACCGTAAATCCGGTGTTCGGGATCTGCCTGGTGGAAAGATCAATATACACATCCGGAGGAAGGGCCAGCGTGTCTGCCCGTTCCACGTCCTGCGTCAGCCTGGCCTGGTATGCAAACATGCCGTTGATATCATCCAGAATCTGAGATGCCGTTTTATCCTTCCATGACGTCTTTCCGTCTTCCGTCGTGGACAGAGTGTACAGCGGGATGTTGTTGTCCGTGGACAGCATCCCCTGCATTTTATGTTTTGGATCTCCTGCAAAGGCAATCATGTTGACGGTCCGGTCGCATGCATATCTGGCTGCATTCGCCTTCCGGACATCCAGACTCTTTCCGGCCATCCGGCTTGCACGCATCTCCTGCACCGAATAACCGTAGGACGCTCCGATGGATTTCACGGGTACCGTCGTCGGATTTCCCTTTACATCCGCACGGGGCAGGTCCGATGCATAATTGCTGATGATCGCCGCAAAACCGGTCTTATCGTAGCTGTAGTAGTGTACTGACCTGTTGATATTTAGCAATACTACCACCTCGTTAAGAGGCAGTAGTAAATGTGGGATACAACGAGCTAAGCTTCGTTCTGGCATCGCTGGTTCTAAAATGCCAGTTGACCTTCGCTGCCAGTGTATTCCGTTCCGTTTCCCATGCGGATAGTTCCCTGCGTAATAGCCCT
>CAJTCV010000011.1 GCA_910574805.1 Lachnospiraceae bacterium | reverse complement strand
TGTCGACATCGCCGGTTTTTCACAAATGGGAAAATATATTAAAAAAGCATTTTGCTTTTCATGAATTTGACATTTTCAAAAAAACGGTTATTGGAAATGATGTCCGGGTTGGAAATCGTGTGATGAATGTACAGGTATAAACTCTCGGAATTTGATGAGAAATCTGATACTGCAAAAACATCTGGGATTCAGGCCGATATCAGCGCACTGGTTGAAGATATTGGCTATACGCCTCGGATTCCGTTTGAGCAGGGAGTTCAGGATATGGTTATGTACATAATTCACAAAAATAATATAAAAAGGACATACTCCCAAAATGAACATACTTGTTTTGACAACTTTATATCAAGAACCTGATGATTGTCCAGACGCAGTAACAACTCCTGTTGTTCATAATTTTGCCAAAGAATGGGTCAGACAGGGACATCATGTTATTGTGATTCACAACTACAATATTTTTCTGAAAGCTCTTTATATGATGCCGTCAAAGATTATAAATAAAATTACTAATCGATTAGGCTATCGTATAAGTCTGGATTTATCGCAGAGGAAAGATTTAGCTTACCAAAAAGACGGAGTACATATTTATAAATCAACAATCTTAAAGGTCATTCCACAGGGAGCTTATCCGAACAGACAACTCAAGCATCAAGTAAATAAAATCCAACATATTCTGGAGAAAGAAAATTTCATTCCAGATATAATATTAGCGCATGCCGAAAATCCTCAGATTTATCAATTATATTATTTAAAACAGAAGTTTCCGAAAGCAATAACCAGCATTGTTTTTCATGGAATAGAATATTTACAAAGACCTGGTTTCACAAAATGGTTAAAAGTTTATTATCCATCTATCAATTGCTATGGATTTAGATCGCAGGGAATTCATTTCAAAGCTCAAAAAACAATAAATTTTCAGAATAAATATTTTTTATGTCCATCTGGAATTGCAAATGACTATGTAAATACACCACCTGCGCTTGAGAATAAAAGCATATATCGTATTTTATTCGTCGGCCAGCTTATCAGCAGAAAACATGTAGATACAATTATACATGCGGTATCAGCCATCAGAGACAATTGTTATTCTCTGACAATTGTTGGTGACGGAAGTGACAAAAAACTATTAATGGAATTAGCAAAGAATAAAAAATTAGAAAAAGTAATTTTTAAAGGAAAATTATCTCACTCATCAGTAATCGATGAAATGAGAAAAGCAGATTGCTTTATTATGATAAGTGAAAATGAAGTATTTGGTTTGGTCTATTTAGAAGCGATGTCACAAGGCTGCATTACGATTGCTTCTAAAGGAGAAGGGATCGACGGTATAATTCAAGACAAAAAAAATGGCTTTTTATGCAAAGCTGGAAACGTTGACGATCTTATAAAAGTATTACAGTATATTCGTAATATGAGTAGAACAGATTTGGATAGTATGCGGAAAAAGGCATTCTTGACAGCCAGACAATATAATGAATCGTCTGTTGCAGAAAAATATCTTGAAAATGTAATCAACAATGCAACATAAAATATGAATTAACAGTTTAGAAACAGGAGTATAAATGAAGAAAATAAAAATATGGTTTTCCGGAATGAGTGGAAATTTTAATCCGGATAATAATTTTATAATTAATATTCTGAAAAAATATTATGAAGTTGAACTTTCAGAAAAACCAGACTATTTATTTTACTCTGTTAATTCAATGGATTATCTTAAATATAATTGTATTAGAATTTTTTACACAGCAGAGAATCTCACTCCTGACTTTAATATATGTGATTACGCAATTGGATTCCATTATCTGGATTTTGATGATCGCTATATCAGATTTCCACTTTACTTAGTAGATGATTTTACGGTTTACTCTAATGATAATTATGCCAATGATCTTTTTCGTACTGTCCACAAACATGAAAGAGCAGCAAGAGCAATGAAGGAAAAAACGGATTTTTGCAGTTTTGTATATTCTAATGCAAAAGCGGCAGGATGCCGGCAGCTTATCTTTGAAGAATTGTCAAAATATAAACCAGTTCATTCAGGAGGAAAGTATTTAAATAATTTAAGCGGACCCGTAGATAACAAACTGGAATTTCAATTAACACATAAGTTTGTTATTGCATTTGAAAATACTTCTGCCCCAGGCTATACGACCGAGAAAATAATCGGAGCTTTTTCAGCCGATGCCGTTCCAATTTACTGGGGTAATCCATGGATAGATCGGGAATTCAATGAAGCAGCTTTTATTAATTGTCATAAATGGGGATTAACTGAGGATCCAAATATTAAAATAATTCAAAAAATTGTTGATGAAGTCAAGAAAATCGATACAGACGATACATTATTTTACAACATGTTAAGTGCAAATGCAATTGCACAGGAAAATAATATTGATAGACAGAAACTAAGATTTGAGAATTTCTTAACAAATATTTTTGATCAGGATTTAAATAAAGCATATCGACGTAATCGCTTTTACTGGGGAGAACGATATGAGCGAAAACAAAAAATTGGTATGAAATATTATTGCTTTTTAAGAAGGTTTATTCCAATACGTGACAGGATCAAACACTTTGCAAATAAGAGATAAATAGAATAGGATTCTAATGTGGAAAATTATTAAAGAAAATCATTTTGAGTTGGGAATTATTTTAGCTAATATTGGGACCCAGGTTTCTGTCATTACAAAAGAATTTCTTCCCAATTCCAGTTTTAATTTAACATATTTAATGTTTTTTTTTAGTCTTCTTTTATTATTTAACTATGAAGTACTTTTAAATCATTCTATAATAAAGCCGTCACGAATAATGATGGCAGTTCTTATTTATAATCTATATGTTATGCTTAATGGTCTAATAAATGAAGCCTCTATAACTGGTGGAAATGATGCATTAATATATACTGCATATGTAATACTGATGTGGATCTGTGTAAGTACAAACACCAAAAGGATTAATACAAATTTTTTTATTGGTGCCATGTGGCATATAACAGCATTGTATTCATGTCTGCTGTTTTATATTTTGACGGATAATTTCAGGAATCTATATGGAATTTCTTTTACATTTTTACCAAACGGTGCAGATCGAATTACTTTGTCAGTTATAGGATTTATGCATTTGTGTGTAGCATTGACATACGATACAAAAAACATTTTTCAAAAGACATTAAAATATTTCTTTGCATTCATTGCATTTTATGATTTAATGATTTGTTCGAGAAGAGGCTTACTGGTTGCCTTAATCCTGATTATTATATATCAGTTTTATTTGAGCTACGGGAAAAGAACAACTTCAACCAAAATGCTTTCTTTTTTGATTGCTACTACAGGTATTGTCGTCATTTTCATTATTAGTATATTTTTTTATCCTGATATTCTTTTAAAAATAAATGAATATTTTCAAAGATTACTTATTGGATTAAATACTTATTTAGGAAATTTTTCCGGAGGTGTAGATGCCGCTGCAGTCGCCAGAAATACAGTAATGAATACAGTTCCGGTGGAATATCTGAATTCCAGCCTTACAACAGTTGTATTTGGAAATGGTTACGGATACAAACAGCTGGACATACCCTATCTTCAGGCTTTTACAGACTTGGGACTATCAGGCGGCATATATTATTTTTTTATTCAATGTCTTTATCCGGTAAGGACAATATTAAAGAAATCTGCCAACAAGTCTGTTATTTTAATTAAATATATAGGCATTATGACGATCACTTATAATTTATATTCTGGCGTACCATATAACCATTATAAATTTGTTGGTTTAATAATATTAATTTATGCTGTAAAACAAGAAGAGAGATCTAAAATAAATCAAATATATTATGATTGATATTAATAACTTATGTCTTTTATTAACAGGATGTATTCATCCAACTTCAAATATCAAAAAACTTGCAATAAAGTCCCCTGAAGAACGGAGAAAACAAACTCTTACCGCAATAGATTTCTTCATCCGCAAAACGAAAATCAAAAGAATTGTCTATTGTGACAATTCTTCCAGTAAAAAAGAAAATGGACTGGAGGATCTGGCACATCAATACAAAAAAGAATTCGAGTGGGTCAGCTTTCAGGGTAATACTACAAAAACGCAGGAGAAAGGCAAAGGGTATGGTGAGGGTGAGATCATAGAGTATGCAATCAATCATAGTCAGTTATTGGCCAAAAGCAAAATGTTAATGAAACTGACAGGACGGTTCTATGTAAAAAATATTGACTTTATTCTTTTTTTCCTCAGCAGCCGTTACAGTTACTTAGATTATCATGCTGGATACATAGATACAAGATGTTATATCGTACAAAAACCAGACTACCTAAATTTTTTGCTACATGCCCATGAAAATGTGAATGACGAGCAGAAATACTACATTGAAAATGTGTTCTACAACATTGCAACATCTTGTAATGGTGTATTTCATCCGTTCCCTGTGGTTTGTAATATTATAGGTATTTCAGGCAGCATGGGAACAGTCTATTATGATGGACAAATAAAGCTTTTCCTTAAATCAATCAAAACATTTTCGAGGGCAATGATATGGAATATAAAGGAAAAAAGAAAAAATCAATAGCAAAAAATGCAGTTTTTAATGTTACATATAAATTATTAAATATTTTATTTCCATTGCTTACATCGGCATATCTCTCCAGAATATTAGGACCGGTTTACCTTGGAAAAGTAAGTTATGCCCAAAACATAATGTCTTATTTTCTTGTTATTGCCTCTTTAGGTATAGGTACATACGGAATGAGAGAAATTGCAAAAGCAGAAAATAATATTAATAACAAAAATAAAATATTCAGTGAATTGTTTTTACTCAATCTTATCTCTTCAGCTATATGCGGTATACTTTATACTGCAGCTATTAGTATGGTGGGGCGTTTTCACGCGGACATTTGGTTATATCTTTGTACAGGGTTAACTCTGTATATGAATATATTTAATGTTGATTGGTTCTACACTGGACAGGAAGAATATGCGTATATTACTATTAGAAGTTTTATTATAAAACTGTTTTCTATTATTTCAATATTTCTGTTTGTCAAAGACCAGAGTGACTATATCATATACGCTTTAATCACCAGTTTAGCAACTACCAGCAATTATGTATTAAATGTAATCAATTTAAGAAAGCATGTACGTTTTAGATTTGATGCTCTTAAAATCAAGCGGCATATTAATTCTATTCTGATATTATTAGCAACAATCTTTGCAACAGACTTATATAATCAGGTTGATGTTACCATGCTGGGAATATTTCGCAGTGAAGCGGAAGTCGGATATTATTCAAACGGAATAAAACTGATAAGAGTCATATACTCGATTACAATTGCAATAAGTGCATCCATAATCCCTCGAATGAGTCAGTATTATAAAAACGGGAAGTTAAAAGAATATAAAATATTGTTTTGGAAAACAATGGACACGGTTTTGATACTTGCAATCCCAGCCACTGTCGGACTACTATTACTTTCTGAACAAATTGTTTTCACATTGTTTGGAAGCCGGTTTGCACCAACTGTTACTGTAATCAATACACTTTCTATTATGGTCGTAGTTATAACTATATCTTACCTTACAGGATCTGTCGTTTTAACTTCTACAAATAATGAAAAATATTTACTGGTAGCTACTGTATCTGGATGCCTGGTGAATATTTGCCTGAATGCCCTGTTTATCCCAAAGATTGGAATAACAGGTGCAGCTTTAGCCTCTGTAATTGCTGAATTTACTGTAGCTGTCATACATATAAGATTTGGCTGTCAATATATAAAAGCTAAAATTCCTTTTAAGAATATCAGTACGATATTAGTTGGATCAGCAGTTATGGTAATCTGTGTCTTAATCCTGCGATCCACTATTCAGATTGAACATGTTAACCTGATACTTTGTATGGCCACAGGTTTAATCATATATTTTGTAATTATCTTTTTAATGAAAAACGAAATTGTAATGATTTGTGTGGCAAAAGCTGAAGAAATAGTACGTAAAAGTAATTTACTTATATAGGGAGTTTATATATTATGTTATCCAGCCTGTGTTTTCTGTTCTCCATATCGTCGGGGAGTGCATTTGCATCCGTATTTTATAAACGAGAATATGAAGATGTCCTTCCATTGACTCTATCTGGAATTGTCCTTCTCCTTTTGGGGGGGGCACTTCTTGGACATTTAAATACCGCGTTTATGCTTACTCTTGGCGCAACCATACTTTTATGGATAATTGCACTTTTAACCGCTGCTCGTAAAAAAGATTTTATTAATGCGTTTCAACCATTTTTCAGTTATGGATTCTGGTCTTTTTTATTCATTTATGCCGGCCTGAACTATATTTTATTTGGCATGAAGCTTCATGAATGGGATGAATTTTCCCACTGGGGTACTGTAGTAAAAGCCATGGTTCAGACCGGCAGTCTTGGAACCTCTTCTCAGGCACACCTGTCATTTGGTTCTTATCCCCCTGGAATGGCATTATTTCAATACTATCTGCAAAGGCTGTGCACTCTGACTAAAACAGACGCATTCAGCGAATGGCATCTTTATCTGGCCTATATTGTGGCAGCACTTTCTTTTTTGTTGCCTTTAATCAAAAGAACCGGCTGCAGATCCCTTGGAAGCAGGACGATAATTACTGTTATTTTCCTGATACTCCCACTCCCTTTTTATAAAAATTTTTATCACAGTCTGTATGTTGATGCATTTTTGGGTGTACTGGCGGGAGCTGGACTGGCAATGGCAGTTCTTGCTGTCAATAAACGGGAAAGATGGTATACATTATATATCATGTCTATCTGTGCAATGCTGACGCTTACAAAGTTCTCTGGTGTTTTATTGTCAGTCATGGTTGCCTTTGCATATATAATCGAGGGCTTTGCCGAATCTGGATGTAAAAAAGGAGTCCTGACCTATGCAGGCATGGTTTTCCTGTCCATCGTGATTCCAAATCACGTGTGGAATCTGCACATAAAACATTTTGGATTGTCTTCTACACCATCCGGGACAGTTCATCTTTCCGATATCTGGAATATTCTTTCCGGAAAAGATACTACTTACCGGTCAGAAGCTTTTGATCTTTTTAAGACGGCTCTTTTTAACAATACAAAAACTGCAGGTAATACAAATTTTGTAATTGGAGATATGGGACTTTTCATCAGTTATTTCTCCTTGCTGGTCCTTTTCTTCATGATATTTATTCTGGTTTGGCATTACATGAAGCGAAAATCAGATACGATTGCCAAATCCGTTGTGATAACTTCTATAGTATCTCTGATTGGATGGATATGCTTTTATATCGGTCTTGGCATAACTTATCTTTTTAAATTCTCAGAGGAAGAAGCCCTTCGTCTGGCATCGTATGCAAGATATTCCCATGCAGTATATCTTGCTTTGTATATACTGACGGTATCCATTTCTCTCAAAGCTGTATTCTGCAGATTTTCTGAGAAAATTGCAGCTGTTATCACTTTTTGCATCATACTGCTGTGTACTCCTATGGAAGATATGGCAAAGCTTCTGTTTCGAGATATTGTTCGCGAAAGTATTGATAATCGTGCACCATATCTGGAACTGTCCGAAAAGATTCGCAGTGTTGCAGAGGAAGGAGATTACGTATATTTGATATGCCAGGACGAACGGCACTGGTTTTCCGGAGCCGCTTACTGGGAGATCAGTTTTGAAGTCAGACCTGCGGTTATTGACAATAAAGATTCTGGATGGATGATGGCCAAAGAAAATACAAACTGGTTTATTTCAGGGGCAACTGCAGAAGAATGGCGCCAAACATTACGGAATAATTATGATTATGTGGCATTGTATTTGCTGGATGATTATTTTATTAATACTTTTTCCGAACTGTTTAGCGAATCAACGAAAATAGAAGAAAACAATGTATATCGGATCGACAAGGAAACCGGAATGTTGGAACTGTGTGAATAAAATTTATTAAAAGGAGATGAAAAATATGCCAGTTAAAATAAATTCATATGGCGGCTATGGAATCTGGTTTTTCCGCAGGTACTATTCTCAATATACCTCTAAATTCATACTGACTTCTGTTGAAAAAATACGGAGAAAAAAGATAAACAACTATATCACCCGATTTTGCCAATCAGAAAGAATTCCAGATTTTAAATTTATTATGCTGGAAACAGTGAACAGATGCAACGGCAAATGTCATTTTTGTCCAGCAAATATATACGATGAAGCAAGACCATATAAGAAAATGCCTGATGAATTAATTGATAAAATCATTATGGACTTAAAAGTACATAACTGGAAAGGAACCTTCTTCCCGCAGGTTAATAATGAGCCTTTCATTGACAAACGATTACCTGATATTTTGAGAAAAATACACAGGGAACTTCCTGATGTGAAAATATGCATTATATCCAACGGAACCCTTTTAGATATAAAAAAGCTTCAGGAGATAGCCCCTTATGTGTCCGATCTGACGATCAATGATTACAGCGAAAAATACTGGTTATCGAAAAACTGCAGGGAATTATATCTTTATGTAAAACGCCACAAAGAAGAATTTAAAAATATCAATATCGTGATAAAGAGAAGATATGACGGAGAGATACTGGCCACCAGAGCCGGCAACGCACCTAATAAAACTCGGAAAAACAACTCTGTCTCCAGTCCATGTATCTATCTTTTTACAGATATTATTATTTTCCCCGATGGAAAAGTTGGAATGTGCTGTAATGACTGTAAAGAAACTACTTTTATGGGCGATGCGAATACAACATCCATCTTTGATATATGGGGCGGACAAAAGTTTGTGCAATTACGCACCGCAATGCGTAATGGAAGAACTGCAATCCCTTTTTGCCGCGAATGTGACGTTATAGATGCTGGTTCCAGAGAAAAAGTAATAGAAAGCGAGTAAAAGCATGATTGAAGATATTGTAATTATAATGCCTGTGTATAATCCTGACGAAAAATTTATATATTTTCTGGACAGCTTATACCAGGAAGGATATCGGCATATCATTGCCGTGGATGATGGAAGTAGAAAAGATACTTCCGATTATTTTGACAAGGCGGAGAAACTATATGGATGCCAGATTGTAAAGCATCATATTAATCTGGGACAGGGAAGAGCCTTTAAAAGCGGATTTAATTATTTTCTGGGAAAGTATCTTTCCAATGATGATATTATTGGTATCATAGAATGTGACTGTGATGGACAGCATATTTTGGAGGATGTAAATGCATGTGCCGAATTGCTGCGAAAGCATCCTGAAGATTTCATTATAGGAACTCGTGATTTTAGCAGTAAAAATGTACCGTTTAGAAGTAGATTCGGCAATAAAGTCACAAGTTTTATATTTAAAGTTTTCTGTGGATTAAATATAACAGATACTCAAACCGGATTAAAAGGAATACCAAAAGCGTTTATTTCCAGGTTGATGGAGACTCCGGGAGAACGTTTTGAATATGCGAGCAGTGTTCTTTTAGAGACAAAAAAAGCTGGTCTTAAAATTGTTTCATTCCCGATACACACAATCTATATTGATGGAAACAAAACGTCTCATTTTAATCCATTATTAGATTCCATAAGAATTTATTCATTAATCATAAAGTCTTTTATATCAAGCATGTCTGCCTCTGTCATTGATCTGCTGCTCTTCTGGCTGTTTGTATCGGTGACCAAAAATAAAATATATATGTATGTCATGCTGTCCACTTATCTGGCAAAAATCATTTCCTGTGCTTATTCCTATCTGGTGAATAAGAATCTGGTATTTGAAAACAGGGAAAGGGGATTTCCTCCTTTGGCCCGATGGATAATTCTTTGTATACTGCAAGCTACGATATCCGGCATGCTGACTTTTGTTCTCTTCCTCTATATAAAGATACCAGAAATTGCAGTTAAAGTTTTCGTAGACACCTTATTATTTTTTGTTTCCTTCCAAGTGCAGAGCAGATGGGTTTTTAAAGATAATTAGTGTCCCAAACAATAAGCTCGCCTTTAGGCGAGCTTATTGTTTCTCTTTTTAATAACACCTAATATTATTAAATTCAAAGTCCCACAAGTTACAGAACCTTTTTCATCCCCTCTAAAAATCCACCGCCGGCAAAGCCCCGGCATTAAATCCCGGAATCGCACTCTCCCAGCTGCTCAACTGAATATATGGAAGATACGGATTCATATACGCTAATGATTCCGTTGTATCAAGCCTCTTGTAGACATCATATGACACTTTCTTTTCATCCCCTCTATTCCTCAGCCCAAAATATAATCCCATCTGTTCTTCTGCCGGATCGTCCTGGTATGCACGGGCAATATATGCATCTATTCTTGAATTAAACAGAGCAATATAATATCCATAGCCCAGGGCAGCCGCCTGTCCATTTTCCTGTCCGCTGTTACCTTTTACAGCCGAGAAGCCGATCTCTCCCAGGATCACTCTGATTGATCCTCCGGGCTTCCCATAAGATGATTCTATATTGCCCAGATAATCTGTCAGAACATTTATATTTTTCATGGAAATATATGGCGTATTCCAGGAAGCAGTTGTATTTCCATTATCGCTCCAGAAATCATTTCGGTTCAGAGGATGCGAGTATGGATGATAATTTACATTCCACTGGACAGAAGGCGCTGTCTGGCTCATATAGGCTGCAAATTCATTCAGATACTCCATTCCGCTGTGTCCTGCATCTGATGCGGTCCAGCAGTGATCCAGAGAAATGAATACCTTTGACTCACTGGCCGTCCTTCTGACACCTTGATACAGCAATTGAAAAGCTTCTGCATAATTGGCTACGCACTCATGCAGAGACATGTTCCCGGAATAATTCCATACACGGCAACTGTTTACTTCATTTCCAAGTGTCCAGTTACTGACCAGCGTTTTATTATCTCCCAGTTTTTCCCCCATATAGCAGAACAACGCCTCAAAAGTATCTCTTGCATTCTGATCCTGCATATTCAAAGCATAGTAAGACGCTGCACCTCTATTCCTGGCAGATGGATGAATCAAATAAGAAAGTTCATCGTTCCACCCCATTAATAATACCAATGTTACACTCCGCTTATGAGAACCATAAGGATTGTCCAGATCCCATCCATTTAGATACCGTACCGTACGTGACAGTGCGATCATGTCCTGAAAATAATATGTTTTCCCCTTATAACTGTATGGTACATATCCTGTTCTGGCATTCATACTCACCATGTCGGCAAGATTTACATTCAGAAGTGTATGCTGCACACCCAGATCTTCCGTATAACCCTCCGACACTCCCTGCAAACCTTTCTTGGAAGTAATCTTGTCACTGGTGTAATATCCCATATAACTTTTGGTCATCGTAGCTGTCACTTCAGGATTATCTATATACCTTGCATTACTGATAATTGTATATTGCTGCCCATTCCATGCCGCAAGCGCATACTTACACATTACAGTAGTTCTGAATTCGTCATTAGAATAAAAATCAGCGCTTATTCTAAATGCGCCTCCCGGAAGAATATTCCCTTTTACACCATTTATGACCGAATCCCCGGTGCCGTTCAGCATGACAATATAATATTCATTATACAGAGACTCAAGTGTTCCATTCCTTTCTATGCCCAATGTAATGGTCATATGACCGTTACTGTTTTTAGAGGCAGCACATGAATTAAGTCTAAAAGCAGCGTCACCAAATACCACTGCACCATTCACCACACGATACTTTTCTCCATTATAATAAACCTCTCCTGTATATCCCCAGTCTACTGCTCCATTCCGGATATACCACCAACCGTTTTCATTGGACGCAAGACCTGTATAGTTCCAGTCAAGTGCTCCATTCCGGATATACCACCAGCCGTTTTCATTCGGCGCTACCCCGGTGTAACTCCAGTCAAGCTGGCCATTCTTAATATACCACCAGCCGTTTTCATTCGGCGCCACTCCCGTATAGCTCCAGTCAAGCTGACCATTTTTTACATACCACCAGCCGTCTCCATAACTCACTACCCCAGTATAATTCCAGTCAAGCGCTCCATTTGCAATATACCACCAGCCATTCTCATTGGACGCAAGTCCCGTGTAGTTCCAGTCGAGCGCTCCATTTGCAATATACCACCAGCCATTTTCATTTGGCGCTACTCCCGTGTAATTCCAGTCAAGCTGGCCATTCTTAATATACCACCAGCCGTTTTCATTCGGCGCCACTCCCGTATAGCTCCAGTCAAGCTGACCGTTTTTTACATACCACCAGCCGTCTCCATAACTCACTACCCCAGTATAATTCCAGTCAAGCGCTCCATTTGCAATATACCACCAGCCATTTTCATTGGATGCAAGCCCCGTGTAGCTCCAGTCAAGCGCTCCATTCTTAATATACCACCAGCCATTTTCATTCGGTGCCACTCCTGTGTAGCTCCAGTCAAGCTGGCCGTTTTTTACATACCACCAGCCGTCTCCATAGCTTACTACCCCAGTATAATTCCAGTCAAGCGCTCCATTTGCAATATACCACCAGCCATTTTCATTGGATGCAAGCCCCGTATAGCTCCAGTCAAGCGCTCCATTCTTAATATACCACCAGCCATTTTCATTCGGCGCCACTCCTGTGTAGCTCCAGTCAAGCTGGCCATTTTTCACATACCACCAGCCGTCTCCGTAGCTTACTACCCCGGTATAATTCCAGTCGAGCACTCCGTTTTTTACATACCACCAGCCGTTTTCATTGGACGCCAGACCTGTATAATCCCAAAGAATCTGATTGTCTTTGTAAAAACACCAGTTCGCAAAATGTTCATTATACAGCAGCCCATCCATCCATGGTGCTGCCTGCAGCGTATCCATCTGAAGTGAGACAGACTCTGTATATTCTGCATCCTCCAGATCCTTTCTTTCCTGTTCCCCTATATCCTCCGGCGTCTCTGCTGACACATCTGGAGTCTCATCTTTCGGACCTTCTATTTTCTCTTCATTTTCCGGATTTTCTGACACTTCTCCTGTCACATCTGTCTGCACATTTTCCGGAACCTCTGGCATTACCTCCGATGTATCCGGCCGCTCATTTCCCGGAAGCACCGGTATTGCCTCCTCATCCTTCAGAGATCCTGATATTTCTTCTGATTCTTCTGTTTGCTCGTTTCCTGAAGCTTCTGATTTTTCCTCTTCGTTCTCTATTCGTTCATCTTCCTGATTTTCAGATGTATCTCCTGCTCCTGGTTCCTCCTCATCCTTCATTTCTTCATCAATCTCTGTCTCTTCCTGTGCAGCATGATCCTCTAAATCACCATCTATATGTATATGATCTGTTGCCAGGACCTCTTCTGAAAAACTCAGGCATAATATTGATGCTGCCAGCAACAACGCCATTAATTTTTTCATCCTGTGCATTTCCGTCACTCTCCTCTGGTCTCATTGTAAAACATATATAGTACACATCCAGAAACACATAATAACCCTCAAAAAGGTCTGGACTGCTTTTTACCAGGCACTCCAGACCTCAACATGAACAATCATTACTTAAAACTGGACACATCCATTCCTTACTGAATACCAATGACCATAATGATACACATTTCCGCTGAAATTCCAGTCCAAAGCTCCATTGCGGATATACCACCAGCCGTTCTCATTGGATGCAAGCCCGGTATAACTCCAGTCAAGTGCACCATTCTTAATATACCACCAGCCGTTTTCATTCGGCGCCACTCCCGTATAATTCCAGTCGAGCGCTCCGTTCTTGATATACCACCAGCCATGTTCATTCGGCGCTACTCCTGTATAGCTCCAGTCAAGCTGACCGTTTTTGATATACCACCAGCCATGTTCATTCGGCGCTACTCCCGTATAGCTCCAGTCAAGTGCCCCGTTTTTGATATACCACCAGCCATGTTCATTCGGCGCTACTCCTGTATAGCTCCAGTCAAGCTGACCGTTCTTGATATACCACCAGCCATGTTCGTTCGGCGCTACCCCTGTATAATTCCAGTCCAGTGCTCCATTCCGAATATACCACCAACCATGTTCATTGGGCGCTACCCCGGTATAATTCCAGTCCAGCACTCCATTTTTTACATACCACCAGCCATTTTCATTATTTGTGACCCCGGTATATCCCGTATCAACTCTTCCATTTTTATACATATACCAGTTTCCTGAAGCTGCATCATATTGCAGACCATTTCTCTCAACTATTTTAAATGATCGGCTGACACTCCCTGTATAGTTCCCACGCCCTGTAATGATTATCGTTGCAGTCCCTTTTTGTACATTATTCTGATAAGAAATATTATAATGTACTCCTTTCGTCAGCACTGTACCGCCGTCCTTCACTGCAGGTACAGGCGTAAGACCATTTCCTGTATAGGACTGGTCCGGAATTGTGCTGATGGTCAAAGAACTGACGGACCTGGGATTTATCCTGAAATTCTTTGTAAGTTTTCCTGTATAATTTCCAATTCCCGTTATAACTACAGAAGCAGTTCCGGCATTGCGATTATTTTGATAAGCAATTCTGTAATCCACACCCTGTCTCAGAATACCATCTGCAGATTTGACCGTAACTGACGGCTTTTTATCCGTTCCATCATATGTATACGTACTGCTGGACAACTGCACTGTAAAAAGCCCAATATCTGTTTCCTGACCGGTATAATTGCCCGCAGCCATGGGATAAGCACTGTGAAACTGACTCGTTGCATATTCTGCATCTCTTATATGTCCGGAAAAGCCGGCGTCACATAAAAGGAACCATTGTTTCCCCCAGGTTGCATCCACATTATAATATAAACCGTTGATCCGGACAATATTCCATGCATGCCCCTCACTTCCGCTGCTGCTGACACCCTGCCCTGCAATCAGACGTGTGTCAATCCCTTCTTCCAGTGCCAGCCGGTAAAAAAGGACTGCATATCCCTGACATACCGCTTTCTTGTTAATCAGAGCCGCATATGCTGTGTGTTTCAGCTTATAGTCGTCATTTTCCAGATTGTCATAATCATATTGGACATTATCACACAGATAATCAAATATTGTACGCACTTTTACATAATCACTTTTTCCGGACAGATTAAGCTGAGAACGGACACGCTGTACAGCTGTATCCATCTCCTGTTCCTGCGCAGCAGTCGTGTAATAGGTCACCGTATAGGTAACCTCAACGAGATAACTTCCATTGTCGGGACGTGCTGTTGATCCCGCCGTATACCCTCCAAACTGCCATCTGATATAATCTCCTTCGATTGGATTCCCGGTATGTATCAAGGCCTGGGCAGCTATCTCCCGTATGACTGTAGTATCAAATTTTTCAGACCTGCAGCCGACCACAATTGTCTGTGCTCTCTGCTGCATCAGACTGCGCATTTCAGCACCGGCATCTTCTGGGCCGGAATGATATCTGACTGTATTATATGCCGTGATTCCGTCCTTTTCCGGTTCTACCAGATCGGATTCATCCATTACATCGGCATAAAGCGGATTAATATACACATCTGTCAGATATTCTACTTCTTTCGGGAGATCTTCCCCTGATTGCCCAGCATTCTTCAGTTCCTCTTCCTGAGTCATCTCGAATACAGATACTTCAGATTCGTCTTCCAATGGTTCATCACCTGAGTCATCTGTTTCCTCCAGGACCATATCTGACAAATCTTTGTTGGATTCGTCATCTATAGCTTCAAGTTCCCCATCTGCCGCTTCATCCTCTCTTTCCTCTGGTAACTCTTCTGGATCTTTCGTCTCCTGATTAGTTTCCACAGGATTTTCCGGCATATCCTCCGTATGATCCGAAACATTGTCAGACGTTTCTGACTCTTCGTTTATATCTTCCTCTGTTGTCTCATTCTCTCCATCCTCCTGAAGGTCTTCCTTCAACTCTTCACTCGGATTCTCATCCTCGCCGGCAACAATCTCACCTTCTGCCTCGTCCAGTATTTCCTGTTCATCCTGTAACGGCGATTCTTCTGCATAAACATAACCCGGTATTCCTCCGCAAAGAAGAACTACCGACAAGATGAATGCTGTCCATTTTTTCATCCGATACATTTCCGTCCTCCATTACTCCTTCTGATTTTTTTGCCATTTCCCATAGATCGGATGGCAATATCAATGCAGCACACAGCCGTTTATCACCCAATACCATCTTCCGTAATAAACAACAGGGCCGCTGTAATTCCAGTCAAGCGCTCCATTTCGAATATACCACCAGCCATTCTCATTTATACCTACACCTGTATAGCCCCAGTCAAGCGCGCCATTCCGGATATACCACCAGCCGTGTTCGTTCGGCGCTACTCCCGTATAGTTCCAGTCAAGCTGGCCGTTCCGAATATACCACCAGCCATGTTCATTTGGCGCCACTCCCGTATAACTCCAGTCAAGTGCTCCGTTCCGGATATACCACCAGCCGTTTTCATTCGGTGCCACTCCCGTATAACTCCAGTCAAGCGCTCCATTTTTGATATACCACCAGCCATGTTCATTCGGTGCCACTCCCGTATAGTTCCAGTCAAGCTGACCGTTCCGGATATACCACCAGCCGTGTTCATTCGGCGCTACTCCCGTATAATTCCAGTCCAGCGCTCCATTTCGGATATACCACCAGCCGTGTTCATTCGGCGCTACTCCCGTATAATTCCAGTCCAGCGCTCCATTTCGGATATACCACCAGCCGTGTTCATTCGGTGCTACTCCTGTATAATTCCAGTCCAGCTTGCCGTTTCTCACATACCACCAGCCATTTTCATTATTTGTAACTCCAGTATACTGATAATCTATCTTCCCATTTTTATACACATACCAGTTCCCTGTCTTTGAATCATACTGTAATCCATTTTTATTATTCAAACCGCCGCCTGTATTACCTCCCGATGGCTTCTCCGTACTGCCGCCTGTTCCCCCGGTGTTTCCTCCTGACGGTTTCTCTGTGCTGCCACCCGTTCCTCCGGCATTTCCTCCTGACGGCTTATCTGTACTCTCATTGCCAGCCTCCGGAATCTTCTCTGTGTTTTCTGAAACATGTGATTTAATATATACGTAGTCGCTTCCATTGTCCCGATATATCAGGTAAATATTCCCGTTCAAAGAATATCCTTTCAGGCTGGACACTGACTCACCAGTAACCCGGCCGCTCAATGTATTCCATTTCCCGTTGGATAATGTCGATACATATACTTGCTTGGAATCTCCTGCCTGGTAGATCACATGGGGAGCATCTCCATGAAAACACAGATCCAGGCTGGAAGCTCCTTTATCCATATAGGAGTCCTGCTTCACCTGTGTCCATTTCCCATCTGACGCTGAAAGCGGATAGAGATACAGATAGCCTGCATTCCCGTTTCCCTTTTCACAGTTTGACAGAAAATATATATTTCCTTTGTGTATCTTCATAGTCGCGCCCGTTGCCCGGACAGACAGACTCCCGGCCGGCTTCCACCTGCCATCATATTTGTATACGCTCCACCTGTCGTCCGCCCGAAACTCTCTGTATGCAACAGCTATCTGTCCATTTTCCGCGGAAATGACCGGACTGGAAATATAGGCGGCATTTTCCGCTACAATGCCAAGATCCGTACCTCCTGAAGTTGTATACTTGTATGCATACAGCTTCGAATTATCCGAACTTATATATGCAAGATAAACTCCTTCTGAATCCGCTGTAATTGTTATACCGTTTGAGGCTGTCGGCGAGGTATATATGGTCTTCCAGTTCTCTCTCTCATTCCATTTAAGCAGCCTGATATTTGACCCTGTATTATAAGCAACATACATAGATCCGGCATAACGCGCCAGATGATAATCAAATCCGGATCCGCTCATGGGATTCCCAGGCATCTCCCAACCGGCTGAACTATATTTATAAAGATAGAGCTGGTTATCCGGAGCATTCTTTTTCATCAGAAAATAAACCGTCCCGTCTGTATCCATACAGGAATCCAGTTCTCTCAGATCAGACACCTTTTGACTGGACACGGATGTCCAGAAATCATCGCCAAATACATTCTCATATGTAATATTAAAAGAGATCGTATCTGCCTCTGCACTTCCAACATTGCTGATGACAATCCCGCTGTTGGTTCCATCTGCATAGGTAATTGCTCCATCTGATAATGATTTTGTACGGTCACCGCTTCCATAAGAGGTGCGCCCGGATTCCAACGACAGATACGAATCAAAAATGTCTCCCATTCCCGCTTCGTAGCCATTGGCATCATAGTTGTCTCCCGGACGAAACACATAGATCATAGGCAGATCACCTTGATTGGTCTGGGATGCTGTATTGACCCTGTAGACGATCAGACCGGAACCAGGTACACTATAATCATAATCCCTGGAATTTTTATCTGTACTCTTTTTCCTGAATTCCACCACAAAAAATTCTGTATCCGAATAAGGTGTTTTTAAAATAAGTGCCTGCTGGTCTTTTGTTGCGGCTGTTGCCCTGGACGCGGCATACAGGCTGTAGCTTCCGGAAGTCTGTGTGACAACCGGTATATCAAACCAGTTCGTATATTCAGAGCGAAGATATGCCAGGGGATACTGCACGCCGCTGTTGACGCTTGCCATCACGTCCCAGAGACCAACCGGAACCTTGGATGAGGTATACAAATCAGGATATCCCAGGACATGCAGAAACTCATGAATTACCACTCCATAACTCGTAAGAATTCCATATGCATCATATTCTGACAGCCGCACATAATCCGCTACTTTGCAGCCATTCAGATTTCCGCCGCCATAGACTCCCTTTCTTCCATAGAACTTATCTCCAATATCCTTACCGCTGGCCAGGACAATCGTTAAATTGTCAACACAGCCATCACCATTCCGGTCCAGGTTCATGGAGGCAATGCGTTCATTTGCCTCCAGCTCTTTTAATACCTCGCCGATGATCTGATTGTCCGTCCCTGTACTGTCCGCATCATAGCTGTCGGCAGAACCCGAAAGAGTGTATGGAATAATCTTTCCCTGATTTTCATCATACTGCGGAAAAATGTTATCTACTTTCAGTTTCCCGTATGAAATATGGGAAAGGTACTCACTCAATCCCCGCGGACATTCCTGACTGCCGTCAAATAACTCGCCCGTCCTGTCAAAGTTCATAAAGCATCCGTCATGGGTAGTGTGATCTGTATCCTGAAAGTCTACAAATACTACCACGTTGGCAAAGTTACCGGAAGAACGTTCTGTCGTATAAGTGCCATTTTCGTTAGAACTCATAGGCATAATGCTGGTTTCTTCCGCTTCCTCCAGTATGCTGCCTTCCTCAGACACATCGGGCTCAATCGTGTCTGTCTGTTCTTTATTATCCGGCACAATTTCCTCATCCAGTGAGCCCTCGCCGGACGCTGCGTCCTCCTCCGATGATGCATTCTCATCCGTCGGAAGCGCTTCCTGTTCATCTTCTATACCGGCATCCGTTACAGTCTCTGACTCTGACGGCAACGGCTTCACATCCGACGCTGCGTCATTTCCTTCTTCTGACACGGATGTATCTTCGCCGGAGGCAGGCAGATCGCCTGTCCCGTCTTCCGGGTCCTCTGATTTCTCTGCGGTTTCTTCCGAAGACGGCCCCGTACTCTCCTCTTCCTCTGATAACGATTCTGTTTGATCTATGATTTCTTCAGGACCTGTATGCTCTGCTGCTGATACGTTTACGGAATTCCCCGATATAATGCATACCACGAGGGCTACGGATAATATTTTGCGAATCTGTAGTAATTTCATTGGACCATCCTTTCCTGTAAATAATATTATTTATTATACCATACCTTAAGGAACCCGTAAAAGTAATTTTTCAGATTATCGTCATTTGTCGGCATTCCCTGAAAATATTTTTTAGAGTTTCAAAATATGCTTTTTTCGTGTATAATAACATAAAATGTCGTTCAAATAATCAATTCAAGGAATTAACACACTCTAAAATCAGGAGATTTTTATGAATAAAAAAAATATAATCACCAAAAACAGCTTCATCGAATTATGCCGCTTTGTCTCCTCCTATATTATATTCTCTTTTCATGCAAACAGTCTGTTTGTATCAGGATGGATATTTGTAGAATACTTTTTTATACTCTCTGGATATTTTGCCATTCGCCACTTATCAGAAAAAAAAGACAGTGCCATAAACACCGCAGAATTTCCACTCCGCTACACCATAAACAAATTCAAACGATTATTTCCTTATACAAGTGTTGAGATCATATTAAACGCTTTTCTAACCATATATATGTTTCATTTACGAGGACTGGACATAATTAAATGGTTACTATATCTTCCTGTCAGCCTGTTATTGCTCCCTGGAACAGGAATCATGCCATATGGAACAGCATTAACAGAGCACCTTGCAACTCCGCATATGATAGCCGAAGAATTATGGTATCTTAGCGCATTGCTTGTTGCTCTTCCAGTCATGCTGTATCTGTTCATCCATTTTAAAGAAAGATATTCTTATTGGCTGGTCAGTTTTTTTCCTTTACTGCTGTATGGTTTTTTAATTATACGTGATGGCACTATCCATGGATGGCACGAACAAAGTATGACATTCTTTTCGTTAGATATACGGGCCCTGGCCGGATTACTCATTGGCGGCAGCGTTTATTATGTAAGCCTTTGGTGGAAAAAATTTACTTATACTCCTTTTGGAACCGGACTCCTCACGCTTACTGAACTGGGATGTTTTTTAAGCGTTGTCATAATATCAAGTAAAACTTCTTTGCCTTATGACGCATTAGAAATCCTGTTATTTTTACTTTCACTTAGTTTAACCTTTTCCGGAAAGACTTTGACCTCCAGGATACAATGCAGATTTTTTTGTTTTCTTGGGAAATTAAGCTTACCTGTATATTGCATTCATATTTCCGTTTTTAATATAATGCACAATTTTCAACTTCCAATGTCCGAATTGAATAAAACAAATTTTATTTTCATTATTGTGGTAATCTTCTCTATTATATTGTATACTATAATAGAAAAAGGGCGTCCCCTGTTTGCCCATATACTGGATTATTTAAAGGCTTTCATTATAGTTCGGAAATCCTGATCATGGCAATAAAATTCAGGCTACTACAATATAAATCGACGAAAGGAATCATTGATCCCATGTCAACTACTTCATCCAAAACAAATAAGCAGTTTATGATTTTATCCGCCTTGGGTATCATATTTGTTGTTGACGCTCATGCCTGGAGTGGGCTTGGTATTATGACCAGTGTTTTTCCATACAACTCATTTTTTATGCCTATGTTTTGTTTTATTTCTGGATATTTTTTTACGCCTGAAAAAACGACTGATTTACCCAGGTACATTCTCCGAAAAGCCCATACATTGCTCATACCATTTTTTATTTGGAATCTTTTCTATGGAATTCTGACATCTGTTCTCCGCAGCACTCATTTAATCACCTATGGTTCGTCCCTGTCTTTTAAAACTCTTTTTATACGTCCCTTTTTAGATTGTGGAATGTTTGAACTTAACAGTCCTTCCTGGTTTGTGCCCACATTGTTTCTTGTGATCCTTTCCTATTCTTTTATTCATAAATGTTTGACACGATTTTGGAATCCGTATATTATGACTATCCTGTTTGTAACTTTTGGTACACTATGTGTATTTCTATCTCGCAATGGATATAACCATTCTCACATGCTTATACTTCTAAAAACAGGATTTTTTCTCCAGTTTTATCACATAGGTAATTTTTTTCGGACACATATTGAAGAGCATTTCCATTATCCTCTTTTTACCATTTTGTCAGCAATGTTCATAAACATTATACTTATTTATATCACCAACGACCAGATTTATTTTAATGATTTAACTACCATGTCCGGATTTTTGACCAATTATAGCTGGTTACCCCTGCTGACATCGATTACTGGTATTTGCTTTTGGCTGACTATTTCCAAACTTTTAGTGCCCGCCATAGGCAACTATCCCATTGTAAATTATATCTCTGAAAATACATTTACTATTATGATGCATCATATATTTTTCTTTAACATTTATAATTTATTGTTGGCAGTTTTAGCCAAATCATCAATCTTAAACATTCCTTTCGATTTTCATGCATTCCAAAACACTGCATGGTATCGCTTTGAACCATATCCTGCATGTAGAATTGTATATGTGATATTTGGTTTGGCTGGGCCTTTACTATGCAAGTACCTCTTCAAATTATTAAAAAAGCATATTTAACCTTCCATTAACTGATATTTTATTGTCTTTCAACTGATATGAAGCTTTTGCAAATAACGCAAACGCAAACGGGTTATAAGCCAACTCCAACAAATGATGAGCAATCATACAATTTATGGCAATCATCATAATAACCAACTGAAAATAACTATCCAGCCTGTATTTCTTACTGCACAGTATATATACAGCAAAAACCAAAACACCAAAAACCAGTCCATACTGTAATATAATGAAATAATAGGAACAGTCAATAAAAAAATAATCAGCAGGCAACGTCTCAGATCCTCCATTTCCGACCATTTTAATATACTGTCCAAATATCCGAATCCCATATTCTGCCACTGCATGGCTTTGCAAACGTAATCGATTAGAAATCAAACGATCTATATCATAGGTAACAGGAACTCCCATATCATATAATTTAGTCAAGATCCACATGATAACCATTCCAGCTGGCATACTGCACATCCCGCATATCACAGGCAGTGACCATTTCTTTCTTTTTTTAATATCAGACTTTTTTCCTGTTGTTCGATATTTAATAAACATGTGGCCGACAATCAACAACCCCATGCATATACTGTCCAACCGCGTTTTGCAAAAATGGTATACAAGCACTGTAATGAACATACAAATAATATAATTATGAATTTTCACCCTCTCTTTTCTCAAATATAAAAATACAAGCATGAGAAAAAAAATATGTGCTGCAAAATCGGTAGGATATATAATACCAAAAGAATTGCGAATCCCCCGAGTATCTGTTTCATATTGTAAATTTTCAATAACCTCCAGCATGGAAGCTGCAAATGCGAACAAAATAATGCTAAGAGAAATCACAAAATAAGACTTTAATATTTTCTCAAACGACACATCCTTTGCACCTGTTAAAAATATTGCCCAGTATAAAGGTTCCGAATAACCTGCAACCGCTTTAACAAGCAATACGTTTGTAAAAAGAAATGCGATGAAAATTGTCTCTCTCATAGTAAAGCAGTCGAATTGAACTACTTTCCATACGATCAATCCTATTGCTGTTAACCGGCAAAGTTTCCAACAGATTCCCGGTATCGGAAACATGGTCGATGATAAAACAGCTCCTGTAAGATAAATCGCCAAAGCCAGAAGAAATAACCACTGCGCTGATACATTTCTATTTATTGCATTAACTGTTTTTTTGATATCTATCATCCTATCCAACAACTACACATCCCCATATATCAATGTTAAATTTATGACATAGCTGTATCATTTCTTCCACCTGTGAATAAGTTGTATTACCAATTTCCGTCACCATAATACAATTTTTAACATCTATTAACTTCTTTAATTCTTCTACGTTCTGCTGTGCCGAGCAAATTTGACAGGTTTGGATTCCCTTACTTTGTATCTGTCCTGCAAATGCCTCTGCAGATTGTTCCAAACCAAGGCTTTCCCCCAGGATATTAAGACACAGAGTCTCCACATTTTTCTCATCAGCTAACAACTGGATGTCCATTACATCTCTTTCTGCTTTTTCTCTGATCTCTTCTGCGGATTGATAAGAGCCCAATATTGCCATTCCAGAAGCCGACAACTCTTTTGCGCTTTTGATTCTTTCACTGATTACATATTGTAAACATATTATAGAAAAAGGAAGTCCTGCCCCTAATATAATTCCAAATATCAGATATTTAAATATTATGGAAACCGATTTGCCGCCTGCAGGTTCCTCTGGTTTATTATACTCTATATATCCTCTTCTGTTATTCCGCTGATCAATAAGACTTTTTCTTAAACTTGACATATTATTCTGATTATTTTTATAATTATTTAAATTCGTATTCTGCGTATTCACTACAGATACATCTGCCTTTGTATAACTGGTCGCATCCAGCTCTTCTAATGTAAATTCACCTTGAACGTCTTCAATATGTTTCACCTGCCTTTGAAGCTGCTCTGTGATTGCTTCCATTATTTCCTCTGCGGACTGCTTATTGTAATGCATGACTGATATCGTAAGTACATTACCACTTGAAGAGCATGTGATAATCTCCTTCAGATACTCTATTGGTATATCACCCAGCTTCTCTGAAAGCTCTTCTTTCATACTGCCGTCATTAATATATGCAGTACAGGCACTTAAAATATTTCCCACTGAATTTGTCGTCTGTACTCCATACTGAATAGATGATACATATATTTTCTGTGGATCCAGCTGCATATAAATAGAATTCTCACAATATTCTTTTGTAATTTTCAATTGCCGCTCAGCCAGTTTGAGGCTTTCTGCCAATTCTTCAATTGCAGCATCAAATTCTTTCACATTATCTTCATATTCTGTTACTTTCAATTGTTCTTCTTCTGTATAACCATCCGGAATATCTATATATCTTTTCAAACCAACAGCACTCATGATTAACATAAAAAGAACACTCAAGAACGCAATCCATTTTTTTCGTTTCAATATTTCCAAATACAAGTTTCTTATATAAACAGATCTCATCAGATGCCTCCAAACTAATACTCATTTATAATTTCTAGTACACATTTGATATTTTAACCAGCACATATTCACCCATATCCATAATTGATCCGCTCTCCGGATAAACAGGCATATCTTCCATTATGCCGTTGGAAATATAATCCCGGCACACATTATCATCTCCAATTAACATCCCAATTCCCATATCATGTAATATTCCATCATATGCCATATGGACACAAGAAATATCAAGCCAAAATTCTCCATAACGCGCATATGTATTTGCATCTTTCCAAAATTTGGTGGTCTTAAATAAAGGATTATTGCTAATTCGCCCTACAAAAAAATATTGTTTTTCCCCATTATATAGCCCTTTATTAATCAATGTCTGCACAACATGGTTCATGACATTCTCTGATGCATTCTTTCCTTCATACATAGCTTCCAGGTCAATTGCAGTCATATATATATTCCCATACAAAATGAGAAACCCTATTCCCAAAACAACTCTTTTTAACCAATTATAATTTTTCACATCTCGAAATTTCTTATCGAGCAAGCAGAACATCACTGGTATGAATATCGCCATTGCACAAGTTTGTTGGATCAGAAATCCCGCCTCTGGTGCCAGCAGTACACTTATATTACATGTTATTGGTAAAATAATAATTCCTGATAAATAAATTATTAATCTTAACCATTTCTTCTTTTGTAGCAGCATATACCCTTGCCAAAGCAAAACCAAGAGCAAAAGCAAAAAGATTATCTTATAAATATACGTCGTTTGAAATATACTGTGTTTGTATATATTTTCAAAAAAATAGGTATAAAATTTTGAGTATGCAGCCAGTATCTGAACAGGTAATCTTTTAATAATAAGAGAAACAGATACATTAGCTGCTCCATTATATGATGATGCACTCACTCGAAAAAATTTCATCACCAAATTCCATAATATTTTATAAGAAATACATGCTACGGCTATTGAACTTCCCGTTCTGATGATAAATATCAAAATACTCTTATTATCATCTTCCACCAAGCACAAAAGCATGACAAGCACATTAACCAAAAAACAGGCACATCCCAAATTTGCCTGATATAATCCAAGCGATAAACACACTGCAATACTGGCAAACAACCAATTGGACCATGAGTGTTTTTTATATAGATTCCATACTGCACAAACACTAAGCAAATAACTCAGTCCAAATGTTGGCGACATATACCGGTATGATAAGAATGCACTAATTGTTGTACTGGAAAAAATCATAATATTTATAAAATATGTTTTCCCCCCCTTACACATAGAAAACATATCTGTAATCAGTAAGTTCCCAACGGCAAAGAAAAATATAGTAAGATACGAATTATATGGGTCTGCAGCGTATCCTAATCTCAGCTGATCTAAAACAGGCCAGAACCATCGCCCTATGGAAATCTCCCAGTAACCCGCCATATAAAAAGAGTCACTCCATAAACCATCAAAATGATTTGTCAGTTGCTGAGAAATTAAAGTCAAATAAATAAGAATACCTGTTATCAGATTAATTCCCAAAAATTTAATATACGACCTTCTGTTTTCATATAAATATTTCAAGATAAGCACTTCTTTCATTTTAATATTATGGTTTAATATTTTATCTTACTCTGCTGCATGGCTACTTAGCATAACTACATCACTGCTACTTTTGTTTGAAACGTTTTTCATAGTCAACTATGCTGGATTTCTACTTTTCAAAGCCACCCGGATTATTCACTTTTGAATACTTATTCGATCAAGTCTACTTTTTCAAGCATAAAATTTCTTAATTAGTTGCTTTATAATATGTTTCTAATATCTTTTCAGAAGATATTTTCCAATTAAATCGTTTCACCTGATCTCTATTTTTATCCATAAGCGAATGTCTCAGATTAGTATCATCCAATAATCGAAGCATTGCTTCTTTGATATTATTTGAATCAAAGGGATCGAAATATAATCCCGCATCTCCAACTACTTCAGGAAGGGATGTAGCATTAGACACTCCCACTGGAACTCCACAGGCCATAGCTTCAAGTGGCGGAATACCAAATCCTTCATAAAAAGATGGAAATATGAAAACTTTTGCAGCGTTGTATAATCTCACTAAATCATTTTCATTAACATAATCTGTAAAAATCACATCTTTAGAATTTTCTAATGCTACTTGTAAAATATCACTGAACATCCAAGCTCTTTTGCCAACTATAACTAATTGTTCTTTTCTTTCTGGCTGTTCTTTTTTGATTGAAACAAAGGCCTTGATAAGTCTAACAAGATTTTTTCGTGGTTGTAAGTTACAAACGCTTAATATATATTCTTCTGCTCCTATTTTAAATTTTTTTCTTAATCCATTAGAATCTAATTCTTTTCCACCCATTTTGTGGAATGAATTATTAACAGCATTATATGTTACAATAACTTTTTCCTCGGAAATATTATAATGCTTTATAATATCTCCTTTCGCATGATTGGAAACTGTAAAAATATATTCAGAATGCTTCGCAGCATAAGGTATCAGTATTTTTTGTCTAAAATATTCTTTTTTAGTAAAAATATTTTTGAAATGTTCAAAACAAATATCATGTATAGTGCATACCACTTTACATGGTCTGATAAAGGGAATAAAATACTGAGTATGCAGCAAATCCAATTTTAATTTTTTGCATAATATAGATAATTCCAAAAAGTTTCTCAAAAAAGCATTATTACTTTTAAAATATATAATCTTAAACTTTTCCTTATATTCCGAAATATCGATTCCTTTATTTACAAATAAATAAATAATCATATTGTCAGGTATATCCATATTTCTTAATATGTTCGTATAATAACTTTCATTTCCTCCAGAATGATCCCCCAACATATGCCCATCTATTCCGATTTTAATCATACTTGCATCTATGCCTCCTATTTTATCTGTAAATATTGCTAAAAATTTTCAACGGGATATAGAGTGCTTTATATTTCAAACTCCAGTCCGAATATAGTATTCCCCCTCCTATACTCCGTATTTCTGTTATAAGTAATTTCATTTCTTCCACACGAAAACTGTGATGTATTTTTAATATTTTCTTCATAAGCCGCATGCAAGTGATCATATATTCCGCATCTAATGCATTATGTAGATCCTTATCATCTACTTGGTGTAAAATACTCTTTATTTTTTTAAACGCATAAAATTCTGTAAATCTTTTTTGGGAATAGTTCCCCAATGTTGCTCCCTGAAAACTCATAATATAATGGTACAAGCGCCTGTCAGTATACCTTGCTTCCCGAATATATAATCCATATTGACAACAAAACAGTAAGTCTTCACTTATATAAATTGTTTCATCTAACATTATTCGATTTTTCTTAACTATATCTGTTCGAAATAATTTATTCCATAAATAACCACGTACTGATTGGGGGCCAAACATATTACGTAAGGTTTGGACCTTTGACATAATCTTTTTGCACTTTATCTCAGGTATACTATACCCTTTCTCTACTCTAATATCGCAATTACAGATTGCCAGATCGACTTCCTTTCCATCTTGATACATTTGATATAGGCAGGCAATCATCTCTTCCTCTACATAATCATCTGCATCCACAAAAGCTAAATATTTGCCCAAAGCATTCTTAATCCCTAAATTTCTCGCCGCAGAGACACCTTTATTCTTCTGGCAAAAAATTTTAATTCTCGAATCTCTTTTTTTATAAGCCTCACAAATGTCTAATGTTTTATCTACAGACCCATCATTTATAATCAAAATTTCCAATTTTCCGTAACTTTGATTTATTATACTTTTCAAACATCTATCCAGTGTTTTTTCTGCATTGTAAACAGGAATAATAACTGTAATTAGCTCCAACTCACTTTTCCTTCTTCCCAATCACTATATACTATAAACAATCATATTCCAAATTATTTAGATACCTTTATTTCAGCTTTCTCATAAGCTGTATCTAAAAAATATCCTTCTCTGATTTTCTTTGCAATTCCTTTTAAGTTTTCTTTCATTTGTTTATATGCTTCTTTACTCACTGCACCAACTGCCAATTCCAGCTCTGCTAAATTATCAATTGCAATTCCTATTCCTTTTGCAGTAACATATTCCGCCAAAGCTGCCTGTTTCCAAATAATTATGGGAATTTCTGCAGCAATATATAAGGAAATCTTATGAGGATTATTATATTTAAGATAATTCCCTATGTTTCCAGTGCAGGTCATTAAATCATCCCCATCCCAAATTAAACCATAACTTCCGTGCAAAACACCAACCAGTTCTGTTGGAGGAAATACGCCCTTATATGTCCAGTTTTCTGCATCTAAACTCATGCTATTATAATTTAAGCCATATAAAGAAAAATGTAAACTCGTATTTAATTCCTTTAATTTATATATATATTTACTTTTTTCCGGTGATAAGTTACCCGCAATCACAATTTCTACATTTTCATCATATCTCTTATGCTTATTCTTTTTTTCTTCAGCAAGATAATCAAAAAGTTCTAAAATAATTATTTTATTCTTATCTACTTTCCTTTCTTTAACCAAATATTCTTTCATTCTTTCATTATGTGCAATAAAAACATCACCGATTTGAAACATCATTTCATCTAAAAACTGATAGAGAGATGTATACTCACTAAACAGACCTCTTAAGCTTTCCAGATCATGTATTACAAAAATAAATTTTATTTTCTTTAATTGTTTAATAATTTTCAGCATCCTCATATAAGCACTCCCTATATACATTGGATGTTGAACAACCATTATAGAATTTCTTTTAACTTTAGCAAGTTTAATCAGCTGCAATCTCTTTTTTACTTTAATCCAGATTCCTGTTTCATCCTGGTAATTGCAGATATCAATCTTTCGAAATCCTCTCCTAAGCAGAATATCTTCACAATCCTTTGTTGCCTTTGAACCTGCATGATACGCCTCTTTACTTCCTTCGTGTATAATATATCTGCGCATTCACCCTACCTCAGATCATTTATAATTTTTCCAATTTTTTAACTTCACTGGAAAAGTCATCATATTCATTCTTAAGATTATTTACAACACGCACTCTTGCATCTGCTGAATGAATCAGATATTCAATTTTTTCTGCCAATAACTCTGGCTCTGCCCGAACCAGGTAACCATTTACTCCATCTGTTACTTGTTCCCTGTTACTTGGAATATCTGAAACCAGAATCGGTTTGTTCAAAATCTTTGCCTCCTGTATCGTAAGTGCTTTTCCCTCATGTCTGGAAGGTTGTACATATAAATCGCAATGCATCATATATGAATACGGATTTTCTTTTCTTCCCAAAAAAACAAATTCTTTAACATCTGCTCTTTCAACCTGTTTCTCTAATTTACCAAGCTCCGTTCCTTCTCCTATTACAAACCATCGAAAGCAAATCCCCTGTCTTTTTAATATTGCCGCCGCTTGTATTGCAATATCATATCCTTTCTGATACTCTAATCTTCCTACTGTTAAAATTTTAAAACTTCCCGTGTATCGTGCATCATCTATTGGTAATTCTGCTTTCTCTTTGATTTCAGATGCATCTACAATATTGTAAAAAACTTCTGTTTTGTTCTTTAAACCTGGACACCTTTTTATAAATTCCTGCTTAACAGCTTCAGATACACAAAAAATACGATCGAATTCAGGAAGATATTCCTCTACCTTATACAACCAATGTAAATTTTCATCATGAAGCCACATAGCCCTCTTATCCGCTTCTAATTTTGCAGCATAGGCAGTCAGGAAATATCCATAGCCATAAAAATCTAAAATGATATCATACTTTCCTGGTTGTGTTGTTATCTTTTTCAGCAAAGTATTATAGAATCTGTTTTTTCCATTTTTCATCGGATGAACCAATCCAAAAATCTTTTTACCCACCTTCTGGAAAAACACTTTAGGACTACTAAGCTTCTCCTTTACTCCGCTGACATACAAACGATATCTTGGAGCTACAAAGTCTATTTCCTTTACGTGTATCTCCTTTGGCAATTTTTCCAGCATTGGTCCTCTTTTACAAATGCAACAAATATCTACTGCGTATTTGGAATAATCCAAGTGATTTAGCAGCGCATTAAGTGCTACTTCTGTCCCACCTCCATAAAATCCACTTGTTAATATCAATACTTTTTTCAAAACGACTCCTCACTATAATAATCTATTTTCGCATCCACACATCTGAGATCTGGACAATGATGTCACTCATGAATTGTTCCTTCAATATCGCCAACACCAGCACATACACCACGAAAAATATCATTGCAGACATAACCAATGCAAAGAAGGCGGAAATATCCACCTGTTTCACCCAGAGACAAACTGCAGCAGCACAGGAAACTGCCACTAAAATCTTTCCAATCTGCAATGGCTGCATAAACTCTCTGATTCTCTCCCGCAGCATAACAATTTGAATAATCAATACAACAAATTCTGCGACTAACGTACCGACTGCCGCACCTGCAGAAGCCATGGATGGTATACAGATCATATTTATGATCAAATCTACAACTGCTCCTGCCAGTACAGAATAAAACACCAGATTTTCTTTATCCAGAGGTACCATGATCTGCATTCCCAGCATATTGGTAATTCCAATAAACAGGACTGTCGGCATAATAATCTGCATGGGAAACACCGCACCTGCAAAAGAATTTCCGGACAGCAGCAAGACAGACTCTTCTGCAAAAATGGTAAAGTATACTATCAAAGGCAATGCAGCCACTACCACAAAATTCAAAGCTTTTCGACTGATTCTTACAAACTCATCCTCCATCTTATGCTCAATATAATAAGACACCCGGGGAAGCAACACTGTTCCCAGTGCAGTTACTGTACTGACCAGAATATTTTTCACTTTCACAGCTGCACTGTAATATCCAACATCTATATCCGTCTTCATAAATCCCAGCATCACTGTATCCAGATTCGTATAGACGGTCGTAGCTACAGACATCAAAAAAAAGACCATAATTGGCTTTATATGTCTGGCAAAACAATAGCCTCCTACGGGGCGCAGCGCAATATATGATCTCAATTTCAGCAAATTTAAAAGATTAGATCCTGCACCAGCCAGGAGACTGACAGCACCATAAATCACATAGTCCTGTTTACTTTTCACAAACAAAAACATAAGAACCAGTGAAGCCAGCTTAAAAGCAATGGAACGTACTGTGATATAAGAATATTCCTCAAGCCCTTTATACAACCACTCCACACCGGCGACATTCAATATAATTGCTGCACTCATAATGTAAAAAAGCGTCGAATCCGAACGAAGTCTTGGGATATTCCATACTGACCAGAAATAAACTATATATGCAACAAGTCCAACGAGCAGATTGATGATCAGTATTTCCTGAACTGTCCGGCTTAGTTCCTTTTTATCATCTCGTACTTTCGCACAGGCTCTTACTCCATAAGTCGGCACACCCAGCATGGCAAACATAGTGAAATAGGATGCAATTGCAGTAGCAAAATTAACTTTTCCCACGCCTTCCGGCAGTAATATTCTGGATATATAAGGAAAAGTAATCATCGGAAAGATAAATGATGAACCTGTCAGTATGATATTCATGAGAAAATTGAATTTAACTGTTTTCATCTTTCACTGTCCCTTTTTATAAATAATGTTCAAACCTGTTCAGAAGCGACCGAGCCATACTCCATCTTCATAATAAAGCTTCTCTCATACTGCTCCACTATATAATCCCAACTATACCATTTTTCAATCCTTTTCTTTGCCTTTTTGCCAAGTAATTCTCGCTCTTCATCCGACATATCATCTACACAATCAATTAATTTCGCAAGATTATTTTCGCTCTTATTCCAATACAATGCACAGTCTTTTCCAACTTCACGATTAAACCCCACATCCAGCAGCAGATTGACTTTTGTACTTTCCAGCGCCTCCAGCAGACTGGGATTTGTTCCGCCGACTTCATGTCCATGCAGATAACCGTACGCATTTTCCCGTATTTTCATCAAAAGCTCTGTGTCATAAACTGTACCCACAAATTTAATTCTTTTATCCGTCTCGAAGCCTGTTCTTTTTTTCAGTCTGTCATAGAACTTTTTCCACTCAATACCTGTAATGAGAACAAGATCTTTTTCAGAACTGGAATGCATGAACTCACGTATCATCGTCTCATAATTATTTTCCGGAACAAATCTTCCAACTACCAGATAATAATTATTTGGCGCCAGATCCTTATCTTGATACCACTTTTCTAATTTTTCATTATTCCGATTCTGAGCAGTCTCTCTGGTCTCGGAACCATACGCAATAAATGTTGTATTTGGGTGATACGCTTTATATGTCTCCCGAATATATTTTTCAATGTTTTTACTGTCACAGATCAAAAGATCTGCATGCTTCACCATAAATTTTTCTGATAATTTCCAATATTTTTTAACTGGCAGACTCCACTTGCTTCTCTTCCACTCATGACCGTCCGGATTTACATACAGACAACCACCCAGCATTTCAATCTGTTTTTTATACCAGCCGATAAACGGTCCTATTCTGCATGCAAGTATATAGATAATTGGATGTTCAATATGGTTTCCCCTGATATATCGCAGGCAATATCTCAAAGCATACAAATCATAAAGGACAGCCTTTGCAGGTCCTATTTTAACTTCTTTAACGCGAAAACACCTTGCACCATTATATTTAAATACTTTTTCTGATTTATTCCATTGATCCGAATCTGCAAGACAGGATACGTGATATTGTATATCACCGTTTTTTTTATAATAGGTTAATCTGTCCACAAACGATTCAAATCCGCCGTAATGTGCCGGTATTCCCTTAGAACCAATAATGAAGACATGCTGTCTCATTCTAACTTCTCCTTATAGTTTATTCTGCCCGCTGTCTTTTTACCTATACTGAATTCTATATCACAACCGCCCCCAGCACCTTAATCCCCTGCATCCGGCAGACTTCCAGCTCCCTTCTGAGCTCTGCACGTGTTGTCGCCCCAAGATGGACCATGAAAACGATCGCCTTATCTCCCGCACGCTCCAGCGCGCCGCTGTCCTGTCCCGGATAATCAGAAAGCTCCAGATGTGCGCACCTGCTCTTCAGAGATTCCATCACCTGCTGCACCTCTTCATCCTTCCGGTTGCCGCATATCAGGATATCATGTGCATCCAGCGCATCCAGCGAAGCTGCCACATATTCCTCTGTATCCGCTTTCTCCCTCGTCTTCCTGCGCATCGCTTCTATCTTTGCGTTCAGTCCCTTATATTCCGGACCGTGTCCCTCCAAATAGCCGATCAGCGCAAGCTGATAGCTTCTGATCTCGTCGCCTGTCTTAATATGCTTGTCCAGCAGGTACTTTAACATATAGTATCCGCCCCAGCATACGCATAAAAGGAAGATCCCGATCACCAGCCACTTCACTGGATCAGGAGGTGCAGCCGGAGTCTCTTCCGCTTCGCCGAGCAGCTCCTGGCTCTCTTCTATATCCTCTTCCTCTTCGCGGGAAAGATACATCAGATTATAATAATGCAGATCATCTCCCTCAAAAGCGGCTTCCAGATTACGAATGTTATTCAGATAGCTGCTCAGCTGATCAATATGAGCCCGCTGCTTGTTGAGATAATCATTATTTGTCAGCAGCCGTACAGCGTTATTCACTTCTAACGCGCTGTACTCCTCATAGTTCTCTTCGCATTCCAGATTCAGTTCCTCCACCTTTTCCCGAATGATCTGCAGCATCTGTTCGCAGGATGCCTCATTGATCGAGACAACGGTATAGGTGATCACAGAATTCTTCTCCACAGGAACTGCGCTCTCCGAAGTATTGCTCACGACATTGTTAATATTAATCTGCGAATCCTTTTCTGTATTGACAGAGCAGCTGATCAGCTCCTGGATATAGGACGGACTGCAGTCAAGCTGAGACACTTCCTGCAGCTCCGTCAGCAGATCCCTGTTCCCCAGGATATTCTGGTACAGGATACTGATAAGCCCTGTGTCATCGCCTGCTGTCATGTAATATTTCAGTTCGCCTGTATAGACTGCATTGGGATCCAGCTGCATGATAACCGATTTCTGATTGTATTCCAGCTGCTTCCAGTACAGCTGCCTGTACTGATACGCCAGCTCCATATTCGCTTTTACATCCGGGTCCACGACATAATCGTCCAGTGTTTCTTTCTCTTCTTCCGTTTCCTGCACCGGCATTGCCGACTGATCATAAGATCTCTTCTTGACAACATAGATTCCGCCTCCGACCAGTGCACCGATCACAATCGCCACAATCAGTGTCTTCCACTGTCTCATCAAATAAAACATCAGGTCGATCAGATCGATCTCCATCTCGTCTTCGTACATATTATAGTCGTTCCCGTTCATGCTTTTCTCCTATTTTGCTCCTATCCCTTTGAACACCACAAGTATCGTCTTCAGTATAATCTTAAAGTCCATCATCAGTGACCAGTTATCAATATATTCCAGATCCAGCTTTACAACCTCATCAAAGTCCTTGATTTCACTTCTTCCGCTGATCTGCCACAGCCCGGTGATCCCGGGACGAAAGCTGATCCTCCGTTTTTGATAATAACTGTACTGCTGATATTCGTCCACCGTGGGCGGCCTGGTTCCCACCAGGCTCATGTCACCTTTTAAAACATTCCAGAACTGCGGCAGCTCATCAATACTGGTCTTCCGGATAAATGCTCCCACTTTTGTCACTCTTGGATCATTCTCGATCTTAAACATCAGCCCGTTGATCTCATTCTGCGCCATCAGCTCTTTCTTTCTTTCCTCTGCATCCGCGTACATGGATCGAAATTTATAGAAATTAAATACCCTCCCGTTTACTCCTACTCTTTTCTGACAGAAAATCAAAGGGCCGGGAGATTCCAGCAGCAGAAACGGAGCCAGGACAACACCGATGATCAGTGTAAACAACAGGCCAACCAGTGCTCCCAGAATATCTACCATACGCTTCATCTGTACCATACGGTAATCAAACAGCCGGCTGGAAAATGCCAGTACCGGATACTGCTCCAGATTATAGATCCTCTTCTCTCCTTCCAGTCCCAGATCAAACAGGTCCAGATTCAGATTCACCACAATTCCCATTTTTTCAAATTCCAGAATCATGTTTTTGAGAAATACTTCTTTTTTCTGAATGGCATCCACCTGAATAAACACCTCATCCACCACGTGCTGTGTGGCATATTCCAGATAAGCCTCTTCTGAGTCCGAAATCAGCTCAATATCCGTTCCTGCGCTTTCCGGCAACGTTCCTCCATCCAGAAGAACAACGCCTGCAATATTCCACAGCGTCTCTTTGGAACGGCAAAAACGCTTCTGAATCTCTTCCAGATGGTTTGCAGTCGTCACCACAAGCAGATTTTTCACCCTTCGATGGCTCAGGCTGAATACTTTATCCCGGTTGCGGATAAAGATATGGGTACACCATATAACAACTGTATTCAGCAGAAAGAAATACCCCATCATAAGCCGGGAGGTAAATATTTCATTCTTCAGACTGAACCCCAGGAAGGATGCCCCTATAATGAGGATCAGATTATATTTTATGGACAGGCGGAATTCCGCATAACGTCCTCTCTTAAATATCCCGTCGTATACTTTCAGAAAATAAAATGCTGTAACATGAAGGAGGATACTCATACTGCATAAAAGGTTCATATCTTCTGCCATGCACAGAAATTCTATTGTACGATAACGCAGTATCCCCGCCGCCAGCAGGCTGAACAGCACCACCGCTGCATCAACCAGGCATACTGCCAGTCCCATCAACTGATTTCTCTTACGATACATGTCTGACTCCCACTGTTATATTCCGTACTTTCCTGACAGGACCCGCTGCCAACAGCCGGACACCTTCTATGCTGTCACATACGACCAGTATAACATTTTTTATACTGTTAGGCAATTCCTTTTCCTAATCTCTCCGGAATACATCCCGGGTATATACTTTTCCTTCCACATCGCCAAGCTCTGCATCGTACCGGTTTGCAATCACGGCGTCGCTTAATCGCTTGAATTTCTCCAGATCGTTGACCACAAGGCTGCCGAAGAACCGGCTGCCGTCCGGAAGCGTGGGCTCGTATACGATGACCTCCGCTCCTTTCGCCTTGATCCGTTTCATGACGCCCTGAATGGAGCTCTGGCGGAAGTTGTCGCTGTTCGCCTTCATGGTCAGGCGGTAGACGCCCACGGTCACATGTCGACCCGGCACCCCGTTCCTGCCGTTCGCCCCGTCGAAATATCCTGCCTTTTCCAGCACCTTGTCTGATATAAAGTCCTTCCGCGTCCGGTTCGCATCCACGATCGCCTGGATCAGATTCTCAGGCACATCCTCATAATTGGCCAGAAGCTGCTTGGTATCCTTGGGGAGGCAGTACCCTCCGTATCCAAAGGACGGATTGTTGTAGTGAGACCCGATCCTGGGATCCAGGCATACTCCGTCGATGATATCTTTCGTATTCAATCCATGGATCTCCGCATAAGTATCCAGCTCATTAAAATAAGATACCCGAAGCGCCAGATAGGTGTTGGCAAAGAGCTTCACAGCTTCCGCCTCTGTATATTCCATAAAAAGTGTAGGAATTTCCTTCTTCAGCGCCCCCTGCTGCAGAAGCCCTGCGAAGATATGCGCAGCCGCCAGGAGCGCTTCGTCCTCCTTCGGCACCCCCACGATGATTCTGGACGGATACAGATTGTCGTACAGCGCCCTCCCCTCCCGGAGAAATTCCGGTGAGAACAAAAGCCTCCTGCAGCCGTATTTTCCGCACATCTTACTGGTGAATCCCACCGGAACCGTGGATTTCACCACCATGACCGCTTCCGGACTGCATGCCTGCACCAGCTCGATCACCTGCTCCACAGAGCTGGTGTCAAAATAATTTTTCACCGGATCGTAGTTGGTCGGTGTGGAGATGATAACAAAATCTGCTTCTCTGTAGGCCTGCTCTGCATCCAGCGTGGCAGTCAGATCCAGCTGATTCCCCGCGAGATACGCCTCGATCTCCGAATCCACGATGGGGGATCTGCCGGAATTGATCAGATCCACCTTTTCTTTCAGGATGTCCACCGCATAGACTTTATGGTGCTGCGCCAGCAGCACCGCGTTGGACAGTCCCACATACCCCGTACCGGCAACAGCGATTGTATATCTTTTATTTTCTTCATTTTCCTTTATCATACCCATGCTGGTCACCCTCCTGATGACATTTTCCCATTTTATCACACACCCCCTCATTTCACAAGAACATAATTTGCCAAAACTGCCGAAAAACCACATAACTTCTGTTACACCCTGCCTGATTTTCAGATTTTCTTAAGAATTCTTTGTTTTTTCTGCTATTGTTTTCAAAAAATACATATGCTATCATTAGCGAAGATCAGTTTTGGAGGAAAAAAGGTGAGAAGGTACAAGACATTTTTGAAAGATTATCCCCATGCGTGGACGATCCTGTATTTTGTGATCTACATCTCATGGTTTGTATGGCTGGAGGGGCGCGCGAACCTGCCCTACCATGTGATCCATTTCCCGCTGGATGACTATATCCCGTTCTGTGAATATTTTGTCATCCCGTATTTTCTCTGGTTCGTCTATATTGCCGCCGTCTTCGTATGGCTGTTCTTTAAGGACCGGAAGGGATTTTACCGGTATATTGTATTTCTTTATGCAGGTATGACACTGTTCCTTGTGGTGTCCACCTTCTATCCCAACGGACATCTCCTGCGGCCGGCGGGTTTTGACCGGGACAATATTTTCATACGGATGGTATGTTTCCTCTACTGGGCGGATACCTCCACCAATATCCTGCCGAGCATCCATGTGTTCAACTCCATCGCAGCGCACATGGCCGTGCTGCACCTTCAGGATTTCCGGTATAAAAAATGGACAGTCCGATGTTCGCAGCTTCTGTGCATATCCATCATCCTGTCCACCATGTTTTTGAAGCAGCACTCCTGCGTGGATGTGATCCTGGGGATCACCCTGGCGGCTGCCATGAATCAGTTCGTGTATGAATCCGGCTTCTTAGTTAAAGCCCATGACCTTGTTGGCAAGCTTGTACGCGAACACAGAGACCTTTCTCCCGCCTTTTCCAGGAAGATTCATGGCCCTGCCAAAGATGCCGAAATATAATTTGTAGAAAAGACCTGCGTCCTTTTTCTTAAGGTACTGCCACAGGTCTTTTTTCTTCTGCAGACTTTCCGGCGTACCTGAGCGGATCAGCATGATGGACGATACCGTCATCATGATATCCAGATAGCTGACCATGTATCTTCGAAGCTTCGGATTCTGGATCGACCGCAGGTCATACTGGTCGATCATGATTTTATTGACTTTGATCTGCTGGTCCACCCTTCCGATCATCACCTGCTCATTCACAGACTGGTCGGCTCTCCCGATAAAATACCGGTACAGATCCACATCCATATAATACAGGCTCTTCACATACGGGAGCGGATAATATACAAAGATATTGTCCACATAGAACGTATGCTCCGGCAGCTCCAGGCCGCAGTTCTGCAGCATGCGGGTCCGGTAGATGACTGAATGCATCAGAATATACTGTCCCAGATGGAACCGTTTCACGTCGCTCCAGGTAAATACCTGATCCTGCGGAAATGCCGTCGTATAGCGCACGGTCTTCTTCCGCTTCGCTCCCTGCTTCTCGTACACGTAATTACAGATCATCATGTCCACCGGATCGCCCTCGTGCACCAGCTCCGCCAGCTTCTTCAGCACCTTCTGATAACTCTCCGCGTCCACCCAGTCATCACTGTCCACTACTTTAAAATACAGCCCTGTGGCATTTTTCAGCCCCGTATTCACCGCCTCGCCGTGGCCGCCGTTTTCCTGATGGACCGCTTTCACGATCCCCGGATATTTCGCCGCATACTCATCCGCAATCTGCGGCGTCTGATCCTTCGTGGAACCGTCATCCACGATAATAATCTCCACCTCGTCTCCCCCCGGAAGCAGAGACTCAATACAGTTCCTCATATACGCTTCCGAATTATAACAGGGTATGGCTATTGACAATAATTTCATAATTCACCTCTTATCTTCTCTGTATGTTTTGATTTCCGGTCCAGAATCTGATCCGCAAGCTCCAGCGCCTTCATGACCATGGCATCGATATTGTAGTATTTATACTCTGCCAGCCTGCCCAGAAGATATACATTGGAAATACCCGAAAGCAGCGCTCTGTACTGCTCATACAGCTTCTGGTTCTCTTCATTGACGATGGAATAATAAGGGATCTCACCCTCCGCCCCCGTGTAGGCAAAGGGATACTCTCTTACAATAGTCGTCCCTTCCGCCTTCTGTCCGGTCAGATATTTGAACTCTGTAATCCTTGTAAATTTCTCACTCACTGTATAATTTACCACGCTGTGTCCCTGATAATCCTCCTGCTCCAGATATTCAAAGTCAAAGTTCAGCGAACGGTAGGGCAGTCTTCCGAACCGACAGCCGAACAGCTCGTCCAGCGGACCTGTATAAATCACCTCTCCTGTATACGCCTTTCTGTCAAAGAACACCTGTTCTCCGTCAAATCTCAGTCTGTCCCGGGCATCCTCACCGGTCCGGACCGTTATACCCGGATGGTCCAGCATGACTTCAAACATGGCCGTATAGCCATGTTCCGGCATCCCCTGCCATGGCTCCTGAAAATACCGGTTGTCATAGGAGATCAGCACCGGCACCCGCCCGGTCACCGCCGGATCGATCTCCTCCGGCGTCTGTCCCCACTGCTTCATTGTATAATGAAGGAAAATATTCTCGTACACATAATCTGCAATCTGGCGGATATCCGGATCTTCATGTTCCCGAAGCTTCAGAATCGGCACCCTGGATTCCATGCCGAAGGCGTCCACCAGCTTCTTCTCCAGCACGTCTGCCTGTTCCTTCTCATATACCATATGGAGGGTGTTCAGGTTAAACGGCACCGGGATCAGCTTCCCGTGCACATTGGCGACCACCTCATGCCCGAAAGCGTACCAGCCGGTAAACCGGGACAGATACTCATACGCCCGCTGCTCCTTCGTATGGAAAATATGGGGACCGTACCGGTGGATCAGGATCCCGTGCCCGTCCTTTTCATCATAACAGTTTCCGCCGATATGGTCTCTCTGCTCCAGTATCAGCACCTTTTTCCCTGCCTCTGCCAGTTCTCTCGCTGCCACACAGCCGGCAACTCCGGCTCCGATAATCACACTGTCATACATTGTTTTATCTCTCCTCATATCGCCCCTGCCCCAGCACAATGTCCATATATCCGGCATATGCCGCAAACGCTGCCGGTACAGGGTATTTTTCCTCGGTTTCCTTTGCATCTATAAAAAACATGCCGCTGCGGTCCATATGCTCTGTCTCCTCCAGGCTGACCGCGTAGCCTGTCATCTGCCACTCCACATGGCTGAAGATATGCTTCGCTCCCGCAAGGGGCAGGATCCGAAGGGGGGACAGCCCCCACTGGCGGACCTGTTCCAGCACCTCGTCCTCACTCAGATGCCCGGTCAGGTTCGGAAGCTCATAGAGCCCTGCCAGAAGCCCCCTGGAAGGCCGCTTACGGATTGCCACCCGATCCCCTTCCCTCAGGATGAGCACCGTCCGCGCCTCCACCCGGCGCTCCTTCTTTGCCTTCTTCTTCGGCAGCTCATCTACGATCCCCTCCGCCTTCGCCCGGCAGCAGAACGCCAGCGGGCATTCGCCGCACCTGGCCTTCCCGTTGGGTACGCACACGATGGCGCCCAGCTCTATGAGCGCCTGGTTAAAATCCCCCGGACGCCCTGCCGGGATGATCTTCTTTACTTCCTGCTCCATGGCCGTCTTCACAGACTGCTTTAAAATATCCTCATAACTCGCCTTTACCCGGGAGAGGACCCGCAGCACATTCCCGTCCACAGCCGGCATCCGGATACCGAATGCAATGGAGCCGATGGCCCCCGCCGTGTAATGCCCGATCCCCGGAAGAGCCAGAAGCTTTTCATAGTCCGCCGGAAATGCTCCATCATATTCCTCTGTCACAATCTGCGCCGCCTTCTGCATGTTCCGGACCCGGTTGTAGTAGCCAAGCCCTTCCCACAGCTTCAGAAGCTCGTCCTCCGGGCAGCGGGCCAGAGCCTGCACATCCGGCAGCGCTTTCACAAAGCGTTCAAAAAAAGGCTTCACTGCCTCCACCCTGGTCTGCTGCAGCATGATCTCCGACACCCATACCCGATACGGGCTGTGATCTTCCCGCCAGGGAAGGACGCGGGCATGCCCGTCATACCAGGAAAGCAGCGGTTCTGTAATCTGTTCCAGCATCTACAGCCGCACCTCCACTTCCTCATCCCCTTCGATGGAATCCGGGCTTACCAGACAGTCCACCGCCTTCACCAGCACGCCGGCCTTCGCCGCCCCGCGCAGTGCCTGCCCAAACTCCGGATGGGTCCGGTCATTGGGCCTTAAGCAGGAGACGCCTTTCATCTGTATGATAAACAGAATCCCCGCTTCATATCCGTCTTTTCTGCATGCGGTCAGTCCCTCCACATGTTTGACGCCCCGCAGAGTCGGCGCATCCGGAAAACGCGCGGTCCCGTCTTCTTCCAGTGTCACACCCTTTACCTCCAGGAACATCCTGCGCTCTCCCTCTTCCAGATAAAGGTCGAACCGGGAGTCCCCGTACCGTACTTCCCGCCGGATCACCGCCTTCCGGGAAAACAGATGTCCCTTTCTGATCCATTCCTCTGCCACCCGGTTGGGGATCTGCGAATCCATGTTGATCACCCGTCCGCCTTTCTCCACCGCAATCAGATCAAGCGGCGTCTTCCTTCCGGGATTTTCATTTCTCTGCACCCAGATCCGCGTCCCGGGTACCAGAAGCTCCCGGCACCGTCCTGTATTCTTCACATGGCAGATCTCTTCTCCCCGCCCTGTGACCACCTCCGCCACAAACCGGTTGGGCCGGGCTTTGAAAACTGCCTCTTCTATCCTCTCATACCTCATACTGATTCCCTGCACTGTCTCTCCCTGGCAGCCATCTTCGCAGCTTCCTCCATAGTATAACACAATCCCCCGCTTTACAACAATACCTTGATTTTTCTCCCCGTTTCCCGTAGAATATAAAATATTTCCAACTGTGCGGTGGAAAACATTTACAATTTCAAGAAAGGAAGTATCCCATGACCCCAGACAGCATCATTCTCGACATAGACGGTACACTCTGGAATTCCACGCCCATCGTATCCGATGCCTGGAACCAGTCTCTGGAGCTCAGATCCAGCCTGACCTTCCGCTTCACCCCGGAGCGTCTCACCCATCTCTTCGGCCATCCCATGCAGGAGATCGCCGACCTGTCCTTCCCCTCCCTGCCCCCGCAGGAGCGCTACGCCCTGCTGGACGACTGCATGGAGCGGGAGCACGCCTTTTTGTCTGCCTGTACGCAGGATCTGCTCTATCCCGGCGTGGCAGATACCGTCAGAAAGCTCTCCTCGTACTGTCCGCTCTTTATCGTCAGCAACTGCCAGTCCGGATATATTGAGCTTTTTCTGGAGAAAACGGGCCTTGCCTCCTGCATCACGGATTTTGAATGCCCCGGCAATACCGGGCTTGGCAAGGGACCCAATATCCGGCTGGTCATGGAGCGGAACGGCCTGAAGGCCCCGGTCTACGTGGGCGACATCGAAAGCGACCGTCAGGCCGCCGCAGAAGCCGGCATTCCCTTCTGCCACGCCTCCTACGGCTTCGGTTCTGTGGAAGCCCCGGACTATGCGGTCAGCAGCTTCCCGGACCTTCTGACCCTCTTCCCCCGTCAGATTTGATTAGACGCAGTTCCTCCGAAAGACCCTCCGGATCCGTTCCTCTGCCTTCCGGAGGGTCTCTTCCGGCACACCGGCCCGCATCAGATACCCATACTCGTCTGCAGTCCCCGCGCCATGGGGGACCAGACAGGCGCCGGCGTCGCTCCCGAGCCCGATACAGGCTCCCAGAGAAGCCGCTTTTTTCACCCGCTCCGTCTGCATTTCCAGATTCTTTTTCACTTCCTCATCCGGAAAACGCCCGCAGCCCAGCAGATTTCCCACCGGGGCAAAGGTCGGGAACCACGGCGTTCCCCGCTCCGCCAGAAGGTGAAGCGTCCCGTCCTCCATGAAAAATCCATGCTCCAGACTGTCCACGCCCGCCTCCAGTGTGAGACGGCAGGTCTCATCTCCGTTGCAGTGCGCCATGACCGCCATGCCCGCATCATGGGCCATGCCGATCATTCTCCTTATCTCTTCCCCGGGCAGCCCTTCTTCTGTCAGCGTCCCCGCACGGCCGAAATCCAGAAGTCCGCTGACCATGATCTTGATAAAATCCGCGCCCTCCGCCTTCGCTTCCGCCACCAGCTCCCGGTATTCCTCAAAGGTATCAAAGGGATGACCCACGATCCCCCCATAGTGCCCTCTTTTATGTATGGCGTAAACGGGAGTCAGGTACTCGATCCCGTATTCCGGCGCCAGCCTCTTTGCCAGCTTCGACACCCCTCTGGCATCCCCGCCGTCCCGCACAAACCGAATCCCCGCCTCCCGGCTCTCCTTCAGATGCCTCCGCACCGCTTCCTCGCACACACCGTCCCTGTGCAGCGCCACCGCCGCCTTATAGTTGATCCCGTCCATGATCATATGGGCATGACACTCACCCAGCATAGTTATCACCTCGTATATCAAGCTCTCATCAGTTTATCATTTTTTATGAAAAATGTAAAATCCTCACGGATACATGGAGTAATCTGCCGTCCGTTCATATGCGCCCGCGCCGGGGTCCTTCATCTGATAGATTCTGCGCCATTCCTTTGTGGCATCGTCCCTTGCCGTCTCCGACTGGTTCCGATACAGAAAATTCACCAGCTGATAGCAGTCGATCCAGATCTCATTGTCTCCGTCCTTCTGAGACTCGTCAAAGATCAGCTGCATGCCGAAATGCAGATGGGTCTCCTGGATATTGTTGACATCCTCCGTCGTGCTGTAGCCGGTATGCCCCATATAGCCGATCACATCTCCCGCCAGTACCACGGACCCTTCCTTCAGCTCCGGCTGATACGGAAAGCCCTGGCGCAGATGGGCGTAATAATAATACCGCTTTTTGTCAAAGCTGCGGATCCCGATCCGCCAGCCGCCGTACTGATTCCATCCCATCGCCTCCACATAACCGGATTCCACTGCGATCACAGGCGTTCCGATCTGTCCGAGCATATCGTGCCCCAGGTGGTTTCTTCTGTAACCGTAGCTTCTGGAAGCGCCGAAATCATCATAGTCTGTGTACGGAAATCCTTTGGCAATGGGACTGAAAGCCTTCAGCCCGTACCGCTTTTCCCAGATCTTCCGACCTCCGTCTTCTTCCGGCACCTCGATCTCATATTCCCCCACCATGCCTCCCAGGACTGCCCCATACGCCTCCTGATAGTAGGGAAAATATTCCAGGTCCTCCGTGATTTTCTCAACACTTTCCCCCTGACGGACCCTCTCCTCCATCTGTTCCATATAGTCGCACACAGACCGGTCGCTGTCGAAGGCGCCGCCGGTATAAGCCGCTGTGTAGGCCAGCAGATCCACCCAGCCAATGTGCGCCTCTGTGCCGTAGGTATCCCGGTCATACTCATAGGCCTGTGTCAGGGCAAATTTCGATACGCCGAAATCTACCCAGTGGATATAATCATCCTCCGCAGCTTCCTTTTCCGTCCCGCCCTCCTCTTTTGTCTCTTCGGTACTTTTCGTGTCCTCTCCCTCCTGCACGCTTTCACTTCCTGCAGGCCTGGCAGGGATGTTCTCCAGCCCTTTCTCCGCCATTGCCGTTTCTACCTTTTTCTTTTCGTCCGCCCAGTAAAAGACTCCTGCAAACACCAGCAGAATCAATATGTTGACAACCAGGATGCGTCTCAAAATATGTTCCTGTCCTCTTCCCGTTATTATCCAGTCTATGACCTGCTCCCGGGTTTCATGACCGTCGATTTTTCTCCTGCTTTGTCAGTCGATTTTATTTGACACGCTTCTCAAACTATGATAGTCTAATAACATGCGATAAGATGCATGCATATATAGTAAGGAGGTACCAGAATGAACAAAGGTACAGTGAAATGGTTCAACAACCAGAAAGGATACGGTTTCATCTCCGACGAAGACGGAAACGACGTATTCGTTCATTACTCCGGTCTGAACATGGAAGGCTTCAAGTCTCTCGAAGAAGGCCAGGCTGTTGAATTTGAAGTCGTTAACGGTGCAAAAGGACCTCAGGCTACCAACGTAACCAAACTTTAATCCTTATTGTGAACATTTACGGATTCTTTTATTAAATATAGTTATAAGTATTTACATCTTCTTATACCTTGCCGGACAGGACCTGCCCGGTGAGCGGATATTTTTGATTTGAGAATTATACGAAAATGACAGAACGGGAATGACAGCATGAAGATAAAAAGGAGATGTGGATGCATCTCCTTTTTATCTTTTTCTATTCTGTTCCGAGATATCTTCCGATTCCGTCCGCTATCCCTTCCGCCATAACATACTGATGGTCTTCCGATGCCATCCGCAGATCCTCCGCCTCGTTGGTCATATATCCCATCTCCAGAATCGTCGTGGGTACTGACGCCCAGTTGATCCCGCTCATGGTATCTGTTTCCCATACATACTGCTTCCTGGCGCCGGTCCTTTCCACAAATGCATCCAGCACGCAGTCCGACAGAGAACGGCTCTGACTGTACAGCCCTCCGTTATATGGATTGGACGGCGTCTGGCAGATGGTCATGGCACCGTTCACGCTGCCGTCCTCCGAACCGTTGGCATGGATCCGGATAAATGCGTCCGCCCCGGCGTCATTGGCCACCGCCGCGCGTTCGGCATTGCTGATGTTCACGTCGCTGGTGGTCCGCACCATAAGCACCTCGTAGCCCCGTTCCAGAAGGATTTCTTCCAGCTTCTGCGCCACCTTCAGCGTCAGCTCGTATTCTTTTAAGCCGGAAGCCCTCCCGGATGTTCCGCCCGCCACCTTCGCCTTGGTCTCGGAAGCTCCCGGACCGATGGGCTCCTTCTCAGAATTGCCCCTCTGCTGGTGTCCGGCATCGATGACCACCAGATACCCGTTCCCTTCCCCGCCTCTGTCAGGCTTCACCTCCAGGTATCTGCTTGCCACATAGTACAGATGTCCGTCAAGCGCCACCGCACTCCATTCCCCGTCATCCGACACCCGCTCCGCGCTCTGCCGCACGCCCAGCGTCCCGTAGATCTCCGATTCCGTGTCGGGCGCCGTACGGATGTTGACTCTGGCAGTGGCATACACACTTTCCGTCTCCGTCCCCTCCGGGACGACGGGCTGCCCGGTGCCGCTCTGCCCTTCCTGGAGGCTGTCAGCGCCTGCTGCAGCGCTTTCGGAACCTTCGGGCACGATATCTTCCACAGTCCTGTCTGTGCCGCTTTCAGAGCCTTCAGGCGTCATCCGGTCTTCCGCAGTTTCCTCTGTCCCGCTCTGTGCCGCTTCGTCCGCCTCTTCCGTTCCGTCTGCACCGCTTCCCGCATCCTGAACCCCGGCGCCATCTTCTGCCGTGTCCGTCCCGGACGGAGCCGCCGCGCCTCCACAGGCTGCAACAGCGGCCGCCAGGACCACTGCTGCCAGTAAAATACTCCATTTTTTCATATACTGCCTCTCCTTTCCTACAGTCCCCGGATCTCCATGCACATACAGCCGGGCGTCCCGCACCGGACCACGCCAGACTGACCATATTCTCCCCAGGACCACATTTTCACTTTTCCCCTGCAGAGGGGACAGGCCTCCTTCAGCTCTGTCCCCTCTTCCCTTCGGGACGCCTGTCGTTCCTCCTGGCTGATCCGCTCATAATATCCCGCCATCCAATCCCGGCCCGTCATCTCTTCTCCCTCCTTAAGTTCTGCATCTTCCCCCACTCCGCCCCAGCCCATTATAGCATTTTTCTAAACATAATGAAAGCGTCCAGACCTGTGATCCGAACGCTGTTGTTTTTAGTCGAGGTACGGCATCCGTTTACGCGCCGACGAACTGCCGCCCCCATTTTACAAGTCACCAAAACTAACCACTCTCTCACAGACAGCCGGTCCCGCCTTCTGCAGAACCCCTGCCGCCTTAATGGAAAACCCCGGTAAAACTTCTATGTTCCTACTATAACAGATAATTGTGTACAAAATATGGGAAATCCGTAAAGAAATCATAAATTCCTAGGGTAAATCTTTATAATTCCTTCATCATCTCATCAGTTCCTTCAGCTCCTTCAGAAGCTCCAGGTCTGACTGCTGTACTTTGATGTTTGTCATCATGGTCTCCTGTCCCGGTCCTGTCACCCTCAGTTCAATGACGGTTCCCTCCTCGATCCCTTTGGAAAAGACAGCGTTCAGAAATGCCACAAACCTGGGATGATTTTCCGTAAACCGGTTCTTTGCGTTCATAATCTTCATAATTGATGCCGGATTCATATGCCAACCTCCTGTTTTCACATATCATTCCTTCTGATTATACGCTCATTGTATCCCTCATGGCAAGCCGGATAATTTCTTTTATTACAGAACAATCTCCATACCCGTACGGATCTGGCACGCCTGCTCTCCCAGCTCTTCCTTAAGCACCGCAAAGGCCGCATCGCCGGTACAGTGTCCCGTATAGATCTTCCCGATCCCCAGCTTCCCGGCATTGTCGGCAAAACGGCCCGATGCCCCGGTATCCAGAAGGATCCTGCGTCCCTCATATTCGATATGTATGGACAGTCCCCATTCAGCCGCAAGCGTTCCCTTTGTGAGATTATCAATCAGTATCGTTGCTTTCATATCCGTTCCTTCAGCATCCGGTTCACCGCCTGCGGATCTGCTTTTCCTTTCATTGCTTTCATGGTCTGGCCCACCAGGAAGCCCAGCGCTTTTTCCTTCCCGCTGCGGTAATCGGCCACGGACTGCGGGTTGTCTGCCAGCACCTTTTCCACGGTCTCCTGCAGCGCGCCCTCATCATTCACCGTTTTCAGCCCGTGATCCTCCACATATTTCACAGGATCCACATCTTCCAGAAAGATTTTCAGGAACACTTCCTTTGCCACAGAACCGTTAATGACCCCTTCCCCGGTGAGACGGATCAGCTCCGCCAGGTGCTCCGGAGAGAAAGACAGCTCATCTGCCTCCATTTCCCGTTCTTTCAAAAGGCGCATCGTCTCTCCCATAAGCCAGTTGGATACCTTCTTGGGCTTTTTGCAGATGGCGGAAGCGGCTTCAAAAAGGTCCGCCAGCTTTTTCTCGGACGTGATGATCTGCGCGTCATAGTCCGGAATGTCAAACTCTTTTTTATAGCGGATCAGCTTCTGCGTCCGAAGCTCCGGCTGCCCTGCCCTGATTCTCTCCAGCCATTCATCGCTGATCAGGACCGGCACCAGATCCGGCTCCGGAAAATACCGGTAGTCTCTGGCATCCTCCTTGGAGCGCATGGCATGGGAAGCTTCCTTATTGTCGTCCCACCGCCTGGTCTCCTGCACCACCTGCCGCCCCATCTCAAGCAGCTCAATCTGGCGGTCCCGTTCGCCCTCAATGGCCCGGGCGATGGCCTTGAAGGAGTTCAGATTCTTCATCTCCGTACGGGTCCCCAATTCCCGGCTTCCCGCCTTCCGGACGGACAGGTTCACGTCCGCACGCATGGAGCCTTCCTGAAGCCTGCAGTCTGAAGCTCCCAGATACCGGATGATCAGACGGAGCTTCTCCAGATAAGCGATGACTTCCTCAGCACTGCTCATATCCGGCTCCGATACGATCTCAATAAGAGGAACGCCGCTCCGGTTGAAATCCACCAGCGAACAGTCTTCCCATTCGTCGTGGATCAGCTTTCCGGCATCCTCTTCCATATGAATCTCGTGGATTCCAATCCGCTTTATACCCGACGGCGTATCAATGTCAATATGCCCGTCCCGGCAGATGGGTTCATAGAGCTGAGAGATCTGATAGTTCTGAGGGTTATCGGGATAAAAATAATTTTTCCTGTCAAATCTGCAGCACTGGTTGATGGTGCATCCGGTGGCAAGCCCCACTGCCGCCGCATACTCCACCACCTGCCGGTTGAGCACCGGAAGCGCTCCCGGCATGCCGGTGCATACCGGGCAGGTGTGGGTGTTGGGTGCACCGCCGAACCGGGTACTGCAGCCGCAGAAAATCTTCGTCTCTGTCGCCAGCTCCACATGGACCTCCAGTCCGATCACAGTCTCATACTGTCTGTTCAATGTTCTCCACTCCCTTCTCACTCCTGTGCCGCCGGACACCGTACATATGTTCTCGTCTGTTCCAGTGTATATGCTGCCCGGAGAATCTTTTCTTCCTGAAAGCAGTCCCCGATCATCTGGATGCCCACGGGAAGTCCCTGACGGTCCGCGCCGCAGGGTACCGTGATCCCCGGCAGCCCTGCAAGATTTACCGCTATGGTATAGATATCTCCCAGATACATGCGGATGGGATCCTGCAGAGATTCTCCCAGCCTGGGCGCCGCAGTGGGAGCCGCAGGAGCCAGGATCACATCATATCTCTCAAACGCCCGGCCAAATGCCCGGCGGATCAGCGCTCTGGTCTTCAGAGCTTTCAGATAATAGGCATCATAGTAGCCGGAGCTTAAGACAAAAGAGCCCAGCATGATCCGGCGCTTCACCTCAGGGCCGAAGCCTTCGCTTCTGGAGCGCTTGTACATGCTGTGGAGCCCATCGTATTCTTTTGTCCGGTAGCCGTATTTTACCCCGTCGAACCGGGCCAGATTGGAGCTTGCTTCTGCCGATGCGATAATATAATACGCCGGTATCGCATACTCCACAAGGCTCAGATCAAATTCTTCCAGCACTGCTCCCTGCTCCTCCAGCGCCTTTGCCGCCCCAAGGATACACGCTCTTACGTCATCGTCCAGTCCTTCTCCCAGATAGTCCCTGGGAATGCCCAGCCGAAGACCCTTTACATCCTCTTTGAGCGCGGCTGACAGGTCCATGGGCGGTCGTTTCACAGAGGTGCTGTCCTTCGGATCCCGGGATGAGATGGCCGCAAGGACTGCCGCGCAGTCCGACACATCCTTTGCCACCGGTCCGATCTGATCCAGAGATGAGCCATAGGCAATCAGTCCGTAGCGGGACACCGTCCCGTAGGTGGGCTTAAGCCCTGTGACTCCGCAGAAGGAACTGGGCTGGCGGATGGAGCCTCCGGTATCGCTTCCCAGCGCAAAGCTGCACTCCTCTGCCGCCACTGCCGCACAGCTGCCTCCGGAAGAGCCTCCCGGCACATGCTCCTGATTCCACGGGTTTTTCACCGGACCAAAGTAAGAGGTCTCGCTGGTGCTTCCCATGGCAAATTCGTCCATATTGGTCTTCCCAAGGACTGTCACTCCTGCCTTCTCCAGATTCACCACGGCTTCTGCCGTGTAAGTCGGCACAAAATGTTCCAGCATCCTGGAGCCGCAGGTGGTCCGTATGCCTTTCGTACACAGATTGTCCTTGATTGCCGCCGGCACTCCCGCCAGCGGGCCGGTAAGCTCTCCGGACCGGATCCTGCGGTCTGTTTCCTCTGCTTTCCGGAGAGCGCCTTCCTCGTCCACCGTCACATAACAGTGAAATGTATCATCCAGTCTCCGGATCCGGGAGAACGCTTCCTTCGCCGCTTCCACGGCGCTGGTCTCTCCGGACCGGATCTTTCTGCCCAGCTCCAGGGCTGTCAGACTCATTAATTCCATACTCAAAACTCCTGATTTTAGTTCCGCATCTCCACGAAAGATGCTGTTTTCACTGCTGCTTATTCCACTGTCTTCGGCACTTTGAAAGCGCCTTCCTTCTCTTCCGGCGCGTTGGCGAGCATCCGGTCTCTCTCATCCCCGTTCTCGACCACATCCTCCCGGAATACGTTGCTCAGGGGGTATACGTGAAACAGAGGCTCTACGCCCTCCGTATCCAGATCGTTCAACATGTCCATATAATCCAGCATATTTCCCATATCCTTTTTCGCCTGCGCCTTCTCTTCCTCTGAGAGCTCCAGTTTGGCCAGTATTCCCACATATTCGATCGTCTCATCCGATATTACATGCGCCATGGTCTTTCTCCTTTCCTGCCTTACGGCTCCAGTCTCGAGAGATCCCTGGGGTACAGAGTGGTCTCCCGCACGTTGTCCTCACCCACCAGCTGCATGGTCAGCCGCTCCAGGCCGATGCCCAGACCGCCGTGGGGCGGCATTCCGTAGCGGAAGGTGTCCAGATACTGCTCCAGCCCTTCCTCGCTCATCCCTCTGGCTGCCAGCTTATCCAGAAGCATCCGGCAGTCGTGGATCCTCTGGCCCCCCGTGGTGACCTCCAGACCGTGACAGAGAAGGTCGAAGCTCAGGGTATAGCGGGGATCCTCCGGATCGTCCATGGCGTAAAACGGCCGCTTTTTCGACGGATAATGGGTTATAAACACAAAATCCGCATCGTATTCTTCCTTAAAGTACTGCCCGATCAGCACTTCTTCCTCCGGCTCCAGGTCAAAAGGATTGCGGATCCTCCTGCCGTATTTTTCTGCCGCCAGCTCTTTGGCCCGATCAAACCGGACCGCCGGGATCCGGTCTGTCTTCGGAAGGGTGATCCCCCACAGCTTCAGCTCCTTTGCATACTCCCGCTGCAGAAGCTCCATAGTATACTGGAGAAATCCCGTCTCCAGGTCCATAAGATCCTCAAAACCGCTGATATATCCCATCTCCAGATCCAGCGAAGTATACTCGTTCAGGTGGCGTCTGGTGTTGTGTTTTTCCGCCCGGAACACCGGAGCAGTCTCAAAGACCCGGTCAAAGACGCCCACCATCATCTGCTTGTAGAGCTGCGGCGACTGCTGCAGTACCGCCGGCCGGTGAAAATAATCCAGCCGGAACAGGTTGGAGCCTCCCTCCGCGCTCCGGGCGCCGATCTTCGGCGTGTGGATCTCCGTAAAACCTTCGGCATACAGGAAATCCCGGAATCCTTTTACGATTCCCTCCTGAAGCTTGAATTTCGCACGTTCCCTCACGTTTCTAAGGGAAATAGAACGCATGTTCAGCTTTGCCTCCAGGGAAGTGTCGAGCTTCCATCTGGAGATCTGAAGCGGCATGGGAACCGAAGGCATTGATAAAATCTTAACACTCCTCATACAGAGCTCTATGCCTCCCGGCGCCCGGCTCTCTTCCTCCGGCACGCCTGTCACTTCCACCGCAGCCGCCTCCTTCAGGTCCTTCAGGTCAAATTCCGCCCTGCCGCTCTCATAGACACACTGCAGAAGTCCGTCTCTTTTCCGGAGTATGACAAATGCGATCTCGCCCATATGACGAATCGTGTGGATGGCGCCGTTTACGCAGACTTCCTGCCCCATATGGGCCTGCAGTTCTCCCAGCTCCAGCGTCCTGGCCTTCTTTACCCCAGTCATAAAATCCATCTTTTCTTCCTCCTGTTCGCAGCTTCCGGCCCGCTGTCCCGGACCGGAACGCTTTTTTGTGCGGACAGAAAATCCCGCCCCGGAATCTTCTGCCCTCTCAGACCTTTCCGGTCTGATCCGCATCTGTTCCGGGACGGGATATCATCTTCAGCTCCCGCGGTACCACCCGCCTTGAGCGCGCAGAACTTCATAAAGCCCCTCAGCGCTCCTCTCCTTAGGCATGTAACGCATGCACTGCGGGCTGCCCTACTCTTCCTTCAGACAGCCGGCTCCCAGGTGTTCCCCCATCCTGCTCTTCCAAACGGCGCTCTCAGTCGGTGACGCCGTATTCCTGTCGGTCTCTGCAGGCGGGAGTCCTGTTCTCCGCCTTTTTCATTTGCAACCTATCCTAACATAAGTGTATGCCAAATGCAACTTTATAATTTATGTTTATTTTCCGGTCCTTCTGAAAATTTTTCACCGGTGCGGCTGCAATCCGGTGGTCTGCGCGCTCATCTTTCCTCATACACCGCAAATGCCAGATCCACCAGCGGGACTTCCTCCGGCGCATGGAGCGCTCCTTCCGGATACATGTCCCAGGCCCCGGACTGGTAATACAGAAAATCCGTCCGGATCCGGCAGTCCGGATTCTTCAGGCGCACCTGGATCCGGTATACCTGCTCCCGGTCCGGCACCACCCGCTCAAAGGAGATGGAATACGCCTCCATACACGGAGCCTCCGCGCCCACCAGCTCTCCTCCGGCCGCGACCCGGCCCGCCTCATTCAGCACCTGTACGTCATAGACCGAGTCATTGGCTCCGCCGTCCCAGTTGGCCACCCACAGGTCCACGTGGTCAAAGGGCTGTCCCGTCCGGAAGGTCTGGGTAAATTCCGTCTGCAGCAGAAGACTGTCGCTGGTCTCCTGATCCTGCAGCACCGCATACTCCCGCACAGGAAGGCCGCTCCTTCCTGACAGGACCGCCGTTCCCGCCCCCAGAAGCAGCAGGCACCCCCCGGCCAGCCACGGCAGCGGCACAAGGGCGCGAAAACGCATCCTCAGGCCTTCCACCGCCTCTGACGCCGTTTCCATGCCCATGGCTCCCCACAGCAGGAGCATAAGCATAAACGGGATGCTGTACGCCCGGTCCGCCTCCCAGATGAGATAGAACAGATACGCGCCGCAGATCTGAAAGGCCAAGAGATCCAGCCGGCTTTTCTCCCTTCGGATCACCCTCACCGCAGAGGCAAGAAGCACCAGCCCCGTGAGCATGCCGTGATATCCATGGGCATACAGCGCCAGAACATCGCTCCTGCCGCCGTTTACATACTTCTGGACCGGGCTTGTCTCTCTCATGGTCCGGAAAAGAGCGGGATAATCATCCGTCCCGTCCGAGAATGTCACCCGAAGCTTGTTCCGGAACAGCTTCAGAAGCCCGCCGGGACCCATCCCGGCCACGCGCTCCCGAAGCAGGCGCAGATCCGCCTCCGTACGTTCCTCCCGGGTGGAAAAGGATCCCGTATACGCATCGTCCGCACTGTTGTACTGCCCCTCTCCCTGCGCGCTCATCATGACCCAGTGCACCGCCGGATATCCGGTCTCGGACGGGTCGAAGCCTGCATACCTTCTCTCCGCCTGCCCGCAGACGGAAAAAGCCAGAAAAAGGCCCGCCAGGACCGCCAGAACGCCTGCGATCTCCTTCCTGCCCGGCCGCTGCCGAAGCTCCGTCACCCCATAGATCAGAAGCGCCGCCATGGTGATGACCACCGTGGCGCGGATCCGGTAGCCGAAGGCCAGGACCATCCCCGTTGCTGCATACAGCACATACCGCTTCCACGGCGCCTGCTGCCCCCCTGCCTGGTCCCACAGCCATACCGCTCCCATGGAGCAGGCCAGGGACAGAGTGGATGTATAATACATCTGTCCCAGCACATACCAGAGGGGATTCACAAGCAGAAGCAGGAGAAAAAAAAGCCCGGTCCTTCTGGAACGATACCTGCAGACAAGCCGAAAAGTACAGAACATTCCCACGTTCATGAATGCCAGATTCAAAAGCTTCACGGACTCCATCCAGAACTCCCGGGGGATCCCCAGGACGGACATGCCCCGAAGCCACAGATGCGTAAAGAGGCAGACCGGAATATTATTGGGGTATTTCATAAAATAATGCCGGAAATGCGTATCCGCAATGGTATCCTTTTCCAGAAGCGCCGCTGCCGTATCAAAGATCTTCAGATGGTCATGACGGAGAGAGGTTCTCACGGTGAGCACCATCGCCGCCTGCAGCAGGATCAGGACGCCAAAAAGCACCGGAACCGCCCATTTCTTCCGCTCCAGACAGGGAACCAGCCGCCTGAACGCCCACGCCAGAAATACACACAGCAGGGCGGCGGTTGCGAACAGGAAGAGCGGCGTCATTTTCCCTCCCAGCACCTTCTGCAGCGCCTGCGCACCGTCCAGCGTGTCCACAGCCCCGTAAAAGATATAGGCGCTCATGGAAATCAGCAGAACAAACAAAATGCCGTACACGGCCTTCCGGCAGCCTTCCAGAGCCCTCATTCCAGCCCTTCCGGAAGACAGATCTCTCCGTCAAATACGGTCGTCGCCGATCCGGTCATATAGACGCAGTTGTCCTCTTCCCTCCACTCAATCTCCAGATCGCCACCCAGCAGCTTCACCGTCGTCTTCCGCCCGCATCTGCCGTTCAGCGCCGCCGCCACTGCCGACGCACAGGCCCCGGTCCCGCAGGCAAATGTCTCTCCCGAGCCCCGCTCCCAGACCCGCATCTCCAGAAGCTCCGGCCCCAGCACCCGGACGAATTCCGTGTTGACCCTTTTGGGGAACCGCTCATGCCGTTCAAAATACGGCCCTGTCTCCTGCAGCGGAAATTCCTTCACCGGCGTATCTACAAAGACCACCGCATGGGGATTTCCCATGGAGACGCAGGTCATCTTCCACTCTTTCCCGCAGACCAGGATCGGTTCTGCGACCACCGTATCACCGTCCGCTTTCACGGGGATCCGTTCCGGATCCAGCACAGGCTCTCCCATATTTACCTGTACCTTCGCCACTTTTTTCTCCTCCACCAGAAGCTTCAGATACCGGATGCCTGCCAGCGTCTCCACCGTAATCTCCTCCCGGTCCGTCAGCCCGCAGTCATAGACATATTTTCCCACGCACCGGATTCCGTTCCCGCACATCTCCCCCCGGGACCCGTCCGCATTATACATATCCATTCGGAAATCTGCCCGGTCGGACGGACAGATCAGGATCAGTCCATCTGATCCGATCCCAAAATGCCGGTCGCTCACAAGCTGCGCCGTCCTCTCCGGATTCTTAAGCATTCCTTTTGTACAGTCCACATACACATAATCATTTCCAATACCGTGCATCTTCGTAAACTTCACACCACTGCCTCCTTTACCTGATCCGGACCCCGCGTCCGCTGACGGGATCCCTGCCCTCTACTATAGCAGACATCCCATCCTCTGCACAACCCATCCTGTATTTTTTCAGATGTATTTTTCCGAAGACGCCGTCCCCGCCTCCTACAGCTTCGTCATGGTCAGCACCATCTGCGCTGTCTCCACGAGCGACGTTCCGCTGTCCATACTGCATTTCTGGATATAACGGTGCGCTTCCTCCTCACTCATGCGGTTCCGTTCCATAAGCACTGCCTTCGCCTCCCGCAGGATGCGTTTCTCCGACTCCGAACGTTCCTTCGGCACGGACCGGAGCCTCTTCCTCCTGCGCATCTGGTTCATGCACATCATCTCCAGTGTGCTCATCAGATCCTGTACTTTCAGAGGCATCGTCACACAGATGATATCCGGATCCGCGCATTCCGCACACACCCGGGCAGACGCCAGAAGCAGCATGTCGAACCCCGGCGGAAGCGATTCTTTCAGCTCCATATAGTGCATGTCCGGATACCGGTATCCGCTGATGATGATGCCGCTGTTCATCATATCCATATCATTCAGCACCTGAGACCCGAGAGTGCAGACCGCCGCCACGTCATAGCCGTGCCGGACCAGGAGATTCCGTATGCTCTTCCCATCTTCTGCTTTGGGAAACACGATCAATATACCGGTCACATCTTACACTCCCCTTTCTGCGGTCAGATCCGGAGCAGATAATTCTCAAGCTCCCACCGGGAGATCTGCGCATTGTACGCCTCCCATTCCCGGCGCTTCGCCTCCACGTACTTTCTGCAGGCTTCTTCTCCCAGTACCTCTTTCATAAGCGGATCTCTGGTAAATTCCTCCACGGCTTCTTTCAGATCCCGGGGCAGTCTCTCAATGCCCAGCGCCTCCCGCTCTTTCTCCGACAGAGTATTGATGTTCATATCCACGCCTGCAGGCGGCTGGATCTGCTTCCGGATCCCGTCCAGCCCGGCCGCCAGGCACACCGCGAGAGACAGATACGGATTGCAGGACGGATCCGGAGATCTCAGCTCGATCCTGGCATCTCCGCCCCCGGCCGCAGGGATCCGGATCAGCGGCGTACGGTTTCTGGCAGACCAGGCGATGTAGGCAGGCGCCTCATACCCCGGGACCAGGCGTTTGTAGGAATTTACCGTGGGATTCAGGATCAGCGTCATGGCCCTGATGTGTTTCAGAAGTCCTCCCATAAAATAATAGGCCTCCCGGCTCACGCCGCAGGGATCCGACGGATCCGTAAAGATATTTTCCCCGTTTCTGGAAAGGGACATATTGATATGCATGCCGGAGCCGTCCACGCCGCTTTTGGGCTTGGGCATAAAGGCGGCGTGCAGTCCGTGCCGCTTTGCAATGGTCTTGACCGCCATTTTAAAGGTCATGATATTGTCCGCCGTGGCCAGGGCCTCGTCATAGCGGAAATCGATCTCATGCTGCGCCGGAGCATTTTCATGGTGGGACCGCTCCACCTGAAAGCCCATCTCCTCCAGGGTCATGACCATATCTCTGCGGGCGTTTTCCCCGAAATCCAGCGGACCCATGTCAAAATACCCCGCCTGTTCGTGTGTGATATTGGTCGGCAGTCCGTTGTCATCCAGATGATACAGGAAAAATTCGCACTCCGGCCCCACCTGGAAGGTATAGCCCTCCCCGGCGGCCTCAGATATGACTTTTTTCAGGATGTATCTGGGATCCCCCTCATAAAAGGTCCCGTCCGGGCGGTAGACGTCACAGATCAGCCTGGCCACCTTGCCGTGCTGGGGACGCCACGGGAACATGGAAAATGTCCCGGTATCCGGGTACAGATACAGATCGCTCTCATCGATGCCTACAAAGCCCTCAATGGACGAACCGTCAAACATTACCTTGTTGTCCAGCGCATGCTTCAGATGGCTGGACGTGATGGCAAGATTCTTCATGCTCCCAAACAAATCCGTAAACTGCAGGCGGATGAACTCCACATCTTCTTCCTCCACCCGCTCCAGTATGTCCTTTTTCGTATATCTGCTCATGGTGCCCTCCTAATTGAAGTTCCGCAATCACCCGTGAAGAGCCCCAGCGTCTGGAAGAAACTCCATTCGCATCCGCTCATGGAATTCCTTCCGGGCTCTTCACGGGTGATTGCTGTTTTTGAGTTCCGCAAAACCTCGCAAAATGCCCGGCATCTGGAAGAAACTCCATTCGCATCCGCTCATGGAATTCCTTCCGCGCTCTTCGCGGGTTTTTGCTGTTTTTTTATACAAAGAAAGGGCGTACTCCACTGTTGGAAACGCCCTTGTTTCTGTTTCAAATATAACAGCCCGGATTCTCTTTGTCAAGATGGACTCTTCTGCATAGTCTATAAAAGAAAGGAGTTGAACTTATGAACAGTTGTATCTGGATCTTACTACTCTTATTCTGCTGCAATGGCAACGGCGGATGTAACAACCGGCAGGGACGGGTCTGCGGCGGGTCCTGCAACAGCAACTGCGGATGCGGCAATCGCTGCGGATGCAACGACTGTGGCTGCGGCAACGACTGCTGTAATGACTGCGGATGCAGTGATCCCTGTGCAAATGACAATTGCGGCTGTGACTGCGGAATGGACAGAAATGACGGCTGCGGGTGCGGCAACGAGCAGCCCTCGCGTCCCATGCCTCCTCCGCCTCCCAGACCGCCAAGACCTCCTTATGAGGACTGTGGATGTAATTAGCAGATTCAAGAAGTCCGGTGCCGGAGCAGCTCTGCTCCGGCAAAGACCATGTTCATTTTTCTTCAGCCGTCAGGAAACAGACAAGAAGCGGCGCTCCCAGCATCACCGGATAGGCATAGCGCAGAAGGGCGGCCGGCCCAAGGAAGCTGGTTCCCATATAAGTCCAGAAGGGCAGCATCCATATCAGCCGAACATATGTTTTCTTATAAATCACATACAAACCTGCATACACCATCAGCCAGAAATGGATCCCCATGGACAGAAGCTCCCGCACAAACGGCACCTGCCGGAAGGAAGCCTCTGTACCCACCGCCGTATAATACCGGTAGAATGCCGGCACCAGCGGCTCCATGTGCACATGGGGGTAGGCAGGATTCTCCTTTTCAATGTCAAAGCAGACAAATTCCAGATATTCTCCCCAGGCTCCCGGATACCAGAAGGCGCATGTGGTATTCAGAAAAGCATCCGCATAGATCTTTTTATTTCTCCACCCAACCGTCAGCCAGGTCCTGATAAATGCCGGCTTCCCTTCTTCAAAAGCTTCCGTATGAAACTGATTTTTAATGGGATCCGAGAGGTCCGGTGTATACTGTGCCAGCGCCTCCTCGTCCATGACCGGACGGATCACATCCATTTCTTCCGGCAGAATATGACCGGCCGCCGCGTACGTACGCCCCAGCGTCTGCATGAGAATGCTGTACGCCTCCCTCGCATTGCCTGGCTCTGCATGAATCATGGAAAGAAACGGTCCGCTGTAAAACTGATACACAAGCAGAAGACCGGCGAAGAGCGCCAGCAGCTTCTTCCAGTGCCGCCTTAAAAGAAGCAGCAAAAAGGGCGCACACAGAAAAAGCGTATGAAAGCCGTTGTTTCGGAGCAGGAACATAAGCACGAAGCAGCCGCCCGCCGACCATACCCGCCGCCATCCGGCAAAATACTCATCCGGCCTTTGGCACATCCGGAAGATCTGCATCACACACAGCACAAAAACTCCGGAGAACAGGGTATCTTTGGTGGTATACACCGCCATCATTCCGTGGAAAGGCATAAGGAACAGCCAGAGGACCGTCCCCGCCTGCAGCCACGCAGGGGCTTTTTCCTCTCTCAGGAATTTCAGGATCCATGCAAAGATCCCGGACAGCAGGAACATCTGCAGCACCGTATACACAGCCGCCGCCGTATTATCGGAAAGGCCCGCCCCCCGCGCCGCCCCAAAGATCCCGCACAGGATTCCCGTGTGCAGAAGCGGGTGATGGGCCGTGAGCCAGCCGGAGAACGTCCATCCCACCTGATTGGGCGCATCCGCCGCAAAGATCCCGGGATATCCGCCCAGGAACGCCGGGAGGAAGCCGGCAAAAAAAAGCAGCCAGACGGCCGGAAACCAGTATTTTCTCCGGAAGAGCCCCTCCCACCTCTCTGAAAAAGAACCCCTGCCCCTTCGCTCCCGGTCAACAAGGCAGTCCGTCAGGAACAGGAGCAGGCATGCCGCCGTCACACTGACCGGCAGCCGCAGCAGGATCCGGTGAAAGACCGTTCTGTGCCACGGATTCTCCGAGATCCCCCAGATGCTCCCGTAGTGTCTCAGCATATATCCGCAGCGGTCAAAGGCGGCAAACAGTATGCCGCCCACACATGCCAGGACCCACATACGCCGGTCTCTGATCCTCTGTAATTTATCCCGCATCCTTCATCAGCTCCTTGCAGTGCATGTCCACCTCCATCAGGCGCATCTCGAATTCCTGACGGTTTCTCTGGGCGCCTGCTGCCAGGATCAGCCCGGCAAATACGGACTGGATCGCCGCCATAAGCCCGAATCCGCACACGATCAGCGTCGGGAACTTGGGTACCAGCCCGGTGGCGATATACTCTGTCAGCACCGGCACGAAGAAGCCCACGCTGACCAGCGCCAGCACCAGCGCCAGCATCCCGAAGAAATTCATGGGTTTATAGTTCCGGTACAGCCTGGCAATACTCATAAGCACTCTGGCCCCGTCTGAATAGGTGTTCAGCTTGGACTCGCTGCCCTCCGGACGATCCCGGTACTCGATCACCACATTCTCCACCTGCATATTCTTATCCGCCGCGTGGATCGTCATTTCTGTCTCGATCTCAAAACCCTTGGACAGCACGGGAAAGGTCTTTACAAAGGAATAGCTGAACGCCCGGTAGCCGGTCATGATATCCTTGATCTCCGTATGAAACAGCCGGTTGATGGTCCCCCTCACCAGAGAATTGCCGAAATTGTGGAAAGGGCGCTTGTTTTCTGTGAAATAAGTAGAGGACAGCCGGTCCCCCACCACCATATCCGCCTGATGGGTGAGCACCTTGTCCACCATCTCCCGGGCAAACTCCGCCGGATAGGTATCATCCCCGTCCGTCATAATGTACACCCGCGCATCAATCTCCCGAAACATCCGGCGGATCACATTCCCCTTCCCCTGCTGATACTCGTGGCGCACTACGGCCCCTGCCGCCTTCGCCAGCTCCACGGTCCGGTCGGAGGAATTATTATCATATACATAGACCACCGCCTCCGGCAGCACCTTTTTAAAATCCTGTACCACCTTCTGCACGGTCTTCTCTTCGTTATAACATGGTATCAATACTGCAATCTGATCCAAACCCTTTTCTCCCTGATGATCTGTCCGTATTTTTCTATAGTATAGCATATCCTGTTTTATTTTACCAATAAAACAGAGAAATCAGAGAAAATCCGCCGCATATCTCTCACAGGCTGCCCTCCCTTTTCACCTGAAACCCAGGATTCTCTTCCGCCGCCCTCTCCAGCACCTTCATAAAGCGCGCCGCATATTTCCCAAACGTATGTTCCATCGCTTCCGGTCTGCGGATTACCACTTCCGCCCCGGCAAGGTCGGTAAGGCAGTCATACAGAGCGTCCAGATTCCTCCCGTACCAGTCCGGAAATCCCAGGTCTTCTGCCAGTCTGTCATGCAGCGCCTTCTGATCCGTCAGCACTTCTCCGTCCAGAACGCAGATTTTCATGGCTCTTCCTCCCCGTACAGAAGCTCAAAAGACTCATAGTGGTCTTCAGTATAATAGATCAGTCCGTCACTGGAGAATACGATCCTCTTTGCCCCGCGGCTCCCGGCACCCAGGGTATCAATATCACATTCTGTATAGGTCCTGCCGTCCTTCTCCGGCAGCAGTCCCTCATAATTACCGAACCGGTTGCCGCCGATGCACATGCCAGGAGCATAGGGCTCCAGAGAGCCGCCCTCCCAGCCCAGCTCCTGCGCCTCCTTCTTGGTAATAAAATTATCAGGCAGGTGTCCGTACTGATGGATATATGCCGCCACATCCTCCCTGGAGGTACAGACAGCGTCCTCGGCGGGATAACCGTCCTCCGCGTCTGAGGAAAGCACTTCCGGATCTGTATTCTCCGGCACAGCAGCCGCATCCGGCTCTGCATCTTCTGCAGCACCGGCCGCCTGCTGCCCGGCGTCTCCCGGTGCACCGGCCTCTTCCGGAACCGCATTCTCCGGCGCTTCCGGACTGCCTCCCTCATCTTCTGTATAAGTCTCTGCCGATCCCGGAACATCTGTTCCTCCCGTGCTTCTGCAGGCTGTCAGAAGCAGAACCGCTAAAACTGCCAGCCACCACAGGCTCCATGTTTTTATTTTCTTCATTGTTCCTCCTCATTTTTCTCCGGCAGCTCTTCTTTCAGGCTCTGTACCGCCATGGGCGCGTAGTACGGCACACAGAAGACCACCGGCATAATATACCGCATCTGATAATGAAACGTCGGCGCGGCGATGCAGACCAGAAGTGCCAGAATCAGCGGCACTGCCGACAGAATATACCGTTTCCTCCCTGCTCCCGCCCAGAATGCTATCAGCAGGATCGTCATCCAGGAGGCAAATCCGGCATTCTCGAACCAGTTCAGCACCGGTACCCGGGACAGTAGCTTTGCCGTGCGCTCCATCACATGCCGTACGCCCGCCAGCTTCGCCGGCTGTACGATCTCCCAGCGGACCTCATGCCCCTCGATCTGAGAGGTCATCATATAGTTCTGCGTGTATCCCTCCTGATAGAACCAGCCGTAGGCATTGTTCATGGTCGCCTGTACCGCACAGCCCGGATGCCGCAGGACCAGCCGGAACCACAGCCCCAGATAATCTGCCAGATCCCCGGTCTGCTCCCCGTGATACGTATATTTTACCGGGTCCGAGGTGACCGGATCATACAGTTCCGCCAGATGTTCATAATCCAGCACCCGGGAGAGCACCGCTTCCTCTTCCTCCGTCAGCTCATGCCCGTAGTCCCTCACATACCGGGCCGTCTGCTGAAAAGGAATGGACAGGGCTTCCTTCGGCCCGTTGTCCTCCACCCCGCAGGCCGGCAGCAGGAGCTTCTGCCAGCAGGTAAACAGCACCAGCGGCAGCAGGAGCGCCGCCAGTATCCGCACGCACCCGGAGCGGTCCACCCTCCAGAGACTCCTGCAGGCATACACTGACATACAGATCCCGGCCGCAGCCGTCAGATAAAAACCCTCATTCCGGAAGCAGGCAGCTCCCAGACCCGATGCAGTCAGGGCAAGCATCTGCCCTGCCGACAGCTTCCCGTCCTCTCTCATCCTCCGTACCAGCTCATAGAGCTGCAGCACCAGAAAGATCACACACGCCGTATAGGGGACATCCTTTTCCACCACGGTGGATTCCATGGGAAAATACTCTACAGCACAGAGAATGCCAAGGGCCAGCCACCGCAGCATATACGGCGTTCTCCACCGCTTCATCAGCACAAATCCATAGGAAAAAGCGGACAAAAGCAGCGCCAGCTGAACCATAAGATTCAGGAAAAATCCAAAGGTATACGACCAGACGGCATTTCCAAGCTCCATCAGAAGGCTTAAGAGCACCGTATGAAGAGGCGGATAATAGTTGTTGATCATCCCCCAGTAATACTGCCTCATCTCCGCCAGTGTCTCCGGCATGGCGGCTCCCGGGAATTTGGCCAGAATATAGGGAGACCAGCAAAGCAGGATAAAAAGCAGCGGACCCGCGAACGCATGCCGCTCCATCAGAAGTTCCGTGAACCGTCCCGGAGGGACTGTTTCTTTTTCACCGACGGCGCATAGCCTGACAAGAAGGAGCTGAAAGATCCTGGCAAACAGTACATAATAGCCCGTCATCATCAGGACCGCCACGAGCAGATGGAACCTGTCCATAAAGATCAGGTCCCAGGAATTTGTATAGCGGAAGCTGTACCCGAACACCAGGAAAAAAGCCGTGGCAAGCGCCGGGATCCGGTAAGACCACCGGGATATCCCCGCCCGCCATTCTTCCTCCGTCTTATGAAAGAAAAGCAGAAGGAGAAAGGCGGACAGCGCATTCCGGTACTCAAACACCGGCAGTACATATTCCAGCTTCTTGATCTGGACCGCCAGCCCGGTCAAAATCCCTCCGGCCTCTGCCTCCGCCCCGATTCCGCTCAGATCCGCACCCGGCATGGCCATCAGCGCAAAGCACGCCAGAATCCCGCAGATCCAGTTCTTCCCTCCGGCTGTAACTATATTGATCTTTTCTCTTCTCATGTCATGCTCCACATCCTTTTTTCATCTCTCCATATCTTATCCTTCATTTATAAATCATTTGTGAACATTTTTCAAGGGAAATTAATGAACATTGGTCATTTCTACTATTGCAATTTACATTCTGTTCATGTACACTTTCTACAATTAAGAAAATACCAAAGAAAAAGGCGTGTACAAAACCATGCAACATTCCAGACAGCGGTCGATCCTGATCGTCTTCTCATTTGTCATTCTCATATTCTGCATCTGTGCCGGACAAAAAGCGACCGGCGATCCGGCTGCTTTTACGTCCGCCGATCTGACCATGGAGGACCCCTGGTCGGAAGAAGTCTTCAAAAGCCGGAAATTCCACAATCTGGTCGTCTCCCTGTGCGTATCGGAGGAAGACCTGTATGCGGAAGACAGCGGACTTCTCACCGACGGCTCCATGCTCCGGGGCAGAGACGGCGAGCATCCGGTCCGGATCTTCGTCTATGAGCCGGATGGTACCCCTCTGATCGCGCAGGACGCCGGGATCCGGCTGAACGGAGCCTCCTCACGGACTGCCATACGCAAATCCTTCCGGATTATCGCCAGAAAAGAGTACGACCGGAGTCATCCGGTCTTTACCTGCGATCTGTGGGGCGGACGGAGGGTTCTGGACGGATCCGGAGCAGATATCCGGGAATACAGTTCCTTCATCCTGCACTCTGTACGCCTTTCCATGGACGCCACAGGGATCCACAACAGCGTAGGCTATTCTCTGGCCCGCAGCGCCGGGATCGAGGACGCGGCTCCCACAACACCCGCTGCCGTCTATCTGAACGGCGTGTATCAGGGCGCCTATTTTCTCATGCCCGCCAAAAATGACCATGCTCTGGCAGAGCTTTATCACATCCAGAATCCGGACGATATCCAGGTGGTATCTGTCTTCGAGGAAGAAAAGACCGGTTTCCAGTCCGAACCGGAAGTACTGGCTGAATATCTGTCCTTTGTGGATTTTCTCCATACCTGCCAGATGACGGATCCGGATGCCGTCGCCGAGATCGAACGGCAGCTGGACGTGGAGCAGTGTCTGGAATACTATGCAGTCAATCTCCTGCTGGGCAACGGCGACTGGCTGGACAACAACCTGCGCGTGTGGCGCTGCAGGAACAACGGCCTTCCCTGTCAGGACGGGAAATGGCGCTTCTTTCTCTTTGATCTGGACTGGATTGGAAGCTTCCCCGATCTGGTATCTGAGAATTTCCGCCAGGCGACCACCAACAGCGCCTGTTACAATATCCTTCCGAAACTTCTTGAAAATCCGGACTATCAACAGCAGTTCCGCGGGATCATCGCCCGCATGGAGCGGGACGCCTTCTATCCGGAGCGGATCGAAGCCGTATTTGCCGAAGAGGAAGAACGTATGTTCCAGGAGGCCGCGTATGACTTCCAGTCCGAAGCATTTGACAGCTATCTTCTGTACTCCAGCCAGAGCAGCCCTCTGACGCCGGAGGACTACCTCACTCTGGAGGACCGCCGGTTTCTTATCGAAGACTTCAAAGGACATCTTCTGAAGACGCCCGGCATCATCAACGAATGCCTGGACGCCTGGTCCCCCTGATCCCTTCCGAATCAGATCAGTCCCATCCGGGCGAGCTCCCGTATCACCCCGTCTTCATCCACGGTCCCGCACACCCGGTCCGCGATCTCTTTCAGCCTCTCGTCTCCGTTTCCCATCACCACCCCGCAGCCCGCTTCCCGGATCATCTGGTAGTCATTCATGCTGTCGCCGAAGGCGATGGTATCCTTCCGGTCCCTTTTCAGATATCCGGCCGTCCGGTGGATGGCGGTCCCTTTGTCCGCCGTCCTGGAGATCAGCTCCCCGTTGAAAAAGTTATCCGTACGGGCCGGATAAAACGCTACATAAAAAACTTCTCCAAGCTCTTCATACAGGCACTCCGCCGCTCCCCTGTCAAGGACCATAAAAGAGATCTTGGGGATCGGAGCCAGTTCCGGCGTCCATTCCCCCATGCTCCCCGTGTCTCTCCAGCGGGAGAAGAACTCTTTCCAGCGGGCCAGCTCCGGATTGTCTCCGGGGACAGGCTCGCTGTCAGACAGAATATCAACTCCCCGCTCTGACACATAGATTCTGTCGTATCCCTCCAGAATATAGATCGCGCCCAGCCTGTCCATCACCTCAAAGGCATATCGTAACTGTGATTCCTCAAAAGCCGTCCGGTAGATATTTTCCCCATGGATCCAGATGTCACTCCCTGCATTGGCGATGACTCCGTCCAGCTCCACATCCTCCAGCTCCTCCGGAAGCATGTGGCAGGACCTGCCAGTGCACACAAAGACCTGATGTCCCCGCGCTCTCGCCTCTTTAAGCCCTTCCTTCACCCCCTGGCTGATTCCCCTCCCCGGCGCCAGTATCGTTCCGTCAATATCCAGAAATATCAGCTTTTTGTCCATTCTGTCTCTTCACTCCTGTCTCCTGTAATACCATGAAAAAAATACCTTTGTCACCACATGGCAGGGCAGATACCACCCGTGCTTCATCATAAAGAGATACATCCTGACTGAGAGGCCGATCCGGTCCATGGTGTGCTCACGGAGCGCCTCCTGCACGGAAGTATCCCGGCAGATCCGCCTGACATTTTTCAGGACCTGTCCAAAAGAATCCGTGCGGTTTCTCCATATCTCATTTTTTACCGCCATGACCGCAAGGCTCAGAAAGTCATTGCGTATCTGGGGGCGGAAATCATAGACTCCCTTGGCGTCCGAGATCGCCTCCATGCGCTGCCTGAGAAGCAGGATCTTCTCCAGATACCCGGGATCATGTCCTCCCGTCATGGAAGACAGGTTATACCAGTAATGATACGGATAGTAGTCTGGAATCATACAGATTTTGTCCGCATCCAGCACCGCCGCAAACACCATCTGCAGGTCCTCTCCCACGGTCACTCTGTCATCCCACAGCTCCAGATTGTCTGTCACCAGCTTCCTGCGGAACAGCTTGGTCACCCGGGAAGGCTGAAGACTCCTTCCGATAAAGCTCCCGTCATTTAACAGGACCGGAAACAGTCCCTGCAGCTCCTCTCTGTCATACACAGTCATGTCCATCCGGTTCGTCTCCCTGCGGGGAGGATAGCCCGGGTCCTCATAGTCAAAGACCAGCCCCGCCATGGCGATGTCAGCCTGCTGCCGCAGAAGCTCCTCTGACAGTCTCTCGTACATATCCGGCTCAATCCAGTCGTCGCTGTCCACAAAGCCGATCAGATCCCCGGAGGACTGTCTTACACCCTCTTTCCAGGCCGAAGTGAGCCCCCCGTTCGTCTTGTGCACCGCTTTCACATTGCCGTACCGCTCTGCATACGCGTCGCAGAGGGCCGGACAGCCATCAGGAGAGCCGTCATCCACCAGGATGATCTCCAGATCCTTACAGGTCTGTCCAAGGATGCTGTCCACGCAGCGCCCCAGCACTTTTTCCACGCCGTATACCGGCACGATCACACTGATCTTCTCTTTCATTGCGACTCCTTGCTTATTTTCTTCAGAAGCCCCGCATACAGCGCAGGGCTGATAAGAAAGATACGATATCCTGCTCTGGTGCGAAACGGAAGCTTCCGGATCCACTTTGCCCTCCTGCCAAGATTCGATCTCAGACAGTCTGTAAGCTCCTTCTGCACCCGGCGCGCCTCCCCGCCCTTCATCTGTTCCGCCCGATAATAAAATGTGATGCAGACATCGCACAGCTTCCTGCAGGCAGCCGGCAGAAGGGCCTCATATCCATGTTCCAGGAAGAACCGGATCCGCTCCTCATGGGCGGTCAGCCACTGCAGCCGCTTTCCGGAGAAGGAGGAAGTAATGCTCCCGGTATTTTCCGTATAATAGCCGTAGAGCGCACGCCCCGTGGCCGCCAGCGACTTCCCCTCGTGAAACAGCCGGTAGGTGGTCGCCTCATCCTCATGGATCCTTCCCTGAGGATACCGGATCTGAGCAAAGAGATCCCTGCGGTACAGTTTGTTCCAGGCCACCACAAAGCAGGTCGCCTCCTCTTCCGGGCCGTAGAGCTGTTCCATGAGCTCCTGCTCCCGGTAGATCCGGATGTCCTGCTCCTCCCCGCCCTCCGGCGCCTCTCCCTGTACATAGGAGAAGCGGCACTGGCTCATGGCGCACCCCGTCCTGCGGATCAGCTCATACAGAACACAGATAAAATCCTCCGCCACATAGTCATCCGAATCCACAAAGGCCAGATATTCTCCTTTCGCTGCCCCGATCCCTGTATTTCTGGCGCCGGACAGCCCCGCATTGGCCTGATGAATCACCCGGATCCGCTCATCCTCCCCGGCATATGCGTCGCATAAAGCCGGACAGCCGTCCAGAGAACCGTCGTCCACCAGGATGATCTCCAGCCTCTCATAGGTCTGCCTGCGCAGACTCTCCACACACCGGCCAAGATACGCTTCCACATTGTATACAGGCACGATAACGCTGATCAAAGGTTCCATACCGGCACCCTCCTTGATTTCAGTTCCGCAACTCCCCTCCCGGGGCCTGTCCGGTACGTTGCTGTTTTTCATAAATCATCTGACACTACCTCATTCTCCTGACCTGGTGCACCATCTGTACAACCGCCCGGCGCAGCACGCACAGCACATACACGCATACCACCATCCTGCGCCGCAGGAAACACCAGAGGATCCGGTAGTCCGCGTGACGGTACACCGCTTCATCTCCCCGCTCCCGCACCCATGGATCCTCCGCCATGGCCCGGACCGCCCGAAGCTTTTCCCCGGTGGTCAGACCACGGTCCGCCGGAAGCTTCCCGCACTCGTCCATTACCTCGTTCATATACCGGGTAAAGATCCTCCGGTGCCCCGCCTCCCGGCCCTCGCTCCAGTGCCGGTCATAGAACACTTCCGTCTCCCGGCAGATCCGCCTGGCCAGCTCCAGCCGGTCTTTCCGTTTTTCGGAGGACAGCGTGGTCTTCTGTTCCTCCTGAATATAGAAGCAGAGCGGCTCCGACAGGACCGCAGCCTTCTCACACCGCTCCAGATAGTCCAGATTAAAGAGCAGATCCTCTCCCAGGCTCAGGGAGGTGTCGAATCTGCCCGCCCGCTCTCTTCTGTACAGCTTGTTCCAGGGCATGTTTAAAAAGCCCTGTTCATACAGGCACAGGAAGTCTTCCCCGCCCTCTTTCAGCGTAAAGACCCGGCTCTTCCCCGGAAGCTTCGGGATATCCGCCCCGTCATAGAGGTGATGAAAGCCGCACAGGACCAGATCCGCCCCTGTCTCCTGCATACACTGTCCCAGCTTCTCCAGAAGATCGGACGCCACATAGTCGTCACTGTCCGTAAAGAGCAGATACATACCCCTGGCCGCTTTGATCCCGGCATTTCTGGCCGCGGACACTCCGGCGTTGGCCTGATGGATCACCCGAACCCGCCTGTCCCTTTCTGCAAAGGCGTCACACAGCGCCGGACTTTCATCTTCGGAGCCGTCATCCACAAGAATCAGCTCCAGATCCCCCTCGGTCTGCCCAAGCCAGGATTCTACGCACCGTCCGAGACATCCCCCGGCGTTATAAACTGGTATTACCACACTGTACATCTATTTTGCTCCTTTCAGCCTGGAGCCCGCCATCTGAAGGACCATCCTGCGTTCTTCTTTTCTCAAAATGATGAAAAAATTCACCAGAAGCGCCAGCGGCCCCACGACAATCCCCGTCAGTATCAGGCTTCCCCAGGAATGGATCGGATAAACCGCCCGGGAGAAAAGGCCCAGCGCCGTGATGGTCCCGATGGAGAAAAATCCCAGCAGGATATCGCTGTAAAACCGGTTCCAGCGTACAGCAAGGCATTTTGCTGCATAGACCGGCGTAAAGATAAAGTTCCGGATAAGTCCGGTAACCATGCTGGAGAGAGGAAAGCACACCGCTCCCAGATCCGTGGACTTCAGAAGGATCAGCGACATGACAGAGGACGCCACCCCGGAGCCAAGAAGTACCAGAGAATTCCATTTTACCTTCTTCGTAATGATAAATACATGGTAGAGCACCTGAATGCTCATGCTGACATAAAGCACGCCCACCGCCAGGATCGACAGTTTCTGCAGCGCCCAGGGATCCTTGGACGGCTGCCAGAGCCGGTAGAAATCCAGTCCGTACGCCGTCAGAAAGGCAATGGGAATGCTCATGAGGAAGATCAGAATCCGGTTGCTGCTCTTGATGATGCCCACCAGCTTCTCTTTGTCCCCTTCCGCATAGGCGATGGTAATCTGGGGATTGAACACTCCCACGATGGTCCCCATCAGACTGGTGATCGCCGTAGGCACCTGCGTTGCCAGCGCCAGAAGCGTCATGGAGGCATTCCCGTCCAGAATCAGCGCGCCGGATAAAAGGACTCCAATCCCGTCCAGGAGCTGCTGCCCCAGCCTGGTCAGAGAATTCCACGCTCCCAGGGAGACAAGCTCCCATACCTTCTTCCACCGGAAGTTGGACAAAGACATACGGATGTCCGGCAGCAGCTGCCTGGTGAACCTCCGGTTCCAGAAGGCGATGTAGACAGTGCTGATCAGGGAAGCCACGCCGATATACCAGAGGGTGGGCTTCCACAGAAAAAAGGTTGCAAACAGAAATGCAATCCGCAGAATATCCGCGATCATGATTCGTATGGACGTCAGATCCAGCCGGTTCATGGCATAGGTGGATACTCCGTAGACCGACGTGATAATGCTCAGGAAAAAATTGCCGAATACAAAGACCCACAGAAGCTGCACATCCTGAAGAACCGTATCCGGTACGTTCAGAAAAGGCATATATCCCATAAACAGTACGATCACCAGCGCAGGAGCCAGAAAGATTCCCGCCATGATGACATTTCCGAAAAAGACCGAAGAGAAATATTCGCTGGCCGTCTGCATCTCACCCCGATGGATATGGATGGTCACAAAACGGCTTGCCATGGTGTTCAGAGCCGATACCACGATCTGAGCGTACAGCACAAACTGATTAGCCAGCGCCACAAAGCCGTACGTATTTTCGCCGATCTGTTCTTCTATGATTCTGGCGAGAAAAAAACTGATCCCCATATTGACGGCAAAGGCAAGAAGCTGTGCCGTCATATTTACCGCCAGTCTTTTTTTATCCATAAAACCTTTCCTTTCCGTTATACCATAGTCACCCGGCGGATGATGTAAATGAGAGTCAGAAGCTGACCGCATGCCGCCGCCGCCGCGATCCCCCGGCTGATCTGCCGGTCCAGAAGGACCAGACGGTTCCGGCAGACCGTCAGAAGGATCAGCATAAAAGGAAGAAAATACCTTCCCTGGACTCCTTCAATGGAGACATGTCCCATGGGCGTCCACTGAAGAAGCATTCCCAGAAGGATCAGGCCGGTACTGCCAAGGCACAAAAAGCCCATGAAGAAGCGCTGTCCTTTTCCGATTCGCACATATTCCCCCCGGCTGTCACAGACTGTCAGAAACAGCAGGAACCAGAACAGGAACACCACAAGCATGGAGGTCTCGATCTCCACCCACCCCAGCTTGTAGCCCACAAGCGATTCCAGATAAAAGCCGCCCTTGTCCAGCACCGTATTCATCAGCATGTAAACAAGCTCCAGAGGATCCTTCAGAAAATATCCCAGCGTATAACCAGTCAGGTACTCCGCGCCCCCGCCGGTGCTGACCACGCTGGTCGTCTCTGTCGTCCGGACGATCCCCGTTACCATCCGGACATGCTTCATGACAAAAACCAGCGCCGGAATCAGAAGGAGCGTTCCCATGGACAGATATTTCCTCCGCCTGTCCCCAAAGCGTGTATACGGGATCAGAAGGGGCAGAAGACACAGCGGCAGGTAGCTGCCGCCCTTGCAGTACACCAGGAACCATGCCATAAGGGAAAGAAGCGCCATGCGCTGCCCCGTCATGGGCTTCTCTTCATAGATGGCCTGCAGGCACAGGCAGCAGTAAAAGAACAGAAGCCCGTGCACCATGGCATCGTGGGAGAAGGAGGTACACTGCTGCACATTGATCGGCAGAAGTGCCAGAACAAACAACGTCATCTTCCCGAAAGGCAGCCGCCTCATCCCCGCTCTGGCCAGCAGCGCAAATACAAGAAGATTCATATACCGGGCCAGAAGAAGCATGGGAACCGTCCCCCAGGACAGAAGCCTCGCAGCGCTCATGCCCAGCACCGCAGGCGCATACAGGAGCAGGCTTCCCTCGATGTTGCTGTTGACCTTTGTCTCCACCATGGTGCCGTCCTGCACCTTTGTAAACAGCCCGTAATAAATATTCCGGTAATTGCCAAAAGACGGGGAAGAGGTAAACTCCGTCCCGGCGTCGTCCACACGCATGAGGCAGGTCGTATCCCCCGTACTTTCATATCCAAGGAGGACATTGCTGTACCGGTACGCCATATCTATGTGCTTTGCCTCGTCCGGCACCATCTGCGGAGTCAGCATTACGTTGTAGACCAGGCCGCAGAACAAGAGTGTCACGAACAGAATATTTTCCAGCCGCGCGCGCCGGACGAAGGTCAGATACCAGAACAGACACACAAAAGCTTCCACGCCCAGGAACAGAAAGAAGAAGAACCGTTTCAGGAAAATATTAAAATACAGGTACGCATTGACACAGAGCCCTTCTTCGCTGGTCATGACCGCAAGGCCGCTGTCCCACAGTCCGGGAGAGAAGGTCAGGGAGATCTCATACTCATGATCCGACACCCCCTCCTGGGAATCCTGAAACAAAAGCCCTGCATATTCTCCGGAGACGAACTGCGCTGCCGGTATCCGGGTCTCGCACAGTACCTTTGACAGTGTCAGGTCCGTCACCTTCGCATCCATGAACCCTTCTGCAGGCAGGGACTGATCTTCCACATAGAAGCGCACTCCAAGCCCGGTCAGCCTGTCCTCCTTCGGCGTAACCCTCTGCGTCAGGACGCGGACGGCCTCATTCACGGGCAGCAGCTCTCCGTCCGCCTCCAGCACCGTCCGTTTCTCCGTGGTATTCTGTGCGATCCGGATCTGGGTGTCATACAGATAGAAAAAGGCCAGTGCAGTCAAAAGAACAACCGCGCAAAGAGCGGTCAGTTCCCTTCCCGCGGGCATGCAGAACATATGTTCTTTTTTTATTCGGATCCGCTTTTCCGGCTTTACGAACCCGCCGACCCCCCAGACACCCATTCCGAAGAGAAACAGGATCAGTCCCAGGAACAGCGGCTTCTGATACTGATGGACCTGCACGGTACCGATCAGATTATAAATGAGGCTCTTATCAAGAGGCTCTCCGTCCATCCAGGCGCTGCCCGGAGTCTCCTCCGCCTCATTCAGCCACACGGACGGGCCTTCGGACACAGCATCGCTGGTCATCCTCACCCGGATCGTCTCCGGTATCCTGCCTGTCTCCGGAAAGGAAAACCGGACGAACAGAAACTGGTCTTCTGTAAGCTCTTCCAGCAGGAAGGTGCGCTCTCCGATGGATATCTCTCCATCCAGCGCCGTGATCTGCAGCGTCTCCTTCTCATAAGTATGCCCGTTGGGGCTGAAGAAAAATCCGATCTCTTCCGGGTCTTCAGACGGATCCACTGCAAATTCCAGCGTCCTCCCCCTGGTCAGTTCCTCCGTCTTTGAACGTATATTGGCCTGATTTGCCCCTCCGATTCCCCGGGAGCGGTGCTGCTCCACGGGAATCGCCATTCCAATCACCGTGATCAGGATACAGACGCACGCCCAGAGCAGCAGATTCCTCTTTTCTTTCATCATAAATAACTCCTGTTACATGGGGCTGTCACAGAAAAGCTCCTGATGAAACTTCCCTGCAACAGCCCCCTGATACCTTTTTATCGTTCCTGATCTCTCTGTGAACTCCTGACGAGTTCCACCGTCAGCTCCAGTCCCTCCGGCGCCCGCAGACCCTCCGGAACCGTCACATTCACCGGCAGCGTGTAAGTACCCGGCCGCCTGCACTCGGACAGATCCACACTGGCTGTAATGCTCTCCGCCGTCACCCCGGCCAGATCCTCCTCCAGACCGCTGACAGATACCTCCAGCACTCCGGCCTCCGACAGATCAGGCTCCATCCCCTCAGGAACGTTCTGATACTGAATCCGGTCCGGCGTGAACAGATAACTCTGGGCCGCATGCTGCGTGATATCCATGGTAACTACAATTTCCCGTTCTCCTTCGTCGGGAATCACAAGTCCTTCCTCCAGATAACGGCTGATATCCACCGTCTGCTCCACTCTTCCCGTGGCCCCCTCCGGATTCAGCGCCTCCGGCGGGATGTTCAGATTATAGATGGGGTGGATCTGAGCGCTGGTCCCCGCGATCTTCACCGTCTCCGGCTTATAGGTAATGGCACTCAGTCCATATCCCTCCGGAGCCGCCTGGCTGATATCAAAACTGATCCCCACTTCCTTCGTATTCAGTGTGGTGACCGTTACATTAAAGTCCGTATCCTTTCCATAATAGTCAAGATACGTACCATTGATCTCGTTGCCGTCGCTGTCCAGAAGCTTCAGCCTGCCCGGACGCACCACCGTCCCGGTGATCCCGGTGATGGGAACCTCCACCTGCACCACCTTGATCCGCTCCACTGCCGATCTGGGACCGGTGATCTCCACCAGCGTCTGCTCCGGAATCACGGAACCGGGCACCAGCCCTTTCTCCGGTTCTCCCTGCAGCTTCACCGCCACCTTGAACTGCTCTGTCACTGATTCCTCAATGCTGACCAGCACATTTTCACGGTTCTGCTCCACCCGCTCAATGGATGAGTCTCCCACATAGGCAACCTCAATCTTCACCATACTCCCAAACTGGAGATCCTTCTGTACATCCGCAGTCACCACAAAATCCGACGCCTTCAGCCTGTTCAGCACGCTCCGTCTGGCGTAGACCGTCAGGTCCACCGTATCCGTTCCGTCCTCCACCCGGCACATCTGCCCCTGCGAAGTCAGGACTTCCATATTTACCATATTTACCTTGACATTTCTGATCTGCCGGTTATCCACCGCATCGTCAATATTGACCACGATCAGCCACAAAAATACCGCCGCAATCACAGAAAGGATCTTCAGAAGCAGGTTGTCAAACAGTTTTGTCTTCATTCTTGCTCCGCCCTTTCCATAATTTGATCTTCCGGTTGTCCTCCGGCCTGGACTGCAGCTTCTGGAGCTGCTCCTTTAACTGCTCCTGGTTCAGACTCCGAAGAATCCTTCCGTTCTTCGCCACAGAGACCGATCCGGTTTCCTCAGATACTACAATGGTCAGAGAATCGCTCACCTCGCTGATCCCCACTGCTGCCCGGTGCCTGGTTCCAAGAGCCTTGCTCAGATTCATATTATCCGACAGGGGCAGATAGCAGGTGGCGGAACGGATCCGGTTCCCGGAGAGGATCACGGCGCCGTCATGCAGCGGCGTGTTTTTCTCAAAAATATTCAGAATCAGCTGGCTGGAGACGGCAGAATCTATGGCGATACCAGTCCGCTCGTATTCCTGGAGGCTGACTCCCTGCTCCATGACAATCAGCGCGCCGGTCCTTGCCTTACCCATCTCAAAGCATGCCCGGATCAGTTCCTGTATCGTCCGGTCCGTAACTCCTTCCGCTTCTTTTTTGCTCCCCTCAAAAGGAACAATGGAGGTCAGGATATTTTTCTCTCCCAACTGCTCCAGCGCCCGTCGAAGCTCGGGCTGAAACACGATGATCACTGCCGTAATCCCCAGGCTGAAGAAATTCTCGGCAATCCACAGGATCGTATTCATATGGAAGAACGCGGCCACCGCCAGAAGCGCCAGCACCACCGCAAAACCCTTGAGCAGATTCCAGGCCCGGGTGGATTTGATCCAGTTCATAATCTGATAAATGATAAAGGCCAGGATGATGATCTCCGCCACATCAGTCTTCGTGATGTTCAGCGCATCCCATGAAATATACCGGTTGAGCTGTTCAAGACTCATGTTTCCACACCCTTTCTCCATATGATCTCAAATCAGTCAGTGTTTTCTTCTTGTTGTCTTTCTTCTGGAGTTGATCCGTTTGACTTTTTTATCCGCCAGTGCAATGGACATCTTCGGTACTGCTTTCACATAATAATAATATTCGTCGTCCTCAAACTGCGTATATTCGGTCCTGGAATAATCCACGCTCCGCACAAAGAACTCCACCAGCAGCGCAATCAGAATCCCTGCCAGCGTCCCCAGAACCACTCCGCCGATGGATACGGAAGCCTTCAGGAGCAGCCCCCCGATCAGGAAGAGCACGACATTGATCACCGCCCCGGCGCAGATGGCCACATACCAGGAATAATCCATACTCAGCCTGCGGATGGCATAGACGATCGTCAGCGTAACCGCAAAGACCAGAATCGTCAGGAGCATGTTCTTGTTGTTCAGCACATTCTCCACCAGATACATAAGCCGCTCGGACATCTTCTCAGCCTCGGAGCTGGACAGCAGCTTCTCGTTGTTCTTCATATAATACATCAGGTAATAACAGACCGTCCCGCAGGCCAGCGGCACCGCACATACAGGCCCGCCCAGAAGCCCCAGAACCAGCGGCATCACATGGGGAATCTTCAGGAAAAATGCCATGGGTGTCAGCACCAGGATATAACCGTGCCCGGGCGCCACCCGGAAATACACCGCATACATGACAAACAGCACGCCCGCCACCACCGCCAGGGTCTCCAGAGACAGAGCAAACGCATGGGCGCATACCAGGATCCCGCCGAAAACAGCGATCATGTTTACCGGAAGAAAGGAACATAAAAGCGCCAGCAGCAGAGTGACTGCAGGGCTGGCCGCCCGTTCCATGAACCCGATCTGTCCGTTAATGAACAGAAACGCGAAAAAAGCCAGCAGAAATTTCATTGCAGGTATCAGATAGATATCATATCTGGAATAGAATACCTTAAGATGCTGTTTTATCTCAAGTAAGCCTGTCATGTTTCTTATCCTCCATCACAGCGCCCTGCGCCGCATGTTTCCCCTCCCGGACATAAATATCCGATATCTTCCGAAGCGTATGGGCATAAGCCCCCACGCTTTTTTTCGCCTCATAATAGCGGTAGGCATATACACCGTACAGAATACAGACATATCCTCCGACGACCAGTGTGTAGAGCGTCGTAACGGTCATTCCCAATTGTTTCAGATCCATTTTATGAATGTTATCCAGCAGATATTCCATATTGCACGCGCCCCACAGCACCGCACAGAGCACAAAACTGACCGTCACAAAAAACCAGCCGTAAAGAAGCTGCAGGCTGATATAATCGTGCCGAAAATATCTGGAAATCTTCAGTTTTTCTTTCCCTTTCTTCTCCTCATAGACAGAGGCGCGGGTCATCAATATTACTTTTTCTTCATTTACCATATATGCAGTCTCCACCTCATACACACCATAGTATAACACAAATGCCCGGAAATTCAACTAAAAAGCAGTCAGTTGGAAAAATCAATTGCCATTTCCCACGCAGATGCATACGAAATACACTTTCCGGGCGCCCTTTTCCTTCAGCGCGTCTGCCGCTGCATCCACCGTGCTTCCCGTCGTATAGATATCGTCCACCAGTATGATATTTTGATAAGGAACACTCCCTTTCCGAACGGAAAAGGCGTCTTTCAGATTGGTCAGCCGTTCCTGGTCATTCAGTTCCTTCTGCGCCTTTGTCTTCTTTACGCGGGTCAGAAGCCCGGCATCTGTGGGGATGCCGCACCTTCGGGACAGCTCCCGGGCCAGAAGCTCCGCCTGGTTAAAGCCCCGTTTCCGCCGTCTGGAAGGATGGAGCGGGATCGGAACAAATACCTCACCCTGCCACCCGGACATATCCTTTGCGCAGCGCCGCAGGATCTCTTCCGCATAAAAAGCCGCATACTCCCGGCGCCCGCCGTACTTGAAGGCGGCGATGGAGCTTTTCATGATCCGGTCATAGACAAGGGGCGCCCTTCCCCGTTCAAACCGGTGCCGCTTCCTCCTGCAGTCCCTGCAGTATTCCTGCTCCTCCAGAAGCAGCGGCTTTCCGCACTTCTGGCAGAAAGGCTGCCTGACATACGAAAGCTTCGTCCTGCAGATCCCGCAGATCCTGCTTCCCTGCTGCTCCACCGCCTCCTGGCAGACCGGACACCGGCGGGGGTAGAAGAACCCTGCCGCATCCGGTATCCATTCAGCCATTTTCCTCAGATCCATATGCTTCCACCTCCCGGATCCGGTCCAGAAGCCCGCTGTAACGGGTCTGTTCACTTGTATTTTCTATCATCATCTCAAAGGTCCGGTCGCTCCCCACCAGCGTCACGCAGGTGCGGGCGCGGGTCACCGCCGTATAGAGCAGATTGCGGTTCAAAAGCATCCGCGGACCGGTCAGAAGAGGTATGACCACTGCAGGGTACTCGCTCCCCTGGGATTTATGTATGGTAACCGCATAGGAGAGCTCCAGCTCCTCCAGCTGGGAAAAGCTGTAGGTCACCGTGCGGTAATCGTCGAAGAGTACCTCCACCGTCTCCGCCATGGCATCGATCCGCCGGATGACGCCCATATCCCCGTTGAAGATACCGGTTCCCCTGTCCACAGCCATCCCGTAGCGGTTCCTTGCTTCCCATTCGATCTGATAATTGTTTTTGATCTGCATGACTTTGTCGCCCTCGCGGAACACGCCCCGGGCAGTCTCCCGCTCCGCCTTGTCTGCTGCCGGCGGATTCAGATACCGCTGCAGCATCTCATTCAGCCGCTCCACTCCCAGGGCACCTCTGCGCATGGGCGTCAGCACCTGGATATCAAAGGGCTTCGCCTTCACATACCGCGGAAGCTTGTCCTGCACCAGCGCCAGCACCACCCGGAGGATCAGGTTGGGATCCTGCCGTTTCAGAAAGAAGAAATCCCTGCTCTTATTGTCCAGCGGGACCTTCTCTCCCCGGTTGATCCTGTGGGCGTTCACGATAATATCGCTCTGGCTCGCCTGGCGGAAGATCTTCTCCAGCATGACCACCGGATAGGCTCCGGACAGGATCATGTCTTTCAGCACACAGCCCGGTCCCACGCTGGGGAGCTGGTTGATATCCCCCACCAGAATCAGGCGGGTTCCCACACTGACCGCCCGGAGCAGGGCATGCATCAGGAAGATATCCACCATGGATACTTCATCGATGATGATCAGGTCCGCTTCCAGAGGATTCTCCTCATTCCGCTCGAAAGAAGCCTGTTCCCGGTCTTCTGCCGGCCCTCCTGACAGCTCCAGGAGCCGATGGATCGTCAGCGCCTCATACCCGGTGGCTTCCGTCATCCGCTTGGCCGCCCTGCCTGTAGGCGCCGCCAGAAGGATCTCCATATCCTCTGTCTCAAAATACCGGATGATCGCATTGATCGTCGTCGTCTTGCCGGTTCCGGGACCCCCGGTCAGGATCAGAAGTCCGTTCCGGACCGCCTCCGCCACCGCTCTTCGCTGCATGTCGTCCAGTTCCGTCCGAAGTGCCTTTTCCACCTTCCCCAGCTTCCGGAGAATCAGCTTTTCCTCCATATCGCATTCCAGCTTCAGATCATGGAGCATTCTTGCAGCGTTGAGTTCCATATAAAAATACCGGCTGTAAAAGACCATGGATTCCCCGTTCTTTTCCCGAATCACCAGCTTTCGGTCCATGCAGAGGTTCATGATCTGTACCTGAATGCCTTCCTCTCCCACGCCCAGAAGCTCAGACGCCCGCCCAAGCAGCTCCTGCCGGGGCAGACAGGTATGGCCCTCCATGGAAGCCTGCTGCAGCACATACAGAAGCCCGCTGCGGATCCGGTAGTCAGAATCCGTGTGGATACCGATCTTCTCCGCGATCTCATCCGCCGTCTTAAAGCCCACGCCGGAAATATCATCTGCCAGACGGTAGGGATTCTCCTGCATGATCTGGTAGGTTCTCTGTCCGTATTTCTGGTAGATTTTCACCGCCAGCGGCATGGAGATCCCGTATCCGGTCAGAAACATCATGGCCTGGCGAAGCTCTTTTTTCTCTTCCATCTGCTCCGCGATCTCCCGCGCCTTCCGCTCGCTGATCCCCTTGATCTCCGCCAGACGTTCCGGCTCTTCCTCGATGATCCGGAAGGTGTCTCCCCTGAACCTGCGGACGATCCTGGCTGCCAGCGCCGCGCCCACTCCCTTAACCGCCCCGCTCCCCAGATACCGCTCCATGGCCGTCTCATCCTCCGGAGAGAGGACTGCACTCTCCTCCACCTTCATCTGTTCTCCGTATACCGGATGCTCCGTCATGCTCCCCCGGACTTCCAGAAATTCTCCCTGAGCGAGCATCGGAAATATCCCCACACAGGTCAGTTCTTCCTCCTCCGATGTCAGCTGAAAGACCGAATATCCGTTGTCAGGATTCCGGAATACAATATGCTCCACGTATCCTTTGCGTATCTCCATCCGCCGCCCCCAGTCCCGCTGCCGGGACTTTAATCCCTGTTCCCTTCGATACAAAGAAGCTGCTGCAAAGATCCGCAGCAGCCTGTCCCCTGTTTTTTTATTTTCTGCTCTCCACATCTGAATAATTGCCGGACAGCGCTTCCACATATTTGCCGGTCCCGATGGCCACGCATTTCATGGGATCCTCCGCTGTCATGGTATTGATGCCCGTCTTGGACTCCAGAAGCTCTTCCAGTCCCCGCAGAAGGGCTCCGCCCCCGGTGAGCACGATCCCCCGGTCCGCGATATCCGCCGTCAGCTCCGGAGGCGTACGCTCCAGAACGCTGTGGACCGCCTCCACGATCTGTGCTGTGGATTCTCTCAGTGCTTCCTCCGTCTCTTCCGACGTCACTGTAACAGTCTTGGGAAGGCCTGTGACCAGATTACGGCCGCGCACATCAATGCTGTCCGCCTCTGCCCGCGGGAAGCAGCTTCCCACTTTGATCTTGATATCTTCCGCGGTCCTCTCTCCGATCAGAAGATTGTGCTTCTTGCGCATATAGCGGACGATCGCCTCATCAAAATCGTCTCCTGCGATCTTGACAGAGGTGCTGACTACTGTACCGCTCAGGGAGATAACTGCGATATCTGTTGTCCCTCCTCCGATATCCACGATCATATTACCGCAGGGTCTGGATATGTCGATCCCTGCCCCGATAGCTGCCGCGATAGGCTCCTCGATGATATAGACCTCTCTCGCTCCTGCCTGATAAGTGGCATCCTCCACTGCCTTTTTCTCCACCTCCGTAACGCCGCTTGGTACACATACAGCGATCTTGGGCTTGCGGAAGGTCTTCTTGCCGATGGCTTTCCGGATGAAAAAATTCAGCATCTTTTCTGTCACTGTATAATCTGAGATCACGCCCTGGCGGAGCGGACGCACCGCCACGATGTTACCCGGCGTACGGCCCAGCATCAGGCGCGCTTCCTCGCCGATTGCCTTGATCTTACTCGTATCTCTGTCAAAAGCCACCACAGACGGCTCTTTCAACACAACCCCTTTGCCTTTAATATATACAAGAATACTGGCTGTCCCCAGATCGATCCCAACATCAATTCCTGCCATAATATGTTCTCCTTTCGTTCCTTCCGTCTATTTAAAACAAGCACATCATTTCATTCTCAAATGGTTCTTTTAAAAAGCTTCGCATTTTTGTCGGTGAATCTCAGACTCCAAAAAATGCTTCGCATTTTTTGTCGTTAATCTATGGAAAGTGTTTCCACACTTTCCATAGATTACATTATAACCAATAATCTGCAAAAAGAAAAGACTTTATTTAACTTAATTCCGCGATCCGGGATACGCCCACATAGATCTCCGAGATCTTATACCAGGTCCTGTAATCCACGACACCTGTCACGGGAAGACCGAAAATGGACTGGAATTTCTCCACGGCGGCTCTGGTCGCCGGACCGTAGATCCCGTCTGCGGCAATCTTCGGAAGGGCCGGGTAAGCGCCTGCGATCACATTCAGCTGCTCCTGCATCTGCTGTACCTTCGCACCCCTTGCCCCTTCTGCCAGCTCATATCCGGGCCAGGAGGACGGGACGCCCGAGATCTCCACCGCCGTGTTGATATAGATACTGTCCCCGTAGTAATACCGGAGTATCTCGATGGCGGAATATCCCCGTTCTCCCAGCTCCTGCGCTCCCCACTGGGTCATCCAGTTGGGACAGGAGACCCGTCTTCCGTCACAGTACTGGGTGAGGATGGGCTGCTTCACATTGGGCCTGGACAGATAGTTGCCGTACATCTCATCCACCACATCCGAGATGCTCTGGAAGATATTTCTTCCGTAGATCCATTTCTGGTCAAAAGCCGTGGAAGTGGTGATGGTAAAGTCATACCCTTTATTGCGGTACCACTCTGTGTAGACGCGGTTCAGCACAAAGGACATGATGGCGAGTACATTGGCGCGGATGGCTGCGTCCGTCCATGTGGCATAGATCTCACTGGAAGCCACATTTTTCACATAATCCTTGAAACGCACCCAATAATTTTTCGCACTGGAATCTGTGGGCACTCCGTCATGAACGACCACATATTCTGGTATGACCACCCGGCTCAGGACGATCTCTCCCGATTCCGTCATGGGTTTGATCTCTTCCTCCGCGATCTTGGGCGGGAAAGTGCCGAACAGAGTATGGGGACCTATGACGATCCGTTCAAATTCCTCCGATCCCACTGCCGCCGGCATACGAATCTCCTGGATCGCAAGCACTTCCGGAAGGATCTCCGTGCCTGCCACTTCCACATCCTCGTACCCTTCCGCACTGGCGCGGATGGTATATTCCGCATAGGGCTGCTGTTCTGAATACTGTGTACTGTAGATCTCCGCAGGCGCAGGGAGGGTGATGATCTCCGTCATTCCTGATTCATCTGTGGTATACCGCCGGATCTCACTGTCCGGATCACCCTCATACGAGATCTCGATCTGCGCCCCGGCCACCGGCCGCATGGTTCTTCTCTCCACCAGTCGGACCTGAAGCCGTCCTTCTTCCGAAGGAAGACGCGGTGTATTTTCAAATTCATTTTCCGGCATAAAAAGGCCTCATTTCAGTCATTATTTCTATAATATATGAATGAGGCCTGCTTTTCATGTATTGTACCCTGTCTGATGCTGTTTTATACAAGATTTTCCAGACAGTCCAGCCACAGGGCGGCGCTGGCATCGCTGGGCATGCGCAGATCTCCTCTGGGAGAGACCGCCACGCTTCCCACCTTCGGTCCGTCCGGCAGACAGGAACGTTTGAACTGCTGGGCAAAAAACCTCCGCACAAAGGTTTTCAGCCATTTTAAGATCACTGCGTCTTCGTATTCCCCCCGGAACGCATGCTTCGCCAGATAGTAGATTTTATCCGGGGCAGAGCCGTACCGGAGCATATGATACAGATAAAAATCATGAAGCTCATAAGGACCTACCAGATCCTCCGTCTTCTGGGCAATCACCCCGTCTCTGGGCGGCAGGAGCTCCGGGCTCACCGGCGTATCCAGAATGTCCAGAAGCACCGCCGACAGCCTGTCGTCCCCGCAGGTGTCCGCATAATACCGGACCAGATGCCGCACCAGCGTCTTCGGCACGGACGCATTGACTCCGTACATGGACATATGGTCTCCATTGTAGGTGGCCCATCCAAGCGCCAGCTCCGACATGTCTCCGGTCCCCACCACCATGCCTCCGGTCTGATTCGCCACGTCCATCAGTACCTGTGTGCGCTCCCTTGCCTGGGCGTTCTCATAGGTCACATCATGCTTCTCCTGATCCTGTCCGATATCCCGGAAATGAACTGTCACCGCTTCCCGGATGTCCACCTCTCTCAGTCCGGCCCCCAGCCGCTCTGTCAGTTCGCAGGCATTTCTGTAGGTCCGGTCCGTAGTACCGAAACAGGGCATGGTCACGGCCGTGATACAGCTCCTCTCAAGCTGCAGCAGGTCGCAGGCCTTTGCCGCCACCAGAAGCGCCAGCGTAGAATCCAGCCCTCCGGAGATCCCGATGACCACGCTTCTGCAGCCGGTATGCTCCATCCGTTTCTTCAGTCCCATGGCCTGGATCATAAGGATCTCCTCGCAGCGCTTTTCCCGCTCTTCCTTCCCGTCCGGCACGAAAGGGGCCTTGTCCACATACCGCTCCAGAGGCAGATCCACATCCTTCATCCTGTAGGGTACCATCACATATTCCGGCTCATCCACCTCCCCAGGAAAGGTGGAAATCCGTCTCCGCTCTCCCTGCAGCCGTTCGATATCCAGCTCTCCGTAAATCGTTTCATTCTGGAAACGGCGGGATTCCTTAAGGACCGTACCATTCTCGCAGATCAGATGATGTCCGCCGAATACCAGATCCGTGGACGACTCCCCTTCCCCGGCGCTGGCATAGACATAGCCGCATACCAGCCGTCCGGACTGGATGCGCAGAAGCTCCCGCCGGTAATCTTCCTTCCCTGTGATCTCGTCGCTGGCCGACAGATTGACAATGACTGACGCCCCATGCAGGGCATGGCGGACACTGGGGGGATCCGCCGCCCATACATCCTCGCAGATCTCCGCAGCCGTCAGAAGCCCCGGCATATCCCTGCAGCAGAACAGAACATCTGTCCCGAAAGGCACCTTCCGCCCTTCCCAGTCGATAAACCTGCAGCTCTCCGGCGCCTTTGCAAAATGACGCGCCTCGTAAAATTCGCCATAGTTGGGGATACAGGTCTTGGGCACCAGTCCCAGAAGCTTCCCGTCTGAAAAGACTGCCGCCGTATTATAGAGCTTTCCCTGGACCGCCAGCGGCAGTCCCACAAAGAACAGTCCGTCCATGCCTCTGCCGGCATCCAGGATTTCCAGGAGAGCCTCTTTTGCCTGCCTCAGAAGAAGCTCCTGCAAAAACAGCTCTCCGCAGGTGTACCCGGTGATGCACAGCTCCGGAAACACCAGAATCCTGGCCCCCCTTTCCCAGGCTTCCTTCATCAGCCGGATGATTTCCTGTGCATTGTATCCTGTATCCGCTACTTTGATCTTCGGCGCCAGCGCCGCTGTCCTGACAAATCCGTACCGCATTTTCTTACCTGCTCCTTCTTATGATCTTTTTTAAATCTTCCACTGTAAACTCATATGCTGTATTGCAGAAATGACACTTTACCTGGATGGGCTTCCCCTCCTGCACCATCTCGTTCAGCTCCTTCCTCCCGATGCTGACGATGGCCTTCTCCACCCGTTCCTTACTGCAGTTGCAGAAGAACCGGGTCTCTGTCCGTTCCAGAAATTCCACCCCGAATTCCCCCAGCAGTTCCTCCAGAAGATCCTCCGGCGTACAGCCCCTGTCCAGATATGCCGTCACCGATTCCATGGCTGTCAGCTTCTTCTCCAGCCTGCCGATCACCTCCTCCGAAGCAAAGGGCATGAGCTGGATGATAAATCCTCCGGCCTGCCTCACCGTATTGTTCCGCTCCATCAGGACCCCCAGTCCCACAGAAGACGGGATCTGCTCGGAGCTGGCGAAATAATAGGTCAGATCGTCTCCGATCTCTCCGGTCTTCAGTTCTGTCTGTCCCACATAGGGCTCTTTCAGCCCCAGATCCCTGATTACGCTTAAGACTCCCAGATCCAGCGCTTTGCCCACATCCAGTTTCCCCTTTGCATTGGGAGGCAGCATGACCTTCGGCTCGTCTGCAAACCCTTTTACATTGCCTCCGGCATCTGCCGTCACGGTCAGTCCCTTCACCGGTCCGCTGCATTTGATCTGCAGAGTCAGCAGATCGTCCTCTCCCTTCATCATGGCACCCATCATGGCTCCTGCGCTCAGAAGCCGTCCCAGCGCCGCCGTCACCACCGGACTGGTGTCATGCCTCTTCCGCGCAGCTTCCACGGTCTCTCTGGAATCCACGGCAAATGCACGGATCTGTCCGTCCCCGGCAGTCGCCCTTACAATATAGTCTCCCATTTTCTCTCTCCTTCATCATCCGGACTGTCCGTCCGGAAACCCTCTCCTGCACACCACGCAGATCCGTTCGGAATCCTCTCTGGCAGGCTCTCTGGTATATGCATCACAGATTTCCAGAAGCTCAAGCCCCGACTGCTCCACCAGAGCACGTACTGTATCAAATGCATAGGCTCTCTGATAATGTACTTCTTCATATTTTTTATAATAGCCTGAATCCTCCCGAATGAAAAGGGTCAGATCGTATTCGTTGATCTTTTCTTCTTCGTCATAAAAGTTTTCCCAGATAAAGCTCCCCTCATCCCGGTTCTCCGCTATGGTCTGTTCCCCCAGAAGCTCCCTGTATTTATATTCTGTATTCAGGTCAAAGATAAAGAGTCCGCCGTAGTCCAGATAATTTTGCGCCGCCAGGGTCAGTATTCCCAGCAGTTCCTCTTCCTCCAGGATATAGTTCATGGAATCGCAGATGCTGATGATCGCCCGAACCGTCCCATACAGTTCAAATTCCCGCATATCCTGACACAGATAGAGGGTCTCATGGCCGGACTGCTCCCGTCTCTCCACCGCCGCTTCCAGCATCTCTTCCGAAAAATCAATGCCTGTCATGTCATATCCTGCTTCTGCCAGAAGCTCTGTCATCACGCCGGTCCCGCAGCCCAGATCCAGAACCAGCCCATCATGGATCCCGTGGTCTGCCAGAGTCTCCCTGATCCAGAGACACCAGTCCTCATACGGCACATCCTCCATAAAGAGATCATAGACTCCGGCAAATCCTGTATATGCATCCACGGCCTGTCCTCCTTTTTGACTTTTACAGATACAAAGCGGAGGTCCTGTGAAAACCTCCGCCTATCTATCATATCATCCCGCTGCTCCTGTCTTACTCCTGCGGGTCACTGCTGCTCAGATATTTTTCAATATTTTCGATCGCATCCACTTCATCATTTCCCTCTGCGGTCACCATAACGGACTCTCCGGCGGACAGTCCCAGCGTCATCATACCCATGATGCTCTTTGCATTGACTTTTTTGTCGCCGATCTCCACATATATCCTGCTGTCATACTGGCTTGCCACCTGAACTAACAGTGCCGTCGGTCTGGCGTCCAGCCCATCAGCGATCTGAATGGTGATTGGTTTCCTGATCATTTTACTCCTCCTCGCCCTTACGCAATTGTTCTGCAATAAGACTCAGCTTACGCAGACGATGATTCACTCCGGATTTTCCAACTCTGGGCGACAGCATGTCTCCCAGTTCCTTCAGACTGGCATCCGGATGCTCCAGTCTCAGTCTGGCAGTCTCCTCCAGACCATCGGTAAGTTCATGCAGGCCTCCGTGTGCTTCGATATACCGGATATCTTCCACCTGGCGGACTGCTGCGGAAACGGTCTTGTTCAGGTTCGCGGTCTCACAGTTCACCTTACGGTTCACACTGTTGCGCATCTCTTTCACAATCCGTACATTCTCAAGCTGCATGAGTGATACATGTGCCCCCATAAGTCCCAGCAGTTCTACAATCTGGGAACCTTCTTTTACATAGACTACATAATGACGCTTCCGAAGTACGATCCTTGCATCGATCTCACAGGAGCCAAGAAGCGCCTGAAGCTGCTGCGCCTTTGCCTCTGAAGAACAAACAATTTCAAAATGATAAGACCGCTCCGGAGCACTGACGGATCCCGCTGCGAGAAATGCTCCCCGTATAAAAGCACGTCTACAGCAGTTCTGTCTGAGCAGCCGGTTATGTATCGGTGACATGCACTCCTGAATGCCGCCATCCGAATCCAGCAGACCGGTTTCGTTCAAAAGCCTTCTGGCCTCGTGGTCTTTCCTCACCACGACGGAATAGAAACGCGTCTCTCTGCTCTTTCGGACAGCTACTTCCGCTTTAATATTAAATGCTTTTCTCAATAAAGTAAAGTATTTTCTTGCAACTGGAAGATTTTCCGTCTGTATTTTTACACAATAACGATCATTTTCCGTGATGATTATCTTTCCGCATAGGCTTAAAACAGCAGCAGTTTCTGCCAGACGGCAGTGACGCCCCATGGATGCCGGCCTGGAAAGTTCTTCTTTGATATCTGCAGAAAATGACATCCGGATCTCGCCTCCTTTGCGTGCGGGCAATACTTATTTACCGCGGGCAGCGTCTTTGCCGATGTCCCGGTGCTCCAGCCTGACCCCGTAATCATTCTGATCCTGCAGCCGCTCGTACAGCTTATTGGCAAGGGTGACCGAACGGTGCTTGCCGCCGGTGCAGCCGACGGCGATCACCAGCTGATTCTTGCCCTCCAGGACATAGTTGGGAACCAGAAAACGGACCATATCATCCAGCTTGTCCAGGAAAATATGCGCCATATCAAAGCCCATGACAAAGTCCTGAATCGCCTGGTCATTGCCGGTGAGCTTTCTGAGCTCCTCATAGTAGTAGGGATTCGGAAGAAAACGCACATCGAATACCAGGTCGGCATCGCTGGGGATCCCGTACTTGAAGCCGAAGGAAAGCACGGTGATCATCAGATTCCGGAATTCCCGGTTCTGGACAAAGATCTTGTCCAGTTCCTGCTTCAGCTCCCGTACCAGAAGCTGGCTTGTATCAATAATATAGTCTGCATGCTTCTTCAAAAAAGTCAGACGGTCTCTCTCCAGAATAATACCCTGTTCAATTCTTCCCGATTCTGCCAGCGGATGGATCCTTCGGGTCTCTTTGTAACGTTTTACCAGAATGTCATTGCCGGCATCCAGAAAAAGGATCTCGTAAGGAATCCCCTGGGCCACCATATGCTCCAGGATCTCTTCCATTCGGCCCAGGGACTTTCCGCTGCGAATGTCCAGCCCAATGGCCACCTTCGTAATCTCACTGTTTCCGGAGGCTGTCAACTCCGCAAACTTGTCCACAAAAAGCACCGGCAGATTATCCACGCAGAAATAACCCGCATCCTCCAGGATCTTCAGTGCTGTTGCCTTTCCCGCACCGGACATGCCGGTCACGATCACCAGTCTCATCGTTTTCTGTACCTCTTAATTTAAGTTCCGGCAGATCCTCCACGCTACTCCCAGCCAAGGAATTTTACTTCTGTCTGGAGTCGGATGCCCGAGTCTTCGTACACTCTCTTCTGGACCTGGCGGATCACCTCCGCCACCTCGGAAGCCGTGGCATTTCCCCGGTTGATGACGAAGCCGCAGTGCTTTTCCGACACCTGGGCGTCGCCGATCCGGAAGCCCCGCAGTCCCGCGTCTTCTATAAGCTTTCCTGCGAAATGTCCTTCCGGGCGCTTAAAGGTGCTCCCGGCGCTGGCATATTCCAGCGGCTGCTTCTTTACCCTCTGCTCTTTCAGTTCGTCCATCCTGGCACGGATCTCCTCCGGATCTCCCGGACGCAGCTTAAATTCTGCCTCCAGCACGATATCTCTGTTTTCCGCGATCCGGCTCCTGCGGTAGCCAAAATCCATCTCTTCGCCGGTATATTCCCGGATCCCTCCGTCCGCCGCCAGTACCTTCACGCAGCATACCACATCCTTCATTTCCCCGCCGTAGGCGCCTGCGTTCATCACCAGCGCCCCGCCAACTGTCCCGGGAATCCCGGAAGCGAACTCCAGCCCTGTAAGCCCTTCCCGACAGGCAACGCTGGCGGCACGCACAAGGAGTGCACCCGCCTGGGCGATCAGAAAATTCCCCTGGATCCAGATGCGCGACATATTTTTAAACAGGTGGATCACAACTCCGTCGTAGCCCGCGTCGCTCACCAGGAGATTGCTGCCGTTCCCCACGATGGTATAAGGCATCTCTGCCTCCAGGCAGGCTTTTATGATCTTTACCAGTTCCTCCGTGCTCTCCGGCTCCACCAGACAGCGCACGGGACCTCCCACCCGGAAGGTCGTATGATTCTTCATCGGTTCCTCTGCCCATACATGTTCTGTTCCCACAATTCCCTGCAGGATCTCAAGCATTCCAGTTTCCACTATTGTTCCATCCTTCATATGATCTCTTATGATACAACAGTTTTTCCTTTTTGCAAATACTTTTTCACATAACAGCCCGTGTAGGAGGCATTTATCTCTGCAATTTCCTCCGGTGTTCCTTTCGCTACGACGGTCCCGCCGCCGTCACCGCCCTCCGGACCCATATCGATGATATAGTCCGCCGTCTTGATCACATCCAGATTGTGCTCGATGACAATGACCGTATTGCCTCCGGATGCCAGACGCTGGAGGATCTCCGTCAGCTTGTGGACATCCGCGAAATGAAGGCCTGTGGTGGGTTCATCCAGAATATAGACCGTCTTCCCGGTGCTCCTGCGGGACAGCTCCGTGGCCAGCTTGATCCTCTGTGCCTCCCCGCCGGACAGCGTCGTGGACGGCTGCCCCAGTTTGATATAGGAAAGCCCCACATCGTAGAGTGTCTCAATCTTCCGGCGGATAAAGGGCACATGCTCGAAAAAGGCAAGAGCCTCTTCCACCGTCATATCCAGCACATCATAGATGTTCCGGTCTTTATATTTTACTTCCAGTGTCTCCCGATTATACCTCTTTCCCTGACAAACTTCACAGGGCACATACACATCCGGCAGGAAATGCATCTCAATCTTCAGGATCCCGTCGCCGGAACACGCTTCGCAGCGGCCTCCTTTTACATTGAAACTGAAGCGCCCTTTCTTATAGCCCTTCGCCTTTGCATCGGAGGTGGAGGCGAAGAGATCCCGGATCATGTCAAAAACACCGGTATAGGTGGCCGGATTGGACCGGGGCGTACGTCCGATGGGTGACTGATCGATACAGATTACCTTGTCCAGCTGTTCCATGCCTTCGATGGAACGGTGCTTCCCCGGGATCGTCCGGGCACGGTTCAGATTTTTTGCCAGACTCTTGTAGAGAATCTCGTTGACCAGCGAGCTCTTCCCCGAGCCCGATACGCCGGTCACGCAGGTGAGCACCCCCAGCGGAAAGCTCACATCAATATTTTTCAGATTGTTTTCCCTGGCTCCTTTGACCGTCATCCATCCGGTGGGCGTCCTTCTCGTCTCCGGCACCGGGATCCGGATCCGCCCGCTCAGGTAAGCTCCGGTTATGGAGTCCGGGTTGTCCATGAGCTCCTGCGCAGTCCCCGTGGCCACCACCTGCCCGCCGTGCTCTCCGGCTCCGGGACCGATATCCACCACATAGTCCGCCGCCAGCATGGTATCCTCGTCGTGCTCCACCACGATGACGCTGTTGCCCAGATCCCGCAGATGGCAGAGAGTATTCAGGAGCTTGTCGTTGTCCCTCTGGTGCAGGCCGATGCTGGGCTCGTCCAGAATATAGGCGACCCCCACCAGACCGGAGCCGATCTGAGTCGCCAGACGGATCCTCTGGGCCTCTCCGCCGGAGAGGGTCCCGGTCGCCCGGGTCAGAGACAGATAATCCAGCCCCACATCCATGAGAAAACGGATCCTCGCGCGGATCTCCTTCAGGATCTGATCGCCGATCAGGAGCTGCTGCCTGGTCAGCTCCATTCCCTCCAGAAAGACCTGCAGATCCCTCACCGACTGATTCGTCACCTCATGAATATTCTTATCACAGACCGTCACGGCAAGAGACCCCGGCTTCAGTCTCTGTCCCCTGCAGGAACGGCAGGGCGTAATGCGCATAAAAGATTCATACTCCTGCTTCATGGTATCGGAACCGGTCTCCCGGTACCGGCGCTCGCAGTTTTTCACCAGCCCTTCAAAGGCCACTCCATAGACCCCTTCTCCCCGCTGTCCTTTGTAATGGACCTGGATCTCCCGGCCTCCGGTGCCGTGAAGCAGGATTTCCCGAATCTTCTCCGGCAGCTCTTCACAGGGCGTGTTCAGGTCAAAGGAATATTCCTCCGACAGCGCTTTCAGAATGCCATAGGTGAAGCTGGAAGGATCTGTACAGGACTGCCAGCCCATGACCTGGATCGCGCCCTCTGACAGGCTCAGGGACTTGTCCGGAATCATCAGTTCCTCGTCAAATTCCATCTTGTAACCCAGCCCGAAGCAGTCCGGGCAGGCGCCGAAGGGATTGTTGAAGGAAAAGCTCCTGGGCTCGATCTCTTCCATGCTGATGCCGCAGTCCGGGCAGGCATAGCTGGAACTGAAGGTCAGAAGTTCCCCGCCGATCACCTCCACCACCAGAAGCCCGTCGGACAGTCCCAGCACCGTCTCGATGGAATCCGCCAGTCGCTTCTCGATACCCGGCTTCACCACCAGACGGTCCACGATGATCTCGATGAGATGCTTGATATTTTTTTCCAGTTTGATCTCTTCCGACAGTTCATAGACACTGCCGTCAATCTTCGCACGGACAAAGCCGCTCCTTCTGGCCTTCTCCAGTACCCTGGCATGTTCTCCCTTACGCCCCTTGACCACCGGCGCCAGCAGCTGGATCTTCGTCCGCTCCGGCAGCTCCATAATCTGGTCCACCATCTGATCCACCGTCTGCTTCCTGATCTCCCTGCCGCACTTTGGACAGTGAGGAATGCCGATTCTGGCATAGAGCAGACGAAAATAGTCATAGATCTCCGTCACCGTCCCCACCGTGGAACGGGGATTGCGGTTGGTGGACTTCTGATCGATGGAAATGGCGGGAGAGAGACCTTCAATGCTTTCCACATCCGGCTTCTCCATCTGGCCCAGGAACTGCCTCGCATAGGAAGACAGAGATTCCATATACCGTCTCTGCCCCTCGGCATAGATTGTATCAAAAGCAAGGGAGGACTTGCCTGAACCGCTTAAGCCCGTCATGACCACCAGCTCATTACGCGGAATCTCCAGATCAATGTTCTTCAGATTGTGCTCGTTGGCTCCACGGATCCGGATATATTTTCTTCGTTCTTCTGTCATCTATCATTCACTCCTGTCGTTGACTGCTTGTCTTTGTCTGTGTCTTACGCCATTATAGCACAGGAGGCAGAAAAAAGGCAACAGCAAGTGAACATTTGTTCTTCTCTCTGAAAATGTGTAAAAACATATAAAAAAGACAGGGATGTCACTTCCCCTGTCTTCTTGCATATTCCAGCAGCTCCGGCAGTTCCCCGTAGAATTCTCCCGCCCCGTCTGCATCCAGGGTGCAGATCACCTGCCTGCACCGGTCAATCAGTTCTTTTGCCCGTACGAGAGCGCTCCCGGGGATCCGGCAGAAGGCCTTCACGCTGACCACCTCTGCCGCCAGCGCCCGGGCCGCCGGATAGTCCAGATCATTTTCCCACAGGATCCCGGCGGCAAAGGGCGTCCCCTCTCTCTGCAGCCGCCGGTAGACGGCTGTACCGCTCCCACCTCCGGAGAGGACGAACACCCGGGGGGCCCCCTTCACCGGCTCCAGCTCCAGATCCCCGGTCCGCTCGTCGTAGGAACCGACCGTCATCCCATACAGTTCCTGCATATATCCGTCCGAAAAGATCTCCTCCGGCGTTCCGAACCGGTCAATCCGGTCCCCCCTGACACAGGCGATCTTATCCGAGATCCGGCCCGCCAGATCCAGCTCGTGAAGAGACAGGATGACCGACAGCCTCCTGGTCCTGGACATGTTCTGCAAAATGGATAAAAATTCCAGCTTGTATTTCATATCCAGAAAAGAGGTGGGTTCATCCAGCACAATAAGCTCCGGCTCCTGACAGATGGCTCTGGCCAACATGACCCGCTGCTTCTGCCCGTCGCTGATCTGCATGAAATCCCGCCCGGAAAGTTCTTCAATGTGCACCAGCTCCATGGCCTCCCGGACGATCCGGCGATCCTTCTCCGAGAGGATGCCGAACCGGCCGGTATAAGGATAGCGGCCGGTCGCCACCACCTCCCTGCAGGTCATCAGCTCCGTCCTCACCCGGTCTGTCAATACAACGGAGAGCTTCATGGACAGTTCCTTTCCGCTTATGGAACAGATCTCTCTTCCATCCAGCCGGACCGCTCCCCCCAGGGGTGCCAGCTGCCGGATCAGGCTCTTCAGGATCGTCGTCTTCCCCGCACCGTTGGGCCCGATCAGAGTCAGGATCTCTCCCTTCTCCACTCTCAGAGAAATGTCCCGGATCAGAGGGACCCCCTCATATCCCACAGACAGTCCTTCCGTATACAGATGAGCCATCCTGCCCTACCCCCTTTCCCGCTTCCTGCGCACCATGATAAAGAGCACGACAGGAGCGCCGAAGATCGCTGTCACCGTACTGATACTCAGTTCCGTAGGCGCAAACATCACTCGGGCCAGCAGATCACACAGCAGGCAGAACGCCGCCCCGCCCAGGAAGCACCCGGGAATCAGAAACAGAGGTTTCGCCGTCCCGAACAGGCTTTTCACCAGATGAGGCACCGCAATCCCCACGAAGGACACCGGACCGGCGAAGGCGGTCACGCAGGCGGACAGAATACTGGACAGAAGCACCAGAATCCCCCGGAACAGCCGGATATCCACTCCCATATTACAGGCATAGGACTCTCCCATCTGGTAGGCGCTGATGGGCTTGGACATGGAAAAGATGCAGAAGACCGCCGCAGAAATGACTACGGACATCACCGCCACATTGTCCCAGCCGATACCGGAAAAGCTCCCCTTCGACCAGTTGTGCAGATTCACAATGTCCGCGTCATCTGCAAAGGTCACGATAAAATCCGTAACAGCCGTACAGATATAGCCGATCATCACTCCGCTGACAATGAGCATGGACATCTGATCCATGACTCTGGACATGAGCAGCACAAAGCCCATGGAGATCATGGCTCCCATAAAGGCCGCCAGGATCAAGGCCAGGGAGCTGACCCTCATGGTCCTCCCAAGCGCCGCCACCATCACCATGGCCACCACAAGCTTCGCCCCTGAGGAGATCCCCAGGATAAAGGGACCCGCGATGGGATTGTGGAAAAAAGTCTGCAGCAGATACCCGGACAGAGCCAGGGCGCCCCCCAGGACCGCCGCTGCAAGCGCCCGGGGAAAACGGATCTGCAGGACGATATCCGAGAACACCGGATCCCCGCCCCTTCCGCCCAGGATCCTCAGCACTTCCCCGAAAGGGATACTGACACTCCCGGAACATAAGTTGGCAAACAAAAGCGCCAGCACCAGAAGCGTCAGTATCCCGTATGCCATTTCTCTTCTTCTGTGTATCATATATCCTTCCCCCTGCCTTCCCCGCTCAGATCATTCCAGCTTATACAGGTAAGTAAGTCCGTCCTCTTCCCCTGCCATCATCCGGTGGATGTCCTGAATCAGCGTCCCCAGCTCCATGGAGGACTGGTACAGGTTCTTCGTGGTACAGAATACATGCCCCTCCTGCACAGCCCGGAAATGTTCCAGAAGGCTGCTCTTGTCCGTCAGCTCTTTTACCGCGGACAGTTCCCCCTCAATGGCGCTGTTGTAGATGATATAATCCGCATCCCTGGCTGAAGCGTAGAATTCTTCCATCTGCATGGTCATGGTGGACGACACGGTATCCGCCTTCTCTTCCGTATGTTCCGGAAGATAGCTGCCCCCCGCCAGCCGGATCATCTTCGGCAGATAGTCAGAGGCTCTGCGCACATTGGCCTCTCCGTTGGTGGTAATATAGAAAAATGCCACCGTCTTTCCAGGAGCCTCTTTCCCGCTGACCCGTGAAAATGCTTCCATCTGCTCCGCAAATATTTCCTCTGCTTCTTCTTCCCGTCCGGTCAGCAGGCCGTAAAGCTTCACCCACTCCGTCCGGCCCAGAGGCTCCGGCTCATAGCTGGAATAATCCACCAGCACCGGGATCCCGAACCGCTCCAGCTGTTCCTTTACCTCCGGCGTGTGATAAATCATCGTATTCTCTATGGCGAGTCTGCAGCCCTCCGAGACGATTCTTTCAAAATCAGGCGCCGAATATTTCCCGGCGTACAGGATGTCCCCGTCCTCCATGGCCGCCCTCGCTTCTTCGATGTACCAGCCCTCCGCCTTCAGGCTGGAAAACCGGACCCGGTCCACTGCATCCAGCGCCGCGAACATATCCATCACCGCCGATGCCGACAGATAGATCTGATCCAGCGGCTGCACAAGGGGTATGATATCCTCCGAAAGGCCCTCCGGCACCTCCTGCCCCTCCGGGACGAGCAGATACCTCCCGTCCTCCGCTATGGTAACAAGCGCGTACCCCTCTTCATAATAATCCACTGCAAATTTCTCCGCACAGACAAGGTCCATGCTGCCGCTGTATGTAAGCTCCGGACTGATCCTGAGGTCTCTTTCCCCCGCCTGTCCGGTTCCGGAGCCGCAGGAGATGCACAGCAGCACTGTCAGAACGCAGAGCCACAGGATGCACTGTCTTTGTCTCTTCATCGCCGCACCCTTCTCTTTCTCTCCCTGATCCATGACACCAGTCCGCATACGGCAGCGATGCCAAGCGCCATACAGACCACCTTTTTCGCCGCTGCCTGCGGCGTATCATCTGTTGACATAATATCATCCCCATGGAAGACCAGCGTATATTCCACCTCATGAGGCGTACTCATGGCAGTGGTATCCGCGATCACTTCCATGGGCTCATCAAATATCAGGATCGGAATCTCAAATGTGGAATACCCTTCTTCATTGACCGGAAGATAACGCTGTCCTCCCACAAGCATGTAATCATAGCTGGAGCTGCTCCACCGGATCCGTGCAAAAGCACGACCATCTCTCACCAGAAGCCCCGCAGGAGAGTCCACTGCAGATCTTCCGCTCCCTCCGGTCAGCTCCACAGAGACCGCATATTCTCCATCCTCCAGCTCGATAAATGCCGGTTCTACAGGGGTCTGCTGTTCCCCTTCTGCCGCCTCTGCGCCCTGCGCCTGTCTCATGGCCTCTATCCGCCGCTCCTTCGCCTCCCGCTCCAGCTGTTCATAGTCCGGCAGTTCTGTAAGCACCGCCCCGTCCGGAAGGCTCCCGGCCCGGAAGAGGATCTGCCGGTCATACCACTTTTCCCGGTTTCTGCTGAACGCCGCACAATCGATGGGCAGATCCAGCGCCTCCACCGGCACTTCGTATGTATACCGCCCCTCTTCGTCCTCCGTATAGCCAATGTACTCTGAAGGATCACTCTCTGCCGCTTCCCCTTTCGTCCCCATAAAAAGCTTCAGATATCCGGTACCTCCCAGCGTCAGCACCGCACGCATCTCACCCTCCCGGACCTGAAGCTCTGCCTTCTCCACCCGGAACATGGAAGAGCTGGATTCCACCTCCACCTCATAAACGCCATCCGCCACATCCGCGCCGCAGACCGGATACATCCCTTCGACTCCCACCTCCCGGTGCTTCACCTGATCTTCTTCGGAAGCTGTCTGATCATACGAGATCCCGTCGCCTCCGCCCTCAGCTGCATGTCCCGCCACCGGCTTCATTGCCAGGCACAGACCAAGCAGCATCCCCACTGTCACAAAGATCCCCGTTCTGCCCCTCATTTTTTACCTCCGACCTCTCATTCCGTCCCGTTCCCGTCAGTTCTTCCCGCAGTCCCTGACCGTCCCGCAGCAGCATCCACGGAAAACGAGCCCTGATCCGGTATCACAGGACCAGGGCAGCATCTCGTTACCGTTTCCTCATCTACAGCTCATTGACCGCTTCCTTCACATGCTCTACATAGAGATCCCGGATACCCTCCAGCTCTCCAAGGCCTTCCAGCCGGCATTCTACCTCATAGCCTTCCGCCTCCAGCACGGTCTTCCAGGAATCTTCCTCATCCCCTGCCATATCGTTGTTGGCATGATCTCCTGCAACTACCATCAGGGGCTGAAGCACTACTTTTTTATAAATTCCTGCTTCCTTCAGGGCTGCTGCTACATCCTCCAGCGTAGGTTCTGCCTCCACGGTTCCGATATAATAATGCTCAAATCCGGCAGCGCCAAGCTTTTCCTGCATAGTGGCATATACCTGATTGGACTCCGCCTCCGTCCCGTGGCCCATGAATACGATGGCTGTCTCTCCGTCATCATAAGATTTCGTAGCGTCCGTAATGGCCCTGATCACCGCCTCATAATCCGCATCACTGGTCAGAAGCGGCTCGCCCAGCACAATCTGCTCAAAGTCCTCTTTGTAAGTATCCAGCTCCGCCGCCAGGTCCCCGTATTCCAGTCCGTTCATCAGATGGGTCGGCTGCACGATCAGCTTCTTCACCCCGTCGGCCACTGCCCGGTCCAGCGCCTCTGTCACATTGTCAATCTCCAGGCCGTCCCGCTCCTTTAATTTATCAATGATAATCTGCGCCGTAAACGCCCGTTTTACCTCATACTGAGGAAATGCCTCCGCGATGTCGGTCTCAATGGCCCCGATGGTGATATCTCTGCTGTCATTATAGCTGGTGCCGAAACTCACCACCAGAAGCCTTGTATCCGCTTCTGTCTCCGGTTCCTCTGCCTGTGCAGGCTCCGAACTCTCCGGTGCAGGAGCAGGCTCCGGACTCTCCGGTGCAGATTCCGTCTCTTCCGCCGGTGCGGGCGCAGGCTCTGCCGCTGTCTGTGTGTTGCCGCATCCGGTCACGCACACGACAAAAACCATAAGTGCCGTCATCAAAACTGTCATTTTGTTTTTCATTAAATATCCCTCCTGAATCCTGTAATGCATGAAAAAAGACTGCCGTATCCATACGGCAATCCGGGCAAAAGGACGTATATGATGTTGCTTTCGCTTCTCATCTGTTACGACCAGTTACTCGTGGTCCGGGGCTCTCCCCGACAGCTCTGCAGGCAGGTCTCCTGACTCACAGATCTTCATACGACATCCGCCTTCCCGATCGCTCAGTGGCATTTCCCGACTGACGTACTCCCTGTTCACAGTGACGAGTTCGTACAGGACTTTCACCTGTTTCCCTTTTCACCTCTTCCGGACTCTGTCCTTTTGAGGCACCTGCAGGATCATATGCTGAAGCAGCCATGGCACAGCTTCTTATATCCAATCATAACACGCTCCGGGACAAATGACCAATTCCATATTGTTATACCCTGGCTTATTGAATTTTTTTTCTCAGATAGTATAATAAACACATATATTTTTTCACAAAGGAGACAGCTTATGAAAGGAATTCTGTACGGAGCCGGGGTCGGCCCCGGAGATCCGGAACTTATGACATTAAAAACCGTACGTCTTATCCGGGAAAATGAGATCATCGCCCTTCCCGGCGCCATTGCTACTGAGACCGTCGCCTATCAGATCGCAGTGCAGGCGGTCCCGGAGCTGGCCTGCAAGACACTGATCCCTGTAGCCATGCCCATGACCCACGACCGGGAGGAAATGGAACGGAATCACGACAGGGCCGCCGATACCCTGGAGGCCTGTCTGAAAAACGGCCAGAACGTCGTCTTCCTGACTCTGGGAGATCCGACGATCTATTCCACCTACCTGTATGTACAGAAGCGCATCGCCGCACGCGGCTATGAGACCTGCCTGGTCAGCGGCATCACATCCTTCTGCGCCGCAGCCGCGCGCACGAACACCCCGCTGGTGGAATGGAACGAGCAGCTTCATGTGGTGCCCGCGGTCCATCGTCTGGACGACAGCCTGACCATGCCCGGAACCTACGTCCTTATGAAATCCGGGAAAAAGATGGGACAGGTAAAGGAGATTCTGCAAAAAAGCGGCAGGGATGTGGTTATGGTGGAAAACTGCGGCATGGAGCAGGAACGGATCTACCGCGGAACTGCATCGATCCCGGAGGATGCCGGCTACTACTCCCTGATCATCGCCAAAGAACCGCGTACCTGACATGATCGGACTTATACATCTGACCCGGCTTTTTGAGGGACATGCCGCCGTGGATTCCATCAGCCTGACGATCGGATCCGGCGAATTTTTCGGACTTCTGGGCCCCAATGGAGCCGGCAAGACCACCACCATCAGCATGCTGTCCACCCTCCTTCTGCCCACCTCCGGAGAGATCCGCATCGACGGAGAGCGTCTCACAAGGAGCAGGCAGGATCTTAAACGGAAGATCAGTGTCATCACTCAGGAATATTCCATGCGTCAGGACATGGATATGGATGAGATCATGGAATACCAGGGGCGTCTGTATTTCCTCCCGGTGCGGCAGATCCGCTCCCGCACGGAAGAGCTCTTTCGCTTCGCCGGACTGACCGAACACCGGCACAAGACCGTCCGGAAACTCTCCGGAGGGATGAAACGCAGACTCATGGTCTGCCGCGCTCTCCTGACAGAGCCGGAGATCCTCCTGCTGGACGAACCTACCGCCGGCATGGATGCCATCTCCCGGAGACAGATGTGGGGTCTTCTGCGCCGCCTGAACGAACAGGGGCTTACGATCCTTCTGACCACGCACTACATGGAAGAAGCGCAGTCTCTGTGCCACAGGGTGGCCCTGATGCACGACGGCAGGCTGGAGGACGTGGACACCCCTGCACATCTGATCGAAAAGCTGGGCGCTTTCGCTGTGGATGAGCTGCATACAGAAGGCATCCGCAGCCGCTATTTCTCCCGGAGGGAGGAAGCCATCCGTTGCCTGTCCGGTCTTCAGGGGACCTGCACCCTTCGGGATACCACTCTGGAGGACGTCTTCGTGGAACGGTCCGGAAGGCATCTCATCTGAATCCGGCACCATGTACCCTGATCCGGTACAGATATCCGGCAGGCAGATCACAGCACAGGAGGATATGATCATGGGGATTATCACTATCTTATGGGAAAAATGGAGAGAATTTGTCCGGGATTTTTCGCGCATCACGCTGGCCGCCATGATCGCCCCTCTTATGTACCTGATCGTCTTCGGCTGGGGGATCCGCACCACCATGAACGGGCAGCCCTATCTCTATTTCCTGATTCCGGGCGTGATCTCGCTCACCACCATGAACGGCAGCTTTAACGCCATTGCCCAGAATCTGAACGTCCAGCGCCTCTATGAGAAGGCCTTTGACCAGGTCATCATCTCCCCCACTCCCCTCTGGCAGTTCATCGCCGGCCAGATCATCGCCGGAGCCTTAAGAGGCATCTATGCAGGAGGCATCATCCTGCTGCTGGTATTACCAGTCAGGACAGGACTTCATTTTAACCTGCTCTCCTTCTTCATCCTCTTCCTGAACGGTGCGGTCTTCTCTTCCATGGGAATCGTCGTGTCCTTTCTCGCCCGGAACCACGCGGATGTGCCGCGCTTTTCCAACTATTTCATCATGCCCATGGCCTACCTGTGCAACACCTTTTTCTCCACGGACAACATCCCCCGCGGAGCCCGGGAATTTATCGCCGCCCTCCCGCTCTCCCAGACCAGCCGCATGGTCCGGGCCATCGCTTCCGGGCAGCCCCCGGTCCTCACCGGCATCCCGCTCCTGTTCCTCTACCTGTCTCTGTTCACCGCTGCCGCCCTGTTCTTCGTATATAAAAAGAAGAATCTCTGATGAGATCCTCCGCACCATAAAATTTACGGTTCTCCCCCAGGCAATTGACACTTTCACATTCCATTTGCTAAAATACTCCTGACAAATGACCTGCACAGGAAAGGAATGATATAAATGCCCAGATTAAATGAGAATTACCTGAAACTCAAGGAAAGCTATCTGTTCTCCGAGATCGCCCACCGGACAGCCGCCTATATGGAAGAAAACCCTGAAAAAGGCGCGCAGATCATCCGGCTCGGCATCGGAGATGTGACAAAGCCCCTTGGGAAGACCGTCCTTCAGGCGCTCCATGACGGCGTGGACGCCATGGCTTCCGCCGAGACCTTCAAAGGCTACGGTCCGGAACAGGGCTACGAGGCTACAAGAGCCGCCATAGCTGCTTATTATAAAAGAAACGGCGTGGAGGTGGATCTGACGGACATCTTCGTCTCTGACGGCGCCAAGAGCGACACCGGCAACATCACCGACCTGTTCGGACCCGGCAATGTGATCCTGATCCCGGATCCGGTCTACCCGGTTTATGTGGACACCAACCTCATGTGCGGGAATACCGTGACCTATATAGACGGCAATGCCGGAAACCATTTCCTGCCCATGCCGGATCCCGGACAACATGCGGACATCATCTATCTGTGCTCTCCCAACAATCCCACCGGAGCATGCTATAACAGAGAGCAGCTTAAAGCGTGGGTGGATTATGCTCTGGCAAATGACGCCGTGATCCTGTTTGATTCCGCCTATGAAGCCTTTATCTCGGATCCGGAGCTTCCCCGGAGCATCTTCGCCATTCCCGGCGCCAGAAGATGTGCCATCGAGTTCTGCTCCCTCTCCAAGACCGCAGGCTTCACCGGCACCCGGTGCGGCTACACGGTAGTTCCAAAGGAGCTGAAATTCACAGCCTCCAACGGCGCAGAGCTCTCACTGAACGCCATGTGGAACCGCCGCCAGTGCACCAAATTCAACGGCACTTCCTACATCGTACAGAAGGGCGCAGAGGCCGTATTCTCGGAGGAAGGAATTCGGGAGTGCCAGGAGAACATCCAATATTACAAGAAAAATGCCAAAGTGATCGCAGATACCCTGACGAAGCTGCAGATCCGTTTCTTCGGCGGCATCGACTCCCCTTATATCTGGTTTGAATGCCCAGGGGGAATGGATTCCTGGAGCTGCTTTGACTATCTGCTCCGGAATATCCAGGTGGTCGGCACACCGGGCGCCGGCTTCGGTGAAAACGGAAAGAATTTCTTCCGCCTGACTGCTTTCGGCACTTATGAGAAGACCGTAGAAGCCATGGAGCGCTTTGAAAAGCTTTTCGGATAAATGCCTGAAAAGATCCCGTCGTGCATTGGAAACCGATGCACGGCGGGATCTTCTATCTCTTCAGAATCTCTTTTAAAAGGGCGAGAAGCTTCGGAACGTCAATGGGCTTCGCAATATGCCCGTTCATCCCTGCCTCCAGCGCCGCCTTACGGTCTTCGTCAAAAGCATTGGCAGTCATGGCGATGATGGGAAGATCCGAAATGCCCGGAATGTCCAGAGCACGGATCTGCCTCGTGGCCTCAAAGCCGTTCATGATCGGCATCTGGATGTCCATGAGGATCACATCATATTGTCCAGGCTTTGTCTCCTTCAGCTTCTCCACTGCGACAGAACCGTCATCTGCCACATCCACCGCAAACCCTTCTTCTTTCAGAATCTCCACCGCAATCTCCTGATTCAGCTCATTGTCCTCCACCAGGAAGATCTTCTTCCCTGTAAAGGACGCTGTATCCTCCTGCACATCCTCTTCCGCACCCGGGGCGGCAAAGGGAGACTCCAGAAGTTCCCGCAGCTCTGACAGGAAAATCGGTTTGGAACAGAATGCGGTAACGCCCGCTTCCCGCGCCTCTTCTTCAATATCAGACCAGTCATAGGCGGTGAGAATGATGATCGGCGTCTCATCTCCGATGATCCCGCGGATCCGGCGCACCACTTCCACCCCGTTCATATCCGGCATCAGCCAGTCTATGATATATGCCGCATAAGCGTCATCCTGTTCCTCCGCCAGCTTCGCGCGCAGCACCGCTTCCTTGCCGGAGGTGGTCCAGTCCGGACGCATGCCGATGGTAGCGAGCATCTTGGTTACACTGGAGCAGGTATTAAAATCGTCATCCGCCACCAGCGCCCTCAGACCGTTGAGCTCCGGTATGGCCTCCTGTCTCACAGGACCGTCGCAGGTTCGGAACTGAAGAGAAACTGTGAAGGCGGTTCCCTTTCCCACCTCACTGACGACGGATATGGTGCCTCCCATCATATCCACGATATTGCGGGTGATTGCCATCCCCAGCCCGGTCCCCTGGATCCCGCTGACCGTACTGGTCCGCTCCCGTTCAAAGGGCTCAAAGACATGCTCCAGAAATTCCGGACTCATCCCGATGCCGGTATCCCGGATCTGGAAATCATAGGACGCGAAGCCCTCCGGCGCATTGCCCTTCTGCAGAATGCGCACACTCACGATACCGCCGGGCCCGGTGAACTTCATGGCATTGCTCAGAAGATTCAGAAGCACCTGATTCAGCCGGAGCCTGTCGCACAGCACATGTTCATTGATCACATCCGCCGTATCAATATAAAATTCCAGCTGTTTGGATGTGATATCCGCCTGCACGATCGTCTTCAGGTCATGCATGATCTCCGGCAGGGAAGTCTCCTTTTCCTCGATCTTCACTTTTCCGCTCTCGATACGGCTCATGTCCAGAACATCATTGATCAGGCTCAGCAGATGATTGCTGGACGTGGTGATCTTGGCCAGATAATCCTGCACCTGCTCCTTATTGTCAATATGCGCCGCTGCCAGAGAGGTAAAGCCGATAATTGCATTCATGGGGGTCCGGATATCATGGGACATGTTGTTCAGGAACGTGGTCTTGGCCCGGTTCGCGTGCTGCGCCGCTGCCAGGGCATCCTGCAGATCGATTTTCTGTCGTTCCAGGCGCTCCTCCATCTTCCTCTCATCATCGATGTCCAGAAAAAGTCCCACAAAAGTGATGGGTGAGCCGTCCTCACGCCGGGACAGCCGGCCGGCCGCATGGAACCACCGACATCCGGCATGCCTGGTATGAAGACGGTACTCCACGTCATAAGTCTTCACACCCGTATAATCCTTCACGGTATCCCAGTATTCCCGGATCACCCACTCCTTATCCTCTTCATGGAGCAGGTCAGACCAGGACTCCAGCCGGTCCGGAAAATCTTCCTCATTCTCATATCCCAGCATACGGCGGAATACATCTGACCAGGTACAGGAGACCATCTCCCCATGCTCATCAAACTCCATACTCCACCGCCCGGAGCCCATGGCCGTATGGATATTCTCCATCGCCGTCTGTTCCCGCCCGATCTGATCATAGGCGGCACGGATCCTGGCTCCATCTTCCTTCTCCTGCAGGAGAAGCGCCTCCGCATTCTTTCTGGACTGATGGATCAGCATGAGGAACACCGCCAGCATCACAATCACCGTGATAATAATCTGGATGGTACCGCGGCTGATCATGCCGGAACTGATGGAACTGATCTGGTCGCTGATCACATTGTCCCGGATCAGAACCGTCAGCATCCAGCCGGTCCCTTCCACCGGAACATAACAGAGATCCTCCTGAGATCCCTGATAAGTAAAAGAGAGATGTCCCTTTCTTCCCTCTGCAAAGTCCCCTTTCAACTGCTCATATCCGTCGGTATTCCCCATATCCGCCTCCAGAAGTGCAGTCAGAAGATTACTTCCCTCCGGAAGGTTGCCGAATGCGTCGTCGGTCAGGCTCTCGCCGTTCTGATAATACAGATTGCACCAGGTCTCAGTATTGCTGGTCTTCAGTGTCAGTGAGCTGAGCATCTCATCAATATTTACCTGGGTAAAGCACACCTTGATCCGCGCTCCCTGAAAACGGATATCCTCCACCGGGACTGCCAGAATCACCTGCTTCCTGGCTCCGTACAGATTCGACGTACGGACCACCGGCCCGGTGAGTTCCTCAGACAGAAAGCTGTACCTGCTGAGTCCGGAGACGGTGCTGTGCTCGGTGTATACGATCCCGTTCTCATCCACCAGGACAAACCGGTCCACATCATAGAGCTTTTTGATCCTCCCCAGAAAACGGCGCAGCGACTCCTGGGATTCCAGGTCCCTGTCCTCCAGAATGCCGAGCGCATTTTCCATATAGGTGAAATGCGTCTTCAGTTCGTCTGTAACCACTTCAGCCCTGCGCCCCGCCAGCTCCTCCAGATAAAATTCACTGACCTGGTCCACCGCCTGTCTGGTCCCCACCCGCGCGCTGCTGGTCACCCACACCGTACTCAGAAGAAGAATCACCGCAATGACCATTCCTCCCCATACAGCATACGTGACTGTCTGTCTTTTCTGCTGATCCATATTCTGCTCCTGTCATTCTCAATCGTACTCACCGTACAGGGTTCGGAGCATCATGGCCGCACCGTCCTGATAGATGACCGTCGTAGTCTCTTCTGTCTTCTCCGGATAAGCTTCCCCCGGAAGCTGTCCATCCGCGATCCGGATCGCCACCTGAACCGTATCAAATCCGATGGAATAACAATCCTGTACTCCCAGGGCATAGATGACACCGTCCCGGAGATACCCGAGCGCCTCCTGATCATGGTCCATCCCCACAATCACGATCTCTTCCTCCCGCCCTGCCTCCAGAACCGCTCTGGCAGCTCCCACCGGATTGCTCATATTGCAGCAGATGATCCCTGCAAGATCATCGTGCTCCGCCAGAAATTCTTTCGTAAAGGCACAGGACTTTTCCACTGTATCCTCATCGTATGCGATCTCCACCAGCTCCATACCCGGATATTTCGCGATCACATCCTGTGCTCCCATTGCCCGCTGTTCATGGCAGGGCGCCCCTTCCACCCCCACCAGAAGCGCAACCTTCCCATGGTGGCCCAGCTTCGCACAGAGTGCTTCCGTGAGTTCTGCGCCGTCCTCATAATTATGCGTATTACCCACGTAGGCAATCCGGCTGCATCCGTCCTCCTTCGGCGCATCGGAACTGGAGAAGGTCATAACCTTCTGCCCCTCTTCCATGATCTGATTGATCACCGGCGTGATGATATCCACATCCGCCACATCCACGCCGATAACGTCAAAGCCCCGCCCGGAAGCCTCATTCAGACGGCGCACCTGATCCTGGGCAGACGCACTGTCAGGCGCGAGATATTCATACTCAATCGTGATGCCCATGGCCTCATACTGCTTTGCCGCATCCTCCATCCCCAGGGCCACCGCATCCCACCAGGGATGAACCATTTTATATGTAAAATGAAAATTATACCGGTCCTTCTGCGGCTCGTATCCGTCCAGCATCCGGTCGAACCGGACCGCATCTGATACGGCACTGCGCTCCTGCGCTTCCGCCCCGTCTGTTTCAGACACTGTCCGGGATATCTCTTCCGCCCCTTCTCCTCCCGCACTGCAGCCGGTCAGTTCCATACTCCCGCAGGAGATAGCCGCCAGCAGCAGAAGTACAGGGACCCGGCCCGGCAACTTCTTCCTGTCTGTGCCGTTTTCATGGTATTCTGATAAAGACATCCTGTGTGATCTCCTTTATAACACGCTGTAAATTCTGCTTACATGAGCTATTTTAACACACATGATGCCCTGTTTCCACTGAAAAAAATACCTGCCGGAGCGCACGGCAGGAGGATCCGGGAGGATCCTTTGCTGCGCTTCCGGCAGGCAGTTTTCTTTCCTGATATTATGTGTTGTCTCTTTCTTCGTCTTCTTCCTGATTCTTCTTCCGTCTCTTCAGCCAGAAAATAAGAAGTCCGATGAGCGCAGCCCCGCCGATCCCGGCGATCACTGCCGCTCCCATGATATTGCGGGTGTTCTCCGATGACTCACTGTCATCTTCCGCACCTGCCAGCGGCACCTCTTCATCATCCAGATTCCGGAATTCTTCCGGTTCGTCTGTCTGCGGGACATCTTCATCCGGAACCTCTACGCCGGGAGCTCCTCCCGGTACTCCGGCTTCTCCGCCCGGTGCGTCTGCCCCGCCTGCTTCAGCGGCAGCGGGCGCTCCCGGCGCCGGTACTGCCTCTGCCGCAGGCGGAGTGACCGCTTCCGCTGCAGGCGGCGTCTCCCCGCCTCCCGGCGCAGGCGCAGGTTCCGCTCCGCCTCCCCCGGTTCCGCCGCCTCCGGTCCTCACAGGAGTATATACAAAGGTGAATACATTCTGCGCCGCATTATCGGACAGGGTCCTCCCCAGATTGTAGGCCTGGGGCTGATAGCCCTCAATGTACAGATATGCCACTACCATATAGTCGCCGGCATTGCCCCGGTAGGTCTCGCTTTCTCTCAGGGTATTGCCGTTTCCATCCTGATAATTGACAGTATATTCCACCAGATTGCCCCGGATCCCGTATGCAACCACATAATCCTGATCCGCTGTTACCTCAAAAGAGGGCTCGCCCACCTGCGCCTCGCTGTTGTCCGTGCCGCTTTTGCGGACGCCGCGGACATAGTATTTTTCCGTATCCAGCTCTGTAGTCCGCTGCGCATTGATACTTACCCGGGAACCGTAGGGCAGACCGCTGACCACCAGTGTCGAACCTCTGTTCTCCGTCCTGACTCCAGGAGCTCCGGGATATACGTCCACCCCTGCATTTCCTCCGAAATGCCCATGGTTACCGGCATAGAATGTAACAGAATACGTATAGGCATCTCCTTCTGCCGCCCTGCTCTGTACCGGGCAAAACGAGACTGCCATGCACAGGGACAAAAGACCGGCAAACAGGCCACGCCATCTGTTTTTGCTCTTCATATCAGCGCCCTCCTTTGTCTCTCTTACAGGATACGAACCCCAGCACCATCAGCAGAAGACCGCATATCAGCGCCACCACGGACCACATGACCATATCGCTGGTATCCCCTGTCTGTACAGCCCCGGGTGCGTAGATCAGAGAAGCCGGCCCCTGGGTGCCCGCACCGCCGCCTGTACTGTCTCCGCCGCCCCCGGAACCGGAGCCGCCTCCCCCGGAAGGATTGTTGTTCACCCGCTCCCTGTCAGGCTCCACTGCAAAAGCCAGTTCCAGCTCTGCCAGCGTATTCTGATAGTTATTTCCCTGGGTCTCTCCGTCCAGCGCTACCGTCAGCGAGATGCTCCCGCTCCTGGAAGGTGCGATATTATCCACATAGAACCATTCCTCCATACTGCTGGTTGCCTCTTTCAGACCCTCATCACTGTCCTCTCCGCCCACGCTGTCGCTGTCGAAGAATACCGTCTCGTTTCCGTCCGCTCCCACATAGGACAGCCGGTAGGTGTAGGCGCCACCGCTTGCCGGATTGCCCTTTTTCTCCAGACTCTCCAGCACCTGATTCCTCATATACCAGTCTGAACCGCTGTTGTCCTGATTCTCGATCCCGATCTTCAGCGTCACACTGTCGCCTGGCTGCATCTCTCCAATAACGTTCAGGATATCTCTGCGGCTGAAATTACTCTCTACCTGTTCTCCGTCAAACCATGTCTTCCATCCATCGCCGACCGTGACGGATTCAGAAGCCTGCACGTTCAGCGCGCTTCCGGCAATCATGCATACTGCCGCAAGACACCAGGTCCTTATCTTCATATCTCTGCTACCTCCTGTTATTATGCTTTCCTGCTCCGACGACTGTGGAAAGAATCTGCAGGAACACGGCTGCCGCGATCACACCTCCCGCCAGAGCCTTCCCTTCCGTGCTGGTCAGAAGCTCTGCCGCTCTGCCGGCGCCCGGTACAGTACGCGCGACCTTTCCGATAAAATTCTCATAGGGCACCGGACTGATATCTTCCGCAGGATTGGCGTCCCCCTTTGTGATCAGCACTCCCATCATGGGACGGTTCTCCACCACCCGATGGGTGATAATAGACGCCGAATCTCCGGCTCCGTAAAATGCAATGATCTCTCCTTCTTCCACATTCCCCGGGTCTGTCTCTCCGATATAGACAAGGCTTCCTGTAGGTATGGCAGGCTCCATGCTGCCGCTCACCACGGAATAAATATGATACCCGAACAGCTTCGGAAGCGTGAGCGGCAGGCAGGACAGAACCAGAAGGATCAAAAGGAACGTCCCCGCTGCACTCAGACAGGATGCCAGACGCTGTGCTATGCTTTTTTTCTTCCTGCTGCCTTTTCTGCTCTGTATCTCCCTGTCCGTTTGTCTGTCTCTCTCCATAGGATACGGCTTCCTCAGCGCAGGCTCAGACTTCCGTCTGCACCTACGGACACATCCACGCCCCACGCACTCCGGATGGCATCCTCTGCATTGTGCGTCTGTACTGCATTGACTTCCGCCTCCAGATCAAAATGATAACCGTTATACCGGTAAGAAGTGGTGACCAGCGTCCCGCCTGATACCGGCGTCTCTTCTGTCCGGACCTCGCTCATGATGGACGGATCCAGTCTCAGCGTCCTGCAGAATGTGCGTACTTCTCCCGGTGCCAGCGGCCTGGTCGCATACAGGATGATCCGTTCCTCGGATCCGGCAGAACGGGTATCCTCGACCCATCCGTCTTCCGCAAGTCCCAGCCCGATCAGCTCCGGAGACAGCGTGGTATCCTTCCCTCTGTCATCCTTCCAGCTCCTGGTAAGGATCACGCGGACATAGCTGTCGATCTCACCGCTGTTCTCCACACTGAGCACCTCATCATACACTTTTCCCGGCACCAGCCTCTCATCTTCTCCGAACCGGCCCTCCAGAAGCTGTCCGGATTCTCCGGTCCCGCTCCAGTCTGTCCCTGCATAATCCCGATGGCTCACCACCTTCGCCTGATCTCCTTCCCCCTCCAGCAGGCTTACACCGATGCTGGAGACACTGACCTGAAGCTCATACGCATCGCTGGTGTACTGAAGCGCTGCTCTGGTACTGCCCACCGTGCTCATGACAAGGAGGACGGCAGAGGCGGAGAACAAAAGCACCGGCTTTGCCCAGAAGCTCTTTCTCTTCTTCATCATCCCTCACCCCCCAAAGTCTCTTCCGTCTGACCCGCCTTCAGGTTCCAGTCGGCATACGGCGTCCCGTCTTCCCGATAGCACACGGCCGTATGCTCCTGTACGACGATAACATTGAATTCTTCCGCTGCAGCTTCCGGTCTCTGAATCCGTACCAGCAGTTCTGCAGTCTCTTCTCCCGCCGGCAGGATCTGGTCATAATACCAGTACCCGTCCGCCTGTCTGGTCCATCCATCCGCAGCAGGATACTCCAGCTCATAACTGCTTCCCGCATATGCTCTGGCACGGACATAGCAGTCATATGCTCCGGTATTCCGAATCGTCACATGCTTGGTCCACGTTGTCTCGTCAAATGTCTCATCCGGCACGGTAGTCGTGGATCCCAGATCCAGCGTTGCTCCTCCCGATGCGGATGCGTAGGTTGTAAAATAGGCCAGCGCCCTGCCCGTGGACACTCCGACAGTCAGTATAAGTGCCGCTGCCCCAAGGCATGCCGTCTTTTTATATCCATTCTTTTTCATGCTTCATGCCTCCCTGTGCTAATCCTGTATCTGTGTCCACATCCAGTTTTCCACGATCTCATTTCCTTCCGCATCCATTCCCACAGTGGGCTGGAAATTGTTCACAATACTGCTCCCGCCGTTCAACTGGCCATTGTATGCATTGGTAAAGTCCGCAGAAGCGGTCTCTTCTGCTGCGACCGGCACGGTCCGTACGTCCCCGTCCTGCGCATCATAGGCTGCGCCTTTATAGATCTCCGTCACGGTCACAGTGGATCCTGCCGGTATCCGCTCCTCGATGAGCAGGCTCCTGTTTCCCGGCGCATCAAAGGAAAGCTGCACCACATCGCTGTATACGGTCACCAATACGCCGTCCACCTCCTTCACAGCTTCCACCTGAAAGATAAAGGAGGCAGCGTCTCCAGCCCGGAAGGAGCTGAGCGCCTTCGTAATCTCCAGGCTGCCGAAACGTTCCGTACGGTCAGGCTTCAGCGTCACATCCACATCATAGATCCATGTATCATCTCCGCCTCCGTAGTATCCATTGCCCGGCACTGATACCAGATACGGAGCAAAAGAACAGGTATATTCCGGCGTATCCACGGCCAGCGCAAGCACCAGATACATACCGGTTTCCAGATCCCCGATGATCTGCGTATCAGACGCACCCGTTCCGATACCCACTGTCTCATCCGGATCGCTGCCGGCCGGCAGCGCTTTTGCAGTGATCCTGCCGTCCTCATCCAACACTCCGGGAGCAGCGATCCCGGCCGCTTTCTTCGCAATCTCTGCCCACTCTGCCGCTGTGGTGGCTGAGTTGACTTTGTCGAGTCCGATCCCGCCATATCCGTTCGCCGGCTCATACGTGCCGTTCGCCCTGATTGACGCGATACGGTAGACTGCCACCGGGATGGACCGGTCTGCCAGCTCTCCGTAGTCATTACTCAGCGAAAATTTCATGGAACAGTCATCTCGCTCTGTCTCCACCGCCACAGCACCGTATGCTTCTCTCGGCACAGCGGTCAGAAACAGGAGCAGGCATACCGCCGCAAGTGCACTTCCTCTCTTTATCTTCCCTGCCATCTTCACATCTCCTTATTTAGAGTTCCGCATTTCCCCTCACAATCCCGGGCAAACGCTGTTTCAGAGTTCCGCATCCTGCCTCAGCTCCTGCGGGGCCGGAACAGGAATCTCATGATCAGTATCACAAGTATCGTCACTGATAATCCAAGTATCAGATACAGCATATAATAATTCTGGACTGCCCTCAGCATGGTATCCACCGGCGTGGATGCGATCTCCTCCTCCCCGTTGTAGGGGACTCTCACGCCGCGTACCAGAAGGCGGTGGCTGTTCACGCCGTAGGGGGTACAGGTAAAAAGCGTAATATGGTCTTCTCCCTCCCGGATACTGAGTGCTTCCTGCAGTGTCTCCATATCATCCTTATCCACCATGGGAAGGATCTGGTCCACCTCATAGGCCAGCGTCTCATCCAGGATCCGGATATAGATCCGGTCCCCCCTGACCATCTGGTCCACATCCGTGAACAGCCGGGCGCTCGGAAGCCCCCGGTGTGCTGCCAGCACACTGTGGGTGCTCTCCCCGCCAATGGGGAGTCTGGTCCCGTTCAGGTGCCCGATCCCGGTCTGGAGAACATCATCCCCCGTCCCGTGATAGATCGCCAGTTTTATATTGATCTTCGGGATGGACATATAGCCCATGACTCCGTCACCTGCCGCATTCAGTATATGCCAGTATTCCGTCTCCTGAAGCTCCCCGGCTTCTTCTCCGAAGACATCCCCGTAGAGATTATTGCTGGTAATCGTATCATTGAAGCTTCTGGCAGCCTCCCATTCCCGGGTGTAATCCTCCGGCTCCATCTCTGCGACCACATTTTCATAATCAGAGATCAGACGGCTCTGGCGGTAGGTATTCCACTGGTCAGAGACTGTGGGATATGCCAGGATCCCGAAACCGGTCAGGAACATAAGCCCGAATACCACATTGATCAGCATCTTCTTCATGACTGCTCCTTCTCCGGCCGGTCTTCCGGCCCGCCGGGACCTTCCGGTTCCGTGCTGTCCATGTCTTCCGATACTGCGTCCTTTGACGTCTCTTCTGTCCCGGCAGCTTCCGGTTTTCCATCTTCCGGCGTCTCTCCTGTCCCGGCGGCTTCCGATTCTTCGCTCTCCGGTATCTCTTCTCTCCCGGCAGCTTCTGTCTGTTCTTCTGTCTCACCGGACTTCTCTGCGCCCTCTCCCGGCGCAGGGGATGTATTTGTTCTGTTCCTTCTCCTGTCGTAGAGGTACAGAAGGAAGATGAACAGTCCTGTAACCGTCAGTCCGACGATCACCCACAGGAGGTAGCTGGTGTGGAGGCTGGCGCCCCCCAGGAACGGAGAAGCCGCAACTGCTTCATCCTCCAGCTCCGTATATGCAACCCGGTGCCCCCGGACCAGAAGCCGGTGGCTGTTTACTCCGTAAGGCGTACAGGTGAGCAGTGTCACCAGGTCTTCTCCTTCCACCGCCGCCAGTGCAGAGGTATCATCCGGTTCTATGACGTTGATCTGATCCACCTCATAGCAGAGGGTATCGTCCAGAATCTTCAGCAGAAAATGGTCGCCTTCCTCCATGCGGTCCAGATCCGTGAACAGTGTCGCACTGGGCAGTCCCCGATGGGCGGAAATCACAGCATGTGTCCCGGAACCTCCCACCGGAAGAGAACTCCCTTCCAGATGGCCTGCCGCCGTCTGAAGCACCTCTTCCTCTGTCGTATGATAGACCGGAATCTTCACGTTGATCTTCGGGATCTGCACATATCCCATCATTCCGTCGCCGGTCAGATTCAACGCCGACATATAGGCTTCATCCTGCTCCGTCGCCTGCGCAACCGCAAAGGAATCCGGCAGGATATACGGACGCAGGGCTTCATTGTAAGCATTGGCCCCCTGCCACTCTTCCTCATAATCGATCTCATCTGCTGCTTCCAGACTGGCGATCGTCTCATCATAGTTGGAAATCAGACGGCTCTGCCGATAGTTATTCCATTCATTTGCTGCAAATGGATACAGCAGCAAGGACAGACCGGCCAAAAATAAAAGACTGAACAGAATCGTTATTATGTGCTTTCTCATCCGGGCTCTCCTTGTTGTTGTAATGTTTTTATAACAGACCAGGGCGGGCGGACCCGCCCTGGCTGAGATGGTGTTAAGATACGTTCTGTCTTATGTAAGATCTCTTACTTATCACCTGTCGTTATTTTGCTGTTTTTCTGCGAAGAGAGAAGTACAGCCCTGCTGCGATGATCATGATCGCGCAGCCGCCGATGGTGAAGATCGTCGTACCGATGCCGCCGGTGGAGGGAAGAGCGGAAAGGGTATCATCAATCATAAAGCCTGTTCCTGTAAATGCAGCAGTTACTTTATTTTCTGCATTTAACGTACCTTTCTCCAGCGTAACCACGGTATCTGTAGTGTTGATACTGTATCCTGTCGGTGCAGTTACCTCTTTGAAAGTATAGGTTCCGTCTGCAAGACCGGCGATGGTCAGCGTACCATCAGCGCCTGTGACAACTTCTGTAGCTGCAGCTTCCGTATTAACCCAGCCGGTAAACTTTCCATCTGCAACGGTTGCATATACAATTTCACCATCTTTCATTGTGGATACCTTAAAGCCGGCACCTGCAAGTGTTGCATTATCCGTCAGATTATCATTGTCAGCATCAGAAGCATATTTGGTCAAAGTAATGCTGCCCGTATACAGATTCTCTGTGTCAGAACCATAGACGGAAGTACCATCATTCGTTCCATTGCCTATGCTTACGGTATTTCCAACAGTTACATCTGTAACTGTAGCCTCATAACTTAAAGTTACATTCTGATTTGCATAAGTATTGTTTGCTAAATAAGAGCTCAGATCCAGTCTGAAACTGTTATTGGTTACATCCGCATATACAGTGGTATTGACCGTGCTGCCAATAGTAAGGGTTACAGCAACCTTGCCTGCATTGGCCCCATCTGCTGCAGTTACATAGGAAGCTCCTGTGATTGTATCACTTACTACATAATTCCGGTTGCTGTTCGTCGTCGGAATATACGGCATAACAGAGCTGATCGTATAAGTCACATTCCTGCCAATCTCCGTTACTGCATTTTCCTGATCACTGGTCTTTCCAACAACAGTTGTGGATCTTTTTGCCTCTACTGTCGCATCTTCCAGATCAGTCGGGACACCATCTACATAAGAACCAAATGAAACATATGCTGCCATGGGGGTATAATTATAACCGTCTTCTGATCCTTCTACAAAGTAAACGCCTGCTGCGTCAACTGTGAATGGATTGGCTGATGCCTCTACAAGTGTATAACCTTCATTCTGTACATTGCTCAGAGCAGCAGCAATCTGGCTGTCGACATTTCCTGCGATCATCGCCTTGATTACTTCCTGTGCTGACTTGCCAGAAAATGCATCCGTATAATTTTTTTCAACATCCGCGTTTACAAAAGCCCAGCCGGTTTCTTTTGTCGGATCTGCCTTGATTACCTGCAGATACTTGAACGTTGCTTTATCTCCCGCATTCCTTACGGTAATCTCTGCCGTCGCGCCTGCCGCAAACGTCGTCAAAGACATTCCCAGCACCATCGCCATTGCCAACATCATGGCTAAAAACTTTTTCATCTTTTTCATTTCTTTTTCCTTTCTTTTTTGTGGGCATTGCCCAGGATTAACAGTTCCTTCTGTGTGCTGTGCTTTCCGCACATGGATGCGGTCCGGAGGACCTCTGAAAAAATCACCATCTCCTAAACCCTTTCAGCACCTCCCCGCAAATTTTCTTTTATATAGAATCAGGATGCCCGCCATCATCAGCAGGGTACCGCTGATCATATACCCAAAGATTCCCGTACCGCCTGTGGACGGAAGTTCATATACGACATCATTGTTGAATGTGTATTCATACATCTTTCCGTCGTCTGCCGGTACTGCCGCTACCGTTTCGCCGGTGGAAGTATCCACGACTTTTATCGTCTGATAATCAAGAGTAAGCTTCCAACTGTTGCTGCTGAGCACATAACCTGCAGGAGCTTTTGTTTCCTTCAGTTCATACTCGCCCGGTACCATCGTCTTGATATCCACCGGTTTCTCCCCGTTGTCCGCCTCACCTTCTGTCTCAAACCACGCGATCACACCGCTGCCGCTCTGCGACCTTCCATAATAGACTTTCGATTCCGCTCCCTGCTTTCCGGAGAGAGTCAGCGTAAACTCTGCCCCTTCCAGATTCGGAGTTCCGGCCTCTGTACCCTTCTTGACAATCCGCCACCCATACGCGTACGAGGCCCTGGGAACATTCGTTACCGTAATGTCTGCATACTGGCTGTCTGCAATCACTCCCGTTACGGCAGTTCCATCTGCTTTCCAATCGGATACCGTATCCGAAACAACCGTGATCCCGGGTATGTCATAACCTTCTCCCAGAATTTCCTTTACCTGGAACGCAGTTCCCGCCTCCAGATCAATGACTGCAGTTGCATCAACCGGAATACGTATTTTGCCGTCGGATGTTTCCTCTCTTACTGTTCCAGACGCACTGGTGACGGAATAATTTCCTTTATATGCTGCAGAAGTTCCGTCCGGATTCTTCAGCAATACCTCAAATACAAATGGCTCTGTTATCCCTGCTGCGTCGCCTTCCATTCTCTTGGTTATCTTTAAACCGCTGCTGGTATCTCCAAGCAGAGCATTTTCCACTGTGACCCTGGCCGTGTTTCCAGATCCTCTTTTGACTGCGCCCTGTGCTGTCCTCTCAGATGTACTGTCTGTACAGGTATCTTCAGAAGTCAACGGGTCAAAAGTGCCTTCCGTCAGTGTTATGACCGGTTCCTGATACGTTTTCAGGTCCAGATCTGTCTCTTCCACATAAAACTGCGTCCCGGCGATCAGCCCCTGGATGGTCGCAGTCTCTCCGGCAGAAAGCCGGATCTTACCGTCATTCGTCGTATGGGACTGGCCGCCTGCAAGATATGCACCCTCGTATGGAACGAGCACTCCATTGCGGTTTTCCAGCCACAAGCGGATGTTAAACGGACCGCTGCCTTCTGCATTTCCCTTCATGACCTTCGTGATCTGAAGGTCATTTCTAACCATGCCGGAACATCGGTTTGTAAATACAACGCTCTTCCTGCTGCCGACCTCTTTCGCCTCTGTTTTCACCCCGGTAACCGTTTCGCCCGGATGATCATTCTCATCAATTTCCATATAAGAAGTCTCATCCACCGTATAATCTCCCGAACCGGAGATATGGTAGCCGATCTCTTCCACATAATAGTTCCGGTCTGCATTCAGATCTGAAAATAATGCGGACTGCCCGGGCTTCAGCTGGAAGATTCCTGTCTCCTGGTCAACCGTGATCTCACTGCCGTCCTCAAAGTCACGCCCATTTACTTTTAACGGAACATAACTGTCGAGGTACACCACATGATCTTCTGTAGAATGGACCGTGTCAATTTCCTGCACCATAACCCGGAAGTTGAAGGGAACATTTGCATATTCCGCCTGATCCGTCCCGGATAACTGCTTCATGACTCTGATCTGGCCTTTTTCTATGGTTGGAAGATGGAAGGACATCTTCAGATTAGATCCTCCGACTCCCGTACCCTCCTTGTCATTCCTTTCCATATAAAACATCTTCAGTGTATGTGCCGAATAGTCTTCAAATGTATTTCCGCGCCATTCGCATTCGCCTTCCGCCTCTGCATTGCTAAAACATGCTCTTATATTTGTTCTTATCGTATTATTATTGGGCTGATTCACTGTCACCTCGCCGGTTGCAAAATTAATGGAACCGCTCCGCGCCTCATGATTTCCTCCAATATCCAGCACCAGAATATCATCAATAAATACCCAGAGATCATCATCTCCGTTAAATTCATATACCATCGGCTGCCCATTATACATGCCGCCCTTTGCCTGTATAAAATCCGTCTCCAGCTTCATGCTGAAATGGAAATTTGTCGTTCCGTCAGTTTTGTACAGCTTTTTATTACCGTTAATTCTATTACCATATTCATCATACAACTGTCTGCATTTTGACAGCTCTCCATATCCGTTGCCTGTATTAATGTCATTGTACGGAAAGAAATTTCCTCGATTGGCATAGATACAATCATCTCCCACATACGTTTCCGGAGTACCTATTTCGTCATATACTGTAAACTCTGTGTTCCTGCCTAAATATGCATAATTCTCAAAGCTGCTGTAATAAAATGTACCGTCTGTATCATATTTCTCTTTCAGGAAAAGTCTGTTTACCTGGACACCGTCCTCAAACCATGTTTTAAGAGAAGTGCCATCTGCCGCCACCGGATAACCATCTACCAGTCTTTTCTTTACAAGGCCTTGTTTTGCATTCTGGTTTCCATCCACAATACCTCCAAGCGTCTCATTTAACCCTTCGTAGTTAAAAGAATAATCCTTCATGTACATCCTTACGCCCTTGGATGTACTGTCCAGCAACTCCTCCCTGCTGAGTATTTTCAGTTCTTCTTTTGATGAACTGCTGTACATACAGCGAATTTTAAACGGTGAGGGATGCCCATCTTCTATCCCCCATTTTTGACTTCCAAGAAGTGCATTATCTGCGTCATACCATTCAACTACCTGCTGATCTGTGATATGAATTTTGGAAATCGGAATTTTTTCTCCAGTCTCAGTTCCATATCCATTATCCGGCAGATATATCGCTTTTGAAAATACGTAATCAACGTCTTTCAAGCCTCCAGTTCCATCTGACATGCTTTCCCTTATCTGGTAATACTGACTCCACTGACCTGTCGGACTGATCTCTTTTGTGTCAAATGTAAATTCTTCACTGATTGTCAATGCGACTGGTTCTACATTATTCAGGCTTCCGCCCGATTCGTCCGTAAATTCAATCGTTACCATGGGCAATCCACTGCCGGTCCAGCTAATCATAAATATCGAAAAACTGTCCACTGTGAACTCTGCTGTTTTGACCTCAACATTTTCCGTTATATCGATCGCGGCATCGGCCAGCACTTCCGGCTGAAGCTCACCGTCTGTTTCTTTCATATGTACGATATCCACGCTGTCGACCGATACGTACTCATTGTCCACCAGCTCTTCCGGAAGAAACTCCCGGTCAAACTCCATCGTGATCGTCACATTTCCGTCCGGCTCTTTTTCTTCCATCCCGCCATCCTCACCGGGCACCAGGAAGAAGATGTCATACGCCAGAAAACCTGCAATATTTTTCGAGTCATCTTCTGCTACGGTCTCTTCCAGCTTCTCCGCAGTTGCATCGTATTTCTCATTGATCTCCCTGATCTCTTCGATCTCTTCCGGAGTGATCTCCGCCTGTGCTTCCAGCTCTTCCACGTCCTGCTTCACAATCGGCGTCACCATGAGCTTTGTTCCCTCCGGGAAGACGCCTTCGTCTGCTTTGGCATAGATAACCACATCGCCGATTCTCTGATCATCTTCGAAGACCGGCATCGCTGTCTCTTCGGTCTCTTCCCCGGTCGGTTCACCCTCGATCATGCCGTCTGCTTCTTTTTCCGGATCTTCTGTATCCTCTTCTGCGGGCAGGCCATCCACACCGGATTCTGTCTCTGTTTCAGTCGGCTCTGTATCATCGACTGCTGCCAGATCATCCCCGTTCTCCGGATCTTTTGCCGTCTCTTCCTCTTCCTGCTGTTCCGGAGCTTTCAGATCGTCTTTTTCCTCCGGATCCGCTGCATTTTCATCCTCTTTTTTCTCCGGGTCGGTTACATTTTCGCCGTTTTCATTTTCCGCATTCCCGGTATCCGGCTCTTCGACTGCAGGATCTGCTGTCTCTTCAGGAGTCTCTTCCACCACTGCAGGTGCCTCCGGCACGGCAGATTCCGCGGGCGTCTCCGGTGCGGCCGGTTCCCCAGACATTTCCGGCTGGGGCTCTGCTTCCGATTCCTCCGCCGGCGCTTCGATCTCGATCTCATCCACCTGAGAATCCGGCTCATTTCCTTCTTCGTCTGCCACTTCCATCTCAGATGCGAACAGATCCCCCACTATATTTGTAAGCCCGGTCAGCTCGCTCCCGGCAAATACCACCAGGCAGAGCAGAACTGCGATGATCCTCTTTACTGCACTATTTCTCATGGTCTCCTCCTCCTACTTTTTCCTCTATCAACACGCCGTCTATGATATTCTGCACAGGCACCCCGCACAGGAAATGGTGTCCGTTTCTCATCCGCATCCATCCCCCTTTATTCTGCCAGGATCTCATCGACCAGCTGAATCAGTTCTATGGCACTGTGAAATACATATTCCTGTCTCCCGTTCTGCCAGATCAGTCTGCCCTGCCATGTATAATGCTCACGGAAAAGGATCTGGATGCAGAACACGGCGATGCTCTTGACACTCCTGCATACCGGCTGTACCAGCGGCAGCGGACTGTCCAGGCAGTTCTCCATGTCCAGCAGGCTGTTCAGGAGCAGGATCATCTGCGACAGACTCTCGACCTTTTCTTTCTCCCCCAGCCTTGGATGCTGCAGGTAGCCATCCATAATGCCGTTATGATAGGATAACACTGTTACCATCGCCTCCCGGCTCTGACAGGGAAGCATTTTCTCCCGAAGCACCATATCACCGCCACCTCTTCCTCCTGTTTACAGCATCAATATAGCAGGGAGCGGTTATCTGCCGGTTATTTTTGCAAAATTCTTGACAGTTTTTTCAGAGAAAACAAAAGAACAGAAAATAAAAACAGCCGGTGTCATGAGCGTCCTGCTCTGACACCGGCTGAATCCGGACGGTACCTCCCGGTACCTGCATGATCTGATTTTTAACATTCTTTTCGGAAGGAGCTCTTCCATCCGCGCCGGCATTTTATATACCGTCTGCATAGAGCCAGCCTGCGCGAAACCACAGCTTCCCTTTGATCTGGCCTCTTCCCACCACTCCGAAGCTTCTGGAGTCCATGGACACTTCCCGGTTATCGCCCATGACAAAGATCTGCCCCTTCTGGAGCCGGAAGGGATATCGGACAGCACCCGCCTGTTCTTCTGTCTCACCCATGATATAAGGCTCTTCCAGAGGCTCCTCATTCAGATATACTCTGCCGTCCCTCAGATCGATGGTATCTCCCTCCAGTGCTATGATGCGCTTCACATAATATTCCCCGGAGGGGATCCGCACGGAGACCACATCCCCTTTCTGATAATCCCGGTCCAGCCTCAGATACATGACCAGCTCGCCGCTGTGCAGCGTCGGTTCCATAGAATCTCCTTTCACAAAGGAAAATCCGACCACCAGCCGAAGGGCGAGATATACCGCGACAAGGAGCAGTATGAATTTTTTCGTGTCTTTCAGCCAGCCATATTTCATGCCGTCATATCTGCCATGCAGCTTTTTTTTCATGTCTCCCGCCTCCATCTCACCCCATTCTAGCACTACGTTTTCAGATTGCCAACAAACTTTTATATTTACATCGGACATTTTTGTGATATACTGTCCCTGAAAATATCTGCAAGGGAGAATCCGCCAATGAAGAAGACTGATTTTATCTACAAGACGATCCAGCTGGTCCTGTACCTCCTGCTCACCGCTGTCTGCCTCGGCCTTATTCTGCCGGACCGGAGACTCTATCACCTGGTCGCCTCCGACCCGTCTGTACGTATTCTCTGTATCTGTCTCTGGCTGGTCCTCGGCATGTCTTTTCTCTTTATTTACCGGGACTTTAACTTTTTTTCCTCCTGTCGGAAGCATTACCGGGAGCTGGATCACGCCGTCCATTCCGACCCCCTGTCAGGAATCGCCAATCGCTTCAGCTGTGACGTTATGATCGAGAAATATCTGGACAGGCCGGTGCCGAAGGACCTGGGATGCATCATGTTCGACCTGACGAACATCCACGAGATCAACCAACATTATGGTCATATCAAGGGAAACCAGCTGATCCGGGATTTTTCCGGTATTCTGCATCTTGCGGCTGCCGGTACGTGTTTCGTCGGACGCAACGGCGGGAACAAATTCCTTGCCATATTCGAGGACGGAGATTCCTGTAAAATGGACAACTTTCTGAAAAAACTGGATCAGCGGATCCAATCCTATAATCAGGATCCTGTCAACCGCCTCCTGATCGAATACCGATACGGCATCGCCTTCCATGAAGGGGAAGAAGTACATACCATTACCGACCTGATTGCGCTTTCCAACCGGCGCATTCCCCGGCAGGACCAGTGACTCATTCAAAAAAGAAAGGAACCATGACATGGCAGATCTGGATCATCAGTACATTGCTTCCCTGGCAGAATATGCCAAAATGGGAGACAGTGACGCCTTTGCAGAATTATATATGGCAACCTGCCAGAAGCAGTACCGGTTTGCTTCCGGCTACCTGAAGGACGAGGGACTTGCCCGGGACGCGGTCCGGGACACCTACGTCTATGCTTTGAGAAATATTGCAGCTCTGAAGGATACGCAGCTGTTCCTCTCCTGGCTGAACCAGATCACCTTCCGTATCTGCCTCCGGCTGGAGAAGAAAAAAGCAAACGCTTCCGGAGAACTGGCCGTCCGGGATTGCGAAGAGCCGGAGCAGCAGCCTCTGGAGGATCTGGAACCGGAGGAATCCGTGATCTTCATCGACGGACAGGATTTTATCATCCGTCAGGTCATGAACCTTCCTTTTACGGAATCCCAGGTGATTCTTTTAAGATACTACAACGGGCTGGAGCTTCGGGATATTGCAAGGCTCATGGACCTGCGGACCGGTTCCGTGAAGCGGCACCTGGCAAACGGCTGCCGGAAACTGAAACACCTGGCAGGCAGATGAAAGGGGGGCGATGAGACATGATCAGAAAAATTCTGAAAAATTTCCGGAAGACGGGCCTGGATCCGCAGACTGCAGACGAAATTTTAAAAGAAGTATTTGAGATATGCGGCAGAGAACCGAATCCGACTCCCACAGAGGTTCTTGTGTCCTACCGCAATTACCGGCAGGAGCGCTACGCACTTCAGAAACACGTCCTCGACATGGTGCTCCTTCTCTTCTTCCTGCTGCCGCTGCTTTTTATCCTGCCGGTCTTTTCCCTGACTCCGGACAGAGAAGCAGAACCCGGAAGACCTGTTTATCACATTGATGTGAACACCTTCCTGCCCATCTCCCGGGTGACGGCAGCCATCGACGGATATAACGTCTCTGTATACGAGACGGACCGCCACACCTATGCCATTGAACCTGCACGCAACGGCAATATGACGGTCACTGTTACTCTGGCCAACAGTCAGTATGTCACGCAGAACATCCTGGTGGATGATGTGGACCGGGAATCGCCGCAGCTTATCTCCAGCCGTCAGGAAAACGGACGCCTGTATCTCTGTTTCTCTGACAATGACTCAGGAATCTATTATGAAGGGATCTATGCCATGGACACGCAGGGAGAGCGGATCGAACCTCTGTCCTGGGATGCCGGAACCGGATGCGTGGAATTTCTCTGCCCCACGTCCACGATCCATATCTATATCCTGGACCATACCGGCAATCAGCTGCAGCTTGTGGTGTCTGTGGTATAAACCCCTGTGGAAAAAGACTGCCGCAGGATACCCCTGCCTGTTCGTTCAGGCAGGAGCGCATCCTGCGGCAGCTCTTTTTTTATGACACCCGGACATCCTCCGGTTCCAGCACGGACAGCCGGAATGAGATGCACGCCCGGGAATGGGAATAGACTTTGTGAAAAGTGCGGTCGATCCGTTCCATGACCGACTCTGCATTTTCCAGACTGGCTCCGGACAGCATGAGGATATAGGAACCGGCATCCAGTCTCGCCACCGGATCCCCGGTCCTGAGTCCTTCCAGCAGGACCCGTTCCAGTCTCCTGGCATCTGTGGTTGGCGTGACCTTGTTGCCCAGCGTTACGATTACCAGCACCGAGCTCTGCCCGGAGCGCTCCAGATGACGCTTTTCCAGTGCCACAATGCTCTGAAACACCCCGAAGGTACAGAAAAATGCATGATCCTCACATTCTCCTTCCGCCACCAGCTTCAGAATGTCCGCACAGTCCATATTGTTCTGGCACATGCTCTCTGCCAGCATGTGAATCTGTTCTACCTGTTCTGCCGGCTCGATCTCAAATTCCTCCCAGAGCATATTCCGAAAAGCCTGATACGCCTCCACCGCGCGCTCCGGATGCCCCATGGCGATCAGCGCCTGCATCTGGTACACGATAAAAGTATCTGCACTGAAGTCCACCGCAGAAGCCTGTTCGCAGATGTTGATCATCTCTGTCCAGCGCTCCTTTTCCTGCAGAAGTGGAAGGACCATCTTACAGACGTCCAGATACAGCGTCTGGTAATACCTCCTCAGGGAGACTGCCCAGTCACTGTCGTTGCCGGAGAGGAAATCCCCTTTGTACAGCTCTATCGCACGTAAAAGCGTCTCCAGGTATTCCTTCCCTGACCGCTTTCTCGCGTCCAGACATATTTTCTCAAACTCTTCTGAATCCAGGCGCACCCGGACTTCCGGATTCCATCCATAGCAGCCCTGAAGCGTCAGAATCAGATTTTCCTGATCCGGAAACATGATTTTTAAAAGGTTCCTGGTCTTAAAGAGCATGCTCTTCAGCGCATTAGCCGGCGCACTGCTGCCCTTTTCTGACCAGAACTGTTCGATCAGTTCCTCCGATGATATATTCCGCGTATGATTCACAATCAGGTACTGCAGAAAAGACAGCGCCTTTTTCCCCACTTTATCCGGAACTACACTGTTTTTCACCTGGTTGTCTCCCACCTCCCGGCAGACAAACGAGCCAAGCAGATCAAAATGCAGATTTTTCATTTTTTCCACTATCCCTCACCCCAGATATCAGATTCAGCCCTCGGGCACCTCCAGCGCACTGTCAATCAGCCGAATCAGCTCCAGTGCACTGCGGAAATACTCCCTCTTCTGTCCGTCCACCCAGGTGACCTCCCCCTGCCAGCTGGAATTCTGCCTGTATTTCACTCGTATGAGAAATGTGGCGTCCTTTCCCCTGTGCTCTGTCACTTTGTCAAATGTTTCCACCCTTTTAATATCCTTCTTTCCGCGCTCCGGCAGCGCAATGGTCTCTTTGCCCTCTGCTCTGTCCTTTTTCCGCTCTCCCCGGTTTTCCTGAAAGCTCCGAAGTCTGGTACACGCCTGCGGCAGCTCCAGCATATCGTACAGCCGGTCCATCCGGTCCATGGCCTCCAGAAGGGAGGAAAAAGGAACAGCCTCCGCCGTATACAGATGATACAGCCTGCCCTGCTGTTCTTTCCCGCCGTAAGAATCCATGCAAAGGTTCACAATATTGGGGCTGTGCAGCGCCAGCCACCCGTTATGTCTGTCCTCCATCCCCTCTGTCCCCCATGATCTCTTTCAAAATGAACACCGGTCATTTCCCATGTGCAGGCCAGGAGCCATTTGAAAAAATGACGCAAATGTTTATATTTTGCGACAGGAAAGACCGTGTCTTCACATGCAACATTATATCCGGTATTAATTTGTTTTGCAATAGATTACACAAACCTTTTTTAGAAAATCTTTCTCCGGTAGACTGGAAGAAAAAATGGAGGTACTGGTATTATGGCAAAAGGAGAAAATATTTTTTTGAGAAAAGACGGACGTTTTGAGGCACGCTATGCCAAAGGAAGGGACGGGAACGGGAAACTGATCTATGGTTTCTGCTATGGCAGGACCTATGAGGAAGCACGGGAAAAAGTCCGCCGTGCCATAAGAGAATGCAGTGCAGGCTGTATCATCGGAGGAAAATATACCTTTTCCTATTACTGCAACAGCTGGCTTATGATAAACGGGGTGTGCCTGAAAGCATCGAGTTTCGCAAAGTACCGGACAGACCTGAAAAATCATATTCAGCCATTTTTTGGAGACAAAGTGCTGTATGAGATCACATCTGATCAGGTTGACCGCTTCAGCTGGATGCTTCTGCATGAAAAGAATCTGTCGGAAAAGACCGTTCGGAATATTCTCACGCTGTTTCATTCCATCTATCGATATGCGAAAAAACGGTCCGGGCTGAATCTTTCGGATCTGGAGATCATCTATCCCAAAAGTCCCAGAAAGTCCGTACGGGTACTGGATCATCAGGAAGAAGAGACGCTGATGGAGTTTCTCGCAGATGAAATGGACCTGTGCAAATTCGGAGTCTATATGGCTCTTCGCACAGGGCTTCGTATCGGTGAGGTATGCGCTCTGAAATGGAAGGATATCTCTATGAACACGGATACGATCTCTGTCTGCCGTACGGTGCAGCGGATCAAGGCTCCGGATGAGGATACCGGATTAAAGACAAAACTGCTGGTGGGTGAGCCAAAGAGTGACAGCTCCTGCCGGACACTGCCGCTCATGCCGGATCTGGCGGCGCTGTGTACCGTTTTTTCGCCCGGAGAACCGGAGACTTTTGTACTGACGGGGACGTTCATCTGTATGGAGCCGCGCAAGCTCCAGCGCCGCCTGAGTGCATATATGAAAGAATGCCGGATCGAAAAAGTCCATTTTCATACGCTCAGGCACACCTTTGCGACCAGGTGCATTGAGGCAGGATTCGATGCCAAGACCTTAAGCGAGATCCTGGGTCACTCCAATATCAGTGTTACCATGAATCAGTATGTTCATCCAAATATGGACCTGAAACGGGAAAGCATGAGTCGTCTGAAACATGTGATCTGCCTCTGATGTCAGCAGTCAGAGCGCAGTCGGAGACTGCAGTCAGCAGGGGCAAAGAGCCTTCTGACTGCGGTCTTTTTCTGCCATCTGTCGCAAAATATAAACATTTGCGTCATTTACAACTTTATTTTTTCCGCATACGAAAAAAGGACTGCTTATGGCAGTCCCTTTCTTTATCCGCCGTTCCGCGGTGTCAATGCATTTTCATAACCTTTTACCAGGCCCCTTCTGCGCCCATCTGCTGTTTCAGCTTCTCATTGGTCTCTTCCACATTCATCCTGGACAGTACCAGAGTGATCGCAAGACTGATAAGCATGGGAAGCCACAGATACATAAAGTAAAGCATATTAATACATGATTCCGGCTGCACCGCCAGCCCCTGGGCAAATCCGCTGGCCGCAAGCATCCAGCCTGCTATCGCCGTACCCAGGCCTCCGCCCAGTTTCACCCCCAGAGAGGTACAGGAATACATGGTCCCATCCACCCTCTTCTGCTTTGTCAAATATGTATATTCCGAGCAGGACGCGATGACCGCATTCATGTCCCCCTGCCACGGACCCTGTCCAAGCGCCGCCACACCGGTGAAGAAAAGCATGAGGGGAACGCTCCCCATATATCCTGCCACGATCACCAGCGCCCGTCCCAGAGTGCCCAGCATATAACCCCGCAGATTCAGCCGGTACATTCCCTTCCACCTTGACACCAGCGTGGGCGTAAAGATCAGGGCTACGATCAGAGGAATATTGACAGCCCAGGAAAACACACCGTACAGATTTTCATTGTTCAGGACATAGATCATATAATAGATTCCCATGTTGATCATGGCTCCGTACACCTGCTGAAGGATATATACGCCGCAGATCATCAGATAGAACCGGTTGGATGCCAGCAGCTTTGCCGCTGTCAGAAGACCGTATTTTTCCTCCTGGCCCTGCGTTTTCTCCGCAGAATCATTCAGTTCTTCTTCCGGAAGCTCCTTCACAGACAGCACAGAGACCGTATTGACCACCAGACCCACCACTGCATAGATGATGGCAACTGTGCGCCAGCCCGCTGCGCCGCCGCCGCAGGCAGCGACCGCGCTGATCGTGATGGACTGAATCAGCAGACTGGTGCCGAAGGCAAAGACAAAGCGGCAGGATCCCATCTGCACCCGCTCCTTGCTGTTTTTGGTCACAAGCGCGGTAAGCGCGGAATACGCGATATTGTTGGCAGTATAGAACACCGCATTCAAAAGTGTGTATGCGATAAAGAACCAGGCATACTGGGCAGCCGTCCCCATATCCACAGGGATCGCGAAGATTGCCGCCAGTGTTACGGCGCAGCCGACGTAGGCATAGAGCATCCACGGCCTCGCCTTTCCAAGCCTGCTCTTCGTCTTGTCGATCATGGCGCCGAAAAAGATGTCCGTAACCCCGTCAAAGAACTTGGACGCGGCAATAAGTGTTCCCACTACGCCGGGATTCAGTCCGACGGTGTTCGTCAGATAAATCATGACAAAGGAGGACAGGAATGCATATACCACATTTCCAGCGATATCTCCGGAACCGTACCCTACTTTGTTATACCATTTTAAATATGTTTTTTCCTGCATAAAAATGCGCTCCTTTCCTTATATACATTCCGCGGCATCCGGGATCCCTTTTCCGGACGTGTGCATGCTCGGGATGCCCAGAGCCGCAGATTGTCTTTCGTCAGTTCTTTACAAACGGCACAAGCTTCATACAGAATGTAAATGTTTCTTCATCGAACCGGTAACGGTCCAGGACCTTCGGTCCGCAGCTGTTGGAACCAATTCCGTTCTGTGCGTAATCCAGGCAGAGAACGACGCTGCCGGAGGGCTCCAGCTCGTAATGATGTGTCTTCTTTTCCAGTTCCTCCTGTGTATAAATGGATGCATTAAAGGAAAATCTCTGTTCTGACGCCGCTGCCAGGCAGAAACGCCCGTCGGACAGCAGCACATAGTCGCAGTCCGCATGACTGCCGTTTTCCTGAGGACGGATATAATCCTCATGGAGCGCTGCCGCTCCTGCATGGAACAGACCATGCCAGGATGCCCGGTGCTTATCCGGATAGCTCTCCACAGGGCCCATCCCATAATAGGTCACCTGATCCAGCCTCTGATCCAGGAACAGGCGGAGCCCAAACCGGGGAAGCTCCGGAAATTCCATATTTCTCCGTACCTGAAGGTTCACCTGAAGCCCTCCGTTTCCGTCGACTACCCAGGTCGCTTCCACATCCATCATACGCTGAACGGAAGCCGCCGCCAGAGACATCCGGCTCGTGATTTCCACGGAAAATTCTTTTCTGCATACCTTTGTCTCATAGGCTCTTGTATATGCCTGGTCATACCAGGCGCGTTTCCATTCCTGCCGGATATACATGTCATTATCCGTGGGCGCCCGCCAGATATTGATCTCCATGGGGCGGTCCAGGCAGGCAAGCCCCCCGTATTCCATACCGGAAAATGTTCCGGTCCTTTTATCATAAATGTGCTGAAAATCCGTGCCTTTTACAACCACCGTCGTATCAGTCTCTTCTGTTTCCAGCGTATGTACCGGCGTGATCCCGTCCTTCAGGAACTTCCTGACTGTCTGATTCCTGCCGTCCCCTGTCTCCAGAAGAATCTCTTCATGCCCCAGCAGGTGCCCTGCCGGAACCAGCGCCTCCTCCTCTTTCAGATGGAACGTAAGCTTCAGGTACGCTCTTCCCCGGGAAGGGATCCTGATCTGCAGACGGACGCTCCCGGTCTCTCCGGGCTTTGCCGGAACCGGCGGAAGCACCCCGGATTCCAGGCAGACTCCGTCGCAGCTCACCTCATACCGGATCTGGGCATAATCCTCCAGATTCACAAAATCCATATGATTTCTCACGGTCAGCACCTGCGTCTCCTGATCAAAAGAGACTACCCGTACCGGACGGTACACATTTTTATATTCCAGAAGTCCCGTATGCGGCGTGCGGTCCGGATAGACCAGCCCGTCCATACAGAAATTCCCGTCGTGCAGGATCTCGCCGTGATCTCCGCCGTAGCCGTAGATCGTCTTTCCTTCGGGCGTCTTTCCATGGGCAACGGCGTGGTCGCACCACTCCCACACAAAGCCTCCGCACATCAGATCCTCCTTCTGGAACAGTTCAAAATAATCCTCCAGATCTCCCGGGCCGTTCCCCATGGCATGGCAGTATTCACAGAGAATACACGGCTTCTGCGGGTCATTTTCCAGATATTCCTGCAGCTCTTCAAAGGGCGGATACATTCTGCTGTACAGATCCAGACAGGAATAATCATAGGCAATGCCGCTTTTCCTGTACCGGGCGCTTTCGTAGTGCGTCAGTCTGGATGCATCGTATTTTTTTGTCCAGCTCAGCGCTTTTTCAAAATTACAGCCATAGGCGCTTTCATTTCCCATGGACCAGATGACCACGCAGGGACGGTTCTTATCCCGTTCCACCATCAGCCGGACCCGGTCCAGGATCGACGCCTCCCACCGGGGATCATCCGCAATGGGAATATTCCACTGATCAAATTTACTGGCATCCGAATTGTCTCTGTGGTAGATCTCCACCGGCCCGTGGCTCTCCACATCCGCCTCGTCGATGACCAGAAAGCCGTATTTGTCGCACAGCTGAAGGAAATATGGTACATTGGGGTAATGACTTGCCCGGATGGAATTGATGTTATGCTGTTTCATCAGGGCCAGATCCTTCATCATCTGCTCCAGATCCGCCACCGGTCCTGTCACCGGATCTGAGTCATGACGGTTGACGCCCCGGAAGATGATCTTCTTTCCGTTAAAGTACACGCATTTATTCTCTATGCAGATCCGGCGCAGGCCCACATAGTCCACGATCACCTCCGCCTCTGTATCGATCACCAGCGTATAGAGATACGGGCGCTCCGTATTCCACATCTGCGGATCCGGGATCCGCAGGGAGAAGCTGCCATTTTCCCCGTTTCCCGCCGTATGGAGCAGGTGATTGTCTGCATCGTAGATGGATACCGCAGTCGGAACTTCTTTCTCAAAATACTCCACCCGGACCCTGACCTCTGCCTCCTGTTCTCTGACTGATGTCTCTACAAAATAATCCCGGACTGTCTGTTCCGGGCGCTTCAGCAGATACACATCCCGGAAGATACCGCTCATGCGGAATTTGTCCTGGTCCTCCAGATAGCTTCCGTCACACCATTTCAGCACCAGGACTGCCAGCCTGTTCGTCCCTTCCGTGACAGCATCCGTCACATCAAATTCGCTGGTGCAGTGAGACACCTGGCTGTATCCGATATAGCTTCCGTTGAGCCATACATAAAAACAGGAGTCCACACCCTCAAAGTTCAGGCAGGCCCGGGGCGCCGCTGTGTCCTTCCGGTAGACAAAATCACGCACATAGGCTCCGCACGGGTTGTCCTGAGGCACATACGGCGGATCAAAGGGAAACGGATACCGGATATTGGTATACTGATGCCGGTCATAGCCCTCCATCTGCCATACGCCGGGCACTTTGATCCGGTCATAAGACGATGCGTCAAAATCCTTCTCATAAAACGCATCCTTCAGTTCATAGATGCTGGTATAATACCGGAAACTCCATTCTCCGTTCAGCATCTGCAGGCGGTCCGAATCCTCCCGCCTCTCCACCAGCGTATCCATCCGCACCGATGCCGGGATATAGTACGCCCGGGCAGGCATGGTGTTCTCATGGAGCACGCTCAGGTCTTCATAGTGTCGTGGTACGATCATATTTTGGTCCTCCTGATTACAGTTCCGCAGCTCCCCCGGAGCCGCTGCTTTTTTCTTAAGTTACTGCACGTTCTGTTTTCTCTGTCTTCTTTATTATAACGGTAATATGTAAAAACTTCCATGGACTCCATTGGACAAAACATGCACAAAATGATACAATCAAAAAAAGCGGACGCCAGATCAGTCCGCCTGTTCCGGAAAAGGGGGTTTTCCGCATGTATATCAACTCTGCATATTTGAATCGTTCACTGGTGGATTTTAAAGACAAGAGCAGGCCGCTCATTGTAGGAAGCTGCGGAACCTATCATCTGTACACGCGTCCGAAGCTGCCCACCCACAGGCCCAGAGGAAGACGGGATTTTCAGATTCTGTATATTGCATCCGGAAAAGCCCATTTTTATTTTGATAAAAGTGACAAGGATACTGTAGTGACCGCCGGTCATATAGTGATCTATCGGCCGAAGGAACCACAGAGATATGTATATTACGGCACAGAACAGACAGAAGTATACTGGGTCCATTTTACCGGCGGCAATGTTACCAATATCCTCCGGTTCTACGGCATCACCGACGACATGCGCGTCATCTCCACCGGAGCATCTTTTGAATACACGCGGATCTTTAAACAGATGATTCAGGAGCTTCAAAGATGCCAGACCCATTATCCCGACCTTCTGACCCTGCTGCTTCTGCAGCTTCTGATCCAGATCCACCGGCAGATCGGCCGGGATCATCATAAAAAGGATGCATATCTGGAGACAGAGATGGAGCTTGCCATACAGTTTTTCAATGATAACTACAACACGGACATCAGCATCGAAGAATATGCCGCCTCCAGAGGCATGAGCGTCAGCTGGTTCATCCGCAATTTCAAACAGTATGCCCACACCACACCCATGCAGTATCTGGTGGAACGCCGTATGACCAACGCCCAGATGCTGCTGGAAACTACCAACTACAATGTCTCGGAGATCGGAAATCTGGTGGGCTATGACAATCCTCTGTATTTCAGCCGGATCTTCCGCCGGCAAAAGGGCATGTCACCCACCGAATACCGGAAGCAGGGAGCAGAGGGGCTCTGATGCCCCGCTCAGCTGATCCACTTTTCCAGCGCTTCCTCCAGCTTCCCGATATCCACCGGCTTGGATATGTGATCGTTCATTCCCGCCTCTTTTGCCTTCCGGATATCATCCGCGAAGGCATCAGCTGTCATGGCGATGATGGGGATCCGCTCCAGGTCCTCCCGACCAGAGGAACGGATCTCCACCGCCGCCTCATATCCGTTCATCACAGGCATCTGAATATCCATAAAGATCAGATCATAATATCCCGGGGCTTTCTGCCGCACCGTGTCCACCGCAAGCCTGCCGTTCACTGCCGTCTCCACCTGAATCCCCACCACATCCAGCAGCTCTGCCGCCACTTCGATGTTCAGCTCATTGTCCTCCACCAGCAGCACTCTCTTTCCTGAGAAATCCTGTTGCTGGAAATTCTCCAGCGCCGTTACCGGTTTCTCTTTGCTGCCAAACCCAAGGACATCCATCAGCACTTTGGTCAGCCTGGATCGGAACAGCGGCTTCTCGATAAAAGCATTGACACCGGCGCCGAGGGCCTCAGCTTCGATGTCTGACCAGTCGTAGGCTGACAGAATAATAATGGGAATCCCCTCTCCTGCTACCCTGCGGATCTGCCGGGTGGTCTCCAGCCCGTCCTTTCCCGGCATATGCCAGTCCAGGAGCACTGCGGCATAGTTATTTTCTGCTTCTTTTTTCTCTGCTATACGTTCTGTTGCAGTATCTCCGTCCAGTACATACTCTGCCCTCATACGCAGACTTCCCAGGATCTCGCAGGCGCTTTCACACGCCGCTTCCTCGTCGTCCACCACCAGCACCGGAAGCCCTGCCAGCGCATCCATATCCGCCTGCGTGACATCATTGAGTTTCAGATAAACCTGGACCGTGAACCGGGACCCTTCTCCCAGGGTGCTCTCCACCCGTATGTCGCCGTTCATCATACGGGCAATGTTCACTGCAATGGACATCCCAAGACCAGTCCCTTCGATCTTGCCGGTGCGGGAATCCGCCGCACGGGAAAAGGGCTCGAAGATCTTCTGGATATAGTCTTTCTCCATGCCGATGCCTGTATCTTCAAAGGTAAACTCGTAATATCCGCTGCCTGTGATGTGAGAAGTCTTTTCTTCGATCTGAATACAGATCCTGCCTCCGGAAGGCGTAAATTTGACCGCATTTCCCATAATGTTCATGAAGATCTGCTGCAGCCTCTGCTCGTCCCCGATCACATCCTCATGCTCCAGTCTGACAATATCCACCTGCAGCCGGAGTCCCTTCGCCTCCATCTGAGAATGGAACACCGTCAACAGGCTCTCAATGGTATCCGACAGATTAAAGCTGCCCTCCGTCAGACTGACTTTGCCGCTCTCGATCCGACTCATATCCAGGACCTCATTAATCAGTCCCAGCAGATGTTTGCTGGAGATCGTGATCTTGCCCAGCGCATCCAGTACCCGTTCCTTTTCGTCAATGTGCATCCCCGCCACGGCTGTCATACCCAGAATCGCATTCATGGGCGTACGGATATCATGGCTCATCCGGGACAGGAAATCGCTCTTGGCCAGATTCGCAGCCTCTGCCCGTTCTGCAGCCAGCACAAGCATCTCCTTCTGCTCCTCCTCCCGGTGAATGATCTCATCAATGCTGCGCACAGCCAGTGTAACTGCTGTCGGTCGCCCATTCTCCGTCTCTGCCACCGTGATGGCGGAGGAACACCACTCATACCTGCCATCCTCCCCCATCCGCTTATACTGGAGCTCCACATGATCCTCGGTCTCCAGGTGCTTCAGTATATTGGACAGGTCCAGAAATTCCCGGATCTGTTCCCGATATTCTTCCTCAATGATCCCCAGTTCAAAACGGCTGGCCACAAATTCCCTGTTGTAGTCTCCGGATTCAGACTCCATGCCCCGGTAAGGATAAAGCATCTCATATCTGCCTCTTTTTACATCAATGTAATAGATTGCCCGATACGCCCGCGCTGTCCCATTCATGGCATTCTGATAGATGCGGTTCCGCTCCGCCATCTGATCCCGTTCCTCTGCAAGGATCTGATTCCGTTTTTCATGCCGGTAATCCCGGACCGTCTGAAAGAAGATAATCCCCATTCCGCACAGAATGATCAAAATGCTTATATAATAGAAAAGGTCAAGCCCGGAGAAGATCTCATCCTCCGGTATGGTCAGAATTGCTGTCCAGCCATTGTCCATATGATGAAAATAGACGTTGCGCGCAACACCGTCCACTGCCAGGACATCCTCCAGGATCTGGTCGTCCGTCTCAAGGTCCACATGCTCCAGAAAACCGTCGATCCACTGCTGATAATCCTCATACCGGCGGTCCAGAGACGTCTTATAGTAGAGCAGCGTCCCCTTCCTGTCAATCAGATAATAGGAAGCATTCTCAGGCAGCATCAGTCTCTCGTTGTTCTGCTCGAAGCAGGAAAACATCATATCAATCGCCAGAAAACTGCCGGTCTCCGGAATTGCCCTGCACATGGTAACCACCGGCAGCCCCGTCACCACATCTGTATACGCCGGAGAGATATAGATCCCGCCCTCCGCATTCATGGCCCCCTGATAATAGTCCTTGTCAGACACAGAGAAATCGGTCCTGGCTTCGATCTCAGGGATGTTGGACACTGTCTCTCCCATCGCTCTGCCGTACACCTGGATCTGATCCTCACTGTATATCTCTGTCAGACCATTCATAAAGGGATACAGCCCCTCTCTCAGCTCTTCCACAGAGATATCCTCCTGCTCCCGTTCCTCAATATAATTGACGCTGATACTGAGAATCGACTCGCAGGCCCGTATATTACTCTCCTCTGCCAGCGAATAATTTTCCACCAGCGTAAGCCCCATCTTGTTGGTATTCTCCATCAGGGATCTGCGCAGAATCCCCGTGCAGAGCACAATCACGCAGATGAACATAATCAGCACCGCAAAATTGTCACGCATTTTTCTTATCAACTGTCCCTTATTGCTTTTCCCCATGCCAGATAAACCTTTTCCCCAAATTTCCGTCTGCTGCCGGCCGTAACGACGCGCCGGAACATTTCTACTGTCTCCATCATATATTTTACCCTTTACATGGATGAAAATCAATATGGGATGAGAAAAACCCGGTTCCGGATGAAGCAGCAACAGGGCTTTGAGAGTCTGTCTTCCCTCAAAGCCCTGCATATCATTCATATATTTTTCTAATACAGCTTCGCACCTGCCGGGATATGGTCGTCCACAATCAAAAGATGAAGCTTTTCTTCCCCCTCTTCCTCATGAACTGCACTGATAATCATACCGCAGGAATCAATTCCCATCATGGCTCTCGGCGGAAGATTGGTAATGGCGATCAGCGTCTTCCCAATCAGTTCTTCCGGCTCATAATATGCATGAATACCGCTTAAAATCGTACGCTCTGTATCTGTCCCGTCGTCCAGCGTAAACTGCAGCAGCTTCTTACTCTTCGGTACGGCAGCACATGCCTTTACCTTGACTGCCCTGAAATCAGACCGGCTGAACGTCTCAAAATCCACCAGATCAGAAAATAACGGCTCAATCTTTACTCTTGAAAAGTCGATCACTTCTTTTTCCTTCACCAGTTCAGCTGCTTTCTCCACTGCCTTATCCTGACTCTTTTTCACCTCTGAGCCCAGTGACTTCATCGTCGGGAACAAGAGCACATCCCGGATCGCCGGTGAGTTTGTTAAAAGCATAACAAGCCGGTCGATGCCGTACCCGATCCCGCCGGTGGGCGGCATGCCGATCTCCAGAGCGTTCAGGAAATCCTCATCGGTCGTGTTGGCCTCCTCGTCTCCGGCTGCCAGCGCTGCTTCCTGTACCCTGAAGCGCTCTCTCTGATCGATGGGATCATTCAGCTCCGAGTACGCATTGGCCATCTCCCGGCCGGTGATGAACAGCTCAAAGCGCTCCACATAATCCGGGTTGTCCGGTTTCTTCTTGGTCAATGGAGAGATCTCAATGGGGTGATCCATGACGAAGGTCGGCTGTACCAGCTTCTCCTCGCAGAACTCCTCAAAGAACAGGCTCAGAATATCGCCCTTTGTATGGCGGGTCTCATATTCCACATGATGTTCATCCGCCAGCCTCTTCGCCGTCTCTGTATCCGCCACCTGATCAAAATCAACACCCGCGTATTTCTTCACTGCATCCACCATGGTCAGCCGCTCAAAGGGCTTTCCAAGGTCAATGACCACATCGCCATAGGGCACTTCTGTAGTTCCCAGCACCTCCTGTGCCACATAGCGGAACATGTTCTCTGTCAGATCCATCATCCCGTAATAATCCGTATATGCCTGATACAGCTCCATCAGGGTAAATTCCGGATTGTGCCTGGTATCCACTCCTTCATTGCGGAACACCCGTCCGATCTCATAGACACGCTCCATGCCACCCACGATCAGACGCTTCAGATACAGCTCCAGAGAGATCCGAAGCTTGACGTCCTCATCCAGCGCATTGTAATGGGTCTCAAAGGGACGCGCCGCAGCGCCGCCCGCGTTGGACACCAGCATGGGCGTCTCCACCTCCATGAACCCCTGCCCGTCCAGATAACGCCGGATAGCACTGATGATCTTTGAGCGCTTCACAAAGGTATCCCGGACTTCCTCATTCATGATCAGGTCCGTATATCTCTGACGGTATCTTAAGTCCGTGTTGGTAAGCCCGTGATATTTCTCCGGAAGGATCTGGAGGCTCTTGGACAGGAGCGTCACCGAAGCCGCATGAATCGAGATCTCGCCGGTCTTCGTCTTGAAGACCTCCCCCTCAATCCCCACAATATCGCCGATATCATATTTCTTAAAATCTTTATAAGACTCTTCTCCGATACTGTCTCTTGCCACATAGGACTGGATATTGCCCTTCAGATCCTGTACATTGCAGAAGGATGCCTTTCCCATCACGCGTTTCTGCATGACACGGCCCGCCACGCGCACAACCTGCCCTTCCATGGCGTCAAAATTCTCTCTGATCTCTGTACTGTGATGGGTCACATCGTATTTGGTAATCTGAAACGGATCCTTTCCCGCCGCCTGAAGCTCCGACAGCTTCTCCCGCCGTATTTTCAATAACTGGTTCAGGTCCTGTTCCTGAACATTCTTCACTCCTGCCACTTTCTTTCACTCCTTAGCTTGCTCTCTGGATACTGAGCACCTTGTACTGCACAACTCCTGCCGGTGCTTCCACCTCTACCACATCCCCCACCTGCGCGCCTAACAGCGCCTTGCCAATGGGTGATTCATTGGATACCTTATTCTGAAGACTGCTCGCCTCCGAAGAACCGACCAGCTTATATTCCTCTTCCTCATCGTACTCGATATCCAGCACTCGAACCACACACCCGATGCTGATTCTGTTCAGATCAATCTCCTCATCCAGAACTACCTCTGCATTTTTCAGGATCTTCTCAATCTGCTCGATCCTGGCCTCAATATCCCGCTGCTCGTCCTTCGCCGCATCGTACTCCGCATTCTCTGACAGGTCGCCCTGTTCCCTTGCCTCCTTGATCTTCTGCGCAATCTCTCTTCTCTGAACCACCTTCAGATCCTGAAGCTCATCCTCCAGTTTTTTCAGCCCCTCGTACGTCAGGATATTCTTTTTCTCTGCCATCCTCTACACCTTCCAATCCATTTTAAATCTTCCCATTCAGCCTCCCGAAAACTCCCCTTTATCCGGAGGCAGCACCACGGAAACCGTGGTGCCTCATATAGTCAAAGTATTATACCCCACTGCCGATACAATGTCAAGCTGCTTTTCCCACTCGCCCACATCCAGCGTCAGGTTGCCCGGAACCTGCCCTTCCTCCCGGGAACGCAGCACCATCAGCAGTCCATGCTCCTCCATCGCCTCCTCCACCAGCTCTTCAAATGCTTCCGCCCGCTCCGTCAGCAGACAGAAAAAATTCAGGTCCTTCATCAGAAGCTCTGCAATCTGCGCCACCTGGTACGCAGGCCGGTTCTCATCATCGATCAGAGTCAGTTCCAGCTTCCGCATGGCAATCCCCTTTTCCCTTCTGAGATAAGTCACGATCTCCGGCGTCTTCATAATATATATGAAGAAACTCCGGCGTTCCTCCTTTTCCACCGGCGCCTGTACCTCTTCTCTTCTTCTGAACCATGTAAAAAAACGGTAAAATAATCCCACCTGTCCCATCTCCGGATCTACTCTTCTCTTCAGTATATGTCAAAGAGACTGAATTAAATCCTCCAGTTCACAGAGTTCTGTCACCTCGTTGACTCTGGCCCGCAGCCGTGCAGAACCAGGATAGCCCGCCGTATACCATGCCACGTGCTTTCTCATCTCGCGGATTCCCGTATAGACTCCCTTATGTTCCACCAGCAGGCGTGCATGACGCAGGATCATCTCTCTTACCTCCTCCGCAGACGGTCTTATTTTCTCCCCGGTCTCCATCCAGTGCAGAATCTGCCGGAAGATCCATGGATTGCCCTGGGCTCCTCTGCCGATCATGATGCCGTCGCATCCCGTCTCGTCGAACATGGCTTTTGCCGATTCCGGAGATACCACGTCTCCGTTTCCGATGACCGGAATCCGGACCGCCTCCTTCACCTGGCGGATGATGTCCCAGTCCGCCTTCCCATGATAATACTGCTCTCTGGTTCTCCCATGGACCGCCACCGCCGATGCACCGCCGGCCTCCGCAATCTTTGCAATCTCCACGGCGTTCACATGTTCCCCGTCAAAACCCTTCCGGATCTTCACCGTCACCGGCTTTCTGACCGCCCTAACGGTCTTTGTCACGATGGCTTCCACCAGAGCCGGATCCTTCATCAGAGCGGATCCCTCTCCATTTCCCGCCACCTTCGGCACCGGACATCCCATATTGATGTCCAGTATGGAAAATGGCCGGTCCTCGATCTGTCCGGCCATCTCACTGATGATATCCGCATCAGAACCAAAAAGCTGCAGAGATACCGGCGGCTCCCTCTCATCTATGGACAGCAGCGCTTCCGTATTCCGATTCCGGTAATAGATGGCCTTGGCGCTCACCATCTCCATGCAGAGAAGTCCCGCTCCCTGCTCCCTGCACAGCAGACGAAAAGGCAGGTCCGTCACACCTGCCATGGGAGCAAGAATCAGATTGTTGGGAAGCTCCACATCCCCGATCATAAGCTTCCGTATCATAATGTCTCCCCCAGAAAAAAGACGCGGTAATACATCTCCAGCGCCTGCAGAAGCTCTACCTTTTCCCTCTGGATCTGCCGGATCTTCAGCCCGCTCCCGATATCATCATAAAAAGCATCTGCTTCTTTTGCGGAGACCTCCAGCAGCAACTTTCCGTCCTCATCATATACCAGCGTCAGGATGCCGCCCACATCCTCTGTGAAAAGGACGCACATGATCTTCAGCTCTTCCTGGATCCGGGACGGAAGACCTGCAAAATCTTCATTCAAATAATACTTCTGTTCATATGCATTTGCTCCACAGAGCACCACTCGTTCCTGATACATTTTCTGCACCTCTATACATATCCATACAGTCCGCGCACGGACACTTCACCTGCATAGACACATGTCACGCTTCCATCAGCCTTCCGCACCACCAGCTCTCCGGATGCATTGATCCCGTCCGTAGTGCCGCTGTACTCTCCTCCCGGGTCCAGCACACGGATCTCATGCCCCCGGTTGACACAGAGCTCATTATAGTCCTCATACAGCGCAGACAGATCTTCCGTCTGCAGAAAGACCTCATAGATTCCTTCCAGCTCTTCCAGCACCGCTGCCGCCAGCTCCGCCCGCGGAACCTTCCGTCCCAGCTCCAGACAGAGAGAGCCCGCCACCTCCCGGATCTCTTCCGGAAAATATTTCTGATTTACGTTGATGCCCGCACCGATGACCACATAATTAATATAGTCCACTTCCGTACTGAGTTCCGTCAGGATCCCGCATACCTTCCGGCCATTCACCACCACGTCATTGGGCCACTTGATGCCGGCCGGCAGCCCCGTCACTCTGCGGATCCCCCGGGCAACTCCCATGGCCATGAGAAGCGTCAGCCGGGAAGCATGCTCCGGACGGATCCCGGGACGCAGGATCAGCGTCATCATGACATTCTCGCCCCTTTCAGAGGCCCAGCTCCTGCCCCGTCTGCCTTTTCCGCCGGTCTGCTCCTCTGCCACCACCAGCGTCCCCGCCGCCGCCCCTTCCTCTGCCAGACGTTTGGCACAGGTATTCGTGGAATCCACTGATTCCAGATATATACACTCCTGTCCCATCCAGACAGTCCCAAGGCGGCTCTTCAGCTCTTCCATGGTCATCACATCCGGCGTCTCTCCCATGCGGTAGCCCCTGTTCTTCACCGCCTCGATCTCATAGCCCTCTTCCTTCAGCTGACGGATCACCTTCCATACGGCCGTGCGGGACACTCCAAAATGTTCACAGAGCTGCTGGCCGGAGACATACTCTCCTGCCTCCCTTAAGATCTTCAGCACTTCTGTCTTCATAGCAGTCCTCCCTGCTGCAGCAAAGTCAATACAGTCCCGGTCAGCATGCAGACAGCCAGGAGCAGTTCCACCAGCGCAGTCGTCACATGCTCTTTCGTCCATGCACGGACGCTGCCCAGCAGATACAAAAGAGTCCCGGCAAAAAATGCAGCCGGCACGCATACTCCTCTGCTGGGCCTGTCCGAACCCACCACAAATGCAGCGCTCAGGATGAACAGACTCAGCCATATGGTGATCATCCGGTATTTCTTAATGATAAATTTCATGGCACAGCTCTTTCCTATGCACCCAATGTAACCGCCATCACTGCTTTGATCGTATGCATCCGGTTCTCTGCCTCATCAAATACCACTGACTGGGCGGATTCAAACACTTCATCCGTCACCTCCATGGCATTGATACCGAATTTCGCGCTGATCTCTTTCCCGATCTTCGTATTGAGATCATGAAACGCCGGCAGACAGTGCATGAAGATCGCCTGAGGCCCTGCATTTTCCATAACTGCCCGATTCACCTGATAGGGCAGCAGATCTTTGATGCGCTCTGCCCACACCTCGTCCGGCTCTCCCATGGAGACCCACACGTCCGTATAGATCACATCTGCTCCCCGGGTCCCTTTCTCCACATCCTCTGTAAGCGTGATCCTGCCGCCGGTTTCTTCGGCAATCTTCCCGCACTGCTTCACCAGCTCTTCTGACGGCCAGTATTTCCGTGGCGCGCAGGCGGTAAAGTCCATGCCCATTTTCGCACAGCCCACCATCCAGGAATTTCCCATGTTATAGCGGGCGTCTCCCATATAGACCACCTTCACCTTCAGGCTTCCGAAATGCTCCCGGATGGTCAGAAGATCCGCCAATATCTGAGTGGGATGAAATTCATTGGTCAGGCCATTCCAGACAGGCACATCTGCATGTCTCGCCAGCTCTTCCACGATCTCCTGCCCAAAGCCCCGGTACTCGATTCCCTCATACATCCGGGCGAGCACCCGGGCGGTATCCGCGATGCTCTCCTTTTTGCCGATCTGAGATCCTGTGGGATCCAGATAGGTCGTCCCCATACCCAGATCATGAGCCGCCACCTCAAAAGAACAGCGGGTTCTGGTACTCGTCTTCTCAAAGATCAGCGCCACATTTTTTCCCCGCAGCGTATCCACCGGGATTCCTTTTTTCTTTTTCTCCTTCAGTACCGCCGCCTGATCCAGCAGATACGTCATTTCCTCTGGTGTAAAATCCAGAAGCTTCAGAAAATCTCTTCCTTTTAAATCCATATTAAACACTTCCTCCATGAAAAATCGGGCTGGCGCCTGAAAACGTCAGCCCGGTCGATCTCTTATTTCATACCAGCCGTCAGTTCTTCACAAGCTCTGTGGCTGCAGTCACCAGTCCCCCGAGCTTCTGAATATCAGACGGAATGATGATCTTGGTCGCCTGACCATCCGCTGCCTTGATAAATGCCTCCAGACTCTTAAGCTGAATCACTGCCTCATCCACGCCAACTTCCTTCAGGAACCGAAGACCGTCCGCATTTGCCTGCTGTACCTTCAGGATCGCCTCTGCCTGGCCTTCTGCTTCTTTGATCATCTTTTCCTTTTCTGCTTCCGCTCTCAGGATCGCCGCCTGCTTCTCCGCCTCTGCATCCAGGATCGCCGATTCCTTATGCCCTTCTGCCACCAGGATCGTGGATTTCTTCTCACCCTCTGCCTTCAGGATCGCTTCCCGGCGCTCACGCTCCGCCTTCATCTGCTTCTCCATGGCATCCTGGATTGCTGCCGGCGGAATGATGTTCTTAAGCTCCACACGGTTGACCTTGATGCCCCACGGGTCTGTGGCCACATCCAGGGAAGCACGCATCTTCGTATTGATGGTCTCCCGGGAGGTCAGCGTCTGATCCAGCTCCAGATCACCGATGATGTTACGAAGAGTCGTCGCCGTCAGGTTCTCAATAGCCATGATAGGATTATCCACGCCGTAGGCAAAGAGCTTCGGGTCCGTGATCTGAAAGAACACGACGGTATCGATCCTCATGGTGACGTTATCCTTGGTGATCACCGGCTGCGGTGCAAAATCCACCACCTGCTCCTTCAGTGTCACTCTCTTGGCCACCCGGTCGATGAACGGCGCCTTAAAGTGGATACCCACACCCCAGGTCCCATTGTATGCTCCCAGCCGCTCCATGACCAGCGCCGTCGCCTGCGGCACGATCTTGATGCATGACGCCAGAATGATTAAAATAACCAACACTAATACTGCTACTAATACAGGCATTTTTTCCTCCTAATTTAAGTTCCGCATCTTCCAATCCGATGCTGTTTCAAATTCCGCATCTTCCAGTCCGATGCTGTTTCAAGTTCCGCATCTTCCAACCTGATGCTGTTTTACTGTTCCTCCTCCGCCTTTTCCACGATCAGCTTCACGCCTTCAATGGCGCAGATCTTCACCTTACTTCCCACCGGAATCACATTACTGTCCATCCTGCTTCTGGCGGTCCAGCTCACATCCGAGATGATGACCTCTCCGCTCTGAGCAAGATTGTTGATCTCTGCAGTCACGACTGCCAGCCTTCCGATCAGGCTCTCCGCATTGGTCTTCACACGGCTGCCGCGCATATATTTCACCGCTGCCGGGCGGGTAACGACCAGGAGCGCCAGAGACAGGACGAGAAATATCGTCCTCTGCGTCGCCGGAGTCGCACCAAAAAAGGTGGAGAAAAATGCTGCCATGGCGCCCCCTGCAAACCAGATCGTAGTCAGACCCATGGTCGCGATCTCTATGATCAGAAGAATGATCACCAGTCCAAGCCAGAGGATTGCCGGGTCCAATGACATCATAATACATTACCTCCATTCCTTAGATAGTTTTATCCATTATACAACACTTTCATGCGGTTGACCAGAGGGATCAGACAAATGCAGAAAAATTACAGTTCTCTCTGGAGGAAAAGAAAGGACTGCCACCCTCACGCGTCAGTCCTTCTGCTTTCATTCTTTTAATAAAATACATGATTTCCGATGACGATCCCGTCGATGCCTCCTGCACGGCGGAAATGCGTCAGCGTTCCCACAGTCGTCTCTCCGTTCAGCGCCGCCTGTGCTGCCTGTATACAGACCGCTCTGGGGCCGGACGCCATGATCGCTGCCACCTGTCCTGTAGCTGCCGGACTGAACTGACCCGGTGCAGAGATAACCGCCTGAATGGAATTGGGATAGGCTCCGCTTCTGACCCGGTTCATGACCACTGCTCCCACGGCCACCTGGCCTTCATAGGGCTGATTCCCGGCCTCCGCCTGAATCAGTGCAGCCAGAAGCGTCAGATCATCTGCGGAGGCTGCAATCGCTCCCAGATTCGTCGTCCTCTTCTCCTTCTCCTCGGCTGCCTTCCTTGCCGCCTCTTCTGCCTTTATCTCTTCTATGGTCTTTGCCTCTCCGTAGTCGTAGCTCACTTCTACGTACTCCGCCGAGACATAATTCACATTTCCGTCCGAATAAATGATTTCAAGCCATCCGTCCTGCTCGTCTCCGACCTCGATGGTCTCGCCCATGCCGATCAGATCGATAACCGGAGCTTCTGTGCTCGCTTCGTCTCTTACTTTCAATGTCTGCGCTGTTACCGTCGCCACCTTCGGTACGTCCTCTTCCGCGCGCTCCTCCGCCTCCTGCCCAAAAGCAAGATAATCATCGCTGACCCATCCGGTCACATCTCCGGACTGTACCATGGTCCAGCCCTCGCTCTGCTCCACGATCTCGCCTGCATCGCCCTTGAACATCCTGCCGATGACTGCAGCATCCGTGGTGGCATCCGCCCGGACACTGACAGAGCTGTCTACTTTCGCCAGGACCATCCCGTCCCACCTATTCTCTGCCAGAATCTCTTCCACATCCTCTGCGGTAAGCTGGCTCATCAATGAATTTAACGTGTCTTCTCCCTCGGTTCCCAGACCTGCAAATCCGGTCAGGCACAGCCACATCGCCGTACAGAGAAGCATCGCCATTCCCTTTTTCCACATCTGTATTCCCTCCTACATGTTACAAAATTATTACATATATTACAGAGATTTTATCAGATGTTACGCCGTTTGTCAACGATTCATTACAAAATTGCATCATAATCGCATCAAAGTTGCATCAGAAAAGGCCTACCGACGCTGTCGGCAGACCTCATACATCAATATGGACGCGGCTATGGCGGCATTGAGCGACTCCAGCTTTCCCTGCATGGGAATACGGATCCAGACATCCGCCAGGCGGCTCAGCTCCTCGCTCAGGCCATTTCCTTCATTTCCTATAAAAAACGCACAGCCGGTATGATAATCCTCCTGATCATAATCCCTCTTCCCCTGCAGATGGGCCGCATAGGTACGAATCCCTTTCTCTCTCAGAACCGGCAAAAGCTCCGCCAGTATGTCCGTGTACAGAAAAGGCATCCGGTAAATGGAACCCATGGTAGAGCGGATGGTCTTGGGATTATACAGATCCACACAGCCCCGGTTCAGGATCAGCCCATGGACCCCGGCCCCCTCCGCCGTACGCATGATCGTCCCCAGATTCCCCGGATCCTGCAGATCTTCCAGGATAAGCAGATGCGGATGCTCCGCCCCAAGCATGTCCTCCAGCACGTAATGATACTGCTCCAGCACGCACAGGATCCCCTGAGGGGTCCTGGTATCGCTTACCGCGGCATAGACACGATCGGAGAGCACCTCCGCCTCCCGGCCCTTCAGGAGCTCTTCTCCCCGTTCCCGATACAGGCTCTCCGATATGTAAATCTTCCGGATACGCTCTTTGGGCGCTTCCAGATACATCTTCACGCCCTCTGCCAGGAAGACATCCCGGCTGTTCCTCGCCTTTCCTTTCTTCAGAAGCATCTGCAGGTCCTTCACCTGCGGGTTGGATGTGCTCGTAATCATCCGGCTCACATGCTGTCCGCGACTTCCAGCATATACGGAGAGATCTCTTTCTTCATGGCCAGCGCCTCGTCGATGTCAAAATCCTTGAACTCGCCGTCCTTATAGCCGACCACCCGGTTGGATTTTCCCTGACACAGAAGATCCACCGCCATGCTTCCCATCATGGTTGCGTACACACGGTCCCGGCAGGTGGGGTTGCCGCCGCGCTGCATGTAGCCCAGAATCGTGGCACGGGTCTCCATGCCGGTAGCTGCTTCGATCCTCCGGGCCATGGAAGTGGAATGTCCAATACCCTCTGCATTGATGATGATATAATGCTTCTTGCCCAGCTTCCGGTTGCGGATAATGTCATTGATAATCCGCTGTTCGTCGTAGTCATATCTCTCCGGAATGATGATATCCTCCGCACCGTTGGCGATACCGCTCCACAGCGCAATATACCCTGCGTCTCTGCCCATAACCTCAATGATGCTGCACCGTTCATGGGAAGTGGAGGTGTCACGCACCTTGTCAATGGCATCCATCGCTGTATTCACTGCCGTGTCAAAACCGATGCTGTAATCCGTACATGCGATATCCAGATCAATAGTACCTGGAACACCCACTGTATTGATCCCAAGAGCCGCCAGCTTCTGCGCACCTGCAAAAGAGCCGTCTCCGCCGATCACCACCAGGCCGTCAATGCCGTACTGCCGGCAGATGTCCGCGCCCTTTTTCTGTCCTTCCTCTGTCCGGAATTCCGAACAGCGCGCTGTGAACAGAATCGTACCGCCCTTATCCAGGGTATCGCTTACCGATTCCCGTCCCATTTCCACAATGTCCTCTTCCAGAAGTCCCTGATATCCTCTGCGGATACCCATCACCTTCTTGCCATTGGCGCGTGCTCTCCTGACAACGGCACGAATCGCCGCATTCATGCCCGGAGCATCGCCGCCGCTTGTCAAAACTCCGATCGTATTAATTTCCTTTGCCATGGTATCCTTCCTCCGCGAAATTTACTGTTTTTATTTTAATTCATTTCGGCTGTATTTTCAATATACTTCTTGACAGCTTTTACATTTTTCTCACCAAAGATCCCATAGAGACGCTCCAGGAGCTCCTGATCCGCCTTTACGTTCCTGTTGACCGGAAGGATTTTTTTCTTCTTCTCCTTCTTAAGATACAGGATCACCCGGTCACTGCCCTCGCTGTCCATCAGAGAACGGTAAAGCTCCGACTCCCGCGCCTCATATTCCTGCATATCCGCAAACTGGATCCACAGCTCTCTCTGAACGGTGTCAAAAGGCGTGATCCGCTCCAGGATCATCCGGCTCGCCCGATCCTCCTCCGCAGCGACCCGTCCGCTCACATACACCTTGTCATCCACATTCAGAAGCCCTGCGTTGCGCTCATAGTCCCTGGGGAAGACGATGACCTCCACACTGCCCGCAAGATCCTCCACGGTGATAAATGCCATCATCTTATTGTTCTTCGTGGATTTGATGGTCTTACCAGTGATCATGCCGCCCACCACAGCCCGCTCGCCGTCCCGGACCTTCGCTTCCTCCCCGTCCTCCGGAGGGAGAAAATCGGTCGTCACATGAGTGATCCTTCTTCTCCACTGTTCCTCATATTCCTCCAGCGGATGCCCGCTGATATAGAAGCCAAGGACTTCTTTTTCAAAAGCAAGCACATCTTCCCTGGGATATTCGGACACCTCCGGCATCTTTATTCTGTAGGCCGCCTTCTCTTCTTCCGGCACCAGATCGAAAAGGCTCATCTGTCCGGCAAATTCATTTTTTTTCTTCTGTGCCGTCCGGTCCATGATCTGCGCATAGACCATCATCATCTGCCGGCGGTTGGCAGGAAAGCTGTCAAAGGCTCCGGACTTGATGAAGTTTTCCACCGTCCGTTTGTTGATCTCCCTTCCGGACATCCGCTCGATAAAATCATTCAGATCAGTAAAGGGTCCGTGCCCTCTGCGTTCCTCCGTCACGCCTTCGATCACCGGCCGCCCCACGCTCTTGATGGCATTGAGTCCATACCGTATGGAACTCCCGGATACGGAAAATACGCCTTCGCTCTCATTGATATCCGGAGGGAGGATACCAATCCCCATCTGATGGCAGGTCATGATATATTCCGATACTTTGGAGGCATTGTCAATGACTGACGTCATGAGCGCCGCCATGAACTCCACCGGATAGTGATATTTCAACCATGCCGTCTGGTACGCCACTACCGCATACGCAGCCGCATGAGACTTGTTGAACGCATATTTTGCAAAATCGACCATATCGCCATAGATTTTGATGGCCGTCCGCTCCAGGATCCCCCGGGCAATACACCCCGGCACCTGCTCTTCCTCATTGCCGTAGACAAAGCTTTGGCGTTCCTTCTGCATGACTTCCGCCTTCTTCTTGGACATGGCGCGGCGGAGCAGATCGCTTCTGCCAAGGGTATAGCCTGCCAGCCTCTGTACGATCTGCATAACCTGCTCCTGATAGACGATGCATCCATAGGTCGGTTCCAGAATCGGCTCCAGCTCCGGACAGTCATAGGTGATGGTCTCCGGATGATTCTTTCCCCGGATATACTGAGGAATAAAATCCATGGGCCCCGGACGATACAGAGAGATCCCGGCGATCACATCTTCCAGATTCTGAGGCTTCAGTTCCTTTATGAAATTCTTCATGCCGGAGCTCTCCAGCTGAAACACCCCATCCGTCCTGCCGGTCCCGAGAGAGGCATACACCTCTTTGTCCTCATAATCCAGATGATCCATGTCAATATGAACCCCTTTGTCCTTCTCCACCAGCTTTACGGTATTCTGGATAACGGTCAGATTGCGCAGACCCAGGAAATCCATCTTCAAAAGCCCCAGCTCTTCCAGCGTCGTCATGGTAAACTGTGTCGTCAGAGAACCGTCCTGTGCCCTTGACAGCGGAACATATTCCACCACATCCTTCTGGCTGATGACCACTCCGGCCGCATGCATGGATGTATGTCTCGGAAGTCCCTCCAGCCTCCGGGACATATCCACCAGCTCCTTCACCTGCTCATTGGTATCATAGAGCGCCCGAAATTCCGGATTGGCATCCAGCGCCCTGTCCAGTGTGATATTCAGCTCCTGAGGCACCATTTTGGCGATGGAATCCACAAAGGCATACGGCAGATCCATGACACGCCCCACATCCCGCAGCACGCCCCTGGCCGCCAGCGTACCGAAGGTCACGATTTGCGCTACCCGCTCCTTCCCGTACTTTCTCACCACATAATCGATGACTTCCTGACGCCTTTCCACGCAGAAATCAATATCGATATCCGGCATGGACACACGCTCCGGATTCAGGAAACGCTCAAACAGAAGCTGATACCTTACCGGATCGATGCTGGTGATCCCCAGCGTATAGGACACCAGGCTTCCTGCCGCAGAACCTCTCCCGGGCCCCACTGCGATCCCGTGATCCTTTGCATATTTGATAAAATCCCATACGATCAGGAAATAATCCACATATCCCATCTTCCGGATGACGGACAGTTCATAATCCAGCCGCTCCTTCAGCGTACCGTCGTCCCCGGGATAGCGTTCCCCCAGGCCCTCCGCGCATTTCTCATTCAGATACTCCCATGCCGTATATCCCTCCGGCACATCATATCTTGGCAGCTTCGTCACTCCGAACTCAATCTCCACCCGGCACCGATCAGCAATCTTCTGCGTATTCTCAAGGGCGCGGGGCGCATAGGGAAACAGCTCTGCCATCTCTTCCGGCGATTTAACATAATACTGTCCTCCCTCATAGCGCATCCGGTCCTCATCCGCCAGACGCTTCCCGGTCTGCAGACAGAGCAGGATATCATGAGGCTTCACATCATCCTCATACGTATAATGAATATCATTGGTCGCCACAAGCTCTATCTCAAGCTCCCTGCTCATGCGCATCAGCGCCTGATTCACCTGCTTCTGCGCCGGAATCCCGTGATCCTGAAGCTCCAGGAAGAAATTTCCCTTACCGAAGATCTCTTCATACTCCTTTGCTGTCCGGCATGCCTGCTCATACTGCCCTTTAATAATATCCTTCTGTACCTCGCCTGCCAGACACGCGCTCAGGGCAATGATTCCTTTATGATATGTGCGCAGGACCTCTTTATCCACCCGGGGGCGGTAGTAAAAGCCTTCCGTAAACCCGATGGAGACGATCTTCATCAGATTCTGGTATCCCTCATTGTTCTCTGCCAGCAGAACCAGATGATAATAACGGTCCTCGCCTCCTCCGGCCTCCTTGTCGAACCTGGACTCCGGAGCTACATACACCTCGCACCCAAGGATCGGCCGGATCCCCTGGGCTTTGGCTTCTTTATAAAAATCGATCACTCCGTACATGACCCCATGGTCCGTGATGGCAGCGCTGTCCATCCCAAGCTCCTTTACCCGCGCCACATATTCCCTGATCTTGTTTGAGCCGTCCAAAAGGCTGTATTCTGTATGCACATGCAGATGCACAAAGCTCATAAGCATATCCCCCATTCCTCTGTACTTTCCGTTGACTGTATATCTGTAAATCTTTTTCATTATAACCGATTTCAGGAAAATCATAAAGCAGGAATCTTCTGCCGGTTCGCTTTTGCCCCGCCCAAAAAAGGCTCGTCACCGGAAAAGCAAAAAAATACACCGCAGCCGGTATCTCTGCGATGTATCCTGTTCTTTCCATATCAGACAGCGTTATTCCTCTTTCCGCGCGTCCGGAAGACCTTCTCTGTACGCAAGCCTTACATTTTTCCCCATCTTCTCCAGCGCCCTCAGTACATCCGGATCGATCTCATCCCCTGTAATAAATACATCCACCTTATCCAGCCCGCAGACAGATACAAAGGATTCGGTCGTAAATTTCGTATGGTCGCATACTACGATCACCTTGTTGGAAGCTTCTATGAGACTGCGCTTCAGCCCCACTTCATTCAGGTTGGAGATCATCAGTCCGTTCCGCAGGCTCACAGCATCAATACCGATGATACACATATCCACCCACATGCCGGACACCATATTTTCCGCGTAGTAACCAATTACCGAATAGTAGCCATGCCGCAGACTGCCCCCCAGAACGGTCACATGACTGCTGCTGACATTGGACAGTTCTGCTGCCATGCAGACATCGTTGGTCACAAGATTCAGGTCCGGAATCTCCTTCAGATAGGGCACCATGCTCAGAGTCGTCGTCCCGGAATCGATCAGCACCGTGCTTCCGGGCGTAATGAACCTGCAGGCCTCTTTCGCGATCCTTCCCTTCTCTTCCATATTATTCTGTGATTTGAAAAGTCAAAAAGCTTCCTTCCCTCTTTTTATTTCTGTCTCTGTCTTCCCTACAGCTCTTCAAATATCTCTTTCAGGTCCGCCACCCGGTCAATCAACCGGTCTGCCGCTGACTGGTCGAAGGAAAATCTCTGATCCCTGACAGCCACAACTTTCAGACCTGCCGCCTTTGCCGCCTGGATCCCATAGACGGAATCCTCCACCACCAGGCAGTCCTCTTTGGGAAGTCCCAGTCTGGACAGCGTATACAGATAGATCTCCGGATCCGGCTTGCTCTCCCGGAACTGCTTTCCGCTCACCAGGAAAGAAAAATACGGTCCAAACCCGGTCTCTTCAAACATCCTCCGAATAGACGGCTCCGAGGACGAAGACGCCACTGCCATAATGACGCCTCTTTCTTTCAGCCACCGGAGAAGCTCCAGGACTCCCGGATACATGACTGCCCTGTAATCAATCTGAAAATCCGGATACTCTCTCCGAAACTGCCGGTGCAGCTCCTCCGGATCGATCTTCTCATACCAGAGCTCCGCCATGATTCTCCAGGTCTCTCTGGCGCTGGCACCGGCCAGCGTCATCAGAAGCGCCTCATTGATCCTGCAGTCATGCTCCAGAAGGAAGGTCCGGAACATCTCAATATACACCGGTTCACTGTCGATCAGGACGCCGTCCATATCAAAGATCACTGCTTTTTTGCCCATAAATCCTCCTTGTATTTCCGTATGGCCTGCCGCGCTCACACCGGCAGCCTTCTGAGCGGACAGCTGGACAGGGACACATGCTCCGCCAGTTTCATCAGACCGTGGTCTCTCAGATAATCCTGCAGAATCCAGGTGGACTGTGTGGATTCCGGCCCGATGATGATCTCCTGGATCAGATCCTCCAGACTGACGCCGATTCTGCCGCACATATACATCAGATCCAGCGGATAATATTTCTTGATCCGCTCCGTGGTCACATGATAGCAGGGCTTTACATCAAAATATTCTTTTTCATAGGGGTACACCACCAGGCGCACCTCATGCTCGGAAGAAAAGGACGGATGCTTAAACACCACGGAGCGAATCCACGCCTCATTCATCACATTTTTGATATCCGGATTCTCTCCCGACAGCTCTACCCCGTCCTTGATCATCTGATAAAAGACCTTGACCAGATAATGCCCGGTCATATCATCCTGATAGAAAACCGTATGCAGGGACAGATCCCCCTCTGCCATCTTTTGCAGGAGTCCTCCGGAAAAGGCGATGCAGACCCCTCTTCCCCGGTTCCCGTACCGCTCCCACTGGGCCGCATCGTCCCGATAGAGAGAAAAGCAGGCGGCATAGGCCGAATAAATGAATTCCTTTTTCAGCTCTTTCCGAAACAGCTCCTTTACCTCTTCTGCCCGTTCCTTCTCCCCGTCCTGAAGAAGCTTCTTCACCACCGCGCTGCACATCCTGCTCATAAAATGCCGCATTTCTGCCGCATCGTTCATATTCAGCACATTGTTGACACGCAGCTGCGTATAGTGCAGGATCCCATCCAGCGCCTGGAAATCCGTATAGTGATAAAAAATATCGTTCCCGTATTCTTTTCTCATACCCGCTCTTTCATAAATCTGTTCTGATGATAAAGATATCATCCCGACTTTGCCGGGATATGTCACCTGTATCATAGCACAGCTTATTTTATTTTACAAGCACCTCACCGGAGGCCAGGCGGCGATGACTGCCGGCGCTTTCGGTCACACTCGATCCATTCATCCAGCGTCAGCGGCTCATAGTCCGAGTACATACAGAAGCAGTTGATCAGATTGCACGGAATCTGACGCTTTGCTCCGCTGGCATCTCTTATAACCGTATGCCTGGTAATGTCCTGAAACTGCTCCAGAAGCCGCTGGTCCTGTGTATCATGAACATGACCGTGGAGCATATAGGTTCCAGGACTTCCGTCCTCCTTCAGGCGGTACTGCCCCTTGTAGCACAGGATCGGATAATGGCACAGAACCACCTTCCGCCGGTTGTCTGACAGTTCCGCGTAGGGCCTGATCCACTGAAAACGGCCGGTGTTCTCAGCCGTCAGAAACCGGTCGTGGTTGCCCTGGATGAGATACAGCCTGCCGTTCAGCTGCTTCAGAAACGCACCAGTCTCCTCCGGCCTCCCCCACAGCAGATCACCCAGAATGATCACTTCGTCATTTTTCCGCACCTTCCCGTTCCACCGCTCCAGCATATATGCATTCATCGCCTCCGTATCGGTAAAGCCGCGTCGGTCCATACGGTCATTCAAAGCCTCATGAAAAAAGTGCAGATCTGCAATGTAATATCTCAACCCCCTCATCCCCTTCCTGCTTTTCTCCTGCAGGAATATCATAACACGAAAATATTTTTACGGATACCCTCCAAATCTGCGTTTTACTGACCGCGCAGCAAAAAATTACGAAATGATCCGCGCCGGCCCGGGCACCACCGTAGCATCATCCGGGACATCCGTGTGAACCACGGCCCCTGCACCGATCTTCACCCGGTCACCGATGCGGATATCTCCAACGAGCACAGCACCCGCACCGATCAGACATTCCTTTCCGATCACCGGCGCCTTATGGTCCACTTCACCGATGGTCACATTTTGATAGATCCGGCAGCCCTCGCCCACAACGGCATACCGGGAGATAAAGATCCCCTGCAGTCCGTGGGGGAGCGTCGGCCTGCCCTTGATCACCGTGTCCGGGCCGATATATCCCCCATGACGGTATGCGCACCGGCTCATAAAAAACAGCAGCACATCATGCAGAACACCGCCTTTCAGCCGCTTCTGCCACCGGTACAGCCGCCAGAAATGCTCCAGATTGCTGCCTCTGGAATATTCAATTATCTTTCTTCTGATACTCATGATAACCTCCTTGCCGGATCCTGCTGAAAAATGAGGGCGGACCCTGACCTTATTTTATCAGGATACACTCTGTGCTTCTTTGAGATTTTATGCAGAAATTCTTAGAAGTTTCTTAAGAGAACAGATTCCCTTTCCGGAATTTTTTATTCAATTTTTTCAAATGCGAACGCGAAGCTGCGGTACTCCCTGCCTTCTTCCTTGACACAGATCCGGTACAAACATATAATATGGAAAAGATCCCATGGTCACACCGTCCCTGTCCCCAGGAGCCATACCGTTTCAAAAGGCCGTGTGGGACATTCTGCCTGTGATTCCCGTCGAACAGACCATGACTTATACGGAAATCGCACAGAAGACCGCCGCACAGTGACAGGGAGTATCGAAAGCCTGGCCGGATATGCGGGGCGGGGAATCCATAAAAAGAAATGGCTGCCGCTTCTGGAAAAAGCAGCAGCTGAATGTTCACAGACTTGATTTTATAATCATTCTGTTTTAAAATGGTTCATATGGAGATCCTGAAAATCTCAAGATGAAATAAGGAGGCAGATGTATGCGCAAACGTATTTTGGTCGTGGATGATGACGAAATGAATCTGAAAAGAACACGGATGATTCTCGAGAAGAATTATAATGTACTTCTTGCAGAGTCAGGAAGGGAAGCCCTTGACAAGATCAAGTGTGAAAAAATTGATCTGATCCTTCTTGATATCGCCATGCCTATCATGGACGGCATCGAAACCTTCCGGCGTATGAAAGATTCCTTTGTGGAAATTCCGGTTATCTTCCTGACCGCATCCGGTTACGAAGATGATGTAAAGACGGCCATCAGTCTTGGGGCGGTCAATTACCTGAAAAAACCGTTTTTCCCACAGGAACTTCTGAAGCGGGTCGCAATGGGGCTGGGCGAGCAATGAGAGCAAGAAAACAGACAAGTATCCACCTGCTACTGGCCAGCATTGTCACCATGTTCGGCGTAATGCTGATTCTGACGATCCTGGCCATGTCATGGGAACCGTGGATGATTCCGGTAATTCTGACCGGCAACACGCTTGTATGGATCCTCCATATCGGAAGAGTCGGTTCAGATAGTTTTTATGAAAATCTGTGCGTCGGACTTTTGATGGTCGGATTTTTTTTCTTCGGCGTACATATGAACACTCTGTTTGATATACCTGCAGTAGCCTGTATGCTGATTCTTGTTTTTTCCATGTTTGATAAAAAGCGGCTGTTAGTGATGACGGCCGCCTTGTATGTACTGGAACTGCTGTATCATTTCCTTATTCTTCATACCATAGGTCCCTACACGGGCGCCCAGACTTTTATCCGCCTGGGACTTGGAGCCACAGTAATCGCAGGCGCTATTGCAATTGCAAGATATCGGATCAACAGAAGACAGGAAGTCAGAAAAAGGTATGATCTCACTCTGGCACAGCTGGAAACCTCAGGCCGGCAGAATGCAGAATTTTTGTCCAATGTATCACATGAGCTCCGGACTCCCATCAATATGGTACTGGGGCTCAGCGATGTCATACTGGAAAAAGATATTTCTCCGGATATCCGGACAGATATGCAGTCCATACAGCTGGCAGGCAAACGCCTTTCCAACCAGATCAACAACATGCTGGACTATACAGAGATCGTGGAAGGCACACTGACCCCGACAAAAGAACCTTACATGATTACTTCGGTGCTCAATGACATCGTCACCATGACTGCCATGCAGAACAGCAAGCACCAGCTGGAGATGGTATTTGATCTCGATCCCCGGATGCCGTCCGTCCTGATCGGAGACGCAGAAAAGATCTCCCATGTTCTTAAGATTCTTCTGGAAAATTCCATTAAATTTACAGAAGAAGGCGGCATTAACATCTGTATGGAATTTCGCCGCGAAAGCTATGGGATCAATCTGGCCATTGATATTTATGATACCGGAATCGGCATGAGCAATGCACAGCTTACACAAATATGTGACGACTTTTATCAGGCGGACTCCGGCAGCCGGCGCTTTGCAGGCGGTCTGGGCCTTGGACTTCCGATCGCCAGGGGTCTGCTTCATGCCATGGGCGGTTTTATTCATTTTGACAGCAGGGAGCAGCAGGGCCTGCAGGCCCATATCATCATCCCGCAGGGAGTAAAAAGCGACACACCGGCCATGGTGCTCTCCCATCCGGAACAGCTCTGTATTGCCTGTTATTTTCGGCCCGAGAAATATACCTGCGATGAAATCCGGAAATATTACGACAAAATGATTCTGCACATGGTGAACGGTCTTGGTATTGAAGGATATCAGGCCCATAATTTTGAAGGGCTGCTCAAACTGCTGAACAGTCATCCGCTGACGCATGTATTTATTGCCCAGGCGGAATATGAAGAAAATTCCACTTATTATGAAGAGCTTGCATGCACACTCCGGGTGGTCGTAATTGCAGAGCGGGATTATATCCTGAGCAGCGACAGCAGGCTTCTGGTGATCCGCAAACCATTTTTTGCTCTTTCTGTTGTGAATCTGCTCAACGGAGAGGTGCAGGAAAACGGATTTGGAGAAGCGCAGGCCGCCGGACGCAAGCCGTTCTCCTGTGAGGGGGTACGGGTTCTTGCTGTAGATGATGAAGAAATGAATCTTGTAGTGGCAAAAGGCGTCCTTGGCAGCTATGGCATACAGGTGGATACCTGCCTCAGCGGAAAGGAAGCCATAGAACGATGTGCAAAGACTTCCTATGACATCATCTTTCTGGACCATATGATGCCGGGATTTGATGGTGTGGAAACATTGAAGCAGCTCCGCGAGATGAACAACGGAAGATACCAGAAGCTTCCGGTGATTGCCCTGACTGCCAACACCATCAGCGGTGCAAGAGAAATGTTCCGAAACGAAGGATTTACAGAATTTATTCCAAAACCCATTGAACGCGCCGTCCTGGAACGGGTACTGCGCAAGGTACTCCCGAAGCGTTTTGTTCAGTATCACGAAATGCCCGTATGCACAGAGGAACCGAAGGAAACTATATTGGAAAAAAAGCCTGTTCCTGATGAAACACCTGCTCCAGAAACCGCTGCGGAGGATACATTGACAATGCCGTCCGCTTCTGATGAAGCAACCCCCGTCAAATCCGCTGCGGAAAATACATCGGTGATGCCGTCTGCTTCTGATGAAGAACACACAGCACCCGGCGAGGCAGAAAACAGGCTGTACGGAGAAATCCCGGAGGACATCGCTTCCTCCCCCTTCTCCCCTCTGGTCCGGATCGGCGTCAATGTACAGCTGGGACTGGATTACTGTTGTGGAGAGCATGATTTTTATGTGGAGATGCTGCAGATGTTCTGTTCTCAGGCCGTGGATAAGCGGGCGGAGCTTGTCTCTCTGTATGAAACCGCTGACTGGAACAATTATACTGTGAAAGTCCATGCTCTGAAAAGCACTGCCATGACCATCGGAGCAGAACGACTGGCTGACAGAGCGAAGCTTCTGGAGCAGGCCGGGAAGAAAGGCAATATTGAATATATCCGGCACGACCATCCTGAGCTCCTGCGTCTGTATGATGAAGTCTGTGAGACGATTGCCGGATTATAACCCTGCAAAAACGGATCCAATGCCTGTACCATCACAGCGTCCGGTCCATTTTATGCAACAAGAAAAACAGGAGGGGGCATCAAGTGTTAAAAAAATGGTTCGAAATCATCTTTGATCATAAGATCACCCTGCACGAACGCATGTTCCGTATTGTCACGGGTATCTGTATGGTGGCTTTGATGATCATCCTGCCCATGGGCAGGAATCTGATCAATCTGCTGATCCTGGCTGCCAGCCTTATTTGTATGGCAGCAATCGTGAAGATCAGCATTCAAAAAGAATGTATCAACACAGGAGCTACGATCATTACAATCCTGCTTCTTCTGCTTTTCCCGCTGAGCTTTTTTACAGCAGGCGGGTTTTACAGCGGAATGCCTGAATGGTTTGTATTTTGCTTTATTTACATCAGCATTACCCTGGAGGGACGGAGAAAAGTTTTCTTCTTCCTGCTTTGCATGGCGGAAACGTTGCTCTGCTATTATATCGCCTTTGCTTATCCGGAATGGATCGCTCAGAATACCAAGAGTAATTCTTTCTTTACCTCCGCAGTCTCTGTCATACTGGTAAGTATCCTTTCCTGTGTTCTGTTGTTGTTTCTGAACCGGCTTTATGAAGAGGAAAACGAACTTTCCAGACAGCAGAAAAAAGAGATCGAGGAACTGAATAAGGCAGAAAACCATTTTTTCTCCAGCATGAGTCATGAGATCCGCACACCCATCAACACGATCATCGGCTTAAATGAATTCATCCTGCGTGGAGATATCCCTGAGGACGTAGCTGAAAATGCAAGGAACATTCAGGGTGCCAGCAAAATGCTGCTGACACTGATTAACGACATTCTGGATCTGTCCAAGATCAAATCCGGAAAGATGGAGATCGTCAATGTATCCTATGAGACAGGCGCATTGTTCTCAGAGATCGTAAACATGATCTGGATCAAGACCAGAGAAAAAGGACTGGAGTTCCGGCTTCATGTGGATCCTTCCATCCCGAGCATGCTCTGCGGCGATGAAGTACGTATCAAACAGGTACTGATCAATCTTTTGAACAATGCCGTAAAATACACAAGCGAAGGATCTGTCACTCTCTCCATCCGCTGCGAACGCCTGAATCTGAACCGGGTGCGGGTATGGTATTCGGTGGAGGATACCGGACTCGGTGTAAAAAAGGAAAATATCCCGTATATTTTCAATGCCTTCAAACGGGTGGATGAAGAGAAAAACCGCCACATCGAAGGCACCGGGCTGGGGCTCAGCATCGTTCATCAGCTGGTGGAACTGATGGGCGGAGAAATCAGTGTCAACAGCGTCTATACCAAAGGATCTACATTTCTTGTCACGCTGGAGCAGAACATCATTGATAACAGGGAGCTTGGAACCTTCACTCTCGCCTCCCGTGTGAAAGCCCGTAAAGGCGAACAGTACCAGCAGAGTTTTGAAGCGCCGGAAGCACATATCCTCGTGGTAGATGATAATGACATGAACCTGATGGTAGTGCGAAAACTCCTTTCATCCACAAAGATCCAGATTGACACGGCACTCAGCGGCGCAGAATGCCTGAAACTGGCGCGGAAGCAGCATTATGACGCAATCCTGATGGACCACCTGATGCCCGAGATGGACGGCATCCAGTGTCTTCATGCACTGCGCACACAGCCCGCAGGTCTTTGTCAGGATGTGCCGGTAATCGCTCTGACTGCCAATGCCGGAAGCGACAATCAGCTTCTCTACCGAAAGGAAGGATTCAGCGGCTATCTGGCCAAACCGGTCAGCGGCGCGCTTCTGGAAGCAGCCGTCCTAAGCATCCTGCCCAAAGAACTGGTCAAACTGAGCGAAGAATCCATTCCGTCGGAAATCGGAAAAGATGTCCTGATCTTTGAGCAGACCCAGAGGCGTTCCCTTATGGTCACAACCGACAGTGTATGCGATCTTCCGGAATCTCTGCTCAGGGAGTTCGGCATATCTGTGTGCCCTTACTATGTCTGCACCGATCAGGGACGTTTTCTGGACGGACTGGAGATCAGGCCGGACGAACTGCTGGAACATATGGCAGCGGGAAAGAATGGATTTTCTCAGGCGCCGGATGTGGAAGACTATGAACGGTTTTTTGCCCAGAAACTGACCGAGGCTCAGTATGTGATCCACATTACCATGGCAAAACATACCAGCAAAGGATATTACAATGCCCTTGAAGCAGCAAAATCCTTTGAAAATGTTACGGTACTGGATTCCGGACACCTTTCCAGCAGCATGGGACTGGTTGTTCTGTATGCGGCTTCCATGGCAGAAAAACACGCTTCCAGAACAGAGATCACAAAAGCTGTGAAGAAGCTCAGACGTTATATTTCCTCTGCTTTTATTATTGACAGTACCTATATGATGTGTCAGGCCGGTCAGATTTCCAAACGAGTGCAGATTCTCTGCGACGCCCTGCTTCTGCATCCGGTCATTACGCTCAGAAACAGCCGGATGACAGTCAGCAGCATGGAGATGGGCAGCTTTGCCCATGTCGCAAAAAGCTATGTCCGAAAGCTGCTTCTGAATACCAGAAACATCGACCGCCGCATTCTGTTTATCACATATGCCGGAATAGACTCTGTAAGAATTCAGCATATCCAGGAACTGGTAAAACAGTACTGTCCCTTCGAACGGGTCTATCTCCAGAAAGCATCTTCTGCTATTGCCAGTAACTGCGGTCCAGGCTCCTTCGGTCTGTTGTTTATGAAGAAAAACGAAGCTGTCATTTCCTTTTCAGAAGCTTCCAGGAGCGATCTCACCAGTTGATCTCTCTGCGTAACACCTCCGGGCTGCTGCAAAATGCATATTTTGCAGCAGCCCTTTTTTCATCATGTATCCGGCAGGTACCGGAAACGGATTTATTTTTTTGCATATAATATTGTGATTTGTTTATCATTCAAAAAGGAGCGGGAGCACATGCCGACCATCAGCCTTTGCATGATCGTTAAAAATGAAGAAATGCATATCGCACATTGCCTTGACAGCGTAGCCGCACTGGTAGATGAAATCATAATTGTAGATACCGGTTCAACAGACCGTACCGTGGAGATCGTGTCCGACTACACATCAAAGGTCTATTCCTTTCCATGGAAGGACGATTTCTCCGAAGCCAGAAACTATTCCTTTTCCAAAGCGACCATGGATTACTGTATGTGGCTGGATGCCGATGATGTTCTGGAAGAGACGGAACAGGACAGATTCCTCGCCTTAAAACAGTCTCTGTCACCGGGTACCGATATGGTAATGATGAAATATTATACTTCCTTTGACGAAGCCGGCAGACCTTCTTTTTCTTATTTCAGAGAAAGATGGATCAGGAACTGCGCACAGTTTCGCTGGGTCGGTGCAGTCCATGAGGTGATCCCTCCAGACGGCAGCATTCTGTATTCTGACATTGCAGTATGCCACAGAAAACAAAACGCCGGAAACCCTGACCGAAATCTGAAAATATACCAGAAATTAATCGCTGACGGAAAGACTCTGGAACCACGGCACCAATATTATTACGGGCGGGAACTCTATTATCACGGACAATACCAGGAGGCCGCTGCGGTGCTGGAACATTTTCTGCTGGAACCGGAAGGGTGGATTGAAAATAAAATCGAGGCATGCTCTGTCTGCGCCGGCTGTTATTACCAGATGGGACAGGAGCAGTTCGCGCTGCTCACGCTTTTGCGCAGCCTGAGCTTTGATATTCCGAGAGCAGAACTGTGCTGTGAAATCGGAAAACATTTTCTGGAACACGGGAATCTACGCAATGCCGTATACTGGTATGAAACGGCGCTGAACACCCCCAAAAACGAATCCTCCGGCGGATTTACCCTGCCGGACTGCTATGATTACATTCCTCTTCTGCAGCTGTGTGTCTGTCATGACCGGCTGGGAGACCGTCAAAAGGCGGCAGAATACAATGAACGAGCCGGGCTATGCAAGCCCTGCTCCCCGGCATATCTTTACAATAAACAATATTTTGAAAGCCTGTGAGTACAGTCTCTGCACCCGGACTTCGGTGATTCCGGAAGCGCCGCTCCGTATAAAACGTTACAAAAGCAGGGACCAGAGATGCTCCGGTCCCCCATATTTGTTAATTTATCAATTACATTACACCATGGGGAGATTACCTCCCCCCTATTCTTTTCTTTCCTTTATAACCATCTCTTTAACTGTTTCGATGGGTAAAGGGAATTTACCATTCAGCCACTCCAATTCATCAGCATGGGCATAAAAATCTATGAAATACTTATGCCCTCCAATATGATCCCAGTGAATATGCGTTGCTACTGCCGTAATTGGCTTATCGGTAAGCTTCAGTACTTCCTCATAGATATATCTTCTTTCTGCCTTGCAGAAAGAATGCCACACTTTAATTCCGGTATATTCTTTGCAATCATATCTTAAATCATGCTCCCGATTATAGCACTTTCTCTCTGTATCTTCCACTATCATGCAGGAGAGATGGTGTAAAATTTTCTTCGGTTGAAAAATGAACATGGAAAGGGAACTCCTTTTTGTGACAGAGTATAAATGGTCGACTAAAACCCTCACAAGAGAAAGAAGTTCCCTATGTTTAACAGTATACTCTGTTTTGAAGAACACTGCATCAAAAACTTTGAAAAACTGGAAGATGAATTTCTGAAAAATCCCAGAAATTTTGCAGAGTATGTTTTCGGGATCACTGATCTGCTGTGTAAATCTGGCACCGAAATGCTTCGGGATTCCCTGGAGACCATGGACCGCATGCTGTGCGAAAGCGCTTTCCGCCGGAAATCGTGGACCATAGAAGCTCATCATACAAAAACTCTGATTACTTCTCTGGGAGACGTAACCTTCCGGAAGACGCTGTTTCTCAACAGACAGACGAAACAGCATTTTTACCTTCTCGATCAGATCCTGGGACTGGAGCCAGAACAGCGTCTGACAGAAGACGTGGCTGCCCGGATGCTGGAAGAAGCCGTACAGACTTCTTACCGGTGCGGAGCACAACAGGCCAGCCTGGGCATGCAGGTCGGCCGCCAGACCGTGAAAAACAGGATTCATGCACTGAAATTTCCTCCGGCCGCTCAGACATCCGAACCGAAAAAGAAAGTGGACCGGCTGTATATTGACGCGGATGAGGACCATGTGGCTCTGCAGTTCCGGGAAAAGAGGACATCTGTACTGGATGAGTTCGTGAAATAATCCGGAACCAGACAAAAAATGATTTCAGAGCGCTGGTGGGAAAACAGAAAAAGGAGATGCCCAAATGGAGGAACCGTACCAAAGCGGAGGAAGCAGTACGGAAAGTCACGTAAGTCATATACTTTCTTTCCGGATGAGTTCGAGGCCGATGGGATGGAGCCGACAGGGAGCGGGAAAAATGGCCGAACTGCGGGCGTATTATTATAATGGAGGAGACATGCTGGAGCTGGGGAGATATCAGAAGAAAGTGTATTTTCAGGCACAGATCAGAGGATTGTAAAGACAGTTTCAGAAGCACAGGGGAAAATTCTGCGCAAAAAAGGAAACGCTTGTGCACCAGGAAAGAATGTAGTAAAGTATAAAAAACAGTCTGTAGTTCCTGCCAGCTAAAACGTCTGTGGCGGATTCTGACCAGTCAAACCCGAAAGTAAAGTTACACTATCAAGGGATTTGATTTGGCTTGCAAAAGACAGTAAATGGTCGTATCATAGCAGTGTATCATAAATCTGAGTCAGAAAAGTCAGATTTGGTCATGATGAGAGGGAGATACTTTGGCGAGGGTTCCCCCTTCTTTTTCTTTTGTTACGGTTACTATCATACCGCACTTACTGCTAAAAGCAAGAAAAATCCCCTTACAGCAAAAAGTATTCTTCTATATGGCGCTGTTCGGCGGCTTCCGTCCTGGAGAGCTGATTGCGCTTACATGGGAAGATATAGATTCTAAAGGCAATGCGGTCAGTATCAGTAAATCAACCTCCAAAACAAAGGAAGAAATGATTACAAAACCGCCAAAAACCAAATCGTCTATCCATATCGCTTCCAGCCGAAACCATGAATCTGTTAAAGCGCTGGAAAACAGAGCAGCAGGCTTACCGCCTGTCTGCAGGAACGTACTGGTGGCAGTCTCTATTGGAGGGTTATTTGCTAAAAATGCATAGCTTTTTACCTCTTTCTGTAACTTTGTTAGTCAAATCACTTAAAAATCATCGTCGGAGCGCCTTCCAAAATCATCCATCCAAACACAAAAAAGACCGGCAAGCCCATAAAATCAAGCTTTCCGGCGCCCCTGCCAAGGAATCGATGCGACAGGATTTGAACCTGCGACCTCTGCGTCCCGAACAAAGTGCCCGCCCTTAAAAATCCCCTGTACGTCCATTTTCCCCCTCGGATACGTCCATATACCCTCGGACACGTCCATTTTTACCCTGTCCATGCCTGTATCCTGCACTTTTCCAAACTTTTGTTGGAACTTTGTTGGCCCTCGCAAAAAAATATTGTATATGCTGTCCATGATGCGTTGGTTGAAATCCCTGCCAATGTTTACCTGTCTTAAATAAGATAACATATCGCCAACGCTGAATCAACACAAAAATAAGGGGATATCCTTTATATCAGATACCCCCTTACAGCTTATCCGAATGATTTATCAGCTATTTTCCCCTGTCTGTTTTTCCATTTCTTACTGACATGATTGTAAATATTGGCCGTCACCGTAATATCACTGTGTCCCAACCAGTTCTGAACCCTGCCCAGTTCCCAGCCGTCCTCAAACAGGATAGCACAACAACTGTGCCTTAAACCATGCACTGTCAAATCTTCCGGCACGCATCCACACCTTATCACTGCTTTCCTGAATGTTTTTGTTATATAGTCCGGGCTGTATGTCCTCCCGTCATCCCATGTAAACACATATCCATCCCTGGAGTAGATGCCCAGTTCTTTCTGATGCTCCATGACATCCAGAAGGTCACCTTTTACACTTTCCAGCAGCGGAAGATAGCGGTGTGAACTTTTTGTCTTTACATTGTCACGCCCGACATCTCCCTGTTCTACCCTCACGATTGTATGGTTAATTATGATTTCCTCTTTTTCAAAATCTATCGCACTCCACTTTAAACCCAACAGCTCGGAACGTCTGAACCCATAGCAGATGCCTACTTTTATAATACAGTAAAGTTTTTCAAAAACAGGTACTGTTCTGACATAACTCAGAAATGCTTTCGCCTGTTCCTTATCCATATAGGCAATCCCTTCCGTATATCTTCTTTCACCCTCGGCACCTTTACCTTATCCGCCGGGTTTATCGTAATGACACCCTGTACCACTGCATCATTCAGAAAACCCTTTATCAGGGTCAACTGGTCTCTTACTGTCCGTCTGCTCAAACCAGTCGGAGTATTTTCATTATAGATGTTCCTGCGTCCGTTTGCCAAAGCCCATTCGCAATAATTCAGCAGGTCTTTCGGCTCCAGTTCCTCAATCCTGATATCTTTCTTTCGGAAATACTCTGTGATTGTCTTGCTCCGGTTCTTATATCCCCATGCCGTCGTGCTCTCTATCTGAGCCGACTTATAGTCAATCCACCTTTCAAAACAGTCCGCAAATGAATGTGATTCCTTTTTCCGTGCCAGCTGTTCCAGTTCCTTTTCTTTCTCCCGCACAAGCTGGTCTTTTATCTTTTCCGCTTCCCTCTTTTTATGTGAGGCCACTGAAATTCCTGTAGACTTCGTATCCTGTAAACGGTCACCGTCCATATAATAACTGATTACGGCATAATATCTTCCTTTCCTCTCGATAAGGCATCCTCTCACACTCTTATTGTCTGACATGAATTTTTCCTCCTGTTCTATTTTGTCCGGGGATGGTAACGCTGACCATCCCCGGTTGTCAAGAAAATTCCGCATATATCATTTAGAAGCTGTCAAGGCCGATTCCTTTGTCTTCCTTTTCTTTCACTCCTGCCAGATGAGCCAGTTTGAGTATGCAATATCTCCACTCCGTTCCAGATGACCCATCATCAAATTTGCACCTCACATTTGTCTGATATCCTTTAGAAGAGTCTGTGAGATACAGCAGACCATAATCTTTTAACTCACGCAGAAATGATATTCTGTCCTTCTTCTCCAACTCTTCAGCTATGCAACCTATATCGTCTTCAGTGAGCGCATAATATGAATTGAATTTACTCACTACCTGTGATGGACATTTTTTAGCCTTTTCAATAACCTGATAGTAAAATTCCGTCCGTTTAAGCGCTCTGTTATCATCTGAATAAACCGGCAACATATGCAGGACTGTCGCAAGCCCATATAAGATGTCTTCAACTGACAGCATATCCCCAAAGCCTCCTCGAAACTTTCCAAAGTACTCCCTATGTACCGCTGCCTTGAAATTGGAAATCTTCCTTTTGACTCCTGTACTTGGTTTATTTATCGACTGGGTACTGTATTCATACATTGCCGTTATCATTAAATCATCTTGTGATATGCGCATTAGTGGCGAAATGCTTTTATTATGGTACCGTTGACAGAACTCCACATATCTGAAACCTTTATAGTCTTCATAGATTCGTGCGTACAGCATGTCATTCAATATATTCCTGACATGTCCCATCCTCGACAACGTAGACTGGTCTACCATTCTAAGCATATCTTGTATTTTGTTTGCACTTTCACTGGATACGGCTCTTTCATCTTCATCTATCAGCTGTGAAACGGCATCCATATTTTCAGTCACGACCTCTGGCATGGCTGTTTCTCTATTTGTCACTTGTGCCTCTGTTTTACTTGTCATCATGTCAGTTGCTTCCATAATTATTATTGTTTGTGTTGTTCGTCATAGCCTCTGCCTCCATATTATTATTGTTTGTGTTGTTCATCATAGCCTCTGCCTCCTGTATATTGCTTTCTGCATTTATATTGTTGTTCATCTCATTAAATCCTCCATGTATAAGATTTTAACAGTGTCAGCCTGTACCTGGGCTATGCTGGTTTTGAGGACGGTGACATGTTGACGGTATACCGCTTCCTTATAGCTGTAGAGCCTTACCATGCCTTTTCCAGACCGACACCACTTTATATTCCCTCTGATTTTGGGCAGACTTCCCCCATACTGCGCCTTATGGGTGGGGACACTACCCCCTTGACATTGAATCTTTCCCAAATTCTATATGATACCCTACGATTCCCTTTGGCGCAGTTCCGGAAATTTTCAGTATATATTTGTCAAGGTTCAATTTTTTGTGTTTTATGTTTTTTTCATTTTGTTTCCCCCCTTTCGATAATACCATTATAACACGTTATAGTATAACATCAAAACGGTCTTAAAACAGTAACGCATAGCGTGTTTTCTGGTATAGTAAAGTCACACTATGTTTTATTATGTAATACATTATTTTGATTTTGTACCACACAAAAAAGGGAGGTGTGCTTTATGGGCACGCCTCCCTTTATTTCTTGATTTTGGGTATTGGATGTTGTTTTTTCCCTTGTTGCTCTTTTCTTAATTTATCTAAGGACACAAGCGAATTGATATATGTAGAATGTCCTCTAAGAAGCTTTAACATTTCGTTCAATGTTGCAATGCTTTCTGTCTCCCACTCCCTATAGTCTAATGTACTTAAAATTTCTTTGAGGTTTCCGATGGTATTCGGTCTGTCAAATCTTTCTCCATAATGAAAATAATAGCAGATAGCGAAAAGGGGATTGTCACACTTAAGTTTCTGTTCCCAATCCATGGATAGTCCTTTTAATATATCCTCTACTTCCTGTTTAAGCTGTTCAACTATATCATCCCCCTCGTTTTCAAAATCAATATGCAAGTCATAATCGACATCGTACCTTGATTTGTAAAAGCACTTCCAACTGGTCTCGTCAATACCGTCTATCTCAAATGCTATCGGGTCATCTTTTCTGAAATACTTCATTTCTATTCCAAAAGTTTCTGTTATGGAGTTCGCTTCTGCCCGGCTGAACTCAAAACGTTTTCCTTTATTTATCCTGTCCAGCCTTTGCCTTGATACTGGGAGCATATCCGTACAATAAATCGGATATGATTTCGTCTTTTTCCCCCTCTCGTCCTCATCTATAAAACAACGGGCTTTATCTATATAATAGTAAATATATTTTATTACATATAAGTTAATCATAATTGAAAGACCTGTATTTCCATCATATAAGGTCTTTACACTTTTACGCTTTTCCTCATTACTGGTATCTGCCATTTCAATATCCCTCCGTTAAACACATTATATAACATAAGCGTCATAAAATCATCCTGTTTTTTGAGGTGCAACTGACAGGCACCATGTTTAAATATATTATGTTCCTTCTATATAACACTTGAAACATTTGAAACAAAATGGTATTTAGCGGTCAATCTGCTTTTACTTGCCATTTCTCCCCATGAAATATCGTTCTTCCAACAAGACACGGTTCTGCAACCATCCTGATTTATCAACTGAACCCGATTTACACATATCATTGTACTTTTCTTTATTACTTGAATTTATTGTTGATGTTATGCCGGCTTGGTCTGCAACCTGTGTGTTACATTTTGTTTTCTGTATTTCATAACAAGTATGCGCTTTGTAATTGAAGATATAAAAGTGATGCGTCTATCATTGTCATTCGGAACAACCCTTTTTTCTGTTCAGAAATTTTTACCAGATTTCCAAATCTACAATTTAATAAAATTTTATCAATGCGCCCATTTCAAAACACCCTCCCCATTTATTTTTCCAAAACCCTTTGAAATCCTTATAAAATCAACTCTTTTTAAGTTTTCCTCTTTTACTCAATCCTGCTAAAAACCTGTAATTCAGGGAATTTATATTAAAATTCATATATACTCATTACATAAAATTAAAAATTTTTTATATATCAGAACTACAAACCTGAGAAATCCGGACTGTATGTGATTATCGTAACTGTACTGCTTTTTCTGACCTGCTGTTTATCAGAACTTTTAAACCTGCTTATCAGCCCCTTTCAAACTTTCTTCTTATATAAATGCTTTATAATTGTACCAAAAATAAACTGCAAAAAAAGACAGCCGCCTTTTAAGCAACTGCCTTTTAAACTCATATACTCCTGTTTAACCTTTTTCGATATGCCGTACAGAGCATATCTGCCAGTTCCACATTATCCCCCAACTGACTGTCATTCGGACACTCAACCAGAGCAACCTGTCTGCTCTCACCAGTAGCAGGCACACACACATAGATTGCTATTAAATTATTGTTTATCTTATGTACTATACGAAAACTCTTTGCCATTTTACATCATCCTTTCATTTCTGTTTAATTTTTTTAATTACACCCCCTTATCAATCCCATGTATCTGTATATGACGGCAATGGGATTTTCCATTGATGAAAAGCTACATACAAAAAATGGTTTATCCCTTTTGCAGGATAAACCATTTTTGATAATGCTGTTTATTCTTCTTCCACTTCCTTTAACGTCCATTTTGCTATCCACTTTATGAATGAACAGCATTGTTTAATTAAGTAGACAATCCCACATAATGAAATGATTATCATTGTATGTACTGTTGTAAATGTCAGATAGTCCACCTGTCAAGCCCCCTTTCCTTAACCTCTATATATCTGTCTACTGTTTCCCTTGCCCCCAGCAATGCGAACTTTTCATAATGATATACATCGCTTTCTATGATGCCTGTACCGTCTCCTGTAAAGATACAGAATACATAACCATTGTCAATATTACTCCAGTAAACCTTTATCTCGTATCCTTTATACTGCTCAATCATTTCTCCCTGTACCTCTCTGGAACCTCTTTAAACCCTTTTATCTCCTGTCCTCAAAAGAGGAGGCTTACGCCCCCTCTTTTACTTCTTCCTCATTACTGATAATCTCCACACCCTCACAGATAACCAGCCTGTTCTTTTCAAGCCTTACACTGTTTCCTATCTGCCCCCATTCCCGGTTCGTCATTGTTGCAAACGGGATAGGCGATACCGAACAGTAAAGGTAAATCTCTATCATGCGCCCGTAGAGGATAACGGTTATCAGTACGGACATGATTTTCATGCACAAGCTCACAAGGCTTGTTTCCATGACAAGTAAGAGCAGTTCGGGGATTTCCATAGCGTCAAGCCCGTCCTGCATGGAAGCAAGGGCGGCGGCAACATCAATCTCTGTGCTGCCGCCGATTACCCCCGCCGCGCCGGAAACAACGTGCTGCGCCATATCGAACACCGCCATAGTGATGTCAAAGGTGTGCGTCACAAGGTAGACTGCCACAAACGCCTTGAACACCCACTTGAAGAACATGGAAGTGTCAACGTCGTGCATATTGTTCTTTTCCGTTACCATGCTGATAAGCTCATAGCATAGGACGTAGGTAATGACAAGCCCCGCAATGGGTATGATTACATTCTCACTAAGGGTCTGTATCATGGAGAATATATTTGCGTTCCACCCTTGCGGGATCTGCCCTACCTCTGCGGCGATAGTGCCGACTTTCTCGTTTACGTCCCCGAACATAGTTGACAGATTACCGTTTATGGCTCCTATGAGGATTTCCTTTATCCATTCGTTAATCGCGTCAAGTATGCTCTGCATAAGCCTTTACCCGCGCTTCTTAACCGAACAAGCCGGAAAGCAGCGGTACAAGGGTCATGCCGATAAGGGCAACGCCGCCGCCCGCCATAAGCCGGTTCATGGCTAACTTAACGACCACCGGCTAAAGCCGGTGGGTTATCGCGGTCTAAAGACCGCCGTTTAGCGACTGGAAGTCGCAGTGGGGGCTGAAGCCCCTCCTCTGTGACTAAACTCACTCCGGGGGCTAAAGCCCCTTTTCCTTAGACTTAAAGTCTACTGA
>CAJTCV010000010.1 GCA_910574805.1 Lachnospiraceae bacterium | reverse complement strand
ATCCGTTACTGTTTTAGGTCGCTTTACTGTTAAGTAAAAGCTGTTCTCAAAAAATCTTTTTCAAAGAATTTTCGAAGACTTTATAAAAGCACTATTTAATTATCAAGGTTCATGTCCTGCCGCCGTTCTCGCGGCGACTTGGATATCTTACCAAATCTTTTCTGCTTTGTCAACACCTTTTTTTACTTTTTTCAGTTTTTTCTGACATTGACTTTTTTTACAGAAAAGAACGGAGAAAGAGGGATTTGAACCCTCGCGCCGGTCACCCGACCTACACCCTTAGCAGGGGCGCCTCTTCAGCCACTTGAGTATTTCTCCGGACACGCCATTTCATGACGCATGGGTTATTATACTAAAAATGAAAACAAATGTCAACTGTTTTTTTCAATTTTTTTCACTGCCGTCCGTATTTTCTCTTCCACCAGTTCTGCGATTTCATTTGTTTTCATCATCTTGTAGTCTTCATAATATAAAGGCTCAAGATATTGTACCGTCACCGTTACCTTTTTCACAGAGTCCGTATCGAATACTTTATAGGCATCTACAATGGCCACGGGCACGATGGGACATTTCGCCTTTGTTGCACATTTAAAAGATCCGCCCTTAAATTCTCCCACGGTATTCTTTTTTCTGGAACGGGTACCCTCCGGAAAGATCAGAAAATTCTTTCCGGAAGTCACCTCCTGACTGACCTGCAGGATTACTTTCATCGCCTGACGAACATCTTCTCTGTCCATAGAATATGCTCCCATGATCTGAAAGATCTTATTCAGAAAAGGAATATGTTCCAGTTCTTTTTTCATAACCACCGAGAAAAAACATGGAGTGCCGGAAAGGATCGCCAGTACATCGTACAGTCCCTGATGATTGGGAACATATACAAAACTCTGATCTTTTGGAATATGTTCTGTTCCCAGGGAACGGACTGTCACATTTCCTCCCCGATTGGCACGTGTTATGATTTCTTTAAACAGGGCAAGCTTTTTCTCTTCTGTCACTTTTTTACTGTTCCATGCATAATAACACAGTTTCAGATAAAAGAAGGGAACTGCGGTAATATTTTTAATGACCATCAACCAGATTCGTTTCATGTCTCTTCCTGCTCTTCCTCTGTCAATGTATCATCCGGTATCTCTTCCTGTGTACTGCGGACCTCTTCCCGGACCTTCGCGATATTGGCCACCTTGATCCCGGATTCATATTCCACGTTCATCAGTTTCACACCGGAAGTAATGCGCTTCAGTACGGAGATGTCCTGGCAGCCGGTCCTTATAATGATGCCTTCATTGGTGATCATCATGATCTCATTATCCTCATTGACCGCCTTTGCTCCCATGACAGAACCGGTCTTGTCCATGATCTTATAGCATTTTAAGCCCTTGCCGCCCCTGTTCTGGACATGAAATTCCGAAATCAGCGTCCTCTTTCCATAGCCTCCTTCTGATACAATCAGGAGATATTCGCCCTGAGTGTGAAGCTGCATCGCTACCACTTCATCTCCATCCTCCAGATTCATTCCGATTACGCCCATGGAAACTCTGCCCGTAGTACGCACGTCTTTTTCATGGAAGCGGATACTCATACCATTTTTTGTGACAAGGATCATATCTTTTTCTCCGTCTGTAACCTTCACTTCAATCAGTTCATCCTCTTCCCTGAGGCTGATGGCCTGAAGCCCGGTCTTACGGATATTGGCATATTCTGCCATACTGGTCTTTTTGACAAGACCTTTTCTCGTTGCCATGGTCAGATAGCTCTCATGGTCAAATTCCTTCATGGTGATGACCGCTGTGATCTTTTCCCCCGGCTGGAGCTGGAGCAGATTGATGATTGCCGTTCCTCTTGCAGTTCTGCCTGCTTCCGGAATCTCATATCCCTTTAGACGGTACACCCTTCCAAAATTAGTGAAAAACATAATATAATGGTGGGTAGTCGTCATAAAGATCTCTTCAATAAAATCTTCTTCCAGCGTCTGCATACCCTTGATGCCTTTGCCGCCCCGGTTCTGACTCTTGAAATTATCTACGGTCATTCGTTTGATATAACCCAGATGAGTCATGGTGATAACGGTATCACTGACCGGAATCAGATCTTCCATGCTGATATCAAACTCGTCATATCCGATCTTCGTCCGGCGGTCATCTCCATATTTTTCAGAGATCAGAAGGATCTCCTCGCGGATCACCCCAAGAAGCTTCTTCTCATCAGCCAGTATGGATTTCAGATAATTGATCTTTTCCATCAGCTCTTCGTATTCTTTTTCAATCTTCTCCCGTTCCAGACCAGTCAGCACCCGGAGACGCATCTCTGTCACATAGTGCGCCTGTACTTCATCCAGCTCAAATTCCTTCATCAGAGCGCTTTCTGCTTCCTTGACGGTCTTGGAACCGCGGATAATCTGGATTACCCGGTCAATATTGTCCAGAGCAATGAGCAGTCCGCGTAGAATATGAGCCCGTTCCTCTGCCTTGTTCAGTTCATACCTGGTCCTTCGGGTAACCACATCCTCCTGATGCAGCAGATAATATTTCAGCATATCCAGAAGATTCAGCACCTTTGGCTCATTGTTGACCAGCGCCAGCATGATAACACCGAAAGTATCCTGAAGCTGTGTATGCTTATAAAGCTGATTCAGGATCACATTGGGACTGACATCTCTTCTGAGCTCAATATTAATGCGCATTCCTTCCCGGCTGGATTCATCGTTAATATGCGTAATTCCGTCTATTTTTCTTTCTTTGACCAGTTCCGCGATCTTCTCAATCAGCCGCGCTTTATTGACCATATAGGGAAGTTCCGTCACAATAATGCGGTTTTTTCCATTGGGCATGGATTCAATATTGCTGACCGCACGGACACGCACCTTTCCTCTGCCGGTTCGATAGGCTTCATTAATGCCTGAGGTGCCGAGAATCTCCGCTCCTGTGGGAAAATCGGGACCCTTCACAATATTCAGAACTTCATCGATCATGGTCTCCCGGTCTTCGATCCGGTTGTCTATGATCTTCACCACCGCACGGATGACTTCTCTTAAGTTATGGGGCGGGATATTCGTCGCCATGCCTACAGCGATACCAGTGGTGCCGTTGACCAGAAGATTGGGATATCTGGACGGAAGCACCAGCGGTTCCTTCTCTGTCTCGTCAAAGTTCGGGCCGAAATCCACGGTATCTTTATTGATATCCGCCAGCATTTCCATGGAGATCCGACTCAGACGGGCCTCCGTATAACGCATGGCAGCGGCGCCGTCCCCATCCACGGAACCAAAATTCCCATGCCCGTCCACCAGAGGGTAACGGGTAGACCATTCCTGAGCCATATTGACCAGAGCTCCGTAGATGGAGCTGTCGCCGTGAGGATGATATTTACCCATGGTATCACCGACGATACGGGCACATTTACGGTGAGGCTTGTCCGGTCCGTTATTCAGTTCGATCATGGAATACAGAATCCGGCGCTGGACCGGTTTCAGTCCATCTCTCACATCCGGCAGCGCCCGGGAAGCGATGACGCTCATGGCATAGCTGATGTAAGACTCTTCCATAGTCTCTTTCAGGTCTACTTCATGGATCTTATCAAAAATATTATCTTCCATACTTTTCTATTCCTCTATCCTGTCTGGTCAAATATCCAGATTCTTTACATACTTTGCGTTGGCTTCGATAAATTCCTTCCGTGGCTCTACTTTGTCGCCCATGAGCGTCGTAAATGTCAGATCAATCTCTGAAGACTGCTCCTCGTCCATGGTGACTTTTAACAGAATTCTCTTTTCAGGATCCATGGTCGTCTCCCACAGCTGATCCGCATCCATCTCTCCAAGTCCTTTATAGCGCTGAATCTTGTTGTTCTGATCTCTGCCGATCTCTTCCAGAATCTGGTTGAGCTCTATATCGGAATAAGCATACCAGACTTTTTTATTCTTTTCCACCTTGAAGAGTGGCGGCTGTGCCAGATAGACATACCCCTGTCTGATCAGCTCCGGCATAAACCGGTACATAAAGGTCAAAAGAAGGGTACTGATATGAGCGCCGTCCACATCTGCATCCGCCATAATAATAATCTTGTGATAACGCAGTTTTGAGATATCAAAATCTTCGTGGATGCCCGTACCAAATGCTGTAATCATGGATTTGATCTCTTCATTGGCATAGATCCGCTCTAGCCTTGCCTTTTCCACATTGAGAATCTTGCCGCGAAGAGGCAGGATCGCCTGCGTCAGACGGTTTCTGGCAGTTTTGGCGGAACCTCCTGCAGAATCTCCCTCCACCAGATAGATCTCGCAGTTCACCGGATCCTTATCCGAACAGTCGGCCAGCTTTCCCGGCAGCGCCAGTCCGTCCAGGGCGGACTTTCTCCTGGTCAGCTCTCTTGCTTTTCTTGCTGCCTCTCTTGCCCGGCGGGCAAGAATGGATTTTTCCAGAATCTGTTTTGCTACCTGAGGATTCTGTTCCAGATAGACCGTCAGCTTTTCAGATACGATACTGTCCACGGCGCCTCTTGCCTCCGTATTACCGAGGCTTCTCTTGGTCTGTCCGCCAAGCTGAGGCTCGCTGAGCTTGACGCTGATGATGGCAGTCAGTCCTTCCCGGATATCTTCCCCCGACAGATTGCTCTCCGTCTCCTTCAAAAGCCTGTTTTTTCTGGCATAATCATTGAAAGTCTTGGTGACGGCATTCTTAAATCCTGCCAGATGTGTTCCGCCTTCATGAGTATTGATATTGTTGGCAAAACTGTAGCAGTTCTCTGAATAAGAATCATTATGCTGGAATGCCACTTCCACCTGCACGCCGTCCTTTGTCCCTTCGCAGTAGATGATATCATCATAGACAGGTGTGGTGCTCCGGTTCAGATACTGGACAAATTCCTTAATTCCGCCCTCATAATGATAGGTTTTGCTTCGGACGGGGTCCTCTCTTTCATCGGTCAGAGTAATTTTCAGTCCCTTTGTCAGAAATGCCATCTCTCTCAGACGGATCTGCAGCGTCTTAAAATCAAATTCTGTCACTTCAAAGATCTCTTTGTCCGGAAGAAAGCTGACCGTAGTCCCGGTCAGACTCGGCTTACAGGTACCGATCACCTCCAGAGGATAACATACCTTTCCCCTTTCGTACCGCTGTCTGTAGAGCTTTCCCTCGCTGCAGATCGTAACCTCCAGCCATTCGGAAAGCGCATTGACGACAGAAGCTCCCACTCCATGGAGTCCGCCGGATACCTTATATCCTCCGCCGCCGAATTTTCCGCCCGCGTGCAGGACTGTGAATACCACCTCCACTGCAGGCTTTCCCGCTTTATGATTGATCCCGGTTGGGATCCCTCTCCCGTCATCTTCCACTGTGATGGAATTATCTGCATGAATCGTCACCTGGATGTGTCTGCAGTACCCGGCAAGCGCCTCATCAATGGAATTATCCACGATCTCATATACCAGATGATGAAGTCCTTTGACGGATATATCATCAATGTACATGCCGGGTCTTTTCCTGACCGCTTCGAGTCCCTCCAGAATCTGGATCTGGTCCGCACCATATTTTATACTCATCTATAATTCCTCCTGTTGATTCTCTGCCGTTACCTGTCCATCCGCCACCCGGTATAACCTGTTGATGGAAAACCTGTGATCTATCAGTTCATCCAGCCCGGTACAGGTAATCATGGTCTGTACTTCCCGGATGCTGTTTAATAAATAGTCTTGCCTGCTGTTGTCCAGTTCAGACAGTACATCGTCCAGTAAAAGGACGGGAGTGTCATGAATCGCTTTTTTCACCAGTTCAATCTCCGACAACTTCAAAGACAGTGCCGCCGTCCGCTGCTGACCCTGAGATCCGAATCTCCGGATGTCGATTCCGTTGACCAGAAACGACAGATCATCCCTGTGCGGCCCTGCGGTTGTGGTCTTCTGCTTCAGATCCCTCTCCAGACTGCGCGAAAGCTGCTCCGCCAGAGAAGTTTCTTCCGTATCCGCCTCATATTCCAGGACCATCTGTTCCCGCCCCCCCGTAAGCAGACTGTGGATCCGGCTGATGATCTCTCCCAGCTCTTCTGTAAAATTTCTTCTTCTTCTGATCACCTGTGTCCCGTATTCCACAAGCTGCAGATCCAGTACCTCCAGCACTTCTCTGTAGTCCTGCCGGCATGCAATTTCCTTTAAAATCCTGTTTCTCTGCAGTATGATTTTATTATAATTGGAAAGATGATGCAAATAAATTTTATCCAGTTGACATAATTCCATGTCAAGAAACCGTCTTCTTTCAGATGGCCCGTTTTTTATAATACTCAGATCTTCAGGAGAAAAAAATACAAAATGAATAATACCGAACAGCTCGCTTGCCTTCCGGATGGGGACCCCGTCAATGGCGATCCCCTTAGTCCTGTTCTTCCGAAGATGCATGTCAATCTTGTGCTCCATCCCTCTCTTTTCGATCAGAGTACGGATGTGTGCTTCTTCCTGATCAAAACAGATCAGTTCCCGGTCTTTGGAGCTTCTGTGAGATTTCGTTGTTCCGCTTACATAGACTGCTTCAAGAATATTTGTCTTTCCCTGGGCGTTATCGCCATAAAATATATTCGTTTTCGGATCAAAATCCAGACTGAGCGTCTTATAATTCCGATAATTCTGAAGACTCATGGATTTTATGACCATAGACCGCACCGAACCGTTACTTTATGATTCTGATGGTCTCATCACCGCACTGGACCACATCTCCGTCATAAAGCTTCTTTCCTCTCTGATATTCCGTTTCTCCGTTTACCTTCACAAGCCCGTCTTTAATGAGGAACTTCGCCTCCACGCCGGAGCCTGCCGCTCCCGCTGCCTTAATCGCCTGGCCCAGACGGATGTGATCGTCTCTCAATTTAACTGTAAGCATTCTTTATACCTGCCTTCCGTTCAATTCACTGCCGCGTTGAAATTCACCGGCAGGATCAGGTAGATATATTTCTGCTCATCGTCCCGGATATAGCAGGGCGCTTTGGGATTGACCATATAAATCGTCACATTTTCATCATCAATAACCCTGAGTGCATCAATCAGAAATCTGGGATTGAATCCGATCATAATATCCCTGCCCTCTTTGCTGATATCGATCTCTTCTTTCATGGAACCAAGCTGGGAATTGATCCGGATCTCCATATTCGTGTCCGAAATCGTAAAGATAATAGGCTTTTTGTCTCCTTCCTTGACCAGAAGCGTTGCACGGTCGATACAGTTCAGAAGCTCTTTTTTATTGATCTCGAATTTCGTCTCATAATCACTGGAGAGCATCTGGTTAATCTTGAAATATTCTCCCTCTATGAGTCTTGAAACAACGGTAGTAGTATCAAATTCAAATACAATATGATTGCCTGTAAAGAAAATGTGTACTTCGTCTTCCGTCTCTCCGGACAGAATCTTGCTGATTTCCTGCAGTGACTTTCCGGGAACGACAACCTTATGGTCCGGATAGGATTCCTTCAGTTCAATTTTACGAATGGAAATCCGATGTCCGTCCAGAGATACCACTTTAAATTCATTTTCATGAACCTCAAAAAGTTCTCCGGTCATGAGCCTGTTGCTGTCGTTGTCTGCAATAGAGAAGATCGTCTGACGGATCACCTCCTTCAGCGTGAACTGGGAAAGACAGATAAAATCTGTTTTTTCTATATAAGGGAGACAGGAAAAATCTTCTCCGGATTTTCCGGATATGTGAAAATGTGCTTTTTCACAGGTAATGGATATCTGATAATTACTGCCTGTCTCAATAGTGACGTTACTGTCCGGAAGCTTTCTGACAATCTCCGAAAAGACTTTGGCATCCACTGCAATGATGCCTTTCTCCAGGATCTCTCCCTCAATCCTGGTCTCAATACCCAGTTCCATATCATTGGCGGTAAATTTAATCTCGTTAGTGGAAGCATCAATAAGGATGCATTCCAGTATGGACATGGTCGTTCTGGAGGGGACAGCTTTGGATACGATATTAACTCCTTTTTGCAGGTTGGATTTTGAACAGATTAGCTTCATGTGAATAACTCCTTTCGCTGCGTTCATCTATATTTTTATGGTATAAATTCGTCTTCATAGTAGTAGGGGCTGTGGATTTGTGAATAAGCCCCAAACTCCTTGAAAATAAAGGAAAAAACAAAAAGGTAAAGATGTGGAAATCCCGGGGAAAGCCGGTCCTTTTCAGAGAAGTTATGAACATCTTCAGAAGAGTTCTCAACTTTTCCACATCTTATCTACCGTCTGTTCACAGGGGATTGTGAATAAATTGACGGGAGTTTCTTCCTATTGTATATAAGTCGGGAGACGGATATTCAGCCGGTGCTCAGCTTTTTACGGAGGATCTCAATGTTGTTTTTCAGTTTTGTATCGTCTTTTTTCAGCTTTTCACGGACTTTGTTGTCTCCGCTGATAACAGTGGAGTGATCTCTGTTGCCCAGAAGGATACCGATATTTTTATAGGAAGTATCTGTGATCTCCCGGCACAGATACATGACAATCTGCCTGGGTACGACAATCTCCGCATTTCTCTTGCCTCCGATAATGTCGGCGGCTGAGACGCCGAAATGCTCTGCCACTACTTCCAGAATGACCTGAGGGGTAACTTCTTTCTTGTCCTTGGGGGAGATGATATCCTTTAGGACTTCCTCGGCCAGAGAGATGTTGATCTCCCGTTTTTCCAGATTGGAAAGGGCTACCAGCTTATTGAGAGCGCCTTCCAGCTCCCGGATGTTGGACTTGATGTTGGTGGCTATGTAGCGGATGATCTCATCGTCGATATTGTAGCCGTCGATCTCCTCTTTCTTGCGCAGGATTGCCATTCTGGTCTCGTAGTCCGGAGAGGAAATGTCTGCAATCAGTCCCCACTCAAACCGGGACTGGAGCCTGGCTTCCAGTGTCTCCAGATCCTTGGGAGGACGGTCGCTGGAGACGATGATCTGCTTGTTGGCTCCGTGAAGTGCATTGAAGGTATGGAAAAATTCCTCCTGGGTACTTTCTTTTCCTATGATGAACTGTATGTCGTCAATAAGGAGTACATCGATATTCCGGTATTTCTCCCGGAATTTGGTCATACTGGTATTATTTCCGTTACGGATGGAATCGATCAGCTCGTTGGTAAATACTTCCGATGTTACGTAGAGAACTTTTTTGGAAGCGTCTCTCTGCAGGATATAATGTGCTACAGAATGCATAAGGTGGGTTTTGCCCAGTCCCACGCCTCCGTACAGGAACAGAGGATTGTATTCTTTGCCCGGAGACTCCGCCACAGCCACGGAAGCAGCGTGTGCAAACCGGTTGTTGCTGCCGATGACAAAGGTTTCAAAGGTATATTTTGGATTCAGGTTTGTATTCTGACTGTCGGACTGTCTGGATGAGGGGACCGGATTCTTCTTCGGCTGGGGATTCAGGGATTTTTCCTTCTCTGCTTCCTCTTCCGTGATGATCCGGATATCGTATTCTTCTCCCATGGTCTCTGCCACAGCCACATAGAGAAAAGCCTTGTATTTGTTCTCTATATAAGTAACGGCCTGTTCAAAAGGAGCTGTTATCTTCACGACTTTGTCTTCGATGCGAAATAATTTCAGAGGAAGAAGCCAGGTCTTAAAGGCCACGTCTGAGAGTCCGTTGTCCTGGCGGATCGTCTGCAGGATCTCATTCCATTTTTCACTTAACAGTTCCAATCGTGTATCCATATCCTTATCTCCTGAATTCTATTAAAATGCTACTCTCTCAAAATACATAATACAATAAATCCACAAAGATATCAACAATTATCTATCTTCCCCGTGAAAAGAGCGTGGAAATATGGATGATTTATCCACAAGTTATTCACATTTCGGTGGATAACTTGTGGATTCGTGGATGAACGTTTCTGAAATCATCAGGAATTTTCGATAAATGGCTGGTTTTGCTTGACTTATTGGGTCTCTGTGCGTATAATTGAAGAAGTGTTTTTTAACATGTGACAAAAATGTATAAGTATAGAAGGATAAGGAGGTGTTCGGATTATGAAAATGACATTTCAGCCCAAAAAGCGTTCCAGAGCAAAGGTCCACGGTTTCAGAGCAAGGATGAGTACACCGGGCGGAAGAAAAGTTCTGGCAGCCAGAAGATTAAAGGGAAGAAAGAAATTATCAGCGTAGGCCGCATATATGTGGCCTTTTCTTCTAGGATTTTATAAGGAGAATCCATGAAATTTTCAGAGTCCTTGAAGCGTAATGAAGATTTTCGCAGGGTTTATGCCAGGGGAAAATCTTATGCAAACCGTTATCTTGTCATGTATGCTCTTGAGAATCAGACGGATAAGAACCGGCTGGGGATCTCGGTCAGTAAAAAGGTCGGCAACAGTGTGGTCCGGCACAGGGTCATCCGTCTGATCCGGGAGAGCTACAGGATCCGGGAAGAGTCGTTCAATAGTGGTTTGGACATGGTCGTAGTCGCGAGGAAGAGTGCAAAGGATAAAACCTGCCAGGAGATTGAAAGTGCACTGCTTCATCTGGGAAAACTTCACGGAATATTGAGATGAAAAAGATATTGATTGCACTGATCAGATGTTATCAGAAGTATTTGTCACCGTTAAAAAGCACACGATGCCCTTATTATCCAACCTGCTCTCAATATGGTCTGGAAGCCATAGAAAAGTATGGAGCAGTCAAAGGAGGCCTTCTGGCCGTGTGGAGGATCTTAAGGTGCAACCCTTTTTCAAAAGGAGGGTATGATCCGGTACCGTAAGTACAGAAAAGGACCGGGGAGCAAATGTCTGTTGTGGATATGGAATCCATGATATCAAGGAGGTTTATTTTGGCAGGTATTTTATTGACCCAGAACAATACATTCATCATAGGAGATGTGGCGAGGATCCTTGGATGGATCATGGACGTGTTGTTCAATTTTTTAAACAGCGTATTTGGAATACAGAATATCGGTCTGTGTATTATTCTGTTTACGGTCATCATCTATCTTTTGATGCTGCCGCTTACAATCAAACAGCAGAAATTTTCCAAATTATCCGCAAAAATGAATCCGGAGATCCAGGAGATCCAGAAGAAATACAAGAATAAAAAAGATAATAATTCCATGATGGCAATGAATGAGGAGACCCAGGCAGTCTATGCCAAATATGGAGTGTCTCCCACGGGAAGCTGTCTGCAGCTTTTGATCCAGATGCCGATTCTTTTCGCGCTTTATCGGGTCATAATGAACGTACCGGCTTATGTAAACGGGGTCAAGGGTGTATTTACGGAGCTTGCAGGGAGAATCATGGCGGCGCCGGGCGGTTCTGACTTTATACAGGAGCTCAGCACCAGCGGAAGAATGTATATTGAAGGAAAGGATTTTTCCCAGATTAATACGATTATTGATGTCCTGTACAAACTTCAGGATACCGGAAGCGCCACCTGGCAGATGCTGATCGACCGTTTTCCGGAGATGGAGAGCCTGATCCATACAACAGAGACATCCATATCCAGTATGAATAATTTTGGTATCAATATAGCCAATTCACCCTGGAATATTGCAAAGTCCGCTCTTGCAGGGGGATCTGTTCTGATGCTGGCGGGTGCGGTTCTCGTTCCGTTCCTTGCGGCGCTTACTCAGTGGCTTAATGTGAAGATGATGCCGCAGCCCTCCACAGGAGACGCCAACGATACCATGAATGCCACCATGAAGTCCATGAACATGATGATGCCTCTGATGTCTGCATGGTTCTGCTTTACGCTCCCGGCAGGTATGGGTCTGTACTGGATCGTCGGTGCAGTGGTCCGCGGTATTCAGCAGTGGTCCATCAATAAATATCTGGACAGGCTGGATCTGGATGAGGTTATTAAGAAAAATATTGAGAAGAATAACAGAATCCGTGAGAAAAAGGGACTTCCGCCTCAGAAGCTCAATGATATTGCCAGGACGAATGTAAAGGCCATTGATCATGGGGAGAAGAAAAAAATGACAGAGGAAGAGAGACAGGCTGCAATGGAGGCATCCACCAGCTATTATAAAAATTCGGATAAGCCGGGAAGCCTTGCGTCCAAAGCGGCGATGGTAGCCAAGTATAATGAAAAGTCGAAGAAGTAAGGGGGAAATGGAAAATGGAATATAGAGAGTTTTCCGCTAAAACTCTGGAAGATGCCATTACAGAAGCAAAGATCAGGCTGGAAGCAACTTCAGAAAATCTGGAATATGAAGTGATTGACAAGGGAAGTGCAGGATTTCTTGGGATCGGCAGCAAGCCTGCCAGGATCCGCGCCCGTAAGCTTTTAAATTCCAGAGAGAGAGCAGAGGAATTTCTGGAAAAGGTATTTGATGCCATGCAGATCAGTGTGAATGTGAATATCACCGAACATACAGATGAGAGAATCATGAACATTGATCTGTCCGGGGAAGATATGGGCGTCCTGATCGGCAAGAGAGGACAGACTCTGGATTCCCTTCAGTATCTGGTGAGTCTTGTGGTGAACAAGAACGAAGAAGAGTATGTGCGCGTCAAAGTGGATACAGAGAATTACCGTCAGAGAAGAAAGGATACGCTGGAAAATCTCGCCAGAAATATTTCTTTTAAAGTCCGCAGGAACGGGAAGACGGTGACACTGGAGCCCATGAATCCTTATGAAAGAAGAGTGATCCATTCCGCACTTCAGAATGACCGGTATGTGGAAACGCACAGTGAAGGAGAGGAGCCCTTCCGCCGTGTGGTGGTAAGCCTGAAGGAAGGCGTGAAGATAAGGGAAAATAATAATAACCGGCATCGTCGTTATGGGAATAATAAAAATTATAACCGTAATAACAACAGTAAAAAGGGTGGGGGACGCGAATAAGCGTTCCCTTTTTTTCCTTTGGAGGAGGCCAGAATGAAAAGTGATACGATTGCGGCTGTGGCAACAGGAATGACAGGGGCCGGCATCGGAGTGGTAAGGATCAGCGGGGAAGAAGCGATTGAGATCGCAGAGCAGATCTTTCACCCGGCAAAGGAAGGGAAAAAGCTTACAGAACAGAAGACTTACACTATGCATTACGGAACCATCGTCGATGGAGAAGAGATCCTGGATGAGGTGATCCTTCTTCTTATGAAAGCGCCTCACAGTTATACAGCGGAGGATACGGTGGAGATCGACTGTCATGGCGGAAGCTATGTGATGAAACGGATTCTGGAGCTGGTTATCCGAACGGGAGCAAGGGCGGCAGAGCCGGGAGAATTTACCAGAAGAGCTTTTCTGAACGGACGGATCGACCTGTCTCAGGCGGAAGCGGTTATGGATATCATACAGGCAAAAAATGAGCATGCACTGAGAAGCTCTGTCCGGCAGCTGAAAGGCTCCGTGCTTCGGTTGATTCAAAAGCTCCGGGAACAGATCCTTTATGAAATTGCATTTATCGAGTCTGCACTGGATGATCCGGAGCATGTGAGTCTGGAGGGTTATCCTGGCAGGCTGGGGGAGAAGGTGGATAACCTCCTGAAGGAGACGGGGGTGCTGTTGATAAGGGCAGAGCAGGGCAGAATCCTCAAGGAAGGAATCCGGACGGTTATTATTGGAAAACCCAATGCGGGAAAATCTTCCCTTCTGAATGTGCTCACAGGGGAAGCCCGCGCCATTGTCACAGAGATTCCCGGGACTACAAGAGATGTGCTGGAAGAGCAGGTACGGATCGGGGGGCTTATTCTGGATGTGGTGGATACTGCAGGAATCCGAAGGACGGAAGATCTGGTGGAGAAGATCGGAGTGGACCGGGCAAAGGAATCCCTGAAGGATGCAGATCTGGTGCTTTATGTGGTGGACAGTTCCACACCGCTGGACGAAAATGACCGGGAGATTATGGAGCTTTTAAAGGATCAGAGGGTGATTGTGCTTCTGAATAAGACGGATCTTCCTATGGAAACGGCACCGGAGATGGTGGAAGAGATCCTCGCTGTGCCGACGGTTGCATTCTCGGCAAAGGAAGAGACAGGTCTTGATGTGCTGGAGGAGCTTCTGGAGGAGATGTTTCTGGACGGAAAGGCTGTTTTTGACGATGAGGCCTGTCTGACCAGCGTCAGGCACAGGGCTGCCATGGAAGAGGCAGAGGAAAGCCTGAAAAAGGTGGCAGAAAGCATCGCCCTTGGAATGCCGGAAGATTTTTATTTCATTGACCTGACAGACGCGTACGAAGCTCTGGGAAGGATTCTTGGGGAATCCATGGGAGAAGATCTGGTAAATGAGATCTTTGGAAAATTTTGTATGGGAAAATAGAGGAGGATCGGCATGCCGTTTGTAGAAGAATATGTGGATGTTGCGGTAGTCGGTGCAGGACATGCCGGATGTGAGGCGGCTCTTGCCTGTGCCAGACTTGGTCTTGAGACGGTTGTATTTACAGTCAGTGTGGACAGTATTGCTCTTATGCCCTGTAATCCCAATATCGGAGGGAGCTCCAAGGGCCATCTGGTCCGGGAGCTGGACGCATTGGGAGGAGAGATGGGCAGGGTGATTGACCGGACTTTTATCCAGTCCAAGATGCTGAATGTATCCAAAGGACCGGCGGTCCACTCCCTGCGGGCGCAGGCAGACAAGGCAGAATACAGCCGTGCCATGCGTATGGTGCTGGAGGAGACCGATCGGCTGCAGATTGTGCAGGGAGAGGTGACGGAGATCCTGACAGAGGATGGAAAAGCAGCAGGCGTGCGGCTGTATTCCGGAGCTGTCTATCATGCCCGGGCTGTGATTCTATGTACAGGGACTTATTTGAAGGCAAGATGTATCTATGGGGATGTAAGTTCTTATACCGGTCCCAATGGACTTCAGGCGGCCAATCATCTGACAGACTCTCTGAAAGCGCTGGGGATCGAGATGTACCGGTTTAAAACCGGTACTCCGGCGAGAATTGACGGAAGGACCATAGACTACAGCAGGATGGAGGAACAAAAGGGAGATGAGCGTATAGTACCCTTTTCTTTTACCACGGATCCGGAGACAGTGCAGATCCCTCAGGTTTCCTGCTGGCTGACTTATACCAGTGAAGCGACTCATGAGATCATACGGTCCAGCCTTGACCGGTCTCCCTTATATTCCGGTGCTATTGAGGGGACCGGGCCCAGATATTGTCCGTCCATAGAGGACAAGGTGGTCCGTTTTGCGGACAAAGAGCGCCACCAGGTATTTATAGAACCGGAGGGACGTTATACCAGTGAGATGTATGTGGGAGGAATGTCCAGTTCTCTTCCGGAGGATGTCCAGCATGCCATGTATCATTCCGTGCCGGGGCTGGAGCATGCAAAGATTGTACGGAATGCCTATGCCATTGAATATGACTGTATCAATCCTCAGCAGCTTGCTCCGACTCTGGAATTTAAGAAGATCAAGGGATTGTTCAGCGGCGGGCAGTTTAATGGAAGTTCCGGTTATGAAGAGGCGGCCTGTCAGGGACTGGTGGCGGGAATCAATGCCGCTATGGAGCTTTTGGGAAGAGAGCAGATCATCATCGACCGTTCTCAGGCGTATATTGGCGTGCTCATTGATGATCTGGTAACAAAAGAAAATCATGAGCCTTACCGGATGATGACTTCCCGTTCTGAATATCGTCTGCTTCTGAGACAGGATAATGCGGATCAGCGTCTGACTCCTCTTGGATATGAGGTGGGTCTGATATCAAAGGAGCGCTATGAGAAGCTTCTTTGGAAAAAAGAACAGATCCGTCAGGAAAAGGAACGTCTGGAGAAGATCATGACCGGGGCAAATGCAATCACGCAGGCTTTTCTGGAACGCTACAAAAGTACAGGTCTTAAGACGGCTGCATCTCTGGCAGAGATCCTGCGCCGTCCGGAAATGAAATATGAATATCTGAAAGAAATTGATGCCCGGATGCCGGATCTTCCTGCTGAAGTTACAGAGCAGGTGGAAATTGATATCAAATATGACGGATATATCAGGAGGCAGCTGAAGCAGGTGGAACAGTTCCGGAGAATGGAACAGAAGAAAATACCAGAAGATCTGGATTACGATGAGATTCCAAGTCTTCGTCTGGAAGCGGTGCAGAAATTAAAATTATGTAAACCTGTATCCATTGGTCAGGCATCCAGAATATCCGGAGTCTCTCCGGCGGATATCTCTGTTCTTCTGATCTGGCTGGAGCAGAAAAAGAACAAAAGCGGAGAATCATTATGGAAGAAAAACTGAAATATATAGAAAATGAGATTAGCGCCCTGGGAATGCAGATCACATCGGATCAGGCGGAGAAGCTTCTGGTATATTATGGACTTCTGGTGGAGTGGAATGAGAAAATGAATCTGACTGCCATTACAGATTTTGAAGCTGTGGTGAAGAAACATTTTGTGGACAGTCTGTCGATTATTTACGTAAAAAATATGGATGATGTGGATAACCTGATAGATATCGGTACCGGGGCAGGATTTCCCGGGATTCCATTGAAGATTATGTTTCCTCATCTGAAGGTGACGCTTCTGGATTCTCTGAGGAAAAGAATTGATTTTCTGAATCATGTGGTGGAAAGGCTTGATCTTTGTGAGTTGGAGACAGTTCATGGGAGAGCGGAGGACTTTGCAAAACCGGGTGTGAAAAGAGAGAAGTACGATCTGTGTGTTTCCCGGGCAGTGGCGGATCTGGCGGTACTGTCCGAGTATTGTCTGCCCTATGTGAGGGTAGGCGGAGAATTTATCTCTTATAAAGCAGGAGAGATAGATGAAGAGGTGAAGAGAGCGAAGTCGGCAGTATTTCTGCTGGGAGGAAAAATGGAACAGTGCAGGAGTTTTTTGCTGCCGGGAACAGATATTACAAGATCGCTGGTATGTATTCGGAAGGTGAATGGATGTCCGAAGAAATATCCAAGAAAGGCAGGAACGGCGGGTAAGAATCCTCTGTAAAAAATGAACAGACCGGCAACGGATCATACCAGTACAGATGATTATGTATGGTACAGACCGCTGCCGGATTTTTGGCAGATGTTCAGTTGCCCAGATAGAGATTTATATATTTCAGGACCATTGACGGGGCTTCCAGTTGAGGAAGTCCTTTTGTGTAGGGAATATATTCCGTCTCTATGGCAGGATTATAATACAGGTATTCTCTGATGATTTCTTTTATGCCAGGTACTTCGGCACCGGCGAGAATATGGATATTGTTGTTAATATTTTTCAGTGTCTGAATAATATTGGCGTTGGTGTATCGTCCGTTCAGACTGACGGCCAGGTTTCCTGCATTTTTTCCCTTCAGGTGAGCAGATTCGTAATAATAATCATAAAGTGCTTCGGAGATTTTCTCAGGATCATAAAAATAATCGTCCTCAAAATGCTCCCGTATACTTTTTTTTCTGGTAAGCAGATGATAGATAAAGGTGCCGATGCATGGCAGTCTCAGAAGAAAAGCAGCAGTTTTGGTACGTTTGGATGGTTTTTTATGAAGTGTCCGGATATTTTCCGGATTAATCAGAATCAGCTCTCCATAGGCTTCTTCATTGGTGCTGCAGGCATCCAGAACAAAAGAAGCAGATTTTCCAGTGGTGATAACGCTTGTTTTCTTTTTAATAACATTTCGGATAAAATCATTGACAAGCTGGGTATACATGTAGCTGGTATAGGTAATATCAGGACGGTCGGAGAGACCGCAGCCCAGAAGATCCAGGGTATATACAGTATTTGTTCTGGACAGCTTTGGAATAATCTCGGACCATTCGATGGAGGAACCTGCTTCTGTCAGATCATGGATCAGAAGAACGGGTTTTCCCTCTCCGGTAATACTGTAGCTGATATCGCCGAATCTCCAGTGATAGATCTCTTTCTTTCTGGAGTCCAGCAGTCCTTTGGAGGTTGCCAGTTGGATGACAGCTTTATTTATGGCGGACAGCGTAATCAGTGAAGAAATAGTTAGTCCGGAAAAAGTAAGGGCAACTGTAATTTTTTTCTGCATGAAGATAGGTATCCTTTCCTTATTAATATAGTGAATTTTGGAAATGTTTCACGTGAAACATATAATATGATATCATGTATGTGAATATGGAATTTTTTATACGCCCGATATCAGTTCTTCGATACAGGTACTCCAAAATCCCTCTGTGTCTTCAATGGCAGCAGCGTCAATTTCCATGATCTGTTGCAGGAGCGTCTGTTCCAGTTCCTCATAATGCCGATCGCATTCCTCGTCCTCCATATCCAGAGAAGTCGCAGTATTCAATGCCGACTGGTAGAGCTTAAAATTTCTATAAACTGAGAAAATCCGGAGGCACAACAGGCGGTAAAGCTGCCATTGTCCAGATCAGATACATATACAGCTCCTTCCAGCGTTACAGCCAGACAGAATCCCCCTTGATTACGGGGCCAGCGGTCTTCCGCTACAACCACATATGGGATGCCATCTGTCTCTCCGGTCCAGAGCCTGTCTGCCGCAAGAAAAGTGAAGGATCCAAGTTCTGTACCCGCCTCCGGTAGAATATTTTTAATCATTTGTAATGTGTTTTCCATACAATTCATATTGTGTATCCGCCTTTCTTCCTGATCTGACAGATTTCACCTGATACGTTTTATTATAAAATATTTATCAGCCATTTACAATGCATATTTATGAGACATTTTCTGTTTCTGTTTTTCAGGAGATGGTTTACTTTTTAAAATCCAGGCTATCCTTGTGTTCGATACAGGCAGATATGCTGATACATAACAGGATCAGCTCATATCAGCGCGAGTGCAGGCAAAAATAATAAAGAATAATAAAAAATTGAGAATAAATGTTTCACGTGAAACATACTTGTGTTATACTGATGATGTTGATCATACATCGGAAAAGTGTATTATAATATAAAGGAGAAATACGTGGGAAGAATTATTGCCATAGCAAATCAAAAAGGCGGGGTCGGAAAGACGACGACAGCAATCAATCTGTCTGCATGTCTGTCAGAGATGGGACAGCGGGTACTGACGATTGATATTGACCCGCAGGGAAATACTACAAGCGGGCTGGGAGTTGATAAGAACGAAGCAGAAAACAGCGTCTATGATCTGCTTCTTGAAGAATGCAGCATAGAAGAATGTATCATAGAGACTGAGATTGAGAACCAGTCACTCATTCCATCCAATGTAAATCTGGCCGGTGCGGAAATTGAGCTAATCGGCGTGGAAGAGAAGGAATACATACTGCGCAGAGAAACAAAAAAGGTCAGAGATCAGTATGATTTTATAATTATTGACTGTCCTCCGTCTCTGAATATGCTGACGGTTAACGCGTTGACAGCGGCAGATACGGTGCTGGTGCCCATTCAGTGTGAATATTATGCACTGGAGGGACTGAGCCAGTTAATCCGTACGATTGAACTGGTGCAGGAACGGCTGAATCCGGACCTGGAGATCGAAGGAGTCGTATTTACCATGTATGATGCCAGAACAAATCTGTCTCTCCAGGTAGTAGAAAATGTAAAAGGGTATCTGCATCAGAACATTTATAAGACAATCATTCCGAGAAATGTGCGTCTGGCGGAAGCGCCCAGCCATGGGCTTCCCATTAATCTGTATGATACAAAATCTGCAGGCGCGGAGAGCTATCGGCTGCTGGCAGAAGAAGTGCTTCATAAAGGAGAAGAAGAATGGCAGTAAAAAGAGGCGGACTTGGGAAAGGACTGGACAGCCTGATACCGGATAACGGAAAAGCAGCAGAAAGAGAAAAAAAAGTTAAGATCGTAGAAAAAGTTGTCGAAAAAATAGTGGAAAAGCCATCAGAGATCAGACTGAAAATTAATGAAATCGAGCCGAACCGGGACCAGCCGAGAAAAAAGTTTGAAGAAGAGGCATTGCAGGAGCTGGCAGATTCCATAAAACAGTTTGGTATACTGCAGCCGCTGATCGTTCAAGAGCGGGGAGATTATTATGAGATCATTGCCGGAGAACGAAGATGGAGAGCCGCAAAGTTGGCCGGACTGAAAGAAGTCCCGGTGGTGATTCGGAAAATATCAGATCAGGAGATTGTGGAGATGTCTCTGATCGAAAATATTCAGAGAGAAAATCTGAATCCCATGGAAGAAGCGGCGGCTTATAAAAGACTGCTCACGGAATTTCATCTGAAACAGGAAGAGATCGCCGAGCGTGTGTCAAAAAGCAGGACTGCAGTCACTAATTCCATGCGTCTGTTAAAGCTGGATGAAAGAGTACAGCAGATGGTGGTGGAAGAGATGCTGTCAACAGGACATGCCCGGGCGCTTCTTGGTGTGGAAGATCCGGAGCTGCAATTCCAGGCAGCCAATAAAGTATATAATGAAAAAATGAGTGTCCGGGAAGTAGAAAAGCTGGTCAAAAAGATCGGCAGAGAAAAACCGGTGAAAAAGGAAAAAGATACACAGCAGGATGCAGTATACAGAGATCTGGAAGAAAAAATGAAGGTGTCTCTTGGAACAAAGGTAACCATAAATCGGAAGGATGACAACAAAGGAAAAATAGAGATTGAATATTATTCCATGGAAGAACTGGAACGACTGATGGAAATCTTTATGAGATAAACATAATACATAATAAATTACGGAGGATAAAACAATGAACAGTCCCATACTGGAATATCTGATGACATACGGCATCGATCCGGCATATATTATGATCGGGCTTCTGGCAGTGATGCTGATCCTGATCATACTGTATATCATATGTTTCCTGAAAATGAGGAAAATGGGAAAAGCATATGATCGTTTTATGAGCGGCAAAGATATGGAATCCATGGAAGAGATTCTGTGGAAACAGTTTGACCGTATCGAAATTCTGGAGGAGGCAGACAAGGATAAAAGGAGAGAATTGAATGAACTCGAGCATACGGTACAGAATGCCTATCAGAAAGCCGGCCTTGTAAAATATGATGCATTTCGGGAGATGAGCGGAAAACTCAGCTATGCACTGGCGCTTTTGGATCAGAATGACAATGGTGTAATCGTTACTTCCATGTACAGCAGAGAGGGCTGCTTCTCCTATGCAAAACAGGTGATTATGGGCGAATCATCCATTAATCTGTCGGAAGAAGAGAAGGAAGCATTGAAAAAAGCGATAAATGGAGATAAAATCGAAGAATAACATTAAAAATCCTTGCAAAATTGTGAATACTATCATAAGATAAGATATTAGGAATTTTGAAGTGATACAGACACAGGAGGAATCTATGTTAGATTTAAAATTTGTCAGGGAAAATCCCGATATTGTAAAGAAAAATATTCAGAATAAATTTCAGGAAGAAAAGCTGCCGCTGGTGGACGAGGTTATCGCACTGGATGCTGAGCGGAGAGCGGCACAGCAGGAGGCAGATAAGCTTCGTGCAGAAAGAAACAGACTTTCCAAACAAATCGGTGCTCTGATGGGACAGGGAAAGAAAGAAGAAGCAGAGGAAGTGAAGAAACAGGTGGCTTCTGATGCGGCCCGGCTGGAGGAGCTTTCTGTAAAAGAAAAAGAGCTGGATGAAAAAGTAACGAAGATCATGATGACGATACCGAACATCATTGACCCCAGCGTACCCATCGGAAAAGATGACAGTGAAAATGTAGAAGTGCAGAAATACGGAGAACCGGTGGTTCCGGATTTTGAAATTCCCTATCATACGGAAATTATGGAGCGTTTTGAAGGAATCGATCTGGACAGTGCCCGCAAGGTAGCAGGAAATGGTTTTTATTATCTTATGGGGGATATTGCAAGGCTTCATTCTGCAGTGATTTCCTATGCAAGAGATTTCATGATAGGACGCGGGTTTACCTACTGTGTACCGCCTTTTATGATCCGCAGTAATGTAGTTACGGGAGTCATGAGCTTTGCAGAGATGGATGCCATGATGTATAAGATCGAGGGAGAAGACTTGTATCTGATCGGTACCAGCGAGCATTCCATGATCGGAAAATTTATAGATACGATCCTTCAGGAAGAAAAGCTTCCTTATACAATGACAAGCTATTCTCCCTGTTTCCGGAAGGAAAAAGGAGCTCATGGGGTGGAAGAGCGCGGCGTGTACCGGATTCATCAGTTTGAAAAGCAGGAGATGATCGTGGTCTGCAAACCGGAGGAGAGTCCCATGTGGTTTGACAGGCTCTGGCAGAATACGGTAGATCTCTTCCGTTCCATGGATATTCCGGTTCGTACCCTGGAGTGCTGCTCCGGTGATCTGGCCGACCTGAAAGTGAAATCTGTGGATGTGGAGGCATGGTCTCCCAGACAGAAGAAATATTTTGAAGTGGGAAGCTGTTCCAATCTGGGAGATGCTCAGGCAAGAAGACTGAAGATTCGTGTGGACGGTGAAAACGGAAAATATTTTGCACATACATTAAATAACACAGTGGTTGCACCGCCGCGGATGCTGATTGCATTTCTGGAAAATAATCTGCAGGCAGACGGAAGTGTCCGGATCCCGGAGGTACTTCGTCCGTACATGGGCGGTATGACGGAGATCAGATAAAACAGGACAGCCAGTGAATGACATGGTTCTGCAGTGCGGTCGACCGTTGTATAGCGATCTCATAAAATGGGATTGTTTGACCAGACGGAAAATTTTAACAGGAGGTATTCCCTTGCATCGATATCTGAGAGCAGTTGGTTTTAGTAATATTCAGAAAAGAGAAGAATATGAGGAACTGGTTCGGTTCACTTCTGAATGTTATCAGACAGAAGAGAGCGCAGTCAACGCCGAAGGGGAAGATTTTTCCGAACGGAGAAAAGCATTTGCAGAGCAGATGGGACTCATGGTCCGGGGCGTATATGACGAAAAAGAAGAATTTCACGCAGAATACTGTGTTCCGTATTTTACAGGAAGAGCAGAACGGTTCTATGAAGATATGGTTATTGAACGGCATGCGGAGAAGGAGTCCTATGCCGGGGTCTGTGATGATATGAATCTGGGGGTATCCCTGATCTTTTATCTGCAGAATGTGACAGAATATCTCAACCGGAAACGTTACGGCAGGATGGAGAATGCTACGGCGTCTCTGATCCTGTCCGGTCTGTCCGTGGAAGGCAAGGTACTGATGCCGGTCTATCAGAAGATGCCTGTGGTGTCAGAGATCAAGGCCTCTCAGGAACGCAGCCGGATGCTTCAGGCGGCCCGGGACGGAGACGAGGATGCCATCGAGAATCTGACACTGGAAGACATGGACATGTATTCCATGATATCCAGGAGAATTACGGATGAGGATGTATTCTCCATCGTCACCACGCATTTCATGCCCTGTGGTGTGGAGTGCGATCATTATAATATCATGGGCGAGATCTTGGATGTGGAGCTTCTGGAAAATAATAAGACCCATGAAAAGGTCTATGTGCTTACCATAGAAACCAATGAGATTATCATGGATGTATGCATCAATCATAAAGATCTTCTGGGTGAGCCGAAGGCCGGAAGAAGATTTCGCGGAATTATTTGGCTTCAGGGGCTTGTGCATTTTGAAGAAAAGTGGTAAAATAGTTCAGTCAGATGAGGATCTGACTTCTGTTCCCTTAATTAAATGGATATAATAAGGGACTCCTAAGAGAACCTGCAACGGAAACTTTTTGGAGGAGCAGAGGCTGCAGGTCACACACAATTTTATACACGTTTCCGTAGCTCAGATGGATAGAGCGACCGCCTCCTAAGCGGTAGGTCGGGTGTTCGAGTCACCTCGGGAACGCTGGAAACATAGCCGAAAGCCTTGATTTTAGCGGGTTTTCGGCTTTCTTCATTTCAGCACCAAAACTCGGATTTGCTAATATGCTAATACATTTGAAAATCGAACCTACATGCTAATACGAGTTAAATGGTCGGATGTTCAAATAATCCGGCCTGTTTTTCTGCTAATAAAACTCCCATTTTGAAGCTTCTCAAACACCAGATTTTTTCTTTTTTGCTAATACGGTATTTTTATCCGTTCATTTGTCTGCTAATAGATTTACTCTTTATTAGCATTTTGGATAGACCTGGCAAATTCTATTAGCAGTTCAGGATTGGATTTCATAAGCTGCTGCAATACCTGTTCTGCGGAATTTGCTTCATCTTTATCATTTTTCTGTGGCTCACTGATGCCTTTGCCATCAAGGAAATCATCCATCTTGCCGGCCAGCTTTTCACGCTCACTTGCAAAAGAATGTTTCCCATAACGTCTGGTCAGCATCTCCAGATTAGACCATCCGCCGGCCTGCATAACCGAATTGTAGTCACCTCCGGACATAAGCAGTTTGGTGGTGGCGCTGGTGTGACGCAGACTGTGGAATACAATTTCCTGGGGGTCCATATCAGGGTCATTCATTTCAGTCAGGATTTCCTTAAACCGTTTATTCAGGTGTTCTGTCATAATGGGACGACCATTGGCCTGGCAGATGGTAAGGTTATAATCCATGTAGCCATCCGGTCCTAATTCTTTTTTCAGCTTGTCCTGCATTTCCTTCAATACAAGCAGTGCATTCAGAACACTCTGGGGAACATCCACATTTCGTATCGTGTCGTCACTCTTGGGCTGTTTCAGAACAATCATAGTCTTGGTTCCCGGATAAAGATTTGGGAACTTGAAAAGAATGTTCATCTTCGGCATATCCATGTTCTTCTTGGATACTCTGTCGATTGCCCGGTCAAAATGGATGATCTGTTTTTCAAAATTGATCTTGTCCCACTGCAGGCCACCGATTTCCCCACCGCGCACGGTACATCCAATGGCAATCAGAACCGCACAGTGGATTAAGTAATAATCATAATATTCGGGACGGTTGGTAAATTCCAGAACCTTTAAAATCTGCTCCGGCTCCAAAATTACCCTTTCCTTTTCATGATGTTCCGGGAGGATCGCATTAAGGAATGGATTTTTACTGATATACTCCCAGCGCACCGCAAGATTGAAGGCACACCGCAGTACCTTATGAATGTCATGGATGGTAGCTGCCGTGATGTGTTCCCGCATGGGCCTCCCCATATTGGTAGCCGGCTCTGCCTCTGTTTCCAGAAAATGATAGTAGTCATCTACCGTTTTTGTTTTGATAGAACGGAGCTTTTTATCACCCAGGTAGGGATGTACATAATTCTCCAGCAGTCCGTTATTGCCGTCATAGGTAGATGCCCTCCATTTTTTCAGGCCATATTTTTCAATGAACTCATAAAGAAATTCACTGACTGTCATATCCCTGCTGTCTACTGTCGTAATGGTGTTTGTCGCCTGCTCATGTTCAATCTGGGTCTTCCTGCTTTTGGCCGTGGAATAACTGAGACCGGATTCCCAGACCTGCTGACGCTTTTTTCCGGTTCCCTGATAATAAACAACAGAATATGATTTTCCTCTTTTTACAATAGATGCCATACTGATTCTCCTTTTTTATTTGCTGTCCAGCCATTCATCGAAGGAAGGTTTTGACACCCTGACATACTTCCCTACCCTGACCGTTTTAAAGAGGGACTGAGCGCAGAGATTGTAAGCCATACTGCGGCTGATCTGCAGGATTTCGGCAATCTCCTGGACAGAATAAGTCCTTTTTTCATTAGTGGCTGGCGTTTTCATGATCTTTTCATCAGCTGCCATATACGCTCCTTTCCTTGCAGCTGAAACAGAATCAGCATAATCCTTGAAAATATTCTCCATATATAATATACGAAGTGAACCGCTGAGATTTCAACTGCAATTAGCAAAAAATATATTTTATCCACATGGCGCCCTGGGCCACTTCCTGCGCCGGAGTTTCCGCCGCGTATTTTCAGGCCGTGCTGTGCAGCGATTAAGCAGGGGCAGGCTTTTTATGGCAGACCTGTCCCATGCACCTGTATAACTCCCAGTACCATGCTATAAAATTGTCAATGTACGTTCTATGGCATCTTTTTAAATGACCTATATAATAATAAAATAGGGTGAAAACCAGATATTTCTGCAAGAATCAGAAATTTTTTAAATTTCTTTCATACTATATATAGTTTTAAGTTGTTGACTGATTCCATATCTTGTGTTACACTTCCCTTGTAATTGATTTTTGTGCGCATCCTTTTGTGGATATAGTCGGAATTGCCTGTATGTGGCAAACTTCCGCATTGCACACGCCGTTAAGTTTGTATGATTGTACCAGCAGTATCACTACGCCCTGTGAGTGATATACCGCTGGTTTTATTTTGGAAAATTTTATTATTTCTTTTCAGAGCAGGAATGACACGGGTTCACAGGAAACTACGGACGCCAGGAATATCAGAGAGTCATTCCTGCTTTTTTGCTGCCTGAAAGCCGGAAGGCATATAAGGATACAACAACATTCACAAGAAAGAAAGGAAGGTGGAGAGTGATTGCAGAAAGTAAGATGGCTGGATCAGGACTGTAACAAATGTGGCAGACAGTTAAACAGCTGGGATGCCCGGTTATCGAAAACCCTGGCGTACAAATACCCGTGCTGTGAATCCTGTATTGCCGGAGAATATGATATGTCGGCAGAAAGGCTGCGGGACCGCATGGAAAACTATTTTGGGATGCGTCCCTGCCAGGGATTATAAGGAGGAACAAAATGAGGGAAAAGGAATATGAGGAATACAATGCTCTGACAAAACGGCTGCTGGAGGAAGGTTATAGCGCAGAGCACCATCCAGACTATGTAAGGGTTGACATACCCATGTGGCAGGAAAAGACTCTTGATAATTATGATGGGGGTTTTACTTATGAAAAATGGTGGATATTTGAGCAGACCTTTAAGACACCCTGCGGCCTGCAGTGCAAAGGGCTCCAGTGCCACAGCAACATGAGCTACATGGGGATTGAGTGGACTTTTGAAAATGATATGGCTACCATCCACTGCCCTTATGAAAAGAAAGAATGTAAGCTGAAACATGAATATCTCCAGGAGCATGGCATACTCCGGTATGACTGCGAGGTCCATATGACGGAGGAAGAATACTGTTATGAGGGGAGTGTGGAGCATATCCTGAAACTGCATGACGATGAGATACGAAGGCAGGAGATCAGTTTCGGACTGCAGAAGAAAGGACGTGTCTGCCGGGAGCATATGCGGTTCAACCGGGATACACTGGAATGGGAGATGAACTATGACCCTTATGACTGCGGACGGAACAGGTGTGTGGGGATGTGCCCGGTCCTGGGGCATGAACTGGATAAGAAAAGGGGGAATGTATTTTATGATGTAAAGATATCCTGGCTTAGAAATGACCTGAACGGCACGCTGTTTGAAGGGCAGGTGGATACCCAGATTATCAAAGGGAAAAAGCTCTTTGACCATCCGGTAAGCATGGATATCTGCGAGATATGTGCCAGGCTCTGCCAGGACAGGATAAAGGAGAGAGTGAGGAACCACTATTTTACGGAACTCTTTTTCTCCGAATACCACGGCAGGTATTTTTCCTTTGAGATCCAGAACGTCCGTGCCGAACAGAGGGAGAGCCGGGATCTGATGCAGGACCTGGAGGATATCCGGAACGGAATCCAGATTGTGCATGCTTCCGATATGGAAAAACGGGATTCAGAGAATAAAAGGGAGAGACGGCGGCAGTCACGGGAGTCCGCAGTCAGGCGCCTGGAAAAGAAACTGTTGGAGAACGGATATGAGAGTCTGGAGGAATACAGCACAGACCGGCGCCATGCAGACAAATGGCTTGGACCAGAGAGGATAGCGGAACTGGAAAATCTGCATCGGCTAAAAGAAAAGGAGAGAAAAGAACAGCCGGTACAATTAAGCCTGTTTGATATATAGGACAGTTGGATAATTAACTTCCAGTTTATAAAACCAATTCGTAAACTGTTCCGAAGGTGTGGACGGATAAACATTCACTACCATGGCATTTAAAGACATTGGGAATATGAGAGAGAATTAGGAAATATTTATAAACCATAATACTAAAATTCTTAAAAACATGAAAAAGTCCACTTGTTTGTTTTGTATATAGCAGGAGGGCTTTTTTGTTTTGTATAAAAACGATTGTCTTAATGACATTGGGGTTCTTTGTCTCTTTTTCTATCTTTAGAATATCGTATCAGACCGGAAAAGACAACGATGCTGCCGGCTGGGAAATTTCAGGTTTCGGCGGGAGCCGGAACGTGGAAAATTCGCAAGTGTATAGACACTTGGAACGCTTGCCGTTTAGAGCCATGGCCGAAACATCCCTTTTCTATTGGGCAGTATATGCAGGAAGAAATTTCAATCTTGACAAGCGACCGTTGGTCGCTATATAATTAAAATGTAATAAACGACCATCGGTCGCTACTGGGAGGTTTTGTCAGATGCCAAAAGGAATTACACTTACACCCGAACAACAGGCAGCACGTCGAAGCGAAATAGTTGATATTGCGTTGCGCCTTATTGCTGAAAATGGGTTTCAAAAAACATCTATGCGGGAAATTGCAGACTTAGCGAAAATGGGAAAGTCCAGTCTATACGATTTTTTCAAAACAAAAGACGAGATTGCTGTATATGCAATGGAGAAAAAATTTGAAGAAGTCATAGAGCAGGTTCACAGAATTATTGACAATGAACCTTTGCCGGAACTATGCCTTAGAAAAATCATGCACAATCAGCTTAAAGTGCCGCATCAGTACAGGACTGTACTAATGTGGCTTCATGCCGAATCTGATTACTTAGAAGAAGAGTATCGGAAGCGTCTGAAAGCAATACGTTACGAATACCACAATATGATCAAAACCGTGATTGAAGGCGGAGTGGCCAAAGGTGTTTTTCGCAAAACAGATTCTGACCTTGTGGTGCGCCTGTTGATTAACTCCATGCTCTCCATTGTCTATACTTCCCGGCCATCAGCCAGTGAGGAAAAGATGCTGGACGAAACAATCAATATATTTCTACACGGAATTATGAATGAAGGAGGTGAAAAAAATGAACCCCTATATCCTGTCTTTGGAGCATAAACAGGCATCACTTGAAATGGTTGGCGGAAAAGGTATGTCTTTATCAAAGCTATTGACAGCGGGTATCCCTGTGCCGAACGGCTTTCATGTTACAACTGCTTCATACCGGATTTTTGTTGAAGCGAACCAAATTCAGCCTTACATCAAAGCATTGCTGGAGGGCATAGATTCCAACAGTACCAGTCAACTTGAAGATATATCCAAGCAGATTGGTCAACTTTTTCATAATGGAAAAATGCCGCAGGAAGTGTCGGCGGCAATAAAAACCGCTTATGCCGGATTGGGAAATGTTTCGGTGGCTGTTCGATCCTCCGCGACCGCAGAGGATTTACCCGATGCTTCTTTTGCGGGCCAGCAGGACACTTATCTCAATATACAAGGTGAGAATGAAGTCCTTGACGCTGTAAAGCGGTGCTGGGCATCCCTTTGGACAGCTCGTGCGATTGCTTACCGCATAAAGAATAATATCAGGCAGGAGCTTGTGGCCCTTGCCGTAGTCGTACAAAAGTTGGCGTTTTCTGATGCTTCTGGTGTTATGTTTACAATCAACCCTATGAACGGCAGACGTAACGAAATGATTATAAATGCCGCATGGGGGCTTGGTGAAGCGGTGGTTTCCAGCTTAGTCACCCCTGATACAATTGTTACGGATAAGAGCGCCGTCCGAATCGTATCATATGAAGCGGCAAACAAAGAGATTATGACGGTTCGCACCTTAGACGGAACGGAAGAAATCCCTGTCCCCGGACGGCTCCGTAAAAAACCTGCCCTTACCCGCAATCAAGTCATACGGCTGACGCAGCTTGGAAATAAAATTGAGAAATATTATCGAATGCCTATGGATATAGAATGGGCGCTGGAAAAAGATAAGTTGTATATTGTTCAGGCCCGCCCCATTACGGTCTTACCGCCGGAGTGGGTATTGCCGGAAAAGAATGTAGTTTACACAAAGGGCAGTCTGGCAGAACACCTGCCAAACCCAGTCACGCCTCTGTTCGCCACTCTTGGCCTTGAATTAGTCAACCGTGCGTCGGCGCTTTTATGGGTGGATATGTTTGGTACAAGCGCAAAAAAGCTGCTGCCAGACAATGGGGCATACACGATCATCAATGGTTATGTTTATCTTTCCGCTAAGGCAAAGCCTCTTTTAATTGCTGTAAAATCCCTTTCCCTCCGCTCTTTGCATCGGACGCTTACCAACAGCATGATGCGCTTTGAAGCGGCAAGAAAAAAATTTGAAGATGTGGTGAGGCAGTGGGACGAAACATCCCTGCATACGTTAAGCGCCAAGCAGATTATGGAGGGCATTCAAGCCGTATTTTACGCCGCATGTATTTATTTCACGAGGATTCAGCTTACATTGCCTGCCGCCTCTATCAGCGAAACGTTATTTACAAAATTCTTTCAGGGTACGGCCCGCCGTGCTGGTATAACAGACATTTCCGTTCTCTTGCTTGGGTTTGATACGATTGCGCTGCAATCGGAAAAGAACCTGTGGGACCTTTCGGAATGGGCAAAGCAAAATAACACTTTAGGCTTCTATCTGAAAAGTAATCCTGCAGCAAAGATAGCAGAAGATTTCAAGTCCTCCATTTTGCCTGCGGAAGTTTCGCAGGAGATGTGGATAGAGTGGAAAAGCTGGATTAACGCCTATTTCAAAGAGTTTGGCTGTACTGCGTATGAATTTGATTTTGCATATGCCACACCACAGGAGATGCTTACGCCAACCTTTGAATCCATAAAAGCGTTTTTGGAGGAAAAAGGGGAAAATCCGTATTCGCGCCAAATCACATTTGAAAAGCGCAGGAAGCTGGCCGAAAAAGAGATTTTGCAACAGATAGGCGGCCACCGTAAAAAGCTGTTTTTGAAGCTGCTCCATTGGGCACAAAATACTGCCCCCATGCGTGAAAACGCTATTTATTTGATGGGGATGGGGCACCCACTGATTCGCCGTATGCTACAGGAAATTTCTGAACGTCTCTTAACTGGAGGAGCCATTTCACATCTGGACGATATTTACTGGCTCACAAAAACAGAATTGGAAACGCTCATAACACAGCTTGATAAAAATATGCCCCTGTCTGATCTGAGTGAGGCAATCCCTGCCAGGCAAGCGGAACATGATATATTCCGGGGTTATGTGGCGCCTTCCATGTTGCCGGAAAAAAGCAAAAAAGCCGTATCACATGCAACTCAAAGACAGAAAGATGGGAAAATTGTATTGACGGGCATAGGAACCAGCCCAGGCGTTGTTACGGCTCCCGCCTGTGTACTGAACAGCCCGGCAGATTTTGAGAAATTCCAGCCGGGAAGTATCCTGGTCGCCGTTACCACAACTCCCGCATGGACGCAGTTGTTTGCCTCCGCAAGTGCGATTGTAACAGACATTGGCGGCCCTCTTAGCCATTCAAGCATTGTTGCCCGTGAATATGGTATCCCCGCTGTCATGGCAACACACACTGCTACGCGAACCATACAAAACGGACAAATGATAACAGTGGACGGCGCAACAGGGGAGGTGACACTCAATGAATAAAAACTCAATGAATAAAACGCCTATTTTTGCCTTGAAACTTGCAACTTTTGTAATTGCGTTAGGATATAGCCTGATCATTCCGGTTATGCCGTTTTACATGAAAAATCTCGGAGCGGGTGGCAAAGAACTTGGCTGGCTCACGGCCATATATGCGCTGACACAAACACTGTGCGCCCCGTTTTGGGGAGTGCTGTCCGACCGAATCGGCAGAAAGCCGATTATCAGCATTGGCATGTTGGGCTATACAATCAGCTTATTGCTGTTTGGCTTGGCCTCCTCCTTTTGGACACTGTTTATCGCCCGTGCTTTATCCGGTATTTTGTCATCTGCTACGTCAGTTGCGTCCCTGGCCTATGTGGGTGATTCCAGCACAGAGGACGAAAGAAGCAAGAATATGGGCCAGCTTGGAGCCGCAATGAGTGTAGGTGTTATGTTAGGGCCGCTGTTTGGCGGTATTCTGGCTGGCTATTCACTTGCACTTCCATTCTTTACAGGAGCCGGAATTTCATTTATTGCATTTTTACTCATTGTAACCGTTTTGCCAGAGTCCATAGAGAGGTCAGGTTATCCGCACAAAAAAGATTCTTTTGATTTTTTAGCCCTGAAAAGCATGCTGCTTGGTCCCGCAGGAGTTATTCTGATCCTTATTTTTATCGTAAACTTCTGTCAAACCGGTTTGCAGGGTATTACGGGGCTATATGTCGTTGACAAGTTTGGATTTACCACCGGGCAAGTTGGTGTTGTTTGGATGGTGGTAGCAGGTGTTTTAATTGTAGTACAGGGTTTTTTTACCGGTCCTTTGGAAAATAAGATGGGCGATAAGCTACTAATACTGACAGGCATATTTTGTAAAGCACTGGTTGCCTTTGCTATGGTATTAACATCTGGCTTTATCAGTGTACTTGTTGTTTTCGGTCTATTTGCAGTATCTTCCGCTTTAACAGTACCCACACTAAACGCAAGCCTATCCAAGGCGGCCAATCAGCGCAAAGGAATACTCATGGGCTTTGCCAGCACCGCCGGAAATCTTAGCAAAGTCATTGCCCCTCTGCTGGCTGGGTATCTGTATGAGCGTAGTATTGAATTGCCTTATATCACCATGGGAGCGATCGCACTAATTGGAACAATTATATGTTTTATCTGGAAAAAGACTGTGCGGTGAGCTGATATTTTAATGAAAGAGGGACTTGAAGATGAAAAAGAGTATAGATTTTATCGAAGAAAATGTAAATGGAAGAACACTGTTTACAAAGGAATTGGTTTACAAACTAGAGGATGGTGCGTTAGAGGGTGTATACTCTGATCAGATTTCTTTTTCAAATCTAAAATACTCACAAAGCGGATTTCAATTAGATATGTTTATAGTTGCAAATAAAAAGATATGGCTTATGGGAGCTGATGGACAACGAGAAGAACTGCGAAAAGATTTTAGTGCGGTATCATTGTTTCGTTTTGAATTAGCTAAGCGTAAAAGTACAGATACAATGACCGGTTGTTTTAGAATGATTTCAGCTACTGGAAGAAATGTAGCAGCAGAGGCAGTGGTTAGTGGCATATATGACATCTGTCTCGAAAACAATGTTTTAAAATTTTCGGAGGATCAGGTTTTGTATCGTGATCAGCCAATACAAGACGGACAATCTAAGCCTGTGGCATTTCAATCAGAACATCGTTTTTATTGTGAAGATGGAAAATTACATTATGAATATAATGGAAAATGCTTTGACTATGACATAAATACAATGCAACGTGTGAATAGTTCTGATAGTTTTCCACCATTTGTTTCAATAGAGAAATAATCAATATGTAGTATTATTATGAATTATAAGGATATGGCAAAAAAATTAAATGTAACAGAAGCTACAATTCGTAGACAACGTTTTACATTTAGGGAAAAGGCAAAACAGGCTAAATTCTATTTAGCTATGTATGAATTAGTGTTTGAGGATGAACCAATAACTACTGAACAGATCATTCCCATTCATAATAATGCAATTTATGTTGATGATCGCTATCTTATCACAGAGGATGAAAAGCAACACATTGTTGAGACTTTTTTTCCAGTATTCAACCTCTTGTACTAAAATCTTTTTCGCCCAAAGAAAAGAAAAAGGTTGTTATCCTTGGAAAAATAGCTGAACAATTTGAATATGGAAAAAAATACAGTGAGCATGAAGTTAATGAAATTCTCAAGCCTATTTATGCTGATTATATGACTATTCGACGATACCTTATTATGTACGGATTTATGGAGCGTACCAGAGATGGCCGACAATATTGGCTCACAAATTAGAAGGAGGAAAGGATGAAACCGATTATTGATCATATTCAAATTACGGTTAAAAATATGAAGATCGCAGAGCCGTTTTATGACAAACTTATGCCCATTTTGGGATATAGTCTGACGGACAAAATAAGCGCCGTTATTGAAGAACACGATTTATATGTGGTTGAATATTTGAACGAAAGTTTTGATTTTGCTATATGTTCACCCCGTACAACTTTCAAAAGTGATACCATACATCGAAGAAAACCAGGAGCATTTCACCATATGGCATTTAGAGCTAATTCAAGAAAAGAAGTGGATGAACTCTATTTGCGTATCAAAGAAATAGGGGCAAATATAATTTATGCTCCACGAATTTTTGAAGAACACGGGCCCTATTATTATGCGATGTTCTTCAAAGATTTAGAGGGGATCAAATATGAAATTGTGTTTAACAAACCGGAAAGTGAGGTGGTTTAATGTCTGGACGGGTATGGTTGTATTGTCCAGTGTGTAACAGCAAAACCCGCATACAACTTAGAGCAGATACTATCCTTGAAAACTTCCCCTTATTCTGCCCAAAGTGTAAGCATGAAACTGTAATATGTTAGTTGATTTTAAACCTGTTCGTTGCGCTTTCGTATCAGGAAAAAGATGTAGAGGAATGGCTATGTAAAGAGATAAAAGTATGGAGCCACAACATTTAAAAGAGTTGTAGCTCCATATGTTTTATATCATATCTGCAAGAAATATCACAGATTCTGCCGGATGATCCGGGTAATAATCCCCACAGCCACGCCCCGTTCTTCATCAATCCGGGTGACGGCAAAGCTCACATCATCCTTCTTGCCGGGAGTCCGGTAGTCGTAGCAGGAGTGGGCCACAGCGTTCACTCCGTTAGACAGGCGGATATAGACCACGCCCTTATGTACATCCGTGACCTTACCGGCATACTTGCTCTGGATACGGCATTTTTTCAGGTTGTCATGGCTGGTGTTTTGGGACACGCTCTTGATGTCCGCTTTGATACCCATATCTTCCAGGCTGTCACGGCGCACGTTCAGGATGCGTACAAGAACCTGGTCTCCTACGGAAAAGCGTTCGTGGGCATCCCCGATCCATTCCCAGGCCAGGTCACGGGCCATGATGGAACATTCCACACCGAACACCTCTACCCGGATGACCTTCTCTGCCACGGCGATCACACGGGCCTGGGCAATGCGGCCTTCGTAAATGCGGTACATGCCTGCCGCATCCGTATCCAGATAAAAGGTCTGCCGTTTCCGGAGCATGGCTTCCTTCCGGCTGGCGACTACGCTGCGGGTTTTGGAATCAATCCCTTTTACGATGAAGTCAATCTCTGCGCCCAGCATATTGCCGAGGATCTTGTTCTGGCGCAGCATGAACTCCGCATATTCCTGTCCGGAAGGGCTGCGGCCCACGTTGATCATCATCTCTTTTAAGGGGATCACAATCCGGAATCCTTTATAGTCTACAATGGTGATGGTCTTTCCATTGTCCGTCTGCTCGATCCCGCCAAGCTGCCCGGTAAGGATGCGCCGGGTACGGTAAGCATTGTGGATCTCATGCCAGATGGCATCGTCACGGGATTCTTCCGTTTCCACTTCCCCACGTACCTCCAGTGTCAGTACCGGGGCATCTTCTTTTCTGCCTCTGGCAGTGGTACGGCGGGAAGAGGATGCAGCAGGGGGAGACGCGGTTCCGGCTGTGTCTTCAGCGGAGGGTAAAGGCGTATCTTCCGGCCCGGTTCCAGCGGGTTCCGTTTCCTCCTGCGGAATGGTGCCATCCATTCCATCTGCTGTCTCATCCGCCAGCCCGCTTTTATAGACAGCAGCAGACAGGGGATCGGGCACGTTGTCAGGTACAGCTTCCATGCTCTCCGGCATCTCTGCTTCTGGCCGCTGCGTTTCCCCGTCTGTTTCTGTAGGGGGCTCTTCTTTTTTCCTGCGGGTGGTGCGTCTGGTTTTTGCAGCGGCACTGTTTGGTTCAGGCGGGGCTGCCGATTCCGGCTGTGCTTCACCGGGGGTATCGCTTTCTTCAGAGGCGCCATGCACAGTGCCGGTGCCATCGGGATTTTCCGGCATTTCCCTGAAGATCTCTTCCTCTGTCAGTTCCGGGAGATCCCCATCTGTCCTGTCCGGGTCGGCAGCCGGTTCCTGGTCCATGCTGCCAAGCAGTTCATTTAAGTCCATGCCGTCCCCGTCAGTTTCAGGAGGGGTGCCGCCTACTTCTCCGGGGAAAGCCCCGGCTTCTGTGTCCGTTCCGTCCAAAGAATTGTTTTCTTCCATAGAAGGGTTTTCCAGTTCCATAAGTTCTTTTTTTCTTGCCATGTGTTTACCTCCATAGTGTTGTTATTCTATTTCACAGTCTCCAAAACGGACCGTTCCATAGCAGTTTCGTTTCAGGACATGATGGAATCTTTGTCCGCAGATACAATCCCGGCAGGTGTGCCGGAAGGGGCAGATTTTTTTGACCCGGATGCCGGAGGGGAAGGCACTTTCTGCTGTGTGCCGGAGGCTGGTGCTTTCCCCGTTCCTTTTGCTGCAGGCTTTGCCCCTGTTTTTGTGGCAGGCTTTACGGCTGCTTTTGATGTCTGCTTTGCATCCGTCTTTTGTGGTGCCGGCTTTACCGCTGGTTCCGGTGCGGCAGCAGCTTCCATCTCCAGGCGCCTCCACTCCGGGATGTGGGCGGATGCCTTGCAGGGGCGCAGCAGGGGATATTCCGGATGTTTGGAATAATCCATCTTGCCCACCTTTAAGGTTTTCTTTCCCCGGATGATGATAAGCGCCTCGTCAATGGGCAGGCGCAGCACTTCATCTGGCGTCAGCACGGGGCGTTTCCCCACGCCGCTGGTCTCCCGGTATTCCGGCGTGTAGTTGGAGATCCGCCAGGTGCCTAACTGTTTGGACTTGCTGGAGACCGCCATGCTGGCAAGCCCGGTGCGGGAAGAGACAAACTCCGCCGTCAGGGGATCAGTACAGCCTAAAAAGAGCTGGACGTCGCAATTCCCCAGAATCTCCTGCCAGAGATTTAAGGGATACCGGTTCTGCAGCCCGGCAAGGTTCTGGAACACGCAGGACATGGAGATGTTCCGGGAGCGGATCACGCTCAGGCGCCGGGAAAGGTCCGGTATGGTGCCGCAGGCGGTCAACTCCTCCCCCAAAACATGGACGGGCACGGGGAGCCGGCCGCCCTCACAGTTTTTGTCCGCATACCGCACCAGCTTGATGAACACAAAGGACAAAAACAGGGATGCCAGGAAGTCAAAGGTGCTGTCCTGGTCGCTGGTCACGAGGAAATAGGCGCAGGGCTTCTGGCCCAGTAATTCCAGGTCGATCTCATCCCGTGCGGTAATCTTCTTGATCAGTTCCGACTGGAACACCTGCAGGCGGCTCCCCAGGCCGATGATGACGCCGCTTCGCACGGAATCGGACGCCTGCTTAAAAAGGCTGTAAGGGGCCTTGGCCGGGTGGTTGATGGGAAGCACTTCAAACAGGCTGTTCAGGGCGGTTTCCGAGTTTAAGGTAATGAGCTGGTAGACCTGCCCCATGTTCCGGTTCTCCGGGAGATAGCCCTTATCCACATACAGCACCAGTGCTTTTAACAGGTTCATTTCTGCGGAATCCCAGAAATGGTCCCCTTTGCCGCCGCCCGTGGTATTTTTGATGATGACGTCCACGAAAAGCTGCGCCATCAGTTCCTGCCCTTCCACTTCACTGAGGCAGTTCCAGGAATCCGAGTTTTCCGGATTGACCAGGTTGAACACACGGACCGTATAGCCCTTGTCGCGCAGGTATTCGCTGGACTTTTCGTACAGCTCCGATTTCGGGTCGCAGATGACCAGGGATTCCCCGCGGGATACCCCCTGTAAAATACGGTTCATGCAGAAGGAGCGTGTCTTCATGGAGCCGCTGGCGCCGTAGACTGCCAGGTTGCTGTTGAGCCGTGTCTTCTCCGGCACGCAGACTGCCTTCCGCTCCAGCATGCCCAGGACGATCCCCTGATACCGGCGCAGGTCGGCTACCAGTTCCAGGACGCCGGACATCTCCTTACGGCTCATCCAGCCGGAGGTGCCGTAGGTTCCTTTGGCGGAATAGGTGAAGTTCCGGTCCCCGTCATATTCCCCGGTGTCGCTGTACCCGATCCGCATGACGAAAAGGAGCAGCACCGCCAAAAGCCCGATACAGATAAAAATGCCGTAGATCCCGTATGGCGGGCGGACTGCTGCGTGCAGACAGACGGAGAAGGAAGGAGTGGGAGGCAGGGGAGAAGTGCCATCCCCAGGGTAGCCGCCCCCCTGTTTCCAGAGGGCGTAGTTGCCGATGAACTGCCCCAGGTAGCCGCCCGCATACAGGACGGCAAGGATGGCGATGGGGGCAGTGACCAGCCCTTTCAGTATTTTTTTCTTGTCTATGGGAAAAACCTCCTTTCAAATTTTTCAAAGCTGATGGTGGAAAAACCTACCTGTCCTCCGCAGAAGCGGTGGAGAACTTCCTTCTGGAAGTCAAAGCAGATCAGGGTTCCCGTCCGTTCCTGCAGCTGGAGCGCCGTATGGAAACGGTTGATGCGGGGGATGTCCAGGAAATAGCCGAACAGCACCGGGTTCCCGTTCTGATCCAGGGCGTCATGTTCTATGGGAAGCCCCGTATCCTTTGGATAAAATCCCTGCATCAGCATGTGGTCGAGTTCCGCTGTACCCTCCGGGCGGCACAGGAGCTTCAGCAGCGTGTCCCCGTAATGGTCATTGGTCAGGTAATAAAAATGCTCATAATTGCCGTCCAGAAGAAAGAAACAGCGTGAAGCCGTGTCAGCAGCGGAAAGGATCTGGTAAAAATGTTCCAGACCATTCCCAAGGAGCAGCCCGGAAACTTCGGCCCGGGCATACTGGTCCGGAAGCCTTTCACAGCACAGCAGCAGTTTTAACAGTACCTGTACCTTTATCTCTGCCCGGTAATCCCATTTCATGGTATAGGAGTCTCCGTTATAGGCGACAAAGATTCCGGATGGTGCAAGGAGCGCACCGGCCATGCGGGAACCCCGGATCTTTACAGCGTCAATGCCGATTTCCTTGATCTCGCGGGAACTGTAAAAGGCCGGGCATTCCAGCATGGGGACCGGGGAACCCGTGGAAGAGAAGATATCCGGTTTTTCATCCCGGAAGATGCGGATGCCTGCATTCTGCATGGAGACAAAGATTTCAGCTACACGGTGCAGGCGCAGGCGGCGGGGAAACTCGCTCTTTAGCCGGCTGGTCTCCCCGTTCCCTGTAAGGAAGAATGAGAACCGTTCCGGGTTTTCTTCCATCAGGAAGGTCTTTGCCATCCGTCCCAGACGATACCCCCGCAGCTTATCCCGGTAGTAGGTCCTAAGAAGACCATCTTTTTTCAGGGAAGTTATGACAGACTCTTTATAGCTGGTACTGCCGGGGATGCGTGGGAGCAGGTCAGCGGGGAGTTCGCCGCAGATGGCAGTCAGTTCAAGCAGATGGTAACTGACCGTGCCTGTCCGCGGGAGTCTGCTGTTGCCATCCAAAAAACCACCTCCTTGTGACCGGCACAGGGCCGGCATTTCCCCGGTTTTTTACCGGGGTGACTGAAAACTTCGGTACATTCCGGGTGGGAAACCAATCCCCACAGGCGGATTTTCGGGCATTTCCCGGATTCCCTGCATATGGGTGAAAAAAATCCCAAAAAGGTCAAAAATCCGATATGGATTTTAAATCTTTTTCCCGCCCGGAGAGCCATCCGGCAAAGCGGCCTTTTTCCATGATATAGATACGGGTGCCGTCCTTATCCCCAAGTTCTGTGGTATTGTAGGCGTCACATAAAAGCCCGCTGTCATCCGCCATCACATACAGGGCGATGGCATCCAGGATCTGTTTCTGCTGCAGGTTGTCATAGTCCAGCAGGCACCAGTCCGGCAGCTCATGGTCATACACATGGGAGATACAGACTACACATTCCCGGAACCGGGGCATGGGATGTTCCTTTATATACTGCCCCAGGACAGCATGGAGCGGGTCGATCAGGAACAGGCTGCTCTGGCGTGTCTTCTTTTTGGGAAGCAGGCGGGGCATTGCCACTTCCAGGATTCCGTCTTCAAAACTGACTTCAATGCCGTGGGCTTCCCCCGCTTTCACAAGATATTCTGCCTTTGGGACAGAGGTGGAGGCATAAAGGAGACTCCTGAGCTGGCAGGCGATCCCTTCGGCCCGCAGGGCGGCTTCGGTTGACATGGTTTCATAGTTTTCGGGATACCTCTGGATATCCAGGGAATCCATAGCGCAGATGTTGTTGTTCAGCCGTGAAAGGCTGTTCTGGATATCTGCAATCCGGCGTGAGATAATCTTTCGGTCCACTCACATCCCTCCAATCTTTTTTATGTTGATTTTTTGTAGTAGCTTACATTTCCATTGCCATCCACGGTACAGAATCCGGTTATCCCCGGAAATTCCAGCAGGGGGATCTGCCCGGGGTTATCCACCAGCACGATACGGCGGCCGCCGCTGTCACGGCTCTGGCGCAGGGCATGGGCGACAAGCGCCTCCTGTCCGGCAGCGGCATGGACGATCTCATACAGTTCACCTTTAGAGAAAAAGGCAATCTTTACGGGGAACTCACTGGACGAGTGGTATTCCGCCCTGTCGATAAAATCAAGCAGTACCCATGCCGCCCGTACCATACCGGAATCTGTTTCTGCTTTACCGTTCCCATAGGGGAAATATCCCCCGGTGTCTGCCTGCCGGGTACGCCCCTGTCTGCACAGGTGGGAGAGCAGGTTCCTGGTGACATCCTCCCGGCCAGGGTAGAACCGGCATAACTGTTTTTCTGAAAGTCCCGGATATATGGATATGATCCGGAGCAGTTCCGTGGCTTCATGGCCGTATAACTCTGCCCTGGTCTTCACTGGCACCACCTTCCTTTCTGTCTTATTGTAAATGCGTAATCTGTGCGTATAACGGACGTATGGAAAAAGGGATTGCGTAAATCATGCGTATACGGTGCGTAATCCTTTTTGTTATCCGGCTTCATTCTGCCGCCGCATCCGTTCCACGATGTCTTTCAGTTCCCTTCTGTCCGTGGTGATCAGGTCTTTCTCCAGGGGGCTTGCCTTGAATTCCATCATGATGTTATTGTTGTTGGTGCTGATCAGGCCGTTGCCCCGTTCAAAGTGGGTGACCTCCATGATCTCCGCATCGGAAAGGTGGAGGGCACTCTGCACGCGCATGGCCTCGTCATCCTCCAGGTTCAGGATGATCTTGGTCTTGGAGTTGTTGATGATGCCTTTCCCAAACCGTCCTTCGTCCAGGTTAAAGAAGTCATTCAGGTCCTGGCTGGCACAGACGGCGGAACCCCCGTACCCGCGGATGGTCTTGAAGATCTCCAGTACAAAGTCGCCGGCAGGGCGTGTGCCTGTGGCGCCGGCTCCGGATAAGAGCTGCCAGCATTCGTCAATGAAGATGGTCTTTTCCTCGGTACGGTCCTCCTTGGCCCGGTCCCGGACAAAATCCAGTGCTACGAACATCCCCACGGTCAGCAGGTCCCCGGTCAGGGAAGAGATATCCAGAACGGTATATCGGTTGTCCAGGGACACGTTGGTCTGCTGGTTGAAAGTGCTGGCGGAGCCGTTCACCAGGCGGTTCAGGATATTTGCCAGCCGTTTTGTGGCGGCCGATTTCTTCAGTATTCCATAAAGGTCGCCCAGTACCGGCATCTCCCGGTATCGTGCCGGGTCTTTGGGGTCTGCCAGGGATGCGTTGTCATGGGTGATGCCTTTCTTGTTGTAGGTGTGGATCAGGGCCTCGTCCAGAAGCTGGCGCTCTTCATGGTTCATGTCCGGGATCAGCAGGCTGAAAAAGATATGGAGCCGCTGGATCTTCTCCGCCAGTTCCGACAACTGGATGCAGGGGCCGTCCAGCAGTTCGTTCACGGTGCGGTCCACCTGCCGGATCTCCATCACGTTGATACAGTGGGGGCTTGCCGGGGAGACCTGGATGAACTCGCCGCCCACATTGGCACAGGCCCGGTGGAACTCATGCCCTTTTAACGGGGCAATGATGAAAATGGGGATTCCCTTGCGCCGCATCCGCAGGGCCATGAGCTGCATGGTGAAGGTCTTGCCCGCGCCGGAAGTCCCCAGGATCGCCATGTTTGCGTTTTTATAGACGGCGGAATTGAAGATATCCACAATGATCAGGGAGCTGTTGTACTTATTTACACCTAAAAGGATGACGTTGTCATCGCACATCTCATAGCTGGTAAAGGGGTAGCAGCTTGCGGCGCCCCCGGTCAGGAGGTTGCGCCTGCTGCGCTCATACAGCCCTTTTTCCACGGATACCAGGGGGCAGGGCGGTCAGGAATGCCTGTTCTTCCCGGAAGTGGCAGGTGGATACCCGCATGTCCTGGGAGAGCAGGAGCTTTTTCATCTCGCTGACCTTCCACTCCAGGTCTTCCTCATTGGGGGCTGTAACCGTGACCAGCAGGTTCATAAAGTAAAAATCTTCATTGTTGGCAAGCCCTTCCTTGAGGAAATAGCCGCTGCGGATGGCGCTGTCGATATCGTCAAAGTCCGTGTTGGTATCGCTGGCGTCCTTGATCCGGGAGCGGTTGATGCGCAGCTGCTGGCCCACCTTCTGGATGATGCGCTCCTTGGGCTGGCGGGAGAGGAACATGTCCAGGTCGATCCCGTCCCCGGCATTGACCATCAGGCTGAGCCAGCCGGCCGGCACATGGGTCTTATAACCGTCCGAGGGGATCAGCAGATAGGCATAATAAAGCCCGTCGATGCAGATGTAGCGCCCGTGGGTAAAGTCAATGCTTCCGGGAGCAATAAATTCCCCGGCAGGGATATGGCCAATCTCCGCCTCCCGCCCGTTTGCCAGGTACTGCGCCACCACCTCTTTCGCCCGGACAGGGAGGGGCTTTGCGGCGCTCTCATTCCGGCACAGGAGGTTGTAAAGCACATCTATGGTGAATTCGTCCTCGTTATCTGGCAGCACCACTTCATTCCCGCATTGGCGCAGGTAATTGGAAGCCGTATGGACAGCGGACTGCAGGGAGCCGATGGCTTCTCCTTCTTCGTCCGTGCGCCTTGCGCTATTCCATGGTTCGTATTCAAAGACCAGGAAGAAACGGCGCGTGACTGCCTCGCGGGAACAGATCTGCTGGATGAACTGCAGATAGTCCTCCTGCATGAGCCGGCACTGTTCATTGGTTTCCTGGGCCATCTCCCGGCGCACCGTATCCATGTGGCGCCCGATATCCGCACGGCGGGTCAGCACCTTGAACTGGAGCTTTACGGGGCTTATCTTTAGATAGGAAACAAAGGAATAGATGATGCCCCTCTGTTCCCTGGCGCTGCGGAGCAGGAAATTGATGGGGATCACCTCCACCACCTTCACATACCGGTGGTCCTTCGTGTATATAATGCCGTTTTCTATCCTGCTGATGGGCAGATAATCCGCCACTGGGTTTAAGTGGGTAAACTGCGGTTCCGGTGTACGGAGCGGTTTTCTGGGGGAGCGGCCCTTTTTCTGCCAGTTGTTTCTGTGGTCCGGTCCTGCTGATTTTCCAGCGGCCTTTTTTCTGGAATCCTGCTGTGAACCCCGTTTCCTTCCACCTGCAGATTTCTTTCGCTGCGTTCCGTCCTGCTGTTTTTTCTGTGCCTGGCTGGGGCGGAGCTTCTGGCGGATCTCATAGCCTTTTATCTGGTCGAACTCTGCGGGGAAATCCTCCTCCCCTCTGTGCCGCCAGCCGGATATGCCGCCGATTTTTTCATTTTTGACAGATTTATGGTTACTTCTGTCAGTTTTCATCTCCTGTCTGGTGCTGGCAGAGGCTGTGTTTTCGCTGCAAACAGGATTTTTCTTTTTGCCGCTTTTCCTGACCTTTTTCGCAGATGCGGCCGTCCGCTCTGTTTCCTGGCTTTCACCGCCGCCCACGATACGGCGGTTCTTCATGTATTTTAAGAAAATGACCAGGAAGGACGACAGGCTTTCCCCCGATATGCCGATCAGGGCAAACAGGACAAGGGGCAGGGTAGTCAGGCACAGCACGATGATCCGCGCGGTCAGACCGAAGGGCAGGAACAAAAACACCGGCAGCCCGGTCGCGACAGCCAGGATGCCGGCCTCGATCACATTCCTTGCCCGGAACATGCCGCCGAAAAACGTGCCTGTGTCCACAAAATTCGGCGGGATGATATAGGTATCGTGGTCATTTTGATTGTTCATATGGTAGTACCTCTCTTTCGCAGTGTGTCAGTTCCGGCCATGGGTGGGATCAGAGCGGAACGTCTGTAAACAGGGTTCATGGCCGGACTGCGGCAGGGCGGTTCAGCCGATGATCCAGAATGGGCCGCCTGCGCCTGCACGTCTGCTGGCTTCGTTCAGTATGATGGAAAGATCCCAGGACTGTCCGCTCCGTTTATAGCTGGCGGGGTCCGCCACCAGGATCTTCCCGTCCTTCACGCCCCGCAGCACGATAAAGTGGCCTCCGCTTGTGAAATGCCCTTTTGACATGATGGCCACCACCAGCTTCCCGTCTGCCAGGGCGTCCAGTATCCGCTGGGGTTCTGAGGGGGAACAGCCGGAAACGGCAAGCCCCCAGTTTTCTGCGGCGCCCGGTATCAGCGCGTGGTAGGAACCGCTGCCCTTGCACCAGTAGCCGTTTTCACAGGCCCACTGTGCCATACGCACCGGGTCAACGGTCTCACCGGCCAGGGAGGACACCACAATCGCCATGGAAGTAGGCCCGCAGCCGTAACCGCCGATATGGTCGGTGCCGTAAGGTTTCCTGGCATAGCGTTCATCCAGCTGGTTGAAATAGACAACTTCCGTGCTGCCATCCGTAAAGCGTACATCACCCAGGGAGGGGATGCTGTTCCCTTCCCAGTTTTCCAGGTTCTGGACCAGCCCGTCGCCAAGGAAGAGGCTCAGGTTCTGTGCGTAATCGGCGGCAAGCTCCCTTTGTTCTTCCGTGAGGGAAAATACCTGGTCGGCAAAATAATCTTCCCCGTTATAGGAAATGGTATAGATCATCCATTTTTCGGATACGGTAGTCTCTTCCCCGGTTTCCGGGTCCTCCACCGTCTTTTCACGGATCTCCTCGGTCCGCTTATAGGAGTAAAGGTGGGATTTCCCACGGCGCATGACAGCCGCCATGTCCGCAATGGAGATATCCGCAAATTCCTTATCCTTTGCCGCGCAGTACTGGGAGACAAAAAGGTTGGCATTGTATACGGGGCTTGTCTCATAGGGATTGATGACCTCCATTTCATCCCCGTCCGAGGCGGCAAAATCCCGCCCGATCCGTTCCATGACATCTTCCATGCCTTCCCCCAGGATGCTGCTGATGGTGAAGGTGATGGTGTTGGCATTCTCCACAACAGCGGCCTCACTGTTCAGGATGGGGTTTTCCGTGTCAGCGGGGGAAAAGGCGGAGGAAAAGCCGTCAAAGATCAGGCCGGGGAGCATCAGCACAAAAAGCACCGGGAGCAGTAACAGGACAGCGGCGGCTGCCAGGAACTTTCCGACAAACTTACGCCCTTCCCATAACGCCCCTACAGCTGCGCCGTATGGCCCGCCCACGGCGGCACCCTTTGCGGCCCCGGACACCGCCTTCCCCGCTTTTACGGCGCCCCTGGCAAGGTGTGCCGCAGACGCGCCGGTCTCAAGGGCTTCTTCCAGCCCGTTCTTCTGTCTTTCTTCCATTTATAGCCTGTCCTTTCTTTTGGGCGCCGGGGGCATTTTTTTCACAATGGATTCCTTATAGGCGATGGAGCCGTCCGCCGCCATGTAAGGGGATTTTTCCACGGCGTCCTGTGCGTACTGTTTGTACCAGGAAGTGCCGTCCACGGCCTGCACGGTAGCATAAGCCCCCTCCGGCGCAGCGTACTGGTCTGCGTGGTACATGCCGAAGGAAATACCTTCCGGGTGTTCCTCCGAGATCTCCGTGCCGGTGATGCGCCCACCCCCGATTTCCACGCCTGTAAAGGATGGTACATGCTGTGCGCCTTCCTCCAGGGCGGCATAGCCCATGTAGGAATGGAGGGCCTGGGCAGCCTTTTCCCCGGTCATGGTGCCCATGGAGGAAATATTTCCGGCTGCTACTGTGCCGATGACGTTATTGGCAAAATCGCCGCCCTTTGCAACGGAAGATGCATACATGTTCCCCCCGATGCCGGCGGATATGGCGGACGCAAACCCGCCGATACTGCCGCCGGGAGCCTTTCCGCCCTGTCTGTTTGTTTCCGTGTGGGAGGTGGCTGTGCGGATGGCGCTGTTTGTGACCTGCCGGCTGACTACCCCCGCAAGGCCGCCTGCCATAAACCCGCCCGGACTGCCGGGGCTTCCGGGTGAGCCGGAGCCGTTATTTACATGGGAAGAGCTGCTGCTGTGGCCGCCGCCGAAATGCTGGCGGGAGAAGTTGCGGACAGCGCCCACGCCCCTTGCGGCAACCAGGGCCTCCGCGATCATAGAGCCGCCTGTATGCCCCACGTTCACGCCTAGGCTGGACATGAAGGAATCAATTTTTTGCGACACTTTCAGGAATGCGATGGCGCACAGGAACCAGACCAGGACATTGCCCGATACCGCCTCCCGGCCTGCCGCATCCACCTGGGCCTGGGCGTCACTCTCCGAAAAGGCAAAGGCCGTCTGGCAGGACAGGCAGAGGAGGAGCGTCATCAGAAAGGCCGCAGTAAGTACCTTTTTATATTTTTTCATGGTTATTGTCATTCCTTTCTATTTTTCTCACAGTGAGAGCGGGTTTGCGATGAACGCCCCGACCATGCTTGTGAACAGCCGCAGGCACCAGGCGTTCATGAGCAGGAGGAACACCTGCCCGCCGAACATCCGGCACCAGGACTTAAAAATGTTGGAGGTGGACTGGGAGGCTCCCATGGAAAATGCCACGGGCGCTGTGTAGACCAGTACCCCCAAAAGGACATACCGCTCTGCCGCTTCCAAAAGGAGCTTCAGGTAGTTCCATGCCAGAATCAGAACGATAATCAGCGTGATCAGCGCCACCGCACCGTTGGCGCAGACACCGATGATAGCCAACATCACCGAATTAAAGTCCGCGAAACTTAAAGCGGGCAGGTCAGAATCCATGATCCAGTGATAGGGGGTTCCGCCAATCTTTAAGACAGTATCCACGATCCCGTCCGAGAAATAGGCCAGCAGGATGAAGAGGACGGAGCGGATGCTCAGGCGCACCGGGTCCTCCGCCTCAATGCCGGCTCCCAGGCCGAAGTTCTTAAACAGCTGCCATACCCAGTTTAAAAGGATGATGCCGATAGCCAGCGCCACAAAGACCTTATACATGGTCTCGGCGGCAGGGAAGTAACGGAGGAACACGGTCATGTCACAGCCCAGCGCCCCAAGGACCGAGGTGGTTATAAGGTCAAGGCCGTTCATTACCTGTTCGGCAATCCACTCCACAATGCCGTCTAAAATACCCATAAATGATCACTCCTTTCCGGCATCAGCCGCTCCACTTGCCATCCGCAAAGAACGGGGTGATGTAGGCCATGATGAACCCCAGGCCGTTTAAGATCGCCCAGGTGATGCAGATGCGCTTCAGCCATGCGCGGCTTTCGTCCACCGTGCGGCCGGAGCGGGAGAAGTTCATCATCAGCAGGGCTACTGAAGCGGTGACAATAGTAGCCACGGTGGAGATGAGCACAATCTGGTTGTAGACGTCCTTCATGATCTCCGTGGTCTTCGTCCATACATCCGAGGCATAGACCGGCTGCGTGGCCATCAGGAACATCATAAAACTCAGGAATACATAGTAGGCGGCTTTCGCGGGGGAGAACCTGGCTTTGGGCTTTTTGCCTGCCGGGGCAGGTGTCTGCAGTTTGTTTTTCAGTCTCAATTTGTGGACCTCCTTTAAATAAGATTTGGTTGTGAAAAAGAAAAACCATGCCACGGGAACGGGCATGGTCTTCTTTCTTCCGGACGGGAGGCAGGGAAAAGTCGGCTCTGCGGTCAGAGACGCAAAAAAAGCACCTCTTTGGAAAGGTGCCATGCCAGCCCGGATTGCTTTTGGGTGCAGTTTTAAGCATATTTAGTGTAACATATCCCTATTTACGGGGAAAGAGCAGAACCGTGCCAATTTTGTGCGGAATTGTGCCAATTTCGTGCCAATAGGAATTTTTGACTAACTTCATTAACGCTATATAGTAAACTATTATGGCAAGTGAATTGTAATTAAAGGTAGTTTATGGTAGAATAATCCTATTGAGTTGTGAAAAATTATAAGGGGAAGGAGGGGAACAAATGTCTTTAAAAGATAGGATTTCAGAATCACAAAAGGAAATTGCGGGTTCTCGAACAAAAAATAGGCTTACTGTACAAATTAGTTATGCCATACAGCTAATTATGGACTTTTACTCAACAGATTTTCTGGTGATGATGGATTATATTGAAGATGTTTCCATAATTTGTAACCCAGATGCCCCATCAGAAATACATTTATATCAAGTCAAAACGAAGTCTTCTGACAAACAGTATTCTCTTAATGCCATAATAAAGGATGAATGGTATCAGAAGCTATATAATAATGCCGAAAAATACAAGGGATTTGTTGGAAGTGCGTCTGTAGTATGTAATACAGATGTAGTGAATAAACAGGAAATTGTTTTTCCGAATACAAAAACATCTTTAGATGAAAAAAGTATACAAAACAATATAAATAAAATCCGGAAAGCAATAGCTAAAGGACAAAATATAAAAGAAGAGGATGTGGATTTATCCAAATTTTATTTTATTCGTTCTTCTCTTTCTACTAAGGGGCATAAAGAAGAAGTAGAACATGAATTTGAAAACTTTTTGCTGGATAAAGATCCTAACCTGCAAGTTGCCACAGTAAAATCTATATATAAGTTATTATATAATGAGTTGGATGATAAGTTTAAAAATGAAATTGATGAAAAATGTACAGATATTGAAGAAATTTTCAAGCAAAAAGGTGTTAAAAGTCAAGATATAAAGAGTGTTATATCCTGCGGATTAGCAATACAGATTCCCACTCTTGATAAGCTGTATACAGATTTTAATATTTTGTCTGTTTCAGAACGTAGAAAATGTGTGTCTCAATATTCACAAATTAAAATGGATATGTATTCGGATACTGCTGCATTTGTAAAAACCAAGCAAGCATTATCAAAACTGATTGAAAAGGTAAATGAATCTGGAGTCGATGATATGCCCAATATTTTGTCTGATGTATATGATCAGGCAAAATCTGAGGATATAGTTTCCATGGCATATGCAGATGAATATTATCTTAAAGTGCTTATAATGATTTTGATACATAGATATTGTTATGGGGGTGAAATAAGATGAATTTAATTATTACGTCAATAACAATAGTCGATTTAACGAATAAAGAGGCAAAAAGAATACATTTTTCAGAAGGCAAAAATTTGCTTACAAGTGACAGGAATCATTTGGGCAAATCTGTTATCATGAAATCAATTTACTATACCTTAGGGGCAGAAGTTTTCTTCCCTAAACCAATTAAAGCTGTTAATCTTTTAACGTACATTGATTTTATAGTAGATAATAGTAAATTTAGAGTTTGCCGTTTGAATAGAAGCTTTGTTTTATATAAGAATGGAGAATTTGTAAAAAAGTATATATCTGTTGAAGAACTAAGAGATACTCTGGAAGATATTTTTAAACTTCAAATCAATTTGGTTGGTAAAGATGCACTGGGGACAATAACAAAATGTCCTCCGGCATTTTATTATATGCCGTATTATGTCGATCAAGAGAATGGATGGTCCGTAAATTCTTTTTCTTTTGATAGAATGGGCCAATTTGATTTACCACAACGAAAAAATAGTTATTTCTTCCATCTGGGTGTGTTTGATAACGATTATGTCCGAAAAAGCAAACTGCAAAAGGCTAACGAGAGAAAGATGACCCAATTATCAAATGATAATCAAAAATATTTAACAGTAATAGAAACGCTTCAAAATGGATTGGATGATACTCAAATGTCCTTTGATGTTACTTCGTTGGAGCGTGCGATAAATACTCGTCAAGACGAAATAAAAAAGATACTTGAAGATATTGCAAAATCAAGAAGTGCCTTAGTGGAAGCAGAAGATGAGTATATACAGCTAATTCATGATAAGGAGGTTCTTGCAAAATATATTAAGAAAAAAGTTCCAATAGGTAATGAGAATGAAGAAGAGATTGTAGAATGTCCACGATGCGGAATGTTTTTTGAGCGTTCTATGAAACAAAAACTTGAAAAAATGTATTTATTAGAATCGTTGCATGATGACTATACAAATATTACCGATGATATTAACAAATTAGAAAAAAGAATTGCAAAGCTGAAAAATAAATTTTCTGAAAAACAAGATTTATTACAATTTTATGAGAAATCACTTGCGGATAATCAGGAGATTTATAATGCTTATTTGAAATCCAAAGCAACACAGCAGCTATTACTGGAATATCAAACCAAAGTGGGTGCCAATATTGCGGAAATAGAGCGATTAGGGAAAGAAACTTCAGATATTAGGAAACAACTGGCAAGCTATAATGAAGAAAGAGCCCAAACAAATAATATATATCAAACTAATCTGTCAAAACTTTTGATGGACCTTGATGTTCCAAAAGACCAAGTGGAAGAAGAAATAGAACCAGGAACCGCAATCATTGCAAGCGGTGCTTATGGTCCAAGGTGTAAAGTTGCACAAATGTTATCTTTTGTACAAACACAAAAGAAAAAATGTCCAGATATGATTTCTTTCCCCTTAGTAATTGATTCACCTAATGTTCTAGAACAGGACAAAGAGCATCTGGACTCAGTTATCCGCACGTTATTGACATGGGATAAAACAGAAAATCAAATTATTATTGCGTCAATAGAAGGAAAAGAAACAGCTAATAGCATTCCAGGTGTGAATATTATACTTCTGGAAAATCCACAGAATCATCTATTTAGCAAAGTGGAATATACCTCTTATGAACAAGAAATATCAGAAATATTTACCGTTTTTTAAAGACTTTTTACAAAATACAGTTTGCTTAGAACAAAAGCAGGATACCTTGTATGTTAGTTATCCTGCTTTTATTTTCAGAAAATATAATTTTTATATAATTATGCCAGTTGCAGGCCAGCCAGTTCCTCCACTTCTTCTATAGACAAACCAGAACCAATCGCAATTTCTTCAAAGGATAATTTCCCAAGCGACAAATATCGTTTGGCTGTTTCAACTTTTGTATCATGCTCTTTGCTTTTTACATAAGAGCGCATCACTTCTTCCTGATCATATAACTCCATCATCATATTGACAACCTCCTTTTCTTTACTTTCAAGATATTCCTTCAGCACATTCCTGTCTTTGCAGATGCGGATTGCTTCTTGTATAGCCTTTCTGGTCCTTCCATGGATTGACACCTGTTCCTGGCATACTTTGGAAAATGTCACATACTGATGGATAATATCGCCTTCTTTTCCATCATAGATAATTTTAGCTCTCGCATCTATGCAAATATCTTCTCCACCAAAAAACTCTTCTGAAAAAGATATTTCCTCTGGCCGTTCCTTTCTGTTTCCCGTATATATGATATATAATTCAGGCTTTGGCATTTTCAATTTTGTACTGTTATAAATATCCTGCTCTGTTACTCTAAAATATTCCCGATATGTCTGTACAAGATACATAAGAATACGGAACAAAATATTTACTGTCCATGTGGCTTGAGCCTCAATCAGTATCAAAAGCCGGTTACCTACTGAAAATCCCAGATCATTATAGATATCATCGACAAGAACATTATTGATAGTGATATCTTTTATATCATTTTCGGTAGTTTGTTTATCATCCGGGTGAAGTGCCTGATATAACTGTATCAAATACTTTTTATCTTTAAAAAGATTTGTAAAAACGCTGTCTTTAATAGTACGTTTCATTACAGGAACGGATTCCTGTTGTGTATTTTCTGAAATTTCTGCATTATGTTCCATCAATGATATCACCTGCCTTACACATATATCTCTCCATATTCATAATACCACAAAATCCCGTATGGTTCAATGGATTTCCTTTATCTGTATTCTTTCCGGTCATATAGATTTTCACATCATAGATCCCTGTCTGTCCGGTCATACCGTAAATGTCCCTGTATTACTCCCGCATGGTTCAGAATTTGGATGAAAGCTTTGTTTTGGTTCTCCAACGCCTTTTGGTATCCGGATTCTGTCAGAAACAGCCGCATTCTATCGCCTATATCCCCTACGGACGCTCTATCTGAAAGCACGTCAAACACAATCATATGCCTTACTTCCGGGTCAAAGCGTTCCAGCGCCATAATATCATGCCCTTCTAGTTTCATGGCACCGGATTCCTGTCTTGCTACAGCAATCATCTCCCCAACAGTCCTTGCTTTCCAGGGCAGGCGGATAGTTTCTCTGAATATCACAGATCAGCTCCTTGCAGTCATCCTCCGAAAGCTCTTGGAGTTTCTTTAACAGGTTTTCTGCAGTGGCCCTTTTATCGTGGTCATGGGTGAAACAACTGCTGTTGCGATCTGTTCCGGGGCATCTACCGGAGAAACTTCGCAGAAGTAGGTTGCCCCATGGAATGGCCCGTAGTTTTTCAGATCTTCCCTCCCTGCAACAGAAAATTCTATCCCATATTTCTCCTGCATCTGTGTCAGCAGGTACTCCCGTGCTGATTCCAGATTATTTTCAAATGAGCCGTCTTGATACTCTGCATTTTGCAGATCATCAATCGCCTGCATGATGTCATCTCCGTATTCGTCACTAAAATTGCCCAGCGCATCACTGGCCTTATCCATCATTCCGCACCCTGTCAGCATAAGCAGCAGTAAGGAAATCATAAACAGTCTTTTCTGTTTCACCACACCTGCAACCCTCTCCTTCTTTGCAAATATCAAAATACATGATCCAGCATCCCATCCATCATTTATATGCCGTTGACTTTGGCGTCAAGGGAACGGATAGGATTATGAGCCTTACCTTCTACCCAATAAATGGAAACTGCTATTTTACATTAGTCGTTTCGGTTTTCGTCCATGGATAAACAACATATTCAAATAGTTTTCTATACAATCACCTGATAAGAAAATACTGTCATCAAATAGAGTGTAAATGTTTCCACTTTCAGCGGCACAGGTTATTCCATCCGGTTCAACAGTGCCTATGGGAAACAGTTTTTCACCGACCACCTGTTCTGCCGTTTTCAAATCCATTACGATTTCAAAGTCTAAAAAAGCAGTCCACGCATCAAAGATAAACGTTGCTCCATGATAGGTATCAATCGATTTCTTTTCGCTTAAATTATTCAACCGCTCCAGGGCACGCAAATACCCTTTCTCTAAACGGTTGACATCACCGCCACATTTCTCCAGAAAATATTGTCCGGTTTTCGGTGAGAACTCTTTAAATTTTATTCCGCCGAACAGGTGTAAAATTTTCCTTGCATACTCAAAACATTGCATATTACTTTTTCGTTCTATTTTCTCTATCCAGCTATCTGCTAAAAGAAAATCCCTTTTTTCTGTCCAGCCATTATCGACCAGAACTAAATACACATATTCGTCAATTAAGGAGATATTCATATAACTCAGACCTCCATATTCCCTTTTGTCGTCCTCTTTGTTTATAATGCCGAACAATCCCAAACAAACCTGTCACTGAAAAGCATTTTCGGCAAGCGAGATATCATAAGCCTTTTTCTCCAGGTACTCCCAATCTCCATTTCCGACCGATTCATAAGACGTCCATGCCACTTTAAGCAGGTTTTCAGATATATAAAAAGAGCAAACTGGAAGTTGTGCATCAATCCAAATCACATGGAACCGAACCTAAAAAAGTCACTGGCGCATTGGGATTGGGGATGCTTTCTTCTGGATCATACTTATAATTATAAACCAAAATTGCTGCGTTGCAGGGTTTTTCCAGGCCCTGCGGAAAAAATTCCTTCAGTCCCTCCCCTATCGTTACTCCCTCGGAAAACGGCTCAACCAGAGCCTCCACGTCTGTTGTAGTCTCGACCAAATCCCGCTCCCAAAAATCCGGGTCGAAAGGCCAAAGGTCCTCATTCTATCCTGTTTTTATTGTATAATCAGGTAGAATAAAAGAAATGATAAAATTATGATAAAATTAAGATAAGGAGGAGCGATGTATGATACAGATTAGACCTGTTTCAGACCTTAGAAATAAATTCCCGGACATTGAAAGGCTGGTGAATGAAGGGGAACCGGTATATCTTACAAAAAACGGCTATGGCGCTATGGTGGTCCTCAGCCTGGATATGTATTCTCGTCTTACAGATGGCGTAGAGGCGGCACTGGACGAGGCTGACCGGGCAGCCGCAGAGAACAGCAGAAGAATGACCCATGAGGAAGTGTTTGGGAACCTGCGGAGGAAAATAAATGTATGATAAGAAATACAAGTTACGTTACCTGCCACTTTTTTATGAGGATCTCAACGAAAAGATAACATATATCGTTGAAAAGCTGAAAATCCCAAAGCTGCCAGTGACCTGTTGGATAAAGTTGAGAAAGCCATACTGGAGCGGAAATATTCCTGTTACCGTATTTTGTTATTTAAAGGACAATGGAGGAAAAATAAATATGGACAAAATATTTTTATCTCATAGTAGTAAAAATAAGGATTATGTTAGACCAATACCTGACTCTATCATAAACCCTGTGTCAAGTAGGTGCAGTATTATTTGGGATTGCTATAAATTAAATTCATTGGTGGAATTTAAGAACGAAAAAGGATTATAGATCGAGGGAAGGTCAATGCCTGAAAAAGCCGGAATGGAATCAGGGAGCCCGTGTCTGTTTCACAGCCCCAGGGCGGCCAGAACAGACAGGGTGATCCCGGCCGCCCTGCTTCCGGCCGCTCCCTCATCCTTCTGTATACGGGTGGCGAAGAAAAAGGTGTTGTCGTCCGTTTCCATAAAGCCGATGAACCATCCACTGATATCCTGTCCGTCCACACGGCCGGTTCCGGTTTTTCCGTAAAGGCTTTTCTGCCCGGAAGAGAGAAGGCAGATGGAATTTTTAACGGACTCTGTGTGTTCCGGGGCAAAGTCAAAGCGGTTCAGGTACAGGTCTTTCAGAAGCAGGACCTGTTCGACCGGGGAGATCTTCAGAGAAGACTCCATCCAGTAGGAAGAGAGGTCTGCGCGGATCGCTTCATTTCCATATGAGATCCTCCGGATATACCGTCTTACAGCGGCTCTGCCAAGCTGTTCGTCGATTTTCTGGAAATACCAGTTGACCGAAGACTGCATGGCAGAATGCAGATCCTGATCTGCATTCCAGACATCAAAGGGGTATTTCCGCCCGTCCCAGGCCATAAAGGAATCCTGCGGCGTGATAATCTGTTCCTCCAGTCCAAACAGCGCATCATAGATCTTGTATGTGGAATCGGGAGAGGTTCTCAGGAGAGCATGGTCCATATTATAGATCTTCCAGATATCTTCGTTCAGATCGTAGAGGACAAAACTCCCGTTATATTCGTGAAAACAGGAGGAAAGATCTATCATGAAAATATTTTCGGAGGAGGTATCCCACTGGTAGATGTTCCGGTCTGCTGCGCGGGTGGACAGTACGGGAGCCAGTCCTGACAAAAGGGCGGCAAGGATACAGAAAAAGAGATATCCTTTTACTTTCTGCCGGAGAGAGGACTTTTGATATGCAGCGATATGAAGGATCCGTTTCTGCATCTGTCTCATACTTCCGCTGATACTGACAGAGGATGAGAATGATGCAGGAGAATATCTTTCCGCAAGTTCCAGAAGAGTATAGCCATAGTCCCGGCGGTCGCTTTCCTTCAGATGATCCAGCACCGCGGCATCACAGGCGATCTCCCGGTCGCTGCGCATCTCCCGCAGGGCGTACCAGATCATGGGATTGAACCAGTACAGGATGAGGACAAGGTCCATCAGGCAGCCGGCCAGCGTGTCTTTGTGCCGGAAATGCTGCAGCTCGTGAAGCAGCATATACCGCAGTCTGGAAGTGGGACAGTCCGATATCAGATGAATGGGCAAATAGATACACGGCCGGAAAGTGCCCGCGATCACAGGGGACTTTAAAAACGCCGTACTGTAGATGGGGATGTCCGCCGTGATCTTCAGCTCCTTCAGACAGCTTCTGTACAGTCTCTGAATCTCTTTATTCTGCAAAGGAAGGGCGGACTGCCGGATTTGCCAAAAGTGTCTTCTGGATCTGATCATAAGCAGGAGCATGAGCAGGATGCCCGTAAGCCACACTGCGGATAAAGCCATTCCAACAGCAGACGGATCTGTTCCGCCGGCAGAAAGGGCAAAATCCTGAAGCGCTCCCGGGGATGAGGCAATATCCGGGTACAGGGCTCCTTCTGTAAAATTTGCCGTATATGCGGAGGCCATGCTTCTCAGTCTGCCGATCCAGGAAAAGAGCGGCGGGAATCCGGTCACGGGAAACGGCAGAAAAGGGACTGACAAAAGTCCGAACATCACATACCACAGATGATACTGCATCCGGCTGGTAAGCGTGTGCTTCAGAAGCATTCTGAACAGGATGAGAAGCAGAAGGATGCAGCTGATCAGAAGATTGCTGAACAGGAAGCGGAGCATAAAGCCTGCCATGGAGTCACCTCTTTTCGTCGGAGCTTTCATCCAGAAGAGAACGCAGCTTTTGCAGATCCTCCCGGGAGAGCTGGTCATTTTCAATACAGGCGGACAGCATGGCTGTGATCTCACCGCCGTAAAAACGGTTCAGAAAAGAATGGTTTTCCTGATTTAAATATGCCTGTTCCTCCACCAGGGGCGTGTAGACAAATACCCGCCCCTGCTTTTCATAGGTAAGCACACCTTTGTTGACCAGACGCCTGACAAGGGTCTGAATGGTCCTGGGACTCCAGGCGGTGGTCTTTACCAGGCGTTCGGTGATCTCGTTGGTGCTGACCGGCGCATGATTCCAGACGATCTTCATGACCTCAAATTCGGCTTCTGATATCTGCGGTAAAGGCTTCATCCTGATCTCTTCCTCCGTAAATTCTTATATGTATCAGCATATCATGCAGTGTACATTTTGCCTATCCCCTTCTGTAAATGTTATAAGGATTCTTAAAGATTATTTCGGATTTCAGACCGTCTGCCATTTTCATCAGGTTCCGTATCCTGTTTTTCTATATTCATTTTCCCTGCTGTGCGCAAAAAAGTACCACATAATGTTAATTATGTGGTAAAAATCAGAGTCTTTTTCTCAGAAAACAGAAAGAAAATTCTAAAAATGAACAATTTTTAAAATTTTTTTAAATTTATACCCTTTCTTTGACGCATCCTTTGACGGTCCATTTGCTATACTGGATATACCTTCAGGGAAAAACAACGGTTTTACACCCTGAAAACAACCGAAAATACAGGTTTTGGCTCGATTTCCAAGACAGGTACATAGATGTGAATTACTTAAACACCACATAATTAACAATATGCGGTAAATCAGGAAGTTTAAGCCTTTTGTAAGGAGGAGAGGTTCATGAAAGGGAAGAAAATCTTTAAGAAGATCGTGGTATCCGTGCTGACATTGGCGATCATGTGTTCCAATATTCCGGTTACAGCGGGAAGTATGCCGGAGGAGGAGATCACGGCTGTCACGGAAGAAGCGTCGGAACCCGAGACGTCAGATGAGATGCCCGAAGCAGAAGAGACAACAGGTCCGGAGCAGTCCGGGCCTTCTGCGCCGGAGGGCGGAGACGTTCTGGGAGACGGCACAGATGAGACCCCTTCCGTGACAGAGACGCCTGCTGATACGGAAGGAAAACCGGAAGAAGCGCCGGGAACGGATGCGCCTTCAGACAATCCTCCGGTGCAGGACCCGTCTGCTCCGCCCGCGGAAGAGCCGTCCGCACCGGCAACAGAAGACCTGAAAGAGCCGTCAGCGGAAGAGCCGGATGCACCGGCGACGGAAGATCCGGCAGTGCCGCCGACAGAAGCTCCGGATGCGCCGGCAACGGGAGACCCGGCAGTGCCGCCGACAGAAGCTCCGGATACACCGGCAACGGGAGACCCGGCAGTTCCCCCCACAGATGAGCCGAATGCACCTGTGACGGAAGACCCGATAATGCCTCCGGCAGAGGAAGAGCCCGAAGAGGAATACATAGAAGAGGACGATCCGCTGGATTATGAAGATCAGATGCCCATCGAAGACGTGAGCCGGCTTCCGGACGAGGACGGAACCGCGGCTACCATATGGGCGGCGAGAGCGCCGAGAGCGATGCTTTTTGCTCTGTATAATCTGGAACCGGAAGAAGAGGACGAAGAGAAAGGCTGGACTTTTGATGCTTACTACGTCAATCAGTCGGATCCCTACAATGTGACCAAGACCAACAACTTTGATCTTAAGTATCAGATGGAATTCCACGCCAGCCAGGACCTGGCCAAAGGTGCGGTACTGATCCGGATCGACGCGGATCTGTACATGGACCGCAGCGGCAATGTGGTCCTGCCCACTGAGATTGCCGTACCGGAAGGAACGCTGGACGATCCGGTGGCCAACCGTACGACTCCGTTTAACTATTTTATAGACAGAGACGAAGACACAGGCAAGACCTGGCTGGTTTTCTTCAATTATAAAAAGATCCCTTCCGGAAGCAACGCTGCCTGGCAGGTACTCTACCGGAATCAGAAGCTTATGAATATCGTAGACGAGACCCCCTGGACACTGACGCCGCAGATCAGCGTGGATACAGGGGCGCAGGTGCCTTCGGAAGAAACCCCGACTCCTGCTCCGGCCCGGGAGTACAGCCGGGAGCTCTTTGGAGAGGGCGAAGAAGCGGAGGGGACGGAGACCAGAACTGCTCTGACCGGCAGGATCGATTCCTCGGTATCCCTTACCAGCGTGGTCAAGACTGCATACAGTGAGCCGGGGAGAAACTATACTCCGGGTCTCTATACGAGAGCGCAGGTAGAAAAATACATAACCGGAAACGTGCCGACAGTATATCTGAATGATGAAAGAAGACTGGACACCGACCACTGGCGTTTTGTCGTCTGGGATGTGAAGCTTCAGGGAACTGCGACGCAGCCCTGGCAGATGTCCGTAGAGGATATCCCGTTCCTGTCCGAGGACGATATGGAAGGCATGCAGGTGGTCGGTTATAAGGACAACGCGAAATCATCGACGGCCTACAGTCTGTCTGTTCAGGCGCCGGTTTCGTCATATTCGGACGGAGACCTGAGAAATGTATCTGATCTGTACGGCGGAGTGCAGTACCGTGAATCCTGGGGCAGCCGTTTCTATGTCGTCACGGCTTATCCGGCTGCAAAAGTCGCTTCGGGAACGACGGTCCAGAACAGGCTGGAAGTGACACTGACGCCGATAGACCAAAAAGACGCCCCGGATGTGAAGGCTTCTACGCCGGCCACCTGGATTTATGCCGATTACGACTGGCATTTTGAAGGAGATAAGATCAGCATCACCAAACAGAACGGCACCGGTTCCAGGGACGATACTACCAAATACACCGGATGGCTGGACGCATACCGGCGTTCCAGTGAGAATGGGAAGGACTACGGAGAGATTCCGTTCTCTACTTCCAGCGTCATGCACGGCTATTCCGATACCCACAGGACGGAGAGCGGGGACGGTTATACGACGGGCGATTATATCCCGGGGACCTGGTATACGTTTACAACGGCGGATGATTTTGTGTATCTGTATACAGAGCAGAATACAAAAATACAGCCCATGACCGGAGACGACTATTATTTCTCCAGTGTGAAGATCAGTCAGACGGATTACGGGTATGATGTATGGGAAGATGAGATTCTTCAGAATAAATCCGAGCTTGGGAGCGTGGCTCAGGCTGATCTGCCCAGCGGTATTTTTGACAGAAACGGGAGTATCGCAAGCGAAGTGCGTATCTACGCTATGCTTGCAGCTTCTGATGGCACACATGTGAAAGATGCACAAGGCTGGGAGCTGGTTCATACGGGCTATATGGATGCCTGGACCGGTCAGTTTGGATATGAATTCGGCGAAGATCTTCTCGCTCAGCAGCCCTACCGGGTTAAGGTGGAGCACGACTCCATCGACTTTGACAGCCGCTGCAGGATTGATGTCAATGTCCGTCTGAAAGCGGTCAGTGAAGATGAGGCGACGGCCGCAAAGCAGCTTATGGCCAAAGTTCTGGAAGACCGCGGGAGTACTTCCAGGAAAGACGCGGACAAAAACTCGTCTATCCAGATGGAGAACCTGTCCGGCGCGATGTGCCGCGCATATATAAAAGAGGACGGCAATCCTGTGCAAACTGCCTTCTATGGCTTCGACCAGAAGGGGATACAGGAAAATTATAAAGAGCCTGGCCTGGCAGAGAAGACGGAGGGACTCTATCCGGATCTGGATAAGGAGACCAGGCTTCCGATCCGTGATAATGCCATGCGCACCATCACCTGGCTGAATGAGGTCGCTCGGGCGAACAAAGAGTCCAAAAGCACCAATGACGTCAATAACAACCGGGTACTGGTGGACTATTATCTGACCGCTTATGACGGCTATGAGATCTACGATCCGAGTGTGCTGGACTATCTGAAGGAAGAGGATCAGACTTTGATCTCTCCGGGAAGGACGCATGTGGTGTTCTACGATCTCCTTCCTTATGGGATGCAGTATGACGCGTCCGTCACGCCGGAAGCGGGCCGGATCACGAATCTGGATAAAAACGGCTACTATAAGAACCGGCCGAACAACTGGAACAGGACTCAGGTGTCGGTGACAGTGGATCCCAGCCGGGATATTACGCCGGATTACCGCGGGACCGGACGCACCATGGTGGCTTTCCATATTGCTTTTGACGGGGGGGACGCCACATCTTATACAGACCAGAAATGGATCGAGGGCTGGGGCGTAACTTTCCGCGCATACTACGACTGGAAGGATATCAACCAGATTAATGATGTGGATATCAACTCCAATCTCTGCGCCTTTATGCCGGACTTCAGCGAGGCGGCAGAGGGCAGCAATGATGCGCATCCGTCTCTCTGCGGATTGAGATCCGAGGTAGACTATGATGATGGTACTCACGGGGACGATGATGAGACACGCGGGGATCTGGAAGCTGCTTACGCGGATATGGTCAAGAGTTACGTAGAAAATGGCAAGACTATCCGCGGAAATGTCGACGGATACGATCCGGTACAGGAAGGCGGCAAGCGGTTCGATCAGACATACCGCAGCGTTCTCTATGCCAAGAACAGTTTGAGCGACAATGTGGCCACTGCTTCCAGCTCCCGGATCGAGACGCTCGTCCATGCCGACGCGGACCGTCTGGGCGCCTTCGGCCCCATCGCCACGGTTCCCGTGAGCGAGAACCCGACGGCCGGAAGTATGATGAACCTGTATACCTATGACAATACGGTAACGGTCGATACCGATACGACTCATATCGTGATCTTCAACCGGTTGGAAAATGCTTACATCGACCGTGGAAAGGAGGACCCGTTCCATCCGTTTGACGGGGATAAGGAAAAATGGTCCGGTACGTTCCGCGGCGTTGACACCAGCGGTCTGGATAAGCAGGAAATTACAGGGTATACCGTTTACTACAGCATGAATAAGAATGCGGAAGTTACGACAGGGGCAGAGGATCCGTATGGGATTCTTAATGCTGCCCATGGATGGTATACTGAAGCGGAGCTGATCCAGGAGAAGGGCGACGACTGGCAGAAGGATGTCAGAGCAGTGGCAGTCGATCTTGGAAATACGGTTGTGAAAGCCAATGAATCCGTCTCCTTCCGAATCAAGATGGAGGCGCCGCTTCTGAGCAGCCTGCCGGGAGGCAGCAGTGTCTATACTTATAACAATGCTTCATTCTATTCAGAGTCAACGAACGGCAGTGCGGAGACGAAACATACAGTGGTCGGCAACTCCGTCCGTGTGGGCTTAAGTCCCATGCAGACGCTGGAGGTCATCAAGAAGACGTCCGGAGCTGTGCCGACGGCCCTGCTGGATGAACAGTTTGAGTTTCATATTTATGAATCGTACCTCTATGAGGGCGAGGAGACCAGAGAGGGTCTTGCATACACGGAGTATAAGCTTTTTAAACAAAATAAAGACGGCGGCTGGGACCAGCAGACAGACCGGCCTTACGCCACCGACGGCAACGGGTACTTCTATCTTCATGCGGATGAGAAGGCTGTCTTCGAGATGGCAGGCGCTGTCGGACTGAAGGTGGATGAGACCGAAAATGTATTCTGGGAGCAGAAGATCTCTGACCGCACGACGAAGACGGTGGATGGCAGAAGGATCGGCGCCGGCGACGGCGACCTGCGCACCCTGACTGTGACCAACGTCTACCGTCCGGTGCTCTATGTGCAGAAGAGTCTGGCTTCCGTGCCTGCGGGGACTGAGCTGACGGAAGCGGATCAGACCTTTACCTTCCGCATCCGGACCAGAGGCAGCGACGGCGAATACTATCCTGTGGCCAATGCGGAGTACTGGAAAGTGGACAGCGTCCGTCTCGACGGCGGCATCCCCACAAGGCTGGAGAGCGAAAAGACGCTGAAGACGGATGAAAAGGGAGAATTTACCATACGGAGAGGGGACATCATAGCCCTCTTCCCGGGAGTGGCAGGGACGCAGTACGAACTCAGCGAGGTTATTCCTTCGGAGGAAGGCTGGAACTGGCACTGCGAGAACAGCGTCCTCACCGGGAAGCTGCCCTCCGGTGGCGACAGCAGGACGATCACGAACTATTACCGGTGGAAGGATCTCCGGCTGAAGAAGGAGATCACCCATCAGACCCAGGAAGACTACAGCCAGATGGAGGCAAATACCTTTACCTTCCGTCTGTTTGAAGTGAAGCTGGACGCTGACGGCAGGCCTGTGACAGACGGCGACGGCGATCCGGTGGCGGCAGAGAGAGCCCCCGGCGTGCTGACGACTTCCGGGCTGGAATGGGTTCTTCTGGATGCAGAGGGAAACGAAAGTGTCTTGGAAACGGAGAAGGGAACGCTGAGCAAAGACGGTACGTTTACCTGTGCCCTTGGTTTCCGCACCGTCGTATTTAAGAGACTGGAGGCAGGGAAACTTTATGTGCTGGAAGAGCTGTCCGAAGGGATACCAGAGGAGGGCGGCAGGAAGCTCTACGTGCCCAACAATGATACGGTAGAAGTGAAGATGCCCGTCTACAGTACCGGCAAGGATGCAGCGGTGACGAACGATTATCAGAAGCGTCCTCTGTCCGTGACGAAGACGGTCGTGGGATCGGACGGCAGCGGTGACAGCGCGTCTGCGGATGCGCAGGTCTATCGCTTTAAAGTGACGATTACAGGGCCCCAGGCAGGCGGAAATCCAAAGCCGGTTTCCGTGAAGGGCGTCCAGTACATTGTGACGAAACAGGGCGCGGATCCGCGACCGGGAACGCTTGATGAAAATGGGGAATTCTCCCTTTCCGACGGCGAGACCGTGACTTTTAAGGATATCGGGATGCTGGGAGACGCGTTCGTGGTCGAGGAACTGGCTCCTGACAATGTAAACCAGATCTATCCGCCGAAGGGAACGAATCATACCGGAACGCTTGCCGGAGACGGCTGTGAAGTGTCTTTTGTCAACGGAGCTCCGGGGAGCCTGCTGATCAGCAAGGAGTATGTGGGGCTGGATGAGAAGGGAATGCAGCTGGAAGAGGACTTGAGAGCCTGGTGTACCAATGGTAATTGGACTCAAAACTGGGATCCTAATGTAAGCTTTGTTCTGAAAGTATGGGTGGACGGCAGACAATATGAAGAGGAAATTCATATAACGCAAATCAACCAGTTGACCAGTGAAGTTGATGATGGAGGTTATTTCATTAGATCCGGCGATGTGCTTATTGTGCCCCCATGGATGACAATCTCCATATCCGTGGGAGACGGAGAAGGCAGCATTCCTGCCAATGCCGTCTATACGCTGGAGGAAGTGGAAGAGGACCGGATCGAACCATATCAAATAGATGGATGGACTGAAGGCAGACCCTGTCAAGAAACGCACTGGATGCAGATCAGCCAGACGGAGGCGTCCAAAGAGCTGAAGACGGAGAAATCCGTCGCCGAGAGGCCGGTGGCTGTGATCTGCAATGAGATAAGTACGCTGCCGACCTTTACCGGAAGCGAGATCGGGAAATATATGACGCCTGCTTCCGGAGAAGTGCCGGAAGGCGCGAAGCTGGTATGGCGTGTGGAGCAGTACGACAGCGGCCGGTGGACGCCGGCGCAAGGGGTTCCTTATGTGGTGTTCACGGATTACGGCGAGTCTGTCTCCAGTAAGACGGAGAGCACCGGAGCCGACGGCAGGATCCTGCTGACGAAGCCGAACGGAGGTTATCCCATCGTACATTTCCAGGAGGATCAGGTATATCTGAACCTTTACCATGCAAAAGATATCGAAAAGCTGCAGGGAGAGGTGCCGGCAGGAAAGAGGCTTCTGCGTATGGTGGAAGTGCCCGAAGAGTCTGACAGTGAATGGGGACTGCTGGCGGGGTACACCTATAATCCGAACATGCCGGGACAGGGAGAGCGCAGGAAGGCTGCGAGAGCACAAACAGAGAATAATCTGATGCAGATTTCCTATTCCATGGACACGGCTCCGGAGGCTGCGAACGGCTTTATGAACTCCAACGCGACGGAAGCGCTGGAGATCGAGAAGCAGATGTCCGAGGCGTCTGATACCAGATTCACCATGATTCTGAAGCAGGTGCTGTCAACGGCGAAGACGCCGGTCGAAAGTGAGGCGGATATTACCGCAGACCGTCCGGCATCCGGGATCTCCTATACCGTCCTGAAGGCTGACGGGAGCAGAGTGAGCGGCGTCACGGGAGAAAACGGCGAGATCGGGCTGTACGCCGGAGAGCGGGCAGTGCTGCATGTGCCGGAAGGGACCATGTGGACCGTAAACGAACAGACGTTCTCTGCGCCGAACTACAGGCTGACCGGTTTGACTCCGGATCCCGGAGACGGCGTCCGGCTGTCGAAGCTGAACAGCAATCTGATGCTGGTTCATATTCCGGTGTCCGAGCAGTATACGCTGTTCTTCGACGACAGGGGAGGAACCGGCGGACCGGGCGTGCTGACGCAGCTTAAGAAGAGCGGAGAGACAGGACCGGTGACGTTCACGATTCCGAACATTGTGCCGACGCGGGAGGGATACAGGTTCCTGTACTGGACGGACAGCACTTCGGCGTTGGTGATTCCAGATGAAAGTCAGTATAAACCGGGAGATAAGGTTGAGCTGAAAAATGGCTGGAAAAGTATGGAACTCTTTGCGCGCTGGGAAGAAGCAGTTCCGGATGCTCCGAAGAGAGAGGATCTTTTTGGTATCCTCGGCACTGGCTTTGTAAAGGTTCAATGTGTCGGTCAGTCATTTGATCATGAAGTGAAGTATTATTCTACAATGGGCGATAAGTCCGACGTAACAGTTGGGGAACCTTATGCCGATGGGGATTCTTACTATTGTGATTTGCAGTTAGACGGAGAAGTTTATGCAAATTATTATGGTTTTGAACCGCCCTTCGGAACCGGAGAGAAACATTGGCTGATAACCGGAGAGGATCGGTATAAGACCATAAAACTGGTATGGAACAAACAGACGCTAAAGTGGAATGCAGAATCTGCGATACCGGTAACTTTCCAGGTTGCAGAAAAATATACTGTCACGTATACAGATGGTGTAAAGAATACAATAGTTTTTAGCGACCAGGAATCGCAAGATCGTCTGTTTGGTAGTCAGACGCCTGACTTTTACGAGGAAGACGGAAGGACAGAGACATTATCTGACGGTACAGTCATACCAAAACGCAAGGGTTATATTTTCAAGTGCTGGGAGCCGGCACTCAGTGCAACAGTGAAGGGCGACGTGACTTATACTGCTACCTGGTCACCAAAATATAAGCTATGGATAGAGCTGTTCTATTCTGATGGTGAGGGAGAGGCAGAGCGCGCTCAAAGTGATGAGAAGGTAATATGGAGTCCGGGCGAAACCGTTAGTGACAAAGGGACAATGAATGCTTCCTGGGGCGTTTACAAACTTCATTCAGTACAATGTGAGTATGAAGATGAAACTGAAATAAAAGAAATATCAGTAAATTCAGACGGGAGTTTTGTTTTACCAGAACTTGGTAGTGATAAAACAATCCATGTAATACTGCAGTACTGGAAGAAAGATGGGACATCTTCAACACCAGAACAATAATGGAAAGGAGGGCCGCCTCCGCCTTTACGGGCGGAGGACGGTAATAAGAGATTATGAAACATAAAAAGTGCATAAGAAAACTGTTATCCTTCCTGACCATTCTCTGTTGTCTGGCAGGAAGCATCACACCGGTCCATGCATCGGGCACGGGGAGCGGCTCGTCTGTCCCCCGGGTGACCTTTACCAACGAACCGGTCAATTCTCCGGATCTCTACGTCACCAAGACCGTGGAGAACGCTCTGGAAGGCGCAGAGTATGAAGCGCCTGCTCATGCGGTCTTCCGCTTCGTCCTGAAGCAGAACGGTCAGATCGCGAAGAACGTGACTTATCGGGTGCTGGACCCGGACCATGGAGAGATCGTCCGCAGGACTTCTCTCGGCATGAGCTATCCTTTCCAGACGGATCAGACCGGTGTCTTTACGCTGGAAGCGGGACAGCAGGCATGGTTCGAAGGGCTGGGCACCGGTTCCCGGTACGAGGTCATCGAGCAGGATACGTATCTGCGTCCGGTGACGGATGATCAGGGAGCGGAAGAGACGGTTGAGAACGGTTATAAGCTGTATTACGGAGATCCGGAACAGCTTCTTCATGCGGAGTTCCGGTACGAGACGAGGAGTCTCTCTGAGGACGGCTGGCAGAAGAAGAGTCCTTCCGGCGGGTCCAGCGGGGAGCACGGCGTACTTCCCAACGGAAGCTATGAGACTTTTACCAACCGTTATATCGGGAAGGGAACCGGAGATACGACGGTGCTGGAGGTTACCAAGAGCACTTCTTTCCCGAATGGTTATCAGGCTCCGGATACGACGCCGGCTTTCCCGTTCGTTATCGAGCTGGACGGCGCGCCTTATGCCAACGAGCCTTTTACCGCGGTCAATGAGAAGACCGGGGAGACCCGGTCGCTGGTCACGGACGGCGAAGGCAGATTTACTCTTCCGGGCGGCTGGACGGCCAGATTTGAAGAGGTTCCGGTGGATGTGGATTACAGAGTCTACGAGGATACGGAAGCGGCCGATGAGGGCGCGGAAGAGCTGCCGGAGGAGCCGCCTATCCGCGATACGGAGATGGGCCTGCTGAGTCTTGAGCGTGCGGAGAACGTCGACGTGTCTGAGGAAAGCGGAGCCGGTACGGATGGTGAAACGTCTTTTGCGGACCCGGCTTCCGCAGATATGCCGCAGGAGGAGACGGGAGTGAGTACAAGGAGTCTTCTGCCTCAGGCAGGTCAGAGTACGGGGGACCTTCAGTCCCGGGCAGGATCGGCCGGTTCAGCGCGGCGGGGCCGGCAGACAGGCGGCGTATCTGATACAGGCAGCGGTCCTTTCGTGTGGCCCGAGGGCTGGTGGCCTGTTCAGGATACTGTCCGGACCGGAGCGACTCAGTCGCCGCTGACCGCGCTGAATTTCCACAACTCCAATGTCTCCTTTGTGGTGACAAAGCGGCTGGAGGATTACAGTACGCCGGAAGATATCTGGTTTGAGTTCCGGCTGGCGGATGAAAATAATGATGCTCTTGGCGGAGTAATATACTACGTATATAATACGAACGGCGAGCCGGTGTATCCGCAGCAAAATATTCTTGCTGCGAATCGGAATCCGGTTGTCGAGGTGGACGGGAAGCAGATCCAGACCGGCATGACCGACATGGAGGGCGGATTTTATCTTGCGCCCGGTGAGGCGGCGGTATTCATCGGTCTGGAACCCGGAACCTCTTATCGGGTGTCCGAGATCAAGAATCCGGAATACACGCAGATCATGCCCGATCCGTCGGCGGATAACCTTTATACGGTGGCAGCGGACGGTCAGATCTCTACGATTGATTTCGTCAACCGGCCGGAAAGCATGGACGGCGTGCTGACTGTTACGAAGACCGTGACTTACGGAAGCGGCGAAGGCGAACTGAGCGCGGATGAATTTCACTTTATCCTGTATAAGCAGCTGACGGAGGAAGCGGCGAAAGAGCTGCTTGGCGGGACCGAAGAGAAGGATGTTCTGCAGGGCCTGAAGGATGGAAAGATTATTCTGGCAGCGCCGGATTCGGAGGAGTCGGCAGTGCGCCCGGGTCTTTCGCCGATATCCGCTGATGCGCCGGAGGAAGATCAGAACGTCAGTTCTCCATTGCTGAAAGCCGGGGGGCGTGCGCTGGGAGGCGGCACCAGCATCAACAGGCCTCTTGTGAATGTCTGGTTTGCTCGGATCGACGGGAAATTCTATGAGGTCTATGCACCTGCGGAAGAGATGCTTTTTAGCATACCGGAAGGACTGGAGACGCCCAGTTATAAGACCGGTCCTTACAAAGACTGGAAGTGGCCGGGAGAATTTGCCCTGAAAGCCGGACAGACGGCGAGATTTGAGGAAAAGGTCTCTGCCGGCGACGGATATCTGGTCATGGAGGTGGACCTGTCGGAAGAGTATGAGGAATCTCTCTACGGCTTCCGGGGCCACCTGCGGGAAGGCCACCGGGTGGTGTACGGTATGCCGGATAAAGAGACCATTACTCAGACCGGAGTCGCTCTGGCAGGACTTGTGACGAAGAGCACGGCCGGGAGCAGCCTGTCTCTGGCATTCCAGAATACCTATGTACCAAAGAAGATTGACCTGGTCCTGACCAAGACCGACGGCAAAGATCAGACGATTGCAGACCGCGAAGCGCATTTCATGCTTTACCGGACGCAGGGCAAAGACAGCCCCGTCCTTCCGGATCCTCTTCCGGACGGAACAGATGCGGATACGTTTGTCTACAGAACCGAGAATGGCGTGCTCAGGATTCCGAATCTGAAGGCGGGTACCTACTGGCTGTATGAGGTCAAGGCGCCCAGCGGCTACACGCTTCTTCCGAAGCCTGTCCAGATCGATCTGACCTGGACCGCCGACGGGCTGACCGTTACTATAGACGGTAAACCTTACAGGGGACCGGCGGATGCGGGCACCGTGACGAGCGACGTCCTGGGAGCTGTGGCGATCACACCGCCCAGAGAGATAGAGATACCCGGCGGTGAACTGGATCTGCCTGAGGATGCAGAAAGCAGAGGGGTGAGCATCGGCGACCTGCCTTTGAGACCGCTTCTGACCAACACCGAGGTGAGCCTGAGTATCCGCAACACCCAGCTTTACGAGCTCCCCAACTCGGGCGGCATGGGAATCTACTGGTATTCGATCGGAGGCACCCTGCTCATGCTGGCAGCAGCCCTGATCTTATATAGAAATAAACGGCAGGGGAGGTGCTGAGCGATCAAGAGAACCATGATCCCCTCCGGCATCAACTCCTGCCGGGGGAGACCCCGCCGCATGCGCGGCGGCAGAAACCAACAGTAACCAGTTAATCGAACCTATTTCAAAAAAGAAAGGAAAAAGAAATGAAAAAGTTCAAGAAAATTCTGGCCCTTGCGTTATCATTGGCAATGATGCTGGGGATGAGCGTGACGACGTTTGCGGAAAACGGAAAACGTGAACCGGACGATAAGGCAGAGGTCAAAATTACAGGTATTGAATCATTTACAAACGCTGAGGGTAATACGGTATATCCGACAGTAACTCTGTATCGGATCGCAAAAGGCGATTATGATGCAAATGACTTCAAAGGCTTTATCTGGGCGACGGGTGTGAATCCTAAAGTAAATGAAGGAACGACCGTTATTGATATTGCAGATGTTGCGAAAAAGCTTGTGGCAAATCCTGCGGGAATTACTCCTTTTACAGGTGCTGAAAGCGGAATTGTGACTGCAGGTGCTGTTGTTAATGGAACGTTTACAGCTACTGTAAATGCTGGCGCTTATATCGCAGTCATTACCGGAGGCGGAGAAGCGATCTACAATCCGGTCCTTTTGACTGCAACTTATGGTGCAACTGACAATGATCTGGATGGCGGTGAAGTGGATACAGGGGACACATATGCTTCTCTCTTTGGTTCTACTGCGGTAACCAAGATCTCAAAACCCAATATTGACAAAGAGATAACAAGCAACACGAAGGACGATGACGGAAAGAAAACAGCAACCGTAGGCGACACGATTACTTATAGGATCACGCCGACGATGCCCAGCTATCCGACCGGAGCTGCGAACAGGACCGCATTCATCGAGGATAATATGTCCGAGGGTCTGACGTTCAATTATGAATCTTTAAAAATTAAGATTGGAACGGCAGAAGTGCCGATGACCAAAGCAACAGTTGCTGGTAAACCAGATACATTTGTTTATAACGGTGAAGTAATTGCGAATGCAGCAAAAGTAGGTAATGGCTTCAGACTGGTATTCCTCTATGAGGTACTGGCAGATGAAACGACCGGTTTGGTTCCGGATATGACTGTAGAATATACAGCAACTCTGAATGGTAAGGCAGTAGTTGGTGGAGAAGGAAACACGAACGATGCGAAATTAGTGTATACGACGAATCCTAACAAGGGAAGTTCCTATGAAGATCCGACGACTCCTCCGCCTACAGATCCGGAATACAAGGATAAAGATGTTGAGAAGAGCGAGAAGAATACGGTTTATACGTATCAGCTGGCATTCAAAAAGGTAGATGCCACAACGAACAACGCACTTCCGGGTGCTGTCTTCGAGATTTATGCAAAAGGTACGGCACATACAGATACGGATCCGGGTTCTGTAGAAGGTACTCCTATCGATACCGTGACGACGGATGCGAATGGATATGCAGTATCTACCAAGGTTGAGGCAGGCAAATATTATATCAAAGAGAAAACAGCTCCTGCAGGATATTCTCTGAATCAAAACGTGTATGAGATCGAGGCAAGCTGGGCAACAGCGACTACGACCGCTACGATGAAGCAGGAATCTTATACAACGGATCCGGAGGGAAATGGACCGCAGGTAGGATGGTTAGCTAATGATAGATTTTACGCTCTGGATGCTGTAGACATTCCGACGACAGGTGCAGAAGCTGCATACCTTGTGAAATCCAGTGTACAGATTGATACAGTTACAACATCAAATGCCGGAGCAGGTACAGCGCTTTTGAATACAAACATTACGAACACCAAGCTCTCCTCCCTGCCCTCCACCGGCGGTATCGGTACGACGATCTTCACCATCGGCGGATGTGCCATCATGATTCTTGCAGCAGCTCTGTACTTTGCAAGCCGCAGAAAAACTGCAAAATAAACAGGAACTCTCGTTCCGGCCAACCGTTACATAAGAAAATGTCAGTTTGACAAAAACGTGACAACCAAGCGGGCGATTGTAACATTCTGTTGAAATCCAGCCGTCGGACAGGGGGTGCCCCCTGTCCAGCGGCCCGCTTTACAGCAGTGTGCATATCAGCATTTTTTCATACAGCCACAAGGAGAGTCCAGATGAAGAAACATCTTACAACCATTATTTTCAGCTTCATATTTCTCACCGGCCTGTCCCTGCTGCTGTATCCCTTCGTGGCAAACCAGTGGAACACTTACCGACAGGCCCGGCTTCTGACGACCTATGACGAGACTGTCACCCAGCTTTCCGAAGCCGGCGTCTTCAGCTATGACGACGAATGGGAGCGCGCCCTTTCCTATAATGAGGCCCTCCTTCCCTATATTTTACCCGATTCCTTTTCCACCGCTCAGATCCCGGAAGAGGGGAGCGAAGCCTATCTCTCCTGTCTCAATCTGACCGGAGACGGGATGATGGGCTACGTGCAGATTCCGAAGATCAGCGTGAAGATTCCCATCTATCATACCACCAGCGAAGAAGTCCTGGAAAAAGCAGCGGGCCATCTTCCCGGCAGCTCTCTCCCCGTGGGCGGCGAAGGGACCCATGCCGTGATCTCGGCTCACAGAGGGCTGCCAAGCGCGGCGCTCTTTACCGATCTGGATAAATTAAAAGAAGGGGATCATTTTCTGCTGTCCGTTCTTGATGACACACTGTGCTATCAGGTGGACCAGATCACAGTGGTGGATCCTACCGATACCGGCACGCTGGCCGCGGAGGACGGTCAGGACCTGGTGACGCTCCTGACCTGTACCCCCTACGGTGTCAACAGTCACCGGCTTCTCGTCCGGGGACACCGGGTGCCTTATGAAGATGTACAGGACGACGTTCTTCCGGCCGCGGCCGGCATCGTGGGCGCCAGCCTGCACACCAGCTATTTTCTCTGGGTGCTCATCGGCCTGGGAGTTACGGGGATGTTTATCTGGCTTCTGTACCTCTATGACAGGAAAATGAAAAAGAAAGAGCAGACCGCATCATGAGACAACGACTGACCACGGTCCTCTTCGGCCTTCTGTTCCTGGCGGGGTTTCTGCTCCTCTGTTATCCTACGATCTCCGACCAGTGGAACACCTGGCGCCAGAGCCGTCTGATCACCAGCTATGAGGAAACCGTTTCTGAACTGGAGCCGGAGGATTATACGAGAGAATGGCAGGCGGCACGGGACTTTAATAACAGCTTTACCGAAAATAACCTCTATGGCGATGCTTTCGGTGATCTGGAGGAAGAGCTGACCGATACGGAATACTGGAAGGTACTGAACGTCTCCGGAGACGGAGTCATGGGATATCTGTCCGTACCGAAGATCAACCTCCGGCTGTCCATTTACCATGGAACCTCCGAGGATGTCCTGCAGACCGGCATTGGTCATCTGAACGGGACGAAGCTCCCCATGGGCGGGGAGAGCACCCACAGCGTGCTGGCGGCTCACCGGGGGCTTCCAAGCGCCAGGCTTTTCACGGATGTGGATCAGCTGGAGCCGGGGGATCTGTTTTATATTCATATACTGGATGAGACATTTGCCTATGAGGTGGATCAGATCCTGCCCATGGTGGATAAGGACGACATGGATACCCTGCAGGAGGCCCTGCGGATCACGGAAGGAGAGGATCAGGTGACCCTCTTCACCTGCACGCCCTACGGCGTGAACAGTCACCGGCTTCTTGTCCGGGGCATGAGAGTCCCCTACAACGGGGAGGAAGAGACGGAGCGCACGCCTGTGGAGACCATGCTGCGGTCCGTGCAGAATTATTATATGTTGTATCTGATACTGGGATTGTCAGTGACACTGCTGGTGATCCTGTTTATGAGATTCCTGTTCCGGCCGCGCAGCAAAGGGGCGGACGGAGCCCAGTAAAGTCAACGCATCTGCCCGCAGGGAGCTTCCTGCAGGGCAGGACCCGGATACGCCTGTCCGCCCGGGAGGGTCAGAGGACACAGGCAGTCCTGGAAAAGGCATATGTCCGGCGGACAGATGCAGAACTCAGACAGGAGGGAAAATGTAGTGAGAGTGATAAGCAAAAAGAAAAGAGGACTCGCACTGGCAGCGGCCTTTGTCCTGCTGGTGCTGACCGCCCGGGCGGATGTGACGTACGGCGCGGGCGGGATCGAGACGGACCGGAAGGACTGTAAGGTCACCTTCGACCTGAGTACCGGCTATATGGGGACAGCCGATCCCGGAGACGGGGGGCCGGATACAGAAGAAGGGACCTGGGTGACAGGGGACCGTTTTGCGGACCTGAACAACAGTCTGATCCAGGTGGAGCTCTACCGGGTGGCTTCTGTGGATGTGAGCGGGAGGTATACGGCGCTGGCTCCGTACGAGGAGCTGAGCAAAAGCCTTGCATCACTGAACGATACCACGACTGCACAGGAGTGGGGAACACTGGCGGCAAAAGCATATGTGCTGACGGTTCCGGAGACCGGAGAGGGCGGGGGCGCGCCGGTGGTATCGCCTGCGGGCTCTGCATCGTTCCGGCCTGCAGACGGTGATGCGGTGGCAAAGACCATATCCGGCCTGCAGACGGGACTCTATCTGGCGGCGGCAGAGGATGTGGTCACAGAAGAATACATTTATCATTTTACCCCGTATCTTATTTCCCTGCCGGGCAATTCCTACGCTCCGCCGGAGGACGAGGATGATACCTGGGAATATGATGTGACCGTGGGCCTGAAGCCCGGGCAGGAAGACCGCATGGGAGATCTGGAGATCGTGAAGACCCTCCGCTCCTACAACGAGACGTTGGGAGGCGCTTCCTTCCTCTTCGAAATCCGGGCGGAAAAGAACGGCCTGCTCGTGTACCGCGACGTGTGTTCGCTGGCCTTTGACGGTCCGGGAACAAGATCTGTGAAGATCGAGGGGAAGATTCCGGTGAAGGCGGACGTGACGGTCACAGAAGTATACAGCGGGTCCAGTTATCAGGTGACGGAAGGGACGGCAGAAGAGCAGCATCCGGTAATAGAGGCGGAGAAGACGGCGGTAGCGGAATTTTCCAATGAGTATGATGACCGTCTGAACGGCGGGACCAGCATCGTGAACGCGTTTTTCACCTGGACAGAGGAAGATGAGGCCCTGTGGGATTGCAGGCAGTATAAGGATTCCACGGAAAGAGCAGGAGGGAATTAGGATATGAAAAATGAGCAGAAGAAGATCCTTGGCCTGACAGCGGCGGCATTCCTTCTGACCGCCGGGGTCTGTGTAAGACCGGCTCTGGCGTATTTTACCACCCATGTGTCCGCGTCAGGCGGACATGAACTGCAGCTGGATTTTACGACGACGGTACCGAAAGAGGAAGTGAGACAGTGGGTGAAATATCTGGCAGTGGAAAATACCGGAACAGAAGCCTGTTATGTCCGTGTGAAGGCTTTTGCAGGAGAAGACATCGGGCTTACCTGGACTGCTGACGGGAACTGGGCGGAGGGACCGGACGGCTACTGGTATTACCGTGAACTGGTGGTTCCGGGCAGTACGGCGGAAGGGATCTCCATAAAGGTTGATAAAGGGATCAGAGAAGAGGATTTTAATGTCATTGTGGTGCAGGAATGTGCGCCGGCTTCCTACGGGGAGGATGGTGAACCTCTCGGCTGGGAACAGGCGGACTGGACCGGGAAGGCAGATGTGGTAAAAGACGGCGCAGAGGCAGAGGACAGGGGGAATGAAGGATGAAGAGAAAGAAAAGTCTGAACAGGACATTCCTCCTGTTCGCGGCGTCCGCGGTACTGCTGCTCATGAGCACAGTGGGAAGCACCCGGGCGGCGCTGACTTACCGAAGCGAGAATTATGATATGAAATTTGACGTCTCCAGCATCGGCGTGACTCTGCTGGAGAATGGAGAACCGGTGAGCAGACGGGACTATGTGGATGACGGATGGCAGGAAGAGACCGGAGAACTTCTGACAGAGATGCTGGGGGAGGATGAGAGTCTGGTTCCGGGCCGGTCTTATGAAGAGCGGCTGAGTGTCAGGAACAGCGGTTCCATCGACAGCTATGTGCGGGTGACGCTGTACCGGGGCTGGACGAAGGACGGCGAGAACATGGACACGGAGCTGTCTCCCGGGCTGATCGGCCTGGATCTGGCCGGCGGAGACTGGTTTGAGGATCCTTCGGCGGCTACCAGTGAGCGGATGGTCTTCTATTATCGGAACATCCTGCAGAGCGGGCAGGAGACGTCTCCGCTCTGCACGGCCCTGCGGATTGATCCGGCTGTGGCGCGGAAGGTGTCAGAGACCCGTACGGAGACTGCGGAAGGAACAGTTATCACCACCAGCTTTGCCTATGACGGTTACCGGTTTTATCTGAAAGCAGAGGTGGACGCAGTCCAGACCCACAATGCGGCGGAAGCCGTGAAGAGCGCATGGGGTGTGGATGCGGAAGTCGCAGAGGACGGGACGCTGAGTCTTAAGTCCGCCTCCGGGCTTTAGGTAGGGGACAGTGAAAGCACAGAAGAGGCGCCCTCTGGCAGCCGCGCTCCGGATACTGGGGACATTTCTGCTGGTTCTTGTAGTGGCGGCCTGCCTGCCCCTGACGGCGCCCCGGCTGCTGGGATATCAGATCTATTCCGTCATCAGCGGGAGCATGGAGCCCGCCATACCGACGGGGAGCCTGGTATATATCCAGGGGTGCGAGCCGGCAGAGGTGCAGGAGGGAGAAGTGATTGCTTTCTACGGAACCGGAGAGGGCGGAGCCATCATTACCCATCGGGTGCTGGAGAACCGGGTGCTCATGGGTGAGTTCGTGACAAAGGGAGATGCCAATCCGCAGGAGGATCTGACTCCCGTACCCTACGCCCGCTGTATCGGCAGGGCGGCGTACTCCGTCCCCCATGCCGGAGTCCTGGCAGAATTCCTGACAGGTCCGAAGGGAAAGCTGGCGGCCGGAGGAATAATTCTGGGAGCAGTCGTGCTGCAGATACTGGCGTCCGTGCTGGACCGACAGCGGCACAGATCATAATTGTGCAGGCAGGATGCGGAACGGCGTAAAACAGCATCCGTGAGCTGAATACCCGGAAGGATCTCAGGACGCACCCTGCGTCATGAGGTCCTTCCAGACACAGGGTATTCAGCTCATGGATGCGGAACTATAATCAGAGGTGAATCATGATGAAAAAGAGATATGCCTGCCTGGGCCTGGCGGCGCTTTTATCCTTGGGCAGCGCAGTCCCGGTATATGCGGTGGATCAGGACGGCAGGGACGGCTGGAAAGCAGAATTTACAGGAGAGGCCATTGAGAGCAACTTTTCCTCCAGCGCTTTCGCGGAGGAGATCTCCGGTCTGGAACCGGGGGATACGATTCGTATCAAAGTCGCTGTGAAGAACAGTTCCGAAAATGGTACGGACTGGTACATGAGCAATGAGGTATTGGAGAGTCTGGAGGACGCCAGCCCCGCGAAGGGCGGCGCTTACCAGTACGAACTGTCCTACGAGGGAAGCGGGGAGCCGGTGATCCTCTACAGCAGCGGCAGTGTAGGCGGCGAGACTGTCACAGGAGCCGGCGAGGGCCTTCATGAGGCCGCAGACAGTCTGGAGCAGTTCTTTTATCTGGACCATCTGGACGGCGGGAAAGAAGGATATATTACCCTGGTGGTGGGACTGAACGGAGAGAGTCAGGTGGCCAGCTATCAGAACACACTGGCAAGACTGCGGCTGAATTTCGCAGTGGAAGAGACGGCCGGTAACGGCGGAGGAGGAAACAGCAGCGGCGGAGGCGGAGGAAATGTCTCTCCGTCTCCCGGATCCGCGGTCTATTCCCCGGGCGCCGTGCAGACGGGTGATCCCGGCGGCATGGCCCTCTGGTCGGGGCTGGCACTGGTGAGCGGTCTGCTGCTGCTGGTGTGCGCAGTAGTATCCTTCAGGAGAGAAAGGCGGGAGGAGCGATGAGTAAGAAGCGGTACAGCGGATTCTTAAGAGGGCTGTCAGGCGCCTGCCTGACGGCAGTTTTGATGCTGTCGCCTCTGGGCAGCATGGGCAGCCTGGCGGCCGGTACAGAGGCGCCGGATGCGCCCTACGACTATCAGATCACCTTCTATGCCGGAAATCAGGGAGCGTTCGCGGCGGGGCCGTCCATTCAGGTACTGGGTGCGGACGGTTCGCGGAAGGAAGCGAGTGTGGAAGCCGGTGCGGATGCCGTCCGGGTAAAAAGTCTTGAAGCGGGAGACCGGGTGGTCTTCGATCAGATCCAGGGAGATGCCGTGGATCTGGGTCCGGACAGTCCCTATTATGTACGGGGGATCCGGAAGAGCGGCCATGACAATGACGACGAGAAGCCGGCCTCCTTCCTGGTGGAACAGGATCAGGATTATGTGGTGGCCTATGGAGTAAAAGGAGATCTGGTCTCCTACGTGATCCATTATGAAGACAGTGCCGGGCGGTCGCTGGCGGACAGCCGCACTTATTACGGAAATGTGGGTGATCGGCCGGTGGTGGCCTTCCGGTATGTGGAGGGCTATGAGCCTCAGGCATATAATCTGACAAAGACGCTGTCCAAAAATGAGGCGAAGAATGTATTTACATTCGTATATTCCCGCGTGCAGACCGGCGGCGGAGGCGGTAACGGTGGCGGATCTGGTAACGCAGACGTCGGCACCGGAGGTACAGCGGGAACCGAAGGTGCAGCAGGGGCCGGAGGTGCTGCAGGTACAGCCGGCGCAGCAGGAACCGGAGGTGCAGCGGCGGGAGCCGGAGGTGCGGCAGGCACAGCCGGAGACGCAGCAGGAACAGAGACGCCTGAGGAAGGCGCAGGAGCGGGCGTGGAGGCGCCGGATGAAGAGGTGCCTGCAGACGAAGGGCCGCGGGATCTGATAGATCTGGACGATGAAGAGACGCCGCTGTCGGATTTTCCGGTGAACGGGGAAGGGGCGAAGGCGGGCGCTCTGTACAGCCTGCCGGTGATCGCATCCCTAAGCCTGATTGTTGCGGTGATACTGGCTGCAGGCGCCGGTCTTAAGTATCGGGCAGTGCGCCGGAAGAGAGAGCAGGACGAGGAAGAGGAGTGATCTGTATGGAGGGGCTGCGGATCATGGCAGTCCCTCCTTTATGGCAGGAAGACAGCAAAAAACAGATATGGGGACAGGAAGTGGATCATAAGGATGAAGGCAGGATCAAGGGAAGATGTACTTTATGTACAGACTTTTGGGGGCTATTCGCTGTCATATAAAGGAAAAGTGATCACGGGCAGTATGAAATCCAAGGAATCCCAGTTTATTTATCTGATGCAGATTCTGTTGCATGAGCGGGCAGAGGGGGTCAGCCGGGACCGGCTGGAGGAGATTCTGTTTGCAGAGAGAGATGTGGGAGATGTCCGTCATGCCATCCGGAGCATCATTTATAATGCAAAGAAAAAGCTCCGGGCGGCCGGTATGCCGAATATAAATTATATCGTGCGCAGGGACGGAACCTATTACTGGACGGATGAAGTGCCGGTGGTAGAAGACGCACAGGAATTTGAACAGGCCTGTCAAAAGGCGGAAGCAGAGCAGGATCCGGCGGTACAGATGCAGCTGTATCTGGATGCCTGCTATCATTATACCGGGGAATTTCTGCCCGCCCACGCAGGGGTGCTTTGGGTGGCGCAGGAGGCCAGGCGGTATCAGAATCTGTTCTGTACCTGTGTTAACCGGGCGGTCCGGCTTCTGCGGGCGGAGCAGCGGTTTCATCAGATGGAGGAGCTTGGGATCTATGCAGCCAGGATCTGTCCGCTGTCCGACTGGGAGGTCGTCACCATGGAGGCGCTGGTGTCCATGGGCCGGCATGAGGATGCCCGGAGATTTTATGACGATACGGTGGACATCTATTTTCGTGAGCAGGGGTTAAAGCCATCTCCGCAGATGATGAAGCTGTTTCACAGGCTGGGTACTCAGATCGAGCACAGACATGGGGCGCTGGATGAGATCCAGCTGAAGCTCACTGAGGAGACAAATGATTCAGACGGCGGGTATCTGTGTCCCTATCCGGTATTCCAGGGGATCTACCGGATGGTAGAACGTATGATGGAGCGCAGCGGGCAGTCCATCTATCTGATGATGTGTATGGTGGTGGATAAGAGCGGCCGGACGATCAGAGACCGGGACGTGCTGGAAGAGCTGACGGGACGGCTGGAGGACGCGGTTCTGCATTCTCTGCGGCGCAGCGACGCGGTCAGCCGGTACGGGAGCGGCCAGTATCTGGTGCTGCTGTTCAATACGGCGCTGGAGAACTGCAGCATCATTCAGGAGCGGATCAATGAACGTTTCCTGTCCGGATGGCAGCAGACGGGGGTACAGTATTATGTCAACAGTGTGATCTGTTCCCCGGATCAGAAGAGCACACGCAGAAGTAAAGAAGGATAGGCATATGGAGAGATCGCAGTGGTACGTAGGCGTACCAAATGGAGTGGTGCTGTGTGTGGATCATATAAAAGAAGGACATCCATGCGGAAGACTGTACCATTCCTACAGCAGAAGGGCGGCAGCCTTTTCCAGTATGGATGAGATTGTCTTTCGGATGGACTGCCTGTATAATTATCTGAACTACCCGTATCCGGGTACCAATACCCGTACATTTGGACAGGGGCGGAAAAAGACGGCCCATGGACAGGAAAGGACGAAGCTTATGAAAGACGAAGAATTATTGGACAGGCATGGAGATCTGGGGACGTTTATCGTCCGTGTGCAGCACCGTCAGAACAGCAGCTGGCAGGGACGGATCACCTGGATGGAAGAGAACCAGACGCTCAGCTTCCGTTCGATCTGGGAGATGGTCAAGCTGATTGCCAGCGCGGTGGATACGGCCGAGATGGAGGAAGAGACGGAAGAAGAACCGTCCTGGTTTTAGAAAACAGAGAGGCCGCGAATGCATGTCCCGGGTTGCATGTTCTCTCCATATCATGTAAAATACAGAGAAAAGGCACACATTCGGGCTGACAGTTTCCGGATGCGGCAGCCGTCTACAGAATATGGAGGGATGATAAAATGGCACATTTGTATTTTCAGGTGGGGGTACTGGAGAAGTTCTGCAGGGATGCTTTCCGGAAATTCGGATTTTCGGAGGAAGAGAGCAGGATCATCACGGACGTTCTTCTGATGTCGGATCAGTATGGGATCGAATCCCATGGAATGCAGAGACTGACCCGCTATCACAAGGGGATCGAATCAGGGATGATCAAGGTGGATGCCGTTCCGGAGGTGGTGTTCGAGACGCCTGTGTCCGCAGTCATCGAGGGACATGACGGTATGGGACAGCTTATCGGCCATATGGCCATGCAGACAGCCATTGACAAGGCGAAGAAGAGCGGGATGGCCATTGTTACGGTGCGCAATTCCAATCATTACGGGATCGCGGGCTATTATGCGAAGATGGCATGTGACAGCGGCCTGATCGGGATGTCCTTTACCAACTCGGAGGCAATCATGGTGCCCACCAACGCGAAACAGGCCATGCTGGGCAGCAATCCCATCGCCATCGCGGTTCCCGCAAAGCCGTATCCCTTCTTCTTCGACGCTTCCACTACCGTAGTCACCAGAGGCAAGCTGGAGATGTACCGGAAGGCGGAGAAGCCGCTGCCGGACGGCTGGGCGCTGGATCAGAACGGCAATCCGTCCAGTGACGCGGATCTGGTGCTTCGGAATATCGTGGGCAAAGCCGGCGGAGGGATCATGCCTCTGGGTGAAAATGAAGAGATCACGGGAAGCCATAAGGGATATGGATACGGTATGATCTGTGAATTGTTCACATCGATCCTGTCCCAGGGCCTGACGTCCAATCATACCCATACGGACGGCAAGGGCGGGACCTGCCATGGCTTTATCGCCATTGATCCGGCGATATTCGGAGATCCAAAGGAGATCGAGCAGCATTTTTCCGTATTTCTGAAGGAGCTTCGGGAAGCGCCGAAAGCAGTCGGCAAGGACCGCATCTATACTCATGGAGAGAAGGAAGTGCTGGCATGTGAGCGCGTGAAGACCGAAGGAGTCGCAGTAGATCAGAAGACGCTGGTGGAGATGAAGCAGATGAGCGAGTATCTGGGAATGGACTTCGCACAGTATTTCGGATCGATTTCCCTGGAGGAAGACGGATATAAGGGCGTTTATTGAGAAATGCTCTCCGGACAGGTGATCTCTGTCAGTTCTTCGATCATCTGATGCAGGAGTGCGGCCTGTTCCGTTTCAGCCGCTTTGTAGTAGACTTCCTTTCCGTCCCGCCGGCTTACGATGAGCCTGCCGGCTTTGAGCACTTTCAGATGGTGGGATACCGCCGGGCTGCTCATCTCCATCATGGCGGAGATATTGATCACGCATTCTTCACAGTGGCACAGGATCCAGAAGATACGCAGCCGGCTGCTGTCACCCAGCAGCCGGAAGATATCGGACAGGGTCTGAAAATCGTCCGTCCCGGGGATGCAGTCCATCCGTTTTTCAAGAGAAGCCCCGTGGTCGTGGGGCAGTGTAATCTTATTCATACAGAAGCTGCTCCTTTCTGACATTTTTTTATCATACTGACTTATGTTTCTCATGACAGGTGAATCCCGCTGACAGCGGATCACCGCAGACCGTATACCGGATATCTGCACAGGCAGGTATCCGGTATCTGCTGTATGGTGCTTCATTCAGTATAACACAAAAACAACAGACTGGAAACAGGGAGATTTACGCCTCCAGGCTTTCCTCCATTCTGATTTTACATACGATCTTTCGGATCTGCTCCGGCTGTCCGCGCATGATGGCCACCTTGTGCGCGTCGTTTGGCCAGCATACCATGAACTGTCCGGGTTTCAGATAGTAGCGTCCGTCTTCTTCTCCCTTTAAAAAGAGAATATCCTTCTCCCCGTCATATGGCGTGGTCACCTGAAGGGCAGATACGTCTGCAGTGGCGATTCCTTCCGTGCCCTCCACAATATAGTGAAGATCGGCATAGTTCCGATGGGCCTCATAGATGCATTCCTCCTCCGGCCTGGAAATCAGCGTCACCGGATTGCAGAACAGGACCTCCGGGATCAGGACCTGGCCGGAAGCGGGCAGCTCGCCTTCCGGCAGAGTGCCAAGATAGGAAAGCGCCTGATAGATGAGCGGGTGCTCTTTGTAGTTTTCCCTGTTTTTGACAGAATCAAAGATCATTTTCATTCCCCCTTGTTGATGTTATGCCTTTATTGTAGCGGTCTAAAATGAGAAATCCTAGAGAGGAAATAACAAATAATAGCATAAAATGAGCAGATTAGAGGCGAAATTGTTGAAATGCAGGACGGAATCCGATAAAATAAGGTGTATCAGGGGGAAAATGGGATGAATACCTATATCAATGATGTAAGATTTAATTTTTTATTTATTGATCTTTATTCTTTTGGGCGGAGCTGGGTCTATCCGGAGAGCCGGCTGCCGTATAACATGTTCCGGTATATTACAAAAGGAACCGCGGCGTTTTTTGTGGATGGAAAAGAGCTGGAGGTACATCCGGGAGAGATCATCTATCTGCCGCAGAACAGCACTCTTTCCTGTCATGCGCTGGGGGATGAAATTGAATTTTACAGCGTGCGTTTTGCAGCGTCGGTGTCCTATGGAGGCGGCAATATTCTGGAGGACTATTATCACATTCCAAACGTGATCAGGGATCCGGACGGCCAGGCCAGAAGTTATTTTGAAAATATCTATCACTGGATTCGGACGGAGGAACAGTCCAAGATGTTCTGGGTGCGGGGATATCTGGATATCCTGATCGGATATGCCGTGTCTCAGGGGAAGACCTCGGTGCGGACGGACGGCAGGTACAGGATGGCGGAAGAAGAATATTCTCTGGAGAAGCTTAAGATCCGGATCCAGAAGTCGAACAACCGGATGGATTCCCGGATTCAGCTGGTGGTGGATTATCTGAACATGCATCCCGCCGAGGAATGCTCGGTCCGGAAGATGAGCGGGATGGCAGGACTCAGCGAGTCCCGTTTCCGGACGCTGTTCCGGCAGCAGGTGGGAAAGAAGCCTTCCGAATATCTGAATGAGATCCGTGTGATGGCGGCGGCCAGAAGACTTCTGGTGTCCGGGGACAATGTAAGCGATATCGCCTATGGGCTCGGGTATAACGACGTTAATTATTTTATCCGGATCTTTAAGAAATACTTCTGTATGACGCCGAAGCAGTATCGGGATACGGCAAGAGAATAAGGGCAAAATAAGCGTTTTGTGCTGGTTTCAGGCGACAGAACAGTACAACTGCAGGAGGAGGAAACCAGTCTGCGATCTTTGGTTTTGTAAAGGTCTGACAAAAAAGATGGCATTTTTTATGGAAAATGCCATCTTTTTTGTGCATTTTTACCATATAGCTGATGTATGTTCTTTCTAAAAATGAAATAAAAAAGGATTGAAAAACAATTGATTTGTGCTATTATTGCGTATTTTATGAATAGAATTGCATAAAAAAAACGGATATACTACTCGTAGAAACAGCAAAAATAACAAAGGCTGTGAAGAGGTTTTTCATTTTCAACAAAAGGAGGATTATATGAAGAGAAAATGGATCGCAACAACATTGGCATGTACCATGCTGGCGGCGGCGCTGACGGGCTGCAGGGGAGAAACGGAGACAGAGACTCGAGCTCCGGCTGCTGACGCTTCGGCAGGGGCTGCGGCAGACGGGGAGCTGGAAGGCGAGATTACATTCTGGCATTCTTTTACGCAGGGCGCCCGTATGGACGCGGTACAGGCGGCTGCAGATTCTTTTATGAAGCTTCATCCAGGAGTCAGGATCAATATCGAGACCTATTCCTGGGGTGACTTCAACACCAAGTGGAATGCAGGCATTACGACCGGCGACCTGCCGGATCTGAGTACGGCGCAGAATACCGGAGAAGTGGTGGAGATGATCAATGCGGAGGTGGCCGCGCCTGCAGACCGTTTCCTGGATTCCTTTGGAAGAGACAGATTTTCAGAAAAGGCGCTGGGAGATATGACCTGGGACGGCAGCACTTACGGAATTCCGTATTATTCCCATGCGCAGGTTATGTGGTACCGTCACGATCTGCTGGATGCCATAGGCGCAGAGGTTCCGGAGACCTGGCAGGAGTTCTATGACCTGGCGGTAAAACTGACGGATGACGATACCTACGGTGCAGCATTTTCCTGCAGTACCAATGATCTTCTGGGAACGCGGTATCTGAACTATTATGTGACCAGCGGGGGCGGGAGCCTTCTGAACGATGATCTGACGGTGAATCTGACCAGCGATCTGGCAATTGAAGGCATTAACTTCTGGGTTGATGTATATAAGAACTGTTCGCCGGCGGAGACCATCAATTATACGGTGCTGGATCATGCGACGCTGTTCTATCAGGGCAAGACGGCATTTGATTTCAATTCCGGCTTTATGATCAGCGGAGTGGAGTCCAATACGCCGGAGATCGCGGAATTTGTAGATGCGGCTCCGCTGCCGAAGATCCATGCCGACGATCCGGACTACAGCGCGGAGGCGACGCATATTCCGCTGGTGATCTGGGAAAAGAGCGAGCATCCGGAGATCTGCGAGGCGTTTGTCGCCTGGCTTCTGCAGGAAGAGAACTATATTCCGTTCCTGGAGGCAGTACCGGTAGGCATGATTCCGGCCGTGGCCGGCATCTCTGAGACGGAAGCCTACAGATCCAATGAGACGGTTCAGTTCTACAGCAATGCAGTGGATGTAATCAGTGAGGCCATTGAGCTGGGCAACGCTATTGGTGTGGATGACCATGGAGCAAGCGTACAGGCAAGTTATCTGACCTCTCAGGGAATTATCGAGGCCATGTTCCAGGACATCATCACCAACGGGACGGATGTGGAGACTGCCGCGAAGAGCGCGGAGGATCAGCTGAACGAGATCTTTGACATGATGATCAACTAAGCAAAGAGAACGGCCGGGAGAAACATTTTCTTTCCCGGCGGTATCGGAAACTCTGGAGGAATGGAGATGAAATATAAAGTAAAAAAAGACTATGGACGCTGGCTGTGGGTGCTGCCCGCCATTGCGCTGGTCATCTGTCTGTTTGTCTATCCGCTGGGCTCGCAGGTTTTCTACAGTTTTACCAACAAGACACTGATCAAGTCCACTTACGGGATCAGGGGTCTGTCCAATTATACGGCGATCCTGACCGATCCGGATTTCTGGCTGGCCCTGTGGACTTCGGTAAAGTGGACGGTGCTCAGTCTGCTGTTCCAGATGCTGATTGGATTTTCAGCGGCTCTGGCGCTGAACAGCATCAAAAATAAAGTGGCAAGACAGGTATACCGGATCCTTCTGATTATACCGTGGGCGTTTCCCACCATTGCCATTGCCATCATCTGGAAATGGCTCCTGAACGGGATCTACGGCTTCATACCGACGCTGCTGACGCAGATGGGCATTACCGGTCAGCTTCCGCAGTTTCTGTCTACTCCGGATCTGGTCATGCCGACGCTGGTCGTGGTCAATGTATGGTTCGGTTTCCCGCTGATTATGGTCAATGTGCTGGCAGCCCTGCAGACCGTATCTCAGGATCAGTATGAGGCGGCGCAGATCGACGGCGCCAGGAAACTGCATATGTTCTGGTACATCACGTTGCCTCATATCAGGAACGTGATCGGGCTTCTGGTGGTGCTTCGGACCATCTGGGTATTCAACAGCTTTGATATTATTTACATGATTACAGGAGGCGGCCCGGCCAATGTCTCCACGACGCTGCCCATCTATATCTACAATCTGGGCTGGGTCAACAAGTTCGTGGGAAGATCTTCTGCAGCTGCGGTGATTCTTCTGATCATCCTGCTCACGATCTGTGCGGCTTACTTCTGTGTACTGAATAAATGGGAAAAGGAGGCGGATTCATGAACATGCTCACTCGTTTGAAAAGGCGTATGGGAGAGATCGGATGCTATACATATGTGACTGTTCTTGCAGTATTTGCGGCATTTCCGCTTCTGTGGCTGTTTATCTGCTCGGTAAAGGAGAGCGGGGATCTGCTTGCCAATCCCACTTCCATGATTCCACAGAAATTTACGCTTGCCAATTACCATAATGTAATGGTGAACCTGGGACTGGGGACCAATATCAGGAACAGTCTGATGGTCTCCCTGTCCACCACGCTGATCGCAACCGTGATCTCGTCTCTGGCGGCGTACGGCATCGTGCGGTTCTTTCCGAAGCTGGGAAATATGATGTCGAAGCTTCTGATCATGACCTATATGTTCCCGGCCATTGTGCTGGTAATTCCCTATGCGGTGGTCATGGGAAAGCTGGGGCTTACGAATACAAGACTCGGTCTGGTTCTGGTCTATCTGTCCTTCAACGTGCCCTATGCGGTCTGGCTTCTGGTGGGATTTTTCAAGACGGTGCCCATCGGCATCGAGGAAGCGGCCAGGATCGACGGGGCGGGGAGGCTCCAGACCTTTGTCAGAGTTGTGCTGCCTCTGGTGGCGCCCGGACTGGTGTCCACGGCGATCTATATGTTCATCAATGCGTGGAATGAATTTCTGTATGCATTGATTCTGACCAGCAGCTCCAGCATCACGACGCTGTCCATCAAACTGCATACGATGCAGGGCGCAGATGTACTCAACTGGGGCGATATGATGGCTGCCTGTATGGTGGTCGTGCTTCCATCGGTGGTGTTCTTCAGTTTCATACAGAAGTATATTGCCGGCGGAATGACAGAAGGCGCAGTAAAATAAAGGCTGCAGCCGGGGTATGGAAGACAAAGGGCAGAAATATAACATACAGCCTCAGTCTGGAACGTGTGTACGGGGACTGAGCGCTGAAATAAATTTTAAAACAGGAGGATAATAAAATGGTAAAATATGGTCTGGCAGGAGCAGGATATTTCGGCGCGGATCTGGCGCGGGTCATGAATGAGCAGGAGGATGCGAAGGTGACCGTGGTGTATGATCCGTACAACGGAGCAAAAATCGCAGAGGAGCTGGGCTGTGACGAAGCAAAAAGCCTGGATGAGCTGGTGGAACGGGAGGACATCTCCTGTGTCATCGTCGCGACGCCCAACTATCTGCACAAGGAACCGGTCATCAAGGCGGCGCAGCATGGAAAGAATGTCTTCTGTGAAAAGCCCATCGCGCTCTGCTACGAGGACTGCGATGCCATGGTGAAGGCATGTGAAGAGAATCATGTGATATTCATGGCAGGGCATATTATGAACTTCTTCAACGGCGTACATCATGCCAAGGAGCTGATCAATGACGGCGTGATCGGAAAGGTGCTGTACTGCCATTCAGCCAGAAACGGATGGGAGGATGTACAGACCTCCGTATCCTGGAAGAAGATAAGGGAAAAGTCCGGCGGACATCTGTATCATCACATTCATGAGCTGGACTGTGTGCAGTTCATCATGGGCGGCATGCCGGAGACGGTATATATGAATGCGGACAACGTGGCTCACAGAGGCGAGGAGTTCGGCGATGAGGACGATATGATCTTTATCAATATGAAATTCTCCGATAACCGTTATGCGGTTCTGGAGTGGGGATCTGCATTCCACTGGCCGGAGCACTATCTGTTGATCCAGGGTTCCAGAGGCGCGATCAAACTGGATATGTTCGACGCGGGCGTGACCCTGAAGGTGGACGGAAAGGAAGTTCATTCGCTGCTCCATGAGAACGAGGCGGAGGATGCCAACCGGACGGCGATCTACCACGGGACGGAGATGGACGGCGCGATTCAGTACGGCAATCCGGATAAGCTTCCCCCCCTGTGGCTTCACGGCCTGATCGTGAAGGAGATGAAGTATCTGAACGATATCATGCATGGGATGAAGCCTGAGAAAGAATTTGAGAAGCTCTTAAACGGCGTGGCGGCAAGAGAGGCCATCGCCACCGCCGACGCCTGCACCAGGTCCTGCCGGGAAGGACGCGTGGTGAAAATGGAGGAGATCTTATGAGCCGTACAGAGAAATACAGAGGGATCTTTCCCGCCTTTTACGCCTGCTATGAAGAGGACGGGTCCGTAAGCGGGGAGCGTGCGAAACAGTTTACCGGATATCTGATGGAAAAGGGAGTGCAGGGCCTGTATGTGGGCGGCTCCTCCGGAGAATGCATCTATCAGAGCGTGGAAGAGCGTAAGCTTCTCCTTGAAAATGTCATGGAGGCAGCCGGAGGAAAGCTTGTGGTGATCGCTCATGTGGCGTGCAACAATACAAGAGACAGTGTGGAGCTGGCAGCCCATGCCCAGAGCCTGGGTGTGGACGCCATCGCATCCATCCCGCCCATTTATTTCCATCTGCCGGAGTATGCCATTGCAGAATACTGGAATACCATCAGTGCAGGGGCGCCGGATACGGATTTTATCATTTACAATATTCCCCAGCTGGCCGGCGTGAGCCTGACGCTTCCGCTGCTTCAGAAGATGCGGGAAAATCCAAGAGTCATCGGCGTCAAGAATTCTTCCATGCCGGTGCAGGATATTCAGATCTTCCGGGCGGCAGGCGGCGAGGACTGGGTGGTGTTCAACGGTCCCGACGAGCAGTTTGTCAGCGGCAGGGCCATGGGCGCGGCAGCAGGCATCGGAGGCACCTACGCAGCCATGCCGGAGCTGTATCTGGCCATGGACCAAGCGTTCCGGGAGGGACGCATGGAGGATGCCGGGAAGCTGCAGTATAAGGCAAATGAGATCATCGGCGCACTCTGCTCCTGCCGGGCGAACATGTACGCGGTCATCAAGGAAATTCTCCGAATGAACGGTATGGACATCGGCGGCGTGCGCGCTCCCCTGATCAACGTGTCAGAGGAGGATCTGCCGAAGATCCGCGCATGCAGAAAGATGATTGATGAGGCAGTTGCAGGACTTTGAGTGTGCGGCAGCCGGGTCCGTATACGGGCGGGCGGCAAAAGCACAAAAAACAGAAGGGAGGCTTTCCGCGGCAGGAGAGTCTCCCTTCTGTTTTTTCAGGCAGAAAACAGTTGCATTTTTCCTGAATGTGTGTATAATAGAATTAAACAATTAAATATTCGTTTAATTATAAGCATTACTGTGAAAAGGAGAACGGGAACATGAAAAAGACGTACAAGATCGATGTGGACTGTGCCAACTGCGCCAACAAGATGGAGGATGCAGCAAGGAAGACAAACGGGGTAAAAAACGCGACTGTGAATTTCATGACGCTTAAAATGAGCGTGGAATTTGAAGACGGTCAGGATCCGAAGGCGGTTATGCAGGAGGTCCGGGCCAACTGTAAAAAAGTCGAGGACGACTGCGAGGTATTTCTCTGATATTTCGGCCCGGCGTATCAGCCGGGGTAAAGCGGAAAGGGGGCATGGCCTGTGAATAAGAAGCAGAAAAAGATGCTGATCCGGATTCTGGCCGCGGCAGCGTTGATGATTCTCATGAATTTCCTTCCGGTGCGGGGACTGGTGCGCTTTCTGCTGTACCTGGTTCCGTATCTGATCATCGGATACGACATTCTCATCAAGGCGGGGAAAGGGATCCGAAACCGTCAGGTGTTCGACGAAAATTTCCTGATGGCGGTGGCGACGGTGGGCGCCATGGCGCTGGCCGTGTATCAGGACGGAGATTATACGGAGGCCATTGCCGTCATGCTGTTCTATCAGGTGGGAGAGTGGTTCCAGAGTTACGCAGTGGGCAGAAGCCGCAGGAACATCAGCGAGCTGATGGATATCCGTCCGGACTATGCCAATGTGGAGCAGGACGGATCGCTGGTGCAGGTGGATCCGGACGAGGTGGAGATCGGGGACATCATTTTCGTACAGCCGGGGGAGAAGATCCCCATCGACGGAGTAGTAGTGGAGGGAAGCTCCAGCCTGAACACCAGCGCGTTGACCGGGGAAAGCGTGCCCCGCAGTACGGAGCCGGGAGAAGAGGTGATCAGCGGCTGCATCAATCTGACCGGAGTGCTGAAGATCCGGACCACAAAGGAATTTGGAGAGTCCACTGTATCGAAGATTCTGGACCTGGTGGAAAATGCCAGCTCCAGAAAGTCAAAGTCTGAGGATTTTATCTCGAAGTTTGCAAGGGTCTACACGCCGTTTGTCTGCTACAGCGCCCTTGCGCTGGCGTTTCTGCCGCCTCTGGTGAGAATGGGGCTTATGGGGCTTCCGGCGGATCTTGGGGACTGGGTCTACCGGGCTCTGACCTTCCTGGTCATCAGCTGTCCCTGTGCGCTGGTGGTCAGTATCCCTTTAAGTTTCTTCGCGGGGATCGGCGGGGCCGGCAATGCGGGAGTTCTGGTCAAAGGCTCCAATTATCTGGAGACGCTGTCTCAGGTGAAATGCGTTGTATTTGACAAGACCGGTACGCTGACTCAGGGGGTTTTTGAAGTCAATGCAGTCCATCATAATAAGATGGAGCGGGAGAAGCTTCTGGAGTATGCCGCGCTTGCGGAGAGCGCCTCATCCCACCCCATAAGCAAAAGCCTTCAGAAGGCCTGCGGCAGCCCCGTGGACCGGTCCAGAGTGACAGATATTCAGGAGATCAGCGGGAATGGAGTGACCGCATGCGTGGACGGTCACAGGGTGGCGGCGGGCAATGCGAAGCTCATGAAGCGTCTGCAGATCGAATACAGGGAGTGCCATCATACGGGGACCATCATTCACATGGCTATTGACGGCGCATATGCCGGTCATATTGTGATCTCGGATATGATCAAACCTCATGCAAAAGAGGCAGTGGAAGCTTTAAGAGTTTCGGGAGTGACAAGAACAGTCATGCTGACCGGCGATACAGAGTCCGTTGCCGGACAGGTGGCGGCAGAGCTTGGGATCGATGAGGTGTACAGCGAGCTCCTGCCCGAAGGAAAGGTGGAGAAGGTGGAAGAGCTGCTGGAACGGAAGGAAGGGAAGCTGGCCTTCGTGGGTGACGGCATCAATGATGCTCCTGTCCTGTCCCGGGCTGATATCGGCATTGCCATGGGAGCAATGGGTTCTGATGCGGCCATCGAAGCGGCGGACGTGGTCCTTATGGATGACGATCCTCTGAAGATTGTCAAGGCGGTCCGGATCTCACGTAAATGTCTGCGGATCGTCCATGAGAATATCTGGTTTGCCATCGGCATTAAAGCCGCCTGCCTGCTCCTGGGAGCGCTGGGTATCGCCAATATGTGGCTGGCGGTGTTTGCAGATGTGGGCGTCATGGTTCTGGCGGTACTGAATGCGGTTCGGGCGCTCTTTGTGAAGAAACTGTAGAGGTCGCGATTGTCAATCAGGTTAAAATCGGCTATACTTTTGTCATAAAGAGATATGCGGCGCTGCCGTACGGGAACGGCTGCCGATACTCGGAACGGGACAGGAGGATACAGTATGGACAACAGAAAACAGGCGCCGGATGAGGAGGCGCTCAGACAGGCGGGCATATGGAAGGCAGAGATTGAGAAAGGCCTGCAGGAAGTACAGGAGCTCCGGGAACGGTTAAAGCCGGTGGAATTTGCCTCCGGTTTGTGGGGGCAGTACGGCGGCGCGTACGGGGATGTGAGAGAGGATGTGGCATTTTTGTTCTGCCCGGAGGAGCTGATTCCGGAGACGGACAGGATCCGCAGACTGGACACGGAGAAAAAGAGCGACTATGAGATTATCTTTGACAATCTGTGTGAGAACCTGACCCATCAGCTGAGTCTGTATGATGCCACTTATCTGGCCATGCCTTATCTGGTGCTTCTGCTGGAAAAGAGACGGCGGAAGGGTGATTATGAGTGGGAGAAAAAGATTATCTCTGCAGCAGGGGACATTCTCTCAACCGATATCCCATACTGCGGAGGCGGCAGGGAAGCGCAGATGCCGGAAGAGGTCATGGAGAGTTATGAGATGAGCGTAGAGATTCTGCAGGAAATGACGAAAAGCTTCCTGACCCGGTATACGGACCGGCTGAAGGAAGAGGATCCCGGCTGGCTGCAGTATTTCTGTACGGATCTGATGGCGGTTCTGGGAGACCGGGAGGCGGCATACCAGATGCTTACAGGACAGTGGGAGCAGTGCCCGGTAAGCTGCCCGGAATGCGGATTTTATGATGAAGATATGGAAGCAGACGGCTTCTGCGACGAGGAACAGCTGGAGAAGATCGAACCTGCGGCTTCCGTACTGGGCGGCTGGGACAGGGAGAGCTATGAGGACACTTACCTCTGGTTCAGCAATCTGGCCCATGAGCTGGGTGTGGAGGATGAGTGGAAAATATCTTATTACTACGGAACCTACACCTGCCCGGAATGCGGCAGCAAAGGGATTCTGATGGACTGGATGAAATCTACAGACGAATAGATAAATACAAAAAAGGCTGCAGCCCGTGTCTGACGGTGCCGCAGCCTTTTTGACGAAATATTAGAAACGCCGTCCCCTTCTGTTCCGCCTCCTGCTCCGGTAGCGGCGTCTGCCGGGACTGCCGAAGGCATTCTTCCGGTCACGCCAGTTCTGCCAGCGCCGGATGGGATTGAGCTCCACGTCAAAATCACTGGCCACCTTCCGGATGAGCAGAAGGACCGTGAGAAAGAGCAGGAGCGAACACACGGCGATTCCCACCGCCCGCAGGTTGATCTTCACCAGATTGACCTCCGGTTCTGCGGCTTTGGGCGGTTCATCCGGAAGCGTCTCTCCCTCTTCCACAGATCTTTGAAAATTAAATTCCTGGATGCCGCTGTCAGCCAGATACAGGCTTGTGGAGCCTACAGGTTGTCCGGAATAGGTATAATTCAGAGCCGCAATGACGTTGGAGTCCTCCGAGTCCTGAAATTCCAGCTGAGGCGACGCATCGGCAAACTCCGCGTTCACCGGAAGGATGACATACCCGCTCTTGTCCATCTCAATCATGGGATTGGAGGCGCCGAAGATGGAACTTCCGGTATCAAAAAGCTCTCCCTGCCCGATGGTAAAATTCGTTTCATTTTCTGCAATATTGACTCTGTGAAAATTTTCACCGGCATAATTCAGGAGGTTCGCCGTGTCGGTATACAGAGGGACTCCCCGCTCTCCGGTGGACTGGGTTTTCATGGTCACGACGATCAGGTCCATGCCGTTCCTTGTGGCGCAGGTGACCAGCGTATTCAGGGCAATGGATGTATAGCCGGTCTTGCCGCAGAACACGGTCTCGTCGAAAAATTTCGAGGTCTTGTTCTGGGAAATCATAAAATGATGATTGTTCATCAGGAGTTCTTCGGTTTTTTTATTGGTAGCCCGCAGGGTATAGCGGGGCGTTCCGCCGATCTGCCGGAATTTCTCATGTTTGATGGCTTCCCGGGTAATGAGCGCCATGTCGTGGGCGGTGGTATAATGGTCGTCGCTGGGAAGTCCGTGGGGATTTACAAAATGGGTGCCGGTGCATCCCAGCTCTGCCGCCCTCTGGTTCATCAGCTCCGCAAAAGCTTCCGTGGATCCGGATACCTGTTCCGCAATGGCGTTGGAACATTCGTTGGCGGATTCCAGCATGATGGCATAGAGACATTCCTCTACGGTCAGAATCTCGCCTTCGTCTCTTGCAATGTGGCTGCTGTCATATTCAATGGAATATACTGCATTGTGGGAAAAGGTCACTTCCTCACTCAGGTCCAGATGCTCCAGTGCCAGCAGCATGGTCATAATCTTGGTAATGCTGGCAGGATACATTTGCTGATCGATATTTTTGCTGTATAAGATGGTGCCGGTGGAAGCTTCCATGACAATGGCGGACTCTGCATAGACCTGAGGACCCAGGGGCCAGTTCTCCCAGGAATTGGACTGGATCTCCATGTTGTATCGTATCTCGGGAGTGATATCAGGGTTCTCCGCAGCGGAGACAGCGCTGGAAAAGACCGTAGTAAGACACAGTACGGAAACCAGTACTGTTTTTGTGTATTTTCTTATAAAATTCATTGTTACCTCTATTCTGAATATTGACCGGAATCTGCCCGATCCCGTACGTTCCTGCATTAAGATGTTGTCAGTTATGTTCAAATAAGATTATAGTTTATTTGGAAAAACGGTGCAAGGCTGTAGCGAAAAATTTAGAAACTGTTCATAAAATTGCCCCGGCAGAATCGGGCCGGAACGTTTTTATCATGGTTTTGCTTTCCGCAAAAAGCAGGTTCTGATCTGCAGGGACCTGTCAGAAAAGCCTTGACAGATGGGCGTTTTTGATTTTATAATGGCTTTTGTAAATAAGAAGAAAGGCTGTGACGAAGACAGTAGGGATTTTTTGGAAATTGACAGCGAGCCGGAGGCGGTGGAAGTCCGGTAAGAGTACAGAATCCTGAATATCACTTCCGAGCTGCAGGCTGAAAGCGTACGCGAGTAGGCGCTGACGTGATCCTTACGTTACAGGGGACGCATATGCTGGTATGTTGTAAGAGGTGGTTGATCTGTGAAGCGCGTTTATGTCGGCTCCGTCCTGTTACAGGATGGAGCCGTTTTTTTAACAGTGTCGGCTGCGGATAGACATCAGAGCAGCAAATCTGCATGAACAGTGGGAAAAGAAAAAATGAGGAGGTTATGAAGCATGTACAACAAAGTGAACACAGACATGAACTTTGTGGAACGTGAGAAGGAAGTGGAAAAGTTCTGGAAAGAAAATGACACGTTCCGCAAAAGTATGGAACGCCGGAAGGACGGTCCGACCTATACGTTTTATGACGGTCCGCCCACGGCGAACGGTAAGCCGCACATCGGGCATGTGCTGACCCGTGTCATCAAGGACATGATCCCCAGATACCGGACCATGAAGGGCTGTATGGTGCCGAGAAAGGCCGGCTGGGATACGCACGGACTTCCGGTGGAGCTGGAGGTGGAGAAGCTTCTCGGACTGGACGGCAAGGAGCAGATCGAGGAATACGGCCTCGATCCGTTTATCACCAAATGTAAAGAGAGCGTCTGGAAATACAAGGGCATGTGGGAGGATTTCTCCGGGACCGTCGGTTTCTGGGCGGACATGGACGATCCGTATGTGACCTATCACGATGATTTTATCGAGTCCGAGTGGTGGGCGCTGAAGACCATCTGGGACAAGGGCCTTCTGTACAAGGGCTTCAAGATCGTGCCCTACTGCCCCCGCTGCGGGACGCCCCTTTCTTCCCATGAGGTGGCGCAGGGCTACAAGGATGTAAAAGAACGCTCAGCTGTGGTGCGCTTCAAAGTAAAGGACGAGGACGCCTATATCCTGGCGTGGACTACTACTCCCTGGACGCTGCCGTCCAACGTGGCGCTCTGCGTCAATCCGGTGGAATCCTATGTGAAAGTAAAGGCGGCGGACGGACGCGTCTACTATATGGCGGAGGCGCTGCTTGACGCGGTGCTGGGGAAACTGGGCACGGAGGATACGCCCGCTTACGAGGTGCTGGAGCGCTATACCGGAAAGGACCTGGAGTACAAGGAGTACGAACCGCTCTTTGACTGCTCTGCAAAAGTGGCGGAGAAGCAGCGCAAAAAAGGATATTATGTTACCTGCGATTCCTACGTCACCCTGACCGACGGTACCGGCGTCGTGCACATCGCCCCGGCTTTCGGTGAGGACGACGCCAACGTGGGCCGCAAATACGATCTTCCGTTTGTACAGCTGGTGGACGGCAAAGGAAACATGACGGAGGACACGCCATTTGCGGGCCTGTTCGTGAAGAAGGCGGACCCGGAGGTGCTGAAAGATCTGGATGCGAGAGAACTGTTGTTCGACGCACCCAAATTCGAGCACAGCTATCCCCACTGCTGGAGATGCAGCACGCCGCTCATTTACTATGCGAGAGAATCCTGGTTTATCAAGATGACGGCGGTAAAGGAAGATCTGATCCGCAACAACAATACGATCAACTGGATCCCGGAGAGCATCGGCAAGGGCCGCTTCGGCGACTGGCTGGAGAACATCCAGGACTGGGGCATCAGCAGGAACCGTTACTGGGGTACGCCGCTGAACGTCTGGGAGTGCGAAGGCTGCGGCCATATGGAGAGCATCGGTTCCCGGGAGGAGCTGAAGCAGATGAGCGGCAATGACGCAGCACTGACCGTGGAGCTGCACCGTCCGTATATCGACGAGATCACCTGCACCTGCCCGAAATGTCAGGGGACCATGAGGCGTGTGCCGGAGGTCATCGACTGCTGGTTTGATTCCGGAGCCATGCCCTTTGCGCAGCATCATTATCCGTTTGAAAATAAAGAACTGTTCGAGAGCCAGTTCCCGGCGCAGTTTATTTCCGAGGCGGTAGACCAGACCCGCGGATGGTTCTATTCCCTGCTGGCGGAATCTACCTTATTATTTAATCAGGCACCCTATGAAAATGTCATTGTCCTCGGCCATGTGCAGGATGAGAACGGACAGAAGATGAGCAAATCCAAGGGAAATGCGGTGGACCCCTTTGACGCGCTGAAGATCTACGGCGCGGACGCGATCCGCTGGTATTTCTACATCAACAGCGCGCCCTGGCTGCCCAACCGGTTCCACGGAAAGGCCGTGCAGGAAGGACAGCGCAAATTCATGGGCACACTGTGGAATACCTACGCGTTCTTTGTGCTGTACGCGAACATCGACCAGTTTGACGCGACCCAATATACGCTGGATTATGCGTCCCTTTCCATCATGGACAAATGGCTTCTGTCCAAACTGAACACGGTGGTGGGAGAAGTGGACAGCAATCTGGAGAATTACCGGATTCCCGAGGCGGCAAGGGCCCTTCAGGATTTCGTGGACGAGATGAGCAACTGGTATGTGAGAAGGAGCCGGGAGCGCTTCTGGGCAAAGGGCATGGAGCAGGACAAGATCAATGCCTACATGACTCTGTACACAGCCCTTGTGACCATTGCAAAAGCGGCGGCGCCCATGATCCCCTTCATGACCGAGGATATCTACCGGAATCTGGTGTGCAGCATTGACAAAGATGCGCCGGAGAGCGTCCATCTGTGCGATTTCCCGACGGTCCATGAGGAAATGATCAACGAGGATCTGGAAGCAGCCATGGAGGAGATCCTTGACATCGTCGTTCTGGGACGTGCGGCCCGCAATACGGCGAACATCAAGAACCGCCAGCCCATCGGGACCATGTATGTCTGCTCCAATGTGGAGCTTGCAGGCGAATACCGGACGATTATCTTGGATGAGCTGAACGTAAAGGAGCTTGTTTTCAGGAAAGATCTGAGTGAATTTACCAGCTACACGTTCAAACCCCAGCTGAAGACCGTGGGGCCCAAATACGGAAAGCTTCTGAACGGCATCCGCACGCATCTGACGGAGATGGACGGCAGGAAAGCCATGGAAGAGCTGGAAACAACCGGAAGCCTGTCATTTGACATCAATGGGTCAAACGTGGTATTATCAAAAGAGGATCTGCTCATTGATATGGCTCAGATGGAGGGATATGTGACAGAGGCGGATAACCGGGTGACGGTCGTTCTTAGCACGGATCTGAGTGAGGAGTTAATTGAAGAAGGTTTTGTCCGTGAGATCATCAGCAAGATCCAGACCATGCGCAAGGAAGCAGGATATGAGGTCATGGACCGGATCCACGTATACAGTAATGGAAACGGCCGGATTCAGGACCTGATGGAGCGGCACGGAGAGGAGATCCGGAAGGATGTCATGGCATCGGATATCCTGTTTGCAGAGGCAAAAGGATATGTGAAGGAATGGAATATCAATGGGGAGACCGTTACACTGGGTGTAGAAAAGCAGTAAAAGGAGGCATACGATGGCCAAAAGAACTTTTAACAAGGATTTTTTTATCAGAAGCGTAAAGTACAATGTACGTACATTGTTCCGCCGGGAGATCGAGGAGGCCAGCCAGCAGCAGATCTTCCAGGCAGTGGGTTATGCGGTGAAGGATGCGATCATGGATGCGTGGATCGCAACCCAGAAAGAATATGAGAAGAATGATCCGAAGATCGTATATTACATGTCCATGGAGTTTCTCATGGGAAGAGCCCTGGGCAACAACCTGATCAATCTGACCTTCTATGATGAGGTGAAAGCGGCGCTGGAAGAGATCGGCCTGGATCTGAACCTGATCGAGGATCAGGAGCCGGATGCGGCGCTTGGAAACGGCGGCCTGGGACGTCTGGCAGCCTGTTTCCTGGATTCCCTGGCATCCCTGGGCTATGCAGCGTACGGCTGCGGCATCCGTTACCGCTACGGTATGTTCAAGCAGAAAATTGAGAACGGTTATCAGGTAGAAGTGCCGGATATGTGGCTGAAGAACGGCAATCCCTTCGAGCTTCGCCGCCCCGAGTATGCCAAGACGGTCAAGTTCGGCGGTTATGTGAGAATCGAAAATAAAGACGGCAAGAACCATTTTATCCAGGAAGGCTATCAGTCCGTGCTGGCAGTACCGGTGGATCTTCCCATCGTGGGTTACGGCAACAACGTGATCAACTGTCTTAGGATCTGGGATGCGGAGGCGATCAATTCCTTCGAGCTGAACCATTTTGACAAGGGCGAGTACAACAAGGCGGTGGAGCAGGAGAACCTGGCGCGCAACCTGGTGGAAGTGCTCTATCCCAATGACAACCATATGGCAGGCAAGGAGCTGCGCCTGAAACAGCAGTATTTCTTCGTATCCGCCAGCGTACAGGCGGCAGTGGAGCGGTATATGCGTTCCCATAAAGACATCCGTAAATTCTACGAGAAGGCGGCATTCCAGCTCAATGACACCCATCCGACAGTGGCGGTGGCAGAGCTGATGCGCGTGCTCATGGACGAATACGAACTGGACTGGGATGCAGCCTGGGAAGTGACCACGAAGACCTGTGCCTACACCAACCATACGATCATGGCTGAGGCGCTGGAAAAATGGCCCATTGAGCTGTTTTCCAGACTGCTTCCCCGTATCTATCAGATTGTGGAGGAGATTAACCGGAGATTTGTCATCGAGATCCAGAAAAAGTATCCGAACAACTATGAGAAAGTCAAGAAGATGGCGATCATCATGGACGGACAGGTGAAGATGGCGCATCTGGCCATTGCAGCGGGCTACTCGGTGAACGGTGTGGCAAGACTCCATACGGAGATCCTGAAGAATCAGGAGCTGAAGGATTTCTACGAGATGATGCCGGAAAAATTCAATAACAAGACCAACGGGATCACCCAGAGACGCTTCCTGCTCCACGGCAATCCGCTGCTGGCCAAATGGGTTTCCGCCCATGTGGGAGACGAGTGGATCACGGATCTGTCCCGGATCAAGGAACTTGCGGTCTATGCGGACGACGAGAAGGCGCAGCACGAGTTCATGAATATCAAGTACCAGAACAAGGTGCGTCTGGCAAAATACATCAAGGAACACAATGGCGTGGAGGTGGATCCCCGTTCCATCTTCGACGTACAGGTCAAGCGGCTCCATGAGTACAAGAGGCAGCTTCTGAACATCCTGCATGTGATGTACCTGTACAATCAGATCAAGGAGCATCCGGAGATGGAATTCTATCCAAGAACCTTTATCTTCGGCGCCAAGGCGGCGGCAGGCTACATGAGAGCGAAGCTGACCATCAAGCTCATCAACTCTGTGGCGGATGTGGTGAACAACGACGCTTCCATCAACGGAAAGCTGAAGGTGGTCTTTATCGAGGATTATCGGGTGTCCAACGCAGAGTGGATCTTCGCGGCGGCGGATGTGTCCGAGCAGATTTCCACCGCGTCCAAAGAGGCGTCCGGTACCGGCAACATGAAGTTTATGCTCAATGGTGCCCTGACCATCGGTACCATGGACGGTGCGAACGTGGAGATCGTGGAGGAAGTGGGCGAGGAAAATGCGTTCATCTTCGGCATGAGCTCCGACGAGGTCATCGAGCTGGAGAAGAAGGGCGGCTATGATCCGTCCCAGCTGTTCAACACGGATCAGGATATCCGTCACGTGCTCATGCAGCTTATCAATGGAGAATATTCTCAGAACGATCCGGAGAAATTCCGGGAGCTGTACAATGCGCTGCTGGTGGACGGCGGCTACAACAGGCCGGACCCGTACTTTATCCTGAAGGATTTCCGCTCCTATGCAGAAGCGCAGAAGCGCGTGGAAGCTGCATACAGAGACGAAAAAGGCTGGGCAAGGAGTGCCATTCTGAATGTGGCATGCTCCGGAAAGTTCAGTTCCGACCGTACCATTCAGGAGTATGTGGACGAGATCTGGAAGCTCGACAAGGTGACTGTAGAGCTGAAGGAAGGCTGACAGACAACATGGATACAAGAGAGGCTGCATGGGAGATCATGCAGCCTTTTTTCGGCGCGGGAAAGTCCGCAGACTTCCTCAGGCGCAGAGCACTGTGAAATTCATCGTATACAACCCTGTGTTTATTCATAGACTTGTAAGAGGGCTTGACGATGAAAAGATTAGTGAGCAATACAGCGGCAGTCGTATTTCTGGTGTTGTTTCTTCCATATACAATGACGCTTCTGATCAATGGCAAACAGGGGATACACAGGGAAGAAGAGCTGCCGGTGCTGGAATATCAGGTATTGTCCTGCCTCATGAGCGGGGATCATTCCTGGATGGAAGACGGAACACTGGATCTCATGGCGATTCTGTACCGGACAGAATGCGTCAGAACAGGCGAAGCCGGGGAAGTGAAAGATCCGGGGGCGTATGAAGAGAGCTACGGGCGGATGTATGATGCTGTCATGAGGACCAGAGGGCAGGTCATCACCATAGACGGGGCCTGTAGAGAGCTGCCCTATCATGCCGTGAGCAGCGGGAGGACCAGAGAGGGACGGCTTCTGGGAGAACCATATACCTATACCGCTGCGGTGGACTGCCCCCATGACAGAGAATCGGAGGACTATCTGCACAGATACAGAATGTCCGCAGAGGGACTGATTTCCATCCTGGGCACGGAATCTCTGGAGGACATGACGCTGGTGCGGGATGATGCGGGCTATGTGACCCATGTGGAGATCGCGGGCAGAGAGTGGCAGGGAGAAGCATTCCGGGCGCTTCTGCATCTTCCTTCCAGTTGTTTTTATGTGGATATGGATGAGGCAGAGGGCGAGGTGTGCATCACAGTAAAAGGAAGCGGGCATGGATTCGGGATGAGTCTTTGCACGGCGGATTATATGGTGAGAGAGGGCGCGGAGCTTTCTGAGATTATTCAGACATTCTATCAGGGCGCAGCATGTATAACGATCCCCTGATCTGGTAAAAATATGGATCAGAGGTGATGTTATGCGTAAAAATCAAAAAGGATTTTTGATCGCCCTGTGCCTCTGCATGCTTTCCATATCCGGGATATTCGGAGTGTACCAGTACCAGAAGGGCAGCGCCCCGGAGCCGAAGACAGAGGTTCCGGGACAGAACAGCCAGGTAGCGGAACGCCCGGAGCCGGAGAAGGAAGCAGCAAATTCCAGTGGCACGGTCGCACAGGCTGATACGGAAGAGGAAGAAGCAGAACAGGCAAAAATCGATACCGAAGAAGACATATACAAGATAGGCGAAGCGGAGCTGGCCCGGACAGAGGACGCTCCGGCAGATGAGATCATCGCAGAAGGCGAACCCGAACAGGAGGCGCCGACTGATGAAGAGACAGAAGAGGAATCGGTGGAGACGGTGGGAGAGACAGGAGAGCTTGCATTCTCCGAGAGCAGCAGAATACTCTGGCCGGTGGACGGGGATGTGATCCTCAACTACAGTATGGACAAGAGTATTTATTTCTCCACACTGAATCAGTACAAGTATCATCCCGCCATCGTGATCAGCGCGGCTGTGGGAAGTGAGGTACAGTGTGCTGCCAGAGGAAGAGTCAGTGATATCAAGGTCAATGAAGAGACCGGAACGACGGTATTCATGGAGCTGGGAGACGGCTATGAAGCAGTGTATGGCCAGTTGAAGGAAGTAGCTGTGGAAGAAGGGGATATCGTGGAAGCGGGTACGCTGATCGGCTATGTGAGCGAGCCTACCAAGTACTATACTCTGGAAGGCAGCAATCTTTATTTCCAGCTTTTGAAAAAGCATAAGCCGGTGGATCCCATGGGCTTCATCGAATAAAAGAAAAAGGGCTGCAGACATCTGCAGTCCTCTTCTTTTACATACAGGCGATATAGAACATGACGACGAAATGGCAGAGGCTCCCGGCCATGACAAACAGATGGAAGATCTCATGGGAACCGAAATACCGGTGTCTGGCATTGAAGAACGGAAGCTTCAGCGCGTAGATGACGCCGCCGATGGTGTAGATGACGCCGCCGGCAACAAGCCAGAAGAAAGCGGCTGCGGGCAGGGAAGCCACCAGAGGCACCATGGCCAGGACGCAGAGCCATCCCATGGAGATATAGATCAGCGAGGAAAACCATTTGGGACAGGTGATCCAGAGGGCTTTGATCAGTATCCCGGTGACGGCGGTCCCCCATACCAGCGCAAGGAGCGGATAACCTACGGAATCCCGAAGAGGAATCACGCAGACCGGTGTATAGCTGCCGGCGATCAGTATAAAGATCATCATGTGGTCCACCTTCCGCAGGATCCGGTTGATATTCTCTGAAATATTCAGGGTGTGATAAACGGTGCTGGCTCCGTAGAGCAGAATCATGCTGAGTGCGAAGACAGCCAGTGCAGGAACCGCGTGCCCGCCGTTGTGATGCGCTGCCAGTACCAGCAACGGGGTAGATGCAAGCGCAGCCAGGATCATGCCGATAAAATGAGTGATCGCGCTGCCCGGGTCTTTGATCGATAATGTCATAGTCATTCCTCCTGAAAATAATATATAATCCATATCATGTAGTATTAAAAACTATGTGTTGATTTATTCGTATTATAACATATTTTCTGGAAAAAGCAAGCGTATTTCTGCACGAAAAAAACGGAGAATATGCGGCGGAAGCCGGAAGAATGACAAAAAGCGCATGAAAAAGCGGCCCTTCTGCAGGACCGCTTTCTTATTATGCTTTGATCAAAAGATCCTCCGTACTGCGAGGACATTCTTGTGTGTGGCAGATGAGTATTTGATGCCGGTGGAGGGACTGCTGGCATGTACGATGGTATTGTTGCCCACATAGATCCCCACATGGCCGCTGTAACAGACGATATCGCCGGGCTGTGCATCGGCAAGGCTGACCCCGTATCCGCAGCTTCTCAAAGCCGTGGAGCTGTGGGGGAGACCCACGCCGAAATTCGCATATACGCTCATGACGAAACCGGAACAGTCTGTACCGTTGGTCAGGCTGGAACCGCCGTATACATAAGGATTGCCCACAAACTGGCTTGCAAAGCCTGCCACTGCATTGCCGGATGCGCTTCCGCCGCCGCTTCCCAGTGCCGGAGCAGAATTGCCGGAAGTACCGGAACCGGACTGACTTCTCATCCTGGACTGTGCTGCCTTCTGTGCTGCCTGACGCTCAGCCTCTTCCTTGGCAAGACGGGCTTTTTCCTCTTCTCTGGACTCTGCATATACATAGTCCGTTCTCAGATCCACATAATCCTTGGAGACCCAGCCGTCGCCCTCCTCGATGGAGACCTTTACAAAATCCTCGGTCTCATCTGTGACGATCAGCTCCTCCGCCATGGGGATCAGTCCCAGGATGGAAGAATCTGTAGTAGCGTCCTGACGGACCCGAAGGGTCTCTGTGGTCACTACAGCCACTCTGGTGCCGGCTTCCTGCGCCAGCGTATCCGCGTCCACGCCGATGGCCACATAGTCATTTTTCACATATCCATGTACGTTGCCGGAATTGATCAGATACCATCCGTTCTCTTCGCCTTCTACTGTACCTACGGATTTGTCATAGAGCTTGCCCAGGACTTCGCCGTCCTCGCTGGGCTCGCTGCGTACATTCACATAGCTGTTGACTTTTGCAATACAGAAGCCTGTATAATTGTCTTTTACCACTTCATTGAGCACTTCCGCCATCTCGTCATCCGATGCGTCTGCTTCCTCCATTGAAGTTGTGATGCCGCCTGACAGCGCCAGTGAGATCTGTGCCGCATCTGCAGTCATGGGCCGAACTGTAAAAAGCCCTGCAGCCGCCAGGCAGACGAAAAACCCTTTTCTTATCATATGTACCCTCCAACCAAAAAATATTTTACGAAATTATATTAAATATTACAAATTTATTACAAATCACAAGGCAATTATAACAATACATTACGGCTTTGTCAACCGTATCCCCGGCTTTTATGCAGAAAATATGTAACAAAATAATGGAAAAAATGGTTTGGTTTCTTGACAAATCTAAAGAATCCCTTTAAAATAATAATAACTATTACTATTATGACAGGGGGAGGAAATGGCAGGTTTAAAATACAGCAGGCAGCGGGAGAGCATCCGGAACTGTCTGTGCAGCAGAGAAGACCATCCCACGGCGGACATGATCTATGCCAGTATCCGCCAGGAGTACCCCAATATCAGCCTGGGCACGGTGTACCGTAATCTTTCCTTACTGGTAGAGACAGGAGAGATCCGGAAGATCACCACGGACGGAGCGGACCGCTTCGATGCCACGCTGACGCCCCACAGCCATTTTATCTGTAAGAGCTGCGGGTGCGTTCTGGATATGATGATCCCCATTGAGGATCCGGTGGCAGAGGTCGACAGGCTGTGGGACGAAGGGGATGTGGAAGAGTGCCGGTTTGAATTCCGGGGCGTCTGTAAAAAATGCAGAAAAAATAAAAGTCAGGCTTGACAGAAGTTCCTGCATCCACTATAATAACGATAACAGGAATTATTACTGTTATTGAAGATATTTAAATTTCATATAAGAAAAGGAGAAAAAAGACTATGGCAAAATGGGTATGCAGCGTATGTGGCTATGTTCATGAAGGAGATAACGCACCGGAGAAATGTCCCCAGTGTGGAGTTCCGGCAAGCAAGTTCAACAGGCAGGATGATGGCATGAGCTGGGCAGCAGAGCATGTGGTAGGTGTTGCACAGGGAGTCAGCGAGGACATCCTTGAGGATTTAAGAGCGAACTTCAACGGCGAGTGCTCCGAGGTCGGTATGTATCTGGCTATGGCGCGCGTGGCTCACAGAGAGGGCTATCCGGAGATCGGCCTTTACTGGGAGAAGGCAGCCTATGAAGAGGCTGAGCACGCTGCAAAATTCGCTGAGCTTCTGGGCGAAGTTGTTACCGACAGCACGAAGAAGAACCTGGAGATGCGTGTGGCAGCAGAGAACGGAGCGACTGCAGGCAAGTTTGACCTTGCAAAACGTGCGAAAGCAGCAAACCTTGACGCAATCCATGATACCGTTCATGAGATGGCAAGAGACGAGGCCAGACACGGAAAAGCGTTTGCAGGTCTTCTGAAGAGATATTTCGGCTGATCTGATCCAAATACGGCATTCGGGGTGCATGGGCGCAGGCTCATGCACCCTTCTTTTTTGCGTGCGATCCGGTGAGGCGGTGCATACCTGCACAGTTCCTTTCATATATTTATCTGAACCATCCGGTTTTGAAAGGGGTATGAAATGTACAGATCACCGGTCTTTCAAAGATTCCTGCTTACCGCATGCTCTCTCGTACTTGCGTTTCCATTTTCCGTTCGGGGATATTCTTTTGACCGTTTTACCATGGAGATCTTCCGGCATGAGATCGCCGGCAATACGATCAATCTCCACTATACGCTGACGGATCCGGAGGCTTACGGCATCCGGGAGGAAGAGCCCTCCTTCGGCACGCTGGACCAGGAAGAGGCGGCAGAAGAGGTGTCCTATCTGGAAAAGTGCAGAAAAAAGCTGTCCGGCTATCTGCGGTGGGGGCTGAACGATGAAGACCGGCTCACGGCGAAGATCCTGGACTGGTGGCTGGAGGGGCAGATTCTTTCAGAAGAATATTATTATTATCAGGAGCCGCTGGGACCGACGCTGGGGATCCAGGCACAGCTTCCGGTGCTGCTGGCGGAATATCCCTTTCGGGACGAGGCGGATATAGAGATTTATCTGGAGCTTTTATGTGAGCTTCCGGAGTATTTTGAACAGATCGCAAAGTTCGAGCAGGAGAAATCAGAGAAAGGACTCTTCATGAATGATGAGATCCTTCAGAAAATCCTGGCCCAGTGCCGCTCCTTTTTCCCCGTGGATCAGAATCATTTTCTCGTGACCTCCTTCCGGGAGCGGCTGGAGGCGTGCGATTTTGTGGATCCGGACCGGAAGATCTCCTATGAAGCGGAAAATCTCAGGAATCTGAACCGTTATGTGGAGCCGGCATATACAAAGCTCTGCGCAGCGCTGGAGGAGCTTATGGGAACAGGGGTAAATACCTGCGGGCTCTACCATACTCCGCTGGGAATCCGCTATTATGAATATCTGCTGGCCTATTCTGTAGGTACGGATCTGAGCGTTGGGGAGATTCACAGACTTCTGGAGGAACAGATGGAAAGCGATTATGAGACGATTCTCTGCGCTCTCCGGCAGGATGCAGGCCTGGCAGGAGCCGGAGAGGAGGGACCTTCAGAAGAGGCGCCGGAGGCGATTCTGAAGCGTCTGGAAGGCCGGATACAGGGGGACTTTCCTGCGGCGGAGGATATCTCGTGGCAGGTGAAGGAGGTCCCGGAATCCCTGTCCGCCTATTTAAGCCCTGCCTTTTATATGACGCCGGCCATGGATGCACCCCAGCAGAATGTGATCTATATCAATCCCTCCCGCAGGCCGGACCGGACGGAGCTGATTACCACGCTGGCTCATGAGGGGTATCCCGGACATCTGTACCAGAATTCCTTTGAAAATACAGAGGACTATACTCCGGTACGGAATCTGTTCTATATCGGCGGCTATACGGAGGGGTGGGGGCTGTACAGTGAGTTATATGCCTATGATTTTCTGGACTGCTCTGAGAACGAGAGCGATTTTCTGCGCGCCATGGCTTCTCTGAATTTTGCCATATGCGCCAGCCTGGATCTGTCCATACATGCAGAAGGATGGACGGAAGAGGACTGCAGGACTTATCTGGCATCCTTTGGTATCCGGGATGAGGTACAGATCCACGATCTGTATCTGAACATCCTGGAGGAACCGTCCAACTATCTGAAATATTATCTGGGCTATCTGGAAATCTGCAGACTGAAAGAGAGTGCGCTGGCACTCTCATCGGATCTTACGCTGTGCGATTTTCATACCTGGTTTCTGGAGACCGGGCCGGCGCCCTTTTTCCTTCTGCGGGAGAGGCTAGATGCCCAGCTCCCGGAAATAGCGGCGGAGCTTCTCAAGCGCCCGGGTCAGGATATCCATCTCGCTGCCTTCAAACCCGTCCATGATCGTCTGGACCATCCTGGCATGAAAGGCGGCGTGCTTTTCATAAGCCGCCACGCCTTTGCCGGTGAGGGAGAGGAGCACCACCCGTTTGTCCTCCGAGCTGCGCACACGGGATACATAGCCCTTTTTCACCAGATTGTTGACGGCGGTGGTCAGAGTCCCCACAGTGACTGCCATGGCTTTTGCCACCGTAGACATGTTTCGGGGTTCCTCTATGCCGATGGCATCGATGATGTGCATGTCATTGATGGAGATCTCTTTAAAGCTGCCGGTAATCAGCGCCCGGTGCTCCATGTCCAGCACCTCGTTAAAGAGCATCACCAGCAGATCGTTCAAAAGCTTTTCCTTTTCCAAACAGCATCACCCCCGCAAAGTCTCATCTGCGCTTCAGTATAGCATATTTTGCAGAGGTTCGCAACGACCGGATACAGCGGGACTGGCGCCGGCAACTCATTTTCCGCACAGACAAAAAGAACACCGTCCCCGGACGCTTCGTTCCAAAAACAGTGCTCCTGCATGCGCCATCAGGGGCTCGAACCCTGGACACCCTGATTAAGAGTCAGGTGCTCTACCAACTGAGCTAAAAGCGCATCTCTTATGTGTATGTTCAACGAACAAAACTTATTATAATCAACTGTTCGGAAAAATGCAAGTGTTTTTTTAAAAAAAATTCAAAAAATTTTATTTTTCTTAAGAACATGTTTTTTCCGGGCCGGGAACGGCGATAAATTTGTGGATGGGATTGCCCATGGAAGAAAAACGTTCCTCGTATTCGGTCATGATATTTCCCTCCATCAGAGCCGGGTCATGGTGCAGGTCATATGTCGCAGTTTTCAGCATCCAGCCGGCCTCTTTTAAGGATTCCAGAGAAAAATCAAAGAGTGGGCGGTTGTCGGTCTTGAATTCTATCTGCCCGCCGGGGGCGAGGATCTGTTCATACCGGGCCAGGAAAGTCGTGCTGGTCAGCCGCCTCCGGGCATGCCGGTCCTTGGGCCAGGGATCGGAAAAGTTCAGATAGATCCGTTCTACCTCTCCTTTCCGGAAAATGCTGCCAATATGTTCGGCATCCATACGGAGGAAATACAGATTGGACAGGGGATACTCTTCTTTGTCCATTTTCTCCAGAGCACGGATGAGAACGCTGGAATACTTTTCAATACCGATATAGTTTATATGAGGGTTCTTTTTTGCCAGCGCCATAAGAAACTTTCCCTTACCCATGCCGATCTCCATATGGATGGGGTGTCCGTTTCCAAAGTGTTCCTGCAGGAACCCGGGAACTGCGTCTTCCTCCTGAAGGGCACAGGGACTTGCGGCGATGGCTTCTCTGGAGCCTTTTATATTTCTCAGTCTCATAAGCTTCTCTCTCTTTCATTTTCTGGTCGCTTTTCCTATTGTACACGATTCCTGCCCGGTTGAAAAGAGCTTTTATTTTCTGACAATAAAAAGTGTATTTAGACATTTTAAATGTCAAGGGGAAATTTTATTTTTTCGGTTTATTATGTGATTTTAGCGGATAGTTACAAAACATTTGTTTTTTTCGGGATCGTGTATAAACATGGTTTTACACACCGAAAATGTGGATAATGTGGATAACTTTGTGAACAACTACAGATTGTCCAAGTTTTCGAGGAACTTAAATGTGGATAACTTTGTGATTATGTTGGGGGAAATATTTGATAACTTTTTCAGCTCATTCACCGGTTTCAGTTTTTTGTGCATTATGCCTTTTGAGAGTGATTCTCAGGGGGAGTTCACATAAAATATTATTATACAATTTCTTTGCAGAAGTCTTTTTCAGGGAAAAGAAAAAAACCGGAGCCTGCTGCCCGCGGGACCGTAAGCTCCGGCTGTCTCCTGCCTTAAGCCCTGGCAGAAGACTACGCGAGTCCCGGCAGGAAGCCCTGGCAGAGACTTAAGAGACAGACGAAGATGAGGATCGAGACTCCGGCTGCAAAGCCGCCCAGGGTCCATCCGCGTATGGTATCTACCTCATTGAGGTGGAAGAACTTCGAGATCGCCCAGAACCCGGAGTCATTGGGCAGGGACAGGCCGATACCTCCGGCGCATACTGCGATGGCGCACAGGATTGGGGAGATTCCGGAGGCTGCAGCGGATGCGGATACGATGGCAGCGGTGGTAGTCAGCGCCACAGTGGTGGAACCGGTAGCGATCCGAAGCACCTGTGCGATTACAAAACACATGATGAGCACAGGCATGTGGAAACCCTGAAGCGTGCCGGTGATCAGATCTGCGATGCCGCATGCCTTCAGGATGCCGCCGTATGCTCCGCCGGCTCCGGTGATCAGAAGGATCAGGCCAACCTTATCCGCGCCGTCTGTCATGATCTCGGTGATGGAACGGGGCAGATAATGGCGGGAAATAAACGCCGCATAGAGTACGCCGATGGTCATGGCAACGTTTTTGTCGCCCAGGAATGCCAGTGCGGTAAGTACCGGCCCTTCTGTGAGCAGAAATCCGGAGAAGGAACCCACAAGGATCAGCGCAATGGGAACCAGCAGGATGGACATGGCCGTGGCAGCGCCCATTTTCTTGTGAGGAACCGCATTTTTCTCATTTTCAGCCAGCTCTGCGTCCAGATCGGAGAAATCCCAGGTCCGGCCTGCCTTCTGGTCCTGTTTGTTGATGAAGCCGCCGTAGATGATGCCGCCGAAGAACATGCCCACAAAAGCGGAGATCAGTGCATAGAAGAAGAATACGCCCACGTTGATGTCCATGGCTGCTGCTACGGCCAGAGGCGGAGCAGTAGGAAGCACCAGAGCGAATGTACAGGTGGTAGCTACCGAGATCGCACAGCCGTAAGCCGCCATGGAGTAGCCGGTCTTGCGGGAGAGGACGCGAAGCATGGGGGCGAACATGATATAGACTACGTCGCCGAACACAGGAATGCCGGTGATAAAGCCGGCTACGGATACCGCGTACTGGGAACGCTTCGGCCCCACCAGATTCAGCACCCGGTCTACGATATTGTCGATGCCGCCGGATTCATACATGAACATGCCCAGCATGACGCCCAGTCCGGTGACGATACCGATGGAACCCAGAGTCGAACCGAAATTGCTGGTAACGCAGGCTGAGACATCAGACAACGTTGAGAAGTTTTCGGGTGCAGTCCCGCCTGCATAAGTGAGCAGGACCAGGATGCCGGTGCCGTAGGCACAGGCGAGCAGTGACACGAAGGCGTTCAGCTTGATCTTGATGATGCAGAACAGCAGCACTGCAATGGAAATAAGGAATACGATCATTAACATGGTATTTTTCCCTCCTGTTGTAAAATAGATGTGATCTGGAACACAAATTCCGATCCTGTCTGCAGATTCGTTCATCCCCTGTCAGGATCTGCGCTTCCTTTTCGCCTATCTTAATACATCAGACGTCATACTGTCAATAACTATGTGAAAATAAAATATTTTTTGGATTTAATGCACAATTTTAAAACACAATTATATACAATATAGCCAAAAAACGGAGGATATCGATAATAATAAAGCAGATAGCGAAGGTCATTGTTGGTTTTGCATAAAAAACCAGGTCTGTTTTTGTGGAAAAACACAGTTGAATCGTAAGACGTCTTATGATAAAGTAACGACAGCGATAAAAAGTGATCTCTGTTTCGCCAGGATGCTTCCTTTTCCATGATCCATGCGGTCCTGCCTGTTTTTGGTGAAAGTACAGAGATGATATCAGAAGCCGGGGATTCTGTGAAAAGCCATGGATAAAAACCACATCTTTTGTGGAAGCTCAACGGTATCATAGTAAATAATATGCAGTACAGGCCTTTGATATTTATCGATCAGTCAAGAAGAAAGGAGCTATGTATGTTACGTAGTCAGGAATTTAGAAAAAATGCGCCGGAGCTGGATCCTCTGCGCCTTGGCACCGGCTGGAAGCTGGAAGATCTGGAAAAGCCGCAGGTATTCGTGGAAAGCACCTTCGGTGACAGCCATCCGGGATCCGGTCATCTGGACAAACTTGTGAACGCGGCTGTGGAAGGCATTGCAGAAGCAGGAGGACACGGGGCCAGATATTTTACTACTGATATGTGCGACGGCGAGAGCCAGGGCAATGACGGGATCAATTTCTCTCTGGTCAGCCGGGAGATGATCGCCAACATGATTGAGATCCAGGCCAACGCTACGCCGTTTGATGCAGGGGTTTATATCGCCAGCTGCGACAAGGGGATGCCCGGCAACCTCATGGGACTGGCCCGGGTCAATATACCGTCTGTGGTGGTGACCGGCGGGACCATGGCAGCCGGACCGGAGCTTTTGACGCTGGAGCAGCTGGGCATGTACAGCGCCAGATATGAGCGCGGGGAGATCGATGAAGCGAAGCTCAACTGGGCAAAGCAGAACGCCTGCCCAGGCTGCGGCGCGTGCTCGTTCATCGGGACGGCCTCCACCATGCAGATCATGGCGGAGGCGCTGGGCCTGACGCTCCCTGGAAGCGCGCTGCTTCCCGCCACCAGTCCGGATCTTCTGGACTATGCAAGAGAGGCAGGACGGCTGTCTGTGAAGCTGGCAACGATGGAGCATATGCTGCCGTCAGATATTGTTACCATGAAGAGCTTTGAAAACGCCATTATGGTCCATGCGGCCATCTCCGGATCCACGAATTCGCTGCTTCATCTGCCTGCCATCGCTCATGAATACGGCATCGAGATAGACGGCGATACCTTCGACCGGCTGCACAGAGGCGCGCATTATCTTCTGGATCTTCGACCGGCAGGGCGCTGGCCGGCGGAATTCTTCTATTATGCAGGGGGCGTCCCGGCGATTATGGAAGAGATCAAAAGAGTGCTTCATCTGGATGTCATGACGGTAACCGGCCGGACGCTGGGAGAAAATCTGGAGGAACTGAAGAGGAACGGCTTCTATGAGAAATGTCAGAGATGGCTGGAGGAGGCCAATGAGAAGTATAAGATCAGCCTTACAAAAGAGGATATTATCCGTCCCTTTGACAGGCCTCTTGGAACCGGCGGTTCCATCGCCATTCTGAAAGGAAATCTGGCGCCGGAGGGTGCGGTGATCAAGCATACGGCCTGCCCGAAGGAAATGTTCTCCGCTGTGTTGAATGCAAGACCCTTCGACTGCGAGGAGGACTGTATCGATGCGGTGCTCCATCATAAAGTAAAGCCGGGGGATGCGGTATTTATCCGCTACGAGGGACCAAAGGGCTCCGGGATGCCGGAGATGTTCTATACGTCCGAGGCGATTTCTTCAGATAAGGAACTGGGAAAGACCATTGCGCTGATTACGGACGGCCGTTTCTCAGGCGCTTCCACCGGACCGGTCATCGGTCACTGCAGTCCCGAAGCTCAGGCAGGCGGTCCCATCGCCCTTGTGGAAGAAGGGGACCTGATCCATCTGGATGTGGAGCAGAGGATTCTGGAGATCGTGGGCGTCAGGGGAGAACGTAAGACCCCGGAGGAGATGGACGCGATTCTTAAGGAGCGCAGGAAAAACTGGCAGCCGAAGCCGCCGAAATACAGATCCGGCTCTTTAAGGCTGTTCTCCGAACTGGCAGTGTCCCCCATGAAGGGCGCATATTTGTCATTTGACGAATGAGATGTTTTAGTAAGAAAGGAAGAAAGGAAAAAAAGGGATGAAGGGTATTCAGGTAAAAGAAAACAGTGTTGCAGTTGTCACAGAGCTTCCCATGCCGGAAGCAAAAGAAGGATATGCTGTGATTAAGGTCATGGCAGCCAGCATCTGCGGGACGGATGTCTCCACCTACCGCGGGACCAATGTAAATGTGGAATCTTATCCGATCATCATCGGACATGAGACGGCAGGAATCGTGGAGGATGTGGATGAGAACAATGCATATGGAATAAAGAAAGGGGATCATGTAGTCCTGGATCCCTATCTGTACTGCGGGAACTGCTATCCCTGCTCACAGGGAAAGACCAACTGCTGCGAGACGCTCCACTGTCTGGGCGTTCACTGCGACGGTTCCATGTGCGAGTATTTCTCCCATCCGGTGCATATGCTCCGGAAGGTGCCGGAAGATATGCCGTGGGAGAGAGTCCCGCTGGCGGAGCCGCTGGTCATCAGTATGCACGGCCTGCACACCTGTCAGCTGAAGGCCGGGGAGCATATCGTGATCATCGGCGCCGGCGCCATCGGACTGCTGGCAGGTATGGGAGCGCTGGCCTATGACGCGGTCCCGATCCTGGTGGATGTGGTGGATGAGAGGCTGGAGCTGGCCAGATCCTATGGAATCCCCTATACGGTGAATCCGGCGAAGGAAGACGCGGTGGCGAGAGTAAAAGAGATCACAAAAGGCCGCGGCGCAGAGTGCTGTATGGAGGCATCCGGTTCTGACGCGGGGGTCCGCAGCACCCTGGACTATGCGGCATATACCGGACGGATCGCACTGACCGGCTGGCCGAAGCATGAGATCTCACTGCCCACCAATCTGATCACGAAGAAAGAGCTTCAGGTGCGCGGTTCCAGAAACGGCGCCGGAGAGTTTGAGGAGGCTATTGAACTGATCTATTCCGGAAAGGTTCCGGTGGAAAAAATTATCTCCAAAGTGGTCTCTTATGAAGAACTTCCTCATATGCTGAAGGAGCTGTCCGAGCATCCGGGAGATTATCTGAAGGTTGTGGGTCTGTTTCATACGGAGGGTTAGAATATGAAAAATTTATTTGATATCAGCGGAAAAAAGGCCATTGTGACCGGCGGGACCCGGGGGCTTGGCTATGGAATGGCAGAGGGCTTTATGGAAGCCGGATGCGAGGTGGTTATTGTGGGCAGCAGTGACAAGGTGCATCAGGTGAGCGAAGAGTTCTGCGGCCGGGGCTTCGCGTGCCATGGAGTGAAAGCGGACCTGTCCAGACGGAAAGAGGTATATGCCTGCTTCGAGGAATGCCGGAAGCTTTTGGGCGGAGAAGTGGATATCCTGCTCACGGCTCACGGGATTCAGAGGCGGCACAGTGCAGAGGAATTTCCCATGGAGGAATGGGATGAGGTGATCAATGTGAACCTGAATTCCATCTTCATTCTCTGCCAGGAGGCGGGAAAGGTTATGCTGAAAAAAGGATACGGCAAGATCATCAATATTGCTTCCATGATCTCTTTCTTCGGCGGTCAGACGATTCCGGCATACGCGGCGGCCAAGGGCGGCGTGGCGCAGCTTACCAAGGCGCTCTCCAACGACTGGGCCGGCCGCGGGATCAATGTCAATGCCATCGCGCCGGGCTATATGGCCACAGAGATGAACACGGCGCTGCTGGATCCTTCCAATCCCCGCTATGAAATCATCACCGGACGGATTCCGGCAGGGCGCTGGGGGACCGGAGAGGACATGAAAGGTACTGCCATCTTCCTGGCTTCCGCGGCCAGCGACTATCTGTGCGGTGCAGTGATTCCTGTGGACGGCGGATATCTGGTAAAATAGACGGAAATTATAACGGGTATGATAAAAAGCGGTCTGCTGAACGGGCAGACCGCTTTTATGACGGTGTTAACAGAGCAGAGACTTTTCTCAGCCGATCTCGGCTCCCGCCGGCATGGGCTTTTCCGGAATCATTAGGGAGAGTTCTCCCTTTTCATCTTCCGCACAGAGCAGCATGCCTTCGGATACGAGACCGCGGATTTTCCGGGGCTCCAGATTCACAAGAACCATGACTTTTTTCCCTACCATCTCTTCCGGAGTATAAGCGCTGCGGATGCCGGAGACGATCTGGCGTACCTGACTGCCGATCTTCACCTGGGAGCAGAGCAGCCTGTCGGCTTTCGGTACGGCCTCGCAGGAAAGAATCTCGCCCACCTGGAACTGCATTCTGCTGAAGTCGTCATAGGAGATGTTTTCTTTTGCCTCCACATCGATAACCGGTTCCTGATTTTCCTGTGCGGCAGCAGCTTTCCGTTCTTCCACTTCTTCCAGGACTTCCTTGATGTCCAGGCGTGCGAAGAGGATCTCGGGGTGATCTGTTACTCTGGTGCCGGATTCGCAGAGACCAAAGGTGTCCATTTCATCCATGGAACGGCTTCTGGTGTTCAGCTGTTCCAGAATCTTTTTCGAGGTGGAGGGCATAAATGCCTCCAGCAGGACTGCGCCGTAGCTGATGCTCTCGACCAGGTTGTAAAGGACGGTCGCCAGACGGTCTTTTTTCGCCTCGTCCTTCGCCAGCGCCCAGGGCATGGTCTCATCAATATATTTATTGCAGCGCTTGAACAGATTGAAAATCTCGGTGATGGCGTCCGCTACACGGAGCTGGTCCATCTTTTCAGATACTTTCGGAAGCGTATCCAGTACGGTCTTCTTCAGATCCTCGTCCACGTCCTCGGTGACGCCCGCGTTCGTGACGATGCCGCCGAAATACTTGTTGGACATGGAGATGGTCCGATTCACCAGATTGCCCAGCGTATTGGCAAGCTCGGAGTTCAGGCGTTCCACCATCAGTTCCCAGGTGATGACGCCGTCATTTTCAAAGGGCATCTCATGGAGCACGAAATAGCGCACCGCGTCCACGCCGAAGAAATCCACCAGCTCGTCTGCGTAGAGCACGTTTCCTTTGGATTTGCTCATCTTGCCGTCCCCCTGCAGAAGCCAGGGATGTCCGAAGATCTGCTTCGGAAGCGGCAGGTCCAGAGACATAAGGAAGATAGGCCAGTAGATCGTATGGAAACGAATGATGTCCTTTCCGATCAGGTGCAGGTCCGCCGGCCAGTTCTTCTTGAACCGGTCGCTGCTGTCGCCGCCGCACTCGTAGCCGATGCCGGTGATATAATTGGTGAGGGCGTCCAGCCATACATAGACCACATGCTTCGGATCAAAGTCCACCGGGATTCCCCATTTAAAGGAGGTTCTGGATACACAAAGGTCCTGCAGGCCCGGCAGCAGGAAGTTGTTCATCATCTCATTCTTGCGGGATACGGGCTGAATAAATTCCGGATGGCTGTTGATATGCTCGATGAGCCGGTCCGCGTATTTGCTCATTTTAAAGAAATAGGCTTCTTCCTTCGCCGGCTGCACTTCCCGTCCGCAGTCGGGGCATTTGCCGTCTACCAGCTGGGACTCCGTGAAGAAAGATTCGCAGGGGGTGCAGTACATCCCTTCGTAGTATCCTTTGTAAATGTCGCCCTTATCGTACATATATTTGAACATTTTCTGGACCATGGCTTCGTGGTCCTTGTCCGTCGTGCGGATGAATTTGTCATAGGAGGTGTCCATCAGGTCCCAGATCTCATGAATCTGTCCTGCTACATCATCTACAAATTCCTGGGGACTGACGCCCTTTTCTGCCGCTTTCAGCTCGATCTTCTGCCCGTGTTCGTCCGTTCCGGTCTGGAAAAATACATCGTATCCCTGAAATCTCTTATAGCGGGCGATGCTGTCCGCCAGCACGATTTCGTAGGTGTTGCCGATGTGGGGTTTGCCGGATGTATAGGCGATGGCAGTGGTCATATAATACTTTTTCTTGTCCATCTGATTCCCTCGTTTTCTTATTTAAATAATTGTTTTAAACAGAGTAGCACAGGAATGGAAAGAAGTCAATGTGAGGGCGGAGAAAAGACGCATGCTCTGTTTTCTGCAGGTCCGTTTCTGCTTTCCGGTTTTTTGGTGAGAAAGGAGAGACGGCTCTTGTTTTTTGGGAAAAAAGACATTTATTCCTCAAAGGCTGTTTTGAAAATTGTGCAGACAGACGAAAGTTTTCCTAACTGCTAGGAAGCAGCTTTGCATGTTTTACAACGCGCTTTGGAATATGATAGAATTATCATAGAAGAAAAGGAGCAAAGATTATGGCAAGGCTGGGTTTTTCGATCTATCCGGAGCATTCAACACCGGAGCAGGATGTGGAGTACATCCGTATGGCTGGGAGATATGGGTTTGAACGGATCTTCACCTGTTTGTTGAGCGTGGGAGACCGTACAAAGGAGGAGGTGATCCGGGACTTCCGGGTCCGTATTGACGCGGCCCATGAGGAAGGGATGGAGGTCATGCTGGACGTAAGTCCGGCGGTATTTGAGCGGCTGGGGATCTCTTACGACCATCTGGATCCTTTTGTGGAGATGCACGCGGACGGAATCCGTCTGGATGAGGGCTTTAACGGCGCGCAGACCAGCGCCATGACCTACAACCGGCAGGGGCTGAAGATCGAACTGAACGCCAGTACGGAGATGGGATTCATTGAAAACGTGATGACCCACCATCCGGACCGGAAGAAGGTTGTGGCATGCCACAATTTCTATCCTCAGAAATATACGGGGCTTGGTCTGGCGCATTTTAACCGCTGCAATGAATTTATCAAAAAGCACCGTCTGACCGTGGCCGCGTTTGTATCCAGCAATACGGAGGGGGCGTACGGGCCATGGCCGGTCAATGAGGGGCTTTGTACGCTGGAGATGCACCGGGGCCTGCCGCTGGACTTCCAGGTGCGCCATCTGTTCGCTCTGGGAAATGTGGACGATATTCTGATTGCCAACGCATATGTGTCGGAGGAGGAGATGAAAGCATGCGCAGGGGTCAATCCCTCTGTGCTGACGTTCGGGCTTCTGCTGGAAAAGGAACTGACAGAGACGGAGCAGGCGGTTCTTGATTTTTCGGAAGGGCATGTGGTCAGAGGCGACATGAGCGAATATATGCTCCGTTCCACCTGGCCGAGGGTAACTTTTGCGAAGGAATCCATTCCGGCGGAGAATACCAGGGATCTGGTGCGGGGAGATGTGGTGATTCTGAACGACGGATATTCCCGGTATAAAGGCGAGCTGCATATTGTATTAAAGGACATGCCCAATGACGGACGGAAGAACGTCATTGGCCGTCTGCCGGAATATGAACACATTCTTCTGGACTATGCAGATCCATGGAAGCCGTTTGCATTTACCGTTTGCGGATAATGATCAGAAAAAAATACTGCAGGAGGGAGTTATGCTGAACAGAAGACAGGAACAGCTGATCAAACTTTTGACAGAGAAAAAAGACTGGATGACCAGCCGGGAGCTGGCGGGATATCTCCATGTGACGGACCGGACCATCCGTTCGGATGTGGACGCCGTCAACCGGCAGGGAGAGTGTCCGCTCATTGAGTCCAATGTCCGGAAAGGTTATCGAGCAGTCCAGGATGCCTGGCAGGAACCGAAGGCCGCGCTGACGCCGGGGCTGCCCCAGACGCCCGGGACACGCTGTATTTACATTATCCAGAAGCTTCTTTTTGAAAACCGGGAACTGAATCTGACGGATCTGCAGAGCCAGATCTATGTGAGTGATTCTTCCATCCAGAATGATCTGAAACGAATCCGCAGGATGATCGAACCCTATCCGGGGCTTAGGCTGGTGAGCAGCCGGGAGTGTATCTCGCTTCAGGGAGATGAGGTCAGCAAACGGAGGTTTTACCGGGAGCTTCTGGTGGCGGAGGTGCAGGAAAATTTCCTGAATCTGAACCGTCTGGCCCATCTGTATCGGCATTTTGACCTCATCGAAGTAAAGGACATTTTTGTAAAAGTACTGGAAGAATACGATTATTCCATCCATGAATCCCTGTTTTCCATGCTGATCCTCCATGCGGGTACCAGCATTGAGCGGATCAGGACCTGTCATTACATTCAGCCGGAGGAAGAGCAGCAGGGACTGAAGGAAACCATTGAGTACCAGATTTCCCGGACCTTTTTCGAGCGCATCTCGGACCGGCTTCATCTGGAGATCCAGGAGGGAGAGATCACCATGTTTGCCCTTGTGATCATGGGCCGGCGGGCGTCCAACTATGCCAGCGACCATATCCGGCTGGGGGAAAAGTGGCTGAACATCCGCAGGCTTATGGAAGACGCGCTGGCGCGCCTGAAAGAGGTATTCGGCGTGGATTTCGGCGGGGATGAGGATCTGGCGGCGGGTCTGAAGATCCATATCCACGGCCTGGTGGAGCGGGTGAAAAACCAGGTGGTTCTGGAAGATATTTTTCTGGAAGAGATCAAGCAGAAATATCCGCTGGTCTTTGAGATGGGCGTCTGCATCGTCAGTTATCTGGAAGAGCAGCTTCAGATCCGGATCGGGGATATGGAGAGCGGATTTATCGCACTGCATCTGGGGGCGGCCAGCGAGCGGATGAATTCGGTGAGAAAATACCGGGTGGTCATGATCATGCCTCACAATCAGGTTTTCTCGGAGATGTGTGAAAAGCGGATTCTGGAACTCTATCGGGAGCGGATGGAGATCGTCCGGAAATGTTCTTATTTTGAGGAAGAGGAGATTCGTCTGCTGGAACCGGATCTGGTTCTGACTACGTTTCCCATTGAGCACAAGCTGAATATCCCGACGGTATCCATCAGTCTTTTTGTAGATCCGGAGACGGAGGCAAGCATTCTGCAGGCGCTGAACCAGCTGGATAAGAAGCGCTTCCGGCTGGAATTTACCTCTCATATGGGGCATCTGATCCGAAAGGAGCACTACTATCAGGATCTGGATGCGCAGACGCCGGAAGAGGTGATCCGCTGTCTCTGCCGGGGACTGGAAAAGGAAGGGATTGTGGATTCGGATTATCAGGAAATCGTGCTGGAGCGGGAGCGGATGACGCCCACCTCCTTTGCCAATGCGCTGGCCATCCCCCACGCTTTTCGGGCGTATGCCAGCCGGTCCACCATCGCGGTGGCGCAGCTGCGCAGTCCGATCCAGTGGGGAACGTTTGAAGTGCGGCTGGTCATGCTTTTCGCCATCAATGAAGGGGATCAGAGGATGATCAAGATCTTTTTTGACTGGGTATCGGATATCGTCAGCCGTCCGGAGGAACTGGCGAGACTGACGGAGCGGTGCTCCTACGAAGAATTTATCGAACGGGTTATGGAATGAACAGACGGGCTGCCGGATGAGATATCATGGCAGCCCGTTTTTCAGATTGTTTCTGATGCATCCGATAAATTCCGCATATTCCCACAGTCTCCGGCATCGTTCCATCAGCTCCCGGTTGTGCCCCTGATTGATGTTCAGCACCCGGACCCGGCACTCCACGGCCGGGAGACTGTCCTGTTCCGGAAGCAGAAATGCTTCCGAAAGGCAAAGCATGGTCTCATCAGGTTCTTCGGTGTTTCCATTGTAGAAGACTACATAATTGGGAAACGGGAGCGGAATCTGCCGGACGCCGTACAGGTCATAGCCGTTAGTCTTTACATAAGTCTGATAGAGAGCGGCAAAGTAGATCAGGCCCCGAAGGGTTCCCCAGGGGGAATGTTGTCTGAGATTACTTTTCCGAATACAGATAGTTGATATATTCGATTACCATATCCATCCGCGGAGTATTTTTAATGACTCCAAGATATACGTCTCCGTCAAAACCGGCGTTCTTAAAAAGTCCTTTTTGCGACATCTGCAGTCCCATGGAACAGGTTTCCGCCGCGGATTCAGGAACCGGCAGCCGTCCGGCCAGCGTGTCATCGGTATCATTTTCCTGTAGGACGGTACTGGTCACAAGGTACGGCGTCCATTGTGCGGCGGTTTCGGCATCCAGTTTCCGAAGCAGTGCGTCCAGATTATAAAGATATCCGTTTTGGGAAAACAGGTCAAAGGCTTCCCGGTTCATGAGCAGCACATCCAGCTGTTCGCCGTCGATGGAAGCGAGTATTTTGACACGGGAAGCATAGGCGTATTCACGGTTGGGATCGTCGGGATCGTCCGTGAGGTATAAGCCTGTATACAGCCTCAGGTCGGTTCTGGAAGTGCCGGTATCCATGGAATTAAGGAAACCGCGGCTTAATTCGGCGGCAAGGGGCTCTCCTGTGGAAACATTTACAAGGCCGGTATACAGCACAATGTCTTTTCTGGTAAAATGACCGTATACCATGCTGCCCATGAGATACAGGAGGATCAGGCAGACGGCGATCGGCAGCTTGTAATAGTCCCAGACATATTGTATTTTCTGTTTTCCGTGAAGCTGCTTCCAGTGGTTTTCTTTTTCGGAATCGGTTGTTCGGGTGTACATAGGGGGGCTCCTTTTTGGCGGAATTCGGTTTTAGCGCTTCAGACCGGCGCCGGGGTTCAGGGACAAAGATCCGGGATCTTCCGCCGTTTCAGACCTGCTGCGTCTCGGAAGCGGCGTCTGTGTGCTGTCCGCTCTTCTCCTGACAGAGCTGCAGAATATTGGACCGCAGGAAGGAACAGAGCAGGGCGCAGAGGCCTTCTCCGAAGATGACGGCCGGGGTAAAGACGCGGACGATGACCAGCAGCATGATAAAATAAACGGCAGCCATCAGTACGGTGCAGAACAGAAAACGGACGCCGATAAACAGCGCGTTTTTGAACATGGCGCCGGTGGTATTGTCGAATCTTGCGAGGAGCGGAAAGATATACATCAGGACAATGGCGTAGGCGATGGCGGCAACGCAGAAAACTGCCGTGCAGAGCGTCCAGAACAGATTTTCAAACCGCATATGATACAGCACGTATCCGTCGACACCGAGAATGATTCCGGCAGCAAGCAGGATCAGCCATATGAGGGTGCCCTGTCTGAAATTTTGTCGGAAAGAGTGGAAAAATGCTTTCGTGATGTTCCCTTCTTCATTTTTTGCAATCTTCAATGTCACATAGAAAAGCGCGGTGGTGGATGCGCCGACGGTGATCACCGGAATAAAGCAGAGGAACCATAAAATGTTCAGATAGACGCTGTATACGATTTTGTTGACAAACTGCAGGACGGGGCCGTCCACATTGAATAAATCAGTCATAAGTTTCCTCCTTGGACAGATGGTTGAAAAGTCTGTAACAGATCAGTCTTCTGTGGATTCCCGGTAGATCAGGTCCGTCTCCGTATGCACGGTGCGGTAATTCAGAGAAGGCTCGTTGATGCGGGACATGAGCAGATTGACCGCGGAAAATCCCATGATCTGGCTGTGGATATGGATGGTGGTAAGAGTAGGCGTTACAATCTTGGATTCCGGCGAATCGTCAAATCCGCACAGCCATACATCCTCCGGAACGGAATATCCGGATTTTTTCAGCACCTGCAGAGCGTCCAGCGCCACAAAGTCGTTGGCGCATAAGAATACCTCCGGTAGCTGTGGAAGCTGCTGAAAGCTTTCTGCCAGATATTCCTGATACTCTTCAGAAGACGGGTTGCGGATTCCTTCTTTATTCCGTATGATGCAGTATTCCTCCGGACAATCCAGTCCGGTCAGGTACATGGCGTTCCGGTAGGCCATATACCGCTCAAAGAAGGAAAGACAGTGCATGGATTCCCCGATAAATCCGATCCGGGTCTTCCCTCTCCGGGCCATTTCGCCTATGAAGGAACCGATACCGGACTGATTGTCCATACACAGAATATCTGCCTGCAGAGGTTCTCTCAGGCAGGTGACCGGTGCGTCCACAAATAAAATCGGCAGGCCCAGGCTGCAGAGCATCTGATCATATTCATAATGAAACATCTCGATACAGAGGATGCCGGCGGTCCGTTCCCGGGAAAAAGAGGCGGGCAGTTTCATGCCGTCCTGTTCTTCTGCGAGGATCCGGTGCATGGTGAGGCTGTACCCAAGACTTGCCAGTTCCTTCTGGAATTTATCCAGCATGACCATTGCAAAATGGTTTCCTCCCACAAAATTTGTAAGAAATACCGCGATTTCGTTTTTTTCTTTTGGCGCGGGAACGGAAAGCACAGAGCTTCCCGAAGCGGCGGCCGTTACATAGGAAAACTGTTTGTAACCCATCTCTACCGCTTTTTTTAACACCTTATCCCGGGTGGCATCTGCCAGGATGCCGGTGTTGTTGATTGCTTTTGAAACGGTATTGCGGGAAATACCAAGCTCATCGGCAATGTCCTGAATCGTAACTCGTGCGCCCATATACGCCTCCTTCTGTCCTTATTTTACAAAATTCTTTTACACCTGTGATATTCGGTCTTCATGATACAAATCATGAATGGTTCCTTTGACATTCTTTTGTGTTGGTTATATTATAATGCACAAATCAAAATGTGTCAAATGTAAAAATAAGAATTTTTCAAAAGAAAAGATTTTAGAAAGACAATTCTCATAAAGTTTGTCCAAATTGTACAGATAGGTTCAAATGTAAAAATGAAAATATGCAAACGGCAAAGAAAATGATTGACTAAATGTAAAAAATGTGATAAAAAGGTAATAGACAAATCTCAGACAAATGTAAAACAATGTATTTTACATATGCACAAATCGAAAAAGGAGGGTTAAAAGAAAGAGAAAGCGTGCAGCGGATGGAGGGATTTGAGAGAAAGGAGGAAGTTATGACAATGAATTCAAAAACGGTTTCGGCCAAAGGACAGGGAAGCAAAGACAGAGGATTTCACAATACCATGGTCTACGTCAGATAGCACTGGCAGCTCTATCTGATCTTTCTGATGCCCGCATTTTTACTGACAATGATTTTCAAGTACGCGCCCATGAGCGGTATATTGATCGCCTTTCAGGATTACAATCCGTTCAAAGGCGTCTCCGGAAGCGAGTGGGTGGGATTCAAGCATTTTACGAGGTTTCTGTCCTCCCCGGACTTTATGAGATACCTGATCAATACATTGAAGTTGAGCGTGTACAGCCTGCTGTGGGGCTTTCCGGTTCCGATCATTCTGGCGCTTCTGCTGAACCGGATCCAGAGTTCGGGGATCAAGAAGAAGATTCAGCTGGTGCTCTATCTTCCGAACTTTGTGTCGGTAATCGTGCTCTGCGGTATCGTGCGGATCTTTCTGTCCGTGACCGGACCGGTGAACCTGCTGCTGGGAACGGATATGAACTTTATGACCATGCCGGAGGCGTTCCGCTCCATCTACATTATCAGCGGAATCTGGCAGGGGGCAGGCTGGGCGTCCATCATGTACACGGCGTCCCTGTCCAATGCGAGCCAGGAGCTCCGGGAGGCCGCGGTTATGGACGGCGCGAATATCCTGCAGCAGATCCGGGCGGTGGAGTGGCCGGCGATCAAGGATATGGTTGTGATCCAGTTCATTCTCCAGGCCGGAAATATCATGAGCATCGGATTTGAAAAAGCCTACGCTCTGCAGACGGATCTGAACCTTCCGGCGTCGGAGATCATCGCGACCTATGTATACCGGAAAGGTCTGATCGACGGCGATTACAGCTTTTCAACCGCCGTGGGTTTGTTCAATACCGTAATCAATGTCATACTTCTGCTTGCCGTAAATAAGATCGTGGCGAAGATGAATGACGGACAGGGAATCTAGGGAGGTGTACGTAAAATGAAAAAGAAAAAGAGCGCATTTGCAAAATATTCGAGACAGGATAAGGTGCTGCTGACCATCGGATATGTGCTGCTGGGACTGTTCGTCATCGCGATCATTGTACCGATGATTTATATTGTGATCGCGTCTTTCATGGACCCCATCACCCTGCAGAATAAGGGAATTACCTTTGACTTCAGCAAATGGACGACGACGGCCTATGAACGGGTTATGACCAACAGTCAGATCTGGATCGGCTTTAAAAACGCGGTGCTTTACTCGGTCCTGTTTACCGTTGTCTCCGTGACCGTGACGCTTCTGGCGGCCTATCCCCTGTCAAGAGCGGATTTCCGGGGAAAAGGATTTTTCAATGTGATTTTCATGATCACCATGTTTTTCGGGGGCGGACTGATTCCGACTTATTTGATCGTGAGTAACCTGGGACTGGTGGACAGCATGTGGGCGGTGATCCTTCCGGGCGCGTTCAGCGTCTGGAATATGACGATTGCAAGAACCTATTACCGGGGTATTCCGCAGGAGCTTCGGGAGGCGGCGGATGTGGACGGCGCCAGCGAGCTGACCTTTTTCTTCAAGATTCTGCTTCCCGTCTGTACGCCGGTCATCGCGGTGCTGACTCTGTGGCAGTTTGTGGCCATGTGGAACAGTTACTTTGACGCCATGATTTATCTGAACGATTCCGCCAAACAGCCCCTTCAGCTGGTGCTGCGCTCCATCCTGATCCAGAACCAGCCGGAATCCGGGATGATCGCGGACATGCAGAGTACGGCGGCGCGCGCGCAGCTGGCGGAGCTTCTGAAATATGCAACCATTATCATTTCCAGTCTGCCGCTTCTGATCATGTATCCGTTCTTCCAGAAATATTTTGACAGCGGAATCATGGCCGGAGCGGTCAAGGGATAACAGGAATGATTACTGAAATGGCGTCAGGCCATAACAATGAGAAGGAGGCAGAGGAATGAGCAACAGATTTGGATACAGAACCGGGAAACGAATGGCGGCGGCAGTTCTTGCGGTGTGTATGGCCGTCTCCCTTACGGGCTGCGCGGGCAGGAGGAAGATCAACGACGGAACGTTCCGTCCGGTGGATGAGGCGGAGCTTGCATTTCCCCTGAAGGAAAAGACCGTGCTGACCGGAATGATCAGTTATCCGCCCAATACGGAATCCGAACCCAACAACCGGACGATCTTTCGGCGCCTGCAGGAACAGACCAATGTGGAGATCGACTGGACGGCGATCCAGTCCGACCAGTGGGGGACAAAATTTCGCTGAATATGTCGGACCCGAACAAGCTGACGGACTTTATCTTTTCAGCAGGATTTACAGACAGCAATCTGTTAAAATACGCAGATTACGGCGCGATTATCCCGCTGGAACAATACATTGACGCGTACATGCCGAATCTGAAGTCGGTATTTGACCGATATCCGGAATACCGGACCATGTGTACGGATGTAAACGGACATATCTGGGCGCTGCCGTGGATTGAGCAGCTCGGTTCCAACAAGACGGCCATCCAGACGGTGGGAGGCATGAGTTTCATTAACAAAAAATGGCTGGATTTTCTGGGGCTTGAGATTCCGGAAACGGTGGATGAATTCGAGGAAGTCCTGATTCAGTTCCGTGACCATGCATCCGAACTTCAGGAGGAATTTGGAATTGAAGGAAGCATTATTCCCATGTCCTGCATTGTCAACGACGGGGACCAGGACCCGTCGATTCTGATCAACGGCTTCGGAGAAGGATATGGGGAGGTGGATAAAGACAAGAACAACGGCAGGCATATTGTCGTTACAGATGAGCAGAAAGTAATCTGCAGCGCCACGCAGGAAGGCTATAAGAAAGGAATTGAGTGGCTGCATAAGCTGTACGAGGAGAATCTGATCGATCCGGAAGCATTTACCCAGGAATGGTCCACCTATGTATCCAAAGGAAAGTCCGGACGTTACGGCGTATGCTTCAGCTGGGATGTGGGAAATATCGACAATCTGAAAGACTGGGTGCCGCTTCCGGTTCTGACGGCGGATACCTGCAACCTGACGCCCCAGAACGGTTCTTTTACCAGCGGATTTGACCGCGGACGCTGTGTGGTGACTTCCGTGGCGGAAAATCCGGCGCTGGTATGCGCATGGCTGGATCAGATGTACGCGCCGCTGCAGTCTCCGCAGAACAACTGGGGAACCTACGGAGAGGATGACGATTTTGATATCTTCGAGATGGGGAAAAATGCAGACGGCGAGGATATGTTAAGACATGCGCCCCTGGGCGACGCGTCTCCGGTGGAAGTCAGGGAAGCGGAATCGGTAGGAGGCCCTCTTGCCATACTGGATGAATATTATGACGTGTATGTGACCTGCCCGGATGACGCTCAGTACCGTCTGGACTGGATCGAAGAATATTATACGCCCGATATGCACACGCAGTATGTGTATCCGAATATTTTCATGAGCCGCGAGGATACGGAGAAGCTTTCCAATCTTCAGGCAGATATTCATAAAGAGATCAAGACAAAAAAAGCGGACTGGATCATGAACGGATTTACAGATAAGGACTGGGAGGAATATCTGGATAAACTGGAAGCCTACGGACTCAGTGAATATCTGGCATTATTCCAGAAATATCTGGATTCGTATAACGCAAGCATGGAAGGAAAATAAATCATTCCAATCATAATTCATATATTTGGTGTTTAAAAATTGCCGAAAAAGTATGATAAACGGCACCAGAGAGCGGGAACGATGAGTGCAGAAATCCAGTGCCGTTTATACAGTGGGAAAGGAAAAAGAGTGATGACAAGTCAGACATTACGTGAAGCGCGAAAATATGAAGAAGCTTCTGAAAAATTAATAAAAGCAGAGGAGCGTCCCGGTTTTCACCTGACTCCGCGTACGGGCTGGATGAACGACCCCAATGGTTTTTCTTACTATAAAGGCCGGTACCATCTGTTTTACCAGTACTATCCTTACGAATCCAGATGGGGGTCCATGCACTGGGGGCATGCGGTAAGCCAGAATCTGCTTCACTGGGAATCCCTTCCCTGCGCCCTGGCGCCGGACGAGGCGTACGACCGGGACGGGTGCTTCTCCGGAAGCGCGGTGGAGCTGCCGGACGGAAGACAGCTGCTGATGTATACCGGCGTGCTGAAAGAGCGTCAGGGACACGGCGGATACCGGGAGGTGCAGACGCAGTGCCTTGCCGCGGGCGACGGGCTGGATTATGAGAAATATGAACAGAATCCCGTGCTGGACGATACGGACCTTCCGGAAGGCAGCAGCCGGTTTGACTTCCGTGATCCCCGGATCTGGAGACATACGGACGGAACCTACCGGTGCGTGGTGGGTTCCCGTCCGGCAGACGGAAGCGGGCAGATCCTGCTGTATACCAGCGGGGACGGATTTCACTGGAAATTTAAAAGCGTGCTGGTTTCCAATTGCGACCGGTTTGGGAAGATGTGGGAATGCCCGGATTTTTTCGAACTGGACGGGAAATGGGTGCTGCTGACCAGTCCGCAGGATATGCTCCCGGAAGGGTTCGAATACCACAATGGAAACGGAACGCTCTGCCTGATCGGTGATTACGACGAGGAGACCGGGACATTTGCAGAAACGCATGATCAGTCCATCGACTACGGGATTGATTTTTACGCGACGCAGACGGTCCTGGCGCCGGACGGCCGCCGGATTCTGATCGGCTGGATGCAGAACTGGGACGCCTGCAGTATGCGTTCGCCGGAAGATCCGTGGATGGGGCAGATGAGCCTGCCAAGAGAACTGTCGGTCAGAGACGGCAGACTGTACCAGCGGCCGGTCCGGGAACTTAACGACATGCGGCACAATAAAATATCATACACGCATGTCGCGGTTTCGGGAGTGGTGAAACTGGATGGGATCAGAGGAAGAATGGTGGATATGGAGCTTAGGATCCGTCCGGAAGATCCGCAGAATCCGTACCGGAAATTTGCGGTCCGTTTTGCGCAGAATGACCGGTACTATACATCCTTAAGCTTTCGGCCGCAGGAATCGATTCTGAAAATCGACCGGAAGTTCTCCGGCTCCAGAAGAGCCATTATTCATCAGCGGCGCAGTCTGGTAAAGACTGCAGACGGAGAGCTGAAGTTACGGATCATACTGGACCGGTTCAGCGTGGAAGTCTTCGTGAACGACGGGGAACAGGTGCTGACTGCGACCATGTATACAGAACAGGAAGCGGACGGAATCTCATTCTTTGCGGACGGAACGGCACAGATCGACGTTGCAGCATATGATCTTCAATAACATTCTGATTCCGCCATCCGCACCATGCAGGTGTTTCTGCGGCAGGCGATGCCGTACTTGAGGATCGTATCCATGTCATCCTCCATCAGGCGGTCTGCATAATTTTTTTCCTCGATCTGTTCCAGCGCTTTCTGGCAGGCGGCTTCCAGATTCCGGCTTTCCGAATATTTGATCTCGATTACGATCCCGATGTTTTTATCCGGAAGCTCGATCAGGATGTCGCTGTAGCCGATGCCGGATTCGACGCTGGACAGAAGAAGCCAGTCCTCCCGGTGGCTTAAAAGTCCCAGCAGGATGCCGTGGTAAAAATTTTCTTTTCGCTCTTTGCGCACGGCGGTATCCCGGATGCTGATGGTTTTCTTCAGGTAAGAAGCAAACTGATGTTCGATTGCCGCGGGATCGCCTTGGCAGAAGGCTTCGCAGAAGGCGTCCAGTGCGGGCGCGTCTTCTCTTGCCTCCTTCTGAAACCAGTCCAGGATCTGCTCGGTAAAGATCATGCGGATTTCTCGGTTGGGGATGACCAGCTCGTAAGTGTTCAGATCGATCTCTGCCTTTTTGGTGAGGTAGCCGGTGGTGAAGAGGACGCTCCACAGGTTGTCAAGGCTGTCATACAGCTCCCGATAAGTGAGCTCTTCGTTGATTTTTTTGATGACAGCGTCCCCGTTCACCAGACGGTCCAGCTCCATCCGGGTCTGCGGAGTCGCTTTCTGAAGCAGCGTACGGATGATGGAATTGCCGCTGGAGTTGATCCAGTAGGCCCGGGGCCGGGCGTCCGGATTGACCCGGAGGCGGCTTACATGGTTGATCACATCCCAGGGACAATAGATACTTGTTTCTCCAAAACGGTAACCGTCATACCATTCTTTTAGGTCGCTGTATTTGTCATGCAGTCCATAGTATTCCAGCAGGGCTTTTACTTCTGCATCGGTGAACCCAAAATGTTCATGGAACAGATCGTCGGTAATGGAAATGACGTTCAAGTTGTTCAGACCGGTAAAGATGCTTTCCTTTGCAATCCGCAGGCAGCCGGTGAGAACGGCGAACTGCAGGCTTTCGTTGGTCTTGAGGGCCTGCCCGAACATACTCCGGATCAGGTCCACCATTTCGTCGTAATAGCCGTTCTGCTGCGCCCTGTCCAGAGGGACGTCGTACTCGTCGATGAGAAGGATGGCTTTTTGTCCATAATGTCTGCAGAGAAGCTGCGACAGGGTCCGGAGACTTCCCTTGAGCACGTCATCGGACATGGGAAATTCCTGCAGACTGTCAGCATCCGTGTGGATCAGACGCCGGTAACGTTCTTTCTCTTCGGCGGAAAGGCGTTCGCTGTCCATAAGAAACTGGAACCGCAGCGCTTCGCTGCCGATGATGGAACAGAGAAGCGCCTGCGCCTTTTTAAAATTCTGCGCCTCTGCATTTTTCAGTGTGATGGAGATCACCGGAAATTTTCCCATATAGTGCTCACAGAGCTCCCGTTCCTCTGCGACAGCAAGTCCCTGGAACAGCTCCGGATCGCAGCCGAAGGAAAAGAAATATTTGAGCATGCTCATGTTCAGGGATTTTCCGAACCGGCGGGGACGGGTGAAGAGATTGATTTCTCCCCAGTTGTTCAGAAGCTCTGTGATCATGCCGGTCTTATCCACATAGTAGAATCCTTCTGTGCGGATCTTTTTAAAATCTTCAATGCCGATGGGCAGTTTTGCAGGAGTTTTCAAGTGCGCTCCCCCTTTCTTTTCATTGTTCTGTTTCAAGCCGTTCCCAAGCGGATGAAATTTCCGGGAAATTTCTTAGAAAGCTGCCGGCGGAATCGTAAACCGTTCGATCCGGCACTGGTGCTTTCGCTCACCTGCAGGGGCTTCGCGGTTATAGCTGATTCCCACCAGCAGGATCTCTCCCCCATATTCTTTGACTGCCTCCGGATACCGACGGTTTTTGATCTGTGCAATGGCGCCGTCCGCGGACTGGTTCCATTTTAATTCCACGATCAGAGCCGGCAGTATGGAACCTCTTTTGGGAAAATACACAATATCTGCGTAGCCGGACCCCGCCGGTAATTCCTCGAACATCAGGTACTCGTCCCCATAGCTGAAGTAGGCGCGCTTGATCACGCTGCGCAGCGCCTGTTCGTTGTTATAATACAGAGGAGCTTCTTCTTCATGGATCTTCTCAATCTGGTCTGCAACGGCTTCTTCTTTTCCGTGAATGGTGTCGATGATGAGCTGATCGCTCTCCCGTACCCGCCGGATAGTATCGTCCCGCTTTACCTGCCGTACGGCTTTGGCAAATTCCCGGCGGATCTCTTCGTTTGGAATGTGTACGGTCTGTGTCTCTTCATCATAGGCCAGATAGCCCAGATGGATCAACAGTGTCAGCACGTCGTTCCGGTCCCGGAAAGTCACCAGATCGTTTGCAAAGCCGTTCGTATCTACGCGGGTTTCCACTCCGCCGATCAGCTCTGCGACCGTTTTCCCCAGTCCGTCAAAATCAAGATTGATATATCCCATCAGGCTTTCTGCTGCAGAAGTCTGCGTCCAGTAGGAGTCAAAATCATGGTGATAAAGCGCCTTCATAACGGAATTGGGATTATAGACGGAGGCCAGATCCCGGAAGGAATATCCGTCGTACCACTGTTTCATTTTTTCAAAATCGCTGCCGTAGTCCGCACAGAGCTTCTTCACTTCCGCTTCGGTAAATCCCACGTATGCTGCAAACTGTCTTGGCTTAATCATGGTATATTCCCAGAAATCAGATATGGCTGACTGGGAGCCGTCCTTTTTAATGGGCAGGATACCGGTCATATATGCCGCCGCAAATATTTTATCTGTCATTCCGCTGTTTTTGAACAGAGAACACAGAAATTCCAGATATTTCCGCTGCAGGTCCGGGCGTTCCTTTGCTTCCCGGATCGGAGCGTCCCACTCGTCGATGATCATGATAAATTTATTTCCCGCGGTCTGGGCGGCATTGGCCAGAGTCGCCGCAAAGCCTTCCGCAGCCTTCCGCGCAGGATACTGTTCCGTCAGTTCCCGCACCACATTCCGCTGAATATAAGATACCATATCATCCAGAGAAGCTTCTCCGATCGCCTCTGTCATGTCCAGATAGATGACGTCATACTGATTCATGTGTTTTCGATACTGTGGGTCGCCGGCGATTGCCAGATCGTCAAAAAGCATGGACGAATCACAGGTTTTGTCATAATAGGCGCATAACATTTTCGCGGCAAAAGATTTTCCGAAACGCCGGGGCCTGCTGACGCAGGTCAAACATCTTGGAGTATCAATGGTTTGGTTGACCAGGCGGATCAGGCCGGTTTTATCTATATAAATATTTTTTCTGATTCTGGTAAATCCGCTGTTTCCGGGGTTTACATAATTTCCCATTTCCCTGTTGCCTCCCCATGTTTCATTCCGGCCGGAGTGCTTTTTTCACGCATTTCCTGTTATTTCATGTCCCTGCTTCTATTATACCCGTACTGCCTTCTTTTCACAATAAAAGATTCAAAAGGATGAACTATTTGCAAAAGAAGTCCGGAAGGGACGGCTGTATATTTTGTGGAAAATGCCGGTTTGCGGAAGGATTTCACGGAAAAAGCGGGCAGATTTCCTAACAGCTAGGAAAGAGATTGGCTGCTCTTTTCCGCAGATCCGGACTATAATAGGATCAGATAAAAGAAAGGAGGAGCATGCGGGTGGAAGGATTAGAAATGACCTGTTTTCAGATCATATCCAGCGTGGGAACGGCGCGTTCCAGTTACATTGAGGCAATCCAGAAGGCAAAGGCCGGGGATTTTGAGGGGGCGAAGGACTGTCTGGAAGCAGGGCAGCAGGAGTTCCTGAAAGGGCACGAAGCGCATTTCGGACTGCTTCAGAAGGAGACGAACGGCGAGCAGGTGGGAGGTTCCCTGCTTTTGATCCACGCGGAGGATCAGCTTATGAGCGCCGAAGGTTTCAAGATCATCGCAGAAGAGATGATTGCAGCTTACAGACGAATCGACGAACTGGAAAAAAAGCTGGCGCAGTAGCCGGCAAAAAACAGCATCTGCCCGAAAGCAGCCCCGGAAGGATTTTACGGAACGAAGAGAGGGAAAATACTTCCAGACGCAGGGGCGGAGAGAGGGAAGATGCGGAACTGAAATTAAGAAAAACAGCATCTGCCCGAAAGCAGCCCCGGAAGGATTTTACGGAGCGAAGAGAGGGAAAATGCTTCCAGACGCGGGGGCGGAGTTAGGTCAGATGCGGAACTGAAATGAGAAAGGAGAGAGTGTTTTATGAAAAGAGTATATTTATTCTGCAGTGCAGGAATGTCTACCAGCATGCTGGCAAGCAAGATGCAGGGGGTGGCGACGGACCACGGACTTCCTATTGAGGTGGAGGCGTTTCCGGACGGAAAGATCGCGCAGATTGTGGAGGAAAAGCATCCCGACGTGATTCTTTTGGGACCGCAGGTCAAGTACCGCTATCAGGAAGTAGTGGACAAATTCGGTTCCACCGGAATCCCCATCGCTGTCATCGACCAGACCGCGTACGGGATGATGGACGGGGAAAAGGTGCTGAAGACAGCCATCAAAATGATGAAGGCAGCAAAATAGCTGCAGAACAATAACAGGGGGAAAAGCTGATGTTACAAAAATTAGAGAGTTTTTTCATGCCGCTGGCAGAGAAAATCGGAAAGAATAAATATCTGATCGCCGTCAGAGACGGTTTTCTGTTATCCATGCCGCTGTTGATCGTAGGATCCTTCTTCCTGCTGATCGCCAACTTCCCGATCCCGGGATGGACGGAGTTCTGGGGACAGTTTTTCGGGGAAAACTGGGCGTCCTATTTTGCAAAACCGACAGACGCCACCTTTTCCATCATGGCAATCCTGGCCGTGGTGGGGATCGGCTACTCCTTTGCGGAGCAGATGAAGGTGGACCGGCTGTTCGGCGCTGCCATCTCACTGGTGTGCTGGTTCCTGATTATGCCCTATGAGATCCTGTTTGAAGAGTCTGTGGTATCCGGCATCCCGCTGGGATGGGTCGGTTCCAAGGGAATCTTCGTGGGCATCATCTGCGCTTTTCTGGCCGTCCATGTGTATGCATGGGTGGACAGCAAAGGCTGGGTCATCAAGATGCCCGACGGCGTGCCGCCTACCGTGGAAAAATCCTTCGCGGCGCTGATTCCGGCGGGAATGTCCGTACTGGTGTTCTTTGTGATCAATGTGATCTTCGCCATGACGCCTTACGGAAATGCCTTTGACTTTGTATTTGAGATTCTGCAGACGCCGCTTCTGGCCCTTGGAAACACCCTTCCGGCCATGGTGATTGCGTACATTTTCCTGCACTTCTTCTGGTTCTTCGGCGTCAACGGCGGTTCCGTGGTAGGCGCAGTATTCAACCCGATTCTGCAGACCCTGTCCGCGGAGAACCTGGCGGCATTCCAGGCAGGAGACGCCATGCCCAATATTATCTGCCAGCAGTTCCAGGATCTGTTCGCTACCTTTGGAGGAGCCGGTTCCACGCTTTCGCTTCTGATTGCCATGCTGCTCTTCTGCAAATCCAAACGGATCAAGGAGCTGGGCAAGCTGGCGATTATCCCGGGATGCTTCGGGATCAATGAGCCGATCATTTTCGGTCTTCCGATCCTGTTGAACCCGATGATGCTGATTCCGTTCATGCTGGTGCCGACGATCAATATTATCATTTCCTATATCTGCATGAGCATTGGCCTGGTGCCCATCTGTACCGGCGTCGCGATCCCGTGGACCATGCCGGTCATCATCTCCGGATTTTTATCCACCGGATGGCAGGGAGCGGTTCTGCAGGCGCTGCTTCTGATCCTGGGAGTCTTCCTGTATATGCCGTTCATCAAGATGATGGATAAGCAGTATCTGGCGGACGAGACGAAGGGAACGGATGAGACAGAGGATGAGGACGATTTCTCACTGGACGATCTGTCCTTTGACGACATGTAACAGCAAATACAACGACGATGGAGGGATACCATGAAGATTGTGATGATATTTGACCAGATCCAGTCGGGACTTGGGACGAAGGATGACACCATGGTGCCGCTGACCGGAAAGAAAGAAGCAGTGGGACCGGCAGTGATGATGCAGCCGTATCTGAAGGAGACCGGCGGACGGGTCATGGCGTGCCTGTGCTGCGGCAACGGGACGTATCTGGCGGACCCGGACGAGGTGAGCCGGAAGCTGTGCGCCATGGTCAATAAGGTAAAGCCGGATATTGTGATCTGCGGACCGGCGTTCAACTATGCGGACTATGCAGCCATGTGTGCGCGGGTGGCGGACGATATCAACCGGACGACGGAGGCGAAGGCGTTCGCGGCCATGTCTCAGGAAAATGAGGAGACGATTGCTGCCTATAAGGATAAGGTGATGATTGTGAAGACGCCGAAGAAGGGCGGCATGGGGCTCAATGATTCTCTGAAACATATCTGCCAGGTGGCGAAGGCGCTGTCGGACGGAGATCCGGGGCTGGAAGCGCTGAAGCAGAGCGTCTGCTTCTAAAAGGGCCGAATGCGGTAAAGAATGCCGCCGGAGAGGACGCCGCCGGGAGGAAGTGTGATCATGACCTTCCGGCGGCACTGTATAAAAGAAGCAGCAGAACAGGTCATAAAACTAAAACAGCATCTGCCCGTCCAGACGCTGGGGTGCAGGACGGACAGATGCGGAACTACAATCAGGAGGGATAAGATCATGTGGGGAATGATCGCAACATGGAGAATGGCGGCAGAGGGCGTGGAAAAGGGCGCGCACATGCTGGCAGAGGGACAGAATGCAGGGGACGCCATCGAGACGGCCATCCGGGAAGTGGAGGATTTTCCATATTATAAATCAGTGGGCTACGGCGGACTCCCCAACGAAGAGATGGAAGTGGAACTGGACGCCGCGTATATGGACGGTGATACGCTGGACATCGGCGCGGTGGCGGCGGTAAAGGATTATGCCAATCCGGTATCCATCGCCAGACGCTTAAGCCGGGAGAAGGTAAACAGCATGCTCGTGGGAGAGGGTGCGGAGAAATTTGCCCATAAAGAAGGCTTTGAACGGAAGAACATGCTCACAGACCGGGCGAAGGCTCACTACCGGAACCGGGTGAAGGAGCAGCGGGAGCTGGAGTTAAAACCCTACTCCGGACATGATACGGTAGGCATGGTCTGTCTGGACAGCGCCGGAAAAGTGACGGCGGCCACGTCCACCAGCGGCCTGTTTATGAAAAAGAAGGGGCGTGTAGGGGATTCTCCCATCGCAGGCTCCGGATTCTATGCGGACAGTAAAGTCGGGGGAGCCAGCGCCACAGGCCTTGGGGAAGATCTGATGAAGGGCTGTATTTCCTATGAGATTGTCCGGCTTATGAAAGAAGGCATGCATCCCCAGGAGGCCTGTGAGACTGCGGTGAACCGTCTGGACGCGGAGCTGAAAGCGCGGCGGGGCGAAGCCGGGGATCTGTCCCTGATCGCCATGAACAAGGACGGCGAGTGGGGCGTGGCGACCAACATCGAGGGCTTTTCCTTTGCGGTGGTGACCGAGGAAAAAGAGACACAGGTATATCTGGTGGAGCGTCAGGAGGACGGACACTGTACGTATGCTCCTGCATCGGAAGAGTGGATGGAGGAATACATGCGGACGCGTATGGCACCGGTCGTGGAAAAATGAGTACCGGCCATGAAAAAGGGAGGGAACCTGATGGAACAGAAGATTCTGGAAAAAGTAGAGTCACTGCGGGGGCGGATGATGGACGACATTCTGGAGCTGGTGCGCATTGACAGCGTGGAGACGGAAGCGCAGCCCGGCGCTCCCTTTGGACCGGGAGTCAGGCATGCGCTCCAGAAAGCGCTGGAGATGGGCGAGCGGCTGGGATTCCGGACGGCGAATCTGAACAATTACATGGGCTATGTGGAGTACGGCAGAGGGGAAGACTATGTGTGCGCCATCGGCCATGTGGACGTGGTCCCGCCCGGAGACGGCTGGAAGCAGCCGCCGTTTGCGGGGCATCAGGAGGACGGCGTTTTGTACGGCCGGGGCGTCCTGGACAACAAGGGGCCGATCCTTGCCTGCCTGTACGGTCTGTATGCCCTGAAGGAACTGGGGTATGAGCCGAAGCACCGGGTGCGGATCATCTTCGGATGCGATGAGGAATCCGGATTCGAGGATCTGAAGTATTATCTGTCAAAGGAGCAGCCCCCGGTGTATGGATTTACGCCGGACTGCAAATTTCCGGTGGTGTACGCGGAGCGCGGACGGGCGGTGATCCGTGTGGAAGCAAAAGAGATGATCTCCTTCTGCGATTTTGTGACACAGTATTTCATTGGCGCGAAAAATACCGGGGACCGGCTGGGCATTGATTTTTCCCATCCGGAGTACGGCGTCATGGAGATGCGGAATTATAAACTGTGGATGAACGGGCAGACGCTGACTTTTGACGCGGCGCTCAGCTATCCGGCTGGCCATACCGTTGATGAGATTCTGGAAAAGATCCGGGAAAAGGCGGGAGCGCAGAAGGTTGCGCTTGTGCAGAACTACGATCCGGTGGTATTTGATAAGGAAAGTCCCATGGTACAGGCGCTGAAGGAGTGCTATGAGCAGGTGACGGGGGAAGACGGGACGCCGGTGACGACGACCGGCGGCACCTACGCAAAGGCCATGCCGGGGATCGTCCCCTTCGGCCCCAGTTTCGCAGGGCAGAAAGGCATCGGGCACAATCCCAACGAATGGATGAAGGAAGAGGACCTGATGAAAAATGCAAAAATCTACGCATTGGGGCTTTACCGTCTGGGACTTTTGTAGTTTAATGGAAGAGAAGGGAAAAGGCGTAAAAAATGACAGGAAAGATCGTGGAAATCTGCTGCGGAAGCTATTATGACGCAAAGCAGGCGGCGCTGGGGGGTGCAGAGCGCATTGAGCTCAACAGCGCGCTCATGCTGGGCGGCCTGACGCCCACGGAGAGCACCCTTCGGATGGTAAAGGAAGCGTTTCCGGCTCTGAAGGTGGTTGCCATGGTGCGGCCCAGAGGGGCGGGCTTCTGCTACACGGAGGAAGAGTTTCAGGTGATGGAAAGGGAGTGCGAAAGCCTGCTTCGGGCCGGAGCGGACGGCATCGCTTTTGGATGCCTTCTGGCAGACGCGTCGCTGGATGAGAAGCGGAACCGGAGGCTTGTGGACAGGATCCGGGAGGCGGGCGGGGAAGCCGTGTTCCACCGGGCTTTTGACTGCTCGAAGGATCCCTTTGCCGCCATGGAACAGCTGATCGCCATGGGCGTGGCCCGGGTACTGACAAGCGGCCTGAAACCAAAGGCGGTGGAAGGCCGGGAGATGCTGAAACGGCTGCAGGCGGATTATGGAACAGAGATTCAGCTCCTGGCGGGCAGCGGGGTGAATGCGGCCAACGCCGCGGAACTGATGGCATACACCGGCCTTCGCCAGGTCCACAGCTCCTGCAAAGCGTGGGAGACGGACCCGACGACCGTACAGAACGGGATTTCCTACAGCATTGCGGATGGAGAACATACGTTTGGATACGATGTGGTCTCTTCGGAACTGGTCAGGAAGCTTGTTAACAGCGTCAGTACACAGGCCTGAAGAACCGGCACACAGACATTTGCTCCAAAAGAGAATACAGAAAGTAAGAAATCACAGCGCCCTGCATGGCAGGGTTTCTGTGCGTTCAGAAAGAAATGTGTAAACAGGGGGGAACCATATGTGGGCAAGATTAAAACAGAATAAGATCATGCGCAGGATCATCACGATCGCTGCCGTTACCGCGTCGGCGCTGATGCAGGCGTTCGTCATCCAGGTGTTCATTCGTCCGGCCGGGCTTCTGTCCGGCGGATTTACAGGCATTGCCATTCTGATCGACGATATTGCTTCCCTGTATGGCGGGAGCTTTTCCGTCTCTCTGGGAATGCTCGTCCTGAATATTCCGGTGGCGCTTCTGTGCAGCCGCAGCATCAGCAAACGGTTCACCTTTTATTCGCTGATGCAGGTATTTCTGGCCAGTTTTTTTCTGAAAGTCTGTAAGTTTCAGCCGCTGTTTGACGATGCGATGCTGAACGTGATTTTCGGCGGATTTCTCTACGGAATCGGAACGGCCATTGCGTTGAAGGGAAACGCCTCCACCGGCGGAACGGATTTTATCGCCCTCTATGTGTCCAACAAGACCGGAAAATCCATCTGGGAGCAGGTATTTGCGGGAAATGTGGTGCTCCTGTGCATCTTTGGTTATCTGTTTGGATGGATCTACGCCGGCTATTCCATCCTGTTCCAGTTCATCTCCACCCGGACCATTTCGTCCTTCCATCACCGCTATGAGCGGGTGACGCTGCAGATCACGACCATGCATGCGGAAAAGGTGATGAGAGCGTATGTGCAGAAATACCGCCACGGCATCTCCTGCGTGGAAGCGGTGGGCGGCTACAGCCACAAGAAAATGTATCTGCTGCATACGGTGGTATCCTCCTATGAAGCGGCGGAGATCATTGAGCTGATGCGGTCCGAAGATCCGCATATCATCATCAATGTGCTGAAGACACAGAATTTCTATGGGAGCTTCTATCAGGCGCCCATTGGGTAAGGGAGAGAAAAGCTGCAGTCAGAAAGACCAGGCGTTCCGGCTTTGCCGGTATGCCTGGTCTTTGTTTCAGACCGTATCTCTGGAGAACAGTTCTCCGATTTTGGAAAAAAATCCTTTCTCTTTTTGCTGTATCTTTTTATCCAGCACCCGGATGTCATATTCGTGAATCCGGAGGCAGCGTGTGATATCCTCCATCTGCTTTTTCAGATCTGTCAGGCTGTATTCCGTCAGTTCCTCCAGGTACTCTCTGTCCACGCAAAGGGGATACAGACGGTTCTGCTGTTTCCTTTTTTTCAGTCGGGCGCAGAGATCTTCCATCTCTTTCCTGCTCAGGTTCGCGGTATACCTGTCCTTTTTAAAAATCTCATATTCCAGCCGGTTGATGTAACAGACCGGCACCTCCCGAAAATGGTCCTTTACATTGGAGCGGTCGTTTGCCCAGAGTATAATCGGATATACTTTCAGTTTCTTTTTCATCTGCGGCTGTTTTTTATAAATTTCTTCCAGATGACGGCTTAGAGAATTGGTGTGCCTGCGGATCTGTTCAATCAGGTTCTCAGAATGGGTGCCGCTTTTTAAAATGCCCTTCTCAGATATGGTGCCGTTGTGCCGTTTGTTTTTCACTTCCACGGAGAAAATACCGGTGGGGGCGATAATGACCAGATCATGTTCGATATCCAGATTGTTGTATTTCAGCCGCAGGTTTTGCAGGGACAGCACCCGGTTCCCCAGCAGGGCAACGGCTTCTGCGGCACGGTCCTCTCCTTTCTGCCCGAATTCCAGACCGCGGCTGGCATCCTGGACTGACCGCGTCATCTGCCGGAAGTGTTCCGATACATCCTCCATATCAATCTGGTATTTTTTCAAAAGATGCAGAAGACCGCTGTACTGCTTCCTTGCCTGTGTGTTGTCATACCGGCTCTCTTCCAGCAGATGAAGGGAGCGGATATAGTCCTTTCTTTTTTTGATCTCCTTATGGATGCAGGTCAGGGTGTCCCGTTCCTTTTCCGCTTCCTGGACCATAAGGATTCTCTCTTCGCTTAACTTGTTGATGTCCATACATTTCCTTTATACTTTCTAAACAGTCCGTTCACATAATGTGCCTGTAAGATGGCCATATTTATCATAACACTATTTTCCCAAAACAGGTAGTAGGAATTTAAAAGTTTTCATCATTCTGGCAGGTAGACAAAAGAAAAAGGAGATACTATAATAAAAACAGCCAGAAACAGAGTTTTGGCAGGGGGTATCACCATGTTTGTAAATATAAGGAACCGTCTCACCCGTATCCAGTGGATTGCAGTGGGATTTCTTCTGATTATTCTGTGCGGCACGTGCCTGCTGATGCTTCCGGTATCCAGCAGGGATGCGGGAGGAACAGATCTTCTGTCCGCACTGTTTACAGCCACCAGCGCCACCTGCGTGACAGGGTTGGCGGTGGTGGATACGTATCAGCACTGGACACTGTTCGGACAGCTGATCATTCTTCTCATGATCCAGGTGGGCGGTCTGGGCTTTGTGACGATCGGTGTCACGATCCTGCTGATGATGGGAAAACGGGTGGGACTCGCGGACCGGGGGCTTCTGCGGGACAGCGTCAATACACTGGAGCTGGGCGGCATCGTACGTCTGGCAAAGCTTATCGTCAAAGGAACGCTTCTGACAGAAGGAACAGGCGCTGTGCTCCTGTCCCTTCGATTTGTGCCGGAATTTGGTCTGGCAGAAGGAGTATACTACGGGATCTTCCATTCCATATCTGCCTTCTGCAATGCGGGTTTTGACCTGATGGGGCGTTTTGAGGCGTATTCCTCTCTGGTTCGCTATGCGGATGACTGGCTGGTCAATCTGACCTGTATGAGCCTGATCCTCATCGGAGGTCTGGGTTTTGTAGTGTGGCGGGATCTGTATACCCACCGCCTGCGCGTGAAAAGATACACACTGCATACAAAAATGGTACTCACAGCACTTGTGATTCTGGTTGCGGTGCCTGCGCTGCTGTTCTGGGTGCTGGAAAGGGACGGCGTACTGGCAGGGCTCTCCGGCTCCGGACAGTTTCTGGGATCTCTTTTTGCGGCGGTGACTCCGAGGACCGCAGGCTTTAATACGACAGATGTGGCAGGGATGGGAGATGCAGGCAAACTTCTGACGCTGATCCTTATGCTGATCGGCGGCAATCCGGGTTCCACGGCGGGGGGTGTCAAGACGACCACGGTCATGGTCCTTCTGTTCTATGTCGTGTCCATGATCCAGCACAGAGACGGCGTCAATATCTATGGGCGCAGGCTGGAGGACGGGATGATCGAGAAGGCTGCCATCGTTTTTACCCTGACTCTGACTCTGGCAGTGACCGCCTCCTTTCTTATCTGTGCGGTGGACGGACTTCCGCTGACGGATGTACTGTTGGAGACCTTTTCCGCTGTGGATACCGTAGGGATGACCACAGGGATTACCCGGCAGACCGGCACGTGCTCCAGAATCATTCTGATCCTTCTGATGTACTGCGGACGGATCGGCAGCCTGTCCTTTGCACTGGCATTTACAGACAAAAAACAAAGATCCGGTCTCAGGCAGCCCATGGAGCGGATCAACATCGGATAGATACAGCATAACCTGATTCAGGAGGTAACATGTTATGAAATCATTTTTAATCATCGGAATGGGCAACTTCGGATACTATCTCTGCCGGGAACTGTCCGGTCTGGGGAATGAGATACTGGCGGTGGATATAGAGGAAGAGTGCCTGACGCCCTGTCTGTCCATGGTCACCAGCGCCCAGATCGGGGACTGCACCCGGCCGGATGTTTTAAAAGAACTGGGGATCGGCAACTTTGACCGGTGCTTTGTGTGCATCGGTACAAATTTTCAGAGCAGTCTGGAAATCACAAGCCTTTTAAAGGAAATGGGCGCCAGGTGGGTGGTGAGCCGTGCCAGTACGGACGTACAGGCAAAATTTCTCCTGAAGAACGGCGCAGATGAGGTGGTCTATCCGGAGCGCGATATCGCCGAGCGCATCGCCAAGAAATCCAGCGCCAGCCACGTTTTTGACTTTGTGGATCTGGGCGACTACGGTATCTACGAAGTCCTGCCGCTGAAGAGCTGGGTGGGAAAGAGCATCCGGGAGCTGAATGTGCGCGTAAATTATAACATCAGCATCCTGGGAATCCGGGAAAAGGACGGCTCTGTATTCATGCCGGACGGGAATTACCACTTTGAGGGGGATGATCACATGATGGTCATGGGCAGCGATGCCGACCTTGCGCGTTTTCTCAAAAAGATATAGAACATATATTCCTGCTGCCGCGGTTTATGTGGTCAGATCCAGGAGCTCCGCCTGTTTCAACAGGAACCGATAGCGCATCTGTACCGCCTTCAGTTCATAGATGGAGCAGTCGATCAGGTCCGGATCGACCACATTCTCAAAGTTGGAATAGGCGCAGTCCAGGGCATATTTGGTTTTCCTGATATCTTCTAAAAGCTGCTGTCTGCGGGGGTCCGCGCTCCTGTCAGATTCTGTGCGTTTCATCTGCATCTTCCTTCCTGTTCTTGGAAACTGGTTACTATCAGTATAGTCCTCCATTGGAAAATTTATACGAAAACGGGAATTTTTTTCAGATACATTCATATAGTTATAAAGAAAACAGCGTAGTACGGGCTGTGGAAAATGAAAACGGGGAGGATCCGGATGGAAAAAGGAACAGGAGTCCTGGTGATTGCAGGCGCATGCCTTCTGATACTTTTTATGGTGACTGTAAAGCGCAAGATGGAGTTTTTTCTGAATTTCTGTCTCCGGGCGGCCATGGGCGGAATCTCCATCTACGGCATCAATCTGCTGCTCCAGACCTGGGGGATCTCCTGCGTGGTGGGGATTAATCTATGCAGTCTTTTGACATCCGGAATCCTTGGATTCAGCGGGGTTTCTCTTCTTTATGCAGTCGCGGCTTTTCGCTTTTTGTAAGTATTTGCCAAAAATTGTGAACAAACTGTAAACTGCATTTACTTTTCTGACGGCATTCTCTATAATAAAATTCGTGATAAACGTTTATCTAAAAAGTGGCATTCGCCATGGACTCAAAGTATTTCTGAGTCAGATTCCACTAAAAATTGCAGCATGAAGAAACCGGGTCTTGTGTTGCAGGAGGTAACAGTGAAAAGCACAAGATTATGGATTGCGGATCCCGAAGCGCCGTATGTGGATGCTTTTCGGGAATACGTAAATCTGAAAAAAAGCCATTTGTTTCAGGTACAGATGTGTACTGAACAGGAGCAGCTCCAGAGAGCACTGTCCTCGGAAGAGATCGAAATCCTGCTGATATCAGCAAAATGGTATGAAGATGTGAAAGGCTTCATCCGGAATGAATGTGTGATCTTCTTATCTGAGGGAACCCTGCCGAAGGAGCTGGGAAGATATCCGGCTGTGTACAAATACCAGTCCGCGGATAATATTCTCCGGGAAATCATGTATTATTATTCGGAACAGGATGAAGAAGAATATTATACACAGGTCCCGAAGGACAACAAGGTGATTGGGGTATATTCCCCTGTAGAAGGGGTCAGGAAGAATAAGTTTGCGTTTGCACTGGGACAGATCCTTGCAGAAGATCGGAATGTTTTATATCTGAATCTGGAGGAGTGCTCCGGATTTTCTGAGATTCTGGGTGGAAGTCACTGGAACTTATCAGATTTGATCTATTACCTTAGACAAAATAAGACGTCGTTTCTGTATCGCCTGAACAGCATGGTCCGCAAGCTGGACCATCTGGACTATATCCCGCCCTGCGGGTCCTACACGGATTTTCGGCAGATTACCGTGGAGGAATGGCAGCGTCTGCTGCATCTGATACGTACACAGAGCACGTATGATTTTATCATACTGGATTTCGGCAATCTGACGGGCCATGAGGTGGACCTGTTACGGCAGTGCAGCGGCATCTATGTGCCGGTGGGTCAGGACATGATATCTCAGGGCCGGGTCGCGCAGTGGGAGCAGCATATCCGGACATCAGACGGAATGGATATTCTGGAAAGACTCCAGAAGCTGGAATTGCCGGAATGCGGTATGGGACCATACAGTGAAGAGGATCTCTTCATGCTGTCGCAGCAGGAACCGGGACGTTTTGTCCGGGGACTGCTGCAGGAATAATCCCCATAGAAACTGCGGGATTCTGATGGAGGGTATATGGAACAGGCAGTAAAAGTATCCGAATATTTTGCGGCTCTGAAAGAGCAGATACTGGAACGGGTAGACTTAAGCCGGGAAGTGCCGGACGAAGAGATGCAGGATCTGATCGACGAGGTGGTACTCTCCTGCGGAAGGGAACAGCATCTTACTCTGAACGAAAAGTGCCGGCTGAAAAAGGAACTGTTTCATGCCCTCCGGAAGATGGATGTCCTGCAGGAGCTTCTGGATGAACCGGAAGTTACTGAGATTATGGTCAATGGTATGGACGGTATCTTTCTGGAGAAGAACGGAAAGCTCATGCGCTGGGAGAAGAATTTTTATTCCCGGGAGCGGATCCTGGATGTGATCCAGCAGATGGCAGGCGCCTGTAACCGGGTTGTCAATGAATCCCAGCCCATCGTGGATGCGAGGCTTGAGAACGGCGACAGGGTACATGTAGTCCTTCCGCCTGTGGCAGTCAACGGGCCGATCATCACAATACGACGGTTTCCCAAGAGCCCGATCACCATGGAGCGGCTTCTGGAACTGGGGAGCATCTCCGGGGAAGAAATGCTCTTTCTGAAAGATGCGGTCAGATCAGGATATTCTATCCTGATCGCAGGCGGGACAGGCTCCGGCAAGACCACCTTTTTAAATGCACTGTCCCAGTATATCCCAAAGGACGAGCGGGTCATTGTCATAGAAGACACGGCAGAACTCCAGATTCAGAATGTGGAGAATCTCGTGCGTATGGAGACCCGCGCTTCGGGGGTGGAGGACTGTAGGGAGATCACGATCCGGGATCTGATCCGGGCGTCTCTTCGGATGCGCCCCAGCAGGATCATTGTGGGCGAGGTACGGGGAGCGGAGACATTTGAACTTCTGACCTGTCTGAATACGGGGCATGACGGAAGTATCTCCACCTGCCATGCCAACAGTCCGCAGGATACGATTGCCCGTCTGGAGACCATGGTTCTTATGGGAATGGAGTTGCCTCTTCAGGCCATCCGGAGGCAGATTGCCTCCGGCATCGACCTGATCGTTTATCTCGGAAGGCTGCGGGACAAGAGCCGCAGGCTTCTGGAGATCACGGAAGTGACCGGTATGGAGGGAGAACAGGTGGTGCTGAATCCGCTGTTTTCCTTCCGGGAAACCGGTGAAGTATCCGGCAGGATCTGCGGGGTACAGTGTAAGACAGGAGATATGAAAAATATTGAAAAGCTTCAGCGTGCCGGGATTCCGGCAGACAGGATCACACTGGATAAAGAAAGCGCAGCTTCTGGATCTTCTTAAAGGTATTCTGATCATTCTCGCGTTTTCCTGGTTGTTCTACGATTCCCCCTGTGCAGTTATTTTCCTCCTTCCCCTTCTCCGACTGTGGCTCGGAGAATGTGAAAAGACAAGGAGACAAAAAGAAGAAGAGCATTTTCTGAGGATGTTCAAAGAATGGATTCTGCTGCTTTCTTCGTCCCTGTCGGCCGGTTATTCGGTGGAAAATGCCATGGGACAGTCTTATAAGGAACTTTTGCTGCTGTTTCCGGGAGGAGGCACCATGACAGAAGAACTGCGGGATATGCTGGCGAAGGCAGAAAACAATGAGCGCCCGGAAGCGCTGCTCATGGGGCTTGCTGCGCGACATCCCGCAGAAGAAGTAAAGAGCTTTGCAGAAGTATTCTGTACGGCCCGCGTGAGCGGCGGGAGCCTGAATGCGGTCATACAGAGTACTGCTGTACAGATGGCGGAGATCATGGACACCAGAAGGGAGATACGGACAATTCTTGCTTCCAAAATCTATGAACAGAAGATCATGACGGTCATGCCGGCGGCTGTGCTGCTGTATGTGCGGGTGGGATCCGGAGAGTTTCTCCGGGGACTCTATCACGAGCCCGCCGGGATTCTGGTGGCCACCATATGTCTGGGACTCTATCTGGCGGCATATCTGCTGGGGAAAAGGATGGTACAGTTTGAAATATAGAAATAAGCTTATTCTCCTGGCGCTGGCGGGAGGGCTCTTAAGTGCCGGATGCTTTTTTTGGGATCTGAAGGATCGGGAGATGCTGGAATATCTTGCAAGACCGCAGAGCGGGTCTGGAGATGAGGAAGCAGGGCTTCTGGTAGAGCTGAATGGAGAGACGTATCCACTGGGGCTGACGCTGAAGGAGATCCCTTATGAAGAGGAGATACTGTTACATAAGCTTCAGGAAGCGTCAGACGGGCTGGGTCCGCTGTTTCTGCAGGAAAACAGTGATTTTGCGCATATTATGGGGCCGGTATCCATGCCCCTGGTCTATCCGGATACGCAGATTACAGTCCGATGGTATCTGGACTCCTGGGATTATATGGCGCCGGACGGGACAGTCAGGAATGAGATGCTGAAAGAACCGGTCCTGGTGAAGGTACAGGCAGTTCTGTCATTGGGGGAGGAAAGCCTTACCTGGGAGCAGGAGATCCGGATCTGTCCGCCGGAGAATCCGGACGCCGGGCAGATGCTCCGGATGCTGGAATATGAACTTATGGAAGCGCAGGAAAAGCCGTCGGAACAGGTCGCTCTTCCGGATACAGTCCTGGGAGAGCCGGTGACCTGGTACAGGAAGACAGATGATCGCTGGAAGTGGATGCTGGCGTTGACCGTCCTTGCACTTATTGCAGCGGCGGCCGGACAGAAAAAAGAAGCGGATCAGGCAAAGAAGAAAAGGGAGCGGGGCATGCAGCTGGATTATCCGGATATTGTGAGCCGTCTGAGTCTCTATATGGGAGCCGGGATCAGTACGAGGAAAGCATGGGAACGAATTGTGGCAGATTATGAGAAAAGGGAGGAGCCGGACAGGGAGAGACATGCGGCGTATGAAGAGATGTGCACGACTTTGCGGGAGATGCAGAGCGGTGTGGCGGAAGCTGCCGCATATGAGCGGTTCGGAAACAGATGCCGTATGGGGCCATATCTGAAGCTGGGAGCGCTGCTTGGTCAGAATCTGAGAAAGGGGACCAGGAATCTGGCAGAGCTTCTGAGGGCAGAATCCAGAGAGGCATTTGAAGAACGAAAGGCCCTGGCAAGGAGGCTGGGAGAGGAATGTGAGAGCAGGCTTCTGCTTCCCATGATTATGATGCTTCTGACCATCCTGATCATTATTATGTACCCGGCGGTGGCAGGATTTGGCTGAGCAGTCTGTAGATTTTTTAACAAGGAGGAATGGTATGAGAATAAGAGCATTTTGGAGAGATTTCTGGCAGGATGAAGATGGAATGGGAGTCGTGGAGGTCATTCTGATCATTGTGGTACTGATCGGTCTTGTCATCATCTTCAAAGACCGGATCACAGAGGTGGTAAATGATATTTTTGAAAAGATCGTCTCTCAGAGCAGCAGCGTCTAAGAAGGCTTCCGGGCAGATTACAGTCTGGACGGCGCTGTGCTTTCTCGTATTTCTGAGTCTGTATCTGGTCTGTCTGCAGTCGGTATGGATGCAGTATCAGAAAAAACAGGCGGAGCAGGCAGTGGAGGCGGGACTGTTCTCCCTTTTTTCCGAATATGAGCCGCATCTTCTTGAACAGTATGATCTGTTTTGCCTGGACACATCCTTTGGGAGCGGAAGAGAGCGGGAGGATGAGCTGTGCAGTCATCTTTGGCAGTTTACGGAGTACAACCTCACGGACGCTTCAGGAGGACCTCTGTACGGTCTGGAGCTTCTGGGGGTCGATATCAGGAGTATGGCGCGTATGACCGATGCATCCGGCGCCGTGTTTTACCGGCAGGCGGTAAAGATCATGAAAGAAAAGACGGGAGTGTCCCTGGCAGAAGAATGGATTCTTCCGGAGCTGTTTCAAAAAAATGCAGAGGAAAATACAGGACGGTTCCTGAAGGACTGTGAGTCATATGAAGGAAGCGTGCGGGACTATGAAGATGATGAAGACGAGGAGGGCCTGGATCCGGAGGCGGGGCAGTGGGATGGACTGTGGAATGGATATGTATTCTCCAAAGCGGTTCCGGACGGCTGTCAGGTTTCTGACCGGATGGTCACTCTGGCGTCGGCACCTTCTCACAGAGAACTGTCGGTCGGTATGGGAGCGGCAGACGGCTCAGAAGAGCAGATCCTTCAGAAGCAGTGGTTTATCAGCTATCTGTGCAGATACATGAAGCATGCACAGGAGATGCTCCCGGTACAGAGGGACAAGGGATGGCTTGACTATCAGCTGGAGTATCTGATTGCGGGAAAGGCGTCGGATCAGGAGAATCTCAGCGCGGTGGCGGGAAGGATTCTTCTTATCAGGGAAGGCGTGAACTATGTATTCCTCCTGACGCATCCGGAGCTGAGACAGAAAGCGGAGGCGCTGGCACTTCTCCTGGCAGGGGTCACGGGAAACGAGGGGATTATCAAAAGCCTGGAGCAGCTGATTCTGCTGGGCTGGGCGTATGGAGAGAGTCTGGTGGAGGTACGGCAGCTTCTGGGGGGATATGAGCTTGCGCCTGTAAAGTGTACGGAGGACTGGCAGGTATCTCTGTCCGACCTTCTCCCGGCACTGAAGGATCCGGGCAGGTATGATGTGCAGACGCACCTGCAGGAGGGAATCAGTTATGCGGACTGTCTCCGCATCTTCCTGGTGCCGCAGTCTGCCGGTACTCTTTCCATGAGAGCGCTGGATATTATAGAGGGCGAGCTGAACTGTCGGGAAGGGTGTGAGAGGCTTCATCTGGATCACTGTGTGGACTATCTGACTGCACAGGTCTGGATCGGAGAGATCAGCCTGGAAAGAAGCTACGGATATGAATATTGAGGCTGCTGCTGTTATGGAAAGGAGGCATGGAGGGATGCCCTTCTGCTGCAGGAAAAAGTCTAAATTGAATCTCCAGATACCCCGCGCATGGAAAATGTGGTCCCCCTGCAGGAGGACAGGCAGGAGGGTTTCCCCCGGTGCCTCCGCAAAAGGGAGCATGACGGTGGAAGCCTCCTTTGCACTGCCGTTTCTGCTCTGTGCGGTCACAGCGCTTCTGTATCTGTTCACCTGTACTTCGGTGCAGGCGAAGGAAAGTATGGAGCTGATGGGGCGTGCCAGACTCCTGGCTGTGACGGCAGGACAGGGATACGGCTCTGACCCGTATGTAAAGCTTGCGGATGCGGATCTGGTCTCTCTGCCCTTTTTGTCTGTGCCGTCCGGCAGGCGCCTGATCACAAGGCGGGCCGTGGTCCGGGCATGGGTCGGCTATACGGGAGAGACATTTCAGAAAGATGCGGGGGAAGAGCTGGTCTATATCACGCCGGACGGGACGGTGTACCATAAGACAAGGGACTGTTCCTATCTCAGGCTTTCTATTCGTCTGCTTTCTTATGAGAGTCTGCAGGATGAGAGGAATCTGTCCGGCAGCAGGTATACCCCCTGCATATACTGTGTCCGTCCGGGGCGGACCGGCGGGATTGTTTATATTACAAATCACGGGACCAGCTATCACAGCAGCATGGGGTGCCGGGGGCTGAAGCGCACCGTTATGGCTGTACCGTTGTCCGGAGTGGAAGGAAGGAACTGCTGTTCCCGCTGCGGCAGATGATAGGCCGTCTGTGGCTCCTGTGTCATCTTCTGTATCTGTCTGCGGAGGATATGAGAGAGCATCAGGTCTCCATGGGAGTGATTCTGGAGCTGGGGGGCAGCGGGCTTCTGTATGTGCTGGCAGCAGGCAGGACTCCCCGGCTCCTGCCCGGTGCGTGCCTCCTGCTTCTGGGCGTCTGCACACAGGAACAGATAGGCTGCGGAGACGGCTGGCTGATGCTGGCGCTTGGCATGTGGCTTGGATCCGCAGAGCTGTTATGGATACTTTTTCTCGGGATCGGGTTTGGGAGCCTGTATGGGCTCCTGACCCGCCGGAAGGAGATTCCGCTGGTTCCTTTTCTGACTGCGGCATATATGATCGGAGGATTATTATGAAGAAAAAGGGAAGATATGTGGTGGAGGCGGCTTATCTGGTGCCCGGTATCTGTATCCTTCTGGTGTATATTGTATTTTTCACACTGTATGCTCATGATCATGCAGTATGCGTGCATACCGTTCTGGAGACCGCGATCCGGGGGAGTTATCCGGATGGACGGACCAGCGGGCAGATCAGAGATGACATGGAAAGAGAACTGGCTCAGAAGCTGTCAGAGCGGCTTCTGTGGCTTCAGGAGGAAAGGGTGGAGGTGCAGGTGAGTCCTGTAAAGATCACGGTTCTGGTGTCGGGCAGCGGCAGCTTTCTTCCGGTGTCCGGGATAGAGGTCCGGCAGGAACTGTACAGGATAAGACCCTGCGAGACACTCAGAAGAAGCAGATGGATGAAAATGGATGGAGGACAAAAGAATGGAGATTCGATATAAAAGGGATTTAAACAGCAATTATATGATCTTAAAAGAAGCGCATGCAGGCAGGGAAGGACATGAAGTCCGGATGATTACGGAGAACCGGATCTATGGGTTCCTCCCCTGCGTGATTCAGAGGCATGAAGCGCAGACGGAATACTATTATGAGATCACAGGCCGGCAGAGTATGGAACTTTTATATGAACGGAGAAAACTGAACTTCAACCAGTTAAAGAGCCTGCTGAAGGAGCTTCTGAGAGTATTGGAAGCAGCACAGGAGTATCTGCTGGATCCGGGTCATTTTGTTCTGAGTCCTGATTCCATGTATCTGGATGTCAGAACGGAAAAATTATATCTGTGTTATTATCCCGGATATGAGAAAGAAATCCGGGAGACATTCCTGGATGTGGCGGAATATCTTCTGGGCAAGCTGGATAAAAGCGACGCAGAAGGGATTGCATTTGGCTATGAACTGTATCAGAGTGCGCAGGAACCGAATTTCAGCCTGCTGGAGCATCTCGGGAAATACACAGAGACGAAAAAAGAAGAAGCAGAACCTGAACAGCCATCGGCTCCGGTGCCCTCTGTGCAGGAGGAGATTCTGGAGAAGACAGGGAGCTGGAAGAACTTTTTCAAGAAAAAAACAAAGAATATAAGCCTGGAGGATTATGTGGCAGAGGCGGATCAGATACAGAGCGGATCCGGGCTGTTCATCCGGGAGGAAGAGGCGGTGCCGGAGACCGCCTGCCTGCAGAAGGCAAAGAAAGAGGGGCTGTTCCTGCGCAGCGTAAATGGGGAATATCCGGATCTTCAGATAAAAGGGGACTGCTTTCTGATCGGGAAAAAGAAGGACAGTGTGGACGGCTGTGTCCCGGCTGCGACGATCAGCCGGATTCATGCGCGCATCACCTGGGATGGGACGGTCTATTATGTGGAGGATCTGAACTCTACCAATGGTACGTGGGCTGACCAGGTGCAGCTGGACCCTTATGAACTGTGTCCCCTGCGCGACGGCATGTATGTAACCTTTGCCAGTGCGGAATATGAGGTGCAGCTGTAAAGGATACGGACTTTCTGCGTGTTCTCCTGTCTGCGTCGGACTGTGCAGGCACAGACGGGCTGGACTGCTTTTGGGTTGCAATCAGCCGGTAAAACAGCTATACTGTTATCAGTATCGGCGGGACAGGAGAGACGAAGAACGATGATATTTGACAGTCATGCACACTATGATGACCATGCCTTTGACGAAGACCGGGAAGAAGTGCTTGCAGCTCTGGCAGAAAGCGGCGTAGGGACCGTGGTCAATGTGGGGGCGAGCCTTGAGGGGACGAGAAGAACGGTTGAGCTGGCAGAGCGATACCCCTTTATCTACGGGGCGGCAGGCGTACATCCGGATGAGGTGAACGAGCTGAATGAGGATACCTTTGCATGGCTGAAGGAGCAGTGTGCCGGAGACAGGATCGTGGCAGTGGGAGAGACCGGACTGGATTATTACCGGGACAGGACAGATCATGAGACACAGAAAAAGTGGTTTATCCGGCAGCTGGCACTGGCAGGCGAGCTGTCGCTTCCTGTGATTGTACACAGCCGGGAAGCAGCGTCGGATACTATGAAGATTCTGAAGGAGATGTATGATCTGCATATACCGGTGGTAGTGCACTGCTATTCCTACTCTCTGGAGATGGCGAAGGAATATGTGAAGATGGGATATTATCTGGGGATCGGAGGCGTCGTGACCTTTCAGAATGCCAGAAGACTCAGGGAAGTGGTGCAGAACATACCCCTTTCTCATCTTCTTCTGGAGACGGACTGCCCATATCTGGCGCCGGTGCCTGACCGGGGAAAAAGGAATGATTCCCGGAAGCTGATTCATGTGGCGGATGCGGTTGCCGGGCTGAAGGGGATAACGACGGAAGAGGTGATCCGCATTACAGAGGAAAATGCAGCAGCTTTTTACCGGCTGGAGAGGAGACAGTAGGATGGCAGGACCAGTTCCATATCTGGGGAACCCTCAGAAAACCATTGAGATTCTGAATAAATACAGGTTTGTATTTCAGAAAAAATACGGACAGAATTTCCTGATCGACTGCCATGTACTGGAAAAGATCATAAGAGCGGCAGAGATCACGGAAGAAGATTATGTGGTGGAGATCGGCCCCGGGATCGGGACCATGACCCAGTATCTGGCTTCCGCTGCGGGGGGTGTGGCGGCGATCGAGATTGACCGGGCGCTGATTCCCATTCTTCAGGATACTCTGAGCGGTTATGACAATGTGGATATTATTCATGAAGATGTGCTGAAGATGGATTTAAGGAGGCTGGCAGAGGAGAAGAATGGAGGGAGACCCATAAAGGTGGTGGCTAATCTTCCTTACTATATTACAACGCCGATCATCATGGGACTTTTTGAGAAGCATGTGCCGCTTTCCAGTATTACAGTCATGGTGCAGAAGGAAGTGGCGGACCGCATGCAGGCCGGACCCGGGTCAAAAGATTATGGTGCGCTGTCCCTTGCCGTGCAGTATTATGCCATGCCGTATGTGGCAGCCAACGTGCCGCCCAACTGCTTTATGCCAAGACCCGGCGTGGGTTCGGCGGTGATCAGGCTTGGAACTTATGCAGAGCCACCGGTGAAAGTCACAGATGAGGAGCTGCTTTTTGCAGTGATCCGGGCCTCCTTTAATCAGAGACGCAAGACGCTGCAGAATGGTCTGGCCCATGTGCAAAAGCTTGGAATATCCAAGGAGCAGACGGCCCAGATCCTGAGGGAGATGGGGCTCTCAGAGTCCATCCGGGGAGAGGCCATGACGCTGCAGCAGTTTGCGGAATTTACAGACCGGGCAGTCGGACTCCGGCAGGCATGAAACTCTCCCGTGAGACAGAGGATTTTTGCGGGGCAGCTTGCAGAGGGAAAAGGACATGGCATAACCGGCATCAGACAGGCATAGAATATCCGATAGAGATCGGAGGGACATTCTATGCAGGAATACACGCGTCAGATCGCATATTTTTATGCATATGAGCAGGGAAGGCAGGAAGCAGCCGCCGGATTTGTCAAGGCAGAGGTGCGCAGCGGCCGGTGCAGGCTGGGCATTCATCTGAACAGGCTGGGGCGATGGGAGCAGGGGGCCGGCAGGGTTTATATCTATTTCCGGCAGCAGGGGCGGAGCATTGGAATCTATCTGGGGGAACTGGAAGCCAGGAACGGAGTGCTGGAATGGCAGGGTGTCGTAGATCCGGAAGATATCCAGGAGAAGGGTGTCCATTTCTCGGATACCGGTGGAATCTGGATTCGCAGTCCGGGGACGGGAGACTTTGTGGCAGACTGGGAGGACCATCCGGTGGATGTGAGTCGTTTTATACAGTATCCCAAAGGCGGAGAAAAGTGTGTGCGCTGTCCCAGGCTGGGAATATGCAAAAGGAGTGTGGAGGATGCCGCTGACGAAAGAGGAAAAGTATATGAAGGAAGCCATCCGGCAGGCGCGTAAGGCATGGAAGCTGAATGAGGTGCCCATTGGATGTGTGATCGTGCGGGAGGACAGAATCATCGCCAGAGGCTATAACCGGAGGAACACAGATAAGAATACGCTGGCCCATGCAGAGCTTCTGGCGATTCGGAAGGCGAGCCGGGCAGTGGGAGACTGGAGACTGGAGGACTGTACCATGTATATCACGCTGGAGCCCTGCCAGATGTGCGCTGGAGCCATCGTACAGGCCAGGATCCCGAGAGTTGTCATCGGAAGCCGCAATCCCAAGGCGGGGTGTGCAGGATCGATCCTGAACCTTCTGGACATCCCCGCATTCAACCATCAGGCGGAGCTGACAGAGGGCGTTCTGGGGGAGGAATGCTCGGCGCTCATGACGGATTTTTTCCGGGAACTGCGGGAGCGCAGGAAAAAGTCTTTGACAAAAGACTGAAAAAGGGATATACTGTACAGGCATTCAAAATTGTCATAAGATTTCCGTGCAACTGGGGAGGCGGCGGTGCCCTGTACCTGCAATCCGCCATAGCAGGAGTCATATCCCGCCCCGGGCTGAATGACCGAAGCTGCCCTGTATAAGTGGCGTTGATGTTCGGGTCCTGCGCAACAGGAACCCGTGAACCGTGTCAGGTTGGGAACAAAGCAGCACTAAGCGGGACCTTCTGTGTGCCGCAGGGGTGCCTGGGCTGAGTTAACTGTACAGGTAACGTTCTGGTTTCAGGTTCAAAGCGGGATGCACGGATTATAAAGATAAAAAGAGAGATGCTGCAGCTGCAGCGTCTTTTTTCATATAACGGAAGCTTCTGTGCTTCTGTATGGAAAAGGCCTGCCGGCAGAGAGCGGGAGGAAAAGGATCCCGTACGAAGAACATATGGCGGGGGACCTGGGAAAAAGAAGGGGGTAGATACGGTGCATAAGGTCAGAATTACAGATTTTCGGGCGCCTGAACTGGATGTATATGCCCGGCTCCGGGAGATACAGCTCCTGAATCGTCACGAGCCGGAGAAGGGGATCTTTATCGCGGAGAGTCCGCGGGTCATAGAACGTGCACTGGACGCCGGGTATATTCCCCTGTCCTTTTTGACGGAGGAGAGTCAGATCGAAAGGGAGGCGAAAGAGATCCTGGCAAGGTGCGGGGAGATTCCGGTCTATACGGCAGAGATGGAGGTGCTGATGCAGATTACCGGCTACCGGCTGACCAGAGGTATGCTGTGCGCCATGCAAAGAAAGCCTCTGAGGACCGTAGGAGAGGTCTGCGCGGGAGCCGGCCGGATCGCGGTGCTGGAGCGGGTGGTGAATCCCACAAATGTGGGCGCCATCTTCCGTTCGGCGGCGGCTCTGAATATGGATGCAGTACTTCTGACACCGGACTGCAGCGATCCTCTGTATCGGAGGGCGGTCCGGGTGAGTATGGGGACCGTATTTCAGATTCCGTGGACGTACCTGGATGAACAGACTGCATGGCCGGAAGAAGGGATAAAATTCCTCCGCAGAATGGGGTATCGCACGGCTGCCATGGCGCTGACAGAGGGCGCAGCTGCAGTGGACGATCCCGGACTCATGGCAGAGGAGAAGCTGGCCGTGATTCTGGGTACGGAAGGAGACGGGCTGGCGTCAGATACCATCGCGGACTGCGATTACAAAGTATGCATTCCCATGGCTCACGGGGTGGATTCTCTGAACGTGGCGGCGGCCAGTGCAGTGGCGTTCTGGGAGCTTGGCAGAAGAGACTCTTCCAGATAATATTCCAGGTTGCCGGACATGACGATCTCCAGTCTGGAATAACAGGTCTTCTGCGGGAGAGTGGTTCCGTAGCACATCTGTTCAAACAGGAGCCTGCACGCCAGATATGCCTGGGCTTTCAGATTCTGGAAGATAACGGCATCAATGGTATGGTCCCGGATGAAAGGGACGATCTCCGGGAAAAGATCCATCCCCACGAGGGAAGTATCCTCCATGCCCTTTCTCCGGAGCGTGCGGGAGATGATCTCCAGCCTGCAGGTAAGGTCGTAGATCCCGTCCGGTCTTCTGGTACTTAGGATGTCCGAAAGCGCCTCTGCGATGCCGGCCGGGGAGTCCCGGGCTTCCAGCGGCGGGAGAAGCCGGATGGAAGGGCGGAGTGCCCTGATACCGGCCAGAAAGCCTTCCAGCCGCTGTCTGGTGGACTGCTGATTGGAACGGGACTCCCGGGGGACCAGGATCTGAACGGAACCATTTCCGGGGATCATATGCCCAAGCACTTCGGCTGCCAGACGGCCGCTCTTCTGATCATCCGCGCCGATAAACGTATCGCAGGTATCAGGCCCGGCATATTTGCTCAGCAGAATCACCCGGCATGCCTGTTTCCGAAGCCGGAGGAGAACCGGTTTTAACTGTTCTGCATCTGCACAGGCGATGACAAAGTCCCGGATGCCGGAGTCAAAAGCCTGCCGGATATCTTCTGCCTGCTGTCCGGGATGCTCCGCAGAAGAGATATAAGTCTCCACGGCCAGGCCGTGATCTCCGTAATCCCGGACGGCCTGACGGATCCCTTCCTCAACAGTGGGGGCAAAGTAGGCGGCGTCCAGGGACCGGAAGCTGACGAAAGCGATTCTGTACCGCCGGTTCATGGCGAGATTTCTGGCGTTGTTGTTGGGAACATAGTTGTATCTTTTCAGAGCTTCCATTACCGTATTCCGGGTGGCTTCATTTACATTTCCCTTCTGGTGGATTACTTTATAAATCGTAGTTCTGGAGATATGGATCTCCTTTGCAATATCCTCAAGAGTCAGTCTTTCGTGTGTCTGTTTCATGCCGGTCTCTCCCTCCTGCCGGACAGAGAATCATCCGGTCCGGCGCAATGCAATACAGTCTCTGCGGATATTATAGCATGACTTTTCACTTCTGTCATTTTCCATGAAAAAACACGTGTAAAATCGTGAAGATGTCAAAAATGAACACGTGTAAACAAAAATTCATGTAACAGATTGACAAATCCGCGGATTCGTGTTATTTAATATTTAACACGTGTTAAATACGGGGTAAAACAGGAGGAAGAAAATATGTTGACAGAAAAAGACGGGAAGCTGTGGAGACGGTATGATAAAGAGCTCTTATGCATCGAAGCGTATGGAAAGAACAGCCTGCGTGTCCGCGCCACGCAGCTTGCTCATTTTCAGGATGACCGTCTGTCCGCGCTTATGGAGCCGGAGGAGAGAGGGGATGCGGCGATCCGGATTGACGGGGAGACCGGCTGGATCCGGAACGGAAATATTTCCTGCGAAGTCCAGTGCACCGGAAAGATGAAATTCTATGACGGGAACGGCCGGCTCCTTCTGGAAGAGTATGATAAGAACCGTTTTCGCCCCAATGCGCCGGGAGAGAAGGACAGTGCGCTGGAGATCATTCCCAGAACCTTTGTCCCCCACAGGGGCACGGATCATTATCGGCTGACTGTGAGGTTCGAGGCGCGGGAAGGAGAACGGTTCTACGGTATGGGGCAGTATGCCTGTCCATACCTGAATCTGAAGGGCTGTGTGCTGGAGCTCTCTCAGAGAAATTCTCAGATCTCCATACCGTTTACGCTCTCCAGCCGGGGTTATGGATTCTTCTGGAATAATCCGGCCATTGGGAGGGCATCCTTCGGTCGGAATCTGACGGAATGGCATGCAGATTCCACAAGACAGATGGATTACTGGATCACAGCGGGGGACACACCGGCCGAGATCGAAGAAGCATACGCGTCTGTAACAGGAAAGGTTCCCCGTATGCCGGAGTATGGGACCGGTTTCTGGCAGAGCAAACTGCGCTACCGGACCCAGGACGAAGTACTTCAGGTGGCAAAAGAGTATAAGCGAAGAGGCCTGCCCATCTCGGTGCTGGTGATTGATTTCTTCCACTGGACCGCCCAGGGGGACTGGAAGTTCGATCCGGAATGCTGGCCGGATCCGGAGGCTATGGTGCGCAAGCTGAGAGAAATGGGCATCGAGCCCATGGTCTCTGTCTGGCCCACGGTGGAAGAGAGCAGCGAAAATTTCAAATATATGGAAGAAATGGGCTGTCTCATCCGTACGGAGCAGGGGCCCCGGTTCGGGATCAAGAACAAAGACACTTATATGGATGCTACGAATCCGGAGGCGCGGGAGTTCGTATGGAAGCAGCTGAAGAAAAATTATTATGATAAAGGGATTCGACTCTTCTGGCTGGATGAGTGCGAGCCGGAAGTCACAAAATATGAATATGAGAACTATCGCTTCCATGCGGGGACCCATAAAGAAGCCGGCAGCATCTATCCGAAGGAATTTGCCAGGATGGTTTATGAGGGCAGGAGCAGGGAAGGAGAGACTGAGATCCTGAGCCTGATCCGGTGTGCATGGGCAGGCTCTCAGAAATACGGCGCACTCGTATGGACCGGAGATATTTATTCGGATTTTGCATCTCTCCGGAATCAGGTGGCAGCGGGCATGAATATGGGACTGTCCGGATTCCCCTGGTGGACGACGGATATCGGCGGCTTTCATGGAGGGAACATATATTCGGATGAATTTAAGGAGTGTCTTATCCGGTGGTTCCAGTTCGGCGCGTTCTGCCCGGTGTTCCGGATGCACGGCTTCCGGGAACCGCTGGTGACGGCAGAGGGGAAGGAATTCAGGACCGGAGATGCGAAAAGCTGGAAATATACCAGCGGCTCTCCCAACGAGGTGTGGAGCTACGGGGAGGAGATCTATGAGATCTGCCGGAAATATATGTTCATCCGGGAGCGGATGCGTCCTTATCTGCAGGAACAGATGGAGCGCGCCCATGAATATGGGACGCCGGTCATGCGCCCGCTGTTTTACGATTATCCGGAGGATCCGGCGGTCTGGGAGATCGAGGATGAATATCTGCTGGGCCCCGATATTCTGGTGGCGCCGGTGCTCTATGAGGGGGCAAGAGAGCGGAAGCTGTATCTTCCGGAGGGAAGCTGGACAGAGATCGATACAGGGACAGTCCTGGAGGGCGGGACCTGGGTCACCTGTCAGGCAGGGCTTGACCGGATACCGGTATATGCAAGAAAGGAAGTGCTTGTGCGGATCCGTGAAGGAGACACAGATTCACAGAAGTAATCATATAAGCAGCAGGTGCAGACCTGCTGTTTTCTTCTGGAATTCTGCGGCGAAAGGTGTCTTATCCATTCTTGATTTTGTGCAGAGGTTTGCTATATAATGATTTTAAAGCAGATGCATATGTATATAACCGGGGACAGAAGATCTTTGCCCCGACAGGATTTCTTAAAAATGAGGAGGTATCGGATATGAATAAGACAGCAGGCCCGCGGACAGATGCGGCCATGGGGAGGAACGTATGAGCGGTTTGTTGAAGGTGGCTGTTTTTATCGGCGTCGAACTTGTATTCAACCGGCTGGTGGACCTGGTCTTTCTGTTCATGTCCAGAAAGCACAATTCGGTCCATCTGAGATTTACCAAAAGCGTGATCAATGTGATCATCACGGTGATTCTGTGCTACAGCCTCCTGCAGCAGTTCGAGGTTACAAGGGATATCAGCAAGGCGCTTCTGCAGAGCGGCTCTCTGATGGTGGCCATCGCCACCTTTGCGGCGCAGCAGGCTCTGGGAAATGTGATCAGCGGAATCTCTCTGTCCATGTCGAGACCCTACAATGTGGATGAGAAGATCCGGGTGGTGCAGGGCGGAAGCGTGATCGCAGAGGGGATTGTTAAGGATATAACGATCCGGCATACCATTATCCGGCAGTTTAATGGAGAGTGCTGCATCGTGCCCAATTCCGTTATGGATGCCGCCGTCATCACCAATACCAATTTTATAGAAAATGTGGGAAATTTCATGGAGATTGAGATCGGCTACGATGCGGATATCGACAAAGCCATGCATGAGATGCAGAGGATCTGCATCGAGAACGAACTGACCCTGAATACAGAAGAGAACAAAGTGTTCATCAAGGCCTATACCTCCAACGGCATCATCCTGAAGACCACAGTATGGACGAAGAATCTGGATGACAGCTTTCAGGCCTGCAGCGATATCCGTATAGCGCTGGTGAAGGGCTTCCGTGAACATAATATTACGATCCCGTATCAGACCGTGACTATAAACTGAAGGACGGGACTGCTGCAGAAGCTGCATTCTGCGGCAGTCCTGTTTTCTATGTTACAGAGAGATGATCCCCAGCACGTTCGCAATGGAGCTGATCAGGATGATTCCGATACAGATCGGGGCCACATATTTCAGGAAAAAGCAGTAGAGCTTTTTCCGGCGGAAAGCAGAGGAGCGTTCCACCTCCCCGGCGATCCGTTCAAAACCTACCACCCGGATCACCAGGATGCAGGAGGAGAAAGCCGCCACAGGCATCATGACAGAATTGGTCAGAAAATCGAAAAAGTCCAGAAATGCCATTCCGAAGATCTTCACAAAGTCCAGAGCCCCATATCCAAGCGAGGATGCACTTCCCACAAGCATCATCACCAGAACCATAAGCATACAGCATCTGGGGCGGCTCCATTTCAGCTCGTCCTCAAAGGTGGAGATACTGGTCTCCATAAGGGAGATGGCGCTCGTCAGCGCGGCGAAGAAAAACATCAGGAAGAAAGCGATGCCCACAAGACCGCCCATTCCCATGCTGGCAAAGATCTTGGGAAGGGTGATGAAAGCAAGGGACGGCCCCGCTTTCAGCGTTTCCATGTCTCCGCCGGAGAAGACAAAGACCGCAGGTATGACCATCATGCCTGCAAGGAGTGCGATGGCCGTGTCAAAAAATTCCACCTGCGCGGTGGATTTTTCAATATCCACGTCTCTGCCGATGTAGGAACCATAGGTGTAGAGGATTCCCATGGCGATGGACAGGGAATAAAACATCTGCCCCATGGCTGCGATCACCGTCATAAAGGAGAAGTCTTCCAGCTTCGGGACGAGGAAATATTTGACGCCTTCCCATGCGCCGGGACGGGTGACAGAATAGACGGCTACAAACATGGCCAGCAGAACCAGCAGGGGCATCATGACTCTGGACACCCGCTCGATTCCATGTTTGACTCCTGCCAGTATGACGAAGAAGACAAGAGCAGAGAACAGGAGGAACCAGAGCTCCACGCTGACGGAGGAAGCAATGAATTCCGTAAAATATCCGTCTTCTGCCAGCTTCAGGGAGCTTCCCCGGAGATATTCCGCCAGATATTTGAGCACCCAGCCGCCGATGACGCAATAATAAGGAACGATGAGCATGGGGACGACAGCGTTGACCCATCCCCCGATCTGAAAGGGCAGCGAGCTGCCGAAGGCGTGGAAGGCACCTACCGGGCTCTTCCTGGTCATGCGTCCCAGAGCAGTCTCCGTTACGATCAGGGCGTAGCCGAAGGTGACCACCAGGATCAGATAGACCAGAAGGAACATACCGCCGCCGTATTTGGCGGCAAGGTACGGAAAACGCCAGATATTGCCAAGTCCCACTGCAGAGCCTGCCACAGCCAGTACGTAGCCCAGGCCTCCTGAAAATCTGCCCCGTGCTTTTCCTGCGTGCTCCGCAGATGTGTTTTTTTTCATGATTGTTATCCCCCAGGTAAAAATTTTATGGTATAAGCTTATCATTGATTGCTCCTGTATGCAAGTATGGATGTGCGCAGGACACAGGAAGCCGCGGACGGTTTCTCTGCTTTGTCAAAACAGGAGGCCGTTCTGGAAAAAAATGCCATCCGAATTGACAATTACAGGGGAAGTTGCTATGATTGAAAAAAATAGAAGAGCGGGGGAAACGGCATGATACGTCTGAGACCGTTTAAAAAAGGGGATGCAAAAAAGATTCTGTCATGGTTTGACGATGAGCGCACCATGGTCATGTGGTGTTCCGGAATCTTTCAGTATCCGCTGACAGAAGAGCAGCTGATAAGCCATCTGCAGAAGGCAGAAGAGAGAGAAGACCAGTGGATGATGGCAGGCGTCGACGAACAGGGAACCGTCATGGGGCATCTCTGCATGTGGATGGATTTTGAGAAGAACCATGTGCATCTGGGACTGATTGCGGTGGACAATGCCAGACGCGGACAGGGACTGGGGCGCCAGATGCTGGAAAAAGTGCTGACCTGTGCCTTTGATGTGCTGGAGGCCGACTATGTGACGCTGGGCGTATTTGACTGCAATCCGCAGGCATATGCCTGCTACAGAAAAGTGGGGTTTGTGGAGGACCATGTGGAAGCACACGCGGCAGAATACTGCGGTGAGAGCTGGTCCCGTATCCATATGGTGAAAAAGAGGGCGGACTGATGCCGTACATCTATATGCTCCGGTGCAGAGACGGTTCTCTCTATACAGGGATCGCCATGGATCTGGAACGCAGGATGGGGGAACATTTTCAGCAGAAAAAAGCAGGTGCGAAATATACAAAGAGTCACAGACCTGCGTCGCTGGAAATGGTGTGGGAGACAGAGAGCTGGTCCGGTGCGGCGAAGCTGGAATACCGGATCAAAAGGCTCAGAAGGTCCGGAAAGGAGGCACTCATCCGCTTTCCGGAACAGGTCAATGAATCGGCATCTCTCCGGCAGGAAGAGAGTCTCTATACGCCCCGTCCGGAGCTGAGCTCTGCGATATACAAAATGGATCGGGAAAAGAAGGAAGAAGCGGGTCTCATAGGAGGGGAAGGCAGCGGAGAGTCTTCCTCCCCTCTATAAAACCCATCTGGGATAATTATATACAAATATGAGATGCTGGCAATAATGGTAGGTGCACCTGGATCTCGGTGCCTTTTCCGACGGCGGAGCGCAGATGAATGGTGCCGTGGTGCGCCAGTACGATCCGTCGGACGATGGAGAGTCCAAGTCCGGTGCCATTTTCCTTATAAGTCACAAAAGGACGGAAAATGTTCTGCTGGTGTTCTGCGGGAATTCCGCAGCCGTTGTCTTTGACGGCGATCATCAGCCGTTTGTCGTGAGTAAATACTTTCAGTGTGATACGTCCCCGCTCCGTGATGGCTTCCATGGAATTTTTGATCAGATTGATAAATGCCTGCTTCAGCCGGATGGGATCACCATAGAAATCAGGATAGGTGTCGTCCAGCTTGATCAGAAGCGGGATGTGCCTGTCCAGCAACTCCGGAAGGAGCGTATCTTTCAGGTCGCAGGCGAAGCTTTTGGGTTCAATCCTGCTGATGGTCAGTTGTTCTCCGTTATTGAAAGCGGAGATGTCATCCAGAAGTACTTTCAGATACTGAAGATCATGTTTCATCTGCCCCCAGAATTCAAAGTCCTCAACCTCCGGATGCAGTTTCTGTATCCATTGGATGGAACTGTCCATATAAGTGAGAGGATTACGAATCTCATGAGAAATCTGGGAAAGAGTAAGATGGTAATCATTCTTGATGGCGGTGATCAGCTCATGGAAATTCTTATCCTTTGCCATCAGACGTGCCATTTTTTCCTGTTCGTCATAAGTCAGCACTGTCATCACTCCCTGTCTGTAATATAGCAGATATGTCAAAAAATGGCAAATAAAATCGTTCGACAAATTTCGACAAAAAGCGAGTCTGGCTTAAGAATATAATGAAAAAGAACTGTAAACGGCATCTGTCCGGACTGCCCCCGCGGGAAACGAAGGAGGGACGGATGCAGAGCTTAGAAAGCAGGAGGTTGTTTTATGAGAGAGGAAAACTGTATATTTTGTAAGATCGCCAATGGCGGGATCCCGTCTGTGACACTGTATGAAGATGAGGATTTCCGCGTGATTCTGGATCTGGGGCCGGCCACGAGAGGGCATGCGCTTCTGCTTCCCAAAGAGCATTATAAAGATCTTTTTGAACTTGAGGATGAAGTGGCCCAAAAGGTCCTGGTAAGGGCAAAGCGGATTGCAGGGAGGATGAAGGATGCCCTCGGCGCCGACGGCATGAATCTGGTTCAGAATAACGGAGAAGCGGCGGGGCAGACGGTCTTTCATTTTCATATGCACCTGATTCCCCGTTATAAGGATGACCGGGCGGGGATACTCTGGAAACCAGGAGAGACGACACCGGAAGAGATGGAGGAAATAAAGCGCCTGGTGGACAGCCAGTGAGAGGGTATTCGGTAAAAATATATGAGGGAGATGGATCATCGTCTGGATGATTACTTTGTGCAGCACAAGGACATCGTGATCCGGAACATCTGTCTGTATGTGGATTATCATACGGCGGAAGATCTGTGTCAGGAGACCTTTATCCGTCTGCAGAAGTATCTGGACCGGGTGAAGCCGGCGAAAATTGTGAGCTGGCTGATCGTGGTATCCGAGCATCTGGCGATGGATCATCTGAAAAAAGGCGGACAGTATACGACCGTCCCCGGACTGAACATGGCGGATGCAGAGCTTCTGGAATTCTGTTCGGACCCGGCAGAGATTGTACTGGAACGGGAAGACAGCAGAAAGAGGCTGAGAGTCCTGGAGCGGCTGCGGCGGGAGAGATGGGACTGGTATGATGTACTGATGCTGTATTATGTGGGGAGGATGACAGATGGAGAGATCAGCCGGGAGAAAGGGATTCGGCGATCCCTGGCCGCCCAGTGGAGAAAACGGGCGCAGGACTGGCTGAGAGAGATGTACAAAGAAGAGGAAACAGAAGGAGAACAATATCAATAGCGGCGGTCTGTGGACTTTTTTACATCGTTCTGATATAATCAGCATGGTGTATCATAAGGTGTGAGACTGTACAAAGAAGCTGGTAGCCAGTCAGTAAGGGGGTATCGGTGAGGAGCTATGAATGAAAAGGATCATCGCATCGATGATTACTTTGTACAATACAGTGATATGGTGATCCGAAACATCTGTCTGTATGTGGACTATCATACGACGGAAGATCTGTGTCAGGAGACCTTTATCCGCCTGTCGGATCATCTGGACAGCCTGAAGCCTGAGGAAATTAAACGATGGCTGCTGGTGGTATCTGAGCGTCTGGCACTGGATTATCTGAAAAAGGGCGGGCAGTATTCCACCACCATCGGGCTGGAAGAAAATGAGGAAAAATTTGCAGACCAGCGTTCTGACACAGCGCTTATTGTGGAGGAACGGGAAGAAAGCAGGATAAAAGGCAGAGTACTGGAGCGGCTGAAGCGGGAAAAGAGGGACTGGTATGATGCGCTGATCCTGTACTATGTAGGACGAATGAGCGATGATGAGATCAGCAGAAGGAAGGGTGTTAAGAAATCTCTGGTGGGTAAATGGAGACAGAGAGCAAAAGAAAAATTAAGAGAGTGGTATGAACTTGAATATCCCGAAAGGGACCGCTGAAGGCCCCTTTGGAAGATCCGGCCTGTAAATGTCTAGGAGAGTGTCTGTTCGATCAGCGCACAGATCCTGTCGACGGCGCCGGTCTGCGGACATTTTTCCATGGCTTTGATATATTCACTGCGATGTTCCCAGAGGTGGGAGACGGCCTCGGGAAGTGTCTTCTGATTCACTTCTGCTTCTTCAAGGACCATGGAAAAGCCCTGGCGCTCAAAGGATCTGGCATTAAGGATCTGGTCCCCGCGGCTGGACTTTGCAGGGAGCGGGATCAGGAGCGTGGGCTTTCGCAGGGCAAGTAGCTCGCAGATGGCGTTGGCGCCGGCCCTGGAAATGACGATATCGCACAGGGCGAAGAGATCCGGAAGCTCCTTCTGGATATACTCATATTGTACATAACCTTTGAGATTCCGGAGGCTTTCGTCCAGTTTTCCTTTGCCGCACAGATGGACCACCTGCCAGTCTTTCAGGAGCTCCGGCAGGGCTTCCCGGACGGCCTGATTGACGGCAGCAGCTCCGAGGCTGCCGCCCATGACCATGAGGACAGGTTTGTCAGGCAGAAAGCCGGTGAGGGTCAGAGCAGCCGCTCGTTTGCCCTCTGTCAGTTCCCGGCGTATGGGGCAGCCGGTCAGGACTGCTTTTTCGGCGGGGAGATGCTCCAGCGTCTCCGGAAAATTACAGCAGACCTTTGTGGCGGCAGGGAGGCTCAGGCGGTTGGCAAGGCCGGGAGTCAGATCGGATTCATGGCAGATCACGGGAATATGACAGCGTTTTGCCGCCATGACCACAGGTACGGACACGAAACCGCCTTTGGAAAAGACGATGTCCGGCTTCAGACGCTTCATCAGGGCGGTGGCCTCTGAAAAGCCCTTGATGACCCGGAAGGGATCGGTAAAGTTCTTCCAGTCAAAATATCGGCGCAGCTTGCCGGAAGAGATCCCGTAATAAGGGATGTTCTGGGCTTCGATCAGCTTTTTCTCCAGCCCTTCCCGGGAGCCGATATAGGAGATCTCATACCCTGCCTGACGCAGGCGGGGGAGCAGTGCAATATTGGGAGTCACATGGCCGGCTGTTCCGCCGCCGGTGAGTATGATATGCTTCATGGGATGGTAATCCTCCTTGGAGTATAATATATCTAATTATAGATTATATATCCAAATAGCATTGTTGTCCATACAGAGAAGGCTTTCAGGCAGAGCTTTTCGGAGCTCAGAAAGAGCAGACGGCCTTGAGAAGCAGGTATGGATCAGAATAACTGTATGTACAAAGTAAGGAACAGAAGAGAAAGAATCTCCGGCAGGGCCGGAGAGGAAAGAACCGGAGATCCGGCAAAAGAGGCCCGGAATCTCCCGCGCGGGGTTTTGCTGCGCGTGAATGCAGAATTTACAAAACCATGCGTATCCCCTGGAGGGGCTGTCATGGACAGCAGATGGAGCTGTTGTCTATGACGGCAGTTTTATGGATGGATCCATATGGCGGGAGCAGAGGCCTTCCGGTCTCTGCCTCGCCGGAAAATCTGATGGCATCTGAAAGAAAAGGGTTGGTATGAAGCGTAGATATGATGATATGGACGAATGGCTGCGGGACAGGATCGACGAAGATCTGACGGCCATGGCAGATGAGCGGGAAAAGTTTCTTATGGAATCAGAGGCGCTTCAGGATATTGAGATGCCAATGGAGAGACTTCAGGATATACACAGAGAAATAGAGGCACGGAAACATAAGACCGGCATGGTACGGATCCGCAGGCGCATGATCATTGCGGCAGCGGCTGCTATGTCGACTTTTGCTGTCTGGGGAATGGTGGGCACTGGCAACAGGCTGTATAAGCCGGTGATCATGGAGCGTCAGGTGGGGGAGGACGAGTTTACTATAAAGGTGAATAGTACGGATGCCCTGGAAAGAGAATATGACGAGGAGGAGATTTGTCAGGAGATCGAAGAAAAACTGGGGGTATTGCCGGTGAGATTACCATATCAACCGGAAGGAATGTATATTTCTGGATACAGGATCAAAGAGGATGAGAAAAGTGTATTAATTAATTACAAAATAGATGAGAAAAATCTATATGTTTACATCAGCAAAAATTATAAGGGTTCTAATGTGGATAATCGTCCGGATGGGATAAAGTCGGATACGATTGAAATAATCTCTAATGGTCTTGATGTAGATGTTTTAGAGTATCAGGATGTTGATGGAGGAGTGTATTATATAACCGCCTTTGAATACCTGAATACATATTATTCCGTGATTGGTGTTGTGGATGAGGACCTGTTTATAAAAATTTTAGAAAATATTGCAATAAAAAACGAATAATCTTGTCAAAAAATGGTTTCTTAATCGTTATTATAGTGTAAGGCTTACAAATCATTTATGGAGAGGAGGTGGTTGCCATGAAAAGCTGGCGAGGCAATGGAGCATTGATCCTGTCAGGGCTGTTACTTTCCTGCAGCAGTCTGACTGTTTGCGCAGAGGAGGTTACACCTGCAGGTTATCATGTGTATGATGTGCAGGAATCAGAAGCTTCTGACACATGGTACAGCATTAGCCGAGGTGTTTATCTAATGACTGGCCTTTCTAAAGTGGCGGAAGGGAAAACCGGTCATGCAGTTTGTGACGGATATACGATGGCAAAATTTGATTGTGACAGAGTATATGTGCGTATTTATCTGGATCAGAGTGACGATGGTGAAACCATGTGGCATACGCTGGATTACTGGACGGATATTGCAGAAAATGCTTCGGTTGCGACAACAGAAAGTGGCCAGTATAAAATTGACAGGGGCAAGTATTATAGTGTGAAAGGTGTTCATTCAGTTACGCAGGATGGATATACAGAGACTACGACCACTTGTACCGATGCACTCCATATTGACTGATCATCAAGATGGAGCAGCAGGAATTTCGATTCCAAAAATCATTACCGTAAGGTAAAAAATGTTTGTCTGTCATCAGGCTGCAGTTGATGGCAACAACATACCCCACAACATCTGCCAGACTGTATCATGTCTGAGATACGCCTCGGACGGAGTGCAGTAGGTAAAACTTTGATTCCTTAACAGGAGTTTTTTTCACGCGAACGGAAGACATGATGATCTGTGAAGGAACCGGATCATCCTTACAACTGAATACAGGTAAGGGATTTAAACCGAATCCAAAACGTAAACTTGTAACTTACTAATCAAACTGTCAACAGCACATACGAACCAACAAGTTTACAACGTCCATAAAAAAGGGGTATTCTCAAGTTTCCCCAACTTGAGAGTACCCTTTTTTAAAATGAAAATTATGTACCTGAGATCATGCCTGAGCAGCTTTCAGCTGTTTCAGTGCTCTGGCGAGCTGATCGGGGCAGGAAGTGGGACGATTGCCGCAGGGAGTCCCTTCCAGCTTCCTGATGACGTCATCCGCCTTCATGCCGGTGACGAGTTTGGCGATTCCTTCCGTGTTGCCTGCACATCCGCCTACAAACTGGACAAAGGTGATGACTCCATTTTCTACTTCCACGTTAATCGCCTGAGAACAGGTGCCCTTTGTTTTATATACCATAGATCATGCCTCCTTCTTCGGCAGGCACTCCCGCGTGACTCGCAGGGGAGAGTCTGTCTGTTTTGGAACATAGTATAGCAGAAAGCACAGGATATTTCCAGAGCATTCTTATCGGCAGGATTCGTCCGTAAAATGCGTCTTTTTCATAATGAGCATCTGAATGCTTCTCATCCTTTAGAGATTCAGCCTCCTTTTTCACCGGTGCAGTCGGCAATGACTTCACAGGTGTCCCGGGAGACCGCTTCCGCATCGGCCAGGACCTGAAGCAGTCCGACGAGGTTGTCTTTGTATTTCAGAAGATTTCCGATGATATGACTACAGCATACAGCAATCTTGAATACAGCAAATATTTAAGAAAATATACAAAAAATGAAAGAAATACAGAGCAAAGAAAGATACAGCATATAAGCGGCGGAAAACGAATATCATACTGTTCTGCCTGCGGAGTCGGCTCTGGAGAGAAAACCATATGCTTGTAAAATGAAGCGGTTTTCGGTATACTGATGGAAGATTACAGGGAAAGAGAGGTATCTGAATATGATAAAGAAGATCGGCATCATCGGTGCCATGGAAGAAGAAGTGACAGCCCTTCGGGAGAAGCTTGCGGATGGGAAGATGCTCCGAAAAGCGTCCATGGATTTTTATTCGGGAACATTTAACGGTGTGGAGGCAGTGGTGGTCCGCAGCGGCATCGGCAAGGTAAATGCGGGGATCTGTACACAGATTCTGGCGGATATCTATGGGGTGGATGCAGTCATCAATACGGGGATCGCGGGGTCACTGAAGGCAGAGATCAATATCGGTGATATTGTGATTTCCACAGACGCGCTGCAGCATGATATGGACGCCACAGGTTTTGGCTATGAGCCGGGAGTGATTCCGCGGATGGAGATCAGCTGTTTTCGGGCGGATGCGGAACTGGTGGAGAAGGCCCGGGCTGCCTGTGAGGAAGCAGTGCCCGGAATCCAGGTGTTCACCGGACGGGTAGTCAGCGGTGATCAGTTTATCTCGGACAAAAAGGTAAAAGCACGTATTATCGGACAGTTCGGCGGGATGTGTACGGAGATGGAAGGGGCGGCCATTGCACAGGCAGCCTGGCTGAACCAGATTCCCTTTGTGATCATACGCGCTGTTTCCGATAAGGCGGACGACAGCGCAACCGTGGATTATCCGACTTTTGAACGCCAGGCCATCGCGCACAGCGTAGCGCTGGTGGAGAATTTTGTGGGACGTCTCAGAGACGGAAAACAATGACAGAAACAGACAGGCCCGTGTCATAATTTACCGATAAGTTCAGATTCTCCCTGCGTGTGGTTCTGGTATAATGGATTCACTGAAATCATATGCAAGGGGAGGCATCATTTATGTATCAGGTATGGTCATTATACTATGGAGAATTTCTGGTGTTGGGAATCTGGGGCGTTATGCTCGCACTGGTGAGAAAGGTACTGTTTGGACGGCTCTGCCGGGATGCGGCGCTTGGAAACGGCGGAAAAGGCAAGATGCTCAGAGCCATGACGCTGAAATTTGAAAAAAGCTACGAGGTAAAAGTGGGGATCCATGACATCCCGGTATTTGTAAAGAAATACCTGTGTCAGGAGAAGAAATTCGGCATTCGGCTGGGGCAGTGGAGACAGCTGCCGGAGCGGTGGACAGGCATGGTGCTGGGAGCCGGATTTGTGGAGGCCATGGCGCTGCGGTATCTGGGCTGTGACGGAGTGTTCTGTCTGAACCGTTTTCTTGCCGGGATGACGGCGGCGGCGGTGATCCGGGTGGCTTCGCTCTGGTTTGAAGCAGAGAGTCTGTGGGAGCAGGCACAGGTCTGTCTGCTGGATTATGTCGCCAATACGCTCTACCCCAGACAGGTCCACGTGTACGAAGGCTTTGGAGAACCGGTCCCGGCAGAGGAGGAAGAGACAAAGACGGTCCCGGGGAGACAGGAGACGAAAAAAGGAGTTGTGCTGGCGAAGGAGGAAGAGCAGCTGTTCCAGGAAGTTCTTTCCGACTTTTTAGGCTCATCCACTTGATTTTTCGTATGGTAAAATGATACAATGGTTTTAATACAGGCGAGGGGGACTCGTACAGAAAAGGAGTGTAAGAACAGTATGGCAAAAGTAACATTTGACTATTCCAAGACTGCGCCTTTTATCGGTGCGGACGAAGTGAAGAACATGAAGGTACAGGCGGAGGCAGTGAAAGAGATGCTTCTGAAGCGCACAGGTGCAGGAAATGATTTCCTGGGCTGGATCGATCTTCCGGTGAACTATGACAAGGAAGAGTTCGCGAGGATCCAGAAGGCTGCGCAGAAGATCCAGGGAGATTCTGAAGTGCTCCTGGTGATCGGCATCGGCGGTTCCTATCTGGGAGCCCGTGCAGCAGTGGAGTTCTTAAGACACAGCTTCTATAATATTGTATCAAAGGATGTGCGGAAGACGCCTGAGATCTATTTTGTAGGCAACAGCATCTCCACCCGTTATCTGAGCCATCTGATGGATGTGATCGGCGACCGTGATTTCTCCGTAAACGTCATCTCCAAATCCGGTACGACCACAGAGCCTGCGATTGCGTTCCGGGTATTTAAGAAGATGCTGGAAGACAGGTACGGCAAGGAAGGCGCAGCAAAGAGGATCTATGCGACGACTGACAAGGCGAGAGGCGCTCTGAAGAGTCTGGCGACGGAAGAAGGATATGAGACCTTTGTCGTTCCGGATGATGTGGGAGGCCGTTTCTCCGTACTGACGGCAGTGGGTCTGCTTCCCATAGCTGTCAGCGGTGCAGATATTCTGAAGCTTATGGAGGGTGCAGCCAGCGGTCGTGACGCGGCGCTGAATACGCCGTATGAGGAGAATGATGCGATGCTGTACGCGGTTGTCCGCAATATCCTCAACAGAAAGGGAAAATCCACCGAGGTTCTGGCAAATTATGAGCCCAGCCTTCACTATGTATCCGAGTGGTGGAAGCAGCTCTACGGGGAGTCTGAGGGCAAGGACCAGAGAGGTATCTTCCCGGCTTCTGTGGATCTGACCACAGATCTCCATTCCATGGGTCAGTTTATTCAGGACGGTGCAAGGATCATGTTTGAGACCGTGCTCTGCGTGGACGAGTGCGGGCAGGAGATCGTTATGGGCGAGGAGCCGGTGGATCTGGACGGACTGAACTATCTGGCAGGCAGGAACGTGGATTTCATCAACAAGAATGCCATGAACGGGACGATTCTGGCGCATACTGACGGCAATGTACCGAATCTGATGGTAAATATTCCGAGACAGGACGAGTTCTCTCTGGGGCAGCTCTTCTATTTCTTTGAGTTTGCCTGCGGCATCAGCGGATATCTGCTGGGTGTGAACCCGTTCAATCAGCCGGGTGTGGAGAGCTACAAAAAGAATATGTTCGCCCTGCTTGGCAAACCGGGCTATGAAGCAGAGCGCGAGGAACTGCTGAAGAGATTATAGGAAAATGCATTTATAAAAGGGGCTGCGTTCTGGCGCAGCCCCTTATTCAGGTTGACTTTGGCGGGAACGGAGGGGCCTGTCAAAGTCATACAGCAGACAGGAGTCAAAGGATGGAACGATATAAGATCATATATGAAGATGAAGCGCTTCTTGTGGTGTGGAAGCCGTCCGGCGTGCCCATACAGAGTGCGAGGATCGCTGTTCCTGATATTATGAGCCTTCTCAGGAACCATCTGCAGGAACAGGGGGCGGCGTCTCCTTATCTGGCGTTGATCAACCGTCTGGATCAGCCGGTGGAGGGGCTGTTTCTGGCGGCGAAAGAGGAAGAGGCGGCGGCAAAGCTGAGCCGCCAGGTCAGCACACATATCCACATGGAAAAGTGGTATGAGGCGCTGGTATGTGGAAAACTGCCCGGGGAAAAGGGGACCCTGGTGGACTATTTACTGAAAGACGGGCGGACCAATACGTCCCGTGTCGTCCCTGCAAGGACAAAGGGGGCGAAAAAATGCGAACTTTCCTACGAAGTGCTGAAGGAGCAGGAGGACAGAAGCCTTGTGAGGATCCGGCTCCTGACCGGAAGACATCACCAGATCCGGGTGCAGCTCGCTCATGCGGGAGCTCCCATCACAGGAGACCGTAAGTACGGCAGGACAGAGGACGGGAGCCGGCAGCTCCTGCTCAGCGCCTGTGAGATCAGCTTCCGGCATCCCGGGACAGGGGAGAATATGCGGTTTCAGGAGGTTCCCACATTTTTGAGGAACAAGCCGCGGGATACATAAGCTTGCAGGGGGCGGTCTCAGATATTGAGGCCGCCTTTCTGACTGCGTACCTTTTCCAGCTCGTGCCACAGCTCCCGGATCAGGAGCACTCCAAAGGGCCCTGTGAACAGGCCCAGCCCGCCGAAGAGCTTCAGACCGGCAATAACGGACATGAGAAAACAGATGGGTAAAAGCCCCAGTCCGTCGCCCAGGAGCCGGGGCTCCAGAAGCTCTCTGGTCAGCCAGGTGACCCCATAGAGGGCTCCCAGCCACAGGGCCAGGGTATAATCCCGTTGCAGGACGGTGATGAGGATCCAGGGGAGAAAGACGGTTCCGGTGCCGAAGACCGGCAGGGCGTCGATGATGCCGGTCAGGAGCGCCCACAGGGGAAAGCCAGGGATCCGCAGAAGATAATACCCCAGAGTGCATTCAACGGATATGACGGCCATGATCCGGCATTGGGCGCGCAGCCAGCTCTTCACGCAGAAGAGAATCCGCCTGCCGGCGCTGGCCACCGGTGCGGCGAAAGGAAGTCTGTATAATAAGATGTGAAAATGCTCCCAGTCTCTGGCAAAGAGCAGGATGGAAATCAGGTATAAAAAAACACCGAACATACAGGCGAGGGCCGACGGCATGGCGTCGGCAAGATATCCGGACAGAGAGCCCGGCAGCCAGTCCAGGTACGCGGAAAACTGTTCCCAGTAGCTCTGACAGACGGGCAGCAGGCGGCAGCAGGGTTCGTACAGCAGGTAGCAGCCGCAGAGGATGGACAGACCGGACAGCAGGAGAAAGAAGAGGATATAGAGGAGGGCCAGGGATATGAGCCGCATATGGATCTGCCTCTGCAGAAACACCAGGATCCCCACCGTCATCCATGCGAGGAAAAAGGGCAGGATCATGGGCAGCAGGAAGCGGAGCACCAGATAGACTGCCAGAAGGATGCCTGTTTTTTCAAAATAAAGGATTGTCTGCTGTTTCATTGTGCCACCTCCGTCAGCTACAGTATCTGCAAAATGCAGAAGAATATGGCAGCTAAGTAATGGAAGGATTTCCAGAGAAGCCCTGTATTGTATTGCATTTCACACATAAAAGTAGTATATTGGACAGGTAAAAAATATATTTATATAAGTAATAAATATACGAAGGAGGATATGTTATGGCGACTGTAAGGAGGATGGTTCCAAGACGAAGCGTTGTGGCCGGAATTGTACTGACGGTGATCACCTGCGGGATCTATGGTTTCTACTGGCTTGTCTGTCTGACAGATGACATGAACACGGCAACCGGAGATGAGGGAACTTCAGGGATGATGACCCTTTTGCTGCTGTTCATTACCTGCGGTATTTACGGGCTGTACTGGGCATATAAATGCGGCGAGAAGCTGGACAAAGCCAGGTCCGACAGAGGAATCCCCTCTTCCAACGGCGGAGTGCTCTATTTGATCCTGTATCTGGTCTGTTATGTGGCTGCTTTCGCGCTGATCCAGAGTGAGCTGAACAAGATGGCGGAATAAGATGCAGCCGGGACGTCTGAGAAATGTACTGTTCACAGCGCTGCTTCTGGCAGTATATTATGGACTGGTAAAAAATACCGGAATGGGAATCCCATGCCTGTTTCGGTATTTTTTTCATTGGAAATGCCCGGGATGCGGAGTGACGCATATGCTTCTCTGTGCGGCAGAGGGAGACTTCCGGCAGGCCTTTCTCAGCAACCCTGTAATCTTCTGCGGCAGTCCTTTCCTGGTCTGGATTCTGGGAAGAGCGCTGCGGGATTATATAAGAGGGGGCGGAAATGTCTGGAGGAAATGGGAGGAAGCGGGAATGGTGCTGTTTTTATCTGTACTGTTCATATTTTTTCTCGCAAGAAATCTGTGTCCGGTATCCGGATGAGAAAAACTGAAGCAGACAGTTGACAAACCTCCCAATCCTTTTTACAATGAAAATCAGTTTAGGATCGTATTTTATATAAGGAGAATGAATATGGCAAAAGAAAAGAAGCTGGTGGAGGGCATCACCTCCATGGATGTGGACTTTGCCCAGTGGTATACAGATGTGGTGAAGAAAGCGGAACTGATCGATTATACGAGTGTAAAGGGCTGTATGGTCATCAAGCCGGCAGGCTATGCCATCTGGGAAAATATCCAGAAGGAGCTGGACCGGAGATTTAAGGAAACCGGGGTGCAGAACGTATATCTGCCCATGTTTATCCCGGAGAGCCTGCTTCAGAAGGAGAAAGACCATGTGGAGGGATTTGCGCCGGAGGTGGCATGGGTGACGCACGGAGGACTGGAGCCGCTGCAGGAGCGCATGTGCGTGCGTCCTACTTCGGAGACGCTGTTCTGTGATTTCTATGCCAATGAGATCCATTCCTACCGGGATCTGCCGAAGAACTACAATCAGTGGTGCTCCGTCGTGCGCTGGGAGAAGACCACAAGACCCTTCCTGCGCTCCCGGGAATTTCTCTGGCAGGAAGGCCACACGGCCCATGCGACCGCAGAGGAGGCAGAGGAACGGACCATACGGATGCTGAACGTCTATGCGGATTTCTGTGAAGAAGTGCTGGCGATCCCGGTGATCAAGGGGCAGAAGACGGAGAAGGAAAAGTTCGCCGGTGCGGAGGCAACTTACACCATTGAGTCTCTGATGCACGACGGCAAGGCGCTGCAGTCCGGCACCAGCCATAATTTCGGTGACGGTTTTGCAAAGGCTTTCGGTATTCAGTATACGGATAAAGATAATCAGTTAAAATATGTCCATCAGACCTCCTGGGGTATGACGACCCGTATGATCGGGGCGATCATCATGGTCCACGGAGATGATTCCGGTCTGGTGCTGCCGCCCCGGATTGCACCGGTTCAGACAGTGGTCGTACCTGTGGCGCAGCACAAAGAGGGTGTCCTTGACAAGGCGTATGAGCTCCGCGACCGTCTGGCACAGCATTTCCACGTGAAGGTGGACGATACGGACAAGAGTCCGGGCTGGAAGTTCGCCGAGCAGGAGATCAAGGGAATTCCCACCCGGATCGAGATCGGACCGAAGGACATCGAAGCAAATCAGGCAGTCATCGTCCGCCGGGATACGAGAGAGAAGATCATCGTATCGCTGGATGAGCTGGAGGCGAAGCTTTCCGAAGTGCTTGAGACCATGCAGAAGGATATGCTGGAACGTGCCCGTGCACACAGAGACGCCCATACGTATGATGCGCATACCTATGAAGAATTTGTGGATACCGTCAACAACAGGCCTGGATTTGTAAGGGCCATGTGGTGCGGGGATCAGGCATGCGAGGACAGAATCAAGGAAGATACCACGGCGACCAGCCGCTGTATGCCCTTCGAGCAGCATTCCATCTCTGAGAAATGTGTCTGCTGCGGGAAGCCGGCGAAGAAGCTGGTCTACTGGGGGAAAGCATATTAAAGACGTAAAGGCCATGATGCAGATACAGATTCAGATTCCTGAAAAAGTAAATAAGATCATCCGCACACTCGCCGCAGCAGGGCATGAGGCCTATGCCGTCGGCGGGTGTGTTCGTGATGCAGTTCTGGGGCGGGAACCGGCAGACTGGGATATCACCACCTCGGCTTCGCCCATGGAGGTGAAAGCACTCTTTTGCAGAACCATTGACACAGGGATCCGGCACGGGACCGTGACGGTCATGCTGGGACAGGAGGGCTTTGAGGTGACTACCTATCGGGTGGACGGGACGTACGAGGACTGCCGCCATCCCAAAGAGGTGCAGTTCACGAAGAGCCTGCTGGAAGATCTGAAGAGACGGGATTTTACCATCAATGCCATGGCGTATAATGATGCGGAGGGGCTGGTGGACGCCTTCGACGGCACAGGAGATCTGGAAAAAGGGATCATCCGGTGTGTGGGAAAGGCAGAAGAACGGTTTACGGAAGATGCGCTCCGGATGATGCGCGCCGTGCGCTTCAGCGCTCAGCTTGGATTTTCCCTGGAGGAACAGACAAGAGCGGCCATCGGGAAGCTGTGCGGCAATCTTCGAAGGGTCAGTGCGGAACGGATTCAGACGGAGCTTGTGAAACTTTTAACATCCCCCCATCCGGAGCGGCTTCGGGAAGCGTGGGAGACGGGGATCACGCGGGTGGTGCTTCCGGAGTTTGACCGCTGCATGGCATGTGAACAGAACAATCCGCATCATATCTATTCTGTGGGAGAGCATACACTCCACGCACTTGCGTATATCGAAGCAGATAAGGTACTGCGTCTTACGATGCTGTTTCATGACTTTGGAAAACCGGAGGTAAAGACGACGGGGCCGGACGGGATCGATCATTTCCGGCGGCATCCGGAGGTCAGCGAGGAGCTGGCAGGGAAGGTTCTGAAGCGTCTGAAATTCGATAATGAGACGGTCCGTCAGGTGAAAAAGCTGGTCTGGTGCCATGACCAGCACCCGGCGCTGACGCCGGCAGGGGTGCGAAAGGCGTTGAATTGGATCGGAGAAGATCTGTTCGCGTCTTATCTGAAGGTACAGCGGGCGGATATCCTGGCACAGAATCCGGCCATGCAGGAGCCCAAATTCCTGGCGCTTGAGAAAGTAGAACAGATCTATAAACGGATTATAAGAGAGCAGAACTGTATCACACTGAAGCAGCTTGCCGTGGGCGGCCGGGACCTGATGGAAGCGGGATTTCCGGCAGGTCCGTTTCTGGGAGAGATCCTGCAGTATCTGCTGGAGCTGGTTCTGGAGGAGCCGGAGCGGAATCAGAAGGAGTGGCTGCTGGGGGAGGCGGTCCGCAGATATGGACGGCCGCCGTCGCCGGATTGAAAAATTTCCCGGTACAGACCGGGAGCAGATGATAAATATGACAGGAATCGCCAATTATGTGATTGATGGATTCCTGTTTCTTGTGCACTTTTTTGGCGGATATGGTATAATAATAAATAGTCTGTGAAGGCAGGATTCTGCAACTTTTTGTGAAAGGCAGACCTGTAACATAACTATACAGAAGAGACAGAAAACAGGGAGAAGCTATGAAAAGGGACGGAATACTGTTGTTGTTTTTAAGCGAGTATAAAGAGGGGAATGCCGCGGTCCGGTATACGGCGGAAGGCCTGGACGGGAAGGAACTGCATGTTGAGGGCGTGCAGACCAACGACGCGCCGGTAAAATATCTGATCCGCCGTGCAGCCGGGAATGGGGATCTGATTCAGAAAGTACTGTACATCATTACCGACCGGGTCAGGAGCAGGGGCGATCATAAAAGATTTGAACAGATGGTGGACGCTTATATACGGGAGGATGAAAGGCTCCGAGCGCTCTATGAGGGACAGAAGATCACCTATGAAGAGATCGCATATACGGATTCCGGGCAGGAGACTTCGGTCCGGGCGCTCAAGATCTACCGCCGGATCGCGGCGGGCAGCGGCTTTCGTCAGGAAACGAAGAAAAATGTGTATATTGATTATACAGGGGGCTTCCGGGATATCAGCTTTCTCATGACGGTCATTATCCGGTATCTGGAGTGCCATGATATTTTCTGCAGAGAGATTGTGTACAGCAACTGGAGCGATAAAAAGATCTATTCCCTCTCCTGCATCTATGATATGTTCCGGCTGGTGAGCGGGGTCGACCAGTTTGTCAGCACGGGAAATGCGGAGCTTCTGGAAAACTGTTATGACAAAGAAGAAGACCAGGATACAAAGGAACTGTTAAGCCAGATTGTAAAGTTTTCCCATGTGATGAGCCTGTGCGATGTGGAAAAGGTGGATCAGATCATGGACAATCTGCAGAAGGGTCTGGACCGGTATGAAGAGAAAAAAGAACGGGAAAGCTTCTTTTCAGAGATTTTCAGCGATATGATCTCCATCATCCGGCAGAAGCTGAATATGGAGAAGGATCAGCGCTATACCTATCCCAGGCTGATCCGGTGGTGCCTGGACAACAATATGGTGCAGCAGGCGCTGACCCTGTATGTGGAGAAAATGCCGCAGTATTATTATGAATCGGGGATGCTGGAGCTTACGGAGGAAGAGCGGAGGTTAAGACCGGGTGCGACGGAGGCGGGCACGGCATTCTATGTGGAGCTTTACGACCGCATCGGGGAACCGAAAGAGTTAAGACAGTTTGCGGACAGACTGAAGCGTGGATATGAGGACATGACCCGGAAATACGAATCCATGGAAGGCCTGAGCGCTTCCAGATTCCGGGAACTTCTGCTGCCCATGGAGACGGATCAGGAAAAAAGAGCAGTGCAGAGGATCGTAGATTTTCTGAGAAAAAAATATGAAGGAGGAATGCTGACCATTCTGATCCCCTATACAAATATCCCCTGGCGGCAGAGACCGCGGACTATAAACGGGTTTGTGAAAACGTTGACAAACGATATCCGCTGGCAGCATTTTTTCCTGTATCATAACAGAGAGGAATATGAAAAACTGAAAAAGGGAACCTATGAAAAAAAAGTGAATGCCCTCGACCGGCTGCCGCACTGTAAGGAGCGCATACCCGGGAGCTGTGTTTGCAATGAGAAGCTGTACCAGATGATGAAATACTATCTGCCCCTTAAAATGATCCGGAACCGGATCAATCACGCCAGCGAGGAAGGCGCGGAGGAAGATGAGACAAACGCGCTGAAGCGTCTTGAGAGGGACCATGGGATCTGTGCCAGGAGGGAATTTGCCCAGGTGAAAAAGTTGATGTATCAGGGGCTTGAGATCCTGGAGGAAAATGCAGAGAACACATAGAAAGGAAAAGAACATGGAACAAAGATGCAGACATTTTATCGCGGTCCTGGGGACCAATTTTTACACGGACTGCGTGTATCAGGTAAAAGAGGAGGGGTTTTCGTATAAGACCCCCTATGCGCAGCTTGCGGTTCTGAAGCATGTGATGCCGGATGCCGCAGAAGGAGACCGGATCACGATCCTTCTCACAGAACGTGCGGAGCAGGAGAACTGGCTGGACCGGGATTACAGAGAGCGGGAACTTCAGATCCTCGGGGACCGGGGCGTTTTGGTCCGGCCGGGGGAGAAGAAGACCGGTTTTCGGAAAATTCTTCAGGAAGAGTATCCCCAGATCCCGGCGGAGACCGTCCGGATCCGGGAGGGCAGGAACCGGGAAGAGCTGGATGAGATTTTTGAAAAGATGTACGAGGCGGTACAGCCGGGCGAGACCATCTATTTTGATATCACCCACGGACTTCGGAACATTCCCATGCAGGTGCTGACGGTCATTCACTATGCCCGGGCGCTGAAGGAGATCAAGGTGGGCGGTATTTACTACGGAGCGTTTGAGATCGGAGAAAACGGAGCGGACGGGCTTCGGTATGTGGACCTTCTGGACATGTCCATGTGCAGCAGGCTCCTTGACTGGACCAGTGCGGCAGAGTCCTTTGTCAAGGGCGGCAGCAGCAGTCAGATCCGGGAACTTAAGGAATCCGGTCAGGGAGTCAGCGAATTGGAGCGGGAGGCGCTGAAGAGTCTTCACGATCTGACCGGCTGCCTGAACGCGTGTAAGGGAAAGAGTAATGCGTCTCCGGACAAGAGTATCCGGAAGGCATACGAAGATTTCCGGATGCATTACGACCGGCTTTGTGAAAGTCACACGGGGATCTCGGAGGCGCCCCTTCTGCGGCTGTTCCAGCGGATCGAAAGCGATCTGGACGTGTTCCGCCAGAGCCTGTATTTTATAAAGGACGGCCGGAAGATCACTCTGAACTGCACGGCTACCGGAATGGCGGCGGTGGACTGGGCAATCCGCAAGAACCTGACGCAGCTTGGCTTCACGGCTTTGAAGGAGACCATCGTGACCTGCATGTGCGAGCGGTATGAGGTGCCGGCAGAAGACCGGACCGTGAGAAACACGACCGTATGGAGCATACTCCGGGATATGGCCGCACAGTATGAAGCGCTGGAGAGAAGAGGGGAGACCCGCATGGACCGGAAATGGTTCTGCGACCATAAGCTCATGACCACGCCCTACCGGGCGGAACTGACCGGTATGATCATGGAGCTTCCGGAGGAGCTGCTCCGGGTGACCGCACGGATCATGCGGCTGCGGGATGCGATGAATGACTTTGGATTTTCGGAAAATGAGAAGGAAAACGAGGTTGCAGGCTGGCAGGAGCTTCAGGAGCAGCTCAGAGATTTTTATGAGATCCTGAAGGAGATTCTGAGAGGACAGGGGGTGACTTTCGAGAACGTATGAAACAGGAACAGGCACAGATCCCGGTCCCGGACCGGGCTTACACACATGGAGGCATCTTTCATGCAGACGATGTGTTCTCCGCGGCACTTTTGAAATATCTGAATCCGCAGATCCGGATTACCCGGGGGATGCCGGCGCCGGGGGACGAGGAAGGACTGGTGTTCGACATGGGCGGAGGCGCCTTTGACCACCATCAGGCAGACCGGAGATACCGGAAGGACGGGACGCCCTATGCGGCTTTCGGGCTTCTGTGGGAGGCCTTCGGCACCCGGATCCTGTGCGAAGAGGATGCCGAGAGATTTGACCGGGAATTCGTCCGGAAGCTGGATCTAAGCGACAATACGGGCGTTCCTCATGAGATCGCCGGTGTGATCCATGACTTCAATCCCACCTGGGAAGAGAGCATGGAGGAACAGGACCGGATCTTCCAGGAGCTGTCGGATATGGCGGTGAAGGTGCTTGAGAGGCGCTTCTGCCATATCCGGGCGGAGCGGTCCGCATATGAGCAGGTGCGGGCGCAGATCCGGCGGCAGCCGGGCAAGATTCTCTTCCTGGAGCGCGCCCTTCCCTGGAAGGAGGCTGTGGAGGGAACGGATGTTCTATATGTGATCTATCCCTCTCTCCGGGGCGGATATTCCATACAGGCGGCGCCGGTATGCGCGGGCTCCATGGAGCTTAAGAAGCCGTTTCCGGAGAGCTGGAGAGGGAGGAGCAGAGAGGAGCTGACCGCGCTCACGGGCATTCCTGCTTTCGGATTCTGTCACCAGAGCGGTTTCCTGTGTGCGGCGGATACGAAGGAGGATGCGGTGAAGGTGGCGGAAGCGGCCGCGAGGTAACAGACAGGGTTCGGATTACGACGAGAGAAAAAGGAAGGATACGACAGAAAATGGAGAATCAGTATGTTTTGGCAATGTATGACATTCGGGGCAAACAGGACTATATATACAAAAGCAATAAGATGAAAGAGATCATCGGAGCGTCTTATATCATCAGAGAATGCTTTGACGCGTACCTGTACCCGGCGGCAGAAAAATGCTCCGGGAAGGGTCTGTTCAGTTATAAAAAGGAGGCGGATCCGGCAGGCTTTTCCCGCGAGGGATTCGCCCGTCATCTGGAAGAGGGGTATATCGGAGAAGTTGTGTACGACGGCGGCGGCAATTTCTTTGTGCTGTATGAAAATGCAGAGATATACAGAGCAGTCAACCAGCGCTTTTATCGGAAGGTGCTGGAAGAAACGTATTCCCTGCGGGTGCTTACCACATATATAGAGGGGATTGATTTTGACAACTATGCGGCGGATCAGAAAAAGCTGTACGAAAAGCATCGGAAGAGAGAGCAGAAGGAGAGTATGCTCCATCCGGTCAATGCCCTGCCCATCGTGCAGGTGGATTATCATGATTCCATGCCGCTGTCCGTAAAACAGAAGATCGCAGGCAGGGATCAGAAGGTCAGCTATGAAAGCAGCCGGAAATACAGAAAATATGAAGAGATCATGGGAAGAAGCGGAAGGGACAGCGTCATCGAAGGCGACCGGCTTCTGGACGAGCTGATCACTCAGAAGGGAGAGGAAAGTCTTCTGGCCGTTATTTATATTGACGGAAACAATATGGGCGCTCAGGTGGAAAAATGTCTGAACAGAACGAAACGGCCGGACGGAGAGAGAGATACCACCTATGAAGCCAGCGTAAGGGCTCTGAGAGAATTTTCCGAATATATACAGCAGCATTATATCGACGCGGGAATTGAAGAGGTGGACCGGGTGCTGGAACAGACGCCCAATCAGAAACGGCGTTTTGTCGTATACGCGGGAGATGAGATTACTTTCATATGCAATGCCAGAAATGCCTGTGATGTGGCCGTAAGATATCTGGAGAAGCTCTCCGAGAACGAGCCGGAGGACGCGCCCCGGACGTCCTGCGCGGGAATTGCGGTCTTCCACAGTCATACGCCGTTCTCTGAGGCATACCGGATTGCGGAAGAATGCTGTGAAGCGGGAAAGAAACTCATGAAAAAAGAGAAGCTGGCCGATGTGTCTCTGATTGATTTTCACTACTGCCAGGGAGCCATCGGCATATCGCTGGACCAGATCCGCGAGCAGGAAGAAACCGTGGACATCAGCAGGCCCTGGGTCGTCAGATACGGAGGCAAAACGGCAGAAAACGAGCAGATAGACGGAAAATTTGTCACGGTCGGGATCGTGAAAGCCATGCAGAAAGAACTGCAGAAAGCAGGCCGGAGTAATGTGAAGGATCTTCTGTTCACCGCGAAAAAAAGCAGGGCAGATTTTATGGGAGAGCTGGAGCGGATCCGGGCCCATCAGCCGGACAAGGAGATCGATTTCACGCTGGGCGGAGTTTTGAAAGACGAAGAGATCATCCGCAAATTAATTTATGATATGGTACTGGTATATGATCTGTGGTTTGATGAAGACAGGGAGGAGATTTGATCATGGGCAGAAAAGAACAACAGCTGATTATTACACTGAAGTCGGATCTGTGCGCCGGTTCCGGTTATTCCTGTGCGGGCATCGTTGACAGCGATCTGTGTTATGATATTTACGGCATTCCGTACATACCTGCAAAGCGGCTGAAAGGATGCTTAAGAGAGGCGGCGGGGCTGATCGGACTGACCGAAGAAGAGACCGGCCGGATCTTCGGAAAAGCCGGTCAGCAGAAAGCACAGGGTGTTTTTCTGGGGAATGCGTACATCGAAGGCTATGAGGAACTGTACCGGGAATTAAAAGAGGCCGGCCCGGTTGTCCGGAACTATATGACTCCTCAAAATGTGCTGGATCAGTTCACGATGATAAAAGCGCAGACGAAAATCATGGAGAATGGAGTGGCAAAGGACAATTCCCTCCGTTATACCCGGACGATCGACCATTATTCACCGCTGGACAGAGAACGGGAGCTGCGGTTTATCGCCAACGTCAGCTGTACAGAGCTGGATGCGGAAGCTTCAGAGAATTTTAAAAATACGGTAAAAGCGCTGCGCAATATCGGCCTGAACCGCAACCGCGGACTGGGAAGCGTAACGTGCGAACTGTCGGATCCGAAGACGGCGGACAGGATCAGGATTGATTTCAGCCAGGTGAAGGAGGATGAGGATTATGTGCTCACTTATTCCGTGAAGAATCTGGAACCCCTGGTTCTGAACATGAATTATGACGATATCACGGAGAGATACATCAGCGGCCAGACGGTCATGGGCTGGTTTGTCCATGCATATCTGCAGGAAGGGAATTCCGAAGATATGGCGGAATTCAAGGAACTTTTCCTGAAAAATCAGGTCGTCTTCAGCGGCCTGTATCCGGAGGACACAGAGACGGGCGACATCTATTATCCGGCCCCGTCTTATGTAAACCAATTGAAAAAGACAAAAAAATACGTCAATACAACGAAGCAGCTTCCCGTCAGGCCGGAAGACTGTGCAGAGGAAAATACAGATCCGGAATATGCCACAGGAGAGGGAAACCAGCCGAAGAAACTGAAAGGAAAATTCGTCTGTTTCAAAGAGGACGGAATTCTTGTGAAAGAAGTGGACACAGATCTGGTCTATCATTATACCAAAAAATCAAAAAAGCAGAACGCACGGGACGGAGAACTGTTGTTCTCCTTTGAGGCGGTCAGAGAACGTCAGGATTTTGCCGGTTCGATCCGGGGACGGGGAAAGCATCTCAGGATTCTGGGCCGTCTGCTGGAACAGGGAGAGCTGCGTTTCGGCAAGTCCAGGAGCTCCCAGTATGGAAGATGCGTACTGAATGGAACGCCGAAGGTCAGAGCGGCGGAAGCAGAGACAACGCGTTATCCTGGCGGAAGCCGGATCCTGGTCGTCCTTCAGAGCGACGGGATCTTCGTCAATGAATCCGGTTATACCGTGCGGTGCGGACAGGTACGGGAACAGATCCGGGAGAAGCTGAAGATCCGGGAAAAGAAGGAATGTGGGCAGGACCAGGAGCCGTATTCCGAGCTGGAGGTGCGGATGCTGACGGGATACTATTCCAAATGGAATCTGAGAAGACCGGCGGTTCCGGCAGTCCGCGCAGGAAGCGCGTTCGAGTTTGAGCTGGAGGAGGAGCTGCAGATCACGAAAGAAGACCTGTATGCCGGAATCCGCATGGGGGAAGGCTACGGCAGGCTCTCTGTTGTGTCCAATGACGGAGCGGCCTTTCAGATACAGGAAGCAAAAAAGCCGGTTCCGAAAGTATCCGGGCTGAGACATGCCGGTAAACTGTTTGGAAACATACTGCTGGATGAAATGAAGGAAAAGCTTGGACTGGAGGCATTGAAGTGCAGAGCGTCCATGAAGAATCCTGCCGCGCTGGGAAGGGTCACGCTGATGTTATCCGACAGCCTGTACCGGTATCCGGATGATCCCGATCAGGCATACGAGGATTTCTGTGCCAGAATCGCCTCGATCAAGACGAAGGAGACGAGAACGCAGATCGAAAAAATAAAAAAGGAAAAGATCTGTAAAGAAGACCATCTGTCTGTGGATAAGCTGATGTATCAGGATGTGATCGGGGATCTGAAGAAAACTTACGAAAAGGAACTGCTGTGCGGGGCGGACTCCGGAAAAATGAGAGATGCATTTCACAGGGAACTGAAGAAATTGTGGAGTTATTATCTGATGGAAATTCTGGTACAGGAGAAATACAGGCTCAAACAGAAAGAACGTCAGGAAAATAATCAGGGCACGGACTGAAGAGAAAGGCGGAATAAAGAAAGAGATGATCAGGAAATATTATAAAATCCGGTTTCAGTTGACTTCTCCGCTGTCTGTCGGATGCGGCAAAAATCAGGTGACAGACAGCGACATGATCCTTGACAGCAGAGGGCTGCCGTATGTTCCGGGCACGTCGCTGGCAGGGGTGTACAGGCGGATCTTTTCCGAGCAGACGGCAGAGACTTATTTCGGGACGAATCTGACCGAGGAAAGGATCCGGACGTCCTCCGAAGAGGGAAGAAACGTGCTGACGGAAAGCCGTATCGCCGTATATGACGCACTGATGGCGTCCCCGAAAAATTATGCGCTCACCAAGCGCGATATGGTGGCGCTGGACGAGTATAAGGTGGCCCTTCCGGGCGCAAAATTTGATTTTCAGATACTGGAGCCGGGAGTCGAATTTGTTACCTATATTGAGCAGACGATGGAGACAGCAGAAGAGCAGTATATAGCGGATGAGATCGCGTATGCCTGGCAGCAGGGAAATATCAGACTGGGAGCCAAAACAGGAAAAGGATTCGGCGCGGCAAAGAGCGCAGAGATCGCTCAATGCTCGTTTGACCTGGGGGACAAGAAAGATCTTGAACGCTGGCTGTCCTTCGACATGTACAAAGAGGATCAGTGGTCTGTCATTGACGCGCCCGTCTGCCTGAGCCGGGAGAAGAAAGGCGAAGCGCGTGAGAGGTTAAAAGAGGTCTATGAAAAGAGAGGCATCCATCTGCGGGAAGACCATCTGGTGCGCATCCGGATCCGTCTGAAGCAGGCCGGCAGCATCTCGGTCAGACAGTATACGACCGATGTGGGAGAGGCCGATTACATGCAGATGCGTAGAAAAGACGGCGTGCCCGTGATACCGGGTACTTCCTGGGCGGGCGCGTTCCGCGCGCAGATGGGGAAGCTGAATCCGGACTTTGCGGCGGGCACGGCGATGTCGGAACTGTTCTTCGGGAAAAAGAAAGGAAAGAAGGCGGAGGAGAGCAGCAGGACCCGTATTACATTTTCGGAAAGCGAGCTGAAAAATGAAAAGTGGATCACCTATACGAGAAACGCCATCGACCGTTTTACAGGAGGAACGGTTGACGGAGCGCTGTACACCGAAAGGACCTGTTACGGCGGAACGGCGCAGCTTGTGATCCTCTGTGATTTCGGCGGGCTGGAGGAAGAGAAGATAGAGAAGTTCGGAAAGACGCTGGCAGGCGCGGTCCTGGATCTTCACAACGGCTTCCTGGCCGTGGGAGGGCTCACCTCTGTGGGGCACGGACTTTTCCGTGTGACGGAGGTCACGGCAGGTCAGGAAACCATAAGCTTTCAGGAGGAAGACGACAAAGAGCGGTATCAGAAACTGTGGTCGGCGATTGCGGGAGGAGCAAAGGCATGTTGATTCAAAACAAGGAAGAATTTATAACCGGTTTTCGTCAGGCGGCGATCCGGCTGGGAGAGGGATATATCATCGCGATGCTGACGGACCGTCTGTATATTCAGGAACTGGACCGGGAGCAGCTGGACCGGGACGAACTGTATGAAAAAGCGATGGAAATACGCATGTTCAATGAAGAGGAAGAGGTGAAATGGTTCCGCGGAGCGGATCAGAAACTTCAGTGCCGGGAGAGAAAAGACCAGGAAGACCAGATGGATCCGCTTTTCTTCTGGGACGAATGGCAGTATCTGGATATCAACGAACAGAAATCAAAGCCGGAAAAAGGGATTGCGTACGCCACAGGAGGCGGCAGATACGAACTGCCGCTTAAGGATTATAGGGATGCAAAGATAAAAATCCGCAATTATCTGGAATATGAAGAGGATACCATGCAGCTGTATATCTCCGACTGGAGAATCATCGGATTTTCAAAGGAAAGGGGAGAATGATTCATGCCACAATATGTGAGAAACCGCAGTAATTTTATCAACCCGTATAATTTTGTCCCGGTCGATCTGAGAAACACCGGGCGGGCAAATGCGGCAAAGCGGTCAGAGGAACTGCTCACCGGATATTTTCAGTGCCGGGTCCGCTGCCGGACGCCGCTGGCGATTCCCGATGTGGAACACCGGGAAGACCTGGGACGGCAGCATTATAAATATCCGTTCTTTTCTCTGGACGGCAGTCCCGTGATTCCCGGGAGCGCGGTCCGCGGCGTGATCCGGAGCGTCTATGAGACGATCACGGATTCCTGTTTCGGCTCGGTGCAGGGAAACCCTGCGGTCACCGCAAGGAGCAGCAGAGCCTTTAAACCGGGCCTTCTGGTAAGAGAGACGAACGGGTGGAAGCTGTATCAGGCGAAAAAGTATCTGGTCGTTGTTGACCGCAGGTTTTATGACCGGCAGTCATTGAACAGACATGGAATTGCCTGCTGCGCGGATCTGGCCGATCGTTATAAAACGGGCGCCGAGGTCTGCTTTGAACCGGCTGTGGACCAGAGAGGAAAAGAACTCCAGTATGTAAAAGAGAGGAACGGGAAGAGGATTCCCATTGGCTCTTATGTAAAGTGGTTTCAGGCAGATCTGTCCGGCAGTTCCATGCAGAGAGGATATATCTGTATCGGCGAGAAGAGCCCGAAGAGGCATTTCCAGGGAATATTTCAAAAGGGAGCTCCCGCGCCGAATGGGAAGATTGCGGAAGCTGATATCCAGAAGCTGGAGGATGTGCTGGAAGAATACCGGGATGAGAGGAAGAACAAGCTCTATCCGGGTCCGCACAAAGGATATCCGAACTATGCGTATGCAAAGAAGAACGGAGTGATTCCGGTCTATTATTCCCTCGAGAACGATAAGCTGTATATGACGTTTGCGGCCCTGGGAAGAAAGGCGTACAATAAGAGGTGGAATGATCTTGTCTCTGAAAAAGCGCATGACAAATGTGACAGACGGGAGCATCTCTGCCCGGCCTGCGCGCTCTTCGGGACCGCGGAGGGAGACAAATTCGGAAGCAGGGTCCGTTTTACCGATGCGAAATATACCGGGAATATGGAGAACTGCCTGAACAGCCAGGGAACTACTTTTGGGGAGCTGGGGTCTCCGAGGCCGTCCTATATTCCGTTTTATCTGAGAGAAACCGGTATGAACGCGGACTATTCGGTGGGATATGATTCGAATCAGATGGAGATCCGGGGGAGAAAATTCTACTGGCATCATGAGCCGGACACAGACAGAAGGGTTCCCAGGAATAACCGGAACGCCACGTTTGAAACGGTCGGGAAAAATGCGGAGTTCACGTTCCGGATCTATTTCGACGGCATTACCAGGCAGCAGATGGAGCTTCTGGCCATGGCGGTTCATCTGAACGAGAACGATCTGGGCGGGCATATGTGCCATAAGATCGGGCACGGAAAGCCGCTGGGATACGGGAGTGTAAAGATCTGCATCGAGAAATGCATGGTCCGGAAGTTCGATCTGGAGGAGGGCTGGAAGGAAACCGAACGAGAGATTCCCTGCGACGTCACATGCCATACCTGCAATGATGCGACGCTTCGGGCTCTGAAGACCATATGCGATTTTGACGGCCTCAGCCGGTATCGGGGAGTGAAGGTGGAATATCCGGAAATTCTGCTGGATGAGAAGTACAGGGATCAGAGGGACAGCCTGAATGAGAATGTTCTGGCCTCCCACAGATGGTTTACGCAGAATTACAGGCTGGGCAGCAAGGCCCCGGAGCGGAAGCTTCCGGAGATTACAGACCATGACCTGAGGCTGCAGAAATACACAGCCACGCAGATCACAGACCGGGATGTGAAAAATGACCGGAGAGGACAGGGAAGAAGATAGAAGAGATGCTGCATGCAGGAGCTTAAGCGAGGATTTGCAGCTCCTGCATCAGGATGTGACCCTTTGAAGAGACTGCGCAAAAAGCCGATATACTCTTCCTGTACAGTCAGATTTTCGGCTTCGTCGCGAATCAGAGCGTCCCATTCATCAATGATGATGATAAATTTATTTCCGGTTGTCTGTTTGACAGCTGCCAGAGTCTCGGACAGAGAGGGTTCGGATACCTCAGGGTAGTATTCTTTTAATTCTTTCAAAACGCATTGTTCCATATGAGATACGACGGTATCTGCTGATCTGGAAGGAGAGAGAAACCACTGAACATCCAGGCGGATCAGATCATACCGATTGAGATGTGTTTTAAAAGAATCCCATTTGCTGATTTCTTTACCGTCGAACATAGTCTCAGAATGACATCCTCTGCTGTAATATGCGGTGAGCATGTCTGCTGTGGTTGTTTTTCCGAATCTGCGGGGGCGGCTGTTGCAGATCAGCGCCTGTCTGGTATCCATCACCTTGTTGGTGTATTTCAGCAGTCCGGTTTTGTCAATGTAGATCTCTGAATTCAGTGCTACCTGAAAGGCGCTGTTATCCGGGTTCACGAACAATCCCATATTCTACATGATCCTTTCTGAAATTTGAGTTGTTTTGGTCTGTTCTCATCTTACTATAAAGGAAAGGCATGATCAAGACTTATCCCGGTTACTTTTCACACTTACGCCATCCGGACGCCCGCCAGGCTGAATACTGGCCGACGTGTGAAAAGTGACTGAAAAATAATAAATTGTTAAGGAGAAGCAGATTTTGCTTGCATTTTTGCAGTATGCGATGTAGAATAAAAATGTGCTTAATTATGAACAAATTGTAAACATGCATAGTTTTACTCAGAAAATTAGAATTTTCAGAATTTTCTGACAATTACCCCCTGAAAACGGTCCCGGAAACCATTGATTTTATAAGGTTTTTTAAAGGGTACAGTAGAAATGGGAGAAGCCCGATATAGGGCATTGACACATCATCGATGATATGACAATAGATGTAAAAAAGGTTGTAGAAATGGGAGAAGCCCGATATAGGGCATTGACACAGCCGCACTGTAAAGCACTCCCATCCACAAGATTACGTAGAAATGGGAGAAGCCCGATATAGGGCATTGACACAGCCGCACTGTAAAGCACTCCCATCCACAAGATTACGTAGAAATGGGAGAAGCCCGATATAGGGCATTGACACAAGGCTGGTGTTTTTACGCTTAACTTTAAAAAACAAGTAGAAATGGGAGAAGCCCGACACAGGGCATTATGAACGTGTACACAGATGCAGAAATCATCAGAAAGTACAGGACAGAGTCTGTAAAAAAAATCGGAATCACCGGGATTTTTTGCAGGCTCTTTTTTATGATCTATATCTGGATTGTGGCTGTTATATATAACGTGATTATTTGTTACTAATATGTTCATCTTCCACAGAAATGGTGTATAATACTTTTATCAAAACTTATTTCGGAGGTATTATACATATGAACACAGGAATACCGGACGACTCTGCGGATGCGCCTTCTCTTCCTGCAGTACCGGATCCCGACATCTTCCCGAAAGCCCTAAACTCAACTGATAACCATTCATAACCCAGAGCAAGGAGGAATTTATTATGGCATTGGCACAGGCAAAACTGTATACAGAAGATGACTATTACAATCTGCCGGAAAATGTCCGGGCAGAGCTGATTGAGGGCAACCTGATTTATAACCAGGCGGCACCGTCCAGAATCCATCAGACAATACTCATGGAGCTTTCCGGAACTATCCGGGACTATCTCAAGTCAAAGGGCGGTTCCTGCCGTGTCTATCCCGCACCGTTCGCTGTCAAGTTAAGAAAGGACCGGAAAACCATCGTCGAGCCGGACATAAGCGTTATCTGTGACCATAACAAGCTTACGGATCGTGGTTGTACCGGAGCCCCTGACTGGATCATTGAAATTGTTTCTCCCAGTAATTCCAGCCATGACTACATTTTAAAGCTGAATCTGTACGCAGATGCAGGTGTTCGGGAATACTGGATTGTGGACCCTTACAAAGAGCGCATTTTTGTTTACCGACTGGAGCAGGAACGTTTTGGGGTGGAAACATACACATTTCAAGACAGCATCCCGGCAGGCATTTACACAGATTTGGAAATCGACTTTACCAGTCTGGATTTTTAAGAGCACTTATCCCGGAGAGGTACTTCCCTTTTCGGGATTTTCCTTTCCCGACCGGATTCTCCGCCAGTATCTCACCCTCCTTTGGTTTGTCTTTGCTTCGTTCTTTCATTTTTGGCTTTTTCATGCCCTCACGACTTCGATATCGCCGCAGGCTCTATAAGTCTTCAGGGTCTCCAAAATATCGCACATACACATCTTCTTTTATGCCTTCCGGATGTTTAAGGGCACGCATGACATGCTGCGGATACTTCCGGCCAGAATTCCCAGCCCGCCGAACATATGCCCGTGAATGAACTGCGGTTTTGCAGAGTTTTCAGATTCCTGGCAGAGTTTTTTCACTCCGGGAATGCGACGTCCCTCTTTGGACTGCTTCACGCCGTCTCCGACGAGAACATGAAAACCGTTTTCCTGATACAGAGGAAAGAACCGGAGAACCGTCTGAAACCAGCACTGCCGTATCCGGTCCAGGGACCAGGAGGAGGCACGGAAGAAATGGAGCATGGACAGATAACAGTCCGGCTTCAGGGCGAGGTCACGGATGACGGAAGTAACTCCGAGTTTATCGGAGCGAAGCATCAAACCGATGATAAGAATCACAAACCAGCGAAAAGCCGCCTTTCTGGAGAAGCAGGACTCAAAGGAAGACAGGATTTTATCAATAAAATCGAACATGGCATATGGTCAACCACTGAAAAGTATGGTAAACTCATAAGCAGGATAACTCTTTCAGGGAGAAAGGTTTCACGAAGCAACCGATTTTTATGCGTGGAAAGGCTATGATTTTGATATACTGAATGAACTGGACGATGCAGACTATATCCGGCAGGGAAAACATTCGTCCCGTTCCAAGTCGGTATATATTACGGAAAGCGGTATGGAGCAGGCAAAAGAGCTTTTATCCAAGTACGGTATAAGCGATTGGAAACCCGATCCGGTTTTGCAGACACTGTACCAGAATCTTTGTCGAAAGCAGACCAGGTGCCGTATTTTGCAGTCCGCAGTACAAGAATATGCATAATGTTTACAGGAGCCGTGGGAAAAATAAGGATGATGATGGAAATGTTGTAGGATTGCCTGATGTCCGCAAGATCCTCGAAAATGTACATGATAGAGTTATTCGATCTGTCACCCGTAAGGTGACAGATCGGGTGACAGAAAAGGTGACAGATAATTTGGATAAAAAATCCATGCAGATTCTTGCACTTATTTCTGAAGATCCGGCATATACCTCAACTGCAATAGCAGAGAAACTTTCCATTAGCAGGAAAACGGTATCACAAAGATTGAAAGAAATGAAAGAAAAAGACATTATTGAGCGTATTGGCTCAGACCGTAAAGGCTATTGGAAAATCAATAACGACTAACTGCACAAAAAGTTGATGCCCGTTATCAGCCATACAGCCGATAATGGGCATTCGATTAAGCATATACAAGTTCGGTCAAAATAATTTCTTCCGCACGGTTGCGGATGTTATTGATACGGCGCACCCATTCCATTTGGTCAGACGCTTTGAGCGTTTCGATGCTTATAGTAACATATTTAACTGAAACACAGGAACTTCAGCCCTGATACGCCAAAAATAACTCCCTTTTCGGAATTAGGTACCCATAGAAAAATAGTCTGTAGATATATATTTGTAATGTGTAAAAGTTTTCAGTAAGCAGAATATCATGCAAATGATTTTTAAGCGGAGGATGATTATGAAAAAAAGGACAATTATTATATCGTTGATATGTATACTGTCTGTAGCTGCCATTGTGTCGGCAATTGCTGTTTTCAGCGGCAGGAAACCCTGGAAAAATTTGAATCCCTCCCAAATAGTGTCTGCCACAGTTCGATTAACACCGCCGGATAAAACCATTCAGATTACGGAAGTTACGGAACTGGTGGATTTATTAAAAGAGGTGGTTATCTATAATGAAGATAATTCTTATACAGAATATAGCGGACAGGGTGTTGTCTTTACATTAACCATGGCGGACGGAACTCAGACAAACATCATGGCGTATAATCCATTTCTTGTAATTGACGGTGTTGGTTACAGGACTAAATATGAGCCATGCGAAGCACTGAATCAGTATGCAAATATACTGCTCGAACAGACAGAAACGCTTTCTTTTGCAGATCATACACAGGCGACAACATTTCAGGCAACCGTGATCGAGATAACGGACAGTTCCATTTTAGTAGAGCCTGTTGATGATTCTTTGGAACTTGATTCATCCGATAAGTTCAGCGTTCCTAATACAGAGAAACTTGCTCTGCAAACGGGCGATATTGTAGAAATTGTTTACAATGGAGAGATATTGGAATCTTATCCGGCACAATTGGGAGAGGTATATAAAATTACGCTGCAGGAACAGATAAAGGCGGATGCCATGCAGGACAGGATCCCCATGGTAAGAATAGACGGCAGATTGTACTGTGATACCGGAAGAGAAAGTACGGTCAGCGGGCGCTGCGGCAACCTGGATGGGGAGATCACATCGACGGTTGAGGGAACCGAAATTCCAGTGGAAGATAATCAGTCCAACTTCGGAAGCGGCTTTGGATACCAGTATGGAACGGACGATACAATAGAGATTTTTATGAATGAAAAATGGTTTATCTTTGAATACAGAGAAGAATCTGAATGAGGAATTAAGGAAGTCAGGCGTATTCGTCAAAATTCCGCGGACAGGCGCGGGAACATTTTTCCGAAAAAGGAAAAAATATATAATCACAAGATTATAAATTGATAAAGAGAAGCAGATTTTGCTTGCATTTTTGTAATATGCGATGTAGAATAAAAATGTGCTTAATTATGAACAAATTGTAAACATGCACAGTTTTGTTCGGAAAATTGGGGGAGAAGCCCAACACAGAGCACTATGGATGTGCACATAGATGCAGAAATCATCGGAAAGTACAGGACAGAGTCTGTAAAAGAATTCGTAATCACCGGGATTTTTTACAGACTCTTTTTATGATGTATGTCCGGATTGTGGCTGTTGCATTGGATTTTCAGCAAATATTTTTTATTCAGACATGGATGAAACCAGATAGGATAAAAATATAGAAAAAAGTTTTTTCTTTCCTATCGAACGAATTTTGATATCGTTTCTTCTGGTTTCGCACGATTTTATTGATTTTCTTTCTAAAATCGCATATAATAAGAATGACCTAAATAAAAGGAGGATTCAGCCATGGTTGTTACAGCGACAGAATTTAAAGCTAATTTCGGTAAGTACCTTGAATTAATTACCAAGGAAGATGTCTTTATTACTCGTAATGGAAAAACGGTTGCTAAAGTTGTAAATCCCCAAATTTCTGCTGTGGATTCCTTGCGCGGGATGCTTGGTGGTATTTCTTCTGATATAGATATGGATTCTTTGCGAGAGGAGCGTCTGTTAAAATATGAAAATAATGTGTGATACAAATGTAATCATTGATGTGTTATTGGAAAGGGAGCCTTTTATAGAAGATTCTTACAAAGTTTTAAAGTTTTGTGAAGAACACAAAATAGACGGTTTTGTATCAGCATCTTCTGTTACCGACATCTATTATCTTGTAAGAAAATATACCCACAGCATTGATATGGCATATAAGGCAGTCGGAAAACTTTTGGAGATTGTCAAAGTATGCAGTGTTACTAACAATGATGTTCTGATTGCATTTCAGAAAAAGGCAAAAGATTTTGAGGATTGCCTTGTAGCTACTTGCGCCAAATCTATACATTGTGATTGTATTGTCACCCGAAACAAAAGAGATTTTGATGGCATGGATATTCCCATGTTTACCCCAACAGAAATTCTTTTGAAAATCATGTAATGCATATTTCGCGGAAGCTTTCTTATCGTTTGGTTGTAAACCAGGATTATGGCTGACATAATCCGATGCTCGCTATTTCTATGGACAATATCATAAATTGTAAACATAATTTTTATGTTTTATCCCTATCTGGTTTCATCCATTGATAAATAATTATATGATAATTAAAATTTAATTTCCAAGCCTTAGGTTAAATCCACCGCCTTTCAGGCGGTAGAGCTTTAGCGTCACTTTCTTTTTGCAGCATCAGTGATATAATGGTTGGAGAGGAAGGTGAAGGAAATGGCAAAGTAT
>CAJTCV010000009.1 GCA_910574805.1 Lachnospiraceae bacterium | reverse complement strand
CGCTGTTCTTTTGATACCGGATACAGTATACGCCTGCCATTGATATCCTGAACACGAAGCTTTGCCAACAGGTTCACCAGCTCCTTCATAGTATATTTTTTATAAAGGCCATGCCTGTCCATCGTTTTGTTGATCTCTGCCATGAGGATGGATGCGAGGAATCCGACAAACAGTTTCCCCTGCATCGCATTATCACTGTGGACACGCAGCCGCCCAAGGTCAATGCTGTTCTTGAGGCGCAGGAAGCTTTTTTCCACAACGTCCTTGTCACGGTACACGCACATGGCCTGCAGGGCATCCGGGATATTATTGCTGATCAGGACTACCCATCCCGCAGTGTAAAGGACCTTTTCCAATACATCACTACGGATGCTGACGGTATAGCCGGAGGCCTGTTTTTCTGATCTTCGGATGATAAGGTATTTCCGGCACTCCCCGTCATCCAGGCATTTTTCAGGTTCTGCGTCTGCCCTCTGCTTCAGCAGCGCAACTTTTGCATACAGGTCTTCCCGTATCCCCGAAGCCTTCTTTGCGCTGTAGTAGATATGGGTGTACACTTTATGGTCTTTATTCCATGCCCGCAGTTTGGTGACTGCCCGCAGGGGGTACCCATTGACGACAATGGTATTTTCCACGCAGTCGATATCTTTCCGTTCACTTTCCACCTGTTTCTTTGCGAAGGCGCATGTGAACGGCATGGAGATCAGGAAGTTATGTGCCTCCCCATCACTGTCCCCAAGCAGGAAATTGATGTTTTTCGCACTGAAGAACCCTTTGTCCATGACAATGGTGGCAGGCCGTTTCCCGGTGGCAGCCTCAAAGCGGGACAGGGAAGTGACCAGGGTGCGCACATCCTTATGGCTCCCTGCATATACCGTCTGGTGGACGGGCAGCCTGCTGGTTTCGCCGACCATCATGCAGAGATTAACCTGAGGGAGCTGCTCATGGTCGCGGTTGTAGCCCCATTCCACATCCTCGATCAGTTCTGAATAAGAGGACTCGGACGTGATGTCGAGCGCCAGGTATTCCACGTCATTATGGGCGGCATACCAGCTGCCGTAGAATGCCTCTCTTCCCTGTGGCGGCAGAGAAAGCAGCAGTTCGCTGATGCGCTGGGATGACAGGGAGCCAACCGGATAAGATTCCGTGTCCTTCAGCCAGTCCTCGCAGTACATCAGCGGATCTCCTGCAGAGACCATGTAACAGGCCAGGGTAAAATACTCCGTCCAGCAGGCGGGAAGGGCTTCCCTCAGGGCGCGGACCATGCCGTTGCGTTCTGCTATCTTCCTATATAGATAGAAAGAGCCATAAGAACGCACGGAAGATTTACGGATGTCCTCTGCAGAAAACAGGCCTTCCGGTTCCAGGTTTCCAGACTGGGCTCCGTTTCTATGGAGCTGCGCCAGGTATTCCGGCTTGTATACTTTTTGCCCGGTCACAGGGTCTATTTTTCCAATGGGCCTGCGTTTCTGGCGTGGCTGCCCGTTTTCGTTACGGTAGCCTTCTGCAAGGTATATGTATTGGTGCCTGCCGACTTTTTGGATAACCTCGTAGCTCATTTGTACCTCCCGATAATGATGTTGTTATAATATTATAACAACATACGAAGGGAAATACAAGTCGTATTTGTTATCTTTATTGTAAAAAACGGCATATTTCCGGGGGTTTTTCAGGTACGACCAACAAGGTTAGGGGCGTTGTTATAATTTTTTCCGGGAGTTTAGGTTTTAACAGATTTTTTTTATCAAGACTGACAACTTTCTGGAAAAGCAGTCCTGTATTTAAAGTAGAAGGAAGAAAACAGCGTCTTAAACATGAGGAGGATTTCAGAATGTTATTTATTTTACCGGTTTTATCAGCAGTAGCAACTGCAGCAGCAGGCATTACAACAACAGTCGTGGCAACCGCGGGGCCGGTGGGAGCAGCCATAGCAGCAGGAACGACGGCCATCGGAGCCTCCGTTGGAGGTGCAGTGGGTACGGCGGCGGCAGCAGCAGGGATTGAGGCAGCGACGGCAGGAGCTGTTACGACGATTGCAGCAGGAGCCACGACCACCGCATTAAATGTAGGCGCCATGGAGTCGGTGGGGGCGGCAGGACGGGCGATTCTTGAGGAGGTGTGAGAAGATGGAGCTTGGGATGATAGAAATTTGTATTGCGGGATATGATATCTGATGTTATGATAAACAATAAGCAGAGAGGCAGGTGGAAATATGTCTACGATTGGATATTATGATGGAACAGCAGTTCAGATAAAAGAGCCATTACAGGTGTATATCAGGTTACGAGGGAAGACATTGCATGTAATTTCCGTAAATTGATGAATGATATGATTATTCTTAATGTGGATATATTACTTCGCGGATTAGAAATATTTGCCAAATCACCCAAACTTGATTTTGTGGATTGTCTTTTGTATGGTTATAAATGGGAATAGGGTATTGATATTGTTACTTTTGATAAGAAGCTGCAAAGACGCCTGGGCGAAGTATTTTTGTAATTAAGTACTCGCAGGCAAAAGTATTGAAGAATGGCTTAAAATCAAGGGATTTTGATGTTTGGCGGGATCCATCACGGTGGGTGGTGAATCTCGTTTTTATGTTCTTTAATGCTGCTGATAGAGGGGCAATCAGGGAGAAAATCGTACTGTCACGCGAAAGTCGGCAGTTTCCGTGATAGTTTGTAGTTCTGCCTGATAGTATAAAATTTGTCGAAAAGCATACTTGATGCATTGAACTACTACAATTAATTCTGGATTTGTTCCATAGTTATAGGAGTGAAAGATTTTAAAGTGGGAGGCAAATTGTTATGGTAGATTGTTATATCTCAGCTAATTCAAAATATGAGTTTGAAAATAATACATTTTATAAAAGCGGAGCCATTCTTTCAAAGGAGGATGGAAGTCCAATGGATGAATCAACTTTTAAGTCGTTGATAAAAAGAGAAACATCTTCTTTTATTCACAAAACATTTAGTAATATAATTGTGCTTGTTGGTGCTGGAGCATCTGTCTTGTGTACGTCAGGAAAAATTGATAAACGATTTGGCAAGACAGTATTTATGCTTGCTGATTTAATAAATAATACACTTAAACAGAATTCTAATCTTTTTACGTTGCAAGAATTGGCACAGTTGTGCAAGTATAATGTTCCTGTAGAACTCGTGGAACAAGGCGGAGCATCTAAACTTAACCCATCATTTAACTTGGAGGATTTTCTTTCGGACTTACTTTCTTTTGAAAAATATGTGTCAGATGCGGATGCTTCTAAGTATGTTCGGTCAAAATCGAAAATTTTTGAACTAATTGTAGAAAATACAAGTTATGAATATGATAATAACTGTCTAAAACATTCGACATTTATAAATACGGTATCGCATCTTGTCAGAACTCCTAGCAAACTTACTATAGTTACGACAAATTATGATACACTAATTGAAGATGCGGCGGATAGTATAGAATATACTGTGATGGATGGTTTCTCATTTTCTCATCGTCCATATTTTAATAGTGATATGTTCGAATGGAATCTTGTAAAAGATATAGAAAATATCAAAACAAGAGAACTTGAATATAAGAAAAATATTATTAATTTGCTCAAATTGCATGGTTCTTTAACATGGGAGCGTGATACAAAAGGTATTCGCAGAAAGGAAAAAGCAGACGTTTCTAATCCGATTATGATTTTTCCAAGTTCAAATAAATATATGCAAAGTTATCAAGAGCCATATTTTGAATTGTTTACAAAATTTCAAGAGTTATTAAAGCGTTCTAATACGCTTCTTATTACAACAGGTTTTAGTTTTGCAGATAATCATATTTCTCAAATGATTATTCAAGCAATATTGCATAACAAGAGTTTGGCTGTTTTAATCAGTGACTATAATATTACTCAAAATAATCCTAATTGGTTAAAACTAATTGACTTGATGAAGCATAATTATCAAATTGTGTTTTTGAAAGCAACAATGAATTCGGATTTATCAGATTATTTGGGAGAATACTATGACGATTGATTCTTTATATAACCATATAGACAAAAGCAATTTTTACATTGGAAGAATATCTCAGGTTTATAGAGATAACAGCATTGCACAGGTTGAAAATTTGTCATTGCTATCACATCGAAAAATAATTGATGAACTGCTTATTCCTAATACAATAAATTATTTGGTTGTGGTTGATTCTGTTCGGGGTATTTTTTTGGGTGAAGTTTTTCAAACGAAGGTTCCGTCATCTGAAAATCTTCATGATTCCATTAATCATGGAAAACCGGAAACAGTGTTTCCAGAAATAAATATTGATATTATTGGATTGATGTCATATTGTGATAAAAAATTTGTTTTGCCAGAATTTCTAACAGTTGGTATAACGGATAAAGTATACTTAGCAAATAAGAATGTTGTGCGGATATACTTGGATTCCATTGAAGTTGGCAATTTATCAGAAAATTTGCTCCCGCCATTTGCAACATATCTTAATATGAATACTGCAGGAGTGGCACTAAGACCAAGTACATTATTTAATCATCATTTGTTTGTAGTTGGGGCAACTAACAGTGGAAAATCCACGTCCGCCTTATCAATATTGGATAAAATAATTACTGAAAAAAAGAAAGTTTTGATAATAGATCCTACTGGAGAATATAGAAACTCTTTTTCTTCGCAAGAAGTAAGAAAATTGAATTTAGGAAAAGATACAACAATTTCTCCGGGGAAAATATCTATGCAACAGTGGGCGTTGCTGTTTGAAATAAACAGCAACACTCAGAGTGCGGTGCTTTCTGAAGCTATACATTCTTTGCGTTATCAGCAAAAAAATGGGCAGACTACATTTTTGAGAAAGGATGGGGAAAATATTGCTCAAATGCAACAACAACTTGCGTCTGTTTCTAAGGGGGATACAGATTTTGATATCTCACTCCTGCCTGAGCAAATAGCTGCTGAATCTGTTTCAGAACCTAATAGAGGGGCTAATTATACATATGACACTTTTAAGGCAAATGCTAATAGTTATCTTGTACAAAAAGTAACGTATCAATTGGGAAATACGAATTTTTTAACATTCTTTTCTCACAATCAGAAGATGAATAATCTACTGGATGAAATAGATACGTTTGTACATACACCAAATTCTAGCTTATATATTAATACCTCAGCTCTTGGAGCTACGGAAGGAATAGGAGGAATGATTATTGATCTTATATGCAATTTTGTAGTTTTGCAAGATAATATTTCACCATTCGTTTTCTTTATTGACGAAGTACATCGCTATACAAAGTCACAATATTCTGAGAACGAATTTCACAATGGTTTAACTCTTGTAGCAAGAGAAGGGCGTAAGAAGGGAATATTTCTATTTTTGACAACACAAAATCCTCAAGATGTTTCGCCTGTTCTTTTAGGACAAGTAGGAACTTTACTGATCCATCGACTTACGCACAATGACGAAATTAGGGCGATACAAAATCATTTAGATGATTATTCGATTAAACATGTAAAGAAATTAAATCAGGGTGAATCTATTTTAACTAGCGTAAACCTTTTACATAATGTTTTTGTACACGTGACCAAATGTGAGAGAACACAAAATAATGATACGCCAATTTTGTAGTAAAAGGACATTTTCTATTTTAATATGCAAATATGATGATAGGAGGCAGGTGAAAAGTATGCCGGAACATCAAACAATAAAATATAAAGAATCATGGCATGATGAATTTTTAGAATGGATTTGCGGTTATGCCAACGCATACGGCGGAACACTTTACATCGGAAAAAATGATGACGGAGAGGTTGTTGGACTCAACGATAAAGATAGAAAAAGGTTATTGGAAGCCATTCCCAATAAAATTACAGACACAATGGGTATTGTGGCGGATGTCAATCTGCTATACGAGGGAAAAGTACAATACATTGAAATTATTGTGGACAAGTACCCTTCGCTTATCAGCTATCATGGCAAATATTTTTATCGTTCCGGTAGCACAATGAGGACGATAACAGGAAAAGAACTGGACAAAGCAATTCTGAAATCGCAGGGCAGAACATGGGATAGTATGCCGATTCCGAAGATGAAAGTGACAGATTTGAGAAGAGAGGCAATTGATTTACTGAAAGAAAAGGCGATAAGAAGAGGAAGGCTGACGGAGGAAGAAACAAAGGTTGATGATACAATATTGATGGAAAATCTTCATTTATTTGATGAAGATGGTTATCTCATAAGAGCAGCAATGCTGGCATTTTATAAAGATCCGGAGAAATGGGTGACGGGTTCTTATATCAAGATTGGTTATTTTGGCGACTCTGATTCAGATTTGAAATATCAGGACGAGATACATGGCTCTCTGATTGAACAGATTGATAAAGCTGTTGACTTGGTTTATACGAAATATTTGAAAGCTTTGATTTATTATGATGGGATTCAGAGGATTGAGCAGTTTATGTTTCCGCAGGATGCATTCCGTGAGATATTGCTGAATGCGGTGGTTCACAAGGATTATAGCGCTTGCAACCCGATTCAGATTAGCGTATACGAAGATAAAATATATATCTGGAACGATGGTGAGATGCCGTCTGAGTTGAACTCAACGGAGAAGCTGTTTGAAAAGCATTCTTCCAAGCCATATAATCCTAAACTGGCAAATGTGTTCTTTAAGAGTGGTATGATAGAGGCATGGGGCAGAGGGTTTGACAAGATTAAAGATGCCTGCATAAAGTACAATGGCTGCCTGCCAGAATATAATATCAGCGCATCAGGGATTATGGTACTTTGCAAAGCGTGTGATAAGTATTTAGAGTTGTTGAATGATGAAATGCATCCTGTTCAAAGTGAACACGATCATGACCAAAATGGTTATGATGTGGTCATGATGATTCTGGATTTTTGCAAAGAAGCAAGATCCATACCGGAAATTATGGAAAAATTTGGATTTGGCAGTCGGACAAGCCTTAGAAGAAAATATTTAAATACATTAGTAAAAGTAAGGAAGATTAAAAATGACCTTGCCGGATAAGCCCAAAAGTAAAAATCAAAAATATTATTCATAACCAGGATCATGACTACATCATGACCAAAATGCTTATAATATGGTCATGATGAAAGCAGATGTTAATGAATAGAACTTTATTGTTAAGAGGGAGGATAAAATGTTCAACCAAAATCAAATATACAATATTTTTAACCAGCAACAAATACAAGAGCAACTACAGCAAATGCAACAACAGTATCATAGTCAGCAAATGTGGAAGGTGTCTGATTGCGCAAAGAAGTTAGATGATTTTTTGAAAAGTGCGGAGGAGATAGACACTCAGTATCAGCAGCTTGCGTTTGCCGAATGTTGTGCAGTATTGGGGAAACATATGCAAGGGCAAATATGAATTGGCTACACAGTGTGTAGCTAATTATGAAAGTGTCTGTTCAAAAGATATGCGTGGGTACAATTTGGGTACACCAACTTTGAAACCACATAAATGAGAGATAAAAACGTATCAAAATGATGCGGTTTTGTAAGAAAAAACAATGAAAAACAGGACTTGCAACGAACTGAAAAAAGAGTTCGAATGTGACAAGGGAATAAATCCGAAATGGAAAGAAAAAAAGTTTGGATTTTCTGAAGAAAACAGGGAGGGATCGTTATGAGCAGACATTTTATCACCGTATTAGGGACAAGTCTCTATACGGACTGTACTTATGAAGTGGAAGGGACGGATTTTGCATACCGCACGCCGTTTGTCCAGATGGCGGTGCTGAGATATATCATGCCCGTATGCAGCGAAGGGGACAGGATCACCGTGCTTCTGACGGAAAGGGCCGAAGAGATGAACTGGCGCACGAGAGCCTATACAGAGGCGGAGCGCAGGCATCCGGCAATGAAAAACAGGCAGCCGGCGGCAGGGGAGCAGAAGATCGGGCTGAAGGAGCTTATGGAAAGAGAATATCCGGATCTCCCCATCGAAAGCGTGCGGATCAAAGAGGGGCGGAACAAGGCGGAGACCGATGAGATCTTTGAAGCGATTTACGGGGTGATCAGGCCGAAGGAGACGGTATATTTTGATTTTACCCATGGCCTGAGGAATCTGCCCATGCAGGCGCTGACGGTGATTCACTATGCCAAAGCTCTGAAAGACATTCAGGTAGGCGGCATGTATTATGGAGCGTTTGAACTGGGAGAACGGAGAGAAGACGGGAAGTATTATGTCAACCTTCTGGATATGTCGGCCTGCAGTACGATTCTGGACTGGACCAGCGCGGCGGAGTCCTTCATCAAGGGCGGAAGCAGCAGTCAGCTGAAAGACCTGTATAAAGAGACGGTCAAACCAAGGAAAGAGCAGAAGAATGCCACGCAGATGATAAACAGGCTTTGCGATCTGACCAATTGTCTGAATACCGGCCGCGGAAAGTATGATAAGAACGACAAAAACGAGAAGAAGAGCATACAGACTGCCTACAATAAATTTCATGATTCCTATGAAAAAATGTGCGAAGATAAACAGCCGGTTTCCGATGCTCCGCTGATCCGTCTGCTGGATCATATCCGCGGGGACGTGAATATCTTCAGCAGGAAATACTGGATGGAAAAAGAGGGAGGGCGCATAGAGCTGGAAAATACGGCGACGGGCATGGCTGCCATTCAATGGGCGATTGATAAAAATTTAACGCAGCAGGGTTTCACGGCGCTGGAGGAAACCATCAAAACCTGGCTCTGTGAGGCATATGGGATTCCGGCCGGGGACAAAGCAGAAAGAGACGGGATCGTCGGGCGGACATTGAAATTTATGGCGAACCAGCAGCTTTCCCAGACCAGCCAGTCAGACGGGAACAAAGAGGCCGTGAAAGAGAAACTGCTGGCGGAGTTTCACGCAGATCCCGATTTTGAAAAACGGGACGCAGAAGAAAAGGAAGATTACCTTAAAAAGATCGAAGAGATGGCCATGAATCTGTCAGAAAAGCTGCTGGATGTGTCTTCTGCCGTGTCGGATCAGCGTAATTCACTGAATCATTTTGGATTCCAGAAATATCCCGCCGGCTATGACAAACTTCAGAAAAATCTTGAGAAGCGGTATAAGGAGCTGAAGGAGATCATGGAGCAGGACGGCGTAAGATCCTGCGGCTGAAATATATATTCACGGGCGATAAACATTTCCGCAGAACTTTGAATATCAACGCTCGTGAGTCTGCGTAACCGGCAGATTTTACTGCCCGTCGGTATGGATTCCGCGGCACAGCGGCGGGAGAAAGATCAGAGAGGAGGAGACGGAATGTCCTGGGATCTGGAACTGTTGAAAAGGGCGCTGCAGATTCGCTATGTAAAGCTGCGCTTTGGACTGAGGATCGCGGAGGATACCAGACTTCCCGTGAATAAGGTGTCTGCCATCCGGGGCGGGATCGGAGAGATGCTGCTGCGCGCCAACTGCATCCGGGATCGGCAGTGCAAAAGCTGCGATTTTGAATCTGAATGCATCGTCAGAAGGACCCTCTATTCCCGATTTGAAGAGAAGCCGGATTTTGTGACCTCCGGGGACAGCGTGGGATATGTGCTGGAATGTGAAAATTATAACGAAGATTTTCAGGAAGGAGACATACTGGAATTTCATCTGATCCTGTTTGGGAAGACGATCGTATACTTCAGCCAGTTTCTGCAGGCGGTCCATCAGCTGGGGCTGGCAGGCGTCGGAAAGGAGCATGCCCGGTATACAGTCGCGTCGGTCCGGAACACTGTGGGAAAAGACATCCTGAGAGGTTCGGAAGTCTTCATGGAACATTATCAGGTGCAGACGCTCTGGGACTATGTAACATACCGTCAGAAGGGATTAACCGCCCGGAGGCCTCTGGACAGGATTTGCTTCCAGACTCCTGTGACCTTAAAATATCAGGGAAAGATGCAGCAGTCCCTGTCACTGGAGTCCATGATCCCGGCTCTGTGCAGGAGGCTCTATATGCTGGACTGTTTTGAAGGGATAGACTGTGAACAGCTCAGATGGGACGGGGACTGGCCTCTGGTATTGCAGGAACACTCCAGACCGGTCCCGGTCTGCCGGTATTCCAGTACACAGGATCAGAAGATGTCGCTTTGGGGGATCAAAGGCGCGCTGCATCTGTCAGAGATACCGGAGGAGCTGATTCCTCTTCTGCTGGCAGGCGAAGTCACCCACATGGGGAAAAATACCAGCTTTGGTTTCGGGCGGTATCGTCTGTCAGGGCGGTAAGACATATTTTTTAAAATTGCACCCGTTCGGGTGCTATTTTTCTGCTCTCCCACATATGTATAGAAGGTACGAGACGACCGATGCGTGGGGGGATTCTATGAACGAGAGAGATTTACAGGTATTGGAGCAGTACCCGTTTACCGTGAACGGAAGCTGGCGCACAAGGGGTGCATTTCTACTGGATACCAGTGCGGGCAGGCTTCTGATCCGGGAATTTTCCGGGAGCGTCTATAAGCTTCAGAAGGAGCAGGAACTTCTGGAGCATCTGAAGGGATGCGGTTATCTGGTGGACCGGATGGAGCCGGACCAGGAGGGCAGGCTTGCGACGGTATACCGGGAATATGATCAGTTCGTGGTGAAGGAATCCCTGGATGGAAGAGAGTGTGATACCAGGAGCGAGAGCGAGATCCTGAAGGCTGCTTCTCTGCTGGCGGGTATGCACAGGGACCTGAGGGGATTCTGCGAGGTGACAGAGGAAGACCGTCTCCGCCTGTCTGCGCCTCATGTGATCGAGGAGCTGGGGCGCCACAACCGGGAGCTTCGCAAGATCTATACATTTATCCGGAAAAAAAATAAGAAAAATGTGTTTGAGACGGCCTATCTCTCCTGCTGTACATCGGTGCTGAAGGAGGCCCAGGAGATCGAATGCAGATTAAAGTCATCCTCCTATGAGAAGCTGCGGGAACAGGCGCTGCGGGAAGGACATTTCTGTCATGGGGAGTATATCCATCACAATATCCTGGTGGGAAGCGGACAGATGGCGGTGATCAATTTTGAGAAATTTGCTCTGGATGTGCAGGTGAATGATCTGTATCTCTTCCTCAGGAAGATCCTGGAGAAGCAGGATTATGATCTTCGTCTGGGCAGCCGGATCCTGAAGGCCTATGAGCAGGTCCGTCCGCTTTGCAGGGAAGAGAAGGAATATCTGAGCCTCCGCATGCAGTATCCGGAGAAATTCTGGAAGCTGGCCAATTATTATTATAATACCAATAAAGCGTGGATTCCGGGAAAACATATGGATAAGCTGGAAAAATTCCTGGCACAAAGGGAAAAAAGAGTTTCTTTTTCCAGAAAGATATTGTATAATAATCCTAACTAAAATACGAGATTTGGGAGGTAATTGTACAAAATGGACTACAAAGCAATCTATGAGGAGTGGCTTTCCAATCCTTATTTTGACGATGGGACAAAAGAGGAGCTGAGAGCGATCGCAGACGACGACAACGAGATCAAGGAGCGTTTTTATAAGGATCTGGAGTTCGGGACCGCAGGCCTTCGGGGGATCATCGGAGCAGGTATCAACCGCATGAACATCTATGTGGTGCGCCGCGCGACTCAGGGTCTTGCCAATTACATTATCAGGCAGGGCGGACAGGGCAAGGGCGTTGCCATTGCCTATGATTCCCGCCGGATGTCTCCGGAATTTGCGGAGGAAGCGGCGCTGACGCTGGCAGCAAACGGAATTAAAGCATATAAGTTTGAGTCTCTGCGCCCGACGCCGGAGCTGTCCTTCGCGGTCCGCGAGCTGGGCTGCGTGGCCGGCATCAACATCACTGCAAGCCACAACCCGCCGGAGTACAACGGCTACAAAGTATACTGGGAGGACGGCGCACAGTTTACCCCGCCCCATGACAAGGGTGTGACGGAGGAAGTGCTGGCGATCACGGACCTCTCCACCGTGAAGACGACGACCAGAGCAGAGGCGGAGGCAGCCGGGAAGTATGAGATCATCGGACAGGCTATCGATGACAAGTTCATCGGACATGTCATGGCACAGGTGGTGAATCAGGATGCCATTGACAGGATGCAGAAGGATATCCGCATCGTCTACACGCCGCTTCACGGCACCGGCAACATCCCGGCAAGACGCGCGTTAAAAGAGCTGGGCTTTGAGAATGTCTACGTGGTTAAGGAGCAGGAGCTTCCGGACGGTGAGTTCCCGACTGTCAGCTATCCGAATCCGGAGGCGGCAGAGGCATTTGCGCTGGGTCTGAAGCTGGCAAAGGAAGTAGATGCGGATCTGGTTCTCGCCACCGACCCGGATGCGGACAGGCTTGGAGTCTATGTAAAAGATACAAAGTCCGGCGAGTATATCCCGCTGACCGGCAATATGTCCGGTTCTCTTCTGTGTGACTACGTGCTGAGCCAGAAGCAGGCGGCAGGCAGGATCCCGGCAGACGGACAGGTGGTCAAATCCATCGTTACCACCAATCTGGTGGATGCAGTGGCGGCAAACTACGGCTGCGAGCTGGTGGAAGTGCTCACCGGCTTCAAGTTCATCGGCCAGCAGATCCTGAAGAACGAGCATACCGGACACGGAACCTATCTGTTTGGACTGGAAGAGTCCTATGGCTGCCTGATCGGGACCTATGCCCGTGACAAGGATGCCATTTCTGCAACCGTTGCGCTCTGTGAGGCGGCAGCTTACTACAGGACGAAAAATATGACGCTGTGGGATGCCATGCTCGCCATGTATGAGAAGTACGGTTACTACAAGGATGCGGTCAAATCCATCGAGCTGAAAGGCATCGAGGGCCTTGCGAAGATCCAGGAGATTCTGGAGACTTTGAGAAACAACACACCGGAGACCATCGGCTCTTATAAGGTAGTATCCGCGAGAGATTACAAGCTGGATACCATCAAGGATATGGCGACCGGAGAGGTGAAGCCCACCGGACTTCCGGCATCCAACGTACTCTATTATGATCTGAACGACGGCGCATGGCTGTGCGTAAGGCCGTCCGGAACGGAGCCCAAGGTGAAGTTCTACTATGGAATCAAGGGAACCTCTCTGGAAGATGCTGACGCGAAGAGCGCGGCTCTGGGAGAAGAAGTCCTGGCGATGATCAACAAGATGCTGTAAGGTACCGCGCATCAAATTTTGACCATGTATATTTTCGGATGCACCTTCTACAGGGACTGCGTACATGAGGTACGGCCCTGCGCAGAGGGTGCATCTTTGTGCTGTGACGGGCGGTCCGGCGCCGGCTGAACGCTGTAAAGATCACAGCCCCTGTTATTGTGTTTTCAAAAAGGAGTGATCACTTATGTATACCTACCCTCAGCTTCTGGACATTATTGCGGAGCTTCGCAGTGACCACGGCTGCCCGTGGGACAGGGCGCAGACTCATGAGAGCATGATTCCCTGCCTTCGGGATGAATGCCAGGAGGTCATCGACGCCATAGAGCAGAAAGACGACGAGAATCTCTGCGAGGAGCTTGGAGATGTGCTTCTGCAGGTGCTTCTTCATGCTCAGATCGCGAAGGAGGAAGGACGGTTTGCCATGGAGGATGTGGTGAACACGCTGGCAGAGAAGATGGTGCGCCGCCATCCCCACGTATTTGGAAATGAAGAATATGGTTCTCCGGAACAGAATAAAAAACGCTGGGAAGAGATAAAAAAAGCAGAAAAAGAGATGAAAAAACGACGCCGGGCCGGGGAAATATGAGGATTCTGCTTGACAAATAAATGGAAAAACGTTATAACTAATGATACATGCGTATGAACTGTTCATCAAAATAGAAGTGTTTAGGAGGAGATAATCATGAACAAGACGGAATTAGTCGCTGCAATTGCAGACAATGCGGATATTACAAGAAAAGATGCGGAGAAAGCAGTCAAAGCATTTGTTGATGTTGTTACAGAAGAATTAAAGAAAGGTGAGAAGGTTCAGGTAGTCGGTTTCGGTACTTTTGAAGTTGTCGAGAGAGCTGCAAGAGAGGGACGCAACCCTCATACCGGCGAGCCCATGCCCATCGCAGCTTCCAGAGCTCCGAAGTTCAAAGCCGGCAAGGTTCTGAAGGACGCACTGAACTGAGATACAGATGAGACTGGACAGGTTTTTGAAAGTCTCCCGGCTGATCAAGAGACGTACGGTTGCCAATGAAGCCTGCGATGCAGGCAGAGTGCTGGTGAACGGAAGGACGGCAAAAGCGTCCCTGAATGTGAAGGAAGGGGATGTGATCGAGATCCAGTTCGGCACACGGACCGTGAAGGCGGAGGTGCTGGATGTACAGGAGACCGTTCGGAAGGAAGAAGCCAGGGAGCTTTACAGATATTTATAAAATGGAATAATTTTAGGGACCTCCTAATATATTGTAAGAGAATATTGCAGGAGGTCTTTTTCTATGGTGAAAATGGGAACCACCGAGGAGCATCCCCAGGGCAGGGGTGCCCACAAGGTCAATATGATAAACCGGCGGACGGGCAGCATCACCGGTGTGTCGGATGTTATCTCTTTTGATATATCGGAAGTTCTTCTGGAGACGGACCTGGGGATGATGCAGATCAAAGGGGCGGATCTGCATGTGAACCGGCTGACACTGGAGAAGGGAGAGATAGAGCTGGAGGGCAGGATCGACAGCATCCAGTATTCGGAAGTCTCGGATTTCAAAAAAAGCGGTGAGTCGCTGCTGAACCGGCTGTTCCGGTGAGCATATGAGTCCGGGGATTTTAAAAGAACTTCAGTTTTTTGGACTGGCAGTTCTGAGGGGAGTTCTGATTCTGAGCCTCTACGACCTGCTCCGGATCTTTCGGAGAGTCGTGCCCCATGGTGTCCTGGCAGTGGCGCTGGAGGATGTGCTGTACTGGACAGGGACTGCGCTTCTGATCTTTCAGCTTCTGTATCGGGAAAATGACGGTGCTGTGCGCGGTTATGCATTATTTGCAGTGGCTGCAGGTATGCTCTTTTATCATCAGACCATCAGCAACTGGATGGTCAGGCATATCGCAGGGATCCTGAACCTGTGCCTGGGAATTTTGCTGAAGCCGTTTCGTTTTCTATGGAAGAAAATGGTACAAGTCCTGAGGATGGCGGGAAGGTTTTACAAAAAGAAATTGAAAAAAAAGCTGAAAGAGTTTATAATTATTTTATTCTCGTAGAGGTGAGGTTTATGTCTGCACGTACAAAATGGCAAAAAGCAAACCGGCGAAGGTCGCACCTGGGGGCCTGGGGGATCATTCTGATCGTTCTGGCTGTTTTTGGTGCGAGCTCCGTCGGCGGTATTCGTTTAAGACAGAAGAATTATGCATACCAGGAGAGAGAAAACAGCCTGATGGAGCAGATCGAGGCCGAGGAGAGACGGGCAGAAGAGATCGAGGAGCTGGAAGCTTATACGAAGACGAAGAAATACGTAGAGGATGTGGCAAAAGAGAAGCTGGGACTTGTCTATGAAGATGAGGTTATTTTTAAATCAAAAGACTGAATAAGGTAAGGGTGGGCTGTGAAGCTCATCCTTATTCTGTGTCGAAAAATTTTTTTTTCGAGCCGATTCCAAATGACAAAGATTGCAAAGACTCCTGCCCTATAATTCCCATACAAAATCCGCGGATGCCGATGCGGAATTATAATTTTAAAAGGAGTGATACATGTGGAATGGACAAAGTATGTCCTGTCACTGGTATTCGGCGGATGTCTGCTGATGCTGTTTGGCAGGAAAGAGGACGGAAGAGACAAGTGGCTTCTGGGGCTGGGAGCCGGGAGCTGCCTGGCGGCCATGGAGCTTACCGTGGAATATATGCTGGGGGAGCCGCAGTGGAAGATGGCGGTGAGCGCCATGAAGGGACTGGCATTTTTTTCCGCAGTGGTTCTGGCAGGTTATGTAAGGGACTGGATCGTCGGAGGACGGAGGGCTCTTACGGATATGGAGGTGGCGCACCCGATCAGACAGTGGATGGAAGATTATCAGGAGAGCTTCGCACAGCTCTCCAGAAGCTTCTGTATGGTGCCGCAGATGGCGGCGGAAGTAAACAGCCGGGGAGACCGGATCCTTCTGGACCGCCTGGCAGAGAGCCGTATGGCGGCGGCGGGACAGCTCAGGGAGATGAGCCAGATCCTGGTGGGGACGATGGAGCGCATCTACAGCACCCGGGAGGATACGGAGCTGGAACAGGAGATCGGAAAGCGACTGCGGCTTATGGGAGTGCGGGTACATAAAGTCTTCTTCTACAATCCGCTGGGGAGAAAGAGGCAGATTTACATGACCATGAATACGAGAAGAAAGATCTGCGTGCCTGTGAAAAAGATTGCGGCTGTGCTGTCAGATCTGATGGACTGCGAGATGATGCCTGCCAGAGACAGCCGTTCGATCGTCAGTCAGGAACGGGTAACAGTCCTGTTCGTGGAAGGCGTGGCATATAATGTCCTGTACGGGGTCAGGAAGGAGACCAGGCAGCAGGAGGCGGTGTCCGGAGATAATTTTTCGGTGTTCTGGCTGCCGGACGGACAGTTTTATGCGGGGCTGTCTGATGGTATGGGGTCGGGGATCCAGGCATGTACTCAGAGTGAACTGGTGCTGGACCTTCTGCAGCAGTTCGTGGAGGCGGGCTTCAGCAAAGAGACGGCAGTCCGCATGATCAATGCGTCCATCGTACTGCAGCCGGAGGAGCCGGTGTTTTCCACCATCGATATGGCTTCCATTGATCTGTATACGGGAGTCTGCGATTTTGTAAAGGTCGGCGCCGGTGTGAGCTTTCTGAAAAAAGAGAATGGGGTGGAATGCATCCGCGGCGGCGGACTGCCGGCGGGGGTGACGAGCCAGATCCCGCTGGAGCCGTATCGGATCCGGATGTATGACGGAAATATTCTGTTTCTTATGACAGACGGAGTCATCAGTGCGCTGCCGGAGGGACAGGAGGAAGAGACCATGAAGCATCTGATCCGGAATCTGCCCCAGGGGACGCCGGCGGAGATGGCAGAACGGCTCATGGAGCAGGTGCGGACCTATGGCGAAGGAGCAGATGACATGACGATACTGGTGGCAGGAATATGGAAACGATAGAGACGGCCCGGGCGGGGCGGTAAAAAATAATGATCCAGGAGAACAGGAGTCATGGGATATGCAGAAGAAGGTATATGAGTACATAAAGCGGTGGGATATGATGCGGCCGGGGATGAAGGTACTGGTGGGATATTCCGGAGGGGCAGATTCTACGGCTCTTCTGGAGCTCTTGTGGGAGTACGGGAAGGAATACGGGGTCCAGGTACAGGCGCTGCATGTGAATCATGGAATCAGGGGAGAAGAAGCAGGAAGGGATCAGGAGTTCTGTGAGAAGTTCTGCGCGGAGCGGGGAATCGGGCTGAAAGTGGTGGAGGCGGATGTGCCCGGGATCGCCGGGCGGGACGGGATCGGACTGGAGGAAGCCGGCAGACAGGTACGATATACGGCGTTTGGGCGGGAGGTCCGGGAGGGCAGGATCGACCGGGTGGCGCTGGCGCATCATCAGAATGACCAGGCGGAGACCATGCTCTTCCATCTGATGAGGGGAACGGGCGTTCGAGGACTCCGGGGGATGGAGCCGGTGCGGATGCCCTACATACGTCCTTTTTTGTGTGCGGCGCGGGAGGAGATCGTGGGATGGCTTACAGAACGCGGGCTTTCATGGGTGGAGGATTCTACAAACAGGGAGAAGGAATATACGAGGAACCGGATCCGGTACGAGGTACTGGCGGCCATGGAAGATATCCGGCCGGGTAGTACAGTCCGTATGGCAGGGACTGCGGAGCGGCTTTGGGAGGCGGAGGACTATCTGGAGAATGAGCTTGGCAGATGGATGGAAGAGGGAGTGCGGGAGAAGGACGGAGCGTATGAGCTTTCTCTGGAGGTGTTCGGCAGGATGCACGGCCTGATGCAGAAAAAGGTCGTTCTGCGGTGCCTGGAGCGGCTGTATGGGAGCCCGGAGGCGGTTCATGCAGAGCAGGTCTGTGCTCTGGCGGACGGCAGGCGAGGGAACAGGGTGACCCTTCCGGACAGCTGCGTTGCAGTGCTGGAATATGAGAAGATCCGGTTGAAAAGAGGATACAAAACGTCAGAACCCGGGGAAGCGGTATATTGTGAGCCGGGCGGCGAATACCATTATATGGGGGCCAGTTTCCGCCTGACTCTGGAAAATTGTGAGAAAATTGGGGAAATTCCTGTAAATCGCTATACGAAGTGGTTTGATTATGATAAAATCAAGAATAACGCCGTTCTGAGAACCAGGCGGCCGGGGGATTATCTGGAGCTTTCCGGAGGGATCCACAAGAAGCTGAAGGATTATCTGATTGATCAGAAGGTTCCAAGGGAAGAACGGGACCAGTGCATCCTCCTGGCAGACGGGAGCCATGTCATCTGGGTGGCCGGCATGCGCATCAGTGAACGCTATAAGGTGACAGACAGGACAAGGAGGATGCTGAAAGTACAGATGAGAGAGAATGGAGGAACGAAGGATGGAGAAGCATCGTGTTGATGTGATGATCGAAGAAGCGGCAGTCAATGCGCGGATCAAAGAGCTGGGAGAAGAGATCAGCCGGGATTATGCAGGGAAGACAGTCTATCTGATCTGCATTTTAAAAGGAAGTGTATATTTTACCTGTGAACTGGCAAAAAGAATAACTGTACCGGTGGTCATGGATTTTATGCAGTGTTCCAGCTATGGTGCGGCGACCAAATCCAGCGGTGTAGTGAAGCTTTCCAAGGACCTGGATATGGCGATCACGGGCCGGGATGTGATCATTATCGAGGATATCATTGATTCGGGCAGGACGTTGAGTCATCTGAAGAACCTTCTGGGCCAGAGGGGGCCTGCCAGCCTGAAGATCTGCACGCTGCTGGACAAACCAGACAGACGTGTGGTGGATGTGGATGTGGAATATACCGGATTTCAGATCGAAGATAAATTTGTAGTGGGGTATGGGCTGGATTATGATCAGCTCTACCGGAACCTGCCGTATATCGGTGTGGTGGAATTTGAGTAACAGGAGGATAAGATATTTTGAACAGACAATGGAAGGGAATCAGTACCTATGTGGTGTTCCTGGTGCTGATCTGCCTGGTGCTGGTATTTTTTGAAGGGAGACTTCAGGAACGGCCGACTTATACGTATCAGGAGATGGAAGAGATGCTGGCGGAAGGAACGGTGGTCAGCGCAGACATACAGCCCAATAAAGAGACGCCCACAGGTTCGGTGGAATATTATCTGAAGGACGGAACCATGGGGCATACGTATGTGCTGGATACGACGGAGGCGGAACAGGTGCTGAAGAGCGCCGGGATCCCCTATGAGGTGCTCCAGATCGAACAGCCCGGATTTTTTGAGACATACGGCATGTCTCTGATCCTGTGCGGCCTTATGATCTTTTTCATCGTCATGACCATGGGCAGGAACAATGGCGGCGGCAATGCCCGGATGCTGGATTTCGGCAAGAGTCATGCGCAGATGACGGGTACCGGAGACAAGACCACAGGATTTAAGGATGTGGCGGGACTGGAGGAAGAGAAGGGAGAACTGGAGGAGATCGTGGACTTTCTGCGCAATCCCGGGCGCTATACGAAGGTGGGCGCGCGGATTCCCAAGGGGGTTCTGCTGGTAGGACCGCCCGGTACAGGCAAGACGCTGATTGCCAAGGCAGTGGCGGGAGAGGCAGGCGTGCCGTTCTTCAGTATCTCCGGTTCGGATTTTGTGGAGATGTTTGTGGGCGTGGGCGCCTCCCGTGTGCGGGATCTGTTTGCCAATGCCAAGAGGAATGCGCCCTGTATCGTATTTATTGATGAGATCGATGCGGTGGCGAGACGGCGCGGGACCGGTATGGGCGGCGGACACGATGAGCGGGAACAGACGCTGAACCAGCTCCTGGTGGAGATGGACGGCTTCGGCATCAACGAGGGGATCATCGTCATGGCCGCCACCAACCGGGTAGACATTCTGGATCCGGCCATCATGCGTCCGGGACGTTTTGACCGGAAGATTGGAGTGGGAAGACCGGATGTGAAGGGAAGAGAGGAGATCCTGAAGGTTCATGCGAAGAACAAGCCTCTGGGAGACGATGTGGATCTGCATCAGGTTGCTCAGACCACGGCCGGCTTCACCGGGGCGGATCTGGAAAATCTTCTGAATGAGTCCGCGATTCTGGCGGCAAAGGATAACCGTGCCTATATGATGCAGGAGGATATTAGAAAAGCATTTATTAAAGTAGGCATTGGTGCGGAGAAGAAGAGCCGTGTGATTTCTGATAAGGAAAAAAGGGTTACCGCCTATCATGAGGCGGGTCATGCGATCCTGTTCCATCTGCTTCCGGATGTGGGTCCGGTCTATACGGTGTCCATCATCCCTACAGGTATGGGCGCGGCAGGTTACACCATGCCTCTGCCGGAGCGGGATGAGATGTTTCGCACAAAGGGCCAGCTGCTTCAGGAGATCATCGTGGGCCTGGGCGGACGTGTGGCAGAGGAACTGATTTTTGAGGATGTGACCACGGGCGATTCCAACGATATCAAGCAGGCGACGGCTCTTGCCAGAGCCATGGTGACCAAATACGGCATGTCGGAAAAGATGGGGCTGATTCACTACGGAGACGACGGCGAAGAGGTGTTTATCGGCAGGGATCTGGCTCATACAAGGAGCTACGGCGAGCATATGGCGGGCGAGATCGATCAGGAGATCAAGCGGATCATTGATGAATGCTACGAACGGGCGGGTCGGATCATCAGCGAGCACAGAGATGTGCTGGAGTCCTGTGCGGCGCTTCTGCTGGAGAAGGAGAAGATCAACAGGGAAGAGTTCGAAGCATTATTTGTGCAGAATAGCTAAAAACAAGAGGTGATTTTTGTGAAGTTTGTGCACACTTCTTTGAGAAGATGTGGTAGTATAATACTCGTAAAAACCCCCAATACATTATATAGTTTTTGCTACACCCCATAAGAAACAAGAAATACCTTCTCCTAAAAAAGACAGCATGAACCCCCGCTGTCTTTTTTACTGTCTTTTTTTGGAAAAGGTCTTGTGTAAGTATGCTATCTGTTATATTATAATCAGACAAAAATTTTTTTTGAAGGGATGGAATGCATGGATTTAAAAGAGATCGCACAGGCAAAACGCAGCCGGGAATATGCAGTCAACATGAGGCCTGTACTGAATAGGTCCGCGCTTTTCAGCGATGAAAGCGCCAACTATCGTGATCCATTTGAGCCGGAGATCGGTGATCGGGTGACGATCAAGTTCCGCACCTGGATGGACAACGCGGATTATGTGTTTTTTATCTGCGGAAGCCATAAGGTCCCCATGAAAAAAGCATACAAAGAAGGGGTTTTTGATTATTACACCTATACCACCGAACCGCTTACGGAGCCGATCCACTATTTTTTTGAAATTCAGACGGGTAATCAGAGGTGTTTTTATAACAGTCTGGGAGTGTCGAGAAACCTCCAGGAATACAATTCTTTCGGTATCGTGCCGGGGTTTAAGACCCCGGACTGGGCAAAGGGAGCGATTATGTATCAGATCTATACGGATCGTTTCTGTAATGGTGACACATCCAACGATGTGGAGGACCGGGAGTATATTTACATTGGGGAGGGCGTCCGGAGGGTAAGAGACTGGAGGCGTTATCCGGAATCCATGGACGTGCGGGACTTTTACGGCGGAGATATCCAGGGGATCTGGGATAAGCTGGACTATCTGCAGGATCTGGGGGTGGAGGTACTCTATCTGAACCCCATCTTCGTATCGCCCTCCAACCATAAATACGACAGCCAGGATTATGACTATATCGATCCGCACTACGGAGTGATCGTGGAGGACGGCGGAGAATGCCTGCCGGAGGGGGATAACAACAATGCCCATGCCAGCAAATATATTCAGCGCGTGGTAAACAAGAAGAATCTGGAAGCGAGCAACGAGTTTTTCGCAAGATTTGTGGCGGAGGTACACCGAAGAGGAATGAAGATCATTCTGGATGGTGTGTTTAACCACTGCGGGTCCTTTAACAAATGGCTGGACCGGGAACGTCTGTATGAGCAGATGGAAGGTTATGAGAAGGGAGCCTATATTTCCAAAGACAGCCCCTACCGGCATTTTTTCAAATTCAATTATGAGCATGGCTGGCCCTATAATGAGTATTATGACGGCTGGTGGGGCCATGATACGCTGCCCAAGCTCTGTTATGAGCAGTCAGAGAAGCTGGAGGAATATATCCTCTATATTGCCAGGAAATGGCTGGAGCCGCCTTTCTGCGTGGATGGATGGCGGCTGGATGTGGCGGCGGATCTTGGTTTCTCCGGGGAATATAACCATGAGTTCTGGCGTAAATTTCGGAAGGTGGTCAAGGAGACCAATCCGGAGGCGCTGATCCTTGCGGAGCATTACGGCAATGCCAATGCCTGGCTGCAGGGAGACCAGTGGGATACGCTGATGAACTATGATGCGTTTATGGAACCGGTGACCTGGTTCCTGACTGGTATGGAGAAGCACAGCGATGAGTACCGGGAAGATATGTATGGAAATGCACAGGCGTTTAAAGATGCCATGATGCACCATATGGCGAATTTTTATGCGCCTTCTCTGCAGACGGCGATGAATGAGTTGTCCAATCATGACCATTCCCGATTTCTCACCAGGACCAACCACAAGGTGGGACGTGTGCAGGAGCTGGGTTCGGATGCGGCTTCGGAGGGCGTGAACAAGGGTGTGTTCCGGGAGGCAGTGGTGATTCAGATGACCTGGGTGGGAGCGCCCACACTCTACTATGGAGACGAGGCGGGGCTCTGCGGATTTACGGATCCGGATAACCGCAGGACCTATCCCTGGGGTGAGGAAGATCAGGGACTGCTTTCTTTCTATAAGGAAGCGATCTGTATCCGGAAGGAGAATCCCGTGCTGACTCATGGCTCCACCCGTTTTCTGGAGCTGGATTATCAGTTCCTCAGCTATGGCAGGTTCAGTGAGCAGGAACAGATGGTGGTTGTGGTCAACAATGGAAAAGAGGAAAAAGAGGTCAATATCCCCGTGTGGGAAGCTGGCGTCCCCAGGGAGGCGTTCATGGAGCGTGTGATGCTGACGCTGGAAAACGGGTTCAGCCTGGGGAGAGAGGTCTACCATGTGAAGAAAGGGATTCTCTACCTGAAGGTACCGCCCATATGTTCCATGATCCTGAGGCGGATCTGACAGGGAGGATACAGGGCCGGCGCCTGTCCGCGGCGGGTCCGCGGGAGGCAGAAGGTCTTCGATACAGGATGAAGAAGAGATGATAAAACAGGAAATACGATGCGGATGCAGGGACGGCGTGCCGATCGCCCTTGGGTATTTTTCCGTGAGCTTCAGTTTCGGCATTATGGCCATGAGCGGCGGGCTGTCCGGCTTTCAGGCGGCGCTGATGAGCCTGACCAATATGACCAGCGCGGGACAGTTTGCCGGTCTTCAGGTCATCATCGCAGGAGGAACCCTGCTGGAGATGGCGGCAACGCAGCTGATCATCAATCTGAGATATGCGCTCATGAGTCTGTCGCTTTCCCAGAAGCTTGCCGGGAAGGTGACCATGCGGCAGCGCTTTGTGATCGCATTCGCCAATACAGATGAGATTTTTGCCGTGGCCATGTCCCATGGAAAGGAGCTGTCCTTTCCGTATATTGTCGGTTTGCAGGTGCTCCCCATTCTGGGCTGGACCGCAGGTACGGCGTGCGGTGCGGCGGCGGGAAGCATGCTGCCGGCCTCGGTGAACAGTGCGCTGAGCGTCGCGCTGTACGGGATGTTCATGGCGGTGGTCATACCAGCGGCCAGGAAAGCGCGGCCGGTGCTTCTGGTGGTGATCCTGGCGGCGCTGATGAGCTGTGTGATCTACTATGTTCCGTTCTTTGACGGGATCTCTGCCGGGATGTCCATCATTCTGTGTACGGTGGCGGCATCTGCGGCGGGGGCGGTCCTTTTCCCGGTGACGGGTGAGGAGGGAGGACAGTGATGGTATACGTCTATATCGGTATCATGGCTCTGGTAACCTATCTGATCCGGGTGATTCCGCTGACGGTGTTTCACAGGAAGATCGAAAACAGGTATGTGCAGTCCTTTCTGTACTATGTGCCCTATACCTGCCTGACGGCCATGACTTTTCCGGCCATTCTGTACGCAACGGAGAGTGTGGCGAGCGCCCTGGCAGGGGTGGCGGCGGCAGGTGTGCTGGCGTATCGGGGGAAAAGTCTGGTGACCGTGGCGGCTGCGGCCTGTGCAGCAGTGTTTGTGGCAGAGCTTCTGCTGTAGACAGGGGGACTGCAAAAGTCTGTATCCAGGGAAGGACAGGTACACAGAGAGGCTGTTGCCGGAGTGTGTACAGGAGTACATTTCATCGGATATCCCGGCTGAGATGTACTCTTTTTTGTGAAAAATTTCCGGGTGCGGGCAAAATCCTTTTGTAATCCCTCTTTTCATATGTTATCATTATCACATAAGATGCGAAAGGCATCACGGAGCGAGGCTAAGGGCTCCGGGTCGTGAATATGTTTAGGAGGGTTTGTTTCATGAGCGATGTAAGGAAGACAATAGTTGACGGGAAAGCGGTGCTTGGAATCGAGTTTGGTTCCACCAGGATCAAGGCGGTGCTGGTGGATGAGAACAATACGCCCATCGCATCCGGGGCCCATGACTGGGAGAACCGGCTGGAGAACGGGATCTGGACGTATACACTGGAGGATATCTGGAGCGGACTTCAGGACTGCTACAGGAAGATGACAGAGGATGTGAAGAAGCAGTATGACGTTCAGGTGGAGAAGCTTGGCGCCATGGGCTTCAGCGCCATGATGCACGGATATCTGGCATTTGATAAAAAAGGAGAGCTGCTGGTGCCCTTCCGGACCTGGAGAAATACGATCACCCAGCAGGCTTCCGAGGCGCTGACGGAAGCATTTCATTTTCATGTGCCCCAGAGATGGAGCATCGCTCATCTGTATCAGGCGATTCTGAACGGGGAGGAGCATGTGCCGGAGGTGGACTTTATCACGACGCTGGACGGCTATATTCACTGGCAGCTCACAGGAGAGAAGGTGCTGGGCGTTGGAAGCGCTTCCGGTATGTTCCCCATTGATTCCGGTACAAAGACTTATTATGCGTCCATGATCCGCACTTTCAATGAGCTTGTGGCGCCCAAAGGATTTCCGTGGAAGGTGGAGGATCTGCTTCCACGGGTTCTCGTGGCAGGAGACCGGGCCGGCGTTCTGAGCGAAGAGGGAGCGAAGAGGCTGGATCCCACCGGTACGCTGCAGGCTGGCTGTCCTCTGTGTCCGCCGGAGGGAGATGCGGGGACCGGTATGGCGGCTACCAACAGTGTGAAGCAGCGTACGGGCAACGTGTCCGCAGGAACGTCCGTATTTGCCATGATTGTGCTGGAGAAGGAGCTTCAGAAAGCATATGAAGAGATTGATATGGTGACCACGCCCAGCGGCGATGCCGTGGCTATGGTACACTGTAATAACTGTACCTCAGACCTGAATGCCTGGGTCAGCCTCTTTAAGGAGTTTGCGGAGAGCTTCGGCATGGAAGTGGATATGGACAGGCTGTTCGGCACTCTTTACAATAAGGCTCTGGAAGGGGACAAGGACTGCGGCGGACTGCTGGCATATAATTATTTCTCCGGAGAGCATATTACAGGCTTCGAGGAAGGGCGTCCCCTGTTCGTGCGTACGCCGGACAGCCGGTTCAACCTGGCGAATTTCATGCGTGCCAATCTCTACACCTCCCTGGGGGCGCTGAAGGTAGGTCTGGACATTCTGATGAAGGAAGAGAAGGTAGCTGTGGACCGGATCACCGGGCACGGCGGACTCTTCAAGACCAAAGGGGTGGGACAGAGTATCCTGGCCGGCGCCATGGACGCTACGGTATCCGTCATGAAAACTGCAGGGGAAGGCGGTGCATGGGGAATTGCGCTGCTGGCCTCCTATATGCTCCAGAAGGGCGAAGGAGAGACGCTGGAGGACTATTTGCAGGAGAAGGTCTTCGGCGGAGACGAGGGCGAGAAGATGGATCCGGATCCGGCAGATGTGAAAGGTTTTGACGAATTTATCAGCAGATACAGGGCCGGGTTCCCCATTGAGCGGGCGGCTGTGGACTGTCTGAGATAATACGGACGGCAGAGGTCCTGACGGAACGCCGGCTTTGTGGAGAGCGCCCATGAAGCCGGCGTTTTTGCGGCGTGCAGGTATAATATGGCCGTATCCCGGGCAGGATACAGGTCAGTCAGAGAGATTCCGGGCCCGTGAAAAGGGGCCCTGCTGGAGGGATTTTTATGGGAAAGAAGAAGGCGGCAGTCCTCCTGCCCTGTGACCGGGCGCAGAGGGATATGATGACAGAAGCAGGAAAAGACAGGGTGGAGTGGCAGTTCATTGACCCGCAGATGAGCCGGGAGGAACGGCAGCCGTTTCTTGAAGAGGCAGAGATCATTTTCGGGGAACCGGGGATCCGGGAGCTTCAAAACTGCGCCAGGCTTAAATGGGTGCAGATGAGCTGGGCAGGAACCGATGTGTATACCATGAGGGAAGGGTTTCCGAAGGGAGTGCTGCTGACCAATGCCAGAGGCTGCTTTCAGACGGTGATTGCGGAATATATTCTGGGGGTGTTGCTTGCCATGGGGCGGAACCTGAAGCAGTATGCCCTTTTGCAACAGGAGGAGTGCTGGAGTCAGATCAGGAGAGAGTCTCTTCTGTGGGACAAGGAGGTGCTGATCCTGGGGGCCGGGGATATTGGGACCGGTGCGGCCAAGAGGCTGAAGGCGTTCGGGACGCATGTCACCGGCATGCGGCGGACGGACCGGAACTATCCGGACTGCTTTGATGCCATGATCACCAGGGAGGAGCTGGACGACAGACTGCCCGGGGCGGATATTGTGATCGCCTGTCTGCCATCCACCAGAGAGACCAGAGGCCTCCTGAATGAGAAGCGGCTTCGGAGCATGAAGAAGACTGCTCTTCTGGTCAATGTGGGCCGGGGAGACCTGATCCATACGGCCGGTCTTGTGCGGGTGCTTCATGACGGGCATCTGGGAGGCGTTGCGCTGGATGTGACGGATCCGGAACCGCTGCCCAAAGGACATCCTCTGTGGAAGATCGAGAGAGTGATTCTGACGCCTCATATCGCAGGCCAGAGCTTCGGGTATTCCAGAGAGACCGGACAGAAGGTGGTGAACCTCTGCTGTCAGAATCTGGAGCGGTATCTGGAGGGCAGAGAACTGGTGAATCTGGTAGACCTTGAAAAGGGTTATGTGACCGGGTAAAAGGCGCCCTTTTTGGGTGCCGAAAATTTTTGCAGAAAATTCAAAAAAACTATTGACAATTAAAAAGACCCATAGTAGAATACCTATTGTTGTGAAGCCGGAGGACAGACAATAATACCCGAAAGGGTTTTTCATACAGGCAAACAACCCGAAAGGGTTTTCACATATATGCGGGTGTAGTTCAATGGTAGAACACCAGCCTTCCAAGCTGGATACGTGGGTTCGATTCCCATCACCCGCTTCACCCGAAAGGGTTTTACATATATGCACGAGTGGCTCAGTGGTGGAGTATCGCCTTGCCAAGGCGAGGGTCGCGGGTTCGAATCCCGTCTCGTGCTCTGGGCGAAAGGGTTTCCGAAAGATACGGGAAGCCCTTTTATATTACATGTATAAAAACAGGAGTCTCTTCTTCAGCGGCCGGATCGTTTCCCTGTGCCAGTACGAGGACAGGCAGAAAGTATGCCTTGACAGAGACCGACGACTGTTCAAAGTCCATTTCCATCCAGTAATCTCTGATAAAATACCCCCGATACCAGTCCTGTATGGGATACAGTTCCAGATCCTGAAAATCCACCAGACAGAGAGGGAGCGCTTCCTTGTCTTCCTTTTCTGACTTCCAGATGCTGAGGGAGGCAGTGACCTTGTCCAGACAGGGCTGACACAGGCTCCGGCAGATGCCGTCCTCGTCCGCCCGGGCATCTTCAGGGAGCGTCATGCTGATTCTCGCCATGCCTCTGGAGGGGTCCCCGCTGGAGAGCCAGGAGAGTGCTTCGGTATTTCCGTACAGAATCCCGGAAGCTCTGTCATCTGTGACGTCGTTCCCTTCCGTATCATATTTCCGCAGCTGAAAATCAATGACAGACCAGTCATTCAGCGAGATCACGCCGATGGCATCGAAGCCGCTCTCGCAGCGAATCCGGCTGCTGTCTCCGCACAGATGGCACTGGTTTGTATCGTCCAGCCGGGAGCGCCACCCGTCATAGGTCACTTCCACACGCATCTGCCCTTCTTCCGGAGCCGCTTCTGTGCGATTCTGCCGAAAATATTTCAAGATTCCATACAGTTCTGCTGCTGACAGTACTGTCAGCAGAAATATCATTCCCCACAACCATTCAACCCGTATTTGATAATATTTCTTTTCCCTGTTTTTTTGGTGCATTTTCTTCCTCTTTTCTTATGTGGACTCGTTCTGGTCCCATTATAACAGAAAGACTGTCTATGATAAAGAAAAAAGGACTGATATAAGTCCGTTTTTACAGGAATGATCATGGAACAGAAGATAAAACAGTCAGGGCAGCCACCTGCTGTTTTCCGTTCCCGGTAATGACGAAGATTCAGAAAATGAAAGTCATGTCGCGGAACTGGGCTGATTCTGGTCCCATCAGTCACTGAGAAGTGCATATGATGGAAGAAAAAGGACTGGTATCAGTTCTTTTCAGAAGGTGTACCATGGAACAGAAGATAAAGCAGTCGGGGATTCAGATCGGCAGGAATATACGCCGGATCCGGCTGACAAGAGGGATCGGACAGACGGAACTTGTCCGTATGATCCAGCTTCATGATGTGGATATGACAAGGGAGACACTGGTGAAGATCGAGAGAGGGATCCAACATATCACCGGTTCTCAGCTTCGGGGACTAAGGGACTGCCTGAACACCACATACGATGAGCTGCTGAAATGAGAAAAGGCCCTCCGGGTGCAGGGCTTTTTTGTCATACCCAAAAACAGGAAACAGGCATTAAAAATGCATTTTTCGGGAAGAATTATAAAATCTGTAATGCCTTACAGGAAAAATCACCCCTTTTTTGACAAAGTGTTCATTGATTTTTCACCAGCCGTAATATATAATAACAAAGATATGCAGGTTTATATGTATATTTAAAAAAATCCTGATCTGGCAGATTTATACAATCTGTACTTTTGAAAACGGCGAATAAGAAGCGCTTTTTCGGCGCAACCTTTACATAGAAAAGAAATCGGAACGAAACGACGAGGTGTGATCGTGGAACAGTATATTATTAAGGGCGGAATCCCGCTGCACGGTGATGTGGAGATCGGCGGGGCGAAGAATGCGGCACTGGCGATTCTGGCGGCTGCGAATATGACCAATGAGACAGTATATATAGACAATCTTCCCGACGTACGGGATATTAATGCGCTGCTGGAGGCAATGGAGGGGATCGGAACACGGATCGAGCGCGTGGGACGCCATGCGGTAAAGGTGAACGGTTCCAGTGTGGAGAATTTTATCGTAGAGAGCGAGAGCATGAAAAAGATCCGGGCGTCCTACTATCTGCTCGGAGCACTGCTTGGCAAATATAAAAAGGCGCAGGTGCCGCTTCCCGGGGGCTGCAATATCGGCAGCCGTCCCATCGACCAGCATCTGAAGGGCTTCAAGGCCATGGGCGCCAGGACGAAGGTGGAGCACGGCTTTGTCATCGCAGAGGCGGAGACCCTGCATGGGGCGCATATCTTTCTGGATATGGTCAGCGTGGGAGCCACGATCAATATTATGATGGCTGCGGTTATGGCAGAGGGCAGTACAACCATTGAAAATGCGGCAAAGGAGCCTCATGTGGTGGATGTGGCGAACTTCCTGAACAGTATGGGCGCCAGCATCAAGGGAGCCGGCACGGATGTGATCCGGATCAAGGGCGTGAGAGCGCTGCACAGAACGGAATATTCCATCATCCCGGATCAGATCGAGGCGGGGACCTTTATGTTCGCAGCGGCAGTGACCGGCGGGGATATTGTACTGCACAATGTGATTCCCAAGCATCTGGAAGCCACCAGTTCCAAGCTGATGGAGCTGGGGTGCCGGATCCATGAATATGACGATGCGATCCAGGTGGTCGCCCCGGCGAAGCTCCAGGGGACTCATGTGAAGACCATGCCCTATCCGGGCTTCCCCACAGATATGCAGCCTCAGATGGCGGTATCGCTGGCGATTGCGGACGGAACCAGCATCGTGACAGAGAGTATCTTCGAGAATCGTTTCCGCTATGTGGACGAGCTGGCGCGTATGGGCGCTTCGGTTAAGGTGGAGGGAAATGTGGCGGTCATCAGCGGTGTGGAGCGTTTTACCGGGGCACGGGTGAGCGCGCCTGATCTGCGCGCGGGCGCAGCGCTGGTCATCGCAGGTCTGGCGGCAGAGGGTATCACCATCGTGGATGATATCTATTACATTGAGCGCGGGTATGAGAACCTGGATCAGAAGTTCCAGGGGCTCGGAGCGAAGATCGAGAAAGTAGCCAGTGAAAAAGAGATTCAGAAATTCCGCCTGAAGGTAGGCTGATCCGTGGGACAGCTGGCGGGAATGAGCAGAGCTGATTCTGCTGCTGTGAAAAAGGAGCTGCATGAAAGCAGCTCCCGAGCGGTCAGATACCTTTCTATACTTTAAACCGATATCCAACGCCCCAGATCGTCTCGATGTACTGGGGCTTTGCCGTGTTAAATTCGATTTTTTCACGGATCTTTTTAATATGCACGGTGACTGTGGCGATATCTCCAATGGATTCCATATCCCAGATCCTGCTGAACAGTTCCTCCTTGGTAAATACGTGGTTGGGGTTCTGTGCCAGGAAGGTGAGCAGGTCAAATTCCTTGGAGGTAAATGCTTTTTCTTCTCCGTTGATCCACACCCGGCGGGCAGTCTTGTCAATCTTGATGCCGCGGATCTCAACGATCTCATTTTCCTGGATCCCGCTGCCGATCAGCCGCTCATAACGGGCCATATGTGCTTTCACCCGCGCCACCAGCTCACTGGGGCTGAAGGGCTTGGTCATATAGTCGTCGGCGCCGAGTCCCAGTCCCCGGATCTTGTCAATGTCGTCCTTCTTGGCGGAGACCATGATGACAGGAATGTTCTTTTCCTCGCGGATCTGACGGCAGATCTCGAAACCGTCCACTCCGGGAAGCATCAGGTCAAGAATGATCAGATTAAATTCTTCTGTCAGAGCCCTCGTAAGTCCGGTGTCGCCCCGGTCCTCGATTTCTACGGTAAAGCCGCTGAGTTCCAGGTAATCCTTTTCCAGATCAGCGATGGCTTCTTCATCTTCAATAATCAATATCTTACTCACTTACTGGTACCTCCTGATATTTTCTGAGTACAAAATACATGGTCGTTCCTGCATCCTCCCTGCTGGTCACCCACACCTTGCCTCCGTGGTCCTCCATGATCTTGTGGACGATGGATAATCCAATGCCGCTTCCGCCTTTGGAAGAATTTCTGGAAGTGTCGGTGCGGTAGAAGCGGTCAAAGATATAGGGAAGGTCTCTGGTGGCAATGCCTTTGCCATTGTCTTCGATCTCCACCTGAATAAAATCCCCCACATCCAGTACCCGTATCCGGATAAACGGTTCCGGCTTATCCATATATTTTATGGAGTTGCCCACGATATTATTAATGACACGTTTCATCTGCTCGGCGTCTGCAATGACCAGCACGTCCCTTGCCACATCATTGACATAGGTCAGATGGATCTGCTGCTGGCTCAGCTCCAGTCCGATATCCTCCACACAGTCGTCAAAATATTCACGTACATTGATCTTGCTGAAGGTATAGGGAATGCGGTTGGTGTCGATCTTGGAATAGAACGTCAGTTCATTGATCAGCCGGTCCATGTCATTTGCCTTGTTATAGATTGTCCGGAGGTATTTCTCCTGCTTCTCCGGAGTATCGGCCACTCCATCCAGAAGGCCCTCCACATAGCCCTTGATGGCGGTGATGGGCGTTTTCAGATCATGGGAGATGTTGCTGATCAGCTCCTTGTTCTGACTGTCAAAAACGACTTTTTCTTCGGTGGATTCCTTCAGGCGCATACGCATCTCTTCAAAGTCTGCGCACAGCTCGCCGATCTCGTCGTTATCCTCGATATCCACCTCGAAATCCAGATTGCCGTCCCGGATGTTCCGCGTCGCTTTCTTCAGCGTTTCAATGGGGCTTAAGATACTCCGGTAGATCCAGGCGATCAGGAAGCTGCTGGTCATGGCCATGATGAGGATCACGGACATCAGCATCTCCCCCAGAAATTCTTTGGTCTGCGGAGTTGCCACCTCCACCGGCTGCAGGCTCATAAAACCGGCGAACACGATGGTGATCAGAAACAAGGGGACTGCAATCACGACGCCAAAGGTAATGATGAGCTTTGTCTTCAGGTTCAATGTGCTTTCCTCCGTCCTGTAACTATTAAGAAATTATACCACAAGTAGCCCGGAGTATTTATAAACTTTTTGTAAAAGACCATAAAATCATTGGAATCCGAGCCGCGAAATCCTTGTATTTCTGCAGATGCTCCATAAAACTGTTTAAAAACAGAAAAACCGGTGGAGATGCCATGGGAAACGGATATAATAAAATACACTTGACTTTTCCGCCTGTCAGGAGTATCTTAATATACATAGAAAAGCCCATATAGTAGTTTCTCTTATTCAGAGCGGTGGAGATACATAGGATCTGTGAAACCCGGCAACCCCTGCACGCAGGAAGGTGCTAACCTGAGCGAGTGATCGAACAATAAGAGGATTTGGTGAATTGGTTTATCAGGTCCGCTTATGCGGGCCTTTCTTCATATACACAGGGAACTGTGCCCTGTGAGACAACCCGGCCGGGACAGAGCATGTGTCGCCGGAGCAGTCCGCTGTGAGCGGAGCATCTGTCCGCCTGGAGCATACAGACCGGCGGAAGGAAAGGAGTACATATGGAAAAATTATTATTTACCTCAGAATCTGTAACAGAAGGTCATCCGGACAAAATGTGCGATCAGATCTCGGATGCGATCCTGGATGCGCTGATGGCGCAGGATCCCATGAGCCGCGTGGCGTGTGAGACCAGTACGACCACAGGACTTGTGCTGGTCATGGGAGAGATCACGACCAACGCTTATGTGGATATTCAGAAGATCGTGCGGGATACAGTGCGGGAGATCGGTTATACCAGGGGAAAATATGGTTTCGACGCCAACACCTGTGCAGTGATCACAGCGATCGACGAACAGTCCACGGATATTGCCATGGGTGTCAACAAGGCGCTGGAGGCCAAAGAGAACCAGATGGACGACAGTGAGATCGAAGCCATCGGAGCCGGTGATCAGGGTATGATGTTCGGCTATGCCACCAATGAGACGCCGGAGCTCATGCCGTATCCCATCGCACTGGCGCACAAGCTGGCCCTGCGCCTTACACAGGTCAGAAAGGACGGCACGCTCTCCTATCTGCGGCCGGACGGCAAGACACAGGTGACGGTGGAATACAACGAGGAGGGCAGACCTGTTCGGCTGGATGCTGTTGTCCTGTCCACGCAGCACAGTGCTGACGTGACACAGGAGCAGATTCATGCAGATATTAAAAAATATGTCTTTGACGAGGTTCTGCCGGCGGATATGGTGGACGCAGATACCAAATTCTTCATCAATCCTACCGGGCGCTTTGTCATCGGCGGACCTCACGGGGACAGCGGACTGACCGGCCGCAAGATCATCGTAGACACCTACGGCGGTTATGCGCGTCACGGCGGCGGTGCGTTCTCCGGCAAGGACTGCACCAAGGTAGACCGTTCTGCAGCATATGCTGCCCGCTATGTGGCGAAGAACATTGTGGCGGCGGGGCTTGCGGACAAATGCGAGATCCAGCTCTCCTACGCCATCGGTGTGGCGAGACCGACTTCCATCATGGTGGATACCTTTGGTACCGGAAAGCTCTCCGACCAGAAGCTGGTGGAGCTCATCCGGGAGAACTTTGACCTGCGTCCTGCAGGAATCATCAAGATGCTGGACCTGCGCCGGCCGATCTACAAACAGACGGCAGCCTACGGACACTTTGGCCGTACGGATCTGGATCTTCCCTGGGAGAAGACAGATAAGGCGGAGGCGCTGAAGGCGTATCTCTAAGCGAAAGTGATAAACGGGATGAGAGGCCATGAATAAAAAGATGGCCTCTCATACGATCCTGCCCCTTTCTGTTGGCAGAGAAAAATGTTCTTTTATTTCTGTATGCTTTTTAAGATATTCTTGTAAAATAATCCCATTTGAAAATATCTCAAAATTGAACCGATATTACTAATAAAACATTTCTGAATCTTTTATTTCACGTTTCCCGTTCGGAGAACATTTGGTATAGAAAACAGAGGGGGTTTTTGATATAATTATTGTGGATTCTGGAATTGTACATAAGGAGAAGAAATGCTGGATATTAAATATCAGACAGAATATGGGAAAATGATATGTGGAAGATGTGAGGATGTGCTGCCTGAATTATCAGGATGCAGGTTTGATCTGATCTTTACTTCTCCGCCATTTCCGCTGAATCGTGCGAAAAGCTATGGAAATATGACAGGAGATGAATATCTGGAGTGGATCTCAGACATTGCGGCAGAGCTGAAAGGCATGCTGTCTGAACGAGGTTCAGTTGTAGTGGAGATTGGCAATGCGTGGAATAAAGGAGAACCGACACATTCTACACTGCCTATGGAAGCTCTTTTGGAATTTAAGCGCAAAGGCAATTTTTATCTGTGTCAGGAATTTATTTATTATAATCCGGCGAAACTGCCGTCACCGATCGAATGGGTCAATAAAAAAAGAATCCGGGTAAAGGATTCTTTTACAAGAATATGGTGGCTGTCAAATGTACCGACACCTAAAGCGGATAACAGAAAAGTGCTGGAAGAATACAGCATGCAGATGAACAAATTGCTGAGAAGCGGTAAATACAATGCGGGAAAAAGGCCGTCAGAATATAATGTGGGGCAGACATCTTTTGCGAAGAATAATGGAGGGGCGATACCTTCTAATGTGATTATAGCGCCGAATACAACATCAAGAGACAGATATATTCAGTTCTGCAAAGAACAGAAGTATGGGATACATCCGGCAAGGATGCCCAAAGAAATACCGACGTTTTTTATTAAAATGCTGACGGACGAAGGGGATATGGTATTAGATCCTTTTGCCGGCAGCAATACGACGGGATGGATTGCAGAGCAGCTTAAAAGAAAGTGGATTTCTATTGAGGTAGAACCGGAATACATAGCAGGATCCAGGGGAAGATTTCCGGTATAATGGGGTGGATATAATGAATGACGAATGGAAAGATGTTGACAAGTTAAATAAAGAAGAATTTATAGATCTGATTGAGAAAACTTCCATTGTAGCATGGGAAGAACAGATAAAAGAACGGAAAATATTAAACTGGCTGTCGAATTTTACGGGCGAGTGTCTGGGGGATGTTGACAGGGAACATAAGCTTGCTTTATGGCTGCTTCTGAACTTTACTTTTTATACAATGAATGATGTAAAAAAACTTTGCAGGGAACTTTTTCAACTGTTTTTGCGTGAAGAATTGAGGACGGGGGAGTTTGAAGAGGGGCTGGACAGAAATAAAAAGATAGAAAAGATACTGGAAGATACCTGTTTTGTCCCTTTGGGGAATCCAAGCGAGAGCGGTGCCAGGATATTATATGATTTCAGAACAGAGAATAAACTGGGAAAAGATCTGTTTGAGATAAAACAGGATAAATACAGATGTCTGGTATTGATAGATGATGTTACGATATCCGGTTCACAGGCGTTGCGATATATGAAAAATTGTTCGGTTCAGGCGGACAAGGTCTATTTCCTTGTATTTATGGCATCCCCAACGGCAATAGAAAATATAAAGGATTGCAAAAATCTGAAACTGATTTACAGCATTCTTCTGGATTCGAGAACAGCATGCTTTTCGGATGATTCTTTTGTTTTTCAGGGGAAAAGGGAGAAAGGGATCAGGGAAAAGGCTCTGAAGATGTGTCGGTATTATGGCGATAAAATAATGTCGGTATTTTCTGATCCATATATGAAAGAATATCCACTGGGATATCATAATGATCAGCAGATGGTGGGTTTTTATTATAATACGCCGGATAATACAATTCCGATTTTCTGGTGTGAAGAAAACTGGAAGAGTATTTTTTTGAGACATAGTAAAATCTATGGGAAGGGCAAGGTAGAGTTTGATGACGATCAGTTCATATAAGAATCCTTTTATTGAGTGCACGGCACGTGATATGAGTTATGAGGAAGTCTTTCGCTTCTGGTGCAGCCCTTTCGGATGTTACAGACTGGATGAGGGACAGTTATTTTCCAGTCATACTCCTTTGATTATTGAAGGGGCCAGGGGGTCAGGTAAGACGATGATCCTGAAATATTTATCCTATTTTTGCCAGAAAGAGGTCGCACTGGATAAAAAAGAAGAGGATGTGGTTGGTTATATCTGCAAAAAAGGCGGAATTGGTTTTTATTATCGGTATAATGCACATTTTGACAAACTGATTCACGACCTGTCATGCTCCGATGAGGTCAAAAAGGAATTGTTCTGTTATTATTATGATTTATTTCTGTCTTTGGAAATATTAAATGTTCTGGAGGATATCCAGAAGAATTTGTATGTTGATCCGAAAGAAATGGATCTTCTGGCAGACAGGATCTGTTCTGCACTTGCGTTGGAGGACAGAGACATAAAGAATATGAAAGAAACCATATCAGAATGGACTTATGAAATAGATGAATGGATCAGAAACTATAAGTACTATTCCGGGTCGGAAGAACGATTGAAGAACATGATACATGGTTCTGATATGGTGCGGAAACTATGTAACTGTATAAAAAGCTGTATCTCCAGATTTAAAAATGTAGAGCTTCTGATCCTGATTGATGAGTATGAAAACGTAAAATATTTTCAGGAGATAACAAATACATGGATCCGGAGGGTTGATAGTCTTTCCGCCTGTTCTTATAGAATTGGTACACGGCCGCAGGGGATCTCAACCTATAACACGGAATTTTCGGAAGAAATACGGGATGGAAGAGATTTTATCCTATGCCCTCTGAACTGTGTAAATATGAAAAGTTACAAAGAATTTATCAAAGAAGTAACTTTCAGAAGGCTGAATAAGATCGAATTTTTTAAAGAAAACAGCCTGACAGATATAACCAGAATACTGGGAACCAGAGAGAACTTTGATGATGAAGCGTCCAGGATCGTTCAAAATAAGGAAAGAGATATTTTTGATAAGCTGCATATTCCGGAAAATGTAATAGATTATCTCTGGTGTGAAGGACATCCCTTGATGCAGATGATGAATATTGTGTGGTATCTGAGAGGGAAACAGCCGGAAATGATCCAGAAGGCGCAGAATGCATATCTTTCAGGAACAGCGGATAAGTATTCCGAAGATACAGTATTAAAAGAAGCACATAAATATAAGCTGGATTACTCAGGAAAATACAGGCTGCAGCTGCTGTGTGTGTTGTGCGGACTGTATAAGGTTTCCAAATCTTACTACAGCTTTAATACATTTGCATACCTGTCAACCGGGGTAGTGAATGATTTTATCAGTCTTTGCCGCAATACATTTTATCACCTGGATAATATGGATCTTGAAGATTTGCTGGAAGGAAAGACAATATCTGTCCGGATCCAGACAAAGGGAGCGGAAGACACGGCAAATGAACAGCTGAATCAGATACAGGTAACAGATGAATTTGGAAGTGAGATGTATAATTTTGCAATGAATATAGGGTATGAATTTGAAATAATGCATAAAGATATACAGTCGAAATATCCGGAAACTACTCAGTTTGCGTTTGAAAATGAGGCGGAAATCGATGCGGACAAAAGGATCAAGGCTATAAAGGACTGTATGATAAAATGGGGGGTTATTCAAAAAAAATCAAGAAGACAGAGAATATCCATAGGCATGAAAAAGGGAAATCTGTACAATCTGAATAAAATTTTCATGCCCATATTCAATATGTCTTACCGGACAAGAGGAGGCTTTAATTATGTTTTGAAAAAATCCATGTTCGAGTCATTGCTCGGTGATAAGAATCAAGGAAATGATGAAGAGGAAACAGATGATGGATTCAGGCAGATGAACTTATTTGAGGAAGGATTTGTGCAGTAATGAGAGAGAACAGTGTCAGGATGATTCAGATAGATCAAGGCGATTTTTTTCTGCAGGATATGGACTGCTTTCTGTTTTCATTTTCCAGAGAAGAGCGTTGCCTTAAGGTCTTGAATCTGCTTCACAGGGAAAACATAAAGATAAAAAAGCTGATTTTGATATGGTATGAGAAATATGATGGGGTTACGATCAGTGATCAACTGCAAAGCGAATTGCAAACATGTGCGGACTCTCTTCAGATTATAAAATGCAACATGTCAAATGAAGGTCAGGATGGCGTGGAATTATCAAGAACCGGAATCGGTAAAAATGATCAGGTGGGCTTTGATATTACAGGTTTTGCAATACCCGACGTATTCAGAATCCTGTATGTATTAAACAGGATTATGGGTATTGATTCTATAAATGTATTCTATACAGAGCCGAAATACTATTGCTATCAAAACGGTCTTTTTACAACATATACGAAAAATGCAGGCAAATGTTCCTATAAAGTGATTGAGGAATATAATAATTCGGGGAGTGGAAAGAAAGAGATTCTGATCTGTTTTTTGGGATTTGACAGGAATATATCAAAATATGTATATGATGAAGTGCTGCCTTATGAGATCGTAGTAGTGAATGGATTTCCATCTTATTTACCAAAGCTGAAAGACATCAGTCTGGTGAATAATTATGAACTGATCACTACTGTTGGAAGGGACAAGGTTATCTCATCAAGAGCCAACAGTCCCTATGCGGCATATAACTGCTTAAAAAATGTGGCAAAACGATACGATGAAGAGTTAATGAACATTTGTGTTCTCGGGACAAAACCGATGGCATTAGGTGCAGCTTTGTATGCCCTTCGGAATCTGAGAAAAGTAAAGATTTCATTTCCTTTTCCGGAGAAATACAGATCAGATTCATCGGCAGAAACCGGGGAATCCTGGTGTTACCAGATCAATATTTAGGAGGTGCAGAATATGAATATAATAGAACCGGGATTCGAGGTTCTGGATGACCTTGACGGCAGGAGGATGTTAAGAAAGATCGAAGCCGCAGGACGTATATGTTATAAGAGCGAAGAGAATATTACAGATGGGTCCGCGGAAATCTTTGTCAGATCAATATTAAAAAACGGCCATGAATCAGTGATTGAACATGAAAAGATCAGTGTTAGAGTGGTATGTGACAGGGGAGTAAGTCATGAGATTGTACGACACAGAATTGCCAGTTACAGTCAGGAAAGTACCAGATATTGCAATTACAGCAAAGAAAAATTTGGGAAAGAATTAACTTTTATAAAGCCGGTTTTCTGGGAAGAAGACAGTAAAGAATACCAGCTTTGGAAAAATTTAATGAAAAAAACGGAGGCATCTTATAATGAACTTATAGAAATGGGTGCTGCTCCGCAGGAAGCACGGAGTATCCTGCCCAACAGTTTGAAGACGGAAATTGTCATAACGATGAACCTGAGAGAATGGAGACACTTTTTCAGGCTTCGGACATCTAAAAAGGCTCATCCACAGATGCGCCAGATCAGCCGAATGATATTGGAATACTTTAAAGAGAACATTCCTGCAGTTTTTGATGATATTGATGCAGATTAAATTTTCTGGTGTATTTATTATCATTTTCTTATAGATTATCTATAATATAGTAAGTCTTTCTATAATGAAAAAGAAATCCGGCCGTGGGCCGGGAGGGAGAAAAAATGAAGAAAATCTTACAGAGTCTTCCATTCAGACTTCTGGCGGGGGTTGTTTTGGGGATCCTGGCGGGACTTTACGCCAATGAAGTCTTTATGAACATCATCGTTACCTTGAAACAGGTGATCGGTCAGGTCATCACCTTCTGTGTGCCGCTGATCATCATCGGCTTTATCGCGCCTTCCATCACAAGGTTGGGGAAGAACGCTTCCCGGATGCTGGGCGTGGCGCTGGTGCTGGCCTATGTGTCGTCCATCGGCGCCGCATTTTTTGCCATGGGCGCGGGTTATGGACTTATCCCGCATCTGTCCATCGTGACCTCGGCGGAAGGACTGAAGGAGCTGCCGGAGGTCCTCTTCCAGCTGGAGATCCCGCAGATCATGAGCGTCATGAGCGCATTGGTGTTCTCGATCTTCCTGGGCCTGGGCGTCACCTGGACCGGCGCAGACCGGACAGCCGGGATCCTGGAGGAATTTCAGCAGATCGTACTGCAGATCGTGACAAAGGTCATCATTCCTGTGCTGCCTGTCTTCATCGCCTGTACCTTCTGCGGACTGTCCTATGAGGGCACTATCACCCGTCAGCTTCCGGTATTTCTGAAAGTCATTGTGATCGTTATGATCGGCCATTATATCTGGATGGCGCTTCTGTATTTTCTGGCGGGGATCTATTCCGGTGACAATCCCATGGAGGTGGTGAAGCACTATGGTCCGGCCTATCTCACAGCGGTGGGAACCATGTCCTCTGCGGCGACCCTGGCGGTGGCGCTCCGGTGCGCGCGAAAATCTTCCGTGCTTCGGGAAGATATGGTGAGCTTCGGTATTCCGCTGTTTGCCAACATCCATCTGTGCGGTTCGGTGCTGACGGAGGTATTCTTTGTCATGACCATATCCCGGATCTTCTACGGCAGCATGCCGTCTCCGGGGACCATGGTGCTGTTCTGCCTGCTTCTGGGCATCTTTGCCATCGGAGCGCCCGGCGTGCCCGGAGGGACCGTCATGGCGTCTCTGGGACTGATCACGGGCATTCTGCTCTTTGACGATACAGGGACTGCCCTGATGCTCACGATCTTCGCACTCCAGGACAGCTTCGGCACGGCATGCAACGTGACCGGCGACGGGGCACTGACTCTTATACTGACCGGATATGCGAAGAAGCATCATGTGGGAAACTGACCGCTTATTAAAATTCCGGATCGGCTGATCCGGAACAGACTGCAGAGGGCTGCCGCAGGACGCACAGACAAAGGTGGGTTCTGCAGCAGCCCTCTTTTGTCTACAGACTGATCTGCCGATGAAAATCAATGGGATTCTTGTTGGAGCTGCTGTTCTTATACAGATCCAGCTGGAACACACATTTGTCCGCCCGTGTGACGGAAGTGGTGTATTCAAATACATATCCTGAATCCAGATGGGAGATGCGGGTAATATTATATCCGGGGACTCTGGGGCTGCATTTGAGCATATCAGAATGTTCTTTGTTAATAATAATTGCTTCAATGGTCTCGTTGGCATGATACAGATTCAGGCCGTACCGCTCTGTCAGCGTGTGATAGAGCGAGGTGTTGGAAAAACTGTACTGTTCAATACCCGGGCACAGATAGTAAGGAATATAGGTGTTCTCCAGCAGGATCGGATCGCCGTTGGCACAGCGCAGCCGGAGCAGATGAAATGCCCTGGTCTGTCCCATGGGCATCTGCAGTGTGGAGAGTATGGTATCATCCGCCGGTTCGGTTACTTCAGAGATCAGCACTTCCGAGGTGGGCGATGCCCCCAGCCGGAGCATGTTTTCGGTAAAATCATACAGATAGCTGATGGGACGCTTCAGCTTCTGGTCTGCGATAAAGGACCCCTTTCCACGGTAACGGACAATATGCCCTTCCTCGGTAAGCTGGTTCATGCACTGCCGGATTGTTGTGCGGCTCACGTTCAGGATCTCGCACAGATCGTTTTCTGCGATCATTTTGTCTCCAGGCTTCAGGACTCCTGCCTGGATCTGGATCCTGATGTAGGATGCAAGCTGTAGATAGAGGGGAGCGGAAGTGTCAGAAGAAAAATGAAACGTGTTCTTAAAATAGGTTTTATCCATATAAATACCTCGCTATTTGGACGGAAAAAATGATTATAAAAAAAGCATTTTGGATCATTCGTATTTTGAACTGGAAGATGCATACCAAATGTGATATAATAGATAGGGAATGTATGATACAAATGATACATGAATGCCATACCAACGATAGAATCGTATCATATTTTATGGAAAATTTCAAGAGAGGGGACGAGAAATGAAGAGAGCTGTGATTGGTCTGGACGGCTTTGTGGATGAAGTGGTCCATGTAGTGGACAAGAGGACCGGCCGCGACGCGTACACCCGGATCGAAACGATAGGGGAATATGCGGATCGGTTGGCACAGGGGGCTGGTCTGAGTACCAATGTAGAGATTGTGCCGGTCAGCCGGAAGATCGGCGGGAATGGTCCAATCTTTGCCCAGGGGCTGAAAAATCTGGGCGTGCAGATCACCTACCTGGGCAGTATCGGAGACGGGTCGCCACATCCAGTGTTTGAAGATTTTGCAGAAGGGACCGGTACCTGGTGCCTGGCGGAGCCGGCACAGACGGATGCCATGGAATTTCTGGACGGAAAGATTATCCGCTCCAAACTGGCATCCCTGAACCGGATCAGCTGGGACTGTATGGTGCAGGCGGTCGGCCTTGAGAATCTGACCGCTCTGTTTGAAAAAGCGGATCTGATCAGTTTCAACAACTGGACCATGATTATGAATATGAATGAAATATGGGAAGGATTTCTCAGGCAGATCACGCCCGGGCTGAAGAGCGGTACACGGCACAGGACGGTATTTCTGGATCTGGCGGATCCGCAGAAGCGTACTGCGGAGGATATCAGGGAAGCACTTAACTGGATCCGGGAATTTCAGACATGCGGTTACCGGACGATCCTGGGGCTGAATCAAAAGGAGGCGTGGGAGCTTCTGGAGGTCCTTCAGGATTCCGGTGCCGGAGCGGAAAAGACGGATCCTGGAGGAACAGCACAGAGGATTGCAGAAGCTCTGGATATCCACTGTGTCACGATCCATCCCGTAGACCGGGCGGTCTGTTATGAAGAGGGCAGATATTATGAACAGAAGGGGCCTTACTGCAGCCGGCCGGTGCTGACGACAGGAGCCGGGGACGCGTATAATGTGGGATTTGTGTACGGAAAGCTGGAGGGCTGGCCGCCCGGGGAATGTCTGGAATTCGGCACTGCTTCGTCGGGCTTTTATGTACGCAATGGAAGACTGGCAGAGAAGGAAGAGCTGTATGGATTTCTGGAGGAATGGAGGCGCGCAGAGCATGGGGAGATATGAAGAGGCTGTACGTAGGATTGCAGACTTTCTGGCGTACCGGGACGTGGAACGGCTGGAGCTTTCCCGGGTAAAAGAGTATTTTCAGGGGAAGACGGCGGATGCGATCCTTGTGTTTGGCAATGATCTCCCTGAGGTGGCGGAGGCCGGGTGCAGGGCATGGAAGGAAGGGCTTGCGCCGTGGCTTCTGTTCTGCGGCGGGACCGGACATTCTACGGAGCTCCTGCGGGGCAGGATGGAAGCAGATGAGAGGTATCGGGAGTGCCGGAGGGAGGGTTCGGAAGCGGAGCTCTATGTACAGATTGCGGTCCGGATCCATAAGATCCCCCGGGACAGGATTGTCCTGGATACCACATCCTCCAACTGCGGAGAGAACGCAGAGAATGGGAGAAAAAAGCTGGAAGAACGGGGCATCCCCATGGAGCGGCTTATTTTGATGCAGGATCCGCTGATGCAGAGAAGGAGCTGTATGTCCCTGAAAAAGGCGCTGCCGGAGTCTTCCAGGATCCTGAGCTATGCTCCTTTTCTGCCCTGCAAGGATGCAGAGGCCGGTATATGGGGCCGGGAGCGGTTTCTGGAGCTTTTGCTGGGGGAGGTCCGGCGGCTCCGGGACGATGAAAAGGGATACGGCCCCAGGGGGGCGGGATTTATCGGTCATGTGGACATTCCGGAGGCAGTGGAGGAGGCCTTTGAATGGCTGTACGAAACAGAGACCGGCGCACACAGAAGATGCTGACCGGGCAGAGCCGGAGGATCAGATGGAAAGGAGAAAAAGATGCCATATATACATTCAAACGTGTCCGTGAAAATTACAGAAGAACAAAGAAGCCGCCTCAAAGAAGGACTGGGAAAGGCGATCTCCATATTTGAAGGAAAATCAGAGCACGGCCTGATGCTCCGGTTTTCGGAGGAGTGCTGTATGTATTATCAGGGAAGCTGTCAGTTTCCGATTGCCTGTGTACAGGTGCATCTGTTCGGGGAACAGGAAAAGCAGGCGTATCTGGATTTTACAAAGGAAATATGCGGGCTGTACGGACAGATTCTGCATATTCCGGGGGAACATGTATACATTACTTATGAGACGGCGGATGCATGGGGATGCGATTACCGGAATTCATGAAAGGGGAATGGAGCCATGGACCGGGAGCGGGAGAGAAAGATACTGGAGAAGCTGGATCATGACGGCTATGTGAAGGTCAGCGAGCTGAGCAGATCTCTTGGGTGTACAGAGGTGACGCTGCGCAGGGATCTGAAGCATCTGGATGAGAGGGGACTTTTGAGGCGGATTCATGGAGGCGCTGTACGGATCGGCAGCAATTTTGTCCGCAATAATGTGAAGGAGGCGCTCTACCGGAGGCTGCACGAGAAGATGGAGATCGCCAGGACCGCGTACGGATGTGTGCAGGATGGGGAGACGATCATCATTGATGATGCTTCCACCTGCATGCATATGGCTTCTGCCATCTCAGCTGAGCCGGAGAAAAAGGTGAAGGTTATTACCAATTCCATTCTTCTGGCGGAAAAGCTTCTGGACCATACCCATGTGGAGCTGATTATGATCGGCGGGGAGGTGGCGTGCAATCTGGCAGCCACGGAGGGCAGCACGGCATATGCCCAGTTGGGAAAGCTCCGGGCGGACCGGGCATTTATCGGAGTCAACGGGGTAGATCTTGCATCGGGCATCACACTGACCGGCTATCCTCAGCAGAAGATCAAGCAGCGGATGATGGAGATCAGCAAAAGGAACTATATCCTTGCGGACAGCAGCAAGTTTGGAAAGACCTATATGTCGCTTCTGTGTCCGGCGGATGCCCCTGAGGCGATTATTACGGACCAGAAGGCGGATCCGGAAGTGCTGGCGGAGGCCCGGAAGAAAAACATAAAGGTATTTACAAAAAGTTCGGAAACGAAACAAATACCGGAAAGATGTTCGGAACAGTGACAGAAATCATAAAAAAGAGGCAAAGTGCGATTGCCTCTTTTTTTGTTTCTGTTACTATGGAAGCAGAAACAGAACATGCTGTAAGGAGGTTGCTTAAAGATGTCAGAGAAAAAGAAGAAACTGCTTCCGGAAGGAATGGACAGAGAGAAACGGACGGAATTTTTAAATCATGCCATGCGTTCGGTGGTGCCCTCCATCTGTGTGGAACGGGCGGGGATCATTACAGAGAGTTATAAACGTACGGAAGGGATGCCCTTTGTCATGCGACGCGCCATCGCTCTGAAGGATATGCTGGAACAGATGACTATATTTATTGATGAGGAAGAGCTGATTGTGGGAAATCACGGCTCCAGGGCGCGGGCGGCTCTGATCTTTCCGGAATTCGGGACCTTTGATGAGAAGGAGCTGGACCTGATGCCCGTGCGGAAGGTGGATACGCTTCAGATCAGCGAGGAAGACAAGAAATATCTGCTGGAGGAGATCTACCCCTACTGGGAGAACCGGTGCACCGGCGACCGGTCCAGATACTACATTGATGAGAAGATCATGGAGGTGCTGGACTCTCCCTACCGGACGTTCAATCCGCTGAGTCGTACCAGGAGCGGATACGGGCATTATCTGCCCAATATCGAAAAGGTGCTGAAGGTGGGCTTTGGCGGGATCCGAAAGGAAGCCGAAGCGTATCTGGAAAAGCTGGACCTCATGGATCCGGAACTGACGGAGAAGAAGAATTTCTATCAGTCTGTGGTGATCCTGTGCGACGGCATCCGCGTCTTCCAGAACCGTTTTGCAGAACTGGCGGAACATATGGCGGAGGCAGAGAAGGACGGACGCAGGAAGAAAGAGCTTCTGCTGATTGCCGCCAACTGCCGGAAGGTTCCCTTTGAACCGGCAGATACGTTTTATGAAGCGCTGCAGTCCTACTGGTTCAGTATCCTGATCGATTACTGCGGCCAGAATGGTTCCGCCATCTCCGGCGGCAGAGTGGATCAGATCTTTTATCCTTATTATAGAAGGGATCTGGACAGTGGCGTTCTTGTAAAGGAAGAGGCCCGGGAGCTTCTGGAAGCCCTCTGGGTCAAACACAGCGACATCATTAAGGCAGGGACCTATTCCAGTGCGAGAAATAACGGAGGCTTCGCCACCACCGTCAATTTTGTGCTGGGAGGTGTGAATGCAGAGGGCGAGGATGCAGTGAACGAGCTGAGCTATCTGTGTCTGGAAGCCGAGAAGTCTGTATTTAATTCGGAGCCCAATACGAGCATCCGTCTGTCCTCCAGGAATCCGGACCGTTTTATGAAACGGGTCATTGAGATCCTTGTGGAGAAAGAGGGCGGAAAGCTGCCGTTTTTTAATGACGATATTATCATAGAGGCGCTGCAGGAGGACGGCATCAGTCTGGAAGACGCCAGAAATTATGCGATTGTCGGCTGTGTGGAGCCCACGCCCTACGGAAATACCATGGGACGGACCAATGCATGCTATTTTAACCTGGCCAAATGCCTGGAGCTGGCCATGTTTGACGGGGTATGTCAGATGTCCGGCCGGCAGATGGGGCCGAAGACCGGAAAATTTGAAGATTTTGATTCCTTTGAGCAGGTTCAGAAGGCATACGAGGCACAGGTGGAATATTTTGTGAAAATGATGGTGAGCTCTCTGAACGCCATCGAAAAGCTTCATGCGGACTATGGTCCTCATATCTACTGCTCCATGCTGCTGGACGGCTGTATGGAATCTGGGCGGGACTGCACCAGAGGCGGTGCAAAATATGATTTTACCGGGGTTCAGGGAGTAGGCGTGGCAGATGTGGGAGATTCTCTGACAGCCATCAAAAAGCTGGTGTTTGAGGAAAAACGGGTGAGCAAAGAGGAGCTTCTGGAAGGGATGCGGACGAACTTTGAAGCGAATCCGCTGCTGCGGCACGTTCTTTTAAATAAGGCGCCCAAATACGGCAATGATCTGGAAGAGGCGGATCAGATGGCGGCCTGGGCGGGAGAGCAGTACTGCAGATGCGTGCGCGGATACACCAGTCCGGGCGGAGGAAGATACCGGCCGGGGCTGTTCTGTCTGTCGTCCAACACGCCGCTTGGCAGACAGGTGTGTGCGCTTCCCAGCGGCCGCGAGGCGGGGACGCCTCTGGGAGACGGGGGCGTCTCTCCCAAGCACGGCATGGACCTTCTGGGGCCCACGGCAGCCGCGAAATCCGTGGCGAAGATTCCTCACCGTCTGGCATCCAACGGTGTGAACTTCAATCTGAAGTTCATGCCCACGATCCTGAAGACCGATGCGGACAGACAGAAGCTGGTGAGTCTGATCCGGGCGTATTTTTCCATGAACGGGATGCATATTCAGTTCAATATTCTGTCACCGGAGAAACTGGTGGAGGCCCAGAAGCATCCGGAGAAATACCGGAGCCTGGTGGTTCGGGTGGCAGGGTACAGCGCCTTTTTCGTGGAACTGGATAAGGATATTCAGGATGAGATCATCAGCAGAACACTCATAGGAGCTTAGAATATGATGAGAGGAAATGTATTTGACATCCAGAGATACAGCATTCATGACGGAGAAGGGATCCGCACGGTGGTGTTCCTGAAGGGATGCCCGCTCCGGTGCAGATGGTGCGCCAATCCGGAATCCTGGGAGCCGGATTCCAGTCTGTTCTATGTGAGATCCCGCTGTATCGGCTGCGGCACCTGTACCGCAGTATGCCCGGACCATGAAGCGGAGAAAGACGGCGATCACATCAGGCTTCATCGGGAAAGGGGGACGAAGGACTATGCCTGGACGCAGGCCTGCCCCACGGGAGCGCTCTGTGTAAAAGGAGAGCGGATGGACGTTCGGGAGGTTATGGAAGAGATCCGGAAGGACCGGGTATTCTATGAACACAGCCATGGGGGAGTGACCTTCTCCGGCGGAGAGCCTCTGATGCAGAAGGAATTTCTGCTGGAGCTTCTGAAGACCTGCCGGGCGGAGGGCATTCATACGGCGGTGGAGACAACAGGCTTTGTGAACACAGAGGTACTGCGGGAGGTGATGCCGTATGTGGAACTGTTTCTGTATGACGTGAAAGCCATGGACCCGGAGGTCCACAGGAAGTGGACCGGCCAGAGCAACGAGATCATCCTGGAGAACCTGCGTTTTCTGGCGGAGGCGGGAGCCGGGATCATGGTGCGGACACCGATGATCCCGGGGGTCAATGACCGGGAGGAGGATATCCGTCAGATCATGGAGTATCTGAAAGCATGCGGCATCCGCAACTATGCGGTCCTGCCCTTTCACCAGTACGGAAGCGGCAAATATGAGTCCGCAGGCATCCCCTATGAGCTGGCGGGGCTCCCGGTCCATGAAGAGTCCTACGTACAGAAGATCCAGGGTATGATTGCAGCGGAGGGCTTTCAGGCGATTTGAGTGGACATAGCGGAACTGAAAAACAGCGGAGTCTCATGTAAAGCCCGGAAACCGTTCCAGACGCCGGGCGGAGAAGGGGACGAGGCGGAACTATAAATGAAAGGATTTTGTTATGAGCTGGATTGATCTTCACATGCATTCCATATGCAGCAATGACGGAGACTTTACACCGGAGCAGATGGTGGACAAATGCCGGGACGCGGGTATCCGGATCATGGCCATTGCGGATCACAACTCCTGCCGGGCTGTCCCGGGGGCCAGAGCACGGGCGGAGGAGAAGGGAGTAATCTGCATTCCGGCCATTGAGCTGGACTGCTGTTATGAGGACGTGGATCTGCATGTACTGGGCTACGGGATCGACGCGTCCGATGTGCGGTATGCACAACTGGAAGAAGACCTTGCAGGACAGGAAAGGGCCACCTCTGCTCCCCGGATCCGGATGATGCGGGAGCGGGGACTGGTGATCGACGAAGAAAAAGCGTATGCGCTGGCCCATTATGGATACGTGACCGGAGAAGTCATCGCAGAAGTTGCACTGGCGGATCCCGGGAACGACGGGCATCCGATGCTCAAAGAGTACCGCCCGGGCCAGAGCCGCTCAGATAATCCCTATGTGAACTTTTACTGGGACTGGTGCGCGAAAGGGAAAGAGACCTATATCCCCATTCATTTTATCAGCCTGCAGGAGGCCATCCGTCTGATCCGGTCATCCGGAGGGATTCCGGTGCTGGCGCATCCGGGCAATAACGTGAAGGAAAAGGATGATCTCCTGGATGCAGTTCTTCGCTGCGGGATCCAGGGGATCGAAGTGTACAGCAGCTACCACAATCCTGCCCAGACCGGATACTACCGCAGAAAGGCGGAGGAATACGGTCTGGCAGTGACCTGTGGGAGCGACTATCACGGCAAGACAAAGCCCTCCATCCGTCTGGGTGTGATGGACTGTGCCGGAGAAGAAGAAATGATCGTGGAAGGCCTCAGAGAGCTGGGGATTCTGCTGTGAGCGGAACTTAAAACACAGCATCAGCTCATCCGGGTTCTGGCTGGGCTTATGCGGGACTTTAAACAGGAGTACAAATATGAGAGCAGTATACTATGAAAAGGTAAAAGAGTTCAGTATCCGGGAGATCCCGAAACCGGTGCCGAAGGACCATGAGGTCCTGGTGAAGATCCACTGCTGCAGCATCTGCAAGACAGATGTCCATCAGCACAACGGAAGCTTTATCGCAAAATTTCCTCTGATCCCCGGACATGAGATGGCGGGCACGGTGGAGGCAGTGGGGAAAGATGTGACGACGATTCAGGTGGGAGACCGGGTGACGGTGGATGATTCCGGTCAGTGCCATACCTGCTATTACTGTCAGAATGCCAAACCATTGTTCTGCGAGAACTTTTCCTCCAAGGGAGCCACAGAGCCGGGAGCCATGGCGGAGTATGTGACGGCGGATTTCGACAAAGTTTTCCGGCTGGCAGATCATATTTCCTTTGAAGAAGGATGCCTGACGGAACCCACTGCCTGTGCGATTCACGGCATGGATATGATCGATCCGAAAAACGGAGACGAAGTGCTTCTCTTTGGATCCGGCGGAACCGGAATCATCCTTGCACAGCTTCTGAATCACAGCAACGCAGGGAGCGTGGCGGTGGCGGCTCCCACCAGGAGCAAGCTGGAGCTTCTGAAAGAACTGGGGATCCGGGAGACCTACCAGATCTCCAGAGACGGTGCGGCGGCGTGCCGGGAAGAGATCCTGAAAAACCATCCCCACGGCTTTGACATCGTGGTGGATGCCACCGGTTCTGAGAAGGTGGCGGAAGAAGCGATTCAGTATCTGAAAAAAGACGGCAGGCTGGTGCTGTATGCTGTATACCGCCCGGATGCCAGGATCTCCATCAGCCCGGATCAGTTTATGCAGAATCAGTTCCGGATCATTGGGTCCTTTGCACAGTGCCATTGCTTCCCCCGGGCAGTACAGGCAATTAACAACGGGATCGTCAACCTGAAAAAGCTGGTGACGTCAGAGCTTCCTCTGGAGGAATTTGGAAAGGGCCTTGAGATGGCGGAGAAGGGCGGAGAAGGCGTCATTAAGATCGTGATCAAACCATAATATGAGAAACATCTGTCAGAACATGGAACAGGGAATGTATACGAACGCCCGGATTATGGCAGACTGTATAGAGAGAAAAAGTGCCTCAGGCACTTTTTTTCTATGCAGTATTGACAAAAAAACTTAAATATGATATAAAATAAATGTATCATACAATACATACAATACAGAAATGCAAAATGAATGATTACAAAAAGCAGGAGGAAAGTCACTATGGCTGAAGTATCCAAAAGAAAACTTTTTAAAAACAGTCTGGCCAGGACAAAGTCCATGGGAATGTTCTGGGCGCTGATCCTGATCTGTTTGATCGCATCCGTGATCTCTCCGAACTTTTTAAAAGCGAGCAATATTGTAAATGTGATCCGGCTGGTATCCATTAACGGCATTATTGCCATGGGCATGACCTTTGTCGTCCTCACCGGCGGCGTGGATCTCTCGGTAGGAGCGATCGTAGGAGTTGTGGCAGTCTCGGTAGCCATGATGTTTCAGAGAAATGTACCAGTCATCCTGGCAGTACCGGCGGGGCTTTTGATTGGAGCGGTGCTTGGGACCATTAACGGAATCGGCATCACAAAAGGAAAGCTGGCGCCATTTATCATGACCCTGGGTTCTCTGACTGCTCTTCAGGGCGTGTCCCTCTATCTGGCCAACGGGTCTCCGCAGAACTGGAGAAAGTCAACGATTGACTTCAAGTTCCTGGGCCAGGGGACGCTGCTGGGGATTCCGGTGCCGGTATACATCTTTGCAGCCGTATTTCTGCTTTCCTTCTATGTATTGAAATATACGGAGTTCGGGCGGAGCGTCTATGCGGTGGGCGACAGCAGAGAGGCGGCCAGGCTGTCAGGCATCAACACCGGACGGGTGGAGGCACTGTGCTTTGTGATTACCGGATTCCTTTCCGCAGTCTCGTCCATTATCCTGATCTCCAGACTGAGCGTGGGAGAACCCACAGCGGGTGATGGATACGAGCTGGATGCACTGGCCATGGTATACATCGGCGGCTGCAGCACTTCCGGCGGAAGCGGCAGCGTGATCGGAACACTGATCGGAGCGATCCTGCTGTCCGTGATCTCCAACGTACTGAATCTGCTGGGCGTCTCTCCTTTCCTGCAGAAGGTGGTAAAAGGTCTTATTATTATCGGGGCAGTGCTTCTGGAAAAACACGGGAAAAAATCTAAAAACGCGTGAACAAACGCACGAAAGTGCTTTGGGATAAAATCTTATCATCATAAGGAGGAAGAACGATGAAAAAGAAACTTGTGAGCATGCTGCTGTGTGCGGCCATGACAGTGGCCATGGTGTCAGGGTGCGGGTCCAAAACGGAGGATGCGGCGCCGGAGGCGGCAGAGCAGGAGGAAACGCCTGCGGCAGATGCAGAGCCGGCACAGGAGGAGACAGCCGGGGATTCCGCAGAAGGAAAGACATACAGGATCGGACTTTCCCAGGGGACCATGAATCATCCGTTCCGTGTGGCCATGGTGGAAGAGAATGTGGCTTATGCCAAAGAGAACTATCCGGAATTTGACGTTATAGTCACGGACGGGCAGAATGATTCTGCAACTCAGGTACAGGACGTGGAAGACCTTCTGGCATCCGGTATCGATCTGCTTATGATCTCTCCGCTGACCTCCGATGCGCTGACGGACGTGTGCCAGAAGGCCATGGACGCGGGGATCCCGGTGGTCACACTGGACCGCAACGTGGAATGTGACGTCACCTGCTACATCGGAGCAGAGAATAAGCCCATGGGCGTGGCGTCTGCAGACAAGCTGGCGGAGATGCTGGACGGCAGGGGAAATATTGTAGAGATCCAGGGAACGGCAGGTGCATCTGCCACCATCGACCGTCATGACGGCTTTGTGGAGCAGCTTGAGGCAAAATATCCGGATATGAAGGTTATTTCCGATCAGTACTGTGATTATCTGAGAGAGGATGCCATGCAGTTCATGGAGGATACGCTCCAGAGATTCGGGGAAGGAGAGATCGATGCGGTCTACTGCCACAATGATGAGATGGCACTGGGAGCGCTGGAGGCGATCAAATCTGCAGGCCGTCAGGACGAAGGGATTCTCCTGGTAGGCATGGACGGGACCGAGGTGGCATTTGAGGCGGTTCAGGCAGGAGAGATGGCATTTTCAGTTGTCTATCCGTACTGTGCACCGGAAGGAATGCAGGCGGCTTATGAGATCCTGGAGGGCGGCGGAAGAGATGCCCGCTGGCAGCTGGATACAGCGATCGTGGACGCGGACAATGTATCAGAGTGGATTGGAAAGGGTCTGGAATAAGAGCAGAAAATATCGTATGCAGCTGAGACAGGCGGGAGGAGAGCAGTATGCTTAAGATGAACCACATATCCAAGATATTTCCGGGCGTGAAAGCGCTGGATGATATCTCCATAGAGATCGGACAGGGAGAGATCCACGGGCTGGTGGGAGAAAATGGTGCGGGAAAATCCACACTGATGAAAATCCTGTCAGGGGCTTATACACTGGATGAAGGAGAGATTCTGATCGACGGTGAGCGGATCAGCAACACTTCTCCGGCCAGGATGATTGAGAAGGGTGTGGCGGTCATATATCAGGAACTTATGCTGCTCCCTCACCGTACTGTGGCAGAAAATATTTATCTGGGCCGGCTTCCCAAAAACCGGTTCGGAAAGGTTGATTATAAGAAAATGGAGAAGGATGCAGAGGAGGTTCTGAACAGGCTGAATCTGCAGCTGGATCCCGGAGAGGTAATTGAAAATCTCAGCGTGGCCAGACGACAGATGGTGGAGATTGCCAAGGCCATGTCGCGCAATGCGAAGATCATCGTCCTGGATGAACCTACGGCGGTGCTGAGCGACAATGAGCTGGAGGGACTATTCCGCATTGTAAAAGAGCTGGCGCAGAAAGGGATCACATTTATCTATATTTCTCACCGCCTGAAAGAAATCTTTGAACTTTGCACCCATCTGACCATTATGAAAGACGGGAAAAAGGTAGAATCGGGAAAGGTGGAGGATTATACGACGGACATGCTGATCAGCCGCATGGTGGGCAGAGATCTGACGGATATCTACCCGAAACGGGAGCAAAGTCCCGGGGAGACGGTCCTGAAGGTGACTGGTCTGACCAGAAAAGGCGTCTTTGAAAACGTATCCTTTGAACTGCGCAGAGGCGAGATTCTGGGAATTGCCGGTCTTGCGGGGGCCGGAAGGACCGAGATTCTGCGGGCAGTCATCGGTGCGGATCCGGCGGATGCAGGAGAGATTCTGCTGGAGGGGAAACCCGTCCGTTTCAAAAACGTCAGAGAGGCCATCCGTGCAGGCTTCGGCATCGTGCCGGAGGAGCGTAAGACACAGGGGCTTATGCTGAAACAGGATATGGTGTATAACACCACCATACCGGCGCTGGGCCGGTACAAGAGCCGGCTTGGAACATTGAATCTGGGAATGGAATATAAGGAGACCGGGCGGTATGTGGACATGTTCCACATCCGCCCCGGAAATCCGCGTACTGTGACCTGCCATATGAGCGGAGGAAATCAGCAGAAGGTCGTGCTGGCAAAATGGATTGCAGCCGACTGCAAGATCCTGCTGGTGGACGAGCCGACCCGGGGCGTGGACGTGGGAGCCAAACAGGAGATCTATGAGATTCTGAATGAACTGATTGCCAGAGGTCTGTCCATTATCATGGTATCCTCGGAGCTGCCGGAGCTTCTGGGCACCTGTGACCGGATCATGGTCATGAATGAGGGCGTACAGACCGGAGTACTGGACATTGAGGAATGTTCGGAGGAATTGATCATGTCCTTTGCGACAAAATAAGGAGAGAAGTCAGAGATGTATGATTTATGTGCCATTGGAGATGCACTGATTGATTTTATCCCTGCCGCCGGGTCCAGCCGGGAACAGCCGGTATATCAGTGCAATGTGGGCGGCACGGTATGCAATCTGCTGGTGGCGGCATCCAGGCTCGGAATGCATACGATGTTTGCAGGAAAAGTGGGGGACGACTGCATGGGGGATCTGATCTGGCGGGAGATGGAGCGTCTGTCCATTGACCGGTCCGGTTATGTGAAGGACCCGGAGCATTTTACCACGCAGTCTTTTGTGACACTGGGAGAAAATGGAGAACGCAGTTTCAGCTTTTCCAGAAGATATGGTGCGGATATCTTTCTGAAGCCGGAGGAAGTGCCCATGGAAAAAATGATGGATGCACGGTTTATTCATTTTTCCGGCATGAGTATGACCGATGAGCCGATTCGGAGCGCCACATTTGAAGTGCTGAAGGAAGCCAGGAAGAGAGACCGGGTCGTCACGGTGGATGTGAATTACCGCGAGCGCCTCTGGAAGAGTGCTCAGGAGATGATCAAAGTAATGAATGCGGCGCTGCCCTTTGTAACACTGTACAAGTCGTCCGATGAAGAGGCGCTGCTGGTGTCCGGCGAAAAGACACTGGAGGCGGCAGCGGAAAAGATCCGCGCACTGGGCTGCAGGTTTGTTCTGATCTCCTGCGGCGAAAGAGGATGTTATTACAGCTATCGCGGAGGGAAAGGAATGGTCCCTTCCTATCTGGTGGAGGCGGTGGATACTACCGGGGCGGGAGACTGTTTCTTTGCAGCTTTCCTGTATCTTCTGCGCAGTGCGGGGGATATGGAAACGGTTCCGGAAGAAAGGATGATCTCCATGCTTCGCTTTGCAAACGCGGCGGGCGCCCTGACGACCACCTGCAGAGGCGGGGCTGCCGGAGCCCCGTCCGCCGCCGAGATTGAAAAGTGTATGAGGGAAAATCCCATACGAGATATATAAAAACAGCGGATGCCCATCAGCAGCCCGGAAGGTTTTCGGGACACAAAGAGTCCGGAAAACCTTCCAGACGTCGGGCAGCTGAGGGGCAGAAGCGGAACTTAAATCAGGAGGAACAACCAATGAAGCATCTTGACAAGAAGGCAAGTGAGATGAGTGTAAAGGAGCTGGCAGCTTACATCGACCAGTCCGTATTGAAACCGGAGTTTACACAGGAGGAGATCCGGAAATATATTCAGGAAGGAATCGATTTTGGATGTGCGACTGTATGCATCAATCCGGCGTCCCTGGATATCGCGGCTGAAATGTGCAGGGGAACAGACACGAAAATCTGTGTTGTATGTGATTTTCCCTTTGGACTTTCCACAACCGAATCCAAAGTGCTGCAGGCAGAGTGTTACTGCAGGCGCGGAGATATCTATGAGCTTGATATCGTGGCCAATTACGGCTGGATCCGCAGCGGTATGTGGGAGGAAGTCGGAAAGGACATCAAGGCAGTGTGCGACGTATGCCATAAATACGGGACCGCGGTCAAAGTGATCTTTGAGACGGATGCGCTGACTCTGGATGAGGTAAGGAAGGCCGCAGAGGTTATCATGGAAGCCGGGGCAGATTTCCTGAAGACATCCACCGGATTTTTTACCGGAGGACGCAGCGATGGGGCAACTGTAGAGGTGATCCAGACACTCATGGATGTGGCGGGGGACCGGTGTAAGATCAAGGGGTCCGGAGCAATCCGTACCCGCGAGCATTTCCTGAAACTGATCGACATGGGAATCGACCGCATGGGAATCGGCTACCGTTCCACACCGGTGGTTCTCGAGTGTACGCCGGAAGAAGCCAGAAACATGTAGGCGGAAGATTTACATAAAAAACGCAGGCTGCTGACGGGGTCCTGCGTTTTTTTATGTGATCTTTTACTTATGAAACAGTCTTTTGAAAAATCCCTTCTTTGGCTGCGGCTTCTCGATGCCGCCCCTGGCTCCTTTGATACCGGTGATGTAGATACCGCTTACCACCACTTTGACTTCCTTCTTCACCGGAAGCAGTTCGAAGATCTTCTCATCTGCGATCAGGTTCATGACTTTGGGTCCTACTTTGGCTTTTACGATGGGCATTTTGGACCGGCGGAGGTATTTGGGCACCTGGTCGATGACCATGGCGGGAAGTCCCGAATCTTTCACTCGAAGCCTCTTCTTATCGATGATCAGCATGCTGACAGTCTGTGCCATGGCATCGATCTGCGCCTGATTCTCGGCCTGCTTTTTCTGCATCTTGTTGCCGAAGTAGATCAGGAGTATCACAGCGATGACAAGGAGGATAAGAATGGCTATTAACACGTACCACATCATTGACATTGTATTTCCTTCTCCTTTGGTTCTGTTTTCTTGTCCTATTGTAGCATTGTTTGCAGTAAAATGCAATATTTGTAATCGGAGGAGGGATGACAAAGGCAGGGGGCTGTCCGGCGTCGGTTTCCGGGAAGATCAATTCCAGATAACCTGAATACCGGTTGCCAGTGTGGTGTCTTCCGCCAGCTTTCTGTATAATCCGGGCAGATCGTCCGGGGCGATTTCCATCGTTGACAATCCGGACACCCGGATGCGTCCCTGCATCAGATAATCATAAAAAATCTCATGGACCCGCTGCCAGGTATAGGGATAAAACGGATTGTCATGATCGGCCAGCATTCGGGCATGCGCTCCCATAATGGTAAGGTAATTGCTCACGACTCCCGGTCCGAGAGTCTGCTTATGAGGTTCGGTAGTGTCTCCGATAATCAGGATCTTTCCGTTCTTCCGCGCCAGAATGCAGGCATCTGCCAGAACCTTTGGATTTCCGGTGGCGTCAAAGACAATGTCGGCCATCCTCCCTCCGGTAAGCCTTTCCACTTCTTTTCCGGCCTGCCCGGCATAACCTGTTATAATGTGATCTGCGCCGAAGGTCTGTGCAAGTGCCAGGCCCTTTTCGTTCGTATCGATGACAGTGATCCGGGCGGCGCCGGCAATCCTGGCGAACTGCATGGTCAGAAGACCTACGATCCCAGTTCCGATGACGATTACATGATCCCCCAGCTGAACCTGAGCTCTGCGGACGCCGTTCTGCGTGATGCGGCCCATGGTGGTCCAGACAGCTTCCTGATCAGTGATTTCATCCGGAACAGGATTCGCCAGGGATGCTGAAATGTTAAAAAACTGACAATGTGGTGCATGGGCGAATATACGATCGCCTGGCTGGAAGCCAGCTGTCTGTTTTCCTGCAGCCATGACAACGGCCGCCATACTGTAGCCGGGATAGAAGGGATAACGGACCCAGGATTCCCAGTTGGTTCCAGGTTCAAATATGCCTTTCAGACAGCGGATCTCCGTTCCGGCGCTGACCAGGGAGCGGACGGCTCTGCACTGCAGTTCATCCGGTCCCGGGGGAGGAAGCTCCCGAAGTTCTGTCTCAGGCTGCATGGGTCCTTTGAAAACAACATTCTTTGATAACATAATACTCCCCTTTCCTGTACATGATAATGAATACTGCATAAAATGTATCATACAAATGATATATTTAGACTATATATGCTTTTTGAGAAGCTGTCAATGATTTTATATACAGTTGGGGAATATGGCGTTCTTTGTCCGACTCAGATATGCACAGGCAGAGCCGTTGATTCTCTTACCACCAGTTCGGTTTCCAGCAGAATATGCTTTTCTTCGATGGCAGGATTCTCGATCTTTTCCATAAGCAGCTCACAGGATTGAAAACCGATCTGAAAAGCAGGCTGATCGATGGTGGTGATGGCGGGGGTGGCCATGGTTGCAAGATCAATATTGTCAAAGCCGATGACAGACAGATCCTCGGGAACCCGAATCCCCAGTTTGGATGCGGCCTTGATCACACTGATGGCGTACAGGTCCGAGACGGCGAATATGGCATCCGGTCGGTTGGGCTGTCCGAGGATGTACAGTGCATTGGAGATTGCAAGGCTGTAGTCCACGGTGGAGATGTGAGCGATCCAGGATGGATTGACAGTCAGATTTGATGCTTCCAGAGCTTCCAGATACCCCTGCTCTCTTTCCCGGGCATAGTGAAAAGAGAGATTGGAATTGACCAGTCCGATCCTGCGGCACCCGATGGAGATCAGATAGTTGACTGCTTTTCTGGCGGCTGCCCGGTTATCTATGCTGACAAAAGGCGTGCAGTTTCCTTCCACATGTTCCGAACACATGACGACCGGAAAACGGGGGAGCAGGTTGCTCAGAAGCTCTGCATTGGGCACACTGGCCAGGATAATGATACCGGCTATGGGAGCCGACCGGAGGATATTCGTATAGTCGCTGGTGTCTGTATAATAATCTCTTGACTGCAGGATCAGCACATCATATCCGTGGGTGCGGGCGGAACTTTGGATCCCTTCGATGACGGGGGCATTAAAAGGATTGTTGAATTCCGGAACACACAGAAGGATAATCCGGCTGGTGGTATCGGAAACCATGGATGAGGACCGGGGCTGAAAATTCAGCTCTTCCATGGTTCTTAATATGCGGTCTCTTGTCCGGGGGTTTACCTTGTCTTTGTTGTTCAGCACTCTGGAAACGGTTGCTATGGATACGTTTGCAGCATCCGCGATCTGCTGCAGCGTAGTTTTTTGTGATTTCATTCTGGATCCTCTACCGTAAGATTTCTCTGTAACAATGCTATTATAAATGAAAAAATATTTCATGTAAAGGAATTGTTTGGTTAATGTAAAAAAATTACATTTTTTACATTGCAAAAAACGTTGATGCATGAGAGGAACGGTCAAAATATATAAAAAATGATCGTTTTGGAAGAAATAAAATAGAAAATATACAAAAAATAATTGACAATTCAGAAACGATATGATATGTTACATATACAAAATGTAAAAAACAAAATATTTACAGTAAAAAATGAGGTGTAAAAATGAAAAAAATACGGGCGGCGGTCATTGGACTGGGCTTTATAGGAAAGCAGCATGTGGAAGCAATCCGAAGAATCCCGGGAGCGGAGGTGACAGCAGTGATCGGCAGGAGAAGGGAACAGATCTCCATGCTGGCCAGAGAACTGGATGTACCCCATTATTTTACCAGCCTGGAAGAGATGCTCGGGCAGATCCCGGTGGATGTGATCCACAACTGTACGCCGACGGTCTCGCACTATGAGATCAACAAGAAGGCGCTGGAGAACGGGCTCCATGTATATTCGGAGAAGCCGCTGACAATGGATTCGGAATCTGCCCGGGAACTGACCAGGCTGGCGAAAAAGAATCACCTTGCCACAGGGACGAACTTTATCTTCCGGAACAGCGCCATGGTACAGGAGATGCAGGAGCGGGTAGCAAATGGGAGCATCGGCCGGGTACTGACGGTCCAGGGGGAATACCTTCAGGACTGGATGCTGTTTGACACGGACTATGACTGGAGACTGGAACCGTCCATGGGCGGGCCGTCCCGGGCGGTGGCGGATATCGGTTCTCATTGTATGGATGCAGTGCAGTATATCTGCGGGAGCAGAATCTGCCGTCTGAACTGTAAGATGATCACGGCACACCCGGTCCGCAAAAAAGTGGAAAAGGACAGTACTTTTTCGGTTGACAGGGGAAAAATAACAGGAGAGATTCAGGTCGCCAACGAAGACGCCGCATTTATTATGGCGGAACTGGAGAACGGAGCACAGGCCATCCTGCACATCTCCCAGATAATGGCAGGAAAGAAAAATGCGCTGCGTGTTATGATAGGAGGGAGCCAGGCGGCGCTTACATGGGAGCAGGAGCGTCCGGACAGACTGCAGATCGGCAACCGGGATACCGGAAATGAAGAGATCTATGTGGGAGAGCAGTATATGACGGGGCATGCCAGAGGATATGCGTCTCTGCCGAACGGACATCCGGTGGCATGGTCCGAAGCCATGAAAAACGGAGTGGAACATTTTTATCGTACGATTCGGGAAGGAACGCAGGAAGAAGCGCATAAAGAATATGCCACCTTTGCGGATGCGGCCTACATTATGAAACTGATCGAAGCCTGTCTGGAGAGCGACCGGACGGGAGCCTGGGTGGCGGTTGAGCCCTGGTAAGGAGGCATGTATGAAAGTTCTGGCAATCAATTCCAGCCCGAGAAGAGACGGAAATACATCCATTGCTCTTGGCATCGTGCTGGAAGAGCTGAAAAAGGAAGGCATCGATACGGAGTTGATCCATTTGAAAGCCAATCATATGCGAGGCTGCATCGGCTGCTGGAAATGCAGGGAGACAAGGGAATGTGTGTTCACAGACGACGGATTTCCGGAGATCTATCACCGCATGCAGGAGGCGGACGGGATCCTTCTGGGGGCGCCGGTTTATCAGTCCGGTATGCCGGCTGCTTTAAAAGCGCTGCTGGAGCGGGTGTCCTCCGCTGCAGGCAGGGACAAGGTCATGTTTGCCCACAAGCTGGGGGCAGCGGTGGCAGTGGTCCGCAGGGGCGGACCGGTGGCAACACTGGATTCCATCAATCATTTTTTCCTGAATAAAAATATGTTTGTAGCAGGATCAAACTACTGGAGCTTTATGATGGGGGATGAGAAGGGAGAGGTGCGAAAGGATCAGGAAGGGATCATTATCATGCAGACACTTGGGAAAAATATGGCCTGGTTTTTAAAACGGGTCCATACAGAGGAACATGGATACTGAATCGGAAACGATTTTTGTATAAAGACAACTGATATTTTAAGCAAGAAGGAGGTTACTATGAAAAACAGTATTTTGAGAAAAGCTCTGGCAATGGGACTTGCGGCGATGCTGGTGGCAGGCTGCGGCAAAACAGGCGGGGCTCCGGCGGAGACACCGGGCACTTCGGGCACGACGGATACGGCTCCGGCTGCAGATGGAGGCGGAGAGGAAAGTACGGGAACGGACTATCTGGACAATGAACCTCTGAGGATAGCGACCATGCCTCATCAGATGGGGATCACTTTGTATTATGCAGATAAGATGGGGCTGTTTGAGCAGGCCGGCATCAATGTGGAGATGTCCATGTTTGTAGGCGGCGCAGCCATCAATGAGGCCATTGGCGCAGGAGAACTGGACGGTGCGATCAGCGGTCTGGCATCGGTATATGCTCTGTCCAACGGACTGGTCCGGATGGTGGGAGAAGTGGATACGGCAGGGACTGACTGCCTGATGATCAGAGCAGACAGTCCTCTGGCAGCAGAGAAAGGAAATATCGAAGGAAAGCCGGATATGTATGGTTCGGCAGAACTGCTGAAGGGACAGGAGCTCATCTGTCAGGTGGGTCAGGCCAATCAGTTTTATTTTACAAAATATATCTCTCAGTTCGGTCTGACAGAGAATGACATTAACTTTGTCAATATGGAGGACGCAGCCGGAGCACAGGCCTTTATGTCCGGTGAGGGGGACATGATCGGCACCAAGATGCCGTATATGTATGAGATGCTCAAGGACGGCGGGTATATCATAGCAGCAAGCGTAGGCGATGCGACGGATATTCTGATCAAGGACTGCGTGATCTTCACTCCGGAAATTCTGGAGACGAGAAGAGAGGAGGTCAAGATCTTCCTCAGCGTCATCTACGATGTCAACGAACAGTTTGCAGCGGATGAAGAACTGAGAGCGCAGACCATCAATGAATTTTTCGCTGAGAACGGCAAGGAAGTGGTGGACGAACAGGTCGCATATGAGATGGAGCACTGTATGCTGTTTACGAAAGATACCCTGTGTACGGATGATTACTTTATGGGAGACGGTATGCAGAGCGTGGCGGATTTCTATGGAACTACAGGGGCTATCGATCCGGACAGGGTCGATAATGTATATAAGAATTATGATTCCTCCCTGCTTTCGGAAGTGCTGGGCGGAGAGGTAAAGGCATTCAGTAAGTAAAGCTTCAGAAGAGAACGCGCGGGCCGGGGCACAGGCCCTGGCTTCGCGGTTCTCCCGCGGATGGAGGGTATATGGAAAAAAACAGTGATTTGAAGTTTAAGGTGATCTCCTGCTGTTCTGTGATCGGGTTTATTGCCGTCTGGTATCTGTGTACGGATATCCTGCAGTTGACAACGGATATTACTTTACCGGGACCGGTTAAGGTTCTGCATACTTTTATTGACAAATTTACGAACAAATCTCCTGACGGCGGAACCCTGCTCCAGCATATGTGGTCCAGTCTGCGGGTGGCTCTGAGCGGTTATGCAATGGGGATCATCATAGGAGTTCCACTGGGGATCCTGATGGCGTGGTATCGTCCGGTGGATCTGCTGGCAAGGCCGGTATTCGATTTTGTCAAAGCCATCCCGGGGCTTGCCTGGGCGCCGCTTCTGATTATCCTTCTGGGGATCGGTTTTATGTCCAAGGCAGTTACGATTTTCGTGGCGGCTCTGACGCCCTGCGTACTCAATGCGTATGCGGGAGTGAAGCAGACGAGGGAAGTGCATATGTGGGTGGCCAGGACCTTCGGAGCCACCAGGCGGCAGATGCTCTTTAAAGTGGCAATCCCCACTGCGCTTCCGCATATTATGACCGGGATCCGCGTGGCTCTGGGAAGCGCCTGGATGTCCATCGTGGCGGCGGAGCTGATCGCGTCTTCCAGCGGCCTTGGGTATATGATCCAGCAGTGCCGGGGGATCTACCGGCCGGATGTGATCATTGTGGGAATGCTGATGATCGGATTTATCGGATCGGTTCTGACCTGGATCATCGGAATCATAGAACGGGCAGTGGTAAAGGGGCAGACACATGATGCGTAAAATATTAAAAAATGAATGGACAGTAAAGATCGGGTCGGCAGTGATTGCGCTCGCGGCGTTCTGCATGCTGTGGCAGGCGGTGACAGTTTTTACAGGCATGGGAGATTTTCTTCCGGGGCCGGCAGAGACATTTGCGGAATTTTTCCGCCGTTTTGTAAAGCCGTACGGCAAAGCGGTTCTCCCCATGCATATGTGGTCCAGCCTTCGCAGAATCCTGATCGGTTACACGGTGGCCTCTGCAGTGGCGATCGTACTTGGAATCGTAATGGGAACCTACCGGATCGCGGATGCGATTGTAATGCCGCTTTTTAACATTATCCGTCCGATTCCGCCGGTGGCATGGATCCCGCTTGCGATCCTGTGGTTCGGGATCGGAGATGCTTCCAAGTATTTCCTTGTCTTTCTGGCGACATTCCTGTCCGTGCTGCAGAATGCGTATGCAGGAGCCCGGTCAGCGGATCCGGTGCTGGTGGGCGCGGCAAGGATGCTGGGAGCCAATGACGGCTTTATCTTCCGTACCATTACACTTCCCTGTGCGGTGCCGTATATTTTTTCCGGACTGCAGAACGGACTGACGGCAGCGTGGGGCCAGGTGGTGGCATCCGAGATGATCCGGTCATCTGCAGGTGTGGGATGGATTATTATTCGCGGGATGGATAATAATGACATCCTGCAGGAGCTGGTGGGAATCCTTACGATCGGTATCATTGGATTTATTCTGGCAGCATCGATGAGAGGAGTGGAGGCGAAATTATGCAGATGGACAACACGGGGAAAATAGAAGTGATGATTCAGTGCAGCCATGTGGAAAAGACCTTTTTTACCAGGATGACCAGTACGCCTGTCATCAGAGATCTTGATCTTAAGGTCCGGAAGAATGAATTTGTCGTTCTCTTCGGCCCGGGTCAGTGCGGGAAGACGACGGTTCTGAACGTCATGGCAGGTCTGGAAACAGCCACCTCCGGAACGGTTACCGTCAACGGAAAGGAGGTCAGCACGCCGGGTCCGGACCGGGGTTTTGTCTATCAGACGACGGCACTGTTTCCCTGGTATACGGTTATGCAGAATGTGGAATACGGCCCGAGAGCCAGAGGAATGAGCAAAAAGGAACGCCGGGAGAAGGCGCAGTATTATATCGATCTGGTGGGCCTTCAGGGATTTGAGGACAAATTTCCCAATCAGCTCTCCGGCGGAATGCAGCAGCGGGTGGGAATCGCCCGGGCGTACTGCAATGAACCGTCCGTGCTTTTTATGGACGAACCCTTCGGACATCTGGATGCACAGACGAGGTATCTCATGCAGGAAGAGATCATCCGAATATGGGAGAAGGAAAAACGGACCGTCGTCTTTGTGACAAATAATATCGAAGAGGCAGTTTATCTGGCAGACCGGGTGGTAGTGCTGACAAACTGTCCCACCAGTGTGAAAAAAGAGTACCAGATCGATCTGCCGCGCCCGCGGAATTATACCGATGACAGATTTCTGGAGCTCCGGACAGAGATCCAGAGCATCGTGGATAAGACATTATAAGGAGGCGCCGGAATGAATGACATGAAGGTAAGAGTAAAAAGTCTGACAAAGAAATTTGGTGATCTGCTTGTGCTGGATGATATATCCTTTGATGTGAAAAAAGGGCAGTTTCTGTGTGTGGTCGGGCCCACCGGCTGCGGGAAGACGACGTTTTTGAACTGTATTACAAGGCTGTACGAGCCGACCTCCGGAGAGATTCTGGTGGACGGGGAGCCTGTAGACTTGAGAAAACATAATGTTTCCTATATTTTTCAGGAATATTCCACCATGCCCTGGCTGACGGTAGAAGAAAATGTGGCTTTTGGGCTTCGGATCAAAAAGAAACCGGAAGCAGAGATAAAAGAAAGCGTGGATGAAGTCATTGAGATGGTGGGGCTTCAGAAATTCCGGAACTATTATCCCAGTCAGCTTTCTGCGTCCATGCTCCAGCGGGTGGTGATTGCCCGCGCCTTTGCTACAAAACCGGACATTCTTCTGATGGATGAGCCCTATGGACAGCTTGATATCGAGCTGCGCTTCAAGCTGGAGGATGAATTGATCGGTCTTTGGAAAAAGCTTGGAACAACGATTATCTTTATCACACATAATATCGAGGAGGCGGTCTACATCAGCGAGGACATCCTGATTCTGACCAATAAACCCACAACGATCAAGCAGATGATGGCAAATCCTCTGTCAAGGCCAAGAGTCGTAACGGAAAAACGGTTTATAGAAGTCCGCGAGCAGGTGACGGAGCTGATCAAATGGTGGTAGAAAGGAGGGAGCGGATGCGGATATGCCCATGTATCGATACACTTTATAAAGGCGCAGAGCTTCGGGATGCGCTGCGCGAGATCAGGGAATGCGGTTTTTGGGGGGTTGAGTTCTGGAGTGCAGAGAACTGGGATATGGGAGAGATGGCAGAGCTGAAGGAAGCTCTTGGCCTGCAGCTTGTAAATTTTAACTGTGAACTGGTCTCCCTGACGGATGAGAGGCAGAGGGGACGGTTTCTGAAGAGCCTGGAGTCGGCTGTGGAGCTGGGAAAACGGCTGGGCGGGAACCGGATTACGGTGCTTTCCGGCGATGATACGGGAGCGCCGCGAAACGTGCAGCACGCATCGATTGTGGCAGGACTGAAAGAGGCGGCGCCGATGCTGGAGGAAGAAGGTTTCATGGTCGTTCTGGAGGCCTCCAACCGAAGGGTGAATCGTCCGGACAATTATCTGACGTCTGCAGATGAGACATTTGAGATTCTGGACGAGGTGGGAAGTCCGTCCGTGAAGATGCTCTATGATATTTATCATCAGCAGATATCGGAAGGGGATCTGCTTGCAAGGATCCTTCCGAATCTGGAGAAGATTGGACATTTCCATGCAGCAGGGGTTCCGGGCCGCCAGGAACTTCATAAAAGTGAGATTCATTATGGTTATGTTCTGCAAAAGATCAGGGATGCGGGATATTCCCGCTGGGTCGGCCTGGAATATTTCCCGTCCGTACCGGTGAGAGACGGCCTTGGTATGGTCAGGAGGCTTCTGGAACAGGGCGGACAAAAGGATGATTGAAAAAAGGCATCTGTCCGGAGATGGCGGATGCGGGACTGGGATCAGGAGGAAAGAGCTATGGCGAATATGTTTGACAAATATTTTATCTGTGATGAGACATTCTGTAATCTGGAAGAGGACGGAAAGATCACGGGATTTCAGATCGGTATCAAAGTGAGCTATTACCGCGGTGTGAATCTGGCAATTGTTGACGACTATGAAGTGGAAGTGGATGGGCAGAGGTATCCCAAAGAGCAGATTCATTTTACACTTCGGGACATTCCATACACTTATGAAGAGATGAGAGGGCGGACGGATGTACACTGGGATTTTGGAGAGATCGCATATCTGAGGGTGGAGAAGGAGGGAGGACTGCCGGATGGACAGCATACAGTTAAGGTGCATGAAGCAGTTCGGATCGTGAACGGGATGAACATTCCTCCAGTTATGTTCTGTGCCAACTGGGAGAAAAAGCTTATGCTTATGCCCCCGGTGAAGGTGCCGCCCAGGATCAGGCGGGGAGTCTCTTTCTACAGCTATCAGGATGAGTATTATCTTGGAAAACTGGATGCGGAAGGGTGTATTCGTGCAGTGTCTGAGCTGGGTGCAAAAGGAGTCGAGATCATCTCAGAGGCGATCATCCCGAATTTTCCAAATCCGCCTCAGAGCTGGGTGGATCAGTGGTTTACGTGGATGGAAAAATATGGTACGGAGCCGGTCTGCTATGATATGTTCATGGACGGACAGATCATCGACGGAATCGATATATCAGAAGAGCAGGCGGTGGAGATCATGGAGACGAATATCCGTCTTGCAGCGAGACTTGGATTTCGTTTTCTGCGGGTCGTCTATACGATCCCTCTGAACATCATCGAGAAAGCGCTGCCCTGCGCGGAGCAGTACAATGTGGTGATGGGGCTGGAGATCCATCCGCCGTTTCAGCTGGGGACAGAATGGGTGGATCGGTATATTGATTTCATCAAACGCACAGGAACGAAGTATTTCTCTATTATCCCGGATTTTGGGATTTTTATGGAGAAGCCTGTACCGGCGCGTGAGAAGAAGGCTCTGAAGCATGGGGCGACGCCGGAGATCGTAGCATATATACATGAAGCATACAGCTCAAGAATGACGTATGAGCAGGCGATGGAGAAAATACGTACCATGAATCCCAACGATGTGGATCTGGAATGGGCGAAAGAGGCTTTCAGCTGTACTTACTGTGATCCGGAGCTGATCGGCGATTATATTCCGTATATCTCTCACATTCATGCCAAGGTGTATGATATGGATCTGGAGAGGCAGATCGATCCCAGTGTCGATAATGAGACAATCTTCCGTGTTCTGAAAGAGAAGGGCTGGTCCGGCTATGTCTGTACGGAATATGAGGGACAGCGGATCTTCCACGATGAAGCGGATATGGATGTTGACAACATGGCGGTGATCCGGGCGCATCACGAGATGATGAAGAGATATATTGGAGAATAGGAGGGGAAAAAATGGCAGGAATACTGGATCGGTTTAAGGTGAATCTTCCGGAAGAAGAGGAAGTGGACGTCAGTCACAGGATAAGAGCCGGGATCATCGGTGTGGGCTGGATTACGGAGGCCCATGTGACATCGCTGCTCCGTTGTCCAGATGTGGAGATTGTGGCGGCAGCAGAGCTGACAGAGGGAAAGGCAGAGAGGTTTTTCAAAAAATTTAATCTGGACCAGGTGAAATGCTACAGGAGCCATAAGGAGATGCTTGAAAAGGAGCAGCTGGATATGGTCAGTATCTGTACACCCAACAAGGTGCATGCATCCTGCAGCATCGATGCGCTCCGGGCAGGCGCGAATGTTCTCTGCGAAAAGCCCATGAGCGTTACGCTGGAAGAAGCGGTGGAGATGTGCAGAGCCGAGAAAGAGAGCGGAAAGATGCTCTCCATCGGTTTTCAGCCCCGTATGGCAGAAAATATGAAGCTGATCCGCAGGATTGTGCAGTCCGGGGAGCTGGGAAAGGTGTATTATATCCAGTCCGGCGGCGGACGAAGGCACGGAATCCCAACGCCGTTCGGTACGTCGTTTATTGATAAAAACACGGCAGGCGTCGGCGCCATGGGAGATATCGGATGCTATTCTCTGGACATGCTTATGAATGCGGTGGGATATCCAAAGCCGTTGACAGTGACCGGATATAAATCCGGATATTTTGGAAGCCAGCCCTCTTATTATGCGCTGCATCCGGAATACGCGGAGAAATTTTCCGTGGAAGATTTTGCGGCAGGCTTTGTGCGGCTGGAGGGGGATATCGTGCTGGATTTCCGGATCTCCTGGGCGATGCATATGGATACCACGGGCGATGCGCTGATCCTTGGGACCAGAGGAGGACTGCGGATTCCGTCCACGGAATGCTGGAACGGCTCTGTAGGCGGTCCGATGAAAATCTATCATGATGTTGCAGGTGTTCAGACGGAGACAGTGCTTCCCTATGAGGAAGAGGATATTGGGGAGCTCTTCTATAAAAAGGTCCGTTCCTTTGTGACGGCTGTAAAGAAAGGGCTGCCGGCGCCGGTACCGGCCAGAGAGATTCTCTATAATCAGGCAATTATCGACGGGATCGTACGTTCTGCAGAGATGGGCCATGAGGTGGAGATCACCATACCGGAGATATAGGAGGAAAGAATACGATGATGAAACTGGGGTTACATACGGCGATTCTTGCCGATTTGAACTATGAGGAAATGGTGGACTATGCTGCAAAAGCAGGTTTTCAGTCGCTGGAGGTGTGCTGCTGGCCCAAAGGGAGAGCAGACCGCAGATATGCCGGAGTTACGCATATTGACGTGGAAGATCTGACAGAGGAAAAAGCAGAATATTATGTAAATTATGCGGCCTCCAGAGGGATCCGAATCGCATGTCTTGGGTATTTTCCCAACGTGCTGTCTGATGATGCGGAAGCGGCACGGGTATCCATTGAGCATACCAAAAAAGTGATTCTTGCGGCATCCATGATGAAGGTGGATCTTGTAACGACCTTTATCGGGAAAAATAAAAATAAAACAGTGGATGAGAACATCGCGCTGATGAAGGAAGCGTGGCCGCCGATCCTGAAGCTGGCGGAGGAAAAAGGAGTGCGTATTGCCATTGAAAACTGTCCCATGTTGTATACGGAGGATGAGTGGCCCGGGGGGAACAATGTGGCCACGACACCGTATGTATGGCGGGAAATGTTCCGGATGAGTCCCAATATAGGCCTTTGTTACGATCCGTCTCATCTGGTGCTCCAGGGGATGACCGAGTGGAAGCCGGTGACAGATTTCCCGGACCGGATCTTTCATGTGCATCTGAAAGATATCCGGATCGATCAGGAAATGGTGGAAGAATATGGAAGATTCTCGTATCCTTCTCTCTGGCACAGGCCCAAGATGCCGGGGCTGGGGGAGGTGGATTTCCCGGGGCTGATTACCAGGCTGAATGAGATCGGATATCAGGGAGATGCCTGCATCGAATGCGAAGACCGGGCGTTTGAAGGATCCATGGAAGACACGAAAAAGGGGATCGAATTGTCCTGCCGGTATCTGCGGCAGTATATGTGATTCTGGAAAAGCCTTCTGCAGTGAATGACTGCGGGAGGCTTTTGAAAAAAACACCTTGTTGATTTCCATGAAATGTAGTAAAATAGGAGTATCGGCACGGAGGTGCCAAATTTTGGATAGAGAAAGGATGACTGACTATGCCATTAGTTACAACCAAAGAAATGTTCAAAAAAGCCTATGAAGGCGGGTATGCCATCGGTGCATTCAACGTGAACAACATGGAGATCGTTCAGGGTATTGCTGACGCTGCCATCGAGCTGAATTCCCCGATCATCTTACAGGTATCCGCAGGCGCAAGAAAGTACGCAAAGCATAACTATCTGGTGAAGCTGGTTGAGGCTGTTCTTGTGGAAGCTCCGGACCTTCCCATCGCGCTTCATCTGGATCACGGCGCTGATTTCGAGATCTGCAAATCCTGTATCGACGGCGGATTTACTTCCGTTATGATCGACGGTTCTCATCACGATTTCGAGACCAACATCGAGCTGACGAAGAAAGTCGTAGAGTATGCCCATGAGAGAGGCGTTGTGGTAGAGGCAGAGCTTGGAAGACTGGCTGGTATCGAGGATGCAGTCAACGTATCCGATGCAGATGCTGCTTACACACAGCCGGATGAAGTAGAAGAGTTCGTGACCCGCACAGGCGTGGATTCCCTGGCAATCGCTATCGGAACCAGCCACGGTGCATATAAATTCAAACCGGGTACCAATCCGCAGCTCCGCTTCGATATTCTTGCTGAGATTGAGAAGAGAATTCCGGAGTTCCCCATTGTTCTTCATGGTGCATCTTCCGTTCCGCAGGAATTCGTGAAGATCATCAATGAGCACGGCGGCGCACTGAAGGATGCCATCGGCGTTCCGGAAGAGCAGCTTCGTCAGGCAGCAAGATCTGCAGTCTGCAAGATCAACATCGACTCTGACCTTCGTCTTGGTATGACGGCAGGTATCCGTGAGGTAATGTGGACCAATCCGGCTGCATTCGACCCGCGTGAGTATCTGAAAGTTGGACGTGCCAACGTGAAGACGGTCGTTATGCACAAGATCAAAGATGTGCTCGGCTCCGAAGGCAAAGCCTGAGTGACAGACCTGAAATGGCCGGAAAGAGAGCGCATATTCCCAGTTCTGTGTGCCATATGATGAACGGCGCCCCTGCGGGGGGCGCTGTTTCTGTATCTGATAAATGATATGATTTTCTCACATTTTCCACACAATTTTCTCACATTTTTCCACTATACTGCTCAGCGCATAAAACTGTAACAAAATGGAAAAACTGATACCGCGCGGAATAATCTGTCATGCCGCGTTGGTCCGGAGCATTTGCTGACAGAAGAAGGAGTGGGAAGATGGCAGGAAAGATACATCATATATTGTGCAGCATGTGGCAGGCTGCGGCGAAGAGAAATGACCGGCTGTTCCGGAAAAATGCGGATTTCTCCGGATGGATGTCTCAGAAGGAGGCTGGATTCACAGAGAAACAGGGCAACCAGTATCAGCCGGTCACAGACGGACTGGTAAAGGTGTTGAAACATTTTTCCATCAGTGAAAAGGATGCGATTCTCGATCTGGGCTGCGGAAAGGGAAAGGCCATGTATCTGATGAGCCGCTTTTCCTTTGGACGGATCGAAGGCTATGATCTGTCTCCGGAGCTGGTTCGTATTGCCAATGACAATTTTCAAAGACTTGAAGTGCAAAAATGCCGTGCGGCTCAGGGAGATGCCATGGATTATGACGGATACGATGATTTCAACTATTTTTTTACATTTAATGCGTTTCCGCAGGAAGTCTTTGAGGTTATGATCGGTCATGTGATGGAGAGTATACGAAGGAAGCCGCGGGTGTGCCGGTTCATTTATCTGCATCCGGTCTGCCATGCGTATCTGACAGAGCATACGCCTTTTCGCCTGATATTCCGGAGGAAGTCGCTGATCTCCTGGTTTGACTATTACTGCTATGAGTACAGACCATTGCAACAATAATCGGCATGACAGAACGCGGATCACTGTTTTCGCAGTAAAAACCAGAAGCAGGTCATGCCGCTGGCACAGTCGACGCCGTAGGATGCTCCGTGTGCCTTCAGGATTGTACTGACAATGGAGAGGCCGATTCCGGTGTCCTGGCGTCTGGCTCCCTGATGCTGGCTCCGCTGATACCGTTCCCATATAAGATCCCGGTCTTCATCAGGGATCGGTGCTCCCGGGTTGATAACAGATACTCTGAAGCCGTCAGAGGTCTCTGTTACGGAGATGGTGATCCGGCCTCCGTCCTGTGTGTGATTGACGGCATTGTTCAGAAGATTGCGGATTACCTGGGTCAGCTTCAGTGCATCTGCCTGTATCATATATTCCTTTGGAGGCTTCATAAACTGCAGGGTCAGATGGTTCTTCCGGGCGATGGGTTCGTACCGCAGTGTTTCTGACTCAATGATCTCACACAGATCATAGGAGTCCATATTGAGCTGGAGATAACCGGACTGGAGCTGGGAGTAGTCCATGATGTCATCCACCATCTCGCTCATCCGGCGTGTTTCGCTGATGATCAGGTCCAGATTCTCGCTGCGCTGCCCGGGATCGCTCCACGTGATGTCCCGGACCATCTCTGCATAGCCGCCAATGAGAGACAGGGGAGAGCGAAGCTCGTGAGATACATTGGCGATGATCTCCTTGCGGAGCACATCCACCCGCTGCAGTGCACATCCCAGTTCTTCCACAGAGGAGGCAAGCTGTCCGATCTCATCTGATCTGATAAATCCGGGTGTCGCAGTCAGCTCACCGCCGGCCAGCCGGTCCACGGTCTTCTTGATGGTCAGTATGGGGCGGGTAAATCTCCTGGCGAGAAATGCAGCCAGCAAAGAGGCGGCGATGGTCAGAAGGACGGTCAGGGAAATGAGCTGCTGCCGGTTCATATCCAGCACTTTGTAGAGCTCCTGAAAGGACCGGTAGAGAATAACGTATGCCTCCCGGGACCGGTAGGTCACCGGTATACCGGTCTGATAAGAACTGATGCGGGAGCCCTCCCGGATCTCTTTGGAATAGGGTACTCTGTCCAGAACTTTCTGATATTCGTCGCTGGCCATGATCTGTTCCCAGATCTGAAGTTCCACCCGGTTTTCCTCCAGATCGATGGGATAACCATAGCTGTACAGGGCGATGAGCTGCCCCTTCTGATCAATGAGCATCATCTTTCCGCCGGAGGCACTGCCAAGATAGGACAGCATCTGGCCGTTGCCGGCCAGGTCCGCGACCGCCAGTTCACTGAGGACCGGGGTGAGCTGTTCCTGTACTTCCCTGATATTGGAATTGATATAGTTCTGTTCCATAAAATAGATCTGAAATCCCCACATAAAAGTGATGGTGATTAAGGCCAGAAGCATCATGCTGCACCAGAGCTGAACCGCCATACTGGAGCTTCTGCGGGATCTAATCATTTTTCTGCTGTTCAAATTTATATCCTACCCCCCACACAGTCTCGATAAAACTTCGGTAGCTGCCCAGATGTTCCCTCAGAGACTTGATGTGAGTATCTACGGTGCGTGTGTCTCCGAAATAATCAAATCCCCATACCGTATTGAGCAGCTGTTCTCTGGAAAATACCATATGCTCATTCCGGGCCAGTTTTAATAAAAGGTCAAATTCCTTGGGAGGGAGCTTGACAGGCCTGCCGTCCAGAAGGACGATCCGGGCGTCCGGCCGGATCACCATACCGCCGAAAGAGAGCCGGTCATCCGGACGATGCTTTCCTGTGCGCCGGAGAACGGCGTTCACCCGCGCCATAAGCTCTTTCGGACTGAAAGGCTTGGGTACATAGTCGTCTGCGCCCAGATTGAAACCAAGAAGACGGTCATATTCTTCCCTGCGCGCGGTGAGCATGATAACGGGGATCTGGGTGAAATTGCGGATCCGCGCAAGCGCCTTGAAACCGTCCGGTCCCGGCATCATCACGTCCAGTATCACAATATCAAATTCTTCTTTTTGCAGAAATCTTATGGCCTGATCGGAGGACTCCGCTTCCCGGCACTGGAAATCTTCCAGTTGGGCGTAAGTCAGGATCAGTTTGCGCAGATGAAGGTCATCATCCACGATCAGCATCCGGGGCATAATCATCCCTTCTTTCTTATGATGTATTTTAAACGCATTACAGTGCAGTAATTTGCATGGAATATCCTGGAGCTTCGGTACGTATAAAATTTATTGTATCAGGAAAATGTGAGAGATTTGTGAGAATTGCAGGCGTTTTTCACACAGAATCCTCACAAAACCCTCACATTTTCATGTCAGAATGTGCAGAACAGGAGGTAAGAGGAAATGGATAAAAGAGATCGGACAGAGTTTCCGGAAAAAACAGGCGCGCTGCTGCGGCATCCGGACAGATGCTGCAGCAGCGCGTTTATTTATGGTTAGGAGAAAAGGTAACGGCGCGGCAGTTTTTTGCCTGCCGGTTACAGGAAATATGGCAATGTTTTATTTTCTGACTTCTTTTACAATCTCAGCGGCTTCCTGGCAGAGCTCTTTGATCATGTCAAACTGTCCGCCGGAGATCAGGTCGCCTTTTACCATCCAGCTGCCGCCGCATGCGTGGATCCTGCCGGATTTCAGGTAGTCCCTCACATTTTTGGCGCTGATGCCGCCGGTGGGCATGAACTTCATGGTGGTGTAGGCAGCGCCCACTGCGTTGATCATGGGAAGTCCGCCGGAGGGCTCTGCCGGGAAGAACTTGACCACTTCAAGGCCCAGCTCGATGGCTTTCTCAATCTCGCCCGGAGTCACGACGCCGGGGGTGATGGGAACTTTTTTGTCGATACAGTACTGTACCACCTTCGGGTTCAGTCCCGGGCTTACGATGAACTTTGCCCCTGCTGCGACTGCGCGGTCCACCTGTTCGGTGGTCAGGACCGTACCTGCGCCCACCAGAAGATCCGGGAACTTTTCGGACATGATGCGGATGGATTCCTCCGCTGCGTCCGTACGGAATGTAACTTCTGCACAGGGCAGGCCGCCTTCCAGCAGTGCTTTTCCAAGAGGCTCTGCGTCTTTGGCGTCATTTAATACGACTACGGGAATAATCCCGATCTCATGCATTTTCTGTAATACTTCGTTCATATTTTTCCTCCTTTATCTCTGGACACGCGCGCCTGCGCCGCCCATAATTGCTTCGACTTCTTTTCTGGATGCCATGGTTGTGTCACCCGGAGTGGTCATGGCCAGTGCACCGTGGGCCGCACCGTAATTGACTGCGGTTTTGGCATCCCCCGTGGTCATCAGGCCGTAGATTAACCCGGAAGCGAAGGAATCTCCGCCGCCCACACGGTCCATGATCTCCAGTCCCTTATAGTCCTTTGCCTTGTAGATCTCGCCGCCGGCCCAGCACAGCGCGCTCCAGTCGTTGACCGTAGCGGTCTTTACTTCCCGGAGGGTGGTAGCGACTGCCTTGAAGTTCGGGTAGGTCTCCACTGCAGTATTGATCATCTTCCGGTAGCCGTCGATGTTCAGAGTTTTCAGATTCTCGTCGTTGCCCTCGATCTGGAAGCCAAGGCATGCGGTAAAGTCTTCTTCGTTTCCGATCATGACATCCACATACTGTGCGATCTCCTTGTTGACCTGCTGCGCCTTTTCCTGACCGCCGATGGCGCTCCACATGGAAGGACGGTAGTTCAGGTCATAGGACACGATCGTGCCGTATTTCTTGGCGGTTTTGATGGCAGCCAGAACGGTCTCGCACGCCTGTTCGGAAAGTGCGGCGTAGATCCCGCCGGTATGGAGCCAGCGCACGCCCAGCTCGCCGAAGATGTGTTCAAAATCAAAATCCTCCGGCGTTGCTTTGGAAATGGCGGTATTTGCACGGTCGGAGCAGCCGACTGCGCCGCGGATGCCGAAACCGCGTTCTGTAAAATTGATGCCGTTCCTGCAGATCCTGCCGATTCCGTCGGTCTTCATCCATTTGATCAGGGATGTATCCACGCCGCCCTGCAGGATGAAATCCTCCATGAGCATGCCTACTTCATTGTCTGCAAATGCTGTGATTACTGCTGTCCTCATGCCAAAGCATCTGCGCAGGCCGCGGACGACGTTGTACTCTCCGCCGCCTTCCCATGCACGGAACTGTCTTGCGGTACGGATGCGTCCCTCGCCGGGATCCAGACGGAGCATGACTTCGCCCAGAGATACGGCGTCAAAGGTACATTCGCTGGCTGGTTTGAGATTCAGATTCATAATTTCTCTCCTTTTGATGAAATGTTCGTATATACGAATTTCATTCGTTATTCCGAATTTATATTTATCATAGCACGATTACAGGATTTGTCAATAGGAGAGAAAAAATTCTTCTGATTCTGAAGATCATGTACCCTGATACCCCAGAAGCCGTGAGATCTCGGCGGCTCTGCGGCGGATCAGCTGCCCGGCTTTTTCATAATCGTCTTCCGGACGGTAGAAGCCGGAGATGCTGACGGCGCCTTCCAGAGTTCCGCTGCGCTGATAGACCGGAGCGCTGGCGCAGACCATATGTTCTTCATATTCACGGAAATCCAGCGCATAACCCCGCGCGCGGATCAGATCCAGATCCCGGGCGAGCTCTTCTGCATCTTTCAGCGTGTATTGGGTCCGGGGCTGTATCTCCATGTCCGAGAGAAGCGCGTCTGACTGTTCCTTTGGCAGAAAGGCCAGCAGCGTCTTTCCCAGAGAGGTACAGTACAAAGGCGCAGTGCTCCCTACGGTTGCGGTGGTGATAATGGGATTTTCCGGCATTTCCTTCAGGATATAGACGACTTCCCGACCGGAGAGCTTGCCGAAAAATGCGGTCCGGCAGGAGGAATGCGCCAGTTCCGTAAGTTCCGAGGCGATCAGCTTCAGCGTATCATTGGCATCCGGATAGGACATGCCGATCCGGTAGGCGAAGATCCCGATCTGATAGAGCTGCTTCGCTCCTGGCTTGATGGAAAGCATCCCTTCCTGCACAAGGGTGACGAGAATGTCATAGGCGCTGGTCTTCGGAAGGGTAAACTGGTCGCACAGTTCATCCAGGGTGACCCCCTCCGGGTGTGCTGCAGTATAGGAAAGTATCTGTATGGCGCGCTGTACGGTTCGGTTGATTTTCAAAAAAGCTTCCTCCTGTTCTTTTATTGTATGTTATCCTATCACAGCCCTTTTGGTTTCGCAAGTGAGGCGCCTGATAAAAGCACGGAGGAAAAGCCCGCGGAGCAGGAACTGATGTTCTCTCTGCGGGCCTTTGGCAGTCAGATTATTTTACCTCAAAGGCACAGCTTCCGCCTGTAAGCACGTCCACGGCATTTTGTGCGGCCATGAGTCCCATTCTGCTGACGGCTTCTTTGGTGGCAGCGCCTGCGTGAGGGGTCAGAATGCAGTTGGGAAGACTGCAGAGAGGGCTGTCACAGGGCGGTTCGTCCACAGTGGCGTCCAGTGCGGCACCACGGATCTCTCCATTTTTCAGGGCTTCGTAAAGCGCTTCTTCATCCACGATGCCGCCTCTTGCAGTATTTACCAGGATCGCGTCCTTTTTCATGATTTTAAACTGTTCTGCGCCGAACATGTTCTTCGTCTCCGGCGTCAGAGGGGAGTGGATCGTGATGAAATCAGCTTCCCGTATGAGGGTCTCAAAATCTACATACTGTGCGCCGCATTCCTTCTGGAATACGCGGTCCTCGTACTGGTCATGGCAGAGGATCCGCATGTTGAATCCGGTACAGCGCTTTGCCACGCCTTTTCCGATCCTGCCGGCGCCCACAACGCCCAGGGTTTTGCCCCACATCTCCACGCCGGAGGGGCGCGCCTGATCCCGGCCTTTGATGCCGTTGTCCATGACGACAACATTTCTGGCGCAGGCCAGCATGAGCGTCATGGCCAGATCGGCGACGGAATCTCCGTTGGCGCCGGGAGTGATCGTTACGGCCACATGATTGTCGGACGCAGCCTTCAGATCCACCTTGTCATACCCCACGCCGTAGCGGGAGATAACCTTCAGATGTCCGGCGGATTCGATCAGCTCGCGGCCATAATCCTCCAGGCCGGCGATGACGGCGTCTGCGGCGGGCAGCTCTTTTTTCAGCTGCTCCGGGATGGGTCCGTCCTTTTCCTCCAGTTTCTTTATTTCACAGTCATGTTTCTGCAGTAAATTGACTGCCAGATCATCCACGGTTCCGAAGGAACGGGCGGTGACCAGCACGTTGTATTTTGCCATAATTTCTCCTCTGCCTTTCCGGCATTATTTCCAGTTCGGATTGTCGATGATCGCCGGTTCGCCGTCTTTTTCCACCAGAAGCTTCCGGTAACCTTTGGTCTCAATGGTGCCGTAGTCGTGTCCCGCGTCCGCACGGAAGACAAAGAAGGTGATGAGCTGTTCGTCCGCACTTACGTTGATGCTGCGGTGCGCATACCTTTTTGGTACATAGACCGCTTTTCCGGCGGTCAGCTCCAGCGCCAGCCAGTCTCCTTCCGGGTTTTCCATCATCATATATCCATGCCCTTTCAGGCAGTAATAAACTTCTCCTGTGTCCAGGATCGTGTGAAAATGCCCTTTGGTAAAATAATATTCGTCTCCGACTTTTCCGGGATTCACGATGGAGCAGCCGAAAGCCAGGTCTCCGTCCGTCTCCGGAACCGGCATGGAGTGAAATTCATAGACCAGCGGATTGCCGTCTTTCATGATTTCGTCATAGGCCTTCTGATCTGCGAACATGCCGTTCATCTGCCCCAGATACCGTTTTCCGGTGTCCAGCATCTTCGAAAGGCCTGTCTGCAGATCCAGATCGATGACAAAGCCTCTCTCAAAATTCATCAATTGTTCAGAACTGTTAAAATGTGCCATAACGTACCTCCTCGTTTTATGCCCGGTTATTGAATTTTGCCGCGATTGCGTCCATTTTCTTCAGTTTTTCTCCCAGAATCTCCTGATGGAAGACTTCTGCGATGACCTGGGTCCATCCGTAGATAAAATACATCCAGCCGTCATTGACGGTCAGGTTGCGGCTTTTTGCCTGTGCTTCCGCCTGATGCTGGAATAAAAGGTCGCCCCGGTAATTGATCTCCCAGACCAGCGCGTCCTCCGGAAATACCGCGGCGTCGGACAGGGGGGAGCCCGGACGGTCTTTTCCCAGCCCGGTAGCGTTGATGATCAGGCTGCCTCTGCCCATCTTCGCCAGAACAGCATCGTTGTCGGCGGTCTCCGGAGACAGATAGTATTCGGTGGGAATGCCTGCGGGATTCATTTTGCTGTTGATCTCCCGGATCGCGTCCAAACGCGGCCTGCTGCGGTTGGAGACAACGATTTTCGCCGGATCATTACCCTTTCCGGCATTCCGCATGTAGTAGGAGCACATGGAGATGGCGCTTCCGCCCGCTCCGATGATCAGGACGCCTGCTTCCGGATGCTCTTTCCAGTAATTGTCCGGAACAAATTCTTCCATGGCCATCCCGCAGGTGATGGGATCTTTGGCGTGGCCGCACAATTTCCCGTCCAGCTTGGAGATGGAGGACATCTCTTCGAACTGGAGCGCATAGGGATCCAGATATTCAAACATGTCTTTTGCCGCGGCGTAGATGTCCAGCTTGTGCGTGGTCACCAGCGCCCCCATGGACAGCGGGTCGTTCTTGATGAAGGAGACGACTTCCCGGTATACTTCCGGCTTTTCGTGGATGGCGATATCAATGCCCTTCATGACCGTATCTTTCAGTCCCAGCGCCTCCGCCCATTCCGGAAAGACCTTCATGATGGAGGACGCGCCTGTGGTCACGCCAATAAAGTACATGGTTGGCTGGGTTGCTTTTTCGAGTTTCATTTGTGATACCCCTTTCTGATAAAAAGTTCCGCTACAGCCCGCGCGCCGCACCAGAGGGAGATCCCTGCGCGCCCGCAGGGCGGCCGCTCCGGGATCTGTGCGGTGCACGGGCTTTCGCTGACAAAAGTTCCGCTGCCTACGCAAAATCCAGCAGTTTCCCGGCGTTCGTGCTGCACATCTGCCGGATCTCCCCATCGGTAAAACCGTGCGCTTTCAGCTGCGGGATAAACGTTGTCCGTATATAATCAAGTCCCATATCCTCCGCGTAGTAGGATCTGAGCCGTTGATTCGTGGTGTCCAGGCTCAGGACGATCTGTCCCAGGAGCCCTTCCTGCTTCATGAACAGAAGCAGATCCAGCTCCTCCTGCTCCGATACGTATTTGTAACGATGGATGCTGTCGTAGCACAGGAAACATCCCATGGAGAGCACCTCTTTGTGGAAGGCCGGGTCGTAGTGGGTGCGGTCCAGATGGCAGATCAGAAGCCGCCCGGGGGCGATGCCCCGGTCCTGAAACCATCGGATCAGCCCCGGAATGTCGTTGCCCTTTTCTGTGTGGATCATGACGGGAGCTCCGGTCTGTACGGCGGCGTGGGCCACGGCTTCAAAAAGCTTCCGGTAGACCGGGTCCGACTGCCAGCCGCCGTCCGCGGCGGCCTTGAGCATCCCCGCCCGATAAAGGGAGGATGCCTGGCCGGAATCGCCGCCTCCGTCTGTAACCTCGCGGATGTAGAGGTCCGCAAGCTTCTCCTCCGGCCAGGACAATAACAGTAAATTGTCGAAAAATTCTTTTTTGTGAAAGCCTGCGACAGCTACGATATGTACCCCGCTTTCCCGGGAAAGCCCTGCCAGTTCCGACAGGCTTCGTCCGCATCCGGTGGGCTGCGCGTCCACGATCAGGCCTCCGCCGGCCTGGCGGTAATCCTTCAGTTCCTTCAGGGAACGATCGTGGTCGTCCATGCACAGGGCGGGATTGATCGCATAAGAAGCGCCCCGGTCCAGCCAGATGTGTTCGTGGCACTGTGCGTGCCCGATTTCGTCGGAGGAAATATCCTTTTGTATGGTTCGTATCATGATCTTTCTCCAAATAAATATATAATTGATAGAAACAGTACTTAAAATAGATAATAACGTTATTTTTTAAAGAAAACATAATTATTTTTTGAAGATCATAGCACGAGCAGGGAGAGTTGTCAACTGGTTTTTTGGCGGACATAATGACATTTCTTGTTTCTGGAGGATTAAATTCCACACTTTTATTATTTTCTGGTTGTTTTCAGGTGATAGATTGTTTATACTTTATTATGATCTAATAAACTCAAATGTGATCAAAGGTGCTTTTGTAATGAGAGATACCGGAGAAGAGATATTCCCCTGAATTATCAAAGAAAGGAAAGGAATATTATGAGTTATCAGGAAATAGCCCAAAGTATGATTGACCGCCTGCCGGAGGATAAAATGATTTTTGTTATAAATATGCTGGAGGGACTTGGTGAGATGTCCGGGCTCGATTTATACCCGGATTTCAAACCAAATGAAACAACAGAGGCAGCGATGGCAGAAACTGACGAAATGATAAGGACAGGGAGCGGGCAGCATTTTGAGGGGGCGACAGAAGAATTATTTTTCCGGATTTTGGAAGAATAGCCGTTGCTGAAACTTAACCTGACATCACAGTTCAAACGAGATTTAAAGCTGTGTAAAAAACGCAGCTATAATATCAGCCTGCTGAATGCCGTTGTTAACACATTACGAATACCGGCGGCACTTCCTCCGAAAAATAAAGACCACATACTGAAGGGAAATTACATTGGGCGGCGGGAGTGCCATATTTTTCGGACTGGCTGCTTATCTACCGAATAGATGGAAACGAACTGTATCTTGACCGTACAGGCACTCATGCTGATTTATTTGGCATATAACATCATGGACCTGCGGTGAGAGTGAAAGGATTTTCAAAAAATTTCCTGCTTGAATTTTTGACGGCGGTATTTTATAATCAATTTGGGATAAAAAGGTACTGAAAATACAGAAACATAACTATCTATGTAAACAGTACTGAACATTGACGAATGTATGGAATAGCATGGCAGAAGGCGGACAGGAGGATCTTATGGCAAGAATACCTGCATATAAACAGATGTATGCAAGCCTGAAGAAAGATATTCAGGAGGGAAAGTATGGACCGGGATCTTTTCTGCCGACAGAGACGGAGCTGGAGAGGATCTACGGAGTGAGCCGGACGACGGTTCGGCGAGCTGTCGGCATATTGACGAATGAGGGATATCTGATCGTAACGCAGGGGCGTGGAACTCAGGTACAGGAGGTCTCTACCTCTCAGCATCTGAACAAGATCACTTCTTTTACAGAGACTCTGCGGCGGCGTGGATATCAGGTTAGTACGCAGGGGCTGGACCTTCAGAAGGTATCGGCTCCAGATTACATTCGGGATGTGCTGTCTCTGAAAGAAGGCGAGCCGGTCTATCATGTCCAGCGGGTCCAATGCGCGGACGGCAGGCCGGTCTGTATCATGGAAGACTATCTGGCAGCCGCCCAGGTTCCGGATTTTGCTTTGAAATCGAATGGGTGCGTGAGTATTTATGCCTGTCTTGAGGAGGAATACGGACTGTTTTTAAAAGATGCGGTGGAACGCATCTCGGCAGTCGGCGCATCTTTTACCCAGTCTCAGATCCTCAGAATTCCGGTAGGAGCTCCGCTTCTGCACAGCAGACGGATTGCGAATGCAGAACATGGCGCGTTAGTCTATTCCTCTCTCTATGTGATCGCGGAACGGTATGAGTATGAGATTTATCAAGTAGGAAGGGCCTGATTTGGTTTGCTGTTGATATATAAAGCGAAATCGGTTACATACATGTTTTTGGAATCGGAACATTCGAATTGTTGTGAATAGTGCATAAAAAAATGGATACAAAATATACATGATTTACAAAATGACAAAAAAGTATTGACAACCAGACAGTTTGACGATATAGTGAAGTCACAAGAAAGGAAACCGGTTACACATGACAGGAAAGGGTAAGACGATCAAAGACATTGCTGAGATGGCTGGCGTATCTAAAGCGACGGTATCGCGGGTGATGAATAACAGCGGATATGTGGCGGCGGAGACAAGAACAAAGATTGAGAATCTTATGAAGGAATACGATTATATGCCCTCTGCACTTGCCGTGAACCTTTCCAGACAGGAGACGAGTACCATCGGGGTTGTGGTACCCGAGATTGGAAACACGTTTTACGCAGATATACTCCATGGTGTGACACAGGTGGCGGACGAACTGGATCTGTCGCTGGTCCTTTTCGATACGCAGGACAGCCTGGAGCGGGAGAGAAGAGCTTTTCGGGTACTCCAGCAGCAGAAAGTACGGGGGATTATCCTTGGCCCGTCGATCAACTATCCGGAGACCAGGGAAGGAAGAGCCCTTCTTGAGACATTGAAACGGTTATCGGTTCCCATTGTGATCGTTGACCGTGATTTTGAAAACATGCCGTGGGATGCGGTTTTGTATGAAAATTATCAGAGTTCCTATCAGGCGGCGCTGGAGCTGTATAAAGCAGGAAATCAGAGAATGGCGGTTATCACCGGAGATATGACATTGAAGATCGGGCGGGAGCGGCTGGAAGGTTTCCTGAAAGGAGTGGAGGACTGCGGGCTTAAGGTTCAGCCGGAAGATATTTATTACGGGAATTTCACGATGAATCGGTCCTATGAACTTTCCATGGAACTGTTATCCCAGTCAGAGTTGCCAGATGCGGTCTATACAAGCAACAACGACACGTCTCTTGGATTTCTGAAAGCGGTCAATGAAAAGGGCATCCGAATCGGCAGGGATATTGCGGTCATGGGAAATGACCGGATCGCCACGCTGGATATCCTGGGGATCGCATTCAGCTGCGTGTATCGTGATACGTATGAGATGGGACGTATGGCAATCCGGCTTCTGCAGGAACGGATTGCTCATCCGCAGAAATCAAGAAGTATTTACATGATTCCTTATGCGATGAAATTGAAAGGTTCTGAGAGAAAGAAGTAAACAGCTTCTTTTTACCGGTAATGTAACCGGTTACATAAAAAAGTGGAAAATTATGGGAAATGAATATAGTTTAATATAATAATATTGGTTATGTAACCGGTTACATAATAATGCGTAAAAATTTGATTTTTGAAAGAAACCGGATTGAGAAAAGGGGAGGTGAAAAAAGAGACGTACGGCGGCCGGTTATCTATAAAGTAACTATAAGAATGCACCGGAAAAAGGTGCGGCAGACAATGGAGGTAAAAGACATGTTTGTGAAGGGACTGTCCCATATCGGAATCCCTACCAGGAATCTGGAGGAATCCCTGGAGTTTTATAAGGGCCTTGGATTTGAAGTGTCTGGTATGGGAAACGAGGGAAAGAAGGATGCGGTTGCATTCGTAGAACAGCAGGGCGTGGTAATCGAACTGTATCTCTCCGATGAAAAACAGGACGTCACGGGAGTGGTCGATCACGTTGCGCTTGACGTGGACGACATCGAAGGAGCTTACCTTTGGGCCAGGGAGAAAGGCTATAAAATCATTACGCCGGGAATCGTATGCGTTCCGGATTTCCTGGGAAAAGGAACCAGTTATTTTATGATTGAAGGATGCAATCACGAGAGGATTGAATTCAATAAAATGTCTTAAAAAGAAAAGGAGATTCAAAATGAAAAAGAGATTAGTAAGTATTATGCTGACAGCGGCGATCTGCGTGAGCAGTCTTGCAGGGTGCGGTTCCAAACCGCAGGAAACGACAGCCCCGGCTCCGGATGCGGCAACAGAGGCTCCGGCGGCGGAGACGGGCGGCGATGACGCAGAAGCTCCGGCGGCATCCGGAGATAAACTGACGGTAGCAGTCAGCATCCGTTCCATGTCCAGCGAGTATCATATGCAGTATGTGGCGGGCGCGCAGGCGTTCATAGATTCGCTTCCGGAAGGAACGGCAGAGCTTCAGGTGCTTCCGTGCGAGTCCAACGATGACAAGCAGATCAATGATATCAAGGCGCTGATTGCCAGCAAGGGTGACAATATGATTCTGTTCGTGGACCCGAACAATGCGCCGAACATCACTTCCATTGCAGAACTCTGTGAAGAGGCAGGCGTTTACTGGGTAAGCGCATGGAACACTCCCGAGGGAATCAATCCCATGAGTTATAAATACTGGGTCGCTCATCAGGCATGCGACGGCGTGCAGCAGGGCTATGATCTGGCAGTGAACATCTTCGACCGGTTCGAAGAACCTGGTAAAGGAAAGATCCTCGTTCTGGAGGGCATGCTGGCAAATACGGCGAACGTAGAGCGAATGGAAGGCCTTAATAAAGCGCTGGAAGAGTATCCGGACATTGAAGTGCTGGATGATCAGGCAGGCGACTGGGATACGAAGAAGGCGCTGTCCATAACCGAGACATGGCTGGCAAAATATGATGACATTGACGGAATCTGGTGCGCAAGCGATGATATGGCGCTGGGTGTTGTGCAGGCGCTGAAGGCAAAAGGTCTGGATAAGCAGGTGCTGGTAACCGGCAATGACGGAACTACCGACGCGGTAAATGCGGTAGAGAGCGGAGAGATTACCGTAACAATCGCAAACAACGGATGGCTTCAGGGCGGATACGGCGTTGCTTATGCATATGCGGCAAAGACCGGCAAGCTTGATCCTTCTTCCATGAAACCGGAAGAGAGAATGTTCTATACCAACGGTATCGTAATCACAGGAGACAATGTTGCTGATTATAAGAAAGAGTATGTTGACTCTGCGCCGGTGTATGACTATGAGGATCTGTCCTTCCCGGTAGCGCGTCCGATGGATGTGAAATAAATAACAATACTTGAAAATACTGCCGCAGGAGTGACTGCTTTTGCGGCAGTACCTGAATAAAGCTTTTGAAAGGAGAATCTATGGGGCAGATGGAAAACACGTCTCAGATCGCAAAAGAATTTGCGGAAGAGATGGAGAAAAAGAATCGAAAAGAAAAGATCACTAACTGGATGCCGGTGGGGATTCTGGTCTTCTTGATCGTGATGCTCTCGGTTGTGGCGGATGGATTTCTGACCATGTATAATTTTCGTTCGATTTTAAGCCAGTTATCTATTCTTCTGGTAATGTCCATGGGACTTACCTTTGTTATCCTGATTGGCGGGACCGATCTGTCGGGAGAGGGACTGGGCGGATTTGTGGGAGCGATCGTATCCCTTATGGTTTTGAATACGAAGACCAGTCTGGATCTGGGGGTTCTGGCTATCCTGATTGCTGTAGCGGCAGGTGTTGCAGTCGGGATTATATCCGGCCTGATTCATGTGAAGGGAATGCTGCCTTCTTTTATGGTAACCTACGCGATCTCCAGCGTTATGGCGGGTTTTGCGGTTTTAAGTTACAAAGGGACTCCGGCCATGATTCAGGACGAGTTCTTTACGGCGCTTTCGCAGGGAAGCCTGCTGGGTATCCCGTATCTGACGCTGATCGCGCTGGTCATCTTCCTGATCTCCTATTTCCTGTTGGAGCATACCCGGTTTGGAAGCTATGTGTACGCCATCGGAGATAATGAGGGAGTTGCAAGAAATACCGGTATCAATATCGAAAAGGTCAAGATCAAGATCTTCGCATGGTCCGGCTTCTGCATCGGCGTAGCGGGCGTGATGGGAGCTATACGTGTAGGACGGGGCGATGTGTCCATCGGGACCGGAACCGTATTTCCTGCTATTACGGCAGTGGTTGTAGGCGGAACTTCTCTGTCCGGCGGAAAAGGAGGCGTGCTGAATTCACTGGTGGGAGCCTTCATCGTTACCGTTGTCAACAATGGACTGATTCTTCTGGGAGTAAGTACCTATGTCCAGAGTGCGGTGCAGGGACTGATTATCATTGCTGCGGTTGCGCTGTCTGTATCCAAAGGCAATAAAGAGATTGTGAAATAGGAGGCGGATATGGGAAAAGAAGTATTGTTTTCTGCTCAGAATATTACAAAACAGTATCCCGGCACGCTGGCGCTGAGCAATGTGAGTCTGGAGATCGAGCCGGGAAAGGTGGTAGGTCTGGTAGGAGAAAACGGAGCGGGGAAATCCACGCTTTTAAAAATCATTATGGGAATCGAGCATCCCACGGAGGGCGGGATGAAGATGCACGGAGAGACTTACCATCCCCAGTCGCCCATTGAAGCGAACAAACAGGGGATCGGCATGGTATTTCAGGAGCAGTCTCTGATCCAGAATCTTACTGTAGGACAGAACATTTTCTTCGGGCAGGAAGAGAATTATACCCGTTTTGGAATTTTGAACAAAAAGAAGATGTACGAAGATGCCAAAGAAGTTATGAATGCGGTGGAGCTTGAGCATATCCGTGCGGATAAAAAGGTCAGCACTCTGGATTTTGCCACCAGGCAGATGGTGGAGATCGCAAAGGTGTTCCATGTGGCAAAACGGGAAGACGGGAAGGGATGTGTGATTCTTCTGGATGAGCCGACTTCCGTCCTGAATGAAGGAGAAGTGCAGAATCTGTTCAAAAATGTCCGTAAGATGACTGCGAAAGGAAATTCCGTCGTCTTTATCTCCCATCGTCTGGATGAGGTGCTGGAAATCAGTGATTATATCTATGTATTCAAAGACGGAAAGAATGTATGCGAGCTCGACCGGAAAGACGCAGATGAGGATATCCTGTATGAAAAGATGGTAGGGAAGACGGCTTCCGGAGAATATTATCAGATTCATCGTCAGACAAAGCCGCAGGCGGAGGTTTTAATGGAAGCAAAGGGCCTGGGCATGAGAGGTTATTTCCGGAACATTAACTTTAGTTTACATAAGGGCGAGGTAGTGGGCATCTGCGGCGTGGTCGGTTCTGGAAAAGAGGAGCTGTGCGGTGTGATCTGCGGAGATGAGGAAGCCACATCGGGAAGCCTTTTTGTCAGAGGGAAGGAAGTGCATCTGAAGCATCCTTATCAGGCGCTGGCGCAGGGAATCCTTTCGATTCCGAAGGAGCGCAGAGAGGAGAGCGTGATCGAAGACAAGACGATTTATGAAAATATCAGCATGTCAAACTATAAGAAAGTATCTTCCAACGGTCTGATTTCATCGGAAAAGGAAAAACAGCAGGCAGAGGCGTATCTGAAGGAGCTGGCAATCAAGGCGCCTTCCATCAGTCAGCAGGTGGGATTCCTGTCCGGAGGGAATGCGCAGAAGGTGGTATTTGCAAGGATCCTTGCAAGCGATGCGGATATTCTGCTTCTGAACCATCCCACCAGAGGCGTGGATATCGGCGCCAAAGGGGAGATCTATTCCCTGATTCGTGATATTACTGCTCAGGGAAAAGGTGTGATTGTGCTGGGCGATACGCTGGATGAGTGCATCGGCCTTTCCAACCGGCTGCTTGTCATGAAGGACGGGGAGATCACGAAAGAGCTGGATGCGTCCGCCGATCATAAACCAGAGCAGGTTGATATTGTGAAATACATGATGTAACAAAGAAGAGTCAGGGGGAAAAAATGAGTCAGATAAAGTCTAACATTTTAAAGAAGGAAAATTTCAATAAGATCTTCAGTGTTGCATCGCTGGTCATATTGATTATATTTTTCACCATCATGAACCAGAGCTTCATTGGTGTATACAACATTAAAAACATCCTGACAGACATGTCGCCGCTTCTGCTCATGGCGTGCGGAGTATCCTTTGTCCTGTTTCTTGGATCCATTGACCTTTCCATGGGCTCCATCGCTTCCTGTGCGGCGGTTATGCTTACGTTCCTTCTGGAGAGGATGGGGCCTCTGGCCTATGTAGTCGTGATCCTCTATGGACTGGCAGCAGGATTTTTAAACGGGATGCTTCACACGAAGCTGAAAGTGCCTTCCTTTATTGCGACTTTGAGTACGCAGAGTATCTGGCAGAGCGCTGCCTATCTGATCTCCGGAGGCATGCCCATGGTCATGATTCCGGCAGTCTGGCCCTATGTGGACTGGGCTAAGATCAGCATCGGCTTCCTTCCGCTTCTGTTCCTGGTGGCGGCAGCGGTTCTTGCGGTCTGTTATGTCATTCAGAAAAAAATGGTGGTCGGCAGAACCATGCTGGCGCTCGGGACCAATGAGCGCGCGTCAAGGCTGATCGGACTGGAGGTAGTGAAAGCAAAGGTGGTGGCATTTACCATCTCCGGACTTCTGGCGGCCGTCGGCGGAATCTTCTTCGCTGTGAAACTAAAGAGCGGAATTCCGACCGTTGGTGAACAGTATAATCTGATGGCCATCGCATCTGCGGTTCTGGGCGGCGTCATGCTGACCGGAGGAAAAGGAAACGTGCTTTTGACTGTGCTTGGCGTCGGACTGATCACCGTCATCCAGAATGGTATGAATGTCATCGCAGTGGATGGTTTCTGGCAGAAGATCGTATTCGGGCTTCTGGTGATCATCGCCATCTTTATGAACACAGACAAGAGCCGCAGAAATCTGGTTGTAAAATAAAAAAGCATGCTCCTGCCGGTGTGCAGCGAAAAACGCCGGCAGAAATAAAATTCAGAATCAGGAGAAACAGTTATGATTTATAAAAAAGTAGCAAAAATAGAGGATCAAATATCAGCCATTGGAGTCGGATGCTGGAATATGGGAGGCGACTGGGATTCTTCCGAAGAGAAGACATCGATCAAAGTCATCCATGACGCTATCGATCTGGGAGTCAACTTCTTCGATGTGGCGCCGGTGTACGGCTGGGGCGTATCGGAGACGATTCTCGGTAAGGCGCTGAAGGAGGGTGGACGCCGCGATAAGGTTCTGATCGCTTCCAAAGGCGGGCTGCTCTGGAACGAGAAGCACCAGACCCGGAACAATCTGTCCAAAGACAGTCTGTTAAAGGAGATCGACGACACGCTCACCCGTCTGCAGACGGACCATGTGGACATCTATCAGATGCACTGGCCGGACCCGAACGTTCCGCTGGAGGAGACTGCGGAGGCGCTGAACATGATGAAGAAGGCGGGCAAGATCCGCTATGTGGGACTGAGCAATTTCTCCCAGGCGGATGTGGAGAAGATGATGGAATACATCTCCGTGGACTGCCAGCAGGGGCTTTACAATATGCTGGAGCGCAATCCGGGAAGCTATCACGGGATCCCGCTGGAGTACCGTACCGAGAAAGAGGTCTTCCCGAATGTGAAGAAATACGGGCAGGCGTTCCTTCCCTACAGCCCGCTGTTCCAGGGGCTTCTGGCAGGCCGGTTCTTGGACGGCCTTACCATCTCCGCAAGGGATATCCGCAACGAGAATCCCAAGCTCACCGGAGAGGCGTTCAAGGTGTATCAGGACGGCGCCAGGAAGTTGAAGGCGTTTGCGGACGAGATCGGAAGGCCCATGAACGAGATGGCGCTGAACTGGCTGCGCCAGAAGGAGGAGGTCACCTCCATCATCGGCGGCGCGTCTTCCATGGAACAGCTGGAGAAAAACCTCCGCTGCACGGAGTGGGATCTGACGCCGGAAGAGCTGGGAGAGATCGAGAAGATCCTGGCGCCTTTTGAAGACATGGAATAGACGGCGGCCCGCGGGCTGCGGACAGGGCGCTGTCCCTGCGGCTGCGGAACCCCGGGAAGGGTAAGAGGACAAAGAGAATGGGAACATATTTGATTGCGCATGACCTTGGCACCTCCGGAGACAAGGCGACGCTGTTTACGACGGACGGGGAATTGGTCAGGAGCATCACCTGTACATATCCGACGAATTTTTTCAACAGCACCTGGGCGGAACAGAATCCGGAGGACTGGTGGCGCGCCGTCTGTGAGAACAACAAGGCGCTTCTGGCGGATGTGGATAAAAAGCAGGTGGCAGGCATGGCGTTCAGCGGCCAGATGATGGGCTGCGTGGTGGTGGACAGAGACGGACGCGCCCTCCGGCCGGCGATCATCTGGGCGGACCAGAGAAGCCAGGAGCAGGAGAAGGCGATCCGTGAGCAGGTGAGCGAACAGGAGTTCTACCGGATCACGGGGCATAAGATCAGCGCTTCCTACAGCGTGGAAAAGCTCATGTGGATCCGGGATCATGAGCCGGAGATTTATAAAAATACATACAAGATGCTTCAGCCGAAGGACTATGTGATCCGCAGGCTCACCGGAGCGTTTGTCACGGATTACACGGACGCGTCCGGGACCAACTGCCTGGATCTGAACCGCCTTGCCTGGTCCGGAAGGCTTCTGGAACTGACGGGAATCGATCAGGAGAAGCTGCCGGACGTCTATCCGTCCACCCACGTGGCGGGAGAGCTGACCGGGTCCGTGGCGGAGGAATGCGGGCTGGCGGCCGGGACCCCCATCGTCATCGGCGGCGGTGACGGCGTGTGCGCGGCCGTGGGAGCCGGAAGCGTGCGGGAGGGCGATACCTTCAACTATCTGGGGTCCTCCTCCTGGGTGGCGCTGACCAGTAAGGAGCCCATCTATGATCCGGAACTTCGGACGTATAACTGGGCGCATATGGTTCCGGGCCTGTATTCCCCCAACGGGACCATGCAGGCGGCGGGCAATTCCTACCAGTTTATCAAGAAGGTGCTGTGTAAGGATCTGGAAACAGAGGCAAAAGAGCAGGGTGTCAGCCCGTACGAGCTGATGAACCGGGAGATCGCGGCATCCCCCGTGGGCGCCAACGGCCTTCTGTACCTCCCCTATATTCTGGGAGAGAGGAGCCCCCGCTGGAACCCCAATGCAAGGGGCGCCTTTGTGGGACTGAAGATGGAGCATACGAGAGGCGACATGCTCCGGGCCACTGTGGAAGGAATCCTCATGAACCTCTGTATCATTCTGGACGTGTTCCGCGCGCATATGGACATTCAGGAACTGAACGTCATCGGCGGGCTGGCCAAAGGAGATCCCATCCGGCACGCGCTGGCGGATATCTACGGCGTGAGGGCCAGGAGGCTGAACTGGCTGGATGAAGCCACCTCCATGGGCGCGGCGGTGTGCGCGGGCGTGGGTACCGGAGCGCTGGAGGATTTCACAGCCATTGACCGGTTCATCAAGGTGGACGACGTGATCGAGCCGGATCTGGAGAACCACAGGCGTTACGGAACCTTGAAGGCGTGCTTTGAGGAGTGCTACACGGCGCTTTTGAAGACATATGACGATCTGGCAGCATGGAAATGATGCCGGTGGACGATCCAAACAGGAGGTGGACGACATGAAATATGGAATCTATTATGCCTACTGGGAGAGACAGTGGGGAGCGGATTACCTGAAGTATATCAAAAAAGTCGGAAAGCTTGGGTTTGATATACTGGAGATTTCCTGCGCCGGGGTGAAGGATCTCCGGGAGGAGGAAGCGGACCGGCTGAGGGCGTGCGCGGAGGAAGAAGGCGTCCTGCTCACAGGAGGTTACGGGCCGAAGCCGTCGGAAGACCTTTCTTCCGCAGACCCGGAGGTGGTGGAGAACGGGTTTCAGTTCTGGAAGGATACCTTCCCGGTGCTGAAACGGCTGGGTGTCCGTCAGGTGGGCGGCGGCCTGTACGCCTGCTGGCCTGCAGATTACTCCAGCGTGCCGGACAAGGCGGGGGATCTGGACCGCAGCATCCGGAACATGAAGGAGCTGGCGAAGATCGCGGAAGAATACGGGATCGAGCTGGGGATGGAGGTGCTGAACCGCCACGAAGGATATCTCATCAACACGGCGAAAGAGTGCGTGGCCTATGTGGACGCCGTAGGGGCGGACAATGTGAAGGTCATGCTGGACACCTATCATATGAGTATGGAAGAGAATGATTTCGCGGAAGCCATCCGGACGGCGGGCAGCAGGCTGGGACATTTCCACGTAGGGGAAAATAACCGGAAGCTTCCGGGGCAGGGCCATATGATTCCCTGGAAGGCCATCGGAGAGGCGCTGAAAGAAGTCGGCTACAAAGCGAACATCGTCATGGAGCCTTTTGTGATCCATGGCGGACAGGTGGGGCAGGATATCCGGATCTGGAGAGATCTGAAGGAGGACTGCTCGGAGGAGACGCTGGACCGGGAAGCGGCGGAGTCCGTCTCGTATCTCAGGAAGGCGTTTGAAGGGTAACGTTGATTTTAAATACAGGCATGTATTTAAAATAGAAAGAAAGGAAAAGACACAGATGGACAAAAACAGATATATCGGCAATTATCCGGTGATCGGAATCCGTCCGGTCATCGACGCCAGACAGGGAACCCTGAAGGTGCGTGAATCGCTGGAAGAACAGACGATGAACATGGCGAAAGCAGTGAGAAAGCTGTTTGAGGAGAATATTCGGTATTCGAATGGAGAACCGGTGAACGTCGTGATCGCAGACCGGACGATCGGACGTGTGGCGGAGAGCGCCATGTGCGCAAAACAGTTCAGGGAAGCAGGCGTTGATATCACGCTTTCGGTTTCTCCATGCTGGTGCTATGGTTCAGAGACCATGGATATGGATCCAATGACCATCAAAGGCGTGTGGGGGTTCAATGGGACGGAGCGTTCGGGGGCGGTGTATCTGGCGTCCGTTCTGGCCGCTTATGCGAGAAAAGGGCTGCCGGCTTTCGGGATCTATGGAAGACATGTGCAGGAAGCTGATGATACGGTGATACCGGAGGATGTAAAGGAAAAGCTTCTTCGTTTTGCAAGGGCTGCGGTAGCGGCAAAGACCATGAAGGACAAAACCTATCTGCAGATCGGAGCCACCTGTATGGGGATTTCCGGTTCTACGATCGATCCGGATTTTTTCGAAGAGTACCTGGGTATGCGCGTGGAGTCTGTAGATGAAGTGGAGATCCTGCGCCGGATCGATATGGAAATCTACGACAAAGAGGAATATGAAAAGGCGCTGAAGTGGACAAAGGAAAACTGCCGGGAGGGCCTAGACAAAAATCCGGATTATGCAAGGCACAGCAGGGAAGAAAAGGACGCAAACTGGGAGTTTACCGTAAAATGTGCGCTGGTCATCAGGGATTTGATGAACGGGAATCAAAGTCTCCCCGAAGGATGCGAGGAGGAAATGTTGGGGTATAACGCCATAGCAGCGGGATTTCAGGGGCAAAGACAGTGGACGGATCATTATCCGAATACGGATTTCCCGGAGGCGATCCTCAATACTTCGTTTGACTGGAACGGCGCACGCGAACCCTATATCCTTGCCACAGAAAACGATACGCTGAACGGTGCCGGAATGCTGTTTCTGAAACTGCTCACGAGCCGTTCACAGATGTTCGCTGATCTAAGGACCTGCTGGTCGGACGAGGCGGTAAAACGTGTGACGGGATATGATCTGGAAGGACATGCCGCCGAAGCAAAGGGATTTATTCACCTGATCAACTCCGGGGCCTGCTGTCTGGATGCCTGCGGGAAAGCGGTTATGTTGGATGGAAAAGCGGCGATCAAACCTTTCTGGGAGATGGAAAGCCGCGACATCCAGAGCTGCCTGTCTGCGACGCAGTGGTGCGAGGCGGATCTGGGGTATTTCAGAGGAGGAGGCTATTCTTCCCGCTTTGAGACCAGAGCGGAGATGCCGATGACCATGATCCGCGTCAATATGGTCAAAGGCGTCGGTCCGGTCGTGCAGCTGGTGGAAGGATGGAGCGTAGTACTGCCGGAAGCGGTTTCGGATGTGTTCTGGAAGAGAACCGATTATACATGGCCGTGTACCTGGTTTGCTCCAAGATGCGCGGAGAATGGAAATTTCAGGACTGCTTATGATGTAATGAACCACTGGGGGGCGAATCATGGAGCGATCTCCTATGGACATGTCGGTGCGGATCTCATCACGCTCTGTTCCATGCTCCGCATTCCGGTGTGTATGCATAATGTGGCGGAAGAAGAGGTTTTCCGTCCGGCGTCATGGAATGCCTACGGGATGGATCTGGAAGGACAGGATTATCGGGCATGCAGAGCATATGGACCATTATACAGATAAGCGAATAATAAAACACGTCGACAGATAAAACGGCGATTGATAACGAAGGATCGAGCCGCAAAAGATCCTGTGAAAAAAGAACGCTTTCAGGAATAGAATCTGGGAGTGTTCTTTGTCGTATGTTCGGGGATCAAACCCTTTCGGAGAGATAGACGTGATATTCGTACCAGTCTGCCACCGCGTAGATGGACACGTACTCAAAGGGTCCCTGAGCCGTGCAGGTGACCTGGGTGCTGTTGACGAAGGGGATGTTGGATAGTGCGGAGAGGTGACAAAACAAATACAAATAAGAAAGGGACTTCCTCAATCCTTAAAAGGCTATGACAGTGACGGTTATAGTCTTTTTTCATGCGGTAATTACCATAAAAAATGAACTCCTATTTCTACAAGTGAAGAAATACCCAACAACAGTATTCCGCAATCCAATCTCCCGACAATTAACGGAAGAAAAACATATATCAGCACCGAAACCAATCAATCATATCAATCAATCCATATCACAGGAGGGCAAAGACCATGAACAAAAAGCAGGAACAGCAGATTTTGGACTATTACAGCACCACCGACAAATATATCCGTAGCAAGACACACTCTAATGCGCATCAGACCATATTCACCAAAGAAAGCGACAAATACCAGTGGCTTGTGTTGGAGCAGAAAAGCCAGTGCGAAGTTGAGGTAAGGCAGACCGACAATCATGGAACAATCACAGCGAGGGATAATTACGAACTGACAGGAAATCTCCTTAAGTGCGTGGGCGTGGAGCGTTTATGTGAGGGCGCAAATATTCAGATACCCTTTAACGCCGATGAAATCAACTTAATCTATCAGTTTGGAGAACAGGGCAAAGCGGAAACGTGCGCAGTCTGTCCGCTATTCTTTCGCAGGTAAAGGACAGTGATACAAAGCAGATAGTAAGCGGCACATTGAAGAAATTAAATGCCCTGTCAGAAAAAACGTGTGCGGAACTGACCGCCACCACCAAAAGACGGAAACTGACCGAGCGTGACCACTCCATAAGGACAAGGTTAGCCAAAGCAAAGGAACAGGCAAAACAGCCGACAGTTGCCGAGGGAAAACAGCACAGAACCCACAACAAGGGAAAGGGGGATATGGCACTATGAAACTTTCACGATATGAGCAGGAAACGATTGTCAATTACAATGCAAGAGAACAGACTGCCACCCCCTACACAAGGGATAAGGCAGTTATGCGCAAACTTGACACGCTTGTTGCCGACTTCCCCCGATACCTATAAACTGACAGGGCAGGACGAAGTATCTAAGACATATTCCTTTCCGAAGTCTTATGTCAGCTACCGCAAGCCGAGGGCAGTCAGCACCGAGCAGAGGGAACGGGCAAGGCAGATGATGATTGCAAAGAATAAGGCAAAGGAAAATTAAATAAAATTAAATGGAATTGTGTATGCGGTTGTGGTAAAATAACAGCGTTGAACAATTAAACAAACTGGAATTTGCGAGGGAAAATGTATGATTAGAATAAGACCATATAAAGCTTCAGATGTAGATACAATATTATCATGGTGTCAGGATGAAAAAGTATTTTATCAATGGACAGCAGGTATACTCGGTAATTATCCGATAACGCAAAAGGAATTTTGTTTTGTTGAATCTCTAATGCCGTTTACTGCATTTGATGATACAGGAATCGTTGGCTTTTTTACACTAAGAACCCCTGATGAATCATTGGATGAACTACGTTTTGGATTTGTTATTGTAAATCCTCACAAGAGAGGAAAAGGCTATGGAAAAGCTATGCTCCGACTGGGTCTAAAATTTGTATTTGAAATATATGGAGCAAAAAAAGCATCATTGGGCGTTTTTGAGAATAATCTCCCGGCTTATTATTGTTATAAAGCAGTCGGTTTTAGCGATACAGTTCTTGATACGACAGAAACATATTGTGTTCTGGGTGAAGAATGGAAGTGCAAAGAATTGATTATCGAAAACAGATAAATTCCGATTTGGAGGTATATTGATATGGTTGGAGCAATTATAGTCGCGGTGATAGGAATTGTATTCATAACACTTGGTTATTTGATGTGGAAAAAGGAAAAAATCACTTTACTTCATAGTTATCATTATGAAAAAGTGTCTCCAAGTGATAAAAAGGCTTTTTGTAGAATATCAGGTTGGGGTGTTATCTCTATTGGAATTGGTCTTTTGGTGACAGCAACAATAATCGGTATAACGGACTCTGCATTAAGTTTTATCACTTTTGCATTGGGGTTTGCTGTTGGATTAGTATTGCTGATTTATGCAGGAGCAAAATATAATCGTTAATGGTGAAGAAACTTCCCATTTGTCGGGGGAAATCAAGACAGAAAATGATACGAAAACTGAATATTGTTTACCTTTGGGTAGCGATTATCTTAACAGACAATCAGCTACCCTTTTTATTTTCAGCAACCACCAACACAGCACGGAAAGAATGAGGTAGCAGAAATGATTGATAGCAAAAATGACGCAAGCAGGAATTTAGAAAAAGCATTGCAGGCATTGAAACAGGCACAACAGCGTGTAGCCAATGAGAAGAAAAAACAGAACGAGAAGAAACGTAAAGCCGAGAACCATCACAAGTATATCATGGGCGGTATCATTGTGAAGTATTTCCCCGACTGCTACCGCTATGACGAGGACGAATTAAACTGTATCTTATCGGTTGCCTTGCAGACAAAGGAGTGTCAGCAGATTATATCTAAAATCAAAGCAGAAAGCCGGGAAACCACTCCCCCACAATCCACTCTCCCCAATGCGGAAAACGAAAGCGAGGGCGGTACGGAATGACGAGGACAAGGACAAGGGTACTGGAAAGCCGAGGTAACGTATTCGCCCCGTTTACGGGGTGTGCACAGATATACCACCAGAGGTGGTATGTGCGCTCTCCGAGGGGCAAGTTTCACATGCATGGACTTCTGCGGAGGGCGTTGTCTGCCTTGCGGCAGCCAAAAGGGGAAATGACAATTCCCCTTCGCAAGCTGCGCTTGCTGCCCTTTAGTGAACTTTGCGTTCAGATAAAGGCTAAAGAACAGCCTTTATCTGCCCACAAAGTCTATGAGTGCGCCCCACTACCCTGTCGGCAGAATGTAGGTGTTGCGCATGGCTAATGTCACGAAACAGGCAAGCACACGTTTTTCCATAGTCAGGCGGAGCAAAGGACAGTCGGCAGTTGAGAAAGCGTCCTATATCAGCAGGAGTATTCTTGTCAGTGAGTTTGACGGACAGACATATCGACCAAAATACCATGAAGATTTAGTCCACAGTGAAATCACTCTCCCACCCAATGCGCCCAAAGAGTATGCAGACCGAGCCACTTTATGGAACGCTGTTGAACTGTCAGAGAAAGGGCAGAAATTACAGCTTGCGAGAATGTTAAAAGCGTCACTCCCCAATGAATGGAGTTACGAACTTGCGGAGGAAGTCGTGAGAGATTATGTGCAGAGGAATTTTGTTGATAAAGGAATGTGTGCGGATTGGGCAATCCATGACAGCGAGAACGACAAAGGACAGCGCAATCTCCATATCCATGTTTTACTCACTATGCGCCCCCTCACTGAAAATGGGGAATGGGGAGCAAAGACAAAAAAGGTTTATATACTTGATGAAAACGGCGAGCGTGTTCCCCTCATTGACAAAAAGACAGGTCAGCAGAAAGTAGACAAGCGGAACAGAAAACAATGGAAATGTCAGACCGTAGAAAGTACCGACTGGAACAGCAGGGAAAACGCTAAAATGTGGCGCAAGGACTTAGCCGACACAATTAACGCCACCAATGAGCAGTTGGGGATTGCGTTACATTGGGAACACCGTTCTTTTAAGGAACAGGGAATTGACAGAGAGCCGACTATACATATCGGGGCGGTTGCCAACGCTTTAGAGTGCAAAGGCATACAGACCGAGAGGGGCAATATCAATCGGGAAATCATCAAAAACAATATGCTGTTGGAACAGGCAAAAGATATGCTCATGCTTGCCAAGCAGGAACTTCACAGCGCACAGTACGTCAAGATTAAAAATACAGCGGTCAGCGTGAAGAATGAAGTTATGGAGATGATTGCGAAAGTAAGGAAACGCAAAGGCAGATTAGACTTGCCGATTGTCAGCGGAAAGCACCTAAGAAGAATATCCGATAGAACAGCCTTGCAGTCAGCCAACAATGCGGAGAAATTCATCACCACAAGGAAGATAGATAGCTTTGAGAGCCTTGCAAAATTCACAGCGGACAGGGAGCAGACTAAGACCGCCACAGAATTAGCTTATGCCGAAGTAATCAGCTACAACAAAAAGAACCTTGAGAGGGAGCTTCAGAACGAGAGCCGACAGCATAACAGGCAACAGAACAGGACTAAGCGGAGGGAGGAAGAAATTTAATGAAATTTTGATAGAAACGTAAGTGTGACTGTGGTATTTTAATATCAGCAAGTAGAAATTTATTAAAGGACGGCGGATAGATGAAAACAGTTGAATTTGGAAAGGAAAATATAGATGTTATTATTCTTCTTCATGGGGGAGGTCTTTCATGGTGGAATTATACGGAAACGGCGGAGTTGCTTAAAAACCGTTTCCATATTGTAATACCGATATTAGATGGTCATACTGGAAGTGATGTATCTTTTACCTCAATCGAAAATAATGCAAAAGAAATTATTTCATACATTGATGAGCAATTTAATGGTCATATATTGTTAGCAGGAGGTCTTTCGCTTGGCGGACAGGTGTTGGTGGAGATACTCTCACAACGAAATAATATTTGTGATTTTGCTATGATAGAAAGTGCGCTGGTCATGCCAATGAAAATAACAGAATATTTCATTGCCCCTTCATTTTCACTGTGTTACCCCCTCATAAAAAAGAGATGGTTTGCAAAGTTGCAGTTCCAATCCCTGCATATTCATTCATCATTATTTGAAAATTATTTTAATGATAGTTCGCTGATAAAAAAGGAAGATATGATTTCTTTTTTAAGAGCCAATTCCAGTTATAAGTTAAAAGATACAATAACTGGTTGTCAGGCAAAAACTCTTATACTTGTTGGTGGGAAAGAACAGAAAATTATGAAAATGTCTGCCGAATTATTAAGTAAAAAAATTAACAAGTCAGCACTTGAAATTTTACCTCAGTACTATCATGGGGATTTAAGTATCAATCATAGCATGGAATATGTAGAAAAATTGTTGCAACTTATTTGTGTGTAATGATGAAAAACTATATTTAACTAAACAGAAATTGCAATAATCACAATAAAAAAGTCACACAGCGTCAGAGCGTATAGAAATTAAATCTATGCGCTCTATTTTTATGTAAAGGAGCAGATTTATGAGCAAAGACAGCAAGGCACAGCATAGAGCCACCCGACAGCACCCACCCACAAAAATTATCGTGGAAAGGCACTGAAAAAATGGAAACGGTATTCAAGCGGATAGCCGAGGAACAGATAACAAAAAAGGTTAAGGAAATAGCGGAAAACAACGCAAATTAGCACTGGAAGCGGAAAAGGGAATATAGTATAATAAGAGTTGAGGAAGTCCCTTTTCATCAAGGAGGACGAAATGAAAAGGGCAAAACTGAATAACGACAAAATCACTGCTTTATATTGCAGGCTTTCCAAAGATGACGGCACGAACAATGAGAGCATGAGTATCAGCACACAGAAAACCATGCTGAAAGATTATGCAAAGCGCAACGGTTTTCTGAACTGCCAGTTCTACGTTGATGACGGTTACAGCGGTACAAACTACGACCGCCCCGCTTTCCGACAGCTTATCGAGGACATACAGGGCGGGGAAGTGTCAACACTCATCACAAAAGACCTGTCACGGTTGGGGAGGAATTATTTTGAAACGGGTACATATATCGAGGTATTTTTCCCTAACCATAACGTGCGGTACATTGCAATCAATGACGGGGTGGACTCCATAGACAACGCACAAATGGATATTACACCGTTCCGCAACATCATCAATGAAATGTACGCAAAGGACACATCAAGGAAAATCAAGAGCGCACTCCACGCAAGGAGAATGCAGGGCAAGTATATGGCTACCACCGCCCCGTTCGGTTATCAGAAAGACGAGAAAGACCATAACCACCTTGTCATTGATGAAGTGACCGCCCCCGTTGTGGAACTGATTTTCTCAATCGCTGAGGAGGGCGTGGGGCTTCACACTATCTGTAACCGCTTGCGAAAGGCGAAAGTGCTGAAACCGAGTTTCTATAAAAAGGAACTGTTTGAGCGTTTTATGGACGAGGAAAAAATGTATGACTGGGATACTGCCTATGTCAGTCAGATATTGCACAACCCCGTCTATGCAGGAAACCTTACTGTTGCGGACAAACCAACTAAGACCATGCGTTCCAAGAAAAGACAGTATATCCCGTATGCAGAGCGTGAAATCATTTATGGCACGCATGAGCCGATTATCGAACAGAACCGTTGGAACAACGTGCAGAAGATTTTGCAGAGCAGACCGCCCGTTATCGGGAAAAGCTCAAGAGGATATGACAACATCTTCCGAGGGGTTATCAAGTGCGCCGATTGTGGGAGTGCCATGCTTGCCAAAGTCGAGCAGAAAAGAAAGCGGAACAATGTATTAGACAAGACTTTCTACTGCTGTACCAAATACCGCAAGTTTGGGAAAGAGGGCTGTTCAGCACACACCATTGAGGCGAGGACGGTTCACGAAGTTGTGCTTGCAGACATTCAGAAATACGCAGGACAGGCATTGACGGGCAGGAAACAGCAGAAAAAGGAACTAAGGCAATGTAAACAGCGTGTGTCGGAGATTGAAAACCTGTATGCCAAACTGTACGAGGACTTGCCAAGGGAACTGCTGACCGAAAAGCGTTTTCAGATGTTGTCGGCAAGGTATGACAGCGAGCAGAAAGAACTGACAGCCAAGATAAAGGAACTTGAAAAAAGTGCCATAACGGACAAGGAGCAGTTATCTTCCATTGAGCAGTTTGCGGAGCAGATAAGCGGTTATGCAGGAATAACGGAACTCAATTTTAAGATAATCAATCAACTGATAGAAAAAATTCTTGTTTCTGAACCCGTAGAAGTTGACGGGTAGAAAATTCAACGACTTACTATCCATTACAAGTTCATAGGGGCACTGGAAACCTTTGAATAATGGATATTTTCTAAGTCACCTATTCCAACTATCCAACAGAAGGCTCTTGTGAAGGTGATTATCGAGATCAATACGCTGACGGACCAGGAGATGCTGAAGGCGTGCGATCTGGTTATGGAGAGCGGAGCGGATTTCATAAAGACAGGAACCGGATGGATACCCGGGGACGCCAACATCGAGCGCATACGGAAGATCAAGGAGCACTGCGGGGACCGGATCCGGATCAAGGCGGCCGGAGGAATCCGCACGCTGGAGGAATTCATGAAGCTGGCCGAAATGGGCGTGGAACGCATGGGGATCAACATGCAGTCCGCCGTTGAGATCGTCCAGGCGCTGGCAGAAAGATAAGATGGCAAGATGGTTATTTTTTTATAAGGGCAGACTGCAGCGGGTTTTTCGCGGCAGTCTGTTTTTACGAAAGTCTATTGCTATTTGAAACAGAGTAATTTATACTGTAATCATTAAAAATGATGACCAAAGGAGAAAGAAAATTATGCCAATACGTATTGCGGAGTCCATGCCGGCTCATGATATACTGGAATCGGAAAACATTTTCGTCATGACAGAGCGCAGGGCCATGTCTCAGGATATCCGTCCGCTGAAGGTGCTGATCCTGAACCTGATGCCCACCAAGATCGTGACGGAGACGCAGCTTCTCCGGAAGCTTTCCAACACGCCCCTGCAGATCGACGTGGAGTTTCTGCAGACGGCAAGCTATACGCCGACTCATACGGACCCGGGGCATCTGAAGCAGTTTTACTGTGTTTTTGACCAGATCAGGGACCGCCATTTTGATGGGATGATCATTACGGGAGCGCCGCTTGACTATGTGAAGTGCGAGGACACGGTCTACTGGGAAGAGGTCTGTGAGATCATGGAGTGGACAAAGACCCATGTGCACTGTACGTTCCACCTGTGCTGGGGTGCCTACGCAGGGCTTTATTATCATCACGGAGTCGAAAAGAGAGATCTGGACAGAAAGTTGTTCGGCGTCTTCCCTCACCGGATGTTAAAGAACACTTCGCCGCTGTTCCGCGGTTTTAACGACGTCTTCATGGCGCCCCATTCCCGCGCCACCGATGTGCGGCTGGAGGACGTGGAGGCGGTTCCGGAGCTGGAGGTGCTGGCGGTGACGGAAGGAGGAAGCCTTGCCATTGCCAAGACAAAGGACAGCCGTCAGTTTTTCGTGACCTGCCACGCGGAGTACGATCACAATACGCTGGCGCTGGAATATTTCCGGGATATGGAGAAGGGACTGACCACAGTGGATCTTCCCATCAATTATTTCCCGGATGACGATCCTTCGAAAGAGCCGCTGGTAAGCTGGCGCTCCACCGGGCAGCTGCTGTATTCCAACTGGCTGAATTATTATGTATACCAGAGCACGCCGTACGATATTGATACGATCTGCTGAGAAGTGTTATAAAGATGTTGAAGATGAAAAGACTGAACTACGAGACACTGCAGGAGTGAAAAAAATACGGACGGAAGGAGCAAAAGCAGCGTTTCGAAGCTGCCTGTGAGACCGATGAAAACCATTCAGATCCATGCAGTGGATAATGTGGCGGTGGCGCTTCAGCCTGTGGCGAAAGGAGAACAGATTGAGGCAGGGGAACGGATTGTGGAAGTCCGCGGGGGAGATCCCCCAGGGCCATAAGATTGCGGTGGACAGGATTCGAAGCGGAGCACAGGTGATCAAATATGGATTTCCCATCGGCCATGCCACGGAAGACGTGGAAGCGGGAAGCTGGGTGCATACCCACAATATGGCCACCAATCTGGAGGGGGAGACAGCCTGCCGGTATGAACCGGATCTCCATCTGCCGAGCCGGTGGAACCGGAGACATTCATGGGATATCGGAGACGGGACGGCCGTGCGGCGATCCGCAACGAGATCTGGGTGCTCCCCACGGTGGGCTGTGTAAACGATGTGGCAAAAAAGATCGCAAAGGACAGTCAGAAGCTGGTACAGGGGAGCATCGACGGCCTTTATGCCTTTCCGCATCCGTTTGGCTGCAGCCAGACCGGCCATGACCACGCCCAGACCAGAAAGCTTCTGGCGGCTCTGGCGCGCCATCCCAATGCGGGCGCCGTCCTGGTGGTGGGGCTTGGCTGTGAAAATCTTACCCATGAGCAGTTTCTTCGGGAGCTGGGCGACTATGACGCGGACAGGGTAAAATTTCTTACCTGTCAGGAGGTGGAGGATGAGTTTGCCGAGGCAGAGCGCCTGTTGAGAGAATGCGCGGCCCATGCTTCCTCCTTCGTCAGGGAACCGATTCCGGTCAGCGAACTGGTCATCGGCATGAAATGCGGGGGGTTCCGACGGCCTGTCCGGCATTACGGCCAATCCGGTGGTGGGCAGATTCAGCGACATGATGGGGGCCAGAGGAGGCTCCACGGTGCTGACGGAAGTGCCGGAAATGTTCGGCGCGGAGGGATTCCTCCTGAACCGGTGCGCCGGCGAAGCGGTTTTTGAAAAAGCGGTGAATATGATCAACGGGTTTAAAAATTACTTTATCAGCCATAAGGAAACGGTGTATGACAATCCCAGTCCGGGCAACCGTCAGGGCGGCATCACCACGCTGGAGGACAAATCCTGCGGCTGCGTGCAGAAAGGCGGTACGGCGCCGACGCCGAAGATCGCTTCCAACAGCCGGCTGGCGGAAAAGAAGAAGGGCTGGATCGATTTTGACGCGGGTCCAGTGGCGGACGGAGAGTCGGTTGAGGACGCGGCCGGAAGGCTTCTGCAGCTGGTGATCCAGGTGGCGGGAGGACAGAAGACCCGTACGGAAGAGCTTGGGTTCCGTGAGATCTCGATTTTTAAGGAAGGGATTACGCTGTAGTCTGGAAAGCGGAATAGAAGCAGGTTAAATTTACAGATGTATGTTGTTGCTGAGATCAGGCAGTCGTGAGGATAATATTCGACGGCCTGATTTTTGTTATTCGTTCGCAATCAGTTGGAGAGTAGAAAGCCCCTTGTTTTGTCCTTGGAATCTGTGTATAATAAAAACGAACTGACAGCCCGTTTAGGAGGATTTACAGAAAGAAGGACAGGCATTGCAGACAGAATTGATCTGGATCGACAGGGAGCACATGTCCCTGCATATACATAAAATGGAACAGGCGGGGAAGATCCTGCGCGGGGGCGGTCTGGTGGCGTTTCCGACCGAGACCGTCTACGGGCTGGGGGCGGATGCGCTGAATGAGGAAGCAGCCAGAAAGATCTACGAGGCGAAAGGGCGTCCGTCTGACAATCCGCTGATCGTGCATATTGCGGATCCGGAGGCGCTGGACGGCATTGTGGAATCGGTTCCGGAAAAGGCGGCGGCTCTGGCGGCGGCTTTCTGGCCCGGACCGCTGACCATGATTTTTCATAAGAAGGAATGCGTTCCGTACGGGACCACCGGAGGACTGTCCACGGTGGCGGTCCGGATGCCTTCGGACGAGATCGCCCGGGAGCTGATCCGGCAGGGGGGCGGGTATGTGGCGGCGCCCAGCGCCAATGTGTCCGGACGTCCCAGTCCCACCACCGCGCAGCATGTGTATGAGGATATGGCGGGGCGGATTCCCATGATCCTGGACGGCGGCCCGGTGCCGATCGGTCTGGAGTCCACCATCGTGGATCTGACCGGCGAGCGCCCGGTGATCCTGCGCCCGGGTTATATCACGCTGGATATGGTCCGGAGCGTGACGGGAGAAGTGGAAGTGGACCAGGGGCTGATCGCGGAGGATTCTTCCGTGCGGCCGAAGGCGCCCGGGATGAAATACCGGCATTATGCGCCGAAAGCGGACCTTCAGATCGTGGAAGGCCCCATGGAGCAGGTGATTTCCTATATCAACGAGCAGTGCGCCGCTCCCGGGAAGACCGGCGTGATCTGCACGGAAGAGACCAGGGAGCACTATCATGCGGGCGATGTGAAATGCATTGGTTCCAGAAGGGACGAGCTGTCCATCGCCAGCCACCTGTTTGCGATCCTGCGGGAGTTTGATGAAGATCAGGTGGATCGGATCTATTCGGAGTCCTTTGATACGCCGGGGATTGGACAGGCGGTCATGAACCGGCTTTTGAAGGCGGCGGGCCACCGGAAGATCGATGTTTCCTGACAGAAGGAGGTACAGAAAAATGGCAAAGACAGTAATTATGGAACATCCGCTGATTCAGCACAAGATCGGCCTGATCCGGCGAAAGGAAACCGGTTCCAGGGATTTTCGCCAGATGATCGGCGAGATCGCCATGCTGATGTGCTATGAAGCGACCCGGGGCCTGAAGCTTGTGAACGCGGAAATCGAGACGCCCATATGCAGGACGACGGTGAAAGAGCTGGAGGGCAGGAAGCTGGCAGTGGTGCCCATTCTGCGGGCAGGGCTTGGCATGGTGGACGGGATGCTGGCCATGATACCGGCGGCAAAGGTAGGACACATCGGCCTGTACCGGAATGAGGAGACGCTGGAGCCGGTGGAATATTACTGCAAGCTGCCCAAAGACTGCGGGGAGCGGGCGGTATTCGTGGTGGACCCCATGCTGGCGACCGGAGGCTCCGCTTCGGCGGCGATCACCATGCTGAAGGCAAAGGGAGTGAGAAATATTCGCTTTATGTGCATCATCGCGGCGCCGGAAGGCGTGGAACGGATGCAGAAGGATCATCCAGATGTGGATCTCTATATCGGGGCCATGGATGAGCGGCTGAACGAGATCGGATATATTGTACCGGGACTGGGGGATGCGGGCGACCGGATCTTCGGGACCAAATAGGATGCACGGCAAAAACTGCCGCTGTGCCGCTGCAAAGGAGAAAAGATGACTGGAAAAAGAACAGACTATATATCATGGGATGAATATTTTATGGGGATTGCTTATCTGTCGGCCATGCGCTCCAAGGATCCGGGCACGCAGGTAGGCGCCTGTATCGTCAGTCAGGAGAATAAAATATTATCCATGGGGTACAACGGGCTTCCCACCGGATGCGATGATGACGAATTTCCCTGGGACCGGGAGGGGGAGATGCTGGACAGCAAGTATGCCTATGTGACGCACAGCGAGCTGAATGCCATCCTTAATTACCGGGGCGGGAGTCTGGAGGGGACCAAGATCTATGTGACGCTGTTTCCGTGCAACGAATGTGCCAAGGCAATCATTCAGGCCGGAATCCGGGAGCTGGTCTATGCAGATGACAAGTATAAGGGCACGCCTGCCAATCTTGCCTCCAAACGTCTGCTGGAAGCCTCCGGCGTCAGGATGATTCCCTACAGGAAGAACGGCCGGAAGATCACGCTGGAAGTATAGGCTGCATCCGGCGGGATGCAGGGCGGTCTTCTGTCGGCAGGAGCTGTGCGGGGGAGAGAAAGGATGGGGAGGTCATGAATGGTAATTCCTGTTTGATAAATATCAAAAGCAAGCTGAAAATACTGACCGGTTCAGAGAAGAAAGTCGGTAATTATATACTGGACCATTATATGGAGGTGCTGAATTATACCGTGACGGAGCTGTCGGAAAAAGCGGAAGTCAGTGACGCTACGGTGGTCCGGTTCTGCAGGAGTACCGGATACAAAGGCTATCAGGATCTGAAGATCCATCTGGCACAGGATGCGCTTGTCCCGTATAAGCATCTGAACACTTCTCTGGAGAAGGAGGACACGCCGGAACAGATTGCCCAGAAGGTGATCCGTGCGGAGATCCAGACACTGGAGGAGACGCTGAATATCCTTGACATGAAAGAACTGGAACAGGCAGCCCGGGTGATCAGGAATGCAGGACGGGTGGTATTCTTCGGCTGCGGAGGAAGCGGAGCAGTGGCCATTGATGCCATGCACAAGTTCCTGAAGATCGGTATCCATTCATTCATTCAGACGGATGTGGACATCCAGTCCATGGAATCCGCTCTGCTGGGTCCCGGCGATGTGGCTTTTGGAATCTCTCATTCCGGGGGAAACCAGAATGTGCTGGAATGCCTGAAGAATGCCAGGGACTGCGGGGCGACGCTGGTGGGTCTTACAACCTACGGTAAATCGCCCATGCAGCGTCTGTGTGATTATCTGCTTATGACCTCCACCAGGGAAAGCATTTTCCGGTCCGAATCTGTGACTGCCAGAGTCGCGCAGCTGTCAGTGATCGATTCGCTGGTGGCGGTCATGTCCTATATGGATTATGACGCGGCTTACGATGCGATCCAGCGGACGCGCAGGGCCACATCCGGGAGAAAATACTGAGAAAGCGCTGATTATATTATCGCTTTCAGCGGTGTTTTTCTGAATCATGCTGTGAAATACGGTAAAACACGTGGAAATGTCCGGGCGGAATGCCCGGGCATATTTTTTGTAAAAAAACGGAACAGAAAAATGAAATAATATTTCAAATATATATTTTATAAAATGGATTTTCTGGAATAAATCTATAAAAATGGAATAGAAAGGAAAAAATAGATGGAAATATAAGGGAAAAAATGGACATTACATACAAAAAATGAAATAAATTTACAAAAAATTAAAAAATATATTGAAAAAATATTTCAGAAGGAGTATAATACATAACATCAAAGAAAATTACGTGAAAGGAGTATCTGTTATGAAGATGAAGGCGGTAGTTCTGGAGGGACCGGACAAATTTGGCCCGCAGATGATCGACAGACCCCAAATCGGTGAGGACGAAATCCTTCTGAAGATGAAAAAGGCGGCGATCTGTGGTACGGATATCCGGATCCTGGAAGGAAAGAAGACAAAGGATGTCCGGTATCCGTCCGTGATCGGCCATGAGATGTGCGGTATCATCGAGAAGGTCGGAAAGAATGTGAAAGGCTATGAGGTGGGAGAGAAGGTATCCATTGCCAACGTAATCCCCTGTGGTTCCTGCGCAAGCTGCCTGAATGGAAGAGAGAACGCGTGTATGAACCGTACAGCCATCGGTTATCAGTATGACGGAGGATTTGCAGAGTACGTGAGAATTCCGAAGAGCTGCATCGCGGCCGGAAATGTGGTGAAGCTTCCGGAGCATGTGTCCTTTACGGCAGGCGCTCTGATCGAGCCTCTTTCCTGCTGTATCCGCGGACTGAAAAATGCGGGGACAGGCTTTAACGATACCGTGCTGGTAGTCGGAGCGGGCCCCATCGGTCTGATGCACATCCAGCTCTCCAGGATCGCAGGAGCCAGCAAGGTAATTGTCAGCGAGCCCAATGAATTCCGCCGCAGCAAGGCAGAGATCCTGGGCGGCGACGTGATCATCGACCCCACGAAGGAAAACTTAAAGGAGCGTGTGATGGCGGAGACCGGAGGACTGGGCGTAGATGTGATCATCGTTGCCATCGGTGTTCCGGCGATCGTACAGCAGAATCTGGAGCTCTGCAAGAAGGGCGGTACGGTCTGCCTGTTCGCGGGATTTGCGGGAACCGGAGAATGCACCATCAGCGCCAACACGATCCATTACAACGAGATCAATGTATGCGGCTCCACCGCTTACAGGCGCAGCGATTATCTGGCGGCGGCAGAGATGGTGAAGACCGGAAAGATCAATCTGGATGAGATCGCTACACACACCTATAAGCTGGAGGACTTTGTGGCGGCGTATGAGATGAACAAGAGCGGCGCAGGCCTGAAGATCATGATCGAACCTTAATAAACCATTACATAAATTGAAAAAAGAAAAGGAGAATGAAAATTATGGCAATGTTAGGCAAAGCAGTACGTATGAGCAGACTGGTAAACCCGAAGAGCAACAAGATGATGGCAATCACGGTGGACCATGCGATTTCCAGAGGAATCGCACCCATGACCGGACTTCACAGCATCCAGGATACCATTGACAAGATCATCCTTGGAAAACCGGATGCCATGACCATGACAAAGGGGATCGCGGAGCACTGCATGTGGCAGCACGCAGGCAAGGTTTCCATCCTTCTGAAGGCATCCAACTACTCTCCGGTAGCGCCCACAAAGGATACGATCTTCGGCAGCGTGGATGAAGCGATCCGTATGGGTGCAGACGCCATCTCCATGGGCGCCATGACGCTGGGGGATTTCCAGGGCGAGCAGTTTGAAGCGATCGGAAAGTTTTCCGAGGAGTGTATGGCAAAGGGTATGCCGCTGATCGGACATGTATATCCCAAGGGAGAGAGCGTACCGGTGGATCAGAGAGCATCCTGGGAAAACATTGCTTACTGTGTCAGAAGCGCATGCGAGCTTGGTATGGACATTGTGAAGACCACCTATACCGGCGATCCGGATTCCATGGCGAAAGCGCTTTCCTGCGTACCGTCCAGCTTCCGCGTCGTGATCCAGGGCGGCGATGCGTGCAAGACGCTGGATGACTATCTGGTTATGACCAGAGAGGCCATGGACTGCGGCGTGGGCGGTGTGACCATGGGAAGGTTCGTATGGGATTACAAGGATGTGACCGCGCTGGTGATCGCTCTGAGATACATCATCCATGAGGGTTACAGTGTAAAAGAGGCCAAAGAGCTTCTGGCGCAGCTTGAGAACGATAAGAACTACGACGAGTTCTAAGTCATACATACAGGAGAAGAGAAGTGGGTGAAAAGTATCTACTGGGGGTAGATGTCGGAACCTCAAGTATTAAGGTCGCGATCATCAATGAGAAAGGAAAGCTGAAAGGGATCACGTCCGGGGTCTACAATCTGATTCAGGAGGCTCCGGGCTGGCAGCAGATCGATGCGGACGACATGTGGAGAGCGTGTCTGGAGTGCATCGGCCGCCTGAAGCTGGAGCAGAAGATCGATCTTGGGAAGATCGGAGGGATCGGCATCTCCTGCCTGTGCCCGGGGCTTGCGGCATTTGACAGGGAAGGACATGTTCTGGTGAATCCCATCATCTATTCAGACCAGCGCAGCGTGGAAGAGGCGGAAGAGATCAAGCAGAAGGTCGGAGAAGAACGCATGTTTGATATTACAGCCAATAACGTCATGGCAGGAGCCATGTCGGGAACCTCCATGCTCTGGGTGAAGAAGCATCTTCCCCAGATCTATGAGAAGATCTACTGCTTTGGACATATTAATACCCTGGTGGCGGTCCGCATGACCGGAAATTTTGCCATTGACTACTCCAACGCCTCGTATACCAGCCTGTTTGAGACCGGAGGCGGATACCGCTGGTCGGACGAGCTCTGCGGAAAGATCGGGATTCCGAAGGAAAAGCTTCCGCCGCTCATGAAATCCCATGAGATTGTGGGGGAACTGATGGCGGAAGATCTGATCGGTGTGGGGATTCCCAAGGGGACCCCGGTCGTCATCGGAGGCGGGGATACGGCCTGCGCCTCCCTTGCCACCGGAGTGATCCGTTCGGGAGACGTATGCGAATCCGTGGGGACGACCAATGTGCTGACCGTCTGCGTGACGGAGCCGAAATTTGACAGGGCTTTTATCAACCGCTGTCATGTGGTGGAGGATGCCTGGATCTACCAGGGCGCCCTGTCCCATACAGGCGCGTCCCTGCGCTGGATGCGGGATGAATTCTGCCAGGATCTGAAGATGGCGGCCGAGGCGTTTCATGACAATGTCTATGACCTGATGACCGGGATGGCGGATATCCATTCAGAGCCCGGGGCAGGCGGCATTGTGTTCCTTCCTTATATGCTGGGGGAGCGGAGTCCGGTCTGGGATCCCTATGCAAGAGGGGTGTTCTTCGGCGTGTCCCTGAACAGCCGCAAGGATGATTTTATCCGGGCGGTACTGGAGGGAGCGGCCTACGGCCTGAGACAGCTCTGTGAACTGGCAGAACAGGTGACGGGAGAGCCCATCCGGGAATTCTGTGCCATCGGGGGCGGCGCGAAAAATACCGTGTGGTCTCAGATCAAGGCAGATGTGACCGGTAAGGACATCGTCACGCTGGATGTGAGCGATATGGCGCCTGTAGGCGCGGCTCTTCTGGCAGGAATCGGCATCGGATGCTTCAAGGATGCGTACGAAGCGTCCGGCTGCATTGAAAAGACCGTGTATAAGCGGTTTGTCAGCAGAAGGGATGACGATGAAGTTTATGCCAGACGGTTTGATACCTACAAGAAGCTGTATCCGCAGCTGAAGGAGTTGTACCGGTCAAACTATTGACATATGCAACAAAAATAAGAGCGTAAAATTGTGAAATACTAACAAAATTACGGAATGTCCGTGGAAAATACAAAAAACAGGTTGAAATCCCGGATGTTTTCGTGTAAATTGTAAGCGTGAAGATTGTATGACAATCTTAAAATCATACAATAATTCAGCAACAAAAAAGATTAGGAGGAAAGAAAAATGAAAAAACTGATTGCAATGGCACTGGCTGCATCCATGATGGTCACAGTAGCTGCCTGCGGAAGCAAAGGAAATGATTCCAGCGCCAGCGCCAGCGCCGGTGCAGATGCGGGGACGGAAACACCGGCTGCTGACAGCGGGGCGGAAGAGACCGAAGAGACAGTTGCTCCTGCGGCGGATGCAGTGAAGCTGAATCTGTCCGTGCCGGATGCGGAGTCTTCATCCATCGCAGTCGCAGCCAAGGAGTTCGCAAAGCAGCTGAATGAGAAATCTGAGGGACGTCTGGATGTAACTGTATACTGCGACGGCAGTCTGTACGGCGGAGACGCGACGGCAGCAGTGACAACCATGCAGGACGGCGGACTGGACATGCTCTGCCTGGCAACCAGCTGGTATGCATCCTTTGATGATTCCTTCAACGTAATCCAGGTTCCGTACCTGTTCGACAGCGTGGACGAGGAGCAGGCATACCTGAACGACGAGGCATCCAAACCCATGTGGGATGCAGTGGAAGGCATGGGCGTGAAGTTCCTGGCAGCATGGACCCGTTCCTTCCGTATGACGACCAACAACACCCGTCCGATCACGACTCCGGAAGACCTGAAGGGCATCAAACTTCGTACGCCGGGTAACCAGATTTATCAGGTATTCTTCGGAGACGGCTGCGGCGCGAACGTAACTCCCATGAGCTTCTCTGAGGTTTACACCGCTCTTCAGACCAACACCATCGACGGACAGGAGAACCCGGCTGACGTTCCGTTCTCTTCCTCCTTTTTCGAGGTTCAGAAATACATCTCCGCTACCAACCACATCGGTGAGGCATGGGTAGTCGGTATGAACCCGGATAAATTCGCTTCTCTGGATGCAGATCTTCAGACGCTGATTACCGATACGGCTCAGGAGATGCAGACATGGAAAAAAGAATATGATGAGAAGACGGACCAGGAAGACATCGATTTCATGGTCGAGAAAGGAATGGAGTATAACGAGCTTGACGAAGCCGGTATCGAGGCGTTCAAGCAGGTATCCGAGTCTCTGTACCCGAAATTCCAGGAGATCGTCAACAATCCGGAACTGTGGGATGCAACCATTGCATTTGCAGAGAGTCACTGATCCTCTGGTGGCAGAAAGAAATCAGATTCTTGACAAAGGGGCGGCATCAGTTCACTGCTGCCGCCCCCGTTTTATATTCTACCGTATGAAAATCTGGGGGAAAGAGGTGGATATTATTTGGATAAGGTAAGAAAAGAGTCTCCGCTGTCCAGGATCTTTGACAAGATGGAGAAGGCAGAACTGATCGTGGGAGGGATCTCCCTTGCAGCGTTGTTTTTTGTAGTCATGATCGGTATCATCAGTCGCCTGATCAATATTCCGGCTACATGGTACGAAGAGACGACCCGTGTATTCTTCCTGTGGATGATGTGGGTGGGTGTGGGCTCCGGCTTTAACCACAGCGAATCTTCACGCGTGACGGTGTTTGTCAATATGATGCCGGAATTTGTTCAGAAGATCTGTCATGCACTGTACTATGTGCTGAACCTTCTGATGTTCGGTGTTCTCATTGTGTTCGGTTTCCGCCTGGCCATGCAGCAGTTCAACATGGGAGAGATGGGCTCGGCTCTTCGTATTCCCATGTGGATCGTGGGTATCTGCGTGCCCATCGGTTCCATCTTTGGCTTTCTTGGTGTGATCAACACCATGCTGTTTGAGCCCTGGCGTCTGCAGACGACAGCAGAACAGCTGGAAGCAGATGAACTTGCAGCAAAGGCAAGGGAAGAATTTTCAGAGGAAGAGGGAGGTGACAGACGGTGAGTATTTTTATTCTGATCGGTTTTCTGGTTCTTATGGTACTGGGGATCCCGGTGGCAGTATCCCTTGGTACTGCATGCATTGCCGCCATCATGATCTTCGATACCTCGACGATCGCGTCTGCAGTCAAGCTGATGTATTCTTCCATGAACAGCTTTACCATGGTGGCAGTTCCTCTGTTCTTCCTGGCAGGCGTTCTCATGGAGAAGGGCGGCGTCGCACAGCAGATCTTTGATTTCTGTGAGGACGTGGTAGGATGGATCTCCGGCGGCCTGGGGCACGTGAACATCCTGACCAGTATTCTGTTTGCGGGCATGAGCGGTTCTTCTGTGGCGGACGTGGCTTCCATCGGAGCCCTCTGTGCCAATGCCATGATCCGTTCCGGGTATCCTTCGACTTATGCGTGGGCGACCACGCTGGCCAGTTCCATGCTGGCGACAGTCATTCCGCCGTCCATCCTCATGGTCATCGCCGCATCCGTGGCACAGATCTCCCTTGGGAAAGCGTTGTTTGCCGGCGTGATTCCCGGTGTTGTGCTTGGATTTATCATGATGGTCTACAACTATCTGTACTGCAAGAAACATAAGATCGGCCATAAGGTACCTTTCGGCCTGGGCAAGCTGTGGCGCAGTTTTAAATCTGCATTCCCGGCGCTCATGGTTCCGGTGATTCTGCTGGGCGGTATGTACACCGGTTACTTCACCTCCACGGAGGCGGCTGCCATCTGCGTGGCATATACCTTCCTTGTATCCATGTTTGTATATAAGAAGCTGAAATTCAAGGATCTGCCGGAGATCTTCATGAGCGTGGCAAAGAATACCGGTACGGTGCTGTTCGTGGCGATCACTGCAAAACCGGCGGGACAGCTCTTTACACTGGACGGGTTCCCGGCTCTGGTGGCGGAGACCATTACGGGAATCTCACAGAATGCCATCATCGTCATGATCCTGATCTTCATTCTGCTGATCATTATCGGTATGTTCATGGATGCAACGGCTGCAATTTACATTTTCGTGCCGATCCTGCTGCCGACTGCGGTTTCTGTGGGAATTGATCCGCTGTTCTTCATCGTGTTCCTGGTTATCGCTCTGGCGTTCGGACTGATTACTCCGCCTGTGGGCGTATGTCTGTACGCGGCGACCAACGTGTCAGGGCTGTCCATGGAGAAGATCTCGAAGGCGCTGGTTCCGTGGCTGCTTCTGCTGGTTGCGTGCCTGCTGGTATTTATTATCTTCCCACAGATCATCACGGTGCCCATCGGAATTCTGTTCGGAGGATGACAGTAAACATATGAAAAGAGAGAGACAGGTAGTAGCAGATCTGGTGAAGGATACATATGTTCCCAGAATGTTCCGGGTGAAACAGAATTTTCCCCGTCCCAGGATCGAGAAGGAAGAGATTCCGGATGTAATAAACGGACTTCTGAGTCAGGAAAAATTCGCATCGCGGATAAAACCGGGGATGAGGATCGCCATTACAGCAGGCTCCAGAGGAGTTGCGAATGTGGCGCTGACTACCAGATGTATTGCTGATTTTGTAAAATCCAGAGGGGCGTCTCCCTTCGTCGTCCCAGCCATGGGAAGCCATGGAGGGGCGACGGCAGAGGGACAGAAGGCACTGCTGGCAGGATACGGCGTGACGGAAGAGAATGTGGGATGTCCGATCCTGTCCTCCATGGAAGTGAAGAAGATCGGTGTCAACGAAGAAGGCGGGGATGTCTACATAGACAAACATGCGGCTGAAGCGGACGGTATCATCCTGGGCTGCAGGATCAAACCCCACACGGCGTTCCGGGGACCTTATGAGAGCGGCATGATGAAGATGATGGCCATTGGCCTTGGAAAGCAGTACGGCGCCGAGGTCTGCCACGAGGCCGGATTTAAGAACATGGCGAAAAACGTACCGCTTTTCGGAAAATGCATTATCAAAAATGCGCCCGTTCTGTTCGCGGTTCCTACCATTGAAAATGCGTTTGACGAGACCTGCAGGATCCTGGCGGTGGCTGCAGAGGATATCGAAGCGCAGGAGCCGGAACTTCTGAAGGAAGCATTCACGTATATGCCGCGGATTCTGGTGGATTCCTGCGACGTGCTGATTGTGGATCAGATCGGGAAGAATTTCAGCGGAGACGGCATGGACCCCAATATCACAGGTACTTTCTGTACCCCCTATGCCAGCGGCGGGATCGCCTCTCAGAGAGTGGCGGTGCTGGACCTGAGTCCGGAGACCCACGGGAACGGACTGGGGATCGGCATGGCCAGTGCCACGACAAAACGTGTGTATGATCAGCTGGATCTGGCATCCATGTATCCCAATGCCATCACCTGTACGGTGCTGACCGGCGTCCGGATCCCTCTGGTCATGGAGAGCGACAAAGAGGCGATTCAGGTGTGCATCAAGAGCTGCAACGAGATCGATAAGAAGAACCCGCGGATCGTACGGATTCCCAACAGTCTGCAGCTGGAGCATATCATGCTGTCGGAGGCGTATCTGGATGAGATCCGGGATATTCCGGGGCTGGACGTCGAGTCAGAGCCGGAGGAACTGCCCTTTGACGGGGACGGAAATCTGTGGTGACGCTGTCAGGCGCCGGATATATTTGGGGAAAATGGATATTGTAGGATAATGTGATTTTGTGATATTATTTAACGAAAGGACTGTTAGTTTTTATGAAAGCGTTAGTAAAGTATGATGCTGCGCCTGGAAATATGGAGATCAGAGATGTTCCGGAACCTTCCGCAGGCCCGGGCCAGATCAAGATCAAGGTCAAAGTGGCAGGAATCTGCGGTTCCGACCTGCACATCTACCACAGTGACATCGCGATCCCGGTGAATCCGCCGGTGACCACCGGACATGAGTTCTCCGGCGTGATCGCGGAAGTGGGCGAAGGCGTGGAAGGATTTCAGGCAGGCGACCGGGTGGTATCCGAGACGGCTTATTCCTTCTGCGGAACATGCGATTTCTGTACCGAGGGATATTACAACCTCTGCTCCGAGAGGAAGACGCTGGGCTACTGGTATAACGGGATCTTTACCAATTATACGGTGGTGCCGGCAGAGCGCGTACATAAAATTCCGGAAGGCGTATCGGATCTGACGGCAGCCATGACAGAGCCTCTGGCCTGTGTCTGCCACGCGGTCTACGATCTGAACCGGATCAAGGGCGGGGACGTGGTTCTGGTGATCGGCCCCGGAGCCATTGGCAACATGGCCATGCAGGTGGCGAAGGCTCAGGGAGCGGTGGTGATCATCAGCGGTACGGATATCGACCAGGAGAGACTGGAGCTGGCGAAGAAGCTGGGTGCCGACTACGCGGTGAACATCCAGAAGGAAAATCTGGAGGAGCTGGTCATGAAGCTCACCAAAGGCTATGGAGTGGACTGTGTGCTGGAGTGCTCCGGTTCCGCGCCTGGTACGAACACCGGACTGAACCTGATCAAGAAGCTGGGCTATTTTACCCAGATCGGTATGGGAAGGCCGAACATTGATTTCCAGATTGAGAAGGTGATCTACAAGGAGCTTCATTTCAGAGGTTCCCTGGGGTCCCGTAAGCACAGCTGGAGAACGGCTCTGAAACTGATGGAGCAGGGAAAGGTGAATCTGGAACCTCTGGCCAGTACGGTGCTTCCACTTGACCAGTGGCAGGAAGCATTTGATCGTTTTGAAAAAAAGGACGGCAATAAATTCATGCTGCTTCCCTGTGAAGAGGACTGACGCATATTTATAGAAAGCTTTCAGCACAGACAGGAAGGGTGGAAGTAAGTATGGAGATCAAACCGATTCGGAGAACAAGTATCAGTGACCAGGTGAGCATGCAGATCAAGCAGCTGATCCTGGACAAGGACTGGAAGCCAGGGGAGCGGATCCCCTCGGAGACGGAGCTGGCCGAGCTGTTCGGCGTCAGCCGTGTTTCCGTGCGGGAGGCGCTCCTGAAGCTGAACGCCATCGGGCTTCTGGAATCTCGTTTTTCGGGCGGTAATTATGTGCGGGAAGTGGGGGCGGATATCTATCTGAACGCCATTATTCCTGCAGCGTATGTGAGCTCCAATTCACTTCTGGAGTTACTGGAATTTCGTCAGGTAATGGAAGCAAAGCAGGCGGGACTTGCGGCCAGAAAAGCAAAGCCGGAGGATGTCGCGCGTCTGGAAGAAATCCATAAGGATATGGTGAAGAATGCAGGCAATCTGGAAGCTTTTTCGGAAGCAGATCTGCGGTTCCATATCGAACTGGCGCGTATTACGCAGAATTCTCTGCTGGTAGCCTGCATGGAGCTGATCCGTGACGTGCTGGGAGAAAATATGCAGAAGCTGGTGGCGCAGCGGGGATATGAGAGCGGGATCAACGATCACCGGCAGATCCTCGCGGCGATCCGCGAGAACGACGAACGCAGGGCGATCCAGGTGATGGACGATCATGTGGCGGATATCTGCAAGTCTTATATGCGTGTCCTGGAAGGGGACAAGAAGCAGTAAATGATACAGGAAGAAAAGGAGATTTTTCATATGACCAGTGAAAAGAAACAGGAGCTGGATGAACTTTGTCTGAAGTTCAGACGCATCCTGATCGAAACTTTACACAGTATCCAGACCGGTCATCCGGGCGGCTCTCTCTCTGTGTGCGAGATTCTGACCACCCTCTATTTTAACGAGGCAAATGTGACGCCGGAGAACATCGGCGACAGAAGCCGTGACAAGATCATCCTCTGCAAGGGACATGCGGCTCCCATGCTCTACATGGAGCTGGCACAGAAGGGCTTCTTCCCCATGGAAGAGATGAAGACGCTGCGCCAGATCGACAGCCGTCTGCAGGGACATCCCTGTTCGAAGGAGACGCCGGGCGTGGAAGCCTCCACAGGACCTCTGGGAGCCGGCTACCCGCTGGCGCTGGGGGTTGCCCTCGCCGACATGCACGACGGCATCGACGCATGGACCTACGCCATCCTGGGCGACGGCGAGATCAATGAGGGCGTGGTGTGGGAGACCTGCATGAACGCGTCCAAATTCAGGGCGGACCGGCTGATCACGATTCTGGACTGGAACGGCGTGCAGCTGGACGGTACCACGGAAGAGATCATGCCCATGGGAGATGTGGAGCTGAAGTTCAAAGCCTTCGGCTACAACACCATCGTCTGCGACGGACATGACTGCGCAGCCATCAGCGCAGCCGTGGAAACTGCAAAATCGGTAAAGGGCGTTCCCAGTATCATCCTGGCGAAGACCGTAAAGGGCAAAGGCGTATCCTTCATGGAAGGCAAAAACACATGGCACGGTGCTCCCGTCAAGGATGAGCATTACGAGGCAGCCATGAAAGAGTTGGGAGGTGCACAGTAATGGGAAAAGCAATTCGTGACGTATATGGAGAGACTATTAAGAAATACGGTGCGGCCAACGAGAACATCGTGGTTCTGGATGCGGATGTATCCGGCTCCACCAAGTCTGCGGTATTCGGAAAGGAATATCCGGACCGGTTCTACAACTGCGGCATTTCCGAATATGCCATGATGGGCATGGCGGCAGGCATGGCAAAGTCCGGGAAGATCCCGTTTGTCAACACATTTGCGGTATTTCTCACGACTCTTGGCTCTCTTGCGGCCAGAACCTTCCTGTCCTATTCCGGGCTGAACATCAAGATGATGGGAGGCTACGGAGGACTGTCGGACGCTTATGACGGAGCGACCCATCACGCGCTGGAGGACATTGCCATGATGAGGACGCTGCCGGGAGTGAGCGTCATGGTGGCTTCCGACGCGGCGATCACGGACTGGATGGTGAAGACGGCCATCGAGGTGGAAGGCCCCATGTACATCCGTCTGTCCAGAGACGCGGCTCCCGACTGCCATCCGGAAGGAGCGCAGTTCGAGATGGGCAAAGGCATGGTGGTGAGAGAAGGAACAGATGTGACGATCATTGCCTGCGGCCTGATGGTGAGCATGGCAGTGACGGCTGCGGAAGCGCTGGCGGCAAAGGGCATCAGCGCAAGGGTCGTGGATATGTACTGTATCAAACCCATTGACGCAGAGCTCATCGAGAAATGCGCGAAGGAGACCGGCGCCGTGGTGACGGCGGAGGAACACAGTGTCATCGGTGGCCTGGGCGGAGCTGTGGCAGAGGTGCTTGCGAAGGCAGGCTGCGCAGTGCCCACGGAGATGGTCGGCATGCAGGACCGCCACGCAGAATCAGGCGCTTATCAGGATATCCTGAAAAAATACGGCCTGGATGCGGATGCGGTGGCAGCGGCAGCAGAAAAAGCGGTATCCAGAAAACAGCTGGTGACGAAATAAGGCAGGAGGCACAAAAATATGAGAGAATCCATACATAAATATTTCCAGGTGGGGACGATCCGCTGGATGTCCTTCCCGAAGATGGGCGTACTGGAGTCCATCAGACGAATCGCGTCCGATGATTATTTTGACGCCATCGAGATCACCAAATGTAAGGATGACGAGGAGCGGGCAGCCGTGAAGAAGCTTCTGGAACAGTCTCATCTGAAGGTCTGCTACGGGGCCCAGCCGAGGCTCCTGGGGCCGAAGCTGAATCCCAACGACATCGACGAGGAAGGCAGAAAAGCGGCGGAGGCGACGCTCATGGAAGCCATCGACGAGGCGGAATATCTGGGCGCGAAAGGGATTGCGTTCCTGGCCGGTAAATGGGAAGAGGCCACGAAGGATCAGGCCTACGCGCAGCTTCTGAAGACCACCCGAAATCTCTGCGGCTATGCGGCGACAAAGGGCATGATGGTGGAGCTGGAAGTATTTGACTTTGACATGGACAAGGCGGCGCTCATCGGTCCGGCTCCCTATGCGGCGAGATTCGCGGCGGACATGCGGACGACCTGCAGCAATTTTGGTCTGCTGGTGGACCTGTCCCATTTCCCCACCACTTATGAGACGTCCAGATTTGTGATCCAGACCCTGCGTCCCTATATCACCCATCTCCATTTCGGCAACGCGGTGGTGAAGGAAGGCTGCGACGCCTACGGGGACAAACATCCCCGGTTCGGATATCCGGACAGCGCCAACGATACGGCGGAGCTTGTGGATTACCTGACGGTTCTGAAGGAAGAGGGCTTCTTCCGTGCGGATGATCCGCTGGTGCTGTCCATGGAAGTGACCCTGGCAGGAGATGAGGATGAGGAGATCGTCCTTGGGAATACGAAGAGAGTGCTGAACAGAGCGTGGGCGCTGGTGGAAGATTAATCATTCATATATTTTAAAAGGTAATCGATATTTTGAAAGGAGATTAATATGAAGATCGTAATTTTAGATGGATATACAGAGAATCCCGGAGATCTGAGCTGGGGAGAGCTGGAGAAACTTGGAGAAGTGACGGTGTATGACAGGACTTCCTATGAGGAGGCTCCCATTATCGCAGAGCGCATCGGCGACGCGGAGATCGTGATCATGAACAAGACACCGATCAGCAGAGAGACCATCGACAAGTGCCCCAATATCAAACTGATCGCAGTGCTGGCAACCGGTTACAATGTGGTTGATTATGAGTATGCGAAGGAAAAAGGGATTCCGGTGGTGAATGTACCCACCTACGGAACGCAGATTGTAGGACAGTATGCAGTCGGTCTGCTGCTGGAGATCTGTTCCCATTACGGACATCACGACCAGACCGTAAAGGAAGGAAAGTGGGAGAACAATCAGGACTGGTGCTACTGGGATTATCCCATGATCGAGCTGTACGGCAAGACTGCCGGCATCATCGGCCTGGGACGGATCGGACAGGCGACGGCGAAGATCCTCAACTCCATGGAAATGAAGGTGCTGGCTTACGACGGACATCAGACCGAATCCGGAAAAGCTCTTGCAGAGTATGTGGAGCTTGACGAGCTGCTGGCAAAATCCGATGTGATCTTCCTGCACTGCCCGCTGTTCCCGTCCACGGAAGGCATGATCAACAGGGAGAACATTGCGAAGATGAAGGACGGCGTGATCCTCATCAACAACAGCCGCGGACAGCTGGTGGTGGAGCAGGATCTGGCAGATGCCCTGAACAGCGGCAAGGTGTACGCGGCCGGTCTGGATGTAGTATCCACGGAACCCATTAAGGGAGACAACCCGCTGCTGAAGGCAAAGAACTGCCTGATCACACCGCACATTTCCTGGGCGGCGCAGGCGTCCCGCCAGAGGATCATGGACATCACCGTTGCCAACGTAAAGGCATTTCTTGATGGAGAAGCGGTGAATGTTGTAAATAAATAATCTGTCTGTATGACCGGAAGGGGCTGCCGGGAAACGCAGCTTCGGCGGAAGGATGGGCGCTCTGTTTCACAGGGCGCTTTCCTCACATGGCCGGAGCCGTATTTTCCGACAGTCCCTTTGCTGAACCCGCTGCAGAATCTGCAGCCACACATAAAAGCAGCATCTGCCGGGCATGACGGAAGTCCTTCCAGACGCCGGGCATGACCGGTCAGATGCGGAACTATAATAGGAGGAACTGTATGAAAGTAGTAGTAGCAATCGATTCCCTGAAAGGAAGCCTGACATCCATGGAGGCAGGAAGAGCCATACAGGAAGGAGTTCTGCGTGCGGCGCCGGACAGCGAGGTCATTGTCCGTCCGCTGGCGGACGGAGGCGAAGGGACGACGGAAGCTCTTGTGGAAGGCCTTGGCGGAGAGATGGTTCATGTGCAGGTGCACGGGCCGCTGGAGAGTAAGGTGACTGCCGGCTATGGAGTGATCAAAGAGACCGGCACCGCAGTCATGGAGATGGCGGCTGCGGCCGGGATCATTCTCGTGGGAAAAGACAAAAGGCCGCTGGATGCAACGACTTACGGCGTGGGCGAGATGATCCGGGATGCGCTGGGCAGAGAATGCCGGAATTTTATCATCGGCATCGGAGGAAGTGCCACCAACGACGGAGGCATCGGCATGCTGACAGCGCTGGGATATGAGTTTCTGGACAAAGACGGCAATGCGGCGGGGATCGGAGCGGGAGCGTTGAAAGATGTGGCCTCCATCAGGACAGACCATGTACTGCCGGAGTTGAAGGAATGCAGCTTCCGGATTGCCTGTGATGTGAACAATCCTCTGTGCGGGACCAACGGCGCCACTTATATCTACGGACCCCAGAAAGGGGTTACAGAGGATCTGAGAGCGGAACTGGATCAGGCGCTGGGCAGTTATGCGGAGGTTACAAAGAAATGTCTCGGAACAGATTTTGCAGAAAGTCCGGGAGCCGGAGCAGCCGGCGGACTTGGATTTGCCTTTCTGAGTTATCTGCATGCGGATCTGCAGCCGGGGATCGGCCTTGTCATGGACGCAGTGGAGATGGAGAAGACAATGGAGGGGGCAGAACTGGTGTTCACTGGAGAGGGATGCCTGGATCATCAGACGGCCATGGGCAAAGCTCCGGTGGGCGTTGCAAAACTGGCTAAAAAGTACGGTGCAAAAGTGATCGCGCTGGCGGGAGCAGTGGTGGACGGCGCGGAGAAGTGCAATGAAAACGGAATCGATGCATATTTTCCCATTATTCGGAAAATTGTGACGCTGGATGAAGCCATGGATGCCGGAAACGCCAGGCAGAATATGGTCAGCACGGCGGAGCAGATCATGCGCCTGGTGACCGCAGTATCAGCCGCGGAATAAAATATAAACTGCGGGAGACAATGAATTTGACTGTACCTTTCTTATTGAAGTTGGGAAAAAAAGGTGCTATAATATGCTGGAAAATGTAAAGCCATGCATCGAGAGGGAATACTGGAATAAAAAGTAATCGGAATTCATATCAAAAATATGGCGTACAATTCAATTCATAAGAGCAAGGTGGTGAAAAGGTGTTAGAAGAGACTTTAAAGTCAGTCAAGGCTGCAGAGGAACAGGCAGAAGAGATCATCAAAGATGCAGATGCCAGGGCAGCCTCGGTTCTTGAAGAGGCAAAGGCCAGGGCTCAGGCGATGAAAGACGAGGCGGCCCAGCGGATGAGGTCCTTAAGCCAGGAGACCACACAGGCAGTCCAGGAGGAAGGAGATTCTCGGCTGCATGCTGCTTCTGAAGAAGCCGGGAAAGAGATCGATGCTCTGAGAGAGCTGATCGTCGCGAAGAAACCGGAAGCAGTGGAGGCGGTCATCTCCGCACTGGTCTGACCGGAGAGAGTAAAAAGAGAAAAGGAGGGATGTGGATATGGCAGTATTGCAGATGCAGCGGATCAGTATCTGTGCAATGAAGAAGAACAGGAAAGCGATCCTGGAACGTCTGCAGGAACTGGGTGCCATGGAGATCGATATCCGGCTTCCGGATGACAGTGATTATCAGAAGAAGGATGTCGCAAGCTCCAAAGCCACATTTGAAAAACAGGCGCAGACTGCGGATCATGCACTGGAGATCCTGCAGGAATATGTGCCTGAGAAGGCGGGGCTTCTGGCGTCGCTGAACGGGAAACCCCTTATTGACCGGGGACTGTTCAGCAAAGCGGCCAGAGGACAGGACAATTATATCGAGACCGCCCGCAGGATCGTAGCACTGGATAAGCAGATCGCGGAGCAGAAGGCGAACATTCAGAAGCTCCAGAATCAGATGGAGGCGCTCGTCCCGTGGATGGGCCTGACCGTACCGGTAAGCTATACAGGGACGCGCAAGACTTCTGTCCTGATCGGAACGATCGCCGGGACACAGGGGCTTCCGGAACTCTACGGACTTCTTGCCAAGGGTGCGCCGGAGGTGGATGCGCTGGATATCCAGGTGATTTCCACAGATAAGGATTATACTTATCTGGCCGTTGTCTGCCTGAACCAGGATGCACAGGCAGTGGAGGAAGCGCTCCGGGCAGGAGGTTTTGCAAAACCGGCTCAGGCTGTGGGCAAGGTTCCTGCAGAGTGCCAGAAGGAGCTTCAGACAGAGATGGATGCATCCATCCGGCAGATTGAAGCGCTGGAGAAGGAGATCAGGGACTGTGCAGGCAGCAGACAGGATCTGCGCATGGTATCGGATTATTACCGGATCCGTGCGGAAAAATACGAGATCCTGGGACGGCTTCCGCAGACGAAGAATACCTTTGCCCTGAGCGGATATGTGCCGGCTTATCAGGCAGATAAGGTAGTAAAAGAATTTTCGGAGAAATACGATGCAGTCGTAGAGACCGAACAGATCCAGGAAGAGGAGGCGCCGCCGGTCCTTCTGAAGAACAACAGCTTCTCAGAATCCGTGGAAGGTGTGCTCGCATCCTTTGGTCTTCCGGGCAAGGGAGAGATGGACCCGACGTTCTTTACTTCCATTTTTTATGTGTTCCTGTTCGGACTCATGCTCAGCGACGCGGCCTATGGACTGATCGTGGCGCTGGCCTGCGGGATCCTTCTTGTGAAGTGTCCGCGCATGGCGGTGAACCTTAGAAAATCCATTAAGCTGTTCTTCTGGTGCGGACTTTCCACCCTGTTCTGGGGCGTGATGTTCGGCGGATATTTCGGCGATGTGGTGGACGTGGTGTCAGAAGTATTCTTCGGACATAAGGTATCCATCCCGGCGCTGTGGTTCGTTCCGCTGAACGATCCCATGAGGCTGCTGCTTTATTCCATGCTGTTCGGTGTGATCCACCTGTTCACAGGTCTTGCACTGAAGGGATACATGTGCATCCGGGACGGAAAATATATGGATTTCCTGTGTGACTGTGTTCTCTGGTTCCTGCTTCTTCTGGGACTGATCGGGATGCTGCTTCCCACGGAGCTGTTTGCGGGGATTGCAGGGCAGCAGATCTATTTCCCGGAAGCTCTGAAGGCGGCCACCAAATGGATGGCGATCATCGGTGCGGTTGGCATCGTGCTTATGTCAGGAAGAGCGAACAAGAATTTCGGCGTGCGGATTGCACTGGGCGCTTACGACCTGTATGGTATGACCAGCTGGTTAAGCGACGTGCTTTCCTATTCCCGTCTGCTGGCGCTGGGCCTTGCAACCGGCGTTATTGCTTCCGTCGTGAACCAGATGGGCAGTATGGGCGGACGCAGCGTGATCGGTGTGATCTTATTTATTGTGGTATTCCTGATCGGACATACGTTCAATATCGGTATCAACCTTCTGGGTGCCTATGTGCACACCTGCCGTCTCCAGTATGTGGAGTTCTTCGGAAAGTTCTACGAAGGCGGCGGAAAAGCGTTTGAACCGTTTATGTTAAAAACTAAATATGTAGATATTAAGGAGGAAAATTAACAATGGCAGCAATGTTAGAGATGATTGGTGGAAATGGATGGGCATTATTAGGTGCAGCGCTTGCAGTGATCCTTGCAGGCTGCGGTTCTGCTTATGGTGTAGGCGTTGCCGGTCAGGCAGCCTGCGGCGTGGTAACAGAAGATCCCGGTAAATTCGCACAGGTTCTGATCCTGCAGCTGCTCCCGGGTACCCAGGGTATCTATGGTCTGCTGATCGCATTCGTGGCTCTTTCCAGATATGGTCTTCTCGGAGGCGCCGGCATGGAGCTGACCGTGGCACAGGGACTTATGGTTCTTGCAGCATGCCTTCCCATCGGTATTGTTGGTCTGATCTCCGCAAGACATCAGGGCAAGACCGCTGTGGCAGCCATCGGTATCGTGGCTAAGAAACCGGATCAGTTCGGTAAGGCCATGCTGTTCCCGGCAATGGTTGAGACCTATGCAATTCTTGCACTTCTGATCTCCATTCTTGCACTTCCGACCATCTAAGAGAAGGAAGCCTGTTGACAACGAACAAATTGTAAGAAGGAGAGCTTTAGAATGACCGGATTGGAAAAAATTACGGACCAGATTCAGGAAGAAGCAAAAGCCTCCGCAGCCAGACGGCTGGAAGCGGCACAGAAGGAAGCAGACGCGGTGATCGCGGAGGCGAAAGATGTCTGTGCGGCCATGGAAACCGAGACGGCAGAGAAGATCGCTGCCATGAAGGTAAACTATGAGGGACGTATAAAGTCCTCGGCAGAGCAGCAGAGAAGGACGGCGCTCCTGCGGGCGAAGCAGGAGATCATCGCGGAAGTGATCGAGGAAGCCCGTCTGACCCTGAAGAAGAAGGATGCACAGAGCTATTTCCTGACTCTGGAAAAAATATTGAAGACCTATGCACTGGCGGAGAACGGGGAGATCTATTTCTCAGCGGAAGATCTGGCCAGGATGCCGGCTGATTTTGAGAAAAAGATCAAGACGGCTGCAAAGGAAAAGGGCGGAAGCCTGGTTCTGAAAAAAGAGCCGAAAGCGATTGCAGACGGTTTTGTCCTTGTCTATGGAGGCGTGGAAGAGAACTGTACCCTGAAGGCGCTGTTTGATGCGAAGAAAGATGAACTTCAGGATAAAGTCAATGCGATCTTATTTTCATAGAAGCCGGTTCGCCGAAAAGGAGGGTTTTAATGTCTAAAACACAATATGCCTATGCGGTCGCGCGAATCCGTGCTCTGGAAGTGTCTCTGTTCTCGTCCTCGACGATTGAGCAGCTCATCGCCTGCAAAGATGAGGAAGCGGCTCTTCGGTTTCTGCAGGAGAGGGGCTGGGGCGGTGCCGATGTGCCCGACGATGCCGACGCCATCCTGACGAGAGAACGGGAGAAGATCTGGGAGACCATCGGCGAGATGCATGTGGATATGGATGTGTTCGATGTCCTGTCCTATGCAAGCTGGTTCCATAACCTGAAAGCTGCAGTGAAGGAAGTCTGCACCGGCAAAAGCGGCGCGAACATCTTTTATGAAGGAACCCCCATTCCTAAAGAGGAACTGCTCCGGATCATAAAGGAGAAGGACTTCAAGGCACTGCCTCAGAACATGCAGACAGCGGCGGAGGAAGCGGTGGATGCACTGCTCCATTCGGGAGACGGACAGCTCTGCGATGTGATCATTGACCGGGCTACCATGGAGGCCATCAAGGAGGCAGGCAGGTCTGCGGAAGATGACATCATCCGCGATTATGCGGAATCCACCGTGGCGGTGGCCAATATCAAGATCGCAGTCAGATCTGCGAAGACCGCAAAGACACTGGAATTCATGAAACGGGCCATGGCGCTCTGCGACACGCTGAACATTGACAGTCTGGCGCATGCGGCACTCTCAGGCATGGATTCGATCATCGAATATTTAAACGGAAACGGATATGCGGAAGGCGCAGCAGCGCTGAAGGAGTCTCCTTCGGCATTTGAGCGCTGGTGCGACAACCGAATTATCCAGACCATCAAACCACAGAAGTCCAATCCATTTTCCGTTGGGCCTCTGGTGGCATATGTCATTGCAAGGGAAAATGAGATTAAGACGGTAAGGATCATACTTACCTGTAAGCAGAACGGCTTATCAGATGATTCCATCCGGGAAAGGGTAAGGGAAATGTATGTATAAGATCGCAGTAATGGGCGCTTATGACAGCATCTATGGTTTCGCAGCTCTTGGGCTGGATACATTTCCGGTATCCGACATCCAGGAGGGAGAGAAGCTGCTTCGGCGGATCGCGGAGGGCGACTATGCGGTGATCTACATCACCGAAGCGCTGGCGGCGGAACTGAAGCATGAGATCAGCAGATATCAGGAGCAGGTGGTTCCGGCCATCATCCAGATTCCGGGCGTGTCCGGGAATACGGGTGCCGGTATCACAGGCGTGAAGAAATCCGTGGAACAGGCGGTAGGGTCTGATATCTTATTTGGCGGCGAGTAAGTCTGATATTTTCGCCGTTCGGGCGCCTGTCACGGGCAGATATTCCTTTCGGACCGGCGTCTGAAAAGTATCAGACAATTAGAATGAAGAAAGTGGGTGAATCCATTCAAATGAGTAAAGGCACGATTAAAAAAGTGGCGGGACCTCTGGTTATCGCTACCGGTATGCGCGATGCCAACATGTTTGACGTGGTGCGTGTTAGTAAGCAGCGCCTGATCGGTGAGATCATCGAGATGCACGGGGATGAAGCTTCCATCCAGGTGTACGAGGAGACGGCCGGTCTTGGACCGGGCGAACCGGTAGAATCCACCGAGATGCCCCTGTCCGTGGAACTTGGACCCGGACTGATCACCAGCATCTATGATGGTATTCAGAGACCGCTGGACGATATCATGAAAGTATCCGGCGGAAACAACTTAAAGCGCGGTGTGGAGGTTCCCTCCCTGAAGCGTGATCTGAAATGGAACTTCGTCCCGACGGCCATCGTAGGCGATACGGTGGAAGCCGGAGATATCATCGGTACTGTACAGGAGACTGCAGTAGTGGAGCAGCGGATCATGATCCCCTACGGTATCCAGGGTACCATCAAGGAGATCAAAGCGGGAGAATTTACGGTAGAAGATGTGGTTGCAGTGGTTACGACGCCGGACGGCGACAAGGATGTGACCCTGATGCAGAAATGGCCGGTGCGTAAAGGCCGTCCCTACAAGGAGAAACTTCCGCCCAGCATGCCGCTGATCACCGGACAGCGTGTCGTTGACATGTTCTTCCCCATCGCAAAAGGCGGTGTGGCAGCCGTACCGGGACCCTTCGGAAGCGGCAAGACGGTTATCCAGCATCAGCTGGCGAAATGGGCAGAGGCGGACATCGTGGTCTACATCGGCTGCGGCGAGCGCGGCAACGAGATGACCGACGTTCTGAACGAGTTCCCGGAGCTGAAGGACCCGAAGACCGGCAAGTCTCTGATGGAACGTACCGTTCTGATTGCCAATACATCCGATATGCCGGTGGCAGCCCGTGAGGCATCCATCTATACCGGTATTACGATCGCGGAGTATTTCCGTGACATGGGATATTCTGTGGCGCTGATGGCAGACTCCACCTCCCGCTGGGCGGAGGCTCTGCGTGAGATGTCCGGACGTCTGGAGGAGATGCCCGGTGAGGAAGGTTACCCGGCGTACCTGGGTTCCCGTCTGGCACAGTTCTACGAGCGTGCCGGCCACGTAATCAACCTTGGAAAAGATGGCAGAGAAGGCGCTCTGTCCGTCATCGGAGCCGTATCCCCGCCCGGCGGCGATACTTCCGAGCCGGTATCCCAGGCAACCCTTCGTATCGTCAAGGTGTTCTGGGGCCTGGATTCCGCTCTTGCATACAAGAGACATTTCCCGGCGATCAACTGGCTGACCAGCTACTCCCTGTATCTGGACAATATCTCCGGATGGTTCGACAAGAACGTATCCGAAGAGTGGATGGCAGGACGCCAGTCCATGATGTCCCTTCTGCAGGAAGAGGCAGAGCTGAATGAGATCGTGCAGATGGTCGGTATGGACGCGCTTTCCGCACCGGACCGTCTGAAGATGGAAGCGGCCCGCTCCATCCGTGAGGACTTCCTCCATCAGAACTCTTTCCATGAGGTGGATACCTACACCTCTCTGAAGAAGCAGCTTCTGATGATGAAACTGGTGCTGGCTTACTACGACCAGGCGATGGAGGCGTTGAAAAACGGCGCGGGCGTCAAAGGCCTGATCGATCTTCCGGTCCGCGAGCAGATCGGACGTTATAAATATGTATTAGAGGACAATCTGGATGCAGAGTATGACAAGATTCTGAAAGAACTGGCATCCCAGATCAAGGACGCATGCGGAAAGGAGGACTTCTAAATGCCGAAAGAGTATAGAACCATACAGGAAGTAGCCGGACCGCTGATGCTGGTACAGGGCGTGGAAGGCGTTACCTACGACGAGCTGGGCGAGATCGAGCTGGCCAACGGCGAGATCCGCCGGTGCAAGGTGCTGGAGGTAAACGGAAGCGACGCCATGGTACAGCTCTATGAGAGTTCTACCGGTATCAACCTCTCCAACAGTAAAGTACGTTTCCTGGGAAGAGGCGTGGAGCTTGGCGCATCCGAGGATATGCTGGGCCGCGTCTTCGACGGTATGGGACGCCCCATCGACGGCGGTCCCGAGATCCTTCCGGACAAAAGAATGGATATCAACGGCCTGCCCATGAACCCGGCAGCCAGAAGTTACCCCAACGAGTTTATTCAGACCGGTGTGTCTGCCATTGACGGACTGAACACCCTGGTCCGCGGTCAGAAGCTTCCAATCTTCTCCATGTCCGGTCTGCCCCATGCACAGCTGGCGGCGCAGATCGCAAGACAGGCGAAGGTCCGCGGAAAAGACGAGCGTTTCGCCGTGGTATTCGCAGCCATGGGTATTACCTTCGAGGAGTCCAACTTCTTCGTGGAGAGCTTCAAGGAGACCGGCGCCATCGACCGTACCGTCCTCTTTGTCAACCTGGCAAACGACCCGGCCGTGGAACGTATCGCGACTCCGCGTATGGCGCTGACCGCAGCCGAGTATCTGGCATTTGAAAAAGACATGCACGTGCTGGTTATCCTGACGGATATTACCAACTATGCAGACGCGCTCCGTGAGATCTCCGCAGCGCGCAAAGAGGTTCCGGGACGCCGCGGTTATCCGGGATACATGTACACCGACCTGGCTCAGTTATACGAGCGTGCAGGCCGTCAGAAAGGAAAGGAAGGATCCATCACCATGCTTCCGATCCTGACCATGCCTGAGGACGACAAGACCCACCCGATCCCTGACCTGACCGGTTACATCACCGAGGGGCAGGTGATCTTAAGCCGTGAGCTTTACCGTAAGGGTGTCAATCCGCCCATCGACGTACTGCCGTCTCTGTCCCGTCTGAAGGATAAGGGTATCGGCGAAGGCAAGACCAGAGGCGACCATTCCAACACGCTGAACCAGCTGTTTGCCGCTTATGCCCGCGGAAAAGACGCGAAAGAGCTGATGACGATCCTTGGTGAGGCGGCGCTCTCCGACATGGACCTGATCTATGCGAAGTTTGCAGATGAGTTTGAGAAAGAGTATGTATCTCAGGGCTTCCAGGCAGACCGTGACATCGAAGAGACGCTGAATATCGGCTGGAAGCTTCTGTCCATCCTTCCCAGGTCCGAGCTGAAACGTATTGATGATAAATATCTGGATCTGTATTACGGAAAACAGTAACCGGCAGAACGGGCGCCTGCCATGGGCGGATATTCCTGTGAACATCCGTCTGCGGCAGGCCGCGGATCGGCTGTATCAACGATAGTATCGGAACGGAAAAGGAGGGATCGGATTGGCAGCTACGCAGGTGAACCCAACCCGTATGGAGCTGACCCGCCAGAAAAAAAAGCTGGCGACGGCCAGAAAAGGCCACAAGCTCCTGAAGGATAAACGAGACGAGCTCATGCGGCAGTTCCTGGATCTGGTCCGGGAGAATATGGCGCTGCGGCAGAAGGTGGAGGCCGGCATCCAGGCGGCCAACAAGAATTTTGTCGTGGCGAAAGCCGGCATGTCCGAGGAGACGCTGCATACCGCTTTGATGGCGCCCAAGCAGGAGGTCTATCTGGAGACGGATAAGAAGAATGTCATGAGCGTGGATATCCCGGTCTTTGAATATAAGACCAGGACCGCGGATGAGAATGACATCTATTCCTACGGTTTCGCCTTTACTTCCAGCGATCTGGACGACGCGGTGAAGTCTCTGGCGGACGTTCTGCCTGAGATGCTTCGTCTGGCAGAGGTGGAGAAGGCGTGCCAGCTTATGGCGGCGGAGATCGAGAAGACCCGCCGGCGCGTGAACGCGCTGGAGCACGTCATCATCCCGCAGGCGCAGGCGAACATCAAGTATATCACGATGAAGCTGGATGAGAACGAACGTTCGACTCAGATTCGTCTGATGAAAGTAAAAGACATGATGCTGGAAGATGCGCATCATTATAAGGAGAAGCAGGCGGCGAAGGCGTAGAAACGACAGATGCTGTTTGCGTAAGGGAGTGCTTTCCGGGGATTCATGACATATGAAACCTGGAAGGCGCTCTCCTTATCCTATCTGTTTTCCGGATGGATGATTTTTCCTGTGGATGATAAAAAATAAATATTGTATAATATTGAAAACGATCAGAAATAATAAGCTGTAGTATCCAGGACTTTTCCCCAAACTGCTGAATGCTCCGAAAATATGCAGGAAAGACCGCAATGTATGCAGAGTCTATGGTAAAATATAAGGGGACAGCATATAATAAGCATGGCCTTTTCTGCGTGAAAGCGGGGGGCATTGCGCAGAAAGGGAGATCATCCTGATACATGCACCAGGCATCTGGGTAAATGCATAGTAATATATCAGGATTGGAAGGGAGGAAGTAAATGAATACAATGAATGTAAGAAACGGGATTCAGAGCGAGGGCAGTAGAGCCGGAAAACAGAGAAGCCTGCATTTGTCTAAAAATGGAATAAATTTATTCGACCGTAAGAAGAAGTATCCTGGTGATATTCATGACAGCAGTAATGTTCCAGGGTGGAACAATAAAGTTTAGAAAAAGGGACCCCCATATCAGAAGATTGATAGTGGCGGGTCCTTTTTTGTGTCTGATAATGCTTTGCCGACGAATATCATCGGCGGGATGGGAGGGTAGTCATTTGGAAAAGTTTCGTGGAATATTGTTTACATTAAAAAAGCGTGTGCCGTCGATCAGAGAAAACGACAGTGATTTTTACAAGTATCTGATATTTGGACATTATGACGGGTTTGATGTTCATTTCATTGATAAATGGTATGATTTCAGGCCCAAAGGCCTGATGGACAGGAATCTGCAGGTGGATCTGAATCTGCCGTATATTGACCAGTATACAGTCAGGGCACTGATTCCTGAGAACAGAGACGATCTGGAGAGAAGAGGTTTCGCGTATTCTTTTTGGGAAGAAGTTGAGGGAAAATCGGGGACCAGTGAAAATGCAGATGGGAAGAAGCAATATCCCTATATTTCCATGTCGATGATCAATCTCTCGGAGAATTATGTGAAATCCAGAAAACGACTGGCAGATCTGCAGAAAGGAATTGAGGAGATCATTATAGAAGGGGCGGATAACATAGAATGTCCGTTGGCTGAGCTGCACTGCGGTCTGTTTCCTTCCATTGGCTACTCGGACTTTGTGATTCTTTTTCAGACAGACGATCTGAAAAAGGCTTCGGATGTTATAAGTTTTATCAGGGGAAGTTCCGAAACAGGTGTGGGGGCAGTCATTTCCAATTGTTATTCTGTATGCGGCGTTGAGAAAAAGTTTCTTGACCAAACCCTTCCGGTGAATATGGAAAATATACAGATCTCCATTCGGATCAATCTGAAAGGGGGCATTTCCGCAAATGATTTTCTGGAAATCTTAAAGAGAGAGATAGACAGGCAGCTTGCAGAAATATCAGAATCACCGGAATTGACAGGGCTCAGGTCTGAGCTGACCAGATGTTTTTTTGTTACTTTCGGTAATGCAGACTGTATCATTCTGCCGGATCAGCCGTTGGAGAGATATTTGAGACTTCATGCAAAAGGCGGTATCTTTCATCCTTCCAACGCATTTTTTCAGAACCATATTACAGATATACGGACTTCTGTCCGTATACAGGGGGCGGAAGACGTATGGGACGGCAGAAGTGAAAATCTGCCGACAAGAAACATGGAATCGCGGAGGAAAGCTTTTCAGGAATTTATAGATCGATATGATATTTTTGTTGAAAGGAATTATCTGCATATTCGAAGTGCAAGGGCCATGCGGCAGGTCATGAAAAGTTATCTTAATATTGCGCAGGCAAGCCATGGATTTGACGTAGAACGTGTGATTGGCAGGGCGTTCAGTTTTCTTATAAATGCGATGGACAGTTATATTTCCGAGAAAGATTCCGGGGAAACTGACAAAAATACAGAAAGTATTGAGGCAGTTGAAGCGCTTGATATTTTTAAAGATCATGTAGGGACGTTTATTGCTGATCTGGGACGTTCGGACCGTCCGTTTATTGAAGGAAATACTCTTGCACATCCTTCCATTGGTTCGGCAACAAAATTGATATTTGCGTACAGTCATATTCTTAAGGAAGTGCTTGAAAGATATGATGATAAAAACCGGTTCCATTTCGTTGTCAAAAGCGGCGGGTGCGACTGCACAAATACAATAGATCTGTTTTCTTTTGCAGATCCCAGAGAAAATATAAATAAACCTATTCTGCTCCGTATACCGGAGATGAGCCTGTATGATATACAGGGAACTTTATTTCGTATGCTTCATGAATGCATGCATTTTCTTGGGGACAGACGTCGGAGAGAAAGGTGCAGTCATGTTATAAAGGCTTTGGCAAAGGAGCTGGCGTGGGATATCTGTGATTCCAAGTTTAATGAAGAATGGCTGGAGGAAAACAGAAAGAGAGCTTTTTGGGGACTGACTGACGAGGATAAAAAATTACTGGATACAGCGATGGCAGATAAATTCTGTGAATTGAGGCTGAAATCAAAGGATATCATTTCCCGGCTGTTTCAAAGACCAGGTACATTTGGCAGATATATGAACGGAACAGATGAGTATGGTTTTTACAGTAATGAATTTAAGCACAGGCTGCAGGAGATTCCATCCATAATCTGCGGCTCTCATAAGGGAGGCCTTGAGAAGGAAAGAAGCATACAGGAATGTATTTATGACATTTTTATAGAACTGGATAAAGAATGGTATATTTTTATAATAGAGAAACTGACTTGGCTATATAAGGAACACAAGAGGAAAAAAGAAGAATCAGAAGCCACAGGAGTCCGATTCTCCCTTGAAGTTTTTTTCATGAGGGCTCAGGAATTCATGATACTTGAGAGGTTTCCGGAAGAAAAGGTGGAATCTACAGCGCAGTTCATCCAGGCTTATATGGAGACGTTTGCGGGCATTGATTTTATGATCGACGGGGACAGGCTGACTCCCCTGAGATATGATCGGATCATAGAGGTCGTTATGACTGCCATGACGGAAGGTTTTTCTGACTGTACTGCGATCCGCATTTTAAACATGCCGCTGGAGGATTTTATACTCTCTTTTCTGTATGAACTGTGGGATATCGAACGGGCATTTCCGTTGGGGTCTGACAATATTCTGCGCATGGGAGCGGATCTGTCAGTCATGTATGGGATAAGAGGTTCTCTGGGGCCGGAGCTCCGAGAGCGTATCAGGGAGAAAGCAGCAAAAAGAAAAGCTCAGGGTTATGAGTATAAAAACACAGAAATTATGCTGGAACGCCTGGATATGATTCTCTCGGAATATCAGACAGAGAAATATCATGCCCTGAGGGAAGAGACAGAAGAATACCTGAAATGCTGCATTGCCGGCAGGGACTGGTATTTTGACAGACTGGGAGAATTATACAGGAAATGCGGATTTGACAGTTCGGAAGAAATATATGAGGTGGTTGACGAACTGATCTGTCAGTGGATGTCTCTGTCACAGTGAGGAAATAAGGATGAAAGTACAGGATATATTATTTGATGAAATCGCAGAAAAGAATAAGGCACTTTTGAGAAAACTGAAATCAGAGATCAAAGAGGATGAGTGGATACTGTGTCTTGGAGCAGGAGTCAGTATAGGGGCGGGGCTCCCCAACTGGTATGGACTTCTGGCCAGAATAACCGCAAGACTGCTCCCATTGGAAATGCAGGGGGTCAGCACGGAGGCAGAGGTGGACAGGGTCTATTATGACAGTCTGCAGAACTATTGCGAAAAGCTGCCGTTTGATAAAGAATTTCTGGAAAAATTTGATGAGGCTTTCAGGGGCACAAATAAAAATATGTTTAACAGCATTAATGTTATGGAGGCGGCGGAGTATATACAGAATTCATTGTATCCTCTTGTGGCAATGCGGGATGAAAAAAGCGGACACGGCGCAGGTCAGAAGGAACAAAGAAAGCTTCACTGGTATATGAACCATCTGATTCAGGAGGCGTGTGAAATCGATATTACGGTGGATTCCGATAATAAAGCGCTTCAGAAATCCACGCTTGGCGCTGTGGCAGGTCTGATGAAATCAGATCATGACGAATTGATACACAATGCCATTACATATAATTATGACAATCTTCTGGAGGCATATTTGCGTAATATCAGCGGATGCAAAGCTGAAGAAGTGCATTCGATGGTAAAAAGTGATTTTTTAAAGGACTTTGGCGACAGAACCGGATGGAATATTTATCATGTTCATGGCAGAATACCAGTCATTGATCACGAAAAGGAGCCTATGAGTGACCATGTGATCCTGACAGAATCCGATTATTATCTGGAAGAACAGATGACTTACAGCTGGACAAACATTCTTCAATCGTATGCCCTGGTCAGATCGAGACTTATGTTTATCGGATTTTCCGGTACAGATTACAATTTTCGCAGGATCATAAAATATGTAAGTCGGGAGACATGTAAAAGACATTATATATTTTTCCTGGTAGATGATATTGCTGAAACCGTGTTTAAAAGTGAATTAAAACCAGAATCAGATATTGAAAAATGTATTCAGGAGATGAATGAGCCGGGAGATTCAAAATATGCATTTGAAAAAATATTTATGAATTATCTGATTCATGCGCAGACGGTATACTGGAAGCATTACGGAATGGATGTTATATGGTCATCACGTAAGAGCCTGGCAGAAGATTTAAACAGTTTGCATTAACTGATTCAGATATGGTAAAATCAGGACAGAGATCAGGACATCTTTGTCCGGGAGGTTTGGGAGGGAGCATGGCGAGACTGGTTACAGATCAGGAGATGGATTTTTCCAACAGGATCCAGGGACTCCGCAACACGGGAAGGATCGACGAGGCCATTCGGGAATGTGATGAAGCGCTGAAAATATTCGGCCAGTTTAATTTCTTTCATAAGATAAAAGGCGATCTGCTGTTTGTGAATAAAGAGTATGATGCAGCCATGGAATCCTATATGAATTTTCTGAGCCGGATCAAGGAAGAGCCTGAATATTTCACCAATTTTTCCCGTTTTTTTTATAAACTGAACGGAGTAAAGAAGATTGATCACGCGGTATTTGAAAAACTTGCATCCATCGTGACGCAGGATGAATATATCTACATTCTGCGCAAGGGGATTCTGAGGCTGATTCTGGACACTTATAAAGTGCCGGAAGATATGACGGAAGCCATCCAGAGAGGCCGGTCTCCGGTTCCGGTCAGAATCATAAAAGCGGATTATATGGATATGGAGCTGCGCGGGAAGTGCGAGGAGATCGTCTATCTGTGTCATGTGATGGAAAGAGACTGTACAAAGAGAGGAAACAGCGTAAATCAGTATCTTTTGAAACGGCTGGAACTGAACCGGCTGTACGAACAGGCGCTTGTATGGACGAAAAAGATCCTTGGTTACAGCAGGGACTGGGTGGTGGTGAGGACGCTGTTCCGTCTCTGCCGGGAGAGCGGCGACTACAGTGAAGCGCAGATCTATCTGCAGAATCATGACATTGTAAATGTGGAAGAATTCAACGTACAGTATGAGCTGGTATTGTATTTTGATGCCATTGGGGATGAGGACAGACGCAATAAGGCGCTGGACTGCATTGAGCGCCTGTCGGAGAACCGGATGCCCATCTGCAGGACCCTGTTTAAATTTTATGTGAAATTTAATATGCTGGACCGGGCACAGAATATACAGAAGGATATAGCCAGATTCAGTCAGAATGCCACAAGTGAGAGAGGGGCGCAGAGGGCGCTTTCCGCACAGAGGGAGACGCAGTACATCGTATGGGAACGTCTGCGGACGCTCGTCAGTGAACAGGAACACAACAGACAGCTTTCGGCCATGTCGGAGCTGATCAAAGGATTCTCCCATGAACTGGGACAGCCCATCACCAATATCCGGTATGCGATTCAGTTGTTTTATATGCGGCGGAAGAAAATACAGGAAGCGGTGGGACAGGAAGAAGAGAATCTGCTGGACGGGATCCTGACCCAGACAGAGCGGGTGGGCAAGCTGCTGAACCGGTTTTCCATGATTTTTTCCAGCAAAAGTGAAAAAATGTATTTCAATGTCTACAATGCGGTCAGTACAACTTTTGACGAGATGGGCTCCAGGCTGGCCAGTGAAGGCATCCGCTTTTCGGTAAATGGAGACAGGGACGCCAGGATCTACGGAGAAGAGCTGCAGTTCAGCCAGGTATTTTACAATTTGATCATTAATTCCATCTATGCCGTCAAGAAGAGCGGGCGCCAGGGAAAGATCGATGTGATGATCAGAAGCAGAGGCGGATATCTGGAGATCACATTTACAGATAACGGAACAGGGATACCTGCAGAGCTGCAGAGAAAGATTTTCGAGCCTTTTTACTCCACGAAAAAGAGAGAGACGGAGGAGGGGGGCGAGGGACTCGGCCTGTTTATCGTATGGAATATTCTGAAGCTGTTTAATGGAAGGATCTATGTGGAAGGGAATTATAAAAAGGGAGCCCGGTTTGTGATCGAGATTCATCTGGAGGAAAATAAGAATGTATAAAATATTACTGGTAGAGGACAACAGAGAGACGGCAGAATTCGTCAGGGCTGCACTGGAGCTGGAGGATATGGAAGTGGAGACTGCCTGCGACGGGAAAGTGGGCTGGAGCATGTTCCAGGAAAATTCCTATGACCTTGTCCTGCTGGATCTCGAGATGCCCAGGATGAACGGAGAGGAGCTGCTGCGGGAAATACGCAGGGAAAATCCATATATTGATATTATCGTATATACCAATTATGAACGTTTCGGCGATATTAAAAAGCTGGTCAATATGGGGATCAACGGATATGTGAACAAAGGGCCCAGCGCAGATCTGCAGGAACTGATCGATATGGTCAAAAGCAAGCTGGAACCCATGGATGAAGAGGATATGACCCGGCTTATCAAGGATACGGAAGAGATCGGGCAGTAAAAATACGGGAATATGAAATGGCTGTAATGGTACAGGGGATGGATAACATATGGCAAAATATTTACTGGATACCAATGCATATTTTGCGATTTTGAGATATATTGCAGAGGAAGACAGCAATCCGGCTGTGGAGAATGTCCTGAACGGGGAGTGCTGTATCTCAAAATTGACACAGATAGAGATCATATCTGTGATTGGACAGTATGCAAGGGGAAGGAACGGACAGAAGCAGGTCTGTGACAGGGTTCATGAAGGAAGCCGGGAGAGCTGCGGAAAAACTTATGTGACGGAGCGCAGGAAAAAATGGAGTCGGCAGAAGGTCCATGACTGGCTGAAGCTGGAAAAAGAGATATCCAACGGTTCCAATGAAACGATCCGGATGCGGGTTCTGGATGTGAATGAGGAAGTGATTCGAAGCGCGGAACGGTTTATCCAGCATGCACTGACGCATAATTTCAGATCCATGGACGCCATGATCGTGGGGACTGCCAGGGCATATTCCACGGCAGATGAGGAGATGATCGTGGTGACCGCGGATAAGGCATTGAAGGCAGGCATGGGGAAGGCGGGGTATCCTTTTATTTCGCTGGTATAACCGTGCGGCTTCTGAATAAGAAACGTATCAAAGGCCCATACTGACATAGACAGGAAAGATCCGGTCGTCAGGAGGGAAACATAAGATGTATGATTTGATTATCGTGGGAGCGGGTACTGCAGGGCTGTCCGCGGCCATCTATGGGGTGCGGGCAGGGAAGTGTGTGCTGCTTCTGGAGGAAAAGGTATACGGCGGACAGATCATCAGCGCTTCTGCGGTGGAGAATTATCCGGGAATCCGGCATATATCCGGCTATGAATTTGCGGAGGAGCTCCACAGACAGGCAACGGAGCTGGGCGCGGAACTGAAATATGAGAAGGTGCGGGAGATCAGAAAGCATTCCGGCTTTATGACCGTGAAGACCGGGCGCGGGGCATATGACTGCCGGGCAGTGATCCTGGCGACAGGGGCGAAGAACCGGCAGCTTCAGGTGGAACGGGAGAAAGAGCTGACCGGCGCCGGGGTTTCCTACTGTGCCACCTGTGACGGGGCATTCTGCAAGGGAAAAAATGCGGCTGTGGTGGGAGGCGGAAATACGGCTCTGGAGGACGCTGTCTTTTTATCGGGTTACTGCCAAAAGGTGTATCTGATCCACAGAAGAAAGGAATTTCGGGGAGAGGAACGACTCATACAGACGCTTCGCGGGAAAGAAAATGTAGAACTGATGCTGGAGAGCCAGGTGGTCCGTCTGAACGGAGAAAGACATCTGGAGTCCGTCGTCGTGAGAAATGACCGCACAGGCAAAGAGAGGGAGCTTTCGGTGACGGCTCTGTTCATTGCCATCGGTCAGGTGCCGGATAACAGGGCTTTTGCTGACCTGGTGTCTCTGGATGCATATGGATATATCGAAGCAGGCGAAGACTGCCGTACGAGCTCAGAAGGGATCTTTGCCGCGGGGGACTGCCGGACGAAGACGGTCCGGCAGCTTGCGACTGCCGCAGCGGACGGGGCAGCGGCAGCCGTGGCAGCATGCAGTTATATACAATAATCAACAGCACACTGGTCAAACAGTCAGATTGTTTCTAAAAAAGTCCGTATAAATGGAATTGCAGCACCAGAGGCTACGGTGTTATTCTCCTGTGTGCCGATGCGTATAAAGTTTTCTTCTTCTGGAAATGCAGTGCGGTCCTGCAGTTTGGAGAACAACACGTCAATGTCCTGCCTGGTTAAATAGGGGGCAATGTGTCCGCCTAAAATAATCATGCAGTCCAGGACCATGTGGAGATTATTCAATGCCATAGCTATATAGTCAAGATACTCCGTCCACCGCCGTACGTGCCGGGAAGCTCCCTGCCGAAGCTGAGAGAAAAAGTCTGACAGATGTTCGCCTTCTTCCAGCAGGGCATCTACAGAGCAGTAAGATTCCATGCATCCAGGCTTGCCGCAATAACAGGGCCGTCCGCCTTTCACCAGTGTCATGTGCTCCACGGTTCCTGTCCGTCCAGTGCGTCCCCGCTGGATTTGACCGTGCATAATAACTGCTCCGCCTAGGTGAACACCGAGGGAGAGGTAGATCACGTCGGCCAGTTCCGGGTTCCTCCACAACTCCAACTCAGCGGCGCACTCGGCATCATGGATCAGCCGAACCGGGAAGGAGAGTCTCTGTGACAATGGATGGATGGTCAATCCGGTGCAATCCAGAATTTTTCCATACAGTATCCGCTGGCCATCCTCTGATACAAGCCCCTGTATGCCAATACCGGCTCCGAGTACAGCATCGTCTGATATATGCGAGTCCTGAAGCAGTTCATAAACCAAATCGCGCAATGACGCAAAATACTCATCTTTCTCAGAAAAAGGCAGCTGAGCTTTTTTTTCCCCTATGACCATTCCATACAGATTAAGCACAACAGCGGTTATATGATCAGGCAGTATTTCCACACCAACGGAAACCCGTACTTCCGGTCTGATGATATAGGCGGCCGCTTTTCTCCCAATACCAGAGGCTATCTGTCCCTGTTTTTCGATCAACTGCTCTGTCTCCAGTGTGGACAGGTGCTGTGTGACAGTAGGCAGGCTCATTTCCAGAGAGGATGCGATTCTGGATTTTGAGATACGCCGTTCCTGATAAATCAGGCGATAGACATCAGAGTAATTTTTCTTCCGAATATCATTCATTGATATTTTTTCCATAATTAGGTTCACCTTTCTGGTAATGCATTTTACAAAATGAGTATATCTTATATGCCCAATAAAAGCAACTGACTTTAGTGAATTTTCACAAGAGCCAGTTAATTATTGTGCATTTTAGACAAAATAAAATGTGTATATTTGTTAGTTTTGCGAATTGCAAATTAAATCTGTTGGCCCTATTATATAAGCACATTATATAAAATCATTTTATATAATGATATTAATAATTAGGAGGAACATACTATGGGAATCATTGAAAAAATGAGACTGGACGGAAAAAAGGGATTCGTTACCGGCGCGGCAAGAGGTATCGGCAAATGCACTGCCACCGCTTTTGCTGAGGCGGGTGCTGACGTTGCCATCATTGACATGGACATTGCCGCTGCCGAGGCCACTGCCGGGGAAATCGCCGGGGCCACTGGCCGCAGGGTCATCGCTCTGAAGTGCGATGTCACTGACGAGGCTCAGGTGCAGGCAATGGTGGATGAGGTCGTAAAACAGTTGGGGGGACTGGACTTCTGTCATGCCAATGCGGGAATCTGCATCAATGCGGCGGCGGATGAGATGACCTACGCACAGTGGAAGAAAAACCTCGATGTGAATCTGAACAGCGTATTTTTGACTGATACCATCGCAGGCAGGTATATGCTGGCACATGGCGGCGGCTCCATTATCAACACCGCTTCTATGTCTGCCCACATCGTCAATGTTCCCCAGCCTCAGTGCGCCTACAATGCTTCCAAGGCCGGCGTTATCCAACTTACCAGATCCCTGGCTGTGGAGTGGGCCAAGAGGGGTGTCCGGGTAAACAGTATCAGTCCCGGATACATTGGCACGGACCTGACCCTTTCCTCCGAAACACTCAAGCCTCTGATCGCCCAATGGAACGCCATGGCTCCTATGGGACGCCTGGGCAGGCCGGAGGAGCTGGAGTCTATCTGTGTCTATCTGGCAGGGGATACCAGCAGCTTCACCACAGGTGCTGATTTTGGTCTGGATGGTGCATTTACCTGCTTCTAACAGGATCCGATATCAGGAGGGCGGCTTTCCGGAAAGATTTGCCGCCCTTCGGGTTACTGCCTCACGGAAAAAAGAAAAGATATGAAGGCGCTGAGTGCCTTGTTGTAGCAAAAAGGAGGAAAAATCTGTGAAAAGTAAATGGGGAAAACGAATTGGTTATGGAATAGGAGATCTGGGGTGTAATCTGGTGTTCAGCACCATGTCCTCCTATCTGCTGATTTTCTACACCGATGTTTTTGGAATTGCTGCTGCAGCAGCTAGAACTATGATGCTGGTGACCAAGCTGATTGATGCGATTACCGACACGGTCATGGGCGTAGTTGTGGATAAGACCCACACCAGATGGGGGCAGGGACGGCCCTACTTTGTTATTGGTGCGATTCCTTTCGCGGTGTTCACCGTGTTGACCTTTATTGTACCGGATCTGAACGAAGGCGGCAGACTGATCTGGGCATATGTTACATACTGTCTGCTGTGTACCGCCTATACTATAGTAAACATCCCCCTGAATACCATTGTTCCCCGGCTGTCTTCTGATCCTGACGAGCGGAACATTCTGGTGACTACCCGTATGGTCTGCGCCCTGTTGGGAACCGCCATTGTCATGTCTATCACTACACCTTTTGTCAGGTTTGTGGGCGGCATTGTGGAACCGGGTATCCAGTTCTGCTATATGTGGATCCCTGTCGTTCTGTGCGTTTTGCTGGCAGTCACAAATATATTCTGGAAACTGGATTCCTGTGCGGACGAGATGCGCGCAGAACTGGATGCACGCCGCAGGAAACTGCAGGAACTGGTTGAAAAGTGGTAATTTTAAGGAGAATCAGGAATGAAAAAACATTTAACGAAATTCAAAAACTTTCTAAATGGAAAGGGTACATCCGATCCGGTCGGTCACATCCTGGAAAAGAAAAACATCATCCTGAACTGCCGGACCGTTACCCGCGAGGAGGCTGTCAAGGCCTGCGGCAGGCTGATGCTGGAGAGCGGCTATATTGAGGAAGGCTACATCCAGGCCATGCTGGACCGGGACAGAAGCGACTCCGTGGCAGTTGGCAGTCACGTGGCCATTCCTCACAGCAACAGTGAGTCCCGCACACTGGTCAAAAAAACCGGACTGACTGTTATGACCTACCCGGATGGTATCGACTGGAACGGCGAGCGGGTTCGCCTGGTTATCGGTATCGCCTCAAAGGACGAAGATCACCTGGAAATCCTGAAACATGTGGCGGCCGTAGCCGCTGATGAGAAGGCTGCAGACAGGCTGGTGGATACTGCAGACCTGAATACACTGTATACCTGTCTCAACGGTCTGGACATGACTGAAGCAGATCATCCTGTGCTGGAGAAGAAAAACATCATCCTGGGCTGTCAGACTGTTACTCCGGAAGAGGCGATCAAAGCCTGCGGAAAGTTACTGGTGGAAAGCGGCTATGTCAGCGAGGGCTACATTCAGGGGATGTTGGAGCGTAACGCCGAATTCTCTGTTGCCATTGGCAGTCATATGGCCATTCCTCATGGCACCAGAGATTCCTCAAAATTTATCCAGAGAACCGGCATTGTGGTCATGACCTACCCGGATGGCATTCAATGGGATAATAAAATCGTCCGTCTGGTTATTGGTATTGCTTCCAGGGGAGATGAGCACCTGGAGATTCTTGACCGCATTGTAGCATTCATTAAGTCCGAGGAGGATACGGACATTCTGGTGGCCAACGCCACGGCGGAAGATTTGTACAGGACATTAAACGGCCTGGCATAATCTCTGATTGATTAATGCTTCGCTGTTCTGCAGCGCTGCAGGTTGATCCCCCATTGTCTGCAATGGGGGACTTTTCCGGTGCTGTGGCCGGGAGGAAAGTGATTTGGTAAAATGTAATCAGACTGCCGGAGAGAAGATGTGAAAGACCCCGGTAGACAGCATGCAGAGCGCCACGCCTGCTGCGGTGGGAAGCAGGGCGGCCAGCAGAGTCCAGCGCAGGCTTCTGGTTTCCCTGTGGATGGTCAGCAGCGTAGTGGAGCACGGCCAGTGGAATAAGGAGAAGAGGATCATGCTCACGGCGGTGCGGAAGGTCCATCCATGGGAGATGAGCAAAAGCTTCATGGAGGCAAGGCTGCTCATTTCTGTCAGAGTTCCCTGGGAGAGATAGGCCATGAAGATGATGGGCATGACGATCTCGTTGGCCGGAAAGCCCAGGAGAAAGGCCATGAGGATCACGCCGTCCAGCCCCATGAGTCTGGCAAATGGATCCAGAAAGGAAGCACACCAGGAGAGCAGGCTTGTGTCCAGGATGTGCAGGTTGGCCATGCACCAGATGAGAAATCCCGCCGGCACTGCTACGGCTGCTGCGCGGCCCAGCACAAACAGGGTGCGGTCGAAGACAGAACGGACCAGGACCGATCCGATCTGAGGCTTCCGGTAGGGCGGCAGCTCCAGTGTGTAGGCAGAGGGAACCCCCTTCAGCCATGTGGCAGAGAGCAGCCGGGTCACGGCAAAGGTCATGCCGATCCCGAGAAGGATTGTAAAAGTAAGCAAAAGCGCGGATAACAGAGAAGCGGTGATACTGCCGTCTGCTCCGGTGAAAAAGATGGCGATCAGTGCGATCAGCGTGGGAAACCTGCCGTTGCAGGGGACGAAGCTGTTGGTAAGGATCGCCAGCAGTCGTTCTCTGGGAGAATCAATGATCCGGCAGCCGGTCACTCCGGCAGCATTGCATCCGAATCCCATGGCCATGCAGAGGGCCTGCTTGCCGCAGGCGCGGCAGCACTGGAACGGCCGGTCCAGATTGTAGGCAAGCCTTGGCAGGTAACCCACGTCCTCCAGCAGGGTAAAGAGCGGGAAGAAGATGGCCATGGGCGGCAGCATAACGGAGACGACCCAGGCGACGACCCGGTAGATCCCGGGGACAAGCATGCTGTGAAGCCACTCCGGGGCATGGAGCCTGTGAAACAGGGCCGTCAGCACGTCCTGAAGGCCGAACAGAAGGCCGGAGAGGACCTGGGAGGGATAATTGGCTCCGGCGATGGTCAGCCACAGCAGAAAGGCCAGCAGGAGGATCATGACGGGATAGGCCCACAGCCGTCCGGTGAGTATCCGGTCCAGCTTCCAGTCCCGAAACTGCTCAGGAGCCTGTGTATACTGTACAACATCCGTACAGAGTGTTTCGGCGCGCCGGATCAGGGCAGAGGTAATCATGTCCCGGAAATTCTCCGGGTCGATGCCGCGGCTGGCCAGCAGGTCAAGTGCCTGATCAAGGGCATTCCCAAGCGCCGGATCCTCCAGAAAGGCCGGCCCCAGGAAGGAAGAGATGCCGGCGGTGAGAGAGTCGTCCGCATCCAGCAGCCGGAGTGCCAGCCATCTGGGATTCATTTTTTCCTGTGCCTTTTCCTGCAGAACGGGGACCAGAAGGGACAGCGCCTCTTCGATGGGGGCAGGATAAAGGACAGGATTCTGCGGTTCCGGCCGGGATTCGATCACTGTATTCAGAGCTTCCGTAAGTGCAGGGAGGCTTTTTTTGTCTCTGCCGACCGTGGTGACCACAGGAACGCCCAGCTTTTGGGCCAGACGCTCCGGGCAGATCCGGATTCCTTTTTTTTCCGCTTCATCCATAAGGTTGATGCATACTACGACCCGGGAGGAGATCTCCATGGTCTGGAGGACCAGATTCAGATTCCGCTCCAGACAGGAGGCGTCGCATACGACAGCCACCGCATCCGGGGAGCCGAAGCAGAGATAATTCCGGGCGACCTCTTCTTCTGCGGAATGCGCTGCCAGGGAATAGGTGCCGGGGATGTCTACCAGGATACAGGACTGCCCATGAGCCGTGTAACGGCCCTGGGCGTTGGCGACCGTCTTGCCCGGCCAGTTGCCTGTGTGCTGTTTCATGCCGGTGAGACTGTTGAAGATCGTGCTCTTTCCCACATTGGGATTGCCGGCAAGTGCGATGACTCTGTCTGCGGGAGACTGCTTTTGTATGATAAATTCAGAATCAATGGCGTATGCTCCGGTAGAATGACTGGTAAGACCCATATGTGCTCCTTATGCTGGCTTGATGTTGATGAGGATCTGCCGGCTGTCTCTGGCGCGGATGGCGATGACGGCTCCGCGGATCAGATAGGCGGAAGGGTCACCCAGGGGACTCCGGCCAAGGCACATGACCTCTGTATCTTCGATCAGCCCCAGATCCAGCAGCCGCCTGCGCATGGCGCCGTCAACGCGGATACTGAGGATCCTGGCGCGCTGTCCGGGGGCAAGCAGGCTCAGATTACAGGAAGGTTCCATGCAGATGTGCTCCTGTGAAAACTCTTATACTATCCTATGAAGCAGACAGGGTATGTGTGACATTGTAAGAAGAGCGTTCAGGAAAGTGCGCGGTATCGGGTGGGGCTCTGGCCCTTTTTCTTTTTGAACAGCCGTGAAAAATACAAGGTATCTTCGTATCCCACGGACAGGGCGATGACGGAGATGGGCAGGTCCGTCCGCTTCAGAAGCTCGGAGGCCTTCCGGATGCGCAGATCCAGAAGATATTCCTGGGGAGACACTCCGGTGGCGGCTTTGAAGACCCGGTGCAGGTGAGAACGGTCCAGGCCCAGCTCGTCGGCCAGAGCCTGGATGGAAAGCTCCTGACCGTAACGGGATTCCAGATAACGGAGTGCTTCCTCCACATAGATGCTCTGCTTTTCCCCTGGGCTGATCTGCTCTCTGGGAAATTTGCGCGCCAGCAGGAAAAGATATTCATACAGGATGCTGTTCATGATCAGATCCCGGTTGCCGGAGAGCTGGTTGGCTTCGAACATTTTCTCGTGGCAGAGCCGGATCCGGTCGTCGTGGCCATAGTGAAAAACAGGAGTCGCGGGAAGAGAGGTCCGTTCCAGATATCCGCGGATCTTGACGCCCTGAAACCCGATCCAGGTGTAGGTCCAGGGCTCCTTTTTGTCCGCTTCATAGTAGATAAGCTCATCCGGACAGATCAGGAAGGCATCGCCTTCTTCCAGCCGGTACATGGTGTTGTTGACCCGGTAGTATCCCTTTCCTCCAAGGACATAGTGGATCAGATATCCGCTGCGCAGGACAGGGCCATAGCTGTGGCCGGGCTCGCAGGTCTCATAGCCGCAGGTGTATACATAGGCATCAAGGCTTCGGAAATAATCATTGGAAAAAATAAAATCTTTCATAAAGGGACTCCTTTCCATGGAATATGCGTTAGTCACAAAGGTACATAAATATACAACATTTGTCCATGTCTATATTTTCCGGATATAGTATAGTAGATATCACAGGAAAGAGCAACAGGAAAAGAAAAGGAGGTGAAAACAGGGAAAAATAACACCTGAATGATCGTGAGGGACCGCCCGGAACAGGCATCCGGCTGAAGGGCGGAAAGGCACATTTACATCAAAAGGTATGCAGAGACGATCTCTGCCGGACGCTCTTTCGCATGGGAGCTTCGTGGAATACCGGCCGTCTGACCGGAAGCTGGTCCGGGCAGCTTATGGATTATGGGAGATTTCACAGAAGCTTCGGAAACATGGGACAGCGGAATGGATATTCCGCCTTGCAGAATCCGGAGATGAAATCAACCGGTCTTCGGAACAAAATCAGGAGGGAAATATGGACGAAAAGAAAAGACAGAGATATCTTGCCATCTCCGAAAAGCTTGCGGACCTGGTGGGAGGCAAGAAGAACATTCAGGGAATCGCGCACTGCGCCACGAGACTGCGCATTGTACTGGAAAACAACGACGTGGTGGACCTGAAAGCCATCGAGGATCTGGATCTGGTAAAGGGCGTCTTCGTGGCGGGAGATCAGCTCCAGATCATCTTCGGCGCAGGACTGGTCAACGATGTGTATGAGGTGTTCAGGGAGTATACAGGAAAAGCGGGTATGAGTCTGAGCGATCTGAAGACAGAGGCCAACAAGAAGATGAATCCCCTTCAGAGGATCATCAAGGCACTGTCGGATGTATTTATTGATATTATGCCGGGTATTCTGGCAGCGGCGCTTCTGACCGGGCTTTCCGGGGTGCTGACCAATCTGGACGTGGTGCAGAACAACGCCACGCTCTACGGCATCACGAGGCTGATCAACATCTCATCCGGAGCGATCTTCGGATTCCTGCCGCTGGCAGTGGCGTACAGCGCATGTAAACGTTTTGGCGGAAGGCCGATTCTTGGCATCGTAGTGGGCTGTATCATGCTGTCTCCCAGCCTGGCAGATGCGTATGCGGCGGCACAGGGGACGGTGGAAGTGACCACGCTGCATATCTTTGGTATGGGTGTGGATCTGGTCGGTTTTCAGGGTGGTATCATTGTGGCGCTGCTCATGGGCGTAGTGACTGCAAAGCTGGATATTTTCTTTGAAAAGAAGGTTCCGGAAGTAGTCAGACTGCTGGTATCTCCTCTTCTGACCACGCTGGTCAGCGCGATTCTTCTGTTTACGGTCGTAGGACCGGTGGGCAGAGGGCTGGCTTCCGGACTGACCGGTGCACTGGTATGGATGACGCAGAATCTGGGAGTGTTCGGATATGCGGTCTTCGGCGGCCTGCAGCAGCTTGTGGTTATCACCGGCCTTCATCATATCTTCGGCGCCATCGAAGCGCAGCTTCTGGCAGACACCAGCAGAAACATCCTGAATCCGCTGATGTCCGTGGCGATCATCGGACAGGGCGGCGCGGTGCTTGGATATCTCGCCGGAAACTATAAAGATGCCAGAACAAAAGAACTCTGCATCCCCAGCTTTATCTCGGTGCTGTTCGGCATCACAGAGCCTGCACTGTTCGGTATCAATCTGCGGTTTAAATATCCTCTGGTGGGCGGCTGTATCGGCGGAGCTCTGGGCGGCGCCATCGTATACTTTACGAACCTGGCGGCGCTGGGATTCGGCACTACGGTACTTCCGGGAATCGCTCTGGCAGACCCGGCAAACAACGGATATGTAAGCTATATCATCGCTCATGCGGCAGCACTGGCAGCAGGCTTTGTCCTGACCTTCCTCATGGGCGGATTCCAGAAGAAGCCGGAAGCGGCAGAAGCTTCGAAGCCGGCCCCTGTAAAGACTTCCTCTGCTCCGGCAGATCAGGAAACCGCAGCAGAGACGGTCTGTGCCCATGCCACCGGACAGATGATTCCCATGGAGGAGGTAAAGGATGAGACCTTTGCCCAGAAGATGCTGGGAGACGGATTTGCGATTCTCCCGGAGAATGGTGAAGTGTGTTCTCCGGTCAATGGAACGGTTTCGTCCGTATTTGATACGAAGCATGCGGTCTGCCTGGTGTCTGACGGGGGACTTGAGATTCTGATTCACATCGGCATTGATACGGTCAACCTTCAGGGAAAATATTTCACAGCTCATGTAAAGGACGGAGATACGGTGAAGGCGGGACAGCCACTGGTGACCTTTGAGCTGGATCAGGTGAAAAAGGCCGGATACGACACGGTGATCCCCCTGGTCTTCACAGATCCGGATCATCAGATCAATGTGAGCAGCCTGAAGATGCGCCGTGTAACTCATGGCGACAGAGTATAAGGAGTCAGTACCATGCCAGATATGACATCAACGAAAATACCCATGGACCGGGAGGGCTACCGGAGGGAGCTTCGGGAACATGAAGAACAGCTCTCACAGGCGGCGTCTGATCCCATGCGGCTGAAGTATCATCTTCAGCCGCCCCTGGGGTGGCTCAACGACCCCAACGGACTGTGCCAGAAGGACGGCGTCTATCATATCTATCATCAGTATGTGCCGTTTTATCCTACGCTGTGCAGTGTGCTCTGGGGACATGTGACAACCCGGGATTTCATCCATTATGAAGTGCAGGAGCCTGCGGTCTATCCGGACACGGACCGGGACAGAAACGGCGCCTACAGCGGCAGTACCTTTCTGAAGGACGGGACCATGTACGTATATTATACCGGAAATGTGCGGCATACAGATCGGGAGTATGACTATATCACAGGCGGCCGGGAGCAGAATACGATTCTGATGACGTCGGAGGACGGGTTTCATTTTTCTGAGAAAAAACTTCTGATGAGAAATGAGGATTATCCTTCGGATCTGAGCCTTCATGTGCGGGATCCAAAGGTGTTCTGCGAGAACGGCCGGTATTATATGATTCAGGGCGCCCGGGATCTGAAGGCGCGCGGCAGCATCCTGCTGTTTGAAAGTGAAGATCTGCTGCACTGGACGTATAAGCTTCGGTTTCATACAGAAAAAACGTTTGGCTATATGTGGGAATGCCCCAATTATCTCAAGGTGGACGGGCAGCGCTTCCTGATCGCCTGTCCGCAGGAATACCGCAGCAAAGGGGAGACCCTGGTCAAAGACAACTGGTGCGGATATTTTCCTCTGAATTATGACTTTGAGGGTACGGCATATGAACTGGGCAAATATCATACGTTGGACAGGGGGTTTGATTTCTATGCTCCCCAGGTATTTCAGGATGAAGCCGGCAGATGGATCCTGCTGGGCTGGATGTCCACACCCGATGCGGAATATGACTGCGAAGTAACGATGAAAAACGGCTGGGTTCATGCCATGACGATTCCCCGGGAGCTGTATGTAAATGGGTCGGGCAGGCTGTGCCAGCGCCCCCTGAAGGAACTGGAAAAGATGCGGAAAACAGTTGCTGCCGGGCATTTCCAGGCAGGAGAGGGATTCAGAGAGGAGGTCTCTTCCTGTTTTGAACTGAAGCTCTTCATGGAGGAGCCGGATCAGGATTTTGAACTTTATCTCAGGGAATCGGTGGTGCTGAGATACCGGGACAGTGTCCTGCGTCTTGACCTGACCGGCTGCGGAGCCGGGCGCGGGGTACGAGGGGTCAGCCTGGAAGAAGTGCATGATCTGTGGATCCTGTCGGATACTTCCAGTCTGGAGATCTTCGTAAACGGCGGTGAAGAGGTATTCACAGCACGGGTTCATGATTCCATGGAAGGGCTTCGGGCGGAGTTTATTTCGGAGCAGAGCGGCGGGATGGAATTGTATGAGCTGGCTGTCTGAGAGCTGATATCCACAAATTAAAAAAGTGCTGCAGAAGTGACAGGTTCACTTCTGCAGCGCTTTTTTGACAGAGAGCAGGGCTCTTCCTGAAAACGCTTTCCTGTCCGCTGCTGTTATGTGCCGGGGGTGACAAAGGATCAAATTTTTTGGTTGAATTACACATAAATTATGCTTGATATTTGGTTAATACTAACAAAAATTTTCAAATAAATAAAAAAAGACTTACAAAAATTTTGAAAATTTGTTATAATAAATATATATTTTGGGGAAATGTCTGAAAAATCAAAGGCAACGGGTGAGTAGTAACAGGGAAACCAGCATGTTCACAGATACATGCAGGTTTTTTTTCACGACAATTTAAAAATCATCCGCCGGTGGAAGGGCGGATGCAGAACTCTAATCAGGAGGGAAAGATCATGTTTGAAAAGGGTGAATATATCATCTACGGACGCAGCGGGATCTGTCAGATCGAGGATATCACACATCTGAACATCGCAGGAGCTGACCAGAAACGGTTGTACTATGTGCTGGCGCCGCTGAATATTAAGGGAAACAAGGTGTATTTCCCGGTGGATAAAAAGAATGCCAATGCCAGAAGGGTGATCACGGAGCAGGAGGCGTGGGCGCTGCTGGAGGAGCTTCCCGGGATCCAGGAGATTATCGTCTCCAATGAGAAGCTGCGGGAGGAGAGCTATCGGCAGGCATTGAATTCCTGTGATTACCGCCAGTGGGTGGCTATTCTGAAGACCCTGTACCAGAGGCGAAATCTTCGGACTGCACAGGGAAAGAAGATCGGAGCCACAGACGAACGGTATCTGAAGATGGCAGAGGACGCTCTCTATGGCGAGCTTGCTTTTGTCATGGGGAAGAATAAAGCGGAGATGGAGCCGTTCATTGTCCAGCATATGAAAAAAGATGATACGAAAAAGAACGATAAGAAAAAAGAGATGACAGGAGCGCTGCTTTGACACGGCGCTCCTGTTTTATATCTTATTGGGACAGTGCGGATACGATCCGCTGGAATTCCATATAATGAGAAGCCTTGACCAGGATGGCATCCCCTTCCTCCAGAATCCGGCCGGCTTCCGTGAGGAAGCTTTCCAGATCTGCGTAATGCATGCACCGCATGGAGGGAGCTGCTTTCCGGGCGGCGTCATGAATTGCCCGGCTGCGTGTACCGATGGTGATGAGCAGGTGGATGTGGAGCTCCTTCAGATGCTCTCCCACAGAAGCATGCAGCGCTTCGGACTGTTCTCCCAGCTCGCCCATGTCTCCCAGAATCGCCACCTTTCTGGTGAGTGCATAGTCCAGTACATCCAGCATGGCGCACATGGAGACAGGGTTGGCATTATAGCAGTCGTCTACCAGGGTGTAACGGCTGGTGTGCAGGATATTGCTGCGGCCGCCAAGCGGCTTCAGCGTCTCGATTCCCTGCCGGATCTCTTCCATGGAGAGTCCGAGGGAAAGCCCCGCACAGACCCCGGCGCAGGCGTTGTAGACCATATGTGTGCCGGGGAGCGGGATGGTGACCTGCATATCCTGTCCTTTGGCGTGGATCCGGCACCGGACACCCTGAAGTCCCAGATTCTCCACCTGATCCGCCCATACCTGATCAGAAGGGTTTCTGCCGAAGGTGACGGCCCGGTCCTTCATGATGATAAGCCGGTCATCATCGCCGTTGATGAAGATGGGGGCAGCGTCGGCTGCGTAGTCAAGCATCTCCATCTTGGCTTTCAGAATCCCGTCTCTGCTTCCCAGATGCTCCAGATGCGCGACTCCGATGTTGGTGAAGACGCAGTGGGTGGGGCGTACCATCCGGCTTAAGCGATGCATCTCTCCAAAATGATTCATGCCCATCTCCAGGACCGCAGCCTCGTGGCAGGTATCAATCATAAAGAGTGTCAGAGGTACGCCGATCTCGTTGTTGAAATTGCCGGGGGTCTTCAGGACCTGATATTTCTGCCCCAGAACGGAGGCGATCATTTCCTTGGTGCTGGTCTTTCCCACACTTCCGGTGATGCCGATAACCGGAAGTGTAAGCGTTCTTCGATAGGCCTCTGCTGCATCCTTCAGCGCCTGCAGCGTGTCATCCACCAGCAGATACGGTCCGGCAGGATCTGACAGCTTCTGCCGGCTGACGGCGCAGAGCGCTCCATTCCCATAGATGTCCGGTATAAAACGGTGTCCGTCCACCCGCTCTCCCACAGTCGCCACAAAGACACTGTCCTTTGTGACCAGTCTGCTGTCCACCACGACACTCTGTATGTTCCGGTCCAGCAGCTCCTGTGGTCCGTGCCAGATTCCGTGGCACGCCTCCATAAACTGTCTGATCGTAAACGGTCTCAAGGTTATTCCACCTTTCCTGCCCGCGGTCTGTGGACCGGCGGGCGAATTATTGATATTTTTTTAACGATACCTGCAGGATCCACTCACAGAGCTGCGCGTAAGAATAACCAAGCACAGCAGCCTCCTGAGGGAGCAGGCTGGTGGGAGTCATTCCCGGGAGGGTATTGACCTCCAGCGCATAGTCTTCGCCGGAACATTCGTCCAGCATAAAGTCCACCCGGGCATATGCCTCGATTCCCACAGAAGCACAGGCCGCTTCTGCATGCCGCTGCATCCGTGCGGACAGATTCTGCGGGATCTGAGCAGGACAGGTTTCTATGGTACTTCCTGCCTGATATTTGTTTTTATAATCGTAGAATCCGCTGATGGGAGCGATCTCGATGACCGGAAGCGCTTTTCCCTCCACGACTGCGACGGAAAATTCCCGTCCGATGATGCAGCGCTCGATGAGCACCTGGTCTTCCAGGGCGAACGCATCCTTCAGGGCGCGTTCCAGACCGAAGACATCCTCCACCCGGTAGACACCCACGGAGGAACCTCCGCAGCAGGTCTTGACCATGCAGGGAAAGCCGATCTCATCCGGAAGCTCAAAGGACTCTCCCTTTTTCACTGTGATGGAAGGCGGGGCGGGGATACCGGTCCCCCGGAACATCTGCTTCGTAATATGTTTATTCATGCAGAGAGCGCTGCTGGTATGGCCAGTGCCGGTGTAGCGGATACCCATGAGGTCAAAAAGCGCCTGGATCCGTCCGTCCTCTCCGTTGGCTCCGTGAAGTCCCAGAAACACCATGTCGCTTATCTGGCAGAGCGTAAGGACGCCCGGGCCGAGAAGCGTCCGGAAATCCGGCCGCAGCGCCCGGATCTGATCAAGGTCCGGTGCTTTTTCAGCGACTCCCTGAATGGATGCCGCCCAGTCAACGTCCTGGTCAAACAGCGTTTCCGGGGGATACTGGCTCCATGCGTCCGGAAGGCCCAGGAACACATCCAGAAGGATGACCTGGTGTCCGTTTTCCTTCAGCGCCCGGTAGATGCCTCTTCCGCTGGAGAGCGATACGTCACGCTCTGTGCTCAGTCCTCCTGCAAGTACAACAATTTTCATATAGGGGTCTCTCCTGATATTTTCAAATTTTTACAGCGAATGCCGGTCCAGCATTTCCTGGATCCTCTGCTGTGTACAGGCTCCCAGGAATTTCTGCTGCTCCTTTGGGAGTTCTTTGGGATAAATGGGGGCTCCGTATTCCACGATGACTCTGCAGGGCCGGACTATAGGCAGATGATTTTCAAAGATCTCCGCCGAGTTGGTAATGGCCATGGGAATGATGGGACATCCGGTTTTGGCCGCCATCTTCAGACTGCCCTCTTTGAAAGGCTGCATCTTTCCGTCCCTGCTTCTGGTCCCCTCCGGGAAGATACAGATGGAGATGCCGCTCCTGATATAGTCAATGCCGGTGAGGATCGTCTGCAGGCCGGCACGCATGTCCGTGCGGTCCAGAAACAGACAGTAGAGCCTTTTCATCCAGTCCCGGAGAAGCGGATACCTGAGCATCTCGGCCTTGGCCACGTAGCCGGTAAGCCCCGGGCACTGGGAGTAGGTCAGCAGGATATCAAAATAGCTGTTGTGATTGCCCACATAGAGGACCGCCTGATCACTGGGAATATTTTCCCGTCCGATATAGGTGATATCCGCGCCGGTGAACCAGAGGATCAGCTTAAAAGCCCCCTGCACCATGCGCAGACAGCTGATATCCCGAAGATGAGGGTTCCACCGGCTGATCACCCATTCGATCAGCAGGACGGGGATCCCCAGGATCAGATAGAGCAGAAGGGTCAGGACGACCAGCAGTAATCGTATCATGTGAGGTAACCTTCTTTCTGTATGTACATTATCCGAACCTTCCGTAGAGTTCGGTCAGCTGCTTCAGTCCGGCCGCCATGCCTTCATCAAGCAGACCGGCGCGGAAGCGGAAGGTCCAGTTGCCTCTGGGACTTCCCGGAATATTCATGCGTGCTTCGCTTCCCAGCTTCAGAAGGTCCTGAACCGGGAAAATGGCGTATCTGGCGATGGTGCCCAGGCAGGTACGGATAAAATCCCAGCTTACGCTGCCGGCATCGGTGTTCATATAACGGCGCACTTTGTCCCGGTTCTGTTCCGAGGTGTGTGCATACCAGCCGCAGCTGGTGTCGTTGTCGTGGGTACCGGTGTAACAGATGCAGTTGCGGGTGTCCAGCTGATGAGGCAGAAAAGTGCTCTCGCCGCCTTCGAAGCCGAACTGCAGGACCTTCATGCCGGGGAAATGAAACAGATCCCGCAGGCGCTCCACCTCGGGTGTGATGATTCCAAGATCCTCCGCAAAGATGGGAAGCTCGCCGTCCAGCGCCTTTTGGATCACCAGGAACAGGTCCTCGCCGGGCCCTTTTTTCCATTTTCCGTTCAGAGCGGTCTCTTCCCCGTAGGGAACGGCCCAGTATGCTTCAAAGCCGCGGAAATGATCGATGCGCACGTAATCCACCTGATCCAGCTGGTTGCGGATCCGCTCCACCCACCAGCGGTAATGATCCTCTTTATGCGCCTTCCAGTCATAGAGCGGATTGCCCCAGAGCTGTCCCGTGGTGCTGAAATAATCCGGCGGCACGCCTGCCACCTCCAGCGGGAAGCCTTTGGAGTCCAGGCAGAACATTGTCTTGTTGGCCCATACGTCCGCACTGTCCCAGCAGGGGAAGATGGGGATGTCTCCGATGATGGCGATTCCCTTTTTGTTGGCGTAGGCCTTCAGGTCATACCACTGGCTGTAGAACAGGAACTGGACAAACTTGTAATATTCCACGTCAGATCTTAAGATATCGCTCCACTCTGTGCGCTCTGCCGGGGAGGGATCCTTCAGTCCGTCCTCCCATTCATACCAGGGCAGACCGTTGTGGTGATCCTTTCCCGCCATGAACAGGCAGTAGTCCAGAAGCCAGAATTCGTTGCTCTCACAGAAGGCGTCGTATTCTTCCAGCAGATTCTTGTCTGCAGTGTGACGGAAACTGGCGTAGGCTTTCTTCAGCAGTCCGGTCTTATAGACCTGTACTTTCTCATACTCCACATGATCCGGATCAAAGTCCGGGACCTCCCGCAGATCTTCATCCGACAGGAGCTTTTCCTTTCTCAGAAGCTCAGGACTGATAAGGAGCGGCTGTCCGGCAAAGACGGAAAAGCTCTGGTAAGGTGAATCGCCCACCGTTGTCGGCCCAAGGGGCAGCACCTGCCACAGATGCTGGCCGGACATGGCGAGAAAATCGATGAAATCATAAGCTCCCTGCCCCATGTCGCCGATGCCGTAGGGCGACGGGAAGGAAGTGGGATGGGCAAGGACGCCACTGTAGCGGTGGTTGGTCTTGTCTTCTTCTGCGATCTTGAAATGCACGGGGTATTTCCTCCTAATCCTCTTAAATACAGGGACTGCCCGTGAAGCGGCCCTTATCAGTATATTATAATGGATGACTATCAAGAATACAAGAAATATGACTGGTCTGAATCAGGAATTTTCCACATAATATAGAACAAACAGACAGGAGAAGATGCATGCATGAAGAAATGGTGTCTTGTGTTGCTGATCCTGTGCATACTGACGGCATGCGGTGTGCAGACACAGGATGAGGAGAAGATCTCGGACCTGGAATTCACGGTCCTGGATCCGGAGAAGATCCCGGAAGAGCTCCGGAACGTATTGGAAGAAAAGAAGATCACACCTTTTAAGGTGACGTACGAGGATGAGGGCTATCTGTATATCTGTGTGGGCTATGGGGAGCAGCAGACCAGCGGTTACAGCATCGTTGTGGAGGATCTGTATCTGACCAGCAATGCAATCTATGTGGACACAGAGCTTCTGGGGCCTCAGAAAGGAGAAGAGACAGCAGCAGCGACCACCTGTCCTTATATTGTACTGAAGCTGAAGGAGATGGAAGAGTCCGTGGTATTTAAATAATGATGCAGAAAGGATCGGGATATGGAACTGGAACGTAAATATGTGACTTTAAACCACAGAAGAGGGAAGGCCGTGAGCCAGATCACGCTGGAAGAGGATCTGAACGTACCGGATCAGAAGCCGGATATCTTCCGGGTGATCCACAGACAGGGAGAATTCCGCCCGGATGAGGTGAAGGGAGAGACCGGAAAGGTGAAGGTCCGGGGCATCTTTCTGTACCGCATCCTGTATATCGGAGAAGGAGGCGACCGGATGCCGGAGATTCTGGAAGGCAGCATTCCGGTGGATGAGACCATTTTTCTGAATGATCTGGAAGAGGGCGATCTTCTGGATCTGCGCTGGAATCTGGAGGATCTGCATGCGTCAGCCATTCATTCCAGAAAAGCAAATATAAAATGCATACTGGCCCTTGCTGCGGAGGCGATGAAAGAGCAGCCGGTGCCGCTGGTGAACAGTCAGCCGGAGGAAGAAGATCTGTATGTACGTACCTGCCCGGTACGGCTGCAGCAGGAGATCATACATAAAAAGGATACCCTGCGCATCAAAGAAGAGATGAATCTTCCCCCGGGGCGTCCCAACATCCGGCGGCTCATCTGGAAGGAGATGCGTCTGCAGGGAACGGAGGTCCGTCAGGAGGAAGGCAGACTGCTGGTAAAAGGAGAGCTGCTGGTGTTTTTCCTGTATGAGTGCGAGGATGAACCGGGGAGGCTTCAGTGGCTGGAACAGGGAATCCCGTTCCATCAGGAGGTGGAGTGCGAGAACTGCCGCTCGGATCTGACCGGCAAGGCGGAGGTCACGCTTCTGCGGGGAGAGATGGAGCTGCAGGCGGACTATGACGGGGAGCCGCGGATGGTCCGGATTGACGCGGTGCTGGAGCTTCTGCTCCGGTATTTTGAAGATCTGTCTTCGGAGGTCCTGTGCGATGCCTACAGCCTGACCAGAGAGATCCTGCCGAAGCAGCAGGAGTATGCGTGGGATTTTGTACGGAGTCTCTCGGATTCCAGAGCCAGGGCAGGCGGACGCATGAAGCTGGGAGACGCAGATCCGAAGGTGCTGCAGATCTTAAGCAGCGGCGCCCAGGTTCATCTGGAACACACGGAGAAGAAAGAGCAGGGAGTGCTGGTCCAGGGAACGGTGGAGCTGTGGGTGCTGTATGCGGCGTCGGACGATGCCCAGCCTCTTGCATGTAAAGTACAGTCTTTCCCCTTTGAACATACCGTGGAAATTCAGGACGATGTAAGCCTCTGCGAATGGCAGATTTTCCTTTGCCTGGATCAGTTGATGGTGACGATGCTGGATGCGCAGGAGCTGGAGATGAAGGCTGTGCTTCAGATAAAGGTGCTGTTCCACGAGCCGGCGCGACTTCAGCTGGTGGAGGATCTGGAAGAAGAGCCTCTTAATATGGACCGAATTCGCCGGATGCCTGGCATGGTCATCCATATCGTGCAGCCGGGAGAGACGCTGTGGGATATTTCCAAGGCCCATGCCACCACCTGCGGGGAGGTCATGGAGCTGAACGAACTGAAGGAGGAAACTTTAAAGCCGGGTCAGAAAGTGCTGATGGTGAAGGAGATCGCGCGGTGACGCAGACCGGTGCAATGTGTTTTGACAATCCTGCACAGACCTGTTAAACTGTAGATGATCAAACGGGGAAGGAAGCAACACACATGAAGGATAAGATACAGCTGAAGGCACTGGCGAAGATCAATCTGTGCCTGGATGTGTTAAGAAGGAGAGAGGATGGTTATCATGAGGTAAGGATGATCATGCAGACCATCAGTCTCTACGATGAACTGGAGCTCAGGAAGGTAAAGCAGCCGGGGATCCAGGTGAGAACGAATCTGTATTATCTTCCCACCAATGAAAACAATCTGGTCTATAAAGCGGCGGACCTTCTGAGGGAGGAGTTCCGTATTACGGACGGGATCTCCATTCAGCTTCAGAAGAAAATTCCGGTGGCGGCAGGCATGGCAGGGGGAAGCGCGGATGCAGCCGCGGTGCTCTGGGGCATGAATCAGATGTATGGCCTGGGGCTTTCCAGAAAGGATCTGATGGATCGGGGCGTGCGGCTGGGAGCAGATATTCCCTACTGCATTCTCCGGGGAACTGCTCTGGCAGAGGGGATCGGGGAGCAGCTTGCACCGCTTCCTCCCATGCCCAAATGCTACATTCTCATTGCAAAACCGGGGATCAGCGTCTCCACCAGAGCCGTGTATGAGAACCTGCATGCCAACGACCTGAGGCCGGAGCAGCATCCGGATGTGGACGCGGTGATCAGTGATATCAGGGGCCGGGATCTGGCAGGACTGTCGGCGCATATGGGAAATGTACTGGAGGAGGTCACGGTGCCTGCACATCCGGTCATCGACAGGATCAAAAAATGCATGATGCAGGAGGGTGCGCTGGGAGCCATGATGAGCGGAAGCGGCCCTACGGTATTCGGTATCTTTGATACCCAGGGAAAGGCGAGAAAGGCATACCGGGCGGTCCGGGCGGCGCAGCTGGCCAGACAGGTGTATCTGACGGTGCCGTATAATGTGCGCCGGTGAGCGCGGAGGATCAGCAGTTCAAAAGTTCGTATAGAATTTCAAAGGATCAGAGATAATAATCCCAGGAATGGGGCTGTCGCTGTGTGCGGCGTCTGACAGGAGTATCGGTCAGCACCACATCTGCGGCAGCCTTTTTTGCGGCATTATATTTCAGATGAGGAGGAACGCGTATGGGAGATATCTCTCCGGTTCTTTCAGAGAACCGCAGATGGGTAAAGGAGCGGTTTGAAAAATGCGATGATATCCTGAACCGGCAGGTTTTTCTGGACGACGGGAAAAGAGAGGGGCTGCTGGTCTATGTGGAGGTGGCGGTCAGCAATCTGATGCTGGAGGAACATGTCATCGGACTGTCGGACGTCCAGCCCCTGTCCGGCTACGAAGAGGCGGAGGCGGCTCTTCTTGCAGGGAACGGAATCCTGTTTCTGGAAGGGGACGATCAAGTCTATAAGATCTCCAGCAAAGGGTATCCGGGGCTTGGAGTATCCAAAGCAGAGAGCGAAAAGGTCATGCGCGGTTCCAGAGAAGGCTTTACAGAGAGTGAGAAGCTCAATGTGGCGCTGATCCGGAAGCGTCTGCGGGATCCCAGGATGAAGGTGGAGGAGCAGGAGATCGGGACCAGATCTCACACCATGACGGCGCTGGTCTACATGGAGGATCTGGTCTATCCGGATCTGCTTCATACCATTCGGGAGCGGATGGATGCCTATGAGATTGACGGAATCCTGGACAGCGGGATGCTGGAGCAGCTTACGGAAAAGCACTGGCTGTCTCCCTTTCCTCAGTTTCAGGCGACAGAGCGCCCGGACCGGGCGGCCTCGGCGGTGCTGGAGGGAAGGGTAGTACTGGTGACGGATCATTCCCCCACCGTGCTTGTTTTCCCTTCTGATTACAACAGCTTCTTCCAGACCAGCGACGACTGGTACAACCGGTTTGAGATTGCCACCTTCGCCCGCCTTCTGCGCTTTTTTGCGGCGATCCTGGCCATGAGCTTTCCGGCGATCTATGTGGCGGTAACCACCTGGCATACAAGCCTCCTGCCCACCAATCTGATCCTGTCCATGGCGGAAGCCAGGAAGGGAGTCCCTTTTCCGTCGCTGGGAGAGGTGCTGCTGATGGAGATTTCCTTTGAACTGATCCGGGAAGCGGGGATCCGTCTGCCCGGACCCATTGGTAATACCATCGGTATCGTGGGCGGCCTGATCATCGGCCAGTCGGCGGTGGCGGCCAATGTGGTAAGTCCCATTGTGGTGATCGTGGTGGCATTCACGGCACTCTGCTCTTTTGCCATTCCAAATGAGGAGTTTTCCTCGGCCTTCCGGCTCCTGAAATACGGCTGTATCTTCATGGGGGCGTGGCTGGGGCTCTACGGGGTACTGCTCTCGTATCTGTGGGTGCTGATCCATCTGTCCCATCTGAACAGCTTCGGGATTCCTTACCTGATGCCCTATGTGGCGTCGGATCTGAACGACTATGAGGACAAGCGGGATTCTCTCGTTCGCTATCCCTTCCGCATGATGCAGAGGCGTCCCATCTTCGCAAGGCGGGATGCCAGAATAAAACTTAGAAAGAAGGGCTGATATGTTTTCCGGAAATCATAAAATATCGTCAAGGCAGCTGTATCGGAATTACGCGGCGGCGCTGATCAGCCTGGGGGCGCTTCTGCCGCCGCTTGTCATGAACCGGGAGAATGCGGGGAGCATTCTGCTGGCGGTCCTTTTCCTGGGCCTGTTTCTGTGGGGCGCGGCCCTGGTTCCCCGTCCTTCGGCGACCTGGATGAAATGGCTGTGTTATGTAAACTACTGGGTGCTGGGCACCATGCTGGTGCGCATGACCGGTATCCTTGTGCAGAGCTTTCTGCTGACCAGTACGGCGCTCTGGGTCATTCTGGTGTGGTTCTATCTGTTCTGCTATTATGATCTGTACAAGGGGCTGGAATGCTGTCTGAGAGTCAGCGAGATCCTGTTTCCGTTCTTTCTGTTCCTTCTGCTCTTCCTGACACTGCTCATGTACGGGGAAGTGGAAGCGGACCGGCTTTTGGAGCTGAGGTTTTCTCTGGAGAAAAGACAGTGGGTGATGGGGTATGAACTGTTCTGCTGGCTCGGAGCGGCGGGGAGTCTGTGGCATCTGCGGGGACAGACCGGGGATGTGGCGCATTTTAAAAAGACGGTTCGGAACATCTGGCTCACCGGTGCTGGTGCAGTGGCCGGTTTCGGGGCATTTTCCTATATGATCTATGGACATGCAGGGCATACAGGGCTTGTCTATCCGGCAGCCTCCGCCATGACGCTGGCACATTTTCCGGGAAATGTCATTGGCAGGCTGGATACTCTGTTTATCTTCGCCTGGGTGATCGGCCTGTTCCTTCTGTGCAGCAGTCTGTTTGCGCCGTTGGTGGACGGGGAGCCCGACACCGGGAAAAAGAGTGTGCTCTTTGCACTGATGGCTCTTTCCTTTGGAGCGGCCTGCATCCCGGAATGTATGCAGTGGGGACAGAGACTCCTGTATACCGTTTTGACGCCGCTGCAGATCCTGCTCCTTATCCTTCAGGGATTCCGGGGCGGAGACGGAAGGAAAAGAGCTGCCGTTGCCGCCGGTGTGGTATTGTGCCTTCTGCTGGGCGGGTGCAGTTCTCAGGAGCTGGAGCAGCAGAGTCTGGTGACTGCCATCGGGGTGGACCCGGGGGAGGATGGGGCCTGCCATCTGACCTTCGGTTTTGGCGCTTCTTCCGAAGAAGAGGAGGAAGAGCCTTTCGAGACGGATGCCGTTTCCATCCAGGCGGCGAAGGAGATCTACCGGGAATATGAGCAGAAAAACATGGACTTCAATCATCTGAAAAATTTTTATTTCTCAGAGGAACTTCTGGATCAGGAGATTTTCCTGTCGCTTCTTCAGGAGATACAGATTAACGGCGCTTATTCCAGAGGCACGCTGGTCCATGTGACAGAAGGGCCTGCCGGAGAGGAGGCCGGGAAAAAGGAGCAGCCGGAGGAGGGTATGCCCATACACCGCGTCCTGAACGCCTGGTATGACCAGGAGACCTGCGAAATACTGGTAATCACGGCGGACGGAAGGTATAAGGGGTCTGTATCCTGGCCATAATGATACCAGGAAATGGAAAGGAGGCAGATCGGATATGAGAAGAAAAGCAGGAATCCTTGTGTGCTCGCTGCTGCTGGGACTTTCGGCAGCAGGCTTCCTGGCGCTGCCTGGAATGATGGAAGGGGAAGACCTGGGAAATGCCGGGCTGTCAGCTCCGGCGGAGACGGTAGCCTGGTGGAGTCTCACCTGCGAGATGCCCAATCCGGAGAAACTTCCGGTGCAGGTCCGGTTTCAATGGCTGAAAGGGCTTGAATAACCGCTCAAAAACGGATACAATGGTTAAATACAGGAAAGTGCGAAAGTGAGCGGGCAGAAAATATGACGAAAGATGTTATGGTGACGATATCCGGGTTTCATATGAATGAGGAAGAAGGAGATACCATCGAGATGGTACACATCGGAGAATATTATGAACGAAACGGAACCCACTATATTCTCTATGAAGAACGGCTGGAAGGGATCGCGGAGCCTGTGAAAAACCGGATCAAGGTACGGGAGCAGCGTATCGAGCTGCAGAAGAGAGGACCGGTTACGGTCAACATGGTATTTGAAAAAGACAAACGGCAGAGCAGCACCTATGCGATCCCCTATGGAAGCTTTCTGATGGAGACCTGCACCACCAGCGTGGAGGTCTGCGCCGGGGAGGACCGGATGGAAGCGAAGGCTTCCTATGAACTGAATGTCAACGGTGTGCGGTGCGCCAGCTGTGATGTACGGGTGCTGGTGCAGTCCAGAAATACTTTCCGACTGTAGGATGCGGACCGGAGAGGGGAGGAACTGATGAAAAAGAAGATACATAAGGTAAAGCAAAAAGAAACGCCAAAGATTCTCGTGGAATGGCTGTATCTGACCGCCGGAGCGCCGGCTCTGCGCCGTCTCTATGCATATCTGCAGGAGAAAAAGGACCGGGAGGCACAGCTCTGGGAGGAAGCAGGCGTGCTGGAGATCGGGCTTCCGGGGGGCGGCTCTGTGGATGTGGAGCTTTTTCCGGAGGAGGAATGGGATGGAGAGCTGGCGGCATATGCAGCAGAACAGCAGGCGGACCAGGTGTATACAGTGACCTTTACGGAAGCAGATGAGGCAGAAGCGCAGGCGGTTATGGAAGAGCTGGCAGATGAGGCAGGAGGCGTCTTCTGCAGAGATACGGAGGATTTTCTTCCCAGGATCAAAGGAAGGTGAACACAGAGATGGAAGCGGAGAGTATGGATAGGAAGGAAAACAGACTGGGGACCCTGCCGGTGGAACAGCTGATCCGGCAGTTTGCGGTGCCCAGCATCATCGCCATGCTGGTGGGGGCGCTGTACAATATCGTGGACCAGTTTTTTATTGGAAGAAGCATCGGGGAGCTGGGCAATGCAGCCACCAACGTGGCATTTCCCCTGACCACCTCCTGTGTGGCCATTGCGCTTCTGTTCGGAATCGGAGGGGCGTCGTCCTTCAACCTGGCCCTGGGGCGGAAGCAGAAGGAGGACGCGGTCTACTATATGGGTAATGCGGCAGTGCTCCTCTTTTCTCTGGGAGCCGTGCTCTGTCTGGTGACGCAGCTCTTTCTCACGCCCATGCTCCGGTTCTTCGGGGCGCCGGACAGTGTGCTCCCATACGCCGTTACTTATACAAGGATCACATCTCTTGGATTTCCTTTTCTGATCTATTCCAGCGGAGGCGCTCATCTGGTCCGGGCGGACGGGACTCCCAGATATTCCATGGTCTGCAACCTGACCGGCGCGCTGATCAATACGGTCCTGGACCCTCTGTTCATCTTCGGATTTCAGATGGGAATGGCAGGAGCAGCTCTGGCGACGATCATCGGGCAGATTGTGGCGGCGGGGATGATCTTCCGGTATATGCTCCACTGCAGGACGGTGAGGCTGGAACGGCGTCATCTGATGATCCGGATGAAGCATACGATACATATTATGTCACTGGGCATGTCTTCTTTTTTTAATCAGATTGCCATGATGATCGTGCAGATCGTTCTGAACAATTCTCTGACTTATTACGGCTCCAGATCCGTCTATGGAGAGTCGGTTCCGCTGGCATGCGCGGGCATCATCTCCAAAGTGGCCATGCTGTATTTTTCCATTGTCATCGGACTGGCTCAGGGGCTGCAGCCCATTGCGGGCTACAATTACGGAGCGGAGCAGTACGACCGGGTGAAGCAGGTGTACGCCCGGACCGTCCGATATGCCCTGACCATATCCACAGGGGCCTTTGTTCTGTTTCAACTGTTCCCCCGGCAGATTATCGGACTGTTCGGGGACGGCTCGGAGGAATATTTTCTGTTTGCCGTTCGGTACATCCGTATCTTTCTGTTCATGACGTTTCTGAACGGGATACAGCCGGTGACGGCCACCTTTTTTACAGCCATCGGGAAACCGGTCAAGGGAATCTTCCTGTCCCTGACCAGACAGATCCTGTTTCTGCTGCCGCTGATCGTGATCTTTCCGCTTTTTCTGGGAATCGACGGGATCATGTATGCAGGGCCCATCGCGGATCTGGCTGCAGGGGCGGCGGCCATCGGCATGATTGCTTTTGAAATGCGGCAGATCACCGGTCTTCAGAGAGCTCAGGAGTCCGTTCGTCAAAGCAGTACATACTGAAAAAGGTGGTGATACCGGGGGCGCATTCGTAATCCATGCCGCAGCGGTCCGCCATATCCTTTACAAAGATACAGTAAGCGGACATACACGAGTACCGGAGCCCGGGAAAGCGGCAGGGTGCTCCTTCTGTGATGGCGCAGGGGCTGCAGAGGCTGCAGCCGCTGGCTCCGATCATCAGGCCGGGCTCTGCTGCTTTTTCAATCAGGCGGCGGGTGAGACGGTTGTGCTCTGTCTTGGCCGGTTTGATCTGCTCATTGTCCAGCGGATCTTCGATATCCCACATGGTCTGCATAACCAGTGCCTGCCGCCAGCGCAGCACCTTCTGCTTCATCTCTTCCACTGTGCCACAGTCCGGCGGGCAGGCGTAGTTGACGCCGTATTTTCCACATTCATTTTCTTCACACAGAGCGCGAAATGCCGGGATGAACACCAGTTCGTCCGTGCGGATCAGCGCCGCATCTGCAAATCCAAGCTCCAGAGCCGTTTCCATGAGTTTTTTTCCGTCCATAATCGATCTTTGCGTCCTTTCATAAAATAAAGATAGTTCTATCGTATCACAGGGGCAATGGAATTTCCAAGCGAAATTTCCACAAAAATACACTTGACATAGATAGATATTCGATATAATATATAGATAATCTATATATAGGTTATCTACATAAGGAGGTGCAATATGGCAATTGACAAAGCGCTGGTATCCGGGAGTATGGCGATGATGATTCTGAAGCTGCTCTCTGAGAAGGACATGTACGGGTATGAAATGATCGATACCCTGAGGAAGAGGTCGGAAAACGTATTTGAACTGAAGGCAGGGACGCTGTATCCGCTGCTCCACAGTCTGGAGGACAGGCGGTATCTGGTATCCTATGAACAGGAGGTGATGGGAAAGGTACGGAAATATTATCAGATCACAAAGGAAGGGCGAAAGCATCTGGAGGAAAAGAAGCACCAGTGGCAGGAATATTCCAGAGCGGTGTCTGTGATCCTTGCACTGGAGGTGGGCGTATGAAGCTTGAGAGCTATCTGAACACAGTGACGGAACAGATCCGGTTTCAGAAAGCAAGGAGCCTGGTCAGCGATGAGCTGAGAGCCCATATTCTGGATCAGGCAGAGGCTTATGAGGCGGAGGGAATGTTTGAAGAGGAAGCCATGGAGAAGGCGGTCCGCGATATGGGTGATCCGGTGGAGACTGGTGTGGCGCTGGACCGGATTCACCGTCCGCAGATGTCGGCGGAGCTGCTGATTCTGATCGGGCTGATCAGCGCCGCCAGCATCGCGGTCCACGGAATCCTGGGAGCGTATTCGCAGGAGATTGACGGGGCAGGATATGGGTATCTGTGGGAGCATATCCGGTATACCGGTCTTGGATATGTTCTGATGCTGCTGGTCTATCGGCTGGATTACAGCTTTTTCGCAAAGTATACGAAGCATATGACAGGGGCGCTGCTGCTTCTCATTGTCCTCGGAACGAACACGGCTCTGGGGGTGACCATCAACGGCGCCATGCTCTACATTCATCTGGGCCCGTTTTTTCTCTTCCTTCCCACGGTTATGAATCTGTTCGTACCGCTTTTCGGCGGACTCTTATATCAGTACAGGGGCTCGGGCTACGGGGGGATTGCAAAGCTGCTCATCTGGGCGCTGGTGCCGGTGTGGATCGCTTCTGGCATCCCGTCTCTGACGCAGGCCATGGTTCTTCTGGTCTCCTTTGCGGTTCTTTTTGCAGTTGCTGTGAGAAAGGGATGGTATCGGGTGAATAAAAGAATCGTACTGGCAGGGCTTGCAGTGCTGGTGCCGGCCGTGCCGCTCCTGCGTCTGGGAGGAAGACTGGCGGCCTATCAGGTGGCAAGACTGCAGGCATTCCTGTCCGGTGCTCCGGAATATGATTATTTTGCGATGAAGAGCCGGGAGGTTCTGTCCGGGAGCCGGCTGGTAGGCATGGCTCCGGAGAATCTGATGAAGGTGGTGGAGCTGCCGGGTTTTAACAATGACTATGTGCTGGTCAGTCTGATCGCCGGTTATGGGATTCTCGCAGGCGTGCTGGCGGCGGCGCTCCTTGCATTTCTTCTGATGAAGATCTTCCGGATCTCTTTTCGCCAGAAGAATCAGCTTGGCATGATCCTTGGGTGCGGATGCGGGCTCGTATACCTGATGCAGATCCTTATGAGTTTTGGCGTTAATCTGGGAATCCTGCCCACGACGGCCACGCTGCTGCCGTTCTTCTCCGCAGGCGGGAGCGGGACGGTGATGTGCTATATTCTCATGGGTCTGGTGCTCAGTATCTACCGTTATAAAAATATACTTCCGGAGCCGGCTGTGGAGAAGAAAATGCACAGAATATTCCGGGCGGCCCGCCTGAAAGCATGAGATCCCTCCTGTGTACTCTTGCGAAAAAGCGGATTATATAAGGAGGCATTTAATGGTTTAAAACCGGGAACTTACAAAACAGGTTCCCGGATTTTTTTTTCTAAAAGTGTAAGATTATCTTCGTAACAGACGGAATATAAAGTGAAGGAACCAAAAGGGCGGCCGGCCTTATGGTTTCGTCTGAAGGCGTCCGCCGGCAGGCGCCGCGTAAGCTTACGAATCTGAATGGATGGGGCGGAAACGTTCCATAAAGACATATCTGTTTTGAGGTAACTGTGATGAAAGCAAATGAAGATAATTTTGTAGACCTGATCAAATGCCGTCGGGAAGAAGGACTTGTGTATGTGATCAGGACTTATGGGAGGCTTTTAAAGTCCATTGTGCAGAAAAGGCTGTTCGCATCGCCGGACCGGGTGGAAGAGTGCATGAACGACATCTTTCTCGGGATCTGGAAGAACATCGACTGCTTTGACGAAAGCAGGGGAAGCTTTGTGAACTGGGCGGCAGGAGTAGCGAGGCTGGAAGCCATCGACACCCTGCGCAGAATACAAAGGGAACATCCCTCCGTGTCTCTGGAGGAACTGGAAATGGAGATTCCCAAAGAGGATATGGCTCTTCAGAAGCTGACGGAGCAGGAACTCTCAAAAGAGACAGAAGCGATTTTAAAGTGCCTTTCAGGAAAAGATCAGGAGTTGTTCCGGCGGATCTTTCTGATGGAAGAGGAGCCGGAGGAGGCAGGTCAGGCGCTGGGAATAAGCAGGGACAACGTCTATGTAAGGATCTTCCGGGGAAAGAAGAAGATCCGCAGTAAATTTGGAGAAAGGAAGAGGGCATGAGCATGAACAGAGAGGCATACAGACTGGCAAACGAGATCCGGACAGATTTTCAGGCGGACGGGGATTGGCTCATGGAACGCCCTGAGGATTTGGATATGAAAACATATGAGGCAAATGCGTTACAGGAGATCAGAAAAGAGAAAAGAAAAGCCAGAAGGACCTTCGGAAAGATGACCGTGGCGGCATGCGCGGCGGTGACGCTTCTTACAGGAACCGTGGTATTCCGCCAGGAGGTGCATGCTGCCATCGAACAGATCACCTGGAGCCTGGAGAATGCGCTGGGACTGTCCGGGGATCTGGCAGATTACCGGGATGTGATCCACACCTCCGTGGCGGACAAAGGCTATGTGGTTACGCTGCAGGAGGCGGTGGTTTCGGAAGAAAAGCTGACGGTCAATTATACGGTGCAGAGGGAAGACGGGCAGCCTATGGAGAAGTATTTGACTCCTATGGAGATTCTTTATGTCAATGGGAAACAGCCGGGCGGAGGAGCCGGAGGAAGTTCCAGTTTCCTGGATGAAACACAGACTGTTCTGGGAGTGGAGATGTCCTACGACATTCCCGGCGTGGATCTTTCCGGAGAAAATGAATACCGGATCCGGATCGGAGCCCTGGGGATCGAAAACGAAGTCAGAGGAAACTGGGATTTTGCGTTCATGGCAGACGGAGCTGCGCTTATGGCAGATACCAGACGAATCGCCATCGGAAAAGAATTTACCCTGCCGGACGGCGTGACCGTCACGCTGGAGGAACTTACCATGAACGAACTGGAGCAGCGGATCTCCTTCACGAAATCCGGAGCTACCAACTATATACAGCAGGTACTGGCTGTGGACTCGGAAGGACATCAGGTGGAATTCGGTCTTCGAAGCTCTGACGAAACGTCCGGTTATCTGTCCAATGAAGAGATCATCGATGACGGAAGGCTCTCGGATACGGCAGAGCGTGTGACCATGACCTTCGGCGTGATCGAGCTGCCGGAGGAGAGCGGACAGATCACGGCCGATTTTGAACCGGTCGGGGAGGTATTTGAACTGGAATTACAATAGAAATACAACGCTTTCAAAGGGCTGCCGCAGGACAGGAGATGCGGCAGTCCTTTTTTCCTGTCCGAATCGGCATTGAGAGGATCATGGAAAAATATCCTGCAGAAATCTTTGGCGGGGAGAAACAGCAGGCTGCGGTGGCGAGGGCGCTGAACGGTTTCTCATGGGTTACTGCTTACGGGCATGAATCTGTCCGCCGCGGCAGGCTCCGTACATGGGGGTTGACGATTTTGCATTCAGATATTATCATATAATTTATATCAGAGAAAAGGCAGGGACAGAAAATATGAGCGGTTACAGGATTACGGAGGAGGAGAGGGCATATCTTTTGTCTTATGATCTCTCCCGGTTTGACCGGCCGTCCGTAGCGGCGGATATGGCAGTATTTTCGATCATGGAGGCACAGGGGGAAGAAGAGGAGAATTACCGGAAGGATCCCAGGAAGCAGCTGAAGCTTCTGCTGATCCGGCGTGGGTCTTTTCCGTATAAAGATTACTGGGCGCTGCCGGGAGGATTCTGCCGCCCTGGAGAGCGTGTGGAGGACACGGCCAGAAGGGAGCTCCAGGAGGAGACCGGAGTCGGGGAAGCTTATCTGGAGCCTTTTGCTGTCTTCAGCGACCCGGATCGGGATCCCAGAGGATGGATCCTGTCTCATGCGTTTCTTGCCCTGATCAATGGAGAGCGGTATCAGGTTCGGGGAGGTTCGGATGCGTGGGAGGCCGGATGGTTTGGTATTTCACTTGTGAAAAAACAGGTGAAAAAAGAGGTTCAGGAAGCTTCGGCCGAGATTGAAAATATCTATGAGCTTCAGCTTGCGAAGGAAGGGGCGGTCCCTGTGAGGCTGAAGGCGGCGATCCGGGAGTGCAGGCATTTCCGGAATTATCATGAAACAGTGGATTACGAGATTCTGGAGGCGGACGGACTGGCGTTTGACCATGCCCGGATCATTCTGTGCGCCTGTCTGGAGCTTCAAAGACAGGCCGGCGACACCGGAAGGATCGTGTTTGACCTGATGCCGGAGACCTTTACGCTGACGGGCCTTCAGAAGGCCTACGAGACCATACAGGGAAAACCGCTTTTGACGCCCAACTTCCGCCGGAAGATTGCAGGGTATGTGACAGAGACAGAGCAGATGTCAGACGGCGCAGGACACCGGCCGGCGAAGCTGTACCGGCGCAATCTGGATGCATTTTACAGGGAGTGAAGTTTTATGAAACTGCTGATCGTAGAAGATGACCGCGCGCTGAACGATGGAATCGCCCTGTCCCTGAAGGCGGATGCGGATGTAATGCTGCAGGCATATACGCTGGCAGAGGCCAGAAAGCTGCTTGCCGGGGAGGTGGATCTGGTAATTCTCGATGTGAATCTGCCGGATGGAAGCGGTCTTTCTCTCTGCCGGGAGCTCCGGGCGTCCAAGCGGGTGCCGGTGATCCTGCTGACTGCCAATGACCTGGAGATCGATGTCGTCACCGGACTGGAGAGCGGGGCGGATGACTATATCACAAAGCCCTTTTCGCTGATGGTGCTGCGGGCCAGAGTCCATGCAGTGCTCCGAAGGAACAACTCCCATGCAGCCACCTGTGTGCAGGGGAAATTTTCCTTTGATTTTGAACACATGGTATATCAGGTGGATGGTACGGCGGTGGAACTCAGCAAGACCGAGCAGAAGCTTCTGAAGCTGCTGGTCACCAATGGGGGGCAGACCATGTTCCGGGGGCTTCTGATCGAGCGGATCTGGTCGGACGGAGCGCAGTTTGTGGATGAAAATGCCCTGTCGGTGACCATGCGGCGCCTGAGGGAAAAGCTGCCCGGCATACCGGTCCGCACCGTGTACGGCATTGGATATGTGTGGGAAAAATAGAGAAGGATCAGGTATGTATGGGAGAGACAGAGAATGGCAATTGTATGTATGATCCTGACTGCCATGGTGCTCTTGGCGGCAGGAACCCTGTACTGGAGGACCAGAAGACTTCTTGGACGGCTGGACCATATGCTGGAGTCCGCCATGGACGGACATTTTTCAGAGTCGGAATATACGGAAGACATGCTGTCGAGGCTGGAGGCCAGGATGTACCAGTACCTGTCCATGGACCGTCAGGACCGGAAGGAGACGGCAAAGGAGCGGGATGCAGTAAAGTCGCTGGTCAGCGATATCTCCCATCAGACGAAGACGCCGGTGGCAAATATTCTTCTGTACAGCCAGCTTCTGCAGGAGAATGAGAGTCTGGATGAGAGAGCCAGACAGATCGCCGGACAGATTGAGATGCAGACGGAGAAGCTGAATTTCCTCATTCAGTCTCTGATTCGGACATCCCGGCTGGAAAACGGGATCGTGGCGGTGGTTCCGAAGGAGGACCGGATCCTGGAACTGATTCATGACCTGCCCCATCCGGCATCGGCGCAGGCGAAAGGCGTGGAATATCATATTGTAGAGGAGATGCCGGATATCTGTGCCTGTTTCGACCGGAAATGGACGGTGGAAGCCCTGTCCAATCTGGTGGATAACGCGGTCAAATATACGCCGCCTGGTGGAAAAGTCACGGTATCCGTACAGGAATATGAGATGTTTGTACGGATTGATGTGGCAGATACGGGAATCGGAATATCGGAAGAAGAGACAGCGAAGATTTTCGCACGGTTTTACCGCTCTCCCCATGTGCAGGAGGAAAGAGGGGTGGGACTGGGACTGTACCTGGCCAGAGAGATCCTGCACCGGGAGGGCGGATATATCAAGGTGGCTTCCGTGCCGGGGGAAGGATCGGTGTTTTCTGTGTTTCTGTCCAAAAGGGCATAGGGCAGTGCGGATTCTTTCAAAACCGTAAGATTTGGGAAAGATTGTGGAAAGAATCATGTATTATAGTAGGATCATCACAAATGCTGTGATGATCTTGTTATTTTATGGAGGTAGGAAGGCTATGGCGATCTTGAAGACAAAGGAGCTTCGGAAATATTACGGCAGCGGAGACACCTGTGTGAAGGCGCTGGACGGGGTGGATCTTGCGGTGGAGGAAGGAGAATTTGTGGCTGTTGTGGGTACGTCCGGCAGCGGAAAATCCACGCTTCTGCACATGATCGGCGGTCTGGACCGGCCCACGAAGGGGACGGTGACTGTGGCGGGAAAGGATATCTTCTCTCTGAAAGACGATGCGTTGACTGTCTTTCGCAGAAGGAAGATCGGATTCGTCTTTCAGAATTACAATCTGGTGCCGGTACTTACGATATATGAAAATATTGTCCTGCCCATCGAACTGGACGGAGGAAAGGTGGATAAGCGGCATATCGACCGGATTATAAAGACTCTGGGTCTGACGGAGAAGGTAGACAGTCTGCCAAACCAGCTCTCCGGCGGGCAGCAGCAGAGGGTTGCCATCGCCCGGGCGCTGGCATCCAAGCCGGCTATTATCCTGGCGGACGAGCCGACGGGAAATCTGGACAGCCGGACCAGCGCGGACGTACTGGGGCTTCTGAAGGTGACCAGTGAAAAATTCCGGCAGACCATGGTCATGATCACTCATAATGAGGAGATCGCACAGCTGGCGGACCGGATTATCCGCATCGAAGACGGAAAGATCGCAGGAGGCAGACATGTACAGGGTGAATAATCAAAGAGCCGTCAGGCGGCTGGCAGACCGGAGCTTCCGGGCTTCCAGATCCAGAAATATCATCGCAGTGCTGGCCATTGCACTGACCGCGCTGCTTTTCACGGCGCTTTTTACTGTTGGCAGCGGGCTGATTGAAAACATACAGAGACAGACCATGCGTCAGGCAGGCGGCGACGGTATGGCGGTGCTGAAATATGTAACTGACGGGCAGTACGAACAGGTGAAGGATCATCCCCTCATTAAAGAGATCAGCTACAACCGGATTTTAAGCAGCAGTGTGGACAATGAGGAACTGTTAAAACGCCACGGCGAGCTCTATTATATGGATGAGACCGGGATCCGTCTGGGCTTTTGCGAACCGGTGGAAGGGACCGTTCCTCAGGCAGAGGACGACCTGATGATGGACACGAAGACGGCGAAACTTCTGGGTGTGGAACTCACCGTGGGCTCTCCGGTCAGTCTGAAGCTCACGGTTCACGGGCAGCAGGTGACGAGAATGTTCCGGCTGTGCGGCTGGTGGGAGGCAGACCCGGTGTTTAATGTATCCATTCTGGTGACGAGCCGGGCCTATGTGGATGCACACATGGAAGAACTGTATAACAGCTATAAAGAAGACTATGATGTGACCGGTGTGATCAACTGCTACATTATGTTTGGAAGCTCCGGAGGTCTGGAGCGCAAACTTCAGCAGGTAATCACGGAGAGCGGTTTCCCTCTGGACGAGACGGATCCGGATTATATTGACCACAACGTAAACTGGTCCTACCTGTCCGCCGGTATGGATGCGAACCCGGAGACGGTTGCGGGAGTGGCGGTGCTGGTTCTTCTGATTACCCTGGCCGGGTATCTGATCATTTACAACATCTTTCAGATTTCTGTCCTTCGGGACATTCGCTTTTATGGTCTGTTAAAGACGATCGGAACGACCGGCAGGCAGATCCGGACGATCATCCGCAGACAGGCGCTTTTTTTATCCTGTATGGGAATTCCTCTGGGGCTGATTCTGGGATGGCTGACCGGCTGCGCGCTGGTTCCGCTTATGCTGGCGCAGTCGCTGGGAGGCGCAGGATTCGTACAGACGACTGCGGATCCGCGGATCTTTGCAGGCAGCGTCCTGTTTGCACTGGCAACCGTCTTCATCAGCACGGCAAAGCCGGGGAGGATCGCGGCAAAGGTGTCTCCGGTGGAGGCAGTCCGGTACACGGACAATGACAGTCAGGTGAAGAGAGGAAGACGAAAGTCCGGCCGGGGAGCGAAGATGACCGGTATGGCTCTGGCCAATCTGGGACGGAACCGGAAGCGGACGACGCTTGTCATCATCTCCATGTCCTTAAGCCTGGTGCTGTTCAATACCCTTTACACTTTCAGCATCGGTTTTGACATGGATAAATATCTGGCAAAATTTGTAGATACGGATTTTCTCACAGGCCATGCCGACTATTTTAATTACCAGTATGCCGGTCCGGACAATTCCATGTCGGAAAGCATGATCCAGGCTATCGAACAGGAACCGGAATTTCTGGAGGGAGGGCGGCTGTATGCCAATATCCGGGACACGGAATTTTTTGACACGATTCTGCCGGCTGGCATGACCACTGATCAGGGGCGCAATCCGGATACCGGCGGTGTGGGAAGCGCGGTCTACGGCCTGGAGGAGCTGCCTCTGTCCCGTCTGGATGTGGTGGAAGGGGAGATCGATCCAGAAAAATTAAGATCCGGACATTACATTCTGGAGGGCGTGCCGGAGGATGATGACGGAAGGATCCTGTGGGACAGGGCCCGGTTTGACGTGGGGGAGAAGGTTACCCTTGTGAATTACAGAGGAAATTCGGAAAGCCGCCTGGAAAACGAGCGGATGGAGCGGGAATTTGAAATCATGGCCAAAGTACGCATGAAGCATTATACCAACACCTGTATGGTGGGCTGGGATTTTTCCTGGTATCTTCCGGCAGAGGTGTACAAAGAAATGGTGGCGGAGCCGGGGATCATGAGCTATGCATTCAATGTCCGGGAAGGCGGGGAAAAGGAGATGGAAGCGTTCCTTCTGAATTATACGGAAAATGTGGAACCCCTTATGAACTACAGCTCCAAATCCATTAGAGAAGCTGAATTTGCGGGCATGAAAAATATGGTGCTGGCGGTGGGAGGGGCCTTAAGTCTGGTCATCGGCATGATCGGGATTCTGAATTTTGTCAATTCCATGATGACCAGCATCCTCACCAGACGCAGAGAATTTGCCATGCTCCAGTCCATCGGTATGACCGGAAAGCAGCTTCTGCAGATGCTGATGACAGAAGGCGTCTGGTACGGCGCGGCGTCCGGTCTGGTATCTCTGGTGCTGGGGGTTGTCCTCTCGCTTCTGGCAGTTCGAAATCTGGCGGGCAGCCTCTGGTTCTTCAGCTATCATTTTACAGTGCTGCCTCTGGTCCTGACCGTTCCAGTGCTGCTGGCAGTGGGAATCCTGCTCCCGGCGGTCATGCTCCGGTCAGTGGAAAGGCAGAGTGTGGTAGAGCGCCTCAGGGAAGCAGAAGGATAGAAGGAACGGCGGTACAGCCGCGGAATTAAGAAAGTTTTGTCGTATTCATGGTTGAATTTCGATTTTTTCTGTGTTAAATTATAAACAATATGAGAAGATCAAGGACCGCATGGGAAAAGCCAATGGAAGGTGACCAGTATGACAAAAGAGTATATGGAACAGAATGTATATGAAGCGCTTCAGGAGCGGCTCCGTATGGTCTTCGAGGAATTTGACAATGTCTATGTCTCATTTTCCGGAGGAAAAGACAGCGGGCTGCTCCTGAATCTGGTTATGGACTACCGCAGAAAATATTTTCCATGGAAGACTGTGGGAATCTTTCATCAGGATTTTGAGGCGCAGTATACGGTAACGACAGAGTATGTGGAGCGGACCTTTGAGCGCTATCGGGATGAGGCGGAGCTCTACTGGGTCTGCCTGCCCATGGCCACCAGGACCGCCCTCAGCAGCTACGAGATGTACTGGTATCCGTGGGATGATACGAAAGAGGAGCTGTGGGTCCGGCCCATGCCGGATCACGACTATGTGATCAGTCTGAGCAATAATCCCATCAGTACCTACCAGTACCGGATGCATCAGGAGCTTCTGGCGAAGCAGTTCGGACGGTGGTACCGGATCTCCCATGGCGGGAAGCGGACGATCTGCCTTCTGGGTATGCGGGCGGACGAGTCCCTCCAGCGCTACAGCGGGTTTGTCAATAAGAAATACGGCTACAAAGAGGAATGCTGGATCGGCAGGCAGTTTAAGAATGTCTGGTGTGCCTCTCCCATGTACGACTGGTCTGCGGAGGATGTATGGCACGCCAATGCTCTGTTCGGGTACGACTACAATCACCTGTACGATCTGTATTATATGGCAGGGCTGAAAGTGTCCCAGATGCGCGTGGCCTCTCCTTTCAACGATTATTCCAAGGATGCTCTGAATCTGTACCGGGTCATTGATCCGGAGATTTGGGTGAAACTGGTGGGGAGAGTGCGGGGAGCCAATTTCGGGTGTATTTACGGCAGGACGAAGGCCATGGGCTATCGGAACGTCACGCTGCCCGAGGGACACACGTGGAAATCTTATACCATGTTTCTTCTGGATACGCTTCCCACGCGGCTCCGGAATAATTACATCAGGAAATTCAACACTTCCATAGAATTCTGGCACAGGACCGGCGGGGGGCTGGACGAGGAGACCATAGAGGAGCTGGAGGCGCACGGTTACAGGATCCAGAGAAACGGAGTCTCCAATTATACGCTCCAGAAAAAATCCCGGGTGATCTTTCTGGGCAGGATCCCGGACCATACGGATGATATCAGATCCTGCAAGGATATTCCCAGCTGGAAGCGGATGTGTTACTGCATTCTGAAAAATGACCATATCTGCAGGTTTATGGGATTCGGCATGAGCAGCGACCAGAAAAGGAGGATCGATATGATCCGTGAGAAATACAGAAGCCTGGAGGAGATGGAGTATGGAGTATAAAAGCCCGGCCTATGAAGTTATTCCGGTTCCCATAGAGAAGATCGAGCCCAACAGTTACAATCCCAACGCGGTGGCGCCGCCGGAGATGAAGCTGCTCTATGAGAGCATCCGGGCTGACGGATATACCATGCCGGTGGTCTGCTATTATGACCGGTCGGCGGACAAATATATTCTTGTGGACGGTTTTCACCGGTATCGGATCATGCTGGACCATCCGGATATTTTCAGGCGGGAAAAGGGGATGCTGCCGGTATCCGTCATCGACAAGCCCATCGCAGAGCGGATGGCGAGTACGATCCGGCACAACCGCGCCCGGGGAAATCATAATGTGGACCTGATGAGCAATATCATCAAGGAGCTGCACGATCTGGGCCGTTCTGACGCCTGGATCTCGAAGCATCTGGGCATGGATCAGGATGAGATCCTGCGTCTGAAGCAGATCACAGGGCTGGCGGAGCTGTTCCGCGATGTAAGCTTTGGGCAGGCATGGAAACCAGCAGAACCGGAAGAAGAGTAAAAAGATACGCAGCATAAGGACAACGGTCATACTGCAGAGGTGACGCGGACGAGAGGATAAGAGAAGATGTTTTTTGCAGACATATCGGCATGGACTCTGAGAAATATTGTCATCCGCCTGGTGGCTGCCATGGCGCTGGGGGGACTGATCGGGATCGACCGGGGGGCCAAGAGAAGAGGCGGCGGTGCCCGGACGGATTCCGCAGTGTGCATCGGTGCGGCGCTGGTCATGATGACTGGACAGTATATCGAGATCCGGTGGCCGGGGCTGGCGGACATATCCCGTATGGCATCCCAGGTGGTGAGCGGCGTGGGCTTTCTGGGGGCGGGCTCTATTCTGGTGTCCGGCCATCAGGTGAAGGGACTGACTTCGGCTGCAGGCATCTGGCTCAGCGCCTGCATCGGGCTGGCGGTGGGGATCGGGTTCGTGGACGGTGCGATGCTGGCAACTCTCGTTCTGCTGGCCGGACTTCATCTGCTTCCGCTTCTGGAGGAGAAGATTTACCAGTATTCCCGCTATGTGATCCTCTATGTGGAGGCGGACGAGGGCGGGGCGTCGGCGGAATTTCTGCACCATCTGAAGATGGACGGCTGCAAGGTGGACCGGTTTGACGTGGACAAGTCCGGCGGCATGCAGTCCTTTACCATTCTGACGACCATTCGTCTTCCGAAGGATCTGAACCGGGATGAATACATTGAAGAGCTGTCCCGGATGAGAGGAATCCATTCCATTGATATTATGTAGGATATATAAAAAGCCATCCGACGCGGTCGGATGGCTTTTTGGCATGGTGGTAGTAAATAAAGTTCCTTACAGCTTGTCGGAGATCTCGGCCAGTGCCTTGATGATGGTCAGATAGCGGTCATACTGGTAAGGCCCCTGCTTTTTTACTGATGCAATGATATTTCCGATGACGGCGTCACTGCCGGGCAGTTCATCCTGAAGCAGATAGTCGGCGCTCAGGCCGAGGATGTCGCAGATGGCCACCAGCGTCTCCAGGGACATCTTTCTCGTGCCCCGCTCGATGTGTCCCAGAAAGGAGACGGAGATACTGCATCTTTCCGCCAGCTCAGACTGGGACAGCCCCGCTTCCTGGCGGGCGCTGCGGATACGTCCCCCCATGGCCGTATAATCAATGTTTTTCATTCGTATCACCCCTTCTTATATTAAGATAAAAAGTTCATTGCAAATACTGACTGATAGAATTATAATGTGACTATAAGAAGCACAAATGAGAAGGGTTCCGGAATGTGGATATGGTTAATTGTCCTTCTGGCATATGTTATTGCCAGAAAGAAAGGGCTGCAGATCAGTGAATGGCTGGAAATTCTGCTGGCGGGCCTCTGTCTGTTTTTTCTCTTTCATATGTAAAAAGTCGAGGTGGATTTTTAAGAGCTTTGCTATTATAATGGAAGAAACAGAGGAAACCGGGGAAATAAAGATATGTATGAATATAATACCAGAGTGCGCCTGACAGAAGTGGATCAGGACCGGAAGATGACGTTGGCAGGGATTCTCAATGCGTTTCAGGACTGCAGTACATTCCATTCGGAAGATCTGGGCGTGGGAATGGATTATCTGGAGGCCAGAGAGCGGATGTGGGTTCTGCGTTCCTGGAAGATCCAGGTCTTCCGGTATCCTTGCCTGGGAGAACACATCCGGGTGGGAACCTGGCCGTATGGCTTCGGGAAGTTGACCGGAGAGCGGAATTTTCATCTGCTGGGCCGGGACGGGAAGCCTGCCGCCTGGGGAGACAGTACCTGGGTCTTTATGGATACCGGGCGTATGCGGCCGGCGCTGGTGGACGAAGAGATCAGAGCCGCCTACGAGACGGAACCGGGGCTTGTGATGGAAGGAGAGGACGGGCCGATCCGGATCCCGGAGGCGCTGAGAGAAGAAGAGCCCTTTGCCGTACATGCCCGGCAGCTGGACGTGAACCACCATGTAAACAACGGACAGTATGTGCAGATGGCGGAGGAATACCTTCCGGAAGGATTTCATATCCGGCAGATGCGGGCGGAATACAGGAAGTCCGCCGTACAGAATGATCAGATATATCCGAAGATCGGACGCTGCGGGGACGGATACACGGTGCTTCTGGCGGATGCTGCGGGGAAAGCCTATGCAGCAGTAGAATTTAAATAGAGGAGTAGAAAATGGAGCTTGGAAAGATACAGACATTGACAGTAGTAAAGCAGGTGGATTTCGGAGTCTATCTGGCAGAAGCGGGCCGGGAGGAAGAAAGGGTGCTCCTGCCGAAGAAACAGGTGCCGGAGGGTGTGCAGACCGGAGACGAGGTGGAGGTATTTCTCTATAAGGACTCTCAGGACCGCCTGATCGCCACGACCATGGAGCCGAAGCTGGTCCTTGGAGGCGGCGCTGCATGGCTCACCGTGAAGGAAGTGACGAAGATCGGGGCTTTTCTGGACTGGGGGCTGGAGAAGGATCTGTTTCTTCCCTTCCGGCAACAGACAAAAAAGGTACAGGCAGGGGAGGCGTGTCTGGCGGCCCTGTATATAGACAAAAGCGGCCGGCTCTGCGCCACTATGAACGTTTATGACTATCTGAGAAAGGACAGCCCCTATGCGAAGGACGACAGGGTAAAGGGGACGATCTATCAGATCAGCGGAAATTTCGGGGCGTTTGTGGCAGTGGATGACTGCTACTCCGGCCTGATTCCCGGCAGGGAGTTTTTTGGACAGGTATCCGTGGGCGATAAGGTGGAGGCCAGAGTGACGGCAGTAAAGCCCGACGGCAAGCTGGATCTGAGTATCCGGGAAAAGGGTTATCTGCAGATGGAGACAGATGCACAGACAATAATGAAGGTACTGGAAGAATACGACGGCGTGCTTCCTTTTACGGACAAGGCCTCACCGGAGGTGATCAAAAGGGAGATGTCCATGAGCAAAAACGCATTCAAACGGGCGGCAGGGCATCTGCTGAAGGAAGGCTGCATCGAAATTACAGAGAAAAGCATCCGGAAATTATAGATTTTTCCACTTATGTGAAAATAGTTTGACTATCAAAGTATCAGAATGTCACGAAAAGGCCGGAATGTGCGGACGCTTCAAAGACAAGATGAACAAATTCAGGACGGTCCCCTTAAAATCTCCCGGAAATACAGGGAAAAAAGCTCTTGCAATTTCTGGAAGAGTTCAGTATAATGAGTGGCGTAAAGAAGGAAAGGAGATTAAGAACATGAAAGTACAGAACATTAAAGACGTAAACAAATTTTTTGAAGTGGTAGACAGCTGTGCAGGTAAAGTAGAACTGGTGACAGGGGAAGGAGACAGACTGAATCTGAAGTCCAAGCTCTGTCAGTATGTGTCTCTGGCAAACATTTTCTCCAATGGCGAGATTCCGGAGCTGGAGATCATTGCGTACGAGAAGGAGGATATCGACAAGCTGTTATCCTTCATGATCAACGGCTAATCATAGAGACAAGATCACGCAGGGGTGTCCGGCAGGGCACCCCTTTCACGTGAAAAACCTTGCAAACAGCGGGTTTCTATGCTATAATTCAACAGGCAATCCCATGACCGGGCGGAACCGGTCGTATTATGGAGAATTTACTCTGAAAACGGAGAATGATCGTGCAGAATCATGTATTAAAATATCTGAATGAGATCGTAAAAAAAGTGCCGGACAAAACGGCTTATTCCGACGGTACGGTCTCGCTTATGTTCCGGGAGGTCTATGCGCAGAGCCGGAGCGTCGGCAGTTTTTTGTATAAAAAGGGAATTTATAAGAAACCGGTGGTCGTCTTTATGCAGAGGGCGCCCAGAGAAATCGCTGCATTTTTTGGAGTTATTACAGGCGGAGACTTCTATGTGCCGGTGGACGAAGAGATGCCGGCCGGCAGGATCCAGCTGATCCTGGACAATGTAAAATCACCGCTGGTGATCTGTGATGAAACGACGGCAGAGAAGGCAAAGGCCTTTGATCTGAAGGGGGGCGAGATCGTCCTCTATGATGATATGATCGGGACCGGGATCGAGGATGAGGCGCTGGAGAGAATCTATCGGAGCGCCGTGGATACAGATCCCATTTATATTGTGTTTACTTCCGGTTCCACCGGAGTGCCCAAGGGGGTGGCGGCCTGTCACCGGTCCGTGATCGATTATATCGAGCAGCTGTCCGAAGTGCTGGCATTTGACGGGAACACCGTATTCGGAAGTCAGACGCCGCTGTATTTTGACGCCTGTTTAAAGGAACTGTATCCGACCCTCAAGTTCGGGGCGACGACCTATCTGATTCCCAGAAGCTGCTTCTCATTTCCGGTGGCGCTGGTGGAATATCTGAACAGGTATCAGATCAATACGATCTGCTGGGTAGTATCCGCCCTCACCATGGTAAGCGCATTTGACACGTTTCAGACGGTGAAGCCGGAGTATCTGCGCACAGTGGCATTCGGAAGCGAAGTTTTTCCCATTAAACAGTTCAGGCGCTGGCGGGAAGCGCTGCCGGAAGCGACGTTTACGAATCTGTATGGCCCCACGGAATGTACCGGCATGTGCTGTTACTACCGGGTGGAGCGGGAATTTGCAGACGATGAGGCAATCCCCATCGGGCGTCCTTTTGAGAACCGCGAGGTTCTGCTTCTGACTGCCGACGGCAGGCTGGCAGGCGAAGGAGAAGAGGGCGAGATCTGTGTCCGGGGCACTGCCCTGACGCTGGGCTACTATAACGATCCGGTGCGTACGGCGGAGGCATTTGTGCAGAATCCGCTGAACACGGCGTATCCGGAGCTGATCTACCGTACAGGCGATATCGGGCGGCACAATGAAAAAGACGAACTGGTGTTCGTGTCCCGCAAGGATTTTCAGATCAAACATATGGGACACCGCATCGAACTTGGCGAGATTGAGGTAAATGTAGACATGCTTCCTGAGATCCGCATGTCTGCCTGTATTTATGATACAAAAAAGGGGAAGATAGTATTGTATTTCGTCGGCGATATCTCCGAGAAGGAGCTCACCGCCGCGCTGAAGACAAAGCTGCCGCGTTACATGCTCCCCAACCGGATCTTCCGGATTGAGAGCATGCCGCTGACTGCCAATGGAAAGATAGACCGTGTCACGCTGAAGCGTTCCTATGAGGCCGGCTGACCGGAGAAAAACAAGAGAAAGGACCAAAAGACCATGGAAGAATTACTGGATATCCTGAAATCCCTGCACGCAGATGTAGATTTTGAGAAGGAGGAACACCTGATCGATAATATGATCCTGGATTCCTTCGATATCGTGACTCTGATCGCGGAGATTAACGATGTGTTTGATGTGACGATCACAGCAGGAAATATCAAGCCTGAGAACTTTAATTCTGCAAAGGCGCTGTATGCGCTGATCCAGAAGCTGGAAGACGAAGATTAACGACAGGCAGGGAGTCGGCTTATGTTCTTTACATCATATGAATTCCTGGGGTTTATCACGGTCCTGTTTATCCTGTACTATGTGATCCCCGGGAAATATCAGTGGATGCTCCTGCTTCTGGCAAGTTATTTCTTTTATTTTGTTGCAGGGGCAGATTACCTGATCTATATACTGGCAACTACGGTGACGACCTGGTTTGCCGGATGCAGGATCGAGCAGAATGTGGACAGACAGCGCGCCTGGCTGAAAGAGCATAAGTCAGAGCTGTCCGCAGAAGAGAAAAAAGAATATAAGAACAGACAGAAAAGCATCCGTGTCAGATGGGTGCTTGCTTGTCTTCTTATTAATATAGGCATTCTCGCAGTCACCAAGTATACAAATTTCTTCATCGCCAATGTAAACGGTATCCTGGGAGCCTTTGGGCAGCCGGAGAAGCTTTCTCCTGTGACGCTGGTGCTGCCGCTTGGGATCTCCTATTATACGTTCCAGTCCATCGGTTATCTGATCGATGTCTACCGGGGGACGACAGAGGCGGAGAAGAATCCTTTTAAATTTGCATTGTTTGTCTCCTTCTTTCCCCAGCTGATCCAGGGACCTATCAGCCGTTTTGGAGATCTGTCACAATCCCTCTATGAACGTCATCCTTTTAAAGGCAGAATTGTCTGCTGCGGCCTGCAGCGCATGCTCTGGGGATATTTTAAGAAAATGGTCATTGCGGACCGGATTCTTGCGGCAGTCAGCACCATCATCGGCGACCCGGGTACATACCACGGAGCGTATGCACTTGCAGGTATGCTGCTGTACACGATAGAGCTTTATGCGGATTTTACAGGGGGGATCGATATTACTATCGGTATCGCCGAGGTGATGGGGATTACTGTGCAGGAGAATTTTCACCGGCCGTATTTTTCAAAATCTCTGAAGGAATACTGGCGCAGATGGCATATTTCCATGTGCAGCTGGTTCCGGGACTATGTGTTCTATCCGGTGTCTGTCTGTAAGCCCATGCAGGAATTTTCCAGATTTTCCAGAAAGCATTTTGGAGAAGTGGTGGGGAGACGGCTTCCGGTGTATGTATCCTCCTTCGTGGTCTGGTCGGCTACCGGGATCTGGCACGGAGCGAGCTGGAACTTTATCGTGTGGGGGATCGCGAACTTTGTGGTTCTGATGGTTTCGGAAGAGCTGGAACCTCTCTACGGGCGCTTTCATGAGCGTTTTTCTGTGGACGGCAGACTGTCCTATAAGATCTTTCAGGTGGGGCGCACGTTTCTGCTCATATGCTGCCTGAATCTGTTTGACTGCTATACGAAGGTGTCTGACACCTTCCGGATGTTCGGCTCCATACTCACGGCTTCCAACTGGAAAGTCCTGTGGGACGGCTCTCTGCTGTCTCTTGGGATGTCGGGGCTGGATTACGGGATCGTGGCCGCCGGATGCGGCCTGATGCTTCTTGTGAGCCTCTGGCAGCGGGAGGGGAGCGTACGCGGGATGATCGCGCGCCAGCCCTATGGAATGCGGGCGGCGGTCTGGTGCGGGCTGTTCCTGCTGATCGTCCTCATGGGAAGCTACGGGATCGGATACGACGCCAGCCAGTTCATCTATAATCGCTTTTAAACGGCGGCCCTGCCGCAGGGCTGCAGAAGGATAAAACAGCATCCTGCCGCGGGATGCGGAACGATAATCAGGAGAAACTATTATGTGTGGGATATGTGGAATCTATGATCAAAAAGGCGACAGACGCATCTCTTCCGCGATGCTGGAGCGGATGCTGGAGAAGATCCGCCACAGGGGACCGGACGGGAGCCGGACGCTGGTGCTGGAGCGGGTCGGGCTTGGATTCAACCGTCTGAGCTTCCTGGACCTTGAGGGGGGCATGCAGCCGATTCAGAATGAGGACCGGACCATCTCCATGATCTGCAACGGAGAGATCTTCAATTACCAGGAGCTGAAAGACGAACTGCTGGTCAAAGGGCATGTCTTCCGTACGAAGACCGATGTGGAAGTGATCCTCCATCTGTACGAAGAGTGCGGTACGGACTTTGCCCGGCGGCTGAACGGTCAGTTCGCCATTGCCCTGTACGATGACAGGAACAGGCAGCTTCTGCTGGTCCGGGATCACATTGGTATTGCACCGCTGTTTTATACGGCAGTGGACGGCCGGATCGTGTTCGCCTCCGAGATCAAGGCGATCCTGGAGTATCCCGGAGTAGAGCGCAGGCTGAATCTGAAGGCGGTGGACCAGCTGATGAACTATCCCGGCATCGTCTCTCCGGTGACTTTTTTTGAAGGGATTCATTCTCTGGAGGGCGGACATATGCTGCAGCTTCTGCCGGATCAGGAACCCCGGAATATGGAATACTGGGATGTGATCTACAGTCCGGAGGAAGAGGATCTCGGGGAAGCATATTATGTGGAACGGCTCCGGGAGCTGCTGAAAAAAGCCATATCCAGAAGACTGGTGGCGGATGTGCCCATCGGCTTCTATATCTCCGGAGGTCTGGACAGTTCGGTAGTGGCCTGCTATATCGGAAAATACCTGCTGAACAGCTATTACTCCTTCTCGGCGGAGATCGGCTCCGGCGAGCTGGATGAAAGCCGCTTTCAGAAGATCATCCGTGACTGTGTAAAATCCACCCACTACCATACGAAAGTGGCGGAGGAAGAAATCTGGGAAAATCTGTCCCATGTGATTTACCACTCGGAAGCGGCGGTTAAGGAGAGCTACGATGTGGCGGCGTATCTGCTGTCCGCGCTGGTACAGGATTCTCCGGCCAAGGCGGTGCTGACCGGCCAGGGTTCGGATGAATTTTTCTACGGCTATGCAGGATATATGGTGGACCAGTTCCGGAGCATGCAGAGAGGCAGCATGTCCCCTGAGGAATGTGCATGCAATGAGCGGCTGTGGGGCGACCCGTATTTCCGGTATGAGCGCATTCACCCGGAGATCCGGAAGATCCACAGGAAGATCTACAGCAGTGATGTACGCGGGGAGATTGATCGATTTTCTGCATGGGCCGAGAGTCCCATCAATGTGGAACGGGTCAGAGGGCTGAGCACCCAGAAGAGGCGGTCATATATTGACTTCAAGCTTCGGCTGTCGGATCATCTGCTGGGAGAACACGGAGACCGCATGTTCTTTTCTCATTCGGTGGAGGGCAGACATCCGTTCCTGGATGTGGAGCTGCTTTCCTTTGTGACTGCCATTCCGGATAAATATAAGCTGGATGGGGTAAATGAAAAATATATTCTGAAAAAAGCATCTGAGGGAATCGTACCGGACGAGATTCTGAAACGGAAAAAATTCCCGTTTCAGGCGCCGGGCATGTCCGCCATGGTCAAACAGTCCGGCGGAAGGGAATTTCTGGATGACGCGCTGGTCAGGAAATACGGAATCTTTGATGCGGATTATGTAAATGAGATGAAGGCAGTCTATCGGCAGAGTGATTTTAAACTGATGGGGGCCTATGAGATCGATTATCTTCTGATCGTCATGACAGTCACCATGCTGTGCGAGCAGTTCTCGCTCTCGATCTGACAGAAGACTTTGGAGGGAGATCTTGTGTTATGAGGGGAGGGACGTTTGGTGGAGCGGGCCAGAAGGAAGAGCAGCCGGAGCAGGGAAGAACAGCGAAGGCGTGAGAAGCAGAGAAGACAGGGAGAATACAGAAGACAGGAAGTAAGGAAGAGACGGGAGCGTATCCGGCGCAGGAAGAGGAAGAAAAGACGGATGAGATTTCTGGTCAGTCTGGTATGCTGGCTTCTGGTGTTCACTGCGGCGCTGGGAGGAGTATACATGCTGCTGCCGGCCATGTGTGTGAGGGCAGAGGTGACCGTGGAGGCAGGCAGCCCCTGCCCCGGTCTGGAGGATCTTCTGCGCTGGGAGAGCGGGACTGCAGAGCTCCTGTCCGGTCTGTCAGAGGATATGGAGCTGGATCAGGTGACAGACCACGAAGTCGTCATCCGGGTATATGGAAGAGAAGTGACCTCTACGCTTCATGTGGAGGATACAGTAGCCCCGGAGGTGGTGACGAAGGATCTGACCATCTATGCGGGCAAGGAGGTGTCCGCGGAAGATTTTATTGAAGAGATCACAGATGCCACGGCGACCACTGTACAGTTTGAACAGGAGCCGGACTGCGGGACAGACGGTGTACATGAAGTCTCTCTTCTGGTTACGGACGGGGGAGGAAATGTGACGAAGAAAGAGGCTTCCCTGGAGGTTACCGTAGATACGGAAGCGCCTGTCATCTCCGGTGTGGAGGATCTGACTGTGCCGGTGGGGGGCAGCATCTCTTACAAAAAAGGCATAACCGTTACCGATAATATCGACGAAGAGGTGGAGCTGACGGTGGACGCTTCCGCGGTGGATCTGGAGAAGGCGGGAGACTATGAGGTGGTGTACAAAGCAGTGGACATGGCCGGAAATGAGACGACCGCTGCGGCAGTGGTGCATGTGGAGCCGGTATCAGTGGATAATATTACGGAGGATCTGGTCAATGCGGAGGCGGACAAGATCCTGGCGTCTCTCTTCGGCGATCAGTCGCTGAGTGAATATGACAAAGCAAAGAAGATCTACAACTGGTGTCATGAGCGGATCGCATATTTTGACGGCACGCCCAAGACCAACTGGGTCCAGGGGGCATATCGGGGACTGGTGGAACGCAAAGGCGACTGCTATGTCTATGCCATGACCGCCAAGTGTCTGCTGACCAGGGCCGGGATCAAGAACATGGATATTGAGAAGATCCCGACGCCCACCACCATGCATTACTGGAACCTGATTGATATCGGAGAGGGATGGCATCATTTTGACACCTGCAGACGGGTGGACGGTTCCACATTCTTCTATAAGACTGACGCGGAGCTGATGGCGTATTCCAATTCCCATGACGGCACGCACAACTATGACCGTTCCAGATATCCGGACATCATACCGTAGTGAGGCGGGTGCGGTTCTGTGAGAATCCGGCCGGTTCGCGGGAGAATGTGCCCGGGCAGTGAAGAAGGTGAGACAGGTATGAAAAAATTAGGCGTGATCGGAGGGCTGGGCCCCATGGCGACAGCCCTCTTCATGCAGATGGTTACAGAGATGACAGAAGCGGAAGTGGATCAGGAGCATATTGAGATGCTGATCCACAGCTGTCCGCACATAGCGGACAGGACCGCCTATATTCTGGACCATACAAAGACGGATCCCAAGCCGGAGATGATCCGGGTGGGTCAGGGGCTGGCGGCGCAGGGTGCGGAGCTGATTGCAATTCCCTGCATTACGGCAAATTATTTTTATACAGAGCTGGAGGAAGGGATTCATATCCCGATCATCAATGCAATTAAGGAGACGCACAGATATCTGACGGAACGGGGGATCCGTTCTGTGGGGCTGATGGCCACGTCGGGAACGATAGAGAGCGGGCTGTTCCAGAAGGAATTTCTCTCTTCGGACTGCTCCCTGGTGATCCCTTCTCCGGAGCGTCAGCAGGAGGTCATGCATCTGATCTATAAAAATGTCAAGGCAAACCGGCCGCCCCAGATGGAGCTCTTCGGAAGAGTCTCAGAGGAACTGAGGGCCGGCGGTGCAGAGGTGATCCTTCTGGGCTGTACGGAGCTCTCCGTGATACGTGAAGACCACGGGATCGGGGGCGGATATCTGGACGTCATGCAGCTTATGGCAAAATGTGCAGTGGAGGCCTGCGGGCGTCTGAAGCAGGAATATCAGGAACTGATCACAGGGGACCGGTAAAGAGCAGAGGCTTATGTTTCCGGTCTGTATGGGGTCCCTTTTGAGGAGTGGCGGTATGAAGAAGAGAAAAAGACAGCGGATGAAGACAGCGGTGAGAATCATTCTCACCATACTGGTGCTGGTTGTAATCTTATATTTATTACAACGTCTGCTGATGCCAAAATATATGGATGATGTGATGGAAGGAGGAATGGTACAGGAATATTATGACGAGGAAAAAGATCATGATGTGATCTTTATCGGAGACTGTGAACTGTATGAGAATATTTCTCCGGCGGTTCTGTGGGAAGAATACGGGATCAACAGCTATATCCGGGGCAGTGCCCAGCAGCTGGTCTGGCAGTCGTATTATCTGCTGGAAGAGACGCTCAGGTACGAGAAGCCGGATGTGGTCGTATTCAGTGTACTTGCCATGGAGTTTAACGAACCGCAGCAGGAGGCGTACAACCGGATGACGCTGGACGGCATGCGCTGGTCCGGATCCAAGATCGGCTGTATCCTGGCATCCATGCGGGAGGACGAACAGTTCATGGAGTATGTCTTTCCGCTCCTTCGGTATCACAGCCGCTGGAGCCAGCTGACCAGGGAAGACTTCCGGTATTTCTGGGAGAAAGATAAAGTGACTCATAACGGATATTATATGCGGGTCGACGTAAAGCCGGCAGAAAATGTCCCGGAGGGCAGGATCCTTTCGGATTATTCCTTTGGGGAAAATGCATATGCATATCTGGACAGAATGAGAGAACTGTGTGAAAAGTCCGGTGTGGAGCTGGTACTGGTGAAAGCGCCGAGCCTGCATCCGTACTGGTACGAGGAATGGGATGAGCAGATGCAGGATTACGCCCGGGAGCATCAGTTGAAATACTACAATTTTCTGGACGTAAAAGAAGAGATTGGCTTGGACTATACGACGGATACCTACGACGCAGGCCTGCACCTGAACCTCTCCGGCGCAGAAAAGCTGTCCCGTTATTTCGGAAAGATCCTCGCTGAAGAATGCGGCCTGGAGAGCCGCCGGGGAGAGGAAGCCCTGGAAGCCGCATGGGAGGAGAAGCTGGCAGCATATCAGGCGGAGATCGACAGACAGCTTCAGGAACTTGAGAATAAAAATTAAGCATCATCAAAAGATGCGGAACTTAAAACAGGAGAATGATGTATGAAAAAGAGATTTTTAACAGTGCTTCTGACAATGAGTATGATCGCAGTGCTGGGACTGACCGGATGCGGCAAGGATTCCAAAGATGAGGAAAATGAAGTGCAGAACAGCACGGAGGATCAGGACGGGGCAGAAGCTCCGGCAGAGAGCGGGGAAGAAAAGCCTGCGGCCTCCGGCGGTAAAGGATATGTCTTCGAGAACGACGGAATCACCATCGGCGTGGATGTGGACATGGCGCCCATCGCGGACGCACTGGGCGAGCCCAAGAGCATCTTTGAAGAGCCAAGCTGTGCGGCTCAGGGGACTGCCTACCTGTATACCTATCCGGGATTCACAGTGAACACCTATCCGGACGGAGAGACAAATCTGGTGGGTTATATCACGCTGAAGGATGACACGGTGGCAACTCCGGAAGGGATTGACCTGTCTTCCACCAGAGAAGATGTGATTGCAGCCTACGGCGAGGATTATGCTGAAGATGATAAGAAGATCAGCTATGAAAAAGACGGCATGACTCTGAACTTCATCTTCTCCGGGGAGGATATTGCATCCATTGAATATGTATCCAGTGTGATGAACTAAGAAGAAAAGACACCTGCAGGACGGCCTGCGGCTGGCAATAACCGGCTGCAGGTCTTTTTGTAATACAGGATAACCAAAAATAAAGACTCATATTTTATGTCTACGACGGCGAAGGTCCCCTGGTATGACAAGATCATCCACAGCATGTACGGAGCCTGCAGCTTTCAGGTCTCCTGGGCTATCTTCGGCTACTATCTGGTGTACTTTTACACGGATGTGGTGGGCTTAAGCGCAACGGTGGCAGGTATGATCATGCTGGCGGCGCGGTTTGCAGACTGTTTTATCGATCCTGGGCGCTCTTTGGGATTGCGCCGCTGTTTCTGCTCTTCGTGGGAGTGTTTACGGCGCTGCCGACGGAGAGCACCGGAGTGAAGATCGCATGGGCTTCTGTCTGCTACGGGGGTTTCGGTTCCATTGGAGCGACCTTTCCCTTCATGCCTCAGATCGCTCAGTTTTGCAACATGGCCAGGAATTTAAGGGAGAGGGAGACGATTACCATTGTAAAAAGCGTATGCACCAATCTGGCGCAGGTGGTGGCGGGTTCCATGCAGTTCGGTATCCTGTTCGTATTCTTTTTGATCAACGGAAGCTTCTGATTCCGGCATTTGTGATTCCTGCGGCCGTGACCATGGTTCATTTTCTGGTACAGATGTTCTACGGACTGAATGACCGGAAGCTGGACACATGTATGAAAGAGGTGCGGGAAAGAAGAGTGGAGAAAAATTCAGATTTTGCTTGACAAACCAGAAAACTTATTATACCATTTTATTAAATAGTATTTATAAATAGAATATAAAAATAAAACTACATAGAAAAGGGGAAACAGTTATGGAAAAAAAATTATTCACGACAATCTACGGACGCAATCTGGTGGGAGAACTGAAGAACATTGTCCAGCGACCTTATCTGGTGGTGACGATGGAGGATCTGTGGGAGAAGTTCAAGGATGAGTTTGATGAGGACTGCATCGTACATTTTGTAAAGACGCTGGAGTACGATGAGATCATGGCGAATCTGGAGAAGCTTCCGAAATTTGAATCCGTCATCGGTCTGGGAGGCGGCCAGGCAGTGGACTATGCGAAGATGGCGGCATGGAAGAGCCATATGCCGCTGTATCAGGTGCCTACGGCCATCGCGACAAACGCGGTATTCGGACACCGTGCAGGGATCCGGTTCAACAGCGTGGTCCGGTATATTGGGTATGTGGAGCCTGTGGCAGTGTATATTGATTATGATATCATCCAGAACGGCCCCAAAGCGCTGAACCGGAGCGGGGTCTGCGACGTACTCTGCTACAATAATTCCACTTTCGACTGGAAATACGCGGCGGATCAGGGAAAATGTGAGGAGAAATGGCCCTATGACCAGGAGATGGTGGATGAGGTGAAGGCAGTCTATCAGTCCGTGGTGGACGGACTGGACGAGATCTACAACCTGACGGAGAAGGGAATCCGTATCCTGACGGAAGGCTTAAGATGGGGCGGCGGCGCATTCCACAACAACGGATGGAATCCAAGACCCATCGAGGGCAGCGACCACTTCCTGTTCTATACGCTGGAATATCTGACAAAGAAGAAATTCATCCACGGTCAGCCGGTATGCCTGGGCATCTTTGTAGGCTCTGCCATGGGCGGCAATGATCCGGACGGCATTCTGGACATCATCCACCGGGCAGGCGTGGAGATCCGTCCGGAGGGCATGGGGATCACATGGGATGATGTATTTGCAGCCATTAAATATGAAAAGGAATTTCTGGAGAGCCACGGCTACTGGTACACCATTGTCAATGACTTCCAGGTGACGGACGAATTCTGCCAGATGATCAAAGACAAGATCCTTGCGAAATACGGCGAGTGGAATGCCTGACCGGATAAGAGGAAGGAGAATGTCATATGACCACATTGGAAAGAGATAAAAAGTATCTGATACAGTGCTATACCACGGATGACCTGGTCTTTACAAAAGGGAAGGGCATGTACCTGTACGATGAGGCGGGCAGGAAATATCTGGATTTCTCCGGCCAGTTCTCCGCCTGCACCCTGGGACACGGCAACGAAGAGATGATTGAGGCTTTGAAGGTTTTTGGTCTGAAGGAGAAATACGATGTGATCCGGAACGTGCGGGGACGCGGCCTTCTGCAGGGGATGGAGATCGAAGGGACAGTTAAGGCGGAAAATATGCGCTGGGCCGGAAATTCTACGAGACCATGCCGGGAAACGGCCTGATCACGGAACTGGAGGGCAGAAGGAATCTGGAAAATGTCGTTGTCGTCATGCATCCGGCTCTGATTACATCCCGGGAAAATGTGGATGAGGCGGTGGAAATTATTGACAAGTCTCTGCATGCCTGTTTAAAATAGGTATTAGTAAACACCGTATAGAAATAAGGGTGTTATGAGGAGGCTTTCAGTCATATGGCAGCGGAGAAAAAACAGATACTGACCGTAAAAAATATCAGGAACGTAAACATGGAAAATATCCTTCAGAGCATGATCCAGAACCGGAATGTGACAAGAAGTGTGCTGGCAAAGGAAAACCAGATCAGTCTCATGACGGTGAAGCATATCGTGGACAGCCTGCTGGAAGCGGGAATCATCAAAGAGAAGGAGTCGGTGAGCGGGGACGTGGGAAGAAATCCCAAAACGCTGGAGATCTCGGAGCGCTACGGGAATGTGGTGTGTATCAATCTTACATCCAGAGAGGAGATCCGTTTTCTGATCTATGATATTTACCGGAATCTGATCACAGAGCGGAGCGTTGCCCGCCGGGAAGGAAGTACCTATGAGAAGGAACTTCGGGTTGCAGCGTCAGAGATCAGGAAAGAACTCCTGCGGACCGGGGGAGATCTGGTGGGTATGGCGGTATCGGTTCCCGGGGCGTATGATGAAAGTCAGGATCTGGTGAACTATGACCTGATACCGGAACTGAAAGGACTGCACGTCAGGTCATTATTTGAAAACATGTTTGAGATTAAAAATATAAGGGTGCTCCATGATGTATATGCGGCGGCGCGGGCGGAATATGACTGCCTGACGCCAAAGTCGGAGAGCCAGTTTTATTTCTACTGCGGCTATGGTGTGGGAGGTTTTTTTATCCATCAGGATACTGCGGTCACCGGTTCCCAGCGGATGGCGGGAGAAGTAGGGAAGATGCTAGTGCCTGCGGACAAAGATCCTTCCGGGTACACGATTCTGGAAAATGTGGTATCGGTATCTGCAGTCAAAAGGAGGATGAAGGATCAGGGAATGGACATACCGTTTGCAGAGCTTCCCGGCCGTTATACGGCGGGGGATGCACAGGCGGTGGAGCTTCTGGAACCGGCACTGGATACCATATCTCTGGTACTTTACAATCTTTTGTGGATCTACAATCCATCGTGTATGGTAGTGGACAGCTGCAGCAGAGAATATGCAGAACTGATCGCAGAGCATGCCGGACGCTTTATGGAAGAGCGGCGGGAGGAATCTATACCGGTCCGGACAGAGATCCGATGTGCCGGAGAGGACGAATACCACAGGATGTGGGGATGCTTTCGGACGGCGCGGGATGCCTGGATCGAAGATCTGGCATCTGCTCTCTGAGCGGCTCCGGCAATGCAGAGGCATCATGGAAGAAGAATGGAGTAAGACAATGATTATCGGAATTGATCTGGGAGGGACCAATCTGCGGATTGGGGCAGTCACTTCGGACGGTCAGCTGCAGGCATCTGCGGTCACAGGCAGCCAGGCGATCGCCGGGGCCAGAGACCCGGCGGGAGAGCTCTGCGGAATCATTGCGGATTATGTGGAGAAGAACCGCATACAGGACATAGAAGCCATATCCATAGGAGTCCCCTCTTCCGTGGAGGCGGACAAAGAGACGGTGATCTGTACGACCAATATCCGGAACCGGGCGGGAGAGCCTGTCTTTTGTCATATGAACCTGGCGGAAAAGATACGGGAGCATTTTCATGTGCCGGCTTTTGTGAATAATGATGTGAAAAACATCCTGCTGCATGATATCGCAGCCAACCATCTGGAAGATCAGAAAATCGTGGCGGGCATCTACATTGGGACCGGGGTAGGCGCATCGATCATGATCGACGGACGGCTGCTGGAAGGAAAAGACGGAGCAGAGCTGGATCTGGGCCATATGCCGTATTTTGGAGGAGATGCTTCATGTAGCTGCGGAAAAAAAGGATGCTGCGAATGCTATGCATCCGGCTGGAGACTCCGGAAGATCCAGGAAGAGTTCTATCCGGATACGGCGATTGGAGAGCTGTTCACAAGACACCGGGAAGAAGCGCCCATGAAGGAATTCATACGCGCCTGCGCCCATGTTTATGCGGTGGTGGCGACGATCTTTAATCCGGATACCATTGTGGTAGGCGGCGGCGTGCCGGAGATGGCGGATTTTCCGCGGGAAGTTTTCGAGCGGGAGGTCAATGCATGCACCGGGCGCGACGTCATGACTTATGGCTTTGACTATGTATATTCACAGAAACATGCAGGCAAGGGAGTGATCGGCGCGGCTCTGTTTGCCAGAATGCAGATGGAGTCTGCATGAAGCAGATATTGAAAGAGAACAAAATAATTTAAAATCAGGAAGAAAGCCCCATGGAATGCCTCCCGGGGCTTTCTTCTCTGTGATACCAAAACGCTTTGAGGAATGCTACCGGACCCATAAAACTCCCTGCCTTTGATTCGACTCTTCCTCAATGGTCATACAGAATCGGCCGGTTTCCTCATGGATCAGGTAATGACGATTCTCATCCAGAAGATCCCATACACCATTTTGAGCAGTGCCATAGTATCTGTCTATGCTTCCGTCCCAGAGAATTTCTTCCACTTCGATTCGTCCGTTGAACAGTCCGTCCGCAAATTCGCCTGACCGCATGGTGAAAAGACCGGTGTTTTCCGGCAGTTTTTCTGCGGATACTTTGCAGAATTCCGTTCCCTGGCCATTGGGCATGTCATTTGCCCAGTTTCCTTCATAGACTTTGTACTCTCCGTGATAAAAGGAGTCGCTGTCCGGGTCCAGTGCCCTGAAAGCAACGCCCTGTCCGTTGCGGACGCCGTTTTCCCGGGAACCATAATAAAACACATCAGTTCCATATGCGATGACACCGGTTCCGTTCTGTTCGACTGCTCCGCCGCGGCTGCGGGAATAACAGGGCGCTTCTGCTTCGATCAGTGGGGCGAGCGCAAGGTATTCCTCAGAGAGGGCAAGGCTCCGGGCAGTATCATAGTCCTTTGCTGCCAGCACATCTTCCATTCCGGACAGAAAATCCTGTATCCGTATGTGATCAAGCTCTGAGGCAAGCAGCTCGTCGCCGGATATTTCGTCAAGGACAAAATCAGGAATGTCTCCGCTGCCGTAAGAAGAGACCGTGATCGCCGCCTGTCCGTCCGTTATCCTCATATCAGCCATATCGCCGCCGGAAACAGACGCAGAAATCTTCTCATCCTCCGGGCCGGATGGTTCAATGCTGCATTCCACCGTTCCCTCGATCAGATACACTTTCATATGGTTTTCTTCCGGCACCTCGAACCAGCCGCAGGTTTCCCGGATGCCCACAAGCATGGTGGAGGTGCGGATCTCCAGCGTCTCTCCATCATCAAGAGGTTCCGTCACATGAAAAAATACTCTGCCGGAATGGACGATCATTTCCAGCTTTCCTTTGTCCCCCTTCACTTCCACCTGGCTCTCTTCGTCCATTTTCGTAAGTTTGGTGCTGTCCAGATTGATCCATGCCTGACTTTTGGCCCGCGTATCCACATGGTAGCCGGAATAGAGCCCCATTTCTTCAAAAATATCCATGCTCCTTCCCCTGTCATTTATAACGTCGACTTCGCCCTCGGTTTTTACAAGCTGCATGGTGGTCGCTTTCTGTCCGCAGGCGGTACATGCCAGAATGACAGCCGCAAGGATAATAATGGATATCAATATTCTTTTTCTGTAAATCATGATCATTTGTCTCCTGTTATATAAACGGCACTAAATTCCTGCAAGCATAGTTCCTGGTCTCCAGTGTCGTTTATCATCGGTTGGATATAATGACATTTCCTGAAACAAGATTTTCGTTTTTCTTATTTTACCATGATGCACCGGGTTTCACAAGGCAGATTTTATGTTGGAATTATGTGATCTTGTAAAAAAGGCAGGAATCGCATATAATCAGAATAAAGGGAAAAACAAGAGATTTTATATACAAAAGACAAGAAGGGAGCAGGCCATATGCAGAGCAATTTGATCCTGGAGCAGGCGCAGACATTATCAGGAGCACAGATTCAGTCATTGGAGGTGCTGGAATATACCAATCAGGAGCTGGATGCGTTTTTGCAGACAGAGTATCTGGAGAATCCGCTTCTGGAGACTTCCATGGACCGGCAGGAAGAGACCATGCAGAATCTGGAAAAATTTTATGAGACGGGCAGTGAGTACAGCGGAGAGCAGGTGCGGGAAAATGATGACGACGTGGACCGGCGCGGAGACGTCCGGGCGAAGGAGCAGTGGACGAGGGAACGCATGGTCATGGAGCAGCTTCCCCACGGGCGGTACAGCGGGGAAGAGCGGAAACTGATCCGATATCTGGCGGGGTGTCTGGACGACAGCGGGTATTTTCCGTATGAGGTGCGGGACATTGCAAATGCTTCCGGATATGGGGCAGAACTGGTGGAAAAGTGCTTAAGAGAACTGAAGGAACTGGAACCTGCCGGGATCTTTGCCAGGGATCTGTCAGAATGTCTGGTTCTGCAGCTTCAGCGGGCCGGAGTTCAGGATCCGAAGCTGTATGAGATGACGGAACACTGCCTGGATGAGATTCTGAAGGGACATGTGAGTCGGGTCACCAGACAGCTCCATATTTCCACTGTGCAGGCGAAGGAATATATGCATATTCTGAGTACGCTGAATCCCAGGCCGCTGGCGGAAGAGAGCAGAGAGACTCAGTATATTGTTCCGGATATTCTCGTGGTCCGGGAGGGGGGCAGCTGGAAAGCGGAGCTGAATGACCGGTGGATGGGAGAATATCATCTGAACGATTATTATGTCCGTATGATGGAGACTGCACAGGATCAGGAGCTGAAGGAATATTTTGCAGAAAAGCTCAGTCGGGCGAAGGATGTGCTGGAATGTGTGGAACAGCGCCGTGAGACGATCCAGAAGATTGTATATGAGATCCTGGAGCGCCAGAGCGGATATTTTCTCCGGGGAGAAGCATTAAAACCCATGACACAGGAAGAGATCGCACAGGCTCTGAAGATCTCTTCCGCCACCGTCATCCGGGCTGTCCAGGGGAAATATCTGCAGTATCAGAGGACGGTATTGTTACAGGCTCTGTTCTCAGCAGTCGGAAAATAAAATATATTTTAAAAAAATTTCAGAAAACTGTTGACAAAGGGAAAAAGATATTGTAATATAAACTCACAAACAAGAAAGAGACACATAAAAGTCTCTGGAATGGAGGAAAGGTCCAATGGGAAGGTAAGATTTTAATCATCTTTAAGAACGATCAGACAGACGCACAGGATGGGATGACATCTGACGAGAAAGGATGCATCAGGAGATCAGGGGCAGGATGATTCTTAAATATGAACGAAGAGAAAACTGAACAGAGGATCCGTACAATCTGGCAGTATCCGGAAATAATCTTGAAAGGAGATAATCAGGGTGAAACTTCAGATTGACAGGTAAAAGAGCCATTCGATTGCAGAGAGAATCGGGTGGCTCTTTTCAGTACGGAGAAGATGTCAAAAAACATAAAAAATCAATTAAAAAAATTGTTGACAATTCTGCGGCATTCTTATATAATACAGTATGTGTCCGTTAGCGGGCATCCAAAGCGGGGTGTGGCTCAGCTTGGCTAGAGCGCCTGGTTTGGGACCAGGAGGTCGCAGGTTCGAATCCTGTCACCCCGATGTACTGTACGAGGTCACAGGCATGCGGTACGTGGTCAACAGTTTTTATGCGGGTGTAGTTCAATGGTAGAACACCAGCCTTCCAAGCTGGATACGTGGGTTCGATTCCCATCACCCGCTTGGCTCAGGAGTCACTGGGTTATGTGTCCGTAGCTCAGCTGGATAGAGCAACGGCCTTCTAAGCCGTGGGTCGGGGGTTCGAATCCCTTCGGGCACATTTGGCCGGGCCACAACCGGTCGTTAGGAATATGGTGGGTATGGCGCAGTTGGTTAGCGCGCCAGATTGTGGCTCTGGAGGTCCAGGGTTCGAGTCCCTGTACCCACCCTGAATCAAAGATAATGGGCTATCGCCAAGCGGTAAGGCACAGGACTTTGACTCCTGCATCACGCTGGTTCGAATCCAGCTAGCCCAGTTGGGCATGTGAATGCAGATGATGGGATATTAGCTCAGTTGGTAGAGCACTTGACTTTTAATCAAGTTGTCCGGGGTTCGAATCCCCGATGTCTCATGGAAAGCACTGATCTTCAGTGCTTTTTTGTTTTACGTTTTATGCTTTTGCGGGCTGAAGTGAAAAAGTAATTGGTTTTTTTGTTTTATTATAAGGCGAAAAAAGTCGAAAATTTATGTGTTTTGTCAATGTACAAATCGGTGTTCGGGACGTATAATAATTTCAACAAACGGGGAACATGTAAGGTGTTCGGCCGTTTGGATAAATAAGGTATTTATGGATGGTACTGCACCCCCTAATCCCCCTTTTTAATGAATAAACCCTCCCTTTTGATTATTCTTTTTTCGCAGTATCGTCGATAAATATATTTCTAAAAAAGTTGTTGCAGAAGAGCCAGAGGTCCCCCGCCTCTGGCTTTTCTGGCTGCTGGGATACGGGATGCTCCGGCAGGGCACAGATACAGCATGGAGGAGATGAAAATGACACATCGAATATTGCTATCCGGGAAGAAAAAAAGACATGGCATGGAACCGGCAGAGGATGCCGGAGAAATGGAGAAGAAGGAGCGCTACCACCTGCTGGACGGTCTGCGGGGGATCACACTGATCAGTATGATTCTGTACCACGGTATGTTTGATCTGGTGGAGCTGTACGGAGTGTCGGTGGGATGGTTCTGGAAGACGCCGGGATATGTATGGCAGCAGAGTATCTGCTGGATGTTCATTCTGCTGTCCGGATTCTGCTGGCGACTGGGCAGTGCGCCTTTAAAAAGAGGCCTTATCATCTCTGCCTGCGGCATGGTGATTACAGCGGTGACATACTGCTTTATGCCCTCGGAGCGGATCCTCTTCGGGATCCTGACCTTCACAGGGGCGGCGATGGTGTCGCTGGTCCCGTTCTCCGGATTGTTGGAGCGGCTCCCGGCGTGGGCGGGGTTTCTGGGGAGCGGTGCACTGTTTTTCCTGACCCGGGATGTGAACAGCGGATATCTGGGCTTTGAGAAGATCCTCCTGGGACGGGTTCCGGAGGGACTTTACCGGGGGATCTGCATGACGGCGCTGGGATTTCCGGAGCCAGGCTTTTTCTCCGGGGATTATTTCTCGTACATTCCGTGGATCTTTCTGTACCTGTGCGGGTATTTCCTGTATGGGATTCTGATGGAACGGGAGGCGGTGAGGAGTTTTCTTGGGAGGCGCGTCGGTCTGCCGGGGTGGATCGGAAGACACAGCCTGCCTGTCTATATGCTGCACCAGCCGGTGCTGATGCTGATCCTGGAGTGTATCTTTTGATTGAGCGATTGACTTTTGAGAGGGCAGATGGTAACATATTGGATAGTCATCCGGTGCAGTACCGGAGCATGAGCGGATATGGCGGAATTGGCAGACGTGCAGGATTTAGGTTCCTGTGTCCTCCGGACGTGTGGGTTCGACTCCCACTATCCGCATAAAATCATATGGAACAGAAAGGTTGGAGGAAAAAGGCATGAAAATGATTGCAACAGATAAGGCGCCGGGAGCGATCGGACCATACTCTCAGGGCTGCGAGGTGAACGGGTTCGTCTATACATCGGGTCAGATTCCGGTGGATCCGGCAACGGGGAATATTCCGGAGGGTATCGCGGCTCAGGCAGAGCAGAGCTGCAAAAACGTGGGAGAGATCCTGAAAGCTGCGGGATGCGGTTTTGAAAAGGTGATAAAGACCACCTGTTTCCTGGCCGATATGGGGGATTTTACCGCGTTTAATGAGGTCTATGCACAATATTTCGTCTCCAGACCTGCCAGGAGCTGTGTGGCGGTCAGAGAGCTTCCCAAAGGGGTTCTGTGCGAGATCGAAGCCATCGCTGTGAAATGATGACCGGCCTGGGGGCCGCAGGATAAAAGGGAGCTGCAGTTTCTGCAGCTCCCTTTTCGGTGTCGGGAAAGCCGGTTTTTTACATGCCCGCTGTTACGTCGTTGGGAGACGGTTCTCCGCTTTCGAAGGCGCGGACATTTTCCAGAGTGGTCCGGGCGATGGCGGACAGGGCTTCTCTGGTGAAGAATCCCTGATGGGAAGTAATCATTACATTGGGGAAGGATAAAAGTCTTGCGGTCACAGAATGCTCCAGAATCTCATCGGACCGGTCTTCAAAGACATTGGGCGTTTCTTCTTCATATACATCCAGTCCCACGCCGAAGAATTTGTGGGCGCGGATCCCTTCGATCAGGGCCTCGGTCTTCACCAGCGCCCCTCTGGAGGTGTTCACCAGGATCACGCTGTCCTTCATCTTTCGGATCGTCTCCCGGTTGATAAGGTGGCGGGTGTCCTCTGTGAGCGGACAGTGCAGGGAGATCAGATCGCTCTGGCTGAGCAGTTCCTCCAGGGATACATATTCTGCGATTTCCTGGAGATCCGGATTCTTATATACGTCATAGGCCAGCACTTTCATGCCGAAGCCGTGACAGATCCGTACCATGGCGGCTCCAATCTTTCCGGTACCCACAATGCCGGCGGTCTTCCCATGGAAATTAAATCCCATCAGGCTTCCAAGGCTGAAATCATTTTCCCGCACCTTGATGTAGGATTTGTGAAGCCGGCGGTTGACGGTGAGGGCCAGTCCCATGGCATGTTCAGCCACTGCCTCCGGAGAATATCCGGGCACGCGCAGGATCCGGATCCCGTATTTTTCCACCGTCTTGAGATCCACGTTGTTAAAGCCTGCGCAGCGCATGAGGATGAGCCGGATGCCGTTTTCGTGCAGAATCTCCACCGTCCGGGTGCCGATGTCCGAGTTCACGAAAGCGCACACGGCGTCATACCCATGGGATAATTCCGCGGTGTTCCGGGTCAGATCCGTTTTCAGAAATTTCACTTCCACGTCAGGATACGCTTCCAGCTCCGAGGTAAATGACTCCTGATCATAAACTTTTGTGTCATAAAATAAGATCTTCATAAAACAGAATGCCTCCTTGTGGGACAGAGCATACCGCTCCATCCGTGCTGGTGCTATTCTGCCCCGTATGAAAGGGATCTATTCTGCTTCAGCGTCTCCGGCGCGGATCGCCACGCCGTTTACCTCTATGTAATCATCGATCTGGATCAGCAGGTAATTGCAGCCGTCGATCATCCGTGTCTCCATAAGTGCTGCTTTTTCCGGAGTGATTTTCACAATGACATCCGGCGTGCGGACTTCCAGCGACCGGGTGCTCGTCAGGTTTGTAGCCAGGAAGCTGGCATCCTCTCCGGCGGTGGAGTCAAACTGTTCCTCAAAGTGCTCCATCACTTCCTCCGGTGCGCCGCTCTGCATAAGCAGGTTTTTGACTTCGGGCTTTGACAGCGTCGGCGGTTCGGGAAGATCTTTTTTCTCTTCGATCAGTTCGTTGAGATTTTCGTGGATGCTGACCACAGTCTCGTAGTCGCATGCCTCTCCCAGAGCCCCGGACAGAAGTTCTCCGAAAGTTTCTTTCTGCTCTCTGGCGGAGAGCGGAGTGCGGCAGCCGAAGACCTCTTCCATCAGGAGAGGCTGCAGGGATTCCGGATTCTTCGTGTAATAGAGCATGCTGTGCAGATCTGTGCTGCGGTCATGGAAAGCGGGGAACAGAAAGCCTGCCGCCGGCATCTCCACGATCCAGTCCCGGATCCGGTCTTCGATGCTGTTCTTCTCGGCGTTGTAGCACAGGCCTGCTTTGGACAGTTTCACCGGACAGATGCTGCAGAGCAGATATTCATAGGTCTCATCGGAAGCGTCGAACATCTCTGTTCCGTCACCTGCTTTTCCGGGAATATCATAGGCGGCATGGATCAGAATGATATAGTAGTTTTCCCCATAGACATAATTTTGTATAATCTTTTCATAAAATTCTTCCAGAAGCAGATCGTCCGTAAGTCGGCTGTCCCGGAGCTTCAAAAGCCATGCCTGGGCGCCGTCGGGCATCTCCTGATCCAGCGGAAAGTCCAGACTGATGAGGTTCTTGCCGCAGGTCCCTGAGAGTGTTTTGCGGAAAATGTCAAAATATTTGAAGACCTCTTCCTCCGGAAGGGACAGGAAAGCTTCCTTCAGCTCGGTACGGATCTGCTTTTCTGCGTCCACATAGCAGCCGCAGATGCGGGTGATGGCGCAGTTTTCATTAGTAAACTGTTTTTTGATCTCCAGGATCTCTTTTTTATTCATAGGTTTTTTCCCTTTCTTTTGGCCAACAGGCGGACTGTGCTTTCTATTATAATACAGAAAATGGAAAAAGCGAACAGGAATTCTTTTATCTGGAAAAGCATTCGTCAGAATTACCATAGGGCACTTTGGTTTTCCGTGAAATAGTCACAGATGTACTATGACGTTGTCCGAATATACAAAGGAATGGTTAAATGTTTGTGGGATAACCATATGGTCAAAAGACAGGAAAGCGTATATACTCGTAGACAGATAAAGACAGTAACGATGATTGTGGAAGGAGACCGAAATGGCAAGTATTTCATTAAAGAACATTTGTAAAAAATATCCCAACGGCTTTGAAGCGGTGAAGAACTTTAACATGGAGATCGAAGATAAAGAGTTCATCATCTTCGTAGGACCATCTGGATGCGGAAAGTCTACGACACTTCGTATGGTGGCAGGTCTGGAGGATATCAGCTCCGGTGATCTTCTCATCGATGGCCGCAGAGTCAACGATGTGGAGCCGAAGGACCGCGATATCGCGATGGTATTCCAGAACTACGCGCTGTATCCCCATATGACTGTATATGACAATATGGCATTTGCGCTGAAGCTCCGCAAGACGCCGAAGGATGAGATTGACAAAATGGTGCGCGAGGCGGCAAAGATCCTTGATCTTGAGAAGCTGCTGGACCGGAAGCCGAAAGCTCTGTCCGGTGGTCAGAGACAGCGTGTGGCTATGGGACGTGCAATCGTGCGTAACCCGAAAGTATTTCTTATGGATGAGCCGCTGTCCAACCTGGATGCGAAGCTCCGTGTACAGATGAGAACAGAGATCTCCAAGCTGCATCAGAGACTGGGCACTACAATCATCTACGTAACCCATGACCAGACCGAGGCTATGACGCTGGGTACCAGAATCGTTGTTATGAAGGACGGTGTGGTACAGCAGATCGATTCTCCGCAGAACCTGTACAATTCTCCGGCAAACCTGTTCGTTGCAGGCTTCATCGGATCTCCGCAGATGAACTTTGTGGATGCAAAATGTGAGGTGAAGGGCAGCCAGGTGGATCTGAAAGTAGGTCCGTATACGATCACGCTTCCGGAGCAGAAGGCAAAGGTTCTGATCGACAAGGGCTATGCAGGAAAGACTGTCGTTATGGGCATCCGTCCGGAAGACCTGTACGATTCCGATGAGATGCTTCAGAAATATGCGAAGAGCGTCATCGAAGCGAAGATCAACGTATACGAGCTGCTGGGCGCAGAGGTATATCTGTACTTCGATCTGGAGGGTGCGAACTTTACCGCAAGAGTCAGCCCGACCACGACCGCAAGGACCGGAAGCAGCGTGAAGTTTGCGCTGGATGTGGAGAAGATCCATGTCTTTGACAAAGACAGCGAGCTGACGATCGTTAACTGAATATGACTGACAGGAGGGCGCCGCAGCTGCGGTGCCCTTTTTTAAATTTGACAACCGCTTTTTTTACAGATATAATTTATAATAAGAAAATCGATGTGAAGAAGAGGAGGGTTTTTATATGGTATCAAACCGACTGCTCCAGGAGTGTCTGGAGGATTTTTCAAATATCATGCGGCTGTCCATGGCGTTATATGACAGGAACCGCGCCTGTGTAGCGGGAGAAGAGGATTCGGTTCCGGAGGAAGAGGTCTTCGACATTTTCTGCGATTCCCCGGCGGATATGCAGGCTCTGGGGAACCGGTATCTGTTCAAGGTGGGAGAGGAAGATATGGGGTATATCCTGTCCGTCAGCGGAGGTTCCAAGGATGCATATCCCATGGGTCAGCTTGCGGTCCGTCAGCTGGAACGGATTCTGGAGATGGGATACAGCAGGGAGGACCGGAATCAGTTCATCCACAATCTGCTTCTGGACAATCTGCTTCCGGTGGACATCGCGACTTATGCCAAGCAGATGCATCTGGGACCGGACAACCGGTGGGCAGTGCTGCTGGTGGAAGGCTCCGGATGTGATGCGTTTGATATTCAGATGATTCTGAAAAATATCATGCCCAACCGGACCGGTGATTTTATCACGCCCATGGAGGAGGACTGCGTGGTTGTGGTGCGCCGCCTGGAGGACAGAGAAGGCCAGGTGGAGATCGATGAGCTGGCGCATGTGCTGTCAGATACGGTCAGCTCTGAGACGCTGTGCCGGGTGAGAACAGCCTGCGGCACGATCGCGTATTCTCTGAGGGAGGTGTCCCGCTCTTATAAAGAGGCGAAGATGGCCTTGGAGGTGGCGGAGATCTTCTATTCTTCCAAAACAGTGCTTACTTATGAAGAGCTGGGGATCGGACGGCTGATCTATCAGCTTCCCACACCGCTGTGTGAGATGTTTCTGAAGGAAGTGTTCGGGGATTATGATCCGGGCAATCTGGATGACGAGATACTGACGACGGTCTATCAGTTCATGGAGAACAGTCTGAACCTGTCCGAGACGAGCCGGCAGCTCTTTGTGCACCGCAATACGCTGGTCTACCGTCTGGAGAAGCTTCAGAAGACCATCGGACTGGATATTCGTCAGTTTGAGGAGGCGATGACTTTCAAGATCGCCATGATGGTATCGGATTATATGAGGTATCTGGAAAAGAAGCAGAGGTAGGTGCCCCATGACAAAAGAAGAAGAGAAAAAGAAGGCAGGAAGGATGCTGCTGCAGGCATTTCTGGCAGTGCTGGCAGCAGGGCTGATCCTTGTGTTTGCTCTTGTGCTCATTCTTCGGCCGGGATCCGCAGAGGATACGGTATCCCCGGCGGCGGGATCCGGGGAGGAAGAGCCGGAGACGGAAGAAGAGATACCGGAAGATGAGGATGCTCAGGAGAGGCAGGCGGAAGAAGCGGTAAAAGGGGCGGAGGCAGAGCTTCCGAAGATCAAGGAAGTGCCGGGCGAGAACAGTGACGTGACGCTGGGCATCGATGTGTCCCGCTTTCAGGAGGACATTGACTGGAAGCAGGTGGCGGAATCAGGGGTTGATTTTGCCATGGTGCGCATCGGCTACCGCAAATCCGTATCCGGTACGATTGTGGAGGATGAATGTGCCAGATATAATATGCAGGAGGCGGCCGCCAACGGGATCCATCTGGGCGCTTATTTTTTCTCCACGGCGGTGAATGAGGAGGAAGCGCTGGAGGAGGCCCGGTGGGTGTGTGAATTTTTAAAGGGCTATCCTGTCACGTATCCGGTGGTGTACAACTGCGAGGGCTTTCAGGAGGATTACAGCAGACAGCATGACATGACCGTGGAAGAACGGTCAGCACTGGCAGGGGTATTTCTGGACGAGATCGAGGCCGCTGGCTATACGGGGATGTTTTATGCTTCCAGGGGAGAACTGGCGGACAGTCTGCTCTGGGATACAGAAACGCTGGAGCAGAGATACCGGATCTGGGTGGCGCAGTATCTGCCGGATATCTGGCCGGAAGTGACGGGGCCGGAGTATGATGGAAGCTATGTCATGTGGCAGTATACGGATCAGGGGACTGTTCCGGGGATCCGGACCGTCGTGGATCTGAATGTGGCGTATTTTGGTTATGATGCGGCGGCATCCGCTCTGGAGGAGGGGGCTGCCGAACAGGTGGAGGTGAACCTGGAGGCCGGCGTGACCTTTGAAGAAGTGAACGAGCAGGTAACTTCCAAGGATGTGACGAATCTGCGCAGTACCATGCGGCAGGGGGATGACAGCAATGTGGCGGCGAAGCTCCGCAACGGAGAGACGGCGATCCGTACGGGAGTCGGAAACAACGGCTGGTCCCGGGTGGAATATGAAGGGCAGACGCTCTATGCGGTGTCCAGCTATCTGACGACAGACCTGGGCTGTCAGACGCCTGCCGAAGAACCTGACGACGGTTTTAAGACAAAATTTACCCCGGTAACGGAAAATGTCACGGCGAAGGATGTGACGAACCTGAGGGACCGTCCCAGCGTGGAGGAGCCGTCTGCGGTGGTGATTCAGCTGCATAACGGTGAGGTGATCGCACGCACAGGCGTCTCGGAGCCCGGCTGGTCCCGGGTGGAATACAATGGTCAGACGCTTTACTGCATCAGCAGTTATCTGGAGGTTGTGGAATAAAAAAAGTGCTTGCAAATGCAGGTCGGTTATTGTAGACTTATGAAAAGAGGTCTACAATAACCGACCTTTTGTGCGCACAGAGGAGATCGGGAAACGGGACGTCTGGACGGCATTTACCAGGATCCTGACAGGAGGTGTTTGATGATGTTATATGCAGATAAGATGCTGACGGCTGTCTTTCTGAAAATTTTGAAAATGAGCGTTACAGCAGGCTGCTGTATTCTGGCGGTTCTGCTGATCCGATGGGTGTTTCACAGGGCGCCCAGGCGGTATCTGTACATGCTGTGGACGGTGGTGGCATTCCGGCTGATCTGCCCGGTGTCCATATCCACGGAGTTCAGTCTGTTCAATCTGGACGTCTGGGCGGAGCGTACGCCGGTGCAGACCGAATATGCGGCTGAAGATCCGGCAGGAAGCCCCGGGGAACGGGAGATTCTGTCCCCGGAGGGTGAGGTACAGCGGGAGACACCTCCGAAGGAGTTGACTCTGCGGGAAAATGCCCCGGAAGTCCCGGAAGAAAGGGCGCTGTCCGGCGCCGGAAGCACGCCGGATACCGTCTCCTGGCCTTTGCGCATCGGGGCATATATCTGGGCGACCGGCATACTGGTGTTTCTTGTGTATTTTGCGGCTGGTACGGCCGGACTGCGGCGCAGAGTCCGAAAAGCGGTCCGGATCTGTCCGGAAGGACGGTATGCGGCCGGCGGGAAGGGCAGGTGCCGGATTTATGAATGTGATGATCTGCCGCTACCTTTTGTAATGGGGATATTCCGTCCCCGGATTTATCTGCCCTGCAGACTTTTGAAAGAGCAGAGGGACATGGTGCTCCTTCATGAACAGTGCCATATCCGCAGAAAAGACCATCTGGTGAAATATCTGTCCTTTGGGCTGCTGGCTTTGTACTGGTTCCATCCGCTGGTGTGGGCGGCATGGTTGTGCATGTGCCGGGATATGGAAATGAGCTGTGATGAGAAGGTACTGGAGCTTCTGGGAGCGGAGAGACGGAAGGAATACAGCCGGACTCTGCTGATGCTGGCAACGGACAGACCGGCAGCGGTTCCCATACCGCTGGCTTTCGGAGGACAGGATATTAAGAAGCGTATCCTTCATGCACTGGATTTCCGAAGACCGGCGATGTGGACGGGCGTTGTTTTTGCCATGGGATTTCTGCTGGTGCTGGCGCTCCTTGGGACCGATGGGGCCGGGGAGAAGAAAAGGGAGCTGTCTGAGCCGGATACAGGGATAAAAAGCCTGTCAGAGAGGTTGTACGAGGCCAGAAACCCATATGTGGGGGATGTATCGGCAGACGGACGGCTTCTGGGTGTGATTGGTGAGGCGTTCCCGAAAAACCTTATAACGGAGACGCCTTTTAAGACAGAGCTTCAGACCTCCAGGGAGCCATATGAGTTTCATTTCCGGCTGATGAAGGAGCCGCCGCAGACAGGACTTGAGAAGGATCTGGAGGATATGGACATGATGGAGGCGGCGGTGCTGATGCTGGCACTGACGGACAATCTGGGATCGGTGCACTGGTCCTATGAATCTTCGGAGGGTGAAGCGCTTCCCGGAGGCGGTTTTCTGGACGCAAAAGGCGCGGCCGAATGGTGCGGTGCGGAGGATATCAAGGAGTTTGCCGCCTCCGGGGAGACGGTACAGTATCTGCTGGACCGGATCGACAGTCTGAATATGCGTCCGTGGGACAGCAACCTGTCTTTCATGGGCTGGTATGCCGGGCTTCCGGAGGAGCTGTACGCGCAGGCTGTTCCCGTGGAAGAAGAATCAGATGCGGATCGAAGAAGCGCAGAACCTCATATGTATCTTCTGGCGCAGACAGCGGATCAGGCAGTGACGGTCTATGGATGCAGAAGTTACAGATATGGCGACCGGGGGATCACGATCGTGTACCGGAGTCCGGACGGGGAGAAGCATTACAGCTGTATGGACGAACACTACTGGGGAGGGGAGCTGTCCGGATCCGGTACGGAAGTTTATATGGCAGATTATGACCGGGACGGAGAGGATGAGATCGCACTTCGGAGGGTGACCGGCCTGGGAAGAGGCGCTCATGCAGAGCGGCTGACTTTATTTGAGATCTGCAAAGACGGGACGCTGGAGGAGTCAGATATTTTCACAGAAGAGCGATACGGGGAAGAGATCAGGCGGTGTGTGGATACGGTTACAGATGATGAAAACCGGCAGGTACATGTGGTACTGCGTGCGCCAGAGGCGCCGGGCGCCGGGCGGACACTTTCCTCTGAGCCGCTTTTGACGATTCCGTATCATGAGGGGCAGAGTGTGCAGCAGGTGAGCCTTGATTCAGATGTGAGGTTTGTACTGGGGGACGAGATCTGGCTGGAGACAACCGTCGGGCTGAGCTTTGAGAATTTTCCGGGGATCTGGTATGGTCATGCAGAGGAAGAGGCAGACAGGAAACTGCGTTTCCGGGTACTTTGTGAGGACGCAGCGGGAACAGACGGCAGATATCCTGCACTGACGGATCCGGAGAAAGTACAGTGATTCTGGAACAGAGGCGGAAGGCGCGGCGGGGTGTGCTCCACGGATATGAATGGGAATAATACAAAAATGCAGCAGGAGGAAGAACATGGAAGGATTCAGATTATGCAACAGTGATTACCGGTTTATGACGATTGTGTGGGATCACGCGCCGGTGGGGTCGGGGGAGCTGGTCCGGCTCTGTCAGACGGAGCTTGGATGGAAAAAATCCACCACCTATACAGAGATCAGGCGTCTCTGCGAAAAGGGATTTCTGAAAAATGAAAAGGCGGTCGTGGAGCCGCTGGTGACAAGGGAAGAGGTGCAGGCGCAGGAATCCGGTGCTTTTGTGGAGCGGACCTTTGGAGGATCGCTGCCGGGATTTCTGACAGCCTTTCTGGGGGGCAGGAAACTGTCGGCAAAGGAGGCGGAGGAACTGAAGCAGCTGATCGATACTTATCAGGAGAATGCATGAGGCAGCAGAATGGCAGGAAGCGGCATTCCGGCATATGATATGGAGAAGAAAATGACGAGAGGCAGTTTCATATGGCAATGGATTTTAATCCCTTTGGCTGGAATCAGAGGCCGGTCTATCTGTCTGTGACCGGTGTGATCACCCAGATGCAGATGATGTCTGCAAACGGGAGCGGATACGGCGGATGTACACAGATGATTACAGTAGAGGATGAGGAAGGAAGGGCTACCAATTTCTTTGTAAATGGAAATACGTATGTGGTGAATTTTGAAACATTGTATGAAAGTATGCCGGTAACGGTATTCTACAGCGGCAACCAGCCGGCTCCGCTCATCTATCCGCCGCAGTTCGTGGCGGCGGTGGTGGCGCCGAAGGTGGAAGGGGAGATGGTGACAGTGGCGTATTTCAACAATGTGCTGCTGGCGGCAGACCAGTCTCTGAAGTTGAACCTGTCCAATGCCACAGAGGTGGTCACGAGGAACAACCAGACCTTTTACGGCAATCCCGGAGGCAATACGCTGGTCGTGCTGTACAGCGCCACCACAAGGAGCGTTCCGCCCCAGACAACGCCGGATAAGGTGATCGTGCTGTGCGGGCAGTAAAGGAAGATGTTCCGTACAGTTAAAGAGGGTACCGCCCAATCATCTAATTAGATGATTGGGCGGTACCCTCGCTCTATGTGCAGAAAAATCCGGAACGCCTCATCTGATTTTGGGATTTTCACAGATTTTTGGCATACTTTAATTTCCAAGCCTTAGGTTAAATCCACCGCCTTTCAGGCGGTAGAGCTTTAGCGTCACTTTCTTTTTGCAGCATCAGTGATATAATGGTTGGAGAGGAAGGTGAAGGAAATGGCA